>NZ_BMNT01000049.1 GCF_014646695.1 Sphaerisporangium melleum
CGGCCAGGGCACCGCCAACGGCACCCTGATCCAGCTGTACTCCTGCCACGGCGGCAACAACCAGAAGTGGACCTGGAACAGCGGATCCGGAAACCCCAGCCCGACACCCACCCCCACCCCGACGCCCACGCCCACTCCCACCTCGCCGGGCGGGCCCGTCATCAACAACAACTACGCGGTCACCCGTGAAGGGGCCTACGGCACCAACCGCTACACCGTGTACCGGCCGTCGAACCCCGCCGCCGTCGCGGGCACCATGCCCGTGCTGGCCTTCGGCAACGGCGCCTGCGCGCACACCGACGGGAGCGAGGTGGTCCAGGCGCTGACGTTCATCGCGGCCCGCGGATTCGTCGTGGTGGACACCGCGTCGGTCGACGGCTCCGCCAACGGAGTGGCCAGCGGAAACCCGATCCCGTCGCTGCTGACCGACGCGATCACCTGGGCCCAGCAGGAGAACGCCCGCAGCGGCTCGCCGCTCTACCAGCGCCTCGATCTGTCCAAGGTCGCCACCGCCGGCCACTCCTGCGGCGGACTGGAAGCCCTGATCGCCGGCCAGGACTCGCGGGTCAAGAGCGTCATCTCGCTGGACAGCGGGCTGTTCGCCGACGGCTCGTTCGGGTACTCGCGCTCGGAGCTCAACAAGCTGCACACCCCCGTGCTGTTCATGGACGGCGGGTCCTCCGACATCGCCTACGACAACACCCGGGCCAACTACGACCTCGTCCAGGTGCCCGCCGTGCTGGCCGAGCACCCGCAGGCCGGTCACACCGGCTTCATCACCGGCTCCCAGCGGACCGATGGCATGACGACGGTGGTCCAGTTCCTGGACATGACGCTCAACGGCAACGCCACGGCCCGCTCGTACATCCTGTCGGACCTGGCCGGCAAGTCCCCCTGGTACGTCCGCACCAAGAACTTCTGATCCCGGCCACCCCACCCCGCCGGCGAGCCGCCCCAAACGGCCCGCCGGCGGCCCACCTCCCAGAGAGCCCCCTGGACGCTTACGCCATCACCGGGTGCGCCAGGTACTCCATTGCAGGCCGCGCGCCCCTCGGCTGTCCTACGCTCACACCGTGAAGGCCGTGGTGTTCGACATCGGTGAAACGCTGGTCCGCGACGATCGGCACTGGGGCTCCTGGGCCGACTGGCTCGGTATCCCCCGCCACACCCTCTCGGCGATGGTCGGCGCTGTGACCGCGCTCGGTATGGACAACGCCGAAGCCCTGCGCCTCGCCCGGCCCGGCATCGATCTGAACGCCGAGCGACGAGCGCGCGAGGCGGCCGGTCAGGGCGAGCACCTCGACGAAAGCGACCTGTACGCCGATGTCCGGCCTGGCCTGCTGGCTCTGCGGGAGATGGGGCTGCGCGTGTGCGTCGCGGGGAACCAGACCAAACGGGCGGGTGATCTCCTACGCGCCATGGATCTCCCGGCCGACGCCATCGCCACCAGCCAGGAGTGGGGGGTGGCCAAACCCGAGTTGGGGTTCTTCGAGCAGGTGGTCCGCCTCGCCGATACACCCGCCGACGAGATCCTGTACGTCGGCGACCATCCGGCCAACGACATCGCCCCGGCCAGGACGTTCGGGCTGCGAGCCTGCCTTATCCGGCGCGGCCCGTGGGGACATCTGTGGAGCGACGACCCGGCGGTACGCGCCGCGGCCGACTGGCGGATCGACAGCATCGCCGAGTTGCCCGCCCTGCTGGCGCGCGGACGGAACGGCAGTGCGTTCGGCGCGTGACAGCGGCGGTCTAGGGAGGCGCATCGCCGCGATCCGCCGGGCACGCCGCATGTCACAGGCCGACCTGGCCCAGGCGTCCGCCGTCTCGCTGAGCATGATCAGGAAGATCGAGCAGGGCGGCCGCAACCCGAGCGACGCGATCATGGACGCGATCACCAGCGCGCTCGGTGTGGATCCCGCCCACCTCCTCGGCGGTGGCAACCGCCTGGACGGGCGCGTCCACCAGTCGATCCCCACGATTCGGATGCTGATCGCCGCCCACGAGTTCCCCGACGACGGCCCGGTGCGTCCCGTCCCTCTGTTGCGCACCGCTGTAGAGGAACTCGTCGTCCTGCGGCTGAATGCTCAGTACGTTCGGCTGTCCCACACCCTGCCCGACCTCCTCGCCGAACTCATCCGCGGCCTGCACAGCGGCGGTGACCTGCCTCGCGACCTCGCCCCGCTCCTCGTCGCCACATGCCGCTCGGCCGACGCGGTCGCCTACAAGTACCGCTACCTGGACCTGTCAGCACGTCTGATCGATCTGATGCGCGCCACCGCGACAGCGGCCGGAGATCCCCTCCTACGGGCATCGACGGCCTACGTACAGACCGAGACCTTCTTCGCGGCACGCGCCTACCAGGCCGGCCTACGTGCTCTCGAAGCAGAGATCGACCGTCTCGGCCCCGGTCGCTCTCCACGCCATCTCGGCGTCCTGGGTGCCCTCCACATGCGGGCCGCCGTCATCGCCGCCCGCACCGCGGCCCCCGACGCCGCCACGCGGCACCTGGCCGAAGCGCGTCGCCTCGGCGACCTCGTCCCGGAGGGCATCTACCACGGCACCGCGTTCGGGCCGTCCTCGGTACGGATCCACGAGGTGTCGGTCGCGGTCGGCCTGGGTCGGCTACAGCCCGCGCTGGAACTGGCCGCCACCTGGACACCTCCAGACGAGATGCCGGCCGAACGCCGCAGCGGCTTCCACATCGAGGTCGCCAGGGCGCAACTGTGGGCGGGCCGCCCGGCCGCCGCCTTCCAATCTCTGCGGATGGCCCGCCGCATCGCTCCGCTGCACACACGCGAGCATCAATGGGTACGCGAGGACGTCGAGTCCCTCCTGCGGCTCCATCGTTCCCCCGGCGAGGCGCTGATCGGCTTCGCCGAGTGGGTCGGCGTGACCTGACCTTGCGTCCCAGTGCCACAACCTGTGGCAGTTGGCATGGCGGAGCCGACACACCATGGTGACCGTCCGAATTCGAGTGCGGACGGAGCGTTGTTTCACGCCCTTCCCGTGCGCGGAGAGCGAGCCCGCCACGGTGCACGACCACCACGACGGGCCCTTGATCAGGAATCGAGGTCCTGACCCGATGACCAACCCTAGCCAGACCTCCGGACCACGCCGTGAGGAGAGCACGCCGCCGGTCTTGTGGACCTGGGATGCCGAGGCCCCGTGCGGGCGGGGCGTACGCGGCGTGACCCGGGTACGGGACACGGCGCAGCGAGGGCTGATGGCGGCGCTGGACACCATGCCGGCGCGCAGCCACGGCACCATCCGCACCGCCCAGCTCGACATCCTGGCCTTCCCGTACCCGGACTACGTCTACGGCCCGGTCCTGATGGACGCCTACCGCGACGACACCGGCCGGATCGTCGTACGAACAGCAGCCCTGCGACACCCCTGACCGGCCCGCTGGCGACGAGCAACCTCGCTCCCGCCACCCCGTACAATCCGGGATGGCGGACACGCCGGCACGTGGCCCGCGTCCCCAGCGGTACGCGGGCGCCCGCCAGATCATGCACAATTAGCCGAGAGCGCCCTTAGCTCAGCTGGATAGAGCACCGGACTTCTAATCCGACGGTCGCAGGTTCGAATCCTGCAGGGCGCGCCCTCCAGACTAGGTCACCCACCCGCTGACCTGGTCTTTTACGTTGATCGGCATGTGACACCACCCGCAGCCGGATGCCACCGAAAGCAGCCCTCAGCGGGTGCTCACGGGATATACGCGGGATGAAAACAGCGACGTTTGCCCAGGTCAGAGGCACAAAAACGGAGGGCCACGGGATGACCGCAACCCTCCGAGGGTAGATCATTTCCACGCCGACAGCGCCTCGGCGATCCGCTGTTGCGATCTCCCGCTGCCCGTCGATGCACGTGCGTAGACGCGGAGCAACACGTCCACGCTGTCATGCAGGTCACCGGTTGGCGGGATCAAAGCGAAGACCCCCATCAGTCGGCATGAGGTAACCCATCCAGCGTTCTTCGGGAGCCGCGCCATTGAGTTGGCATGCTTCAACGTCGCCATATGTCTCGAAGCCGATCAAGCCGAGTCGAAACTGCACCTCGTGGAAGATGCTTGTGCCGATGGAGGCCAGCCAGTTGTCCACGCTGTGCCGCCAAGTCAACGAGGCTTCTCCGCTGCTCTCATCGAAGGGGAACCCGCCGATGCGCTCGTCCACACGTTCCAAGGCACCCATGGGAAGGTAGAAGTCGAGCCAGTCTGCACCGTCATCCTCACGGATGGCCAAGCATCCGCACACCACTCGCTGGCCGGTCGGAAGCGTGACCGTGCCCCGCAGGTGACCGAATTCGGCCAGTGCTGAAACGGTACAGGGCACCTCGTCCTGCTCGTTGGGCTCAAGATCATTGCGACCATAGCAGCCCTCGATGGCGGCAGCTCGCCAGAGGGCCGACAGCGCTACTTGAAGACGTTCATCACTGGTGTCACCGATCTTGATGGCCAGTTCGTAGAATCCGCCGAACCAGTTTTCGCTGTCGCTAAACCGCGTCGGGTCTTGCATGCTAGGGCTCCAGGCGACGTGAGGAAGGTTGCAGGGATAACCCGCCTTCGAACGATCAAGGCGACGGCGCTCCGCGCCGCCGCACGGCCCGCCGCCCGCTCCGCCTGGCCGGGCGTGCGGCGTGGACGCCGGTCCCGGCCGGCGGCGGGAACGCGGGCCGCCCGCCGCACGGAGCACCCGCCGTACCAAGCCTCACCCGCCGACCAGGGACGCGCCGCCGCTGCACATATGCGGCACGACGATCGCCATGCTTTGGTTGGCCATCGCACGGGGTTTGGGGCGATCGAAGGGCTGCGACTTCGTTCCTCAGCCCCAGCCCACCGGAAACCTGGTCACGGTCCCGCTCGTGTCTTTGAAGGTCCGTCGAGCCCCTAAGACACCTTCGCTGCATAACAAGGCCCCGGCCCGTTGCCGAAAGGCTCGCCAGGCAGGTATGGCGGCCAACTAGATCACTGTGACCCGTGTGCCCCGTTACAGCACGGACCACTTATACGCATAGAGGCAAGAGCCTGGCCATCTCTCCGCGGGTCAGGCCGGGCATGTGGCTGGAGAACGGTCCCGTCTAGCGGCGGGACTCAGGCCGCGCTGCATCTAGCGACGCGCTAACTCCAGCACCACACCGCCGCAGTAATGCTGCCCGCAGGATCGCCCCTCAAAGGGTCTATGACGTCTCGTCACGTATGACGCTGGAGCCTCCCTCAAGCAGCTCCCCAGATACCAAGCGCGGTAGCAACCACTCATGTAGTCGCTCGCATTCCCGGATGAGCTGGCTGTGCGCGGCAATTTTCTCTTCCAAGGCACCAAGTATGTCCGAAACGGCGGACTGAACGCTGAGTGGAGCCGCCACAAAGGGAAGATCACCTAGCACCTGGGTGCTAAGGCTGGGGATGGTAGAAAATTTAGCGTTGCCCTTAATCCAAGCCCGGACCTGCGGATGACGGAGATATTGCAGAACATAGCCCGAATTCACGGAATTAACGAGTCGCAGTCTTAGGCAGGAAGTGCCTAAAACCCATCCGTCATTTTCGGGACCAACCAACGCTGCTCGTCCCAAGTCGCCCGTCCGCACACACACTAGGTCCCCAGCACGGACGCGATAGCGCTGAAGGCGCTTAGCTGCCTGAGGCGACACACTCCTGGCCGCTTCACGGGTGACCCTGAACCAGCTGATCTCGCTTGGTGTCAGCACGGGGACACCTGCCTCGCCGAGGGGTAGGAGATCTGACTTGATGTTCGCGGGCCCAGCTTGGATATTCGCAACCTCCCCGAACGGGAGTTGGCGCCAGCTATCTGGAACCGGTCCGATCACTGTTTCCATCCAGTAACCTTCTTTAGCTGCTCGTGGGCGTGCGCATCAGCGGCTTGGACAGCATGCTCCGCTTCGACCAGACTGCGGAAGCGCTCAGCAAGGGTTCCACCGTTGTACGGGGCTAGCGTCCTAGAGATGTAGCGGCCCGGGCTGAGGTTGTAATCCTGCTCATGGATCTCCGTGAGGGATACCAGACGTGCCCGCTTTCCAGGCTCCGCAGAAGCAAGAAGCTGGATATCGCGGCTGCTGAGCTTACGTTGGGGCCTGTCGGCCATGTACCCGAGGTCCGTACCGTCCACCATGAGTACGTTCTGCGGCCCGGATTTGCGCAGGACCCACAGCGTCACTGGGATCCCTGTATTGACAAACAAGCCCGAAGGTAGCGCAATAATCCGCTCAACCACTCCAGCCTTGACCATAGCTGCTCTGATGTTACGTTCGGCTCCATGAGAGAATGTCGATCCATTAGGCATAATCACGGCGGCTCGCCCGCCCTGTGCCAGACGTTCATAAGCGTCACACAGCCAGGCAAAGTTGGCGTTCCTCGGCGGCACGGTCCCAAAGCGGCTCTGCCATGGGCGTTCCCCAAGTTGCAGGTTGAAGGGCGGATTCGACATGATAACCCGGTATTGGCGTTCAACACCCTCGGGCGACGGCGCGGCGTCAGGGGTGATCTCGCCCCGCCTGCCCCGGAGGGCCAAGGTCAACGATGCCATCCGGGCTGACCGGTTCCACAGCGCATGCCCACGTACCGCTCCCTCTACAACTCCCGCGACGCTCGCCAGGAGACCCCCGTTACCGCAGCATGGATCGCAAACCTCGTCATCTTTTGCGGGAGAGGTAGCTCCTAGCATGAGATCAACGACGGAACGTGGCGTGTAGTGTTCTGCGCCTTTTACGAGCCACTCGGATGCCGTCTCGACAAAGCCATCCACAAGCGCAGACCACCCGTCATCACCGGTCGGCGGCGTGAGGGCATCGAGGCTATTCAATAGATCCAAGGCGATCTGTGCCTTTCTCTCCCTGGGACCTATATAGCTAAGCTCATAGTTCTTGCGCCACAGAAACTCGTTGAGGGCTTGGAGTGCCGAGACTTCAGTAGCCCGGTCTTTGAGCGCGGCCCAACCAGGCTCATCCCGAAGTCGAAGAAGCAAAAGTTCCAGCAGCATGTCTGGCTCGCTACTTAGTTCCTGGAAACAAGGCAGTCGCAGCAACCGTGCCCAAACTCCGCTCGCCTTCTCTGCGGACTCCGATTCCTTCGATATTTCACCAGTCGCCCGAAAACGATCACCATACGTACGACCCTCGTCCTCGTTTGGACGCAGGGAGCTCCTATCGATTCTGCGCCTATCAAGCCAGCTGGCGACTTCGTCAGCACGAAAGACCTCGCGACCCTCATGTTCGACCGGTGCAGGAAAACTGTCCCGATGTCGACGACGCCAGTTGCTAACGGCTCCCGGCTTGACCCCGGCACGGCGAGCGATGTCTCCGAGAGATACAAGTGTCATACCGTCTCCTAAAAGCGGGGTGCCATGGAACCGCTACAGACGCCGTTCTTGCGGCCGAGCACTTCGGCAACACGGTCCAGATGCGGAAGACGACGCGCGACCCCAGGCTCTAGATAGCCAAGCATTCTGCAGATCTTCGCGTAGTCCGCGGCAAGATCCCGGTGGTGGATCGGCTCGTGGTGCATGATCCGGTTGCGCAAGAGGACAAGCGACAGGAGTCCGTCGTGGAGTGCACGCCGAGTCTCACGGCAGTTACGGAAGACACCGTGGACGACGGGGACCCACAGGGTACGGTCGTAGCGCCGGCTCAGGAGCGAGACCCAGAAGCCGAACGAGAGCTCAGCTACTACGTCGTCCGGGCCAGGGATGCGGCCAGCATAC
Source organism: Sphaerisporangium melleum (assembly GCF_014646695.1). Classification (GTDB taxonomy): domain Bacteria; phylum Actinomycetota; class Actinomycetes; order Streptosporangiales; family Streptosporangiaceae; genus Sphaerisporangium; species Sphaerisporangium melleum. The sequence continues at coordinate 7,713 of NZ_BMNT01000049.1, forward strand.
TGCCCTGCATTCTCCCGGGCACGGGCAACCGCCTCCCGAATTTTCCGATCGTTGTGGTCCCCTAGGGCGGTGGCCTGCCACCAGTCGGAACGCGCGAAATGGCCTTTCAGCGTGTCATGGAGAACATTGCGAAGACAGACTTCGAGGAAGTGAAGGGGGCCGTAGAACGCGGCCGCCGCCTCCACGTTCCAGTAATACAAGCGTTCCGCGCGCTCCGCGTCTGCGCCAGAGGCGAGCAGATAGGGCGCCAGACGAGGGGCCGAGAGGGTGCGACGCATCCAAGCGGGCAGCTGCGGGTTCACAGTTCCTCCGGGCAGGGGGGAGCGACAGAACGTGTGGTAACCTAGCCGTGTAAGCCCCGGGTTCGCCTCTGCTCAGCACGCCACCCGGGGCACGGCCATATCTGGGCCCAGATCTCGAACCCGCCGTACTTGACGATACGCTTACCTGGCCGCAGTTGCAAGTGCATCAGAAATACTCGGAAGTGTGAACTCTCTCCGTGGGACGGACTGCTACGAGATCAAGTTCCGGTGGGCAGCCCAGTGATGGTCTCGACGCCGTCGAGACTGACCACCTCCGAGCCGTGGATCCCGTCAATAGCGCGATCCCCTCCATGCGCGAGGTTCCTGATGACAGCAGAGTTGCTGCGATCGACGTGCTGACCTCCATCCTCAGCCAAACTCAGCCGGGTGACGGGCCCGCAGCCCTCGCGGGATATGCGCGGGATGGAGCGCCCGGCCGGCCAGTTCCCGAAGGGTTGCGGTGCAGGTCGGGCCGGGGACCGGGGTGGTGGTTGGCGTTCCACTTCTAATCCGACGGTCGCAGGTTCGAATCCTGCAGGGCGCGCCCTGCAGGCCAGGTCGTATACCCATATGACCTGGTCTTTTATGTTGATCAGCGATCATCGCCTAGATGTACTGCCCCGGGAGGTTGGTGACGCGACTGATGGGGGGCTGGCCCTTCAGCGCGGTGTGTCCGCGGTGATGGTTGTACATGTGCAGCCAGGGATCAAGGGCGGCGCGGCGTTCGGCTTCTGAGGTGTACGGGCGGGCGTAGGCCCATTCGTCGGCCAGGGTGCGGTGGAAGCGTTCGACCTTGCCGTTGGTCTGCGGGCGGTAGGGGCGGGTGCGCTTGTGGGTGATGCCCAGGCAGGTGCAGGTCTCGGCCCATAGCCGGGAGCGGTAGCAGCTGCCGTTGTCGGTCAGCACGCGTTCTATGACGATGTTGCGGGCCGCGAACCAGGTCTGGGCGCGCAGGAGGAATGCGGCGGCGGTTTCCTTGGTCTCATCGGTCAGGATCTCGGTGTAGGCCAGGCGGGAGTGGTCGTCCAGTGCGGTGTGCAGGAAGCCGTGGCCCAGGCGGGGGTTGCCGTGGGCGTTGCGTTGGGCGGTGGTGGTGGCCTGGCGGTTGCGCCGGCCGGCGGCGCGGCCGAGGACGCGGTGACCGCCACCGTCGGGGATGTTGCCCAGCTTCTTGACGTCGATGTGGACAAGCTCGCCCGGGCGGTCACGCTCGTAGCGGCGGACGGGTGAACCGCTCGCGCGGTCCAGGTGAGTCAGAGGTGGCATGCCGTAGCGGACCAGTACCCGGTGCACGGTGGAAGGGGACAGGCCCAAGCGGGCGGCGATTCGGGCGGGTCCGAGGCGATGAGTGACGCGTAGCTTGCAGATGCGCCGCTCGGTCCGCTGCACGGTACGGGCTGGGCTGCAGCGTGGCCGGGACGACCGGTCGGCCATCCCGGCCACGCCCAGTTCTTGATAGCGGCGAGCCCAGCGGGCGGCGGTGGTGTGGGAGACCTGGAAGCGTTCGGCCGCGCGGCGGATGCTCCAGCCGTCTTCGACGATGCAACGCGCGAGCCGAAGTCTGCCGGTTTCGGTCAGCGGGGCATTACGGTGGGGCATGAGGGCCTCCGGGCAATGTGAATCTTGGTCGACTCACACCACGCCAGAAGGCCCTCACCCTTTTCAAGGTCATCGACAGCGTGTCGCCGATGCTCCTTCGCTGTCACCAACGTCCATGGACAGAACACCTAGAACAGGTCTAGCCAGCGGCGGTCGCAGGGCAGAACACCGACGCGAGGGCTTGGTCGATACGCTGCGCCACAGCACCGCGCTCGGCGTCATCCATGGCCACCGTCACGGAAACCGCGAACTGCAGCCGCCCGTCCGGGGAGGTGTAGGTCGCGGCGGCGAAGCCAGGGGCGCTGCCGCCACGTGGCTGGAAGGCGGGCTTGCCCATACACGGGCCGCCCTGCGGCGGCGACGGCTGGCCCGGCACCGGATCGCTGATCACTTTGCGCAGGGAGTCCGGCAGCAGCTTGCCTTGGCTGAACGCGCGTTGGAAGGCGCTGATGTCATGCGCGGTGGAGATCACGCCGCCGGCGCCCAGCATGGTGGTGGCGTTGAGCTTGTCGGCGTCGAGCAGCTTGCCCGTCTCATCCTTGCTATAGCCGTGCCCATGCGGGCCCTTGATTCCCTCGGCGGCCTTGATCGGCAGGTAGGTGGCCCGCATGCCGAGCGGGCTGAAGATCCTCTGCTTGAGCTCGGTCGCCAGCGAATGCCCGGTCACCTTCTCGATGATCATGCCGAGCAGGATGTAATTGGTGTTGGAGTAGTTGAAGGTCCCGATCTCCGATGGCCGTTGTCGCTTGCGCGAGGCGGCCAGCAGGTCGACGGGGCGATAGGTGATCGTGGAGCCGAGCGGGTCGATCTCGGGGGTGAGGAAGTCGGGGATGCCCGAGGAGAGCTGGATCAGGTTGCGTACCGTGATCTCGTCGGCCCGTTCCACCAGATCCCTCTCGGCCACCTCGGGGAGCACCTCGCTGAGCTTGTCGTCCAGTTTCAGCTTGCCGCTCTGGACGAGTTGCAGAGCCACGGTGGCGGTCATGTTCTTGGTCTGCGAACCGATCCGGTAGCGGGCGGTGGAGGGGATCACGCCGCCCCCGCCGTCGAGCAGCCGGGAGCCGGCCGATCCCTTCCCGGCCCGCTTGCCGTTCACGTACACCTCGCCGATGGCGCCCACCACATGGCCTGACTTCACCAAGGCCTCCATCGCCTTCTGCACGTCCCCTACCCTGACCGGGGCGTTGTCCGTCGACGCGATGGCGGGCGCGGACACGCTCAGAACCAACGCCGCGCATGCCGCCGAGACGACGCGTGCGCCTGCCGATTGAGGCGAAACCATGAAGCACTCCTCCTGGAAAGCCGAAGCTCCGATGTGAAGCTCCAGTCCTAGCCAGGGAGCTGCTAGGTAGGCATAAGTGATAACCCCTGAGGGTGGGGGAGCAATCAATACCTGTGGGTCACGAATCATCAAGCGGCGACGGGTGACCGGTCCTCGCAGGACTTCTCATCCGGCCCCTCGACGATTCGATGGGGTTGGTCGCGCGCAGATGCACACAGTGCTCGGCAGGGGCTCAAGGCCCAGCGCGCGCCACGCCTTCGGGGCAGGCGTGGCGCGCGAAATCCTAAGCGGGCAGGGTGCCGGTGGCGACCACGTCGCGGTACCAGTGGGCGCTGTTCTTCCAGGTACGCTCCATCGTCTCGCGGTCCACGCGCACGATGCCGAAGCGCTTGGCGTACCCGTGCGCCCACTCGAAGTTGTCCATCAGCGACCACACGAAGTACCCGCGCACGTCGGCGCCGCGCGCGATGGCCTCGCTGACGGCGGTCAGGTGGCGGTGCAGGTAGTCGATGCGGTCCGTGTCGTGGACGCGGCCGTCGGCGGCCACCGGGTCGGGGAACGCCGCGCCGTTCTCGGTGATCATCGTGGGCATGTCCGGGTAGTCGCGGTGCAGGCGCAGCAGCAGTTCGGTCAGGCCGGTCTCGTCGATGTTCCAGCCCATCTCGGTGTACGGGCCGGGCTGCTTGACGAACTCGACGTCCTCGCACGCGATCCACGGCGAGGCGGCGCCGTCCTGGTGCCCGTCGGCGGTCTCCCGGGGGCTCGCGCCGTCCCACTGGCGTACCAGGGTGGGGTTGTAGTAGTTGACCCCGAGCACGTCCAGCGGCTGGCAGGCCGTGGCCTCGTCGCCGTCCCGTACGAACGACCAGTCCGTCACCGCGGCGGTGTCGGCGATGAGGTCGCGCGGGTAGGCGCCCTCCAGCATCGGGCCGAGGAAGGCCCGGTTGGCCAGCGCGTCCGCGCGCCGTACCGCGTCGGCGTCCCGCTCGGACACCCCGCGCACGTGGTGCAGGTTGAGGGTGACGGACATCTGCGCGTCCTTGGCGGCGGTGGAGCGCAGCGCCTGTACGGCCAGGCCGTGCCCCAGGTTGAGGTGGTGCACGGCGGCCAGCGCGGCGGCCGGCTCGGTGCGCGCCGGGGCGTGCACGCCGGAGGCGTAGCCGAGGTAGGCCGAGCACCACGGCTCGTTCAGGGTGATCCAGGTGCGCACGCGGTCGCCGAGCGTCTCGCCCATCAGCCGCGCGTAGTCCGCGAAGCGCGAGGCGGTGTCCCGGTGCGGCCAGCCGCCCGCGTCCTCCAGTTCCTGCGGCAGGTCCCAGTGGTAGAGGGTGGCCACCGGGGCGATGTTCCTGGCCAGCAGGCCGTCCACCAGGCGGGAGTAGAAGTCCACGCCCGCCCGGTTCACCGGTCCCGTGCCGCCGGGCTGCACCCGCGGCCAGGAGATGGAGAACCGGTAGGCGCCCACGCCCAGCGCGGCCAGGAGGTCGAGATCCTCCTCAAGGCGGTGGTAGTGGTCGCACGCCACATCACCGGTGTCGCCGCCCGCCACCAGGCCGGGCGTGTGGGAGAAGGTGTCCCAGATGGACGGGCCGCGGCCGTCCTCGTTCCACGCGCCCTCCACCTGGTAGGCGGCGGTGGCGGTGCCCCACAGGAAATGCTCGGGGAAATTCGTCATGCGTAGCTGGTCCTTAGCTGCTGTGCCGGGCCGCTGGAGGCGGGCCTCAGAGGGTGATCTCGATCTCTTCCGTGCCGGGGGCGGCGGTGACCCGCACGCCGGCCGGCGTCGGCTGGGCCTGCGGATGGCGGGCGTCGTGCACTCCGGCGAGCAGCAGGCTCCACGCGGCGGGCGCGCCTTCCAGGCGGCGGGCGCGCACCCGGTCGCCGGTGCGGGACACCTCGAACACGGCCGCGGCCGTGCCGTCCTGGCCGGGCACGGTGACCTCGCGGCGGTCGCCGTCGGCCATCTGGTAGGCGTTCAGGGTGACGCCGTCGGCGTAGTCGTAGTCGGGGCGGTCCTCGCGGGCGCCGGTCGCGATCACCGCGCCCGGCCGCACCAGCAGCGGCAGGCTCTCGAACCCGTGCCGCTCGGTACGCCAGCCCGGCCCGGACACCGTCTCCCCGTCGAGCAGCCGCGTCCAGACGCCCTCGGGGACGTAGTACGAAATATCGCCTTCGGCCGACAGCACCGGTGCCACCAGCAGGTCCGGCCCCAGCATGTACTGGGCGTCCAGGTAGTCGCAGGCCCGGTCCCCGGGGAACTCCAACTGCATCGCCCGCATCACCGGGATGCCCTCGGCCGCGGCCTGCACGGCCGCCCCGTACAGGTACGGCATCAGCCGCGCCTTCAGCCGCGTGAACGAGCGCAGCACGTCCACCGACTCCTCGTCGAACAGCCACGGCACCCGGTAGGACCCGCTGCCGTGCAACCGGCTGTGCGACGACAGCAGCCCGAACGCCACCCACCGCTTGAACACCGCCGGGTCGGGCCGCCCCTCGAACCCGCCGATGTCGTGGCTCCAGAACCCGAACCCGGCCATGCCCAGCGACAACCCGCCCCGCAGCGACTCGGCCATCGCCTCGAACGTCGACTCGCAGTCGCCGCCCCAGTGCACCGGCAGCCGCTGCCCGCCGACCGTGGCCGAGCGCGCGAACAGCACCACGTCGCCGGCCCCGCGCCGCTCGGCGAGCACGTCGTGGACGGTCTGGTTGTAGATCAGGCTGTAGTAGTTGTGCATGCGCTCGGGGTCGGAGCCGTCGGCGTACACGACGTCGGTCGGGATGCGCTCGCCGAAGTCGGTCTTGAACGTGTCCACCCCCATGTCGAGCAGCCCGCGCAGTTTACCCGCGTACCACTCGCGGGCGGCCGGGGAGGTGAAGTCCACCAGTGCCCGGCCCGCCTGCCAGTGGTCGTCCTGCCAGATGGTGCCGTCCGGGCGGCGGAGCAGGTGACCGGCCGCCGCGCCCTCCTCGAACAGCGCCGACGCCTGCCCGATGTAGGGGTTGATCCACAGGCAGACCTTCAGCCCCCGCTCCTTGAGCCGCCGCAGCATGCCCTCGGGGTCGGGGAACACCTCCGGGTCCCACTCGAAGTCGCACCAGCGGAACTGCCGCATCCAGAAGCAGTCGAAATGGAACACGCTCAGCGGCAGGTCCCGCTCGGCCATCCCGTCCACGAACGACGTCACCGTCGCCTCGTCGTAGTCCGTGGTGAACGAGGTGGACAGCCACAACCCGAACGACCAGGCGGGCGGCAGCGCCGGACGGCCGGTCAGCGCGGTGTAGCGGCGCAGGATGTCGGCCGGTGTCGGCCCGTGGATGATCAGGTATTCCAGGTCGTGGCTCTCGACGCTGAACTGCACCCGTGAGACCGTCTCCGAGCCCACCTCGAACGACACCCGCCCGGGATGGTTGACGAACACCCCGTAACCGCGGTTGGTGAGGTAGAACGGCACGTTCTTGTAGGCGATCTCGCTGCTGGTGCCGCCGTCCTCGTTCCAGATGTCGACGGACTGGCCGTTGCGGACCAGGGCGCCGAAGCGCTCGCCCAGGCCGTAGACCAGCTCGCCGGCGCTCAGGCGCAGCTGCTCCACCATGAAGTGGCGGGCATCGGCGTCGTGCATGATGCCCAGGCTCTTGCCGCCGCTGCGGGTCAGCTCGCGCCCGCCCGCGCTGAACGTCATCTCCCACGGGGCGTCCCTGCGCACCCGTACGGTGAGCTCGCCGCTGGTCAGAACGGCCTCCTCGCCGTCCACGGCGATCTTCACCTCGGGGTCGTCGTCGCGTACCGCGAAGGCGGGCGCGTCCGGCACGGACCCGGCGAAGTGCACCGCGCGGACGCGGATCACGTCCGGCATCGGGGAGGACAGGTCCACGCGCAGGACCGGCCCGTCGAGGGTGTTGCCGCGCCGGGTGATCTCCCGCGTGGGGGCGAGGATGCGCAGCGAGCCGGCGTCCGCGGTCACGTCGTAGGCCGCGGTGGCGTAGTCGCCCCGCACCCCTGGACGCATCCGCCAGTAGCCGTTCTTGAACTTCATGTCCATCCGTTCTTCGAGGAGGTCAGCCCTTGACGCTGCCGGCCACGAGGTCGAGCCGCCAGAAGCGCTGCAGGAACAGGAACAGCGCGACGATCGGGATGATCGACAGCAGCGAGCCGCTGATCACCAGCGTGTACAGCGCGGGCTGGGAGGCGCCGCGGTTGAGCAGCGAGTAGAGCCCCACGGTGAGCGGGAACAGGTCGTCGTTGGCGAGCATGATGTACGGCAGCAGGAAGTTGTTCCAGATCCCGATGAACTGCAGCAGGAACACCGTCACCAGCCCCGGCGTCATGATCGGCACGCCGACCGACCACAGCAGCCGGAACTCCCCGGCCCCGTCCACCCGCCCGGCCTCCAGGATCTCGTCCGGCACGGCCGCCTCGGCGTAGATGCGGCACAGGTAGATGCTGTACGGGCTGATCACGCTGGGCAGGATGACCGACCAGTAGGTGCCGACCAGGTTCATCTGCGACAGCAGCAGGTACTGCGGGATGGCCAGGGTGATGCCGGGCACCAGCACGCCGGCCAGCAGCGAGGCGAAGATCAGCCGCTGCCCGGTGAAGCGGTACTTGGCCAGCGCGTACCCGCACGCGGCCGAGACGACCACGGTCAGGAACGCGCCGCCGCCGGCGTAGATGAGGCTGTTGAGCATCCACAGCCAGAACCGGCCGCCGCCGTAGGAGCTGAGCGCCGCGATGTTCTCGGTGAACCCGCCGTTGAAGCTGGGCCAGCCCGAGAACGTGGTGAACAGCTCGTCGGAGCTCTTCGTCGAGGCGAAGATCACCCACAGCAGGGGCAGCACCGCGTACACGCCGCCGAGGGCCAGGAGCAGCGTGGGAACGATCTTCGTACGCGTTCTCATCGTTCGCTCCTCGCGCTCCGGGACCTGAAGACGGCCAGTGCGGCCAGCGACAGCAGCACCGTCGCGCCGGCCAGCAGCACCGAGCTGGCCGCGCCCAGGTAGGTGTCGTTGTCCACGAACGCCTGCTGGTAGATCCGCATCAGCGGCACCCAGTCCTGGGTGATGGTGTTGCTCATCGGCCGTAGCGTGGCCGGCTCGCTGAACACCTGCAGCATGCCGATCAGTGTGAAAACCGAGGTCATGGTGAGCGCCGGGCGCAGCAGCGGCACCTTGATCCGCAACGCGATCCGCCACTCGCTCGCGCCGTCGAGGCGGGCGGCCTCGTACAGCTCCTTGGGGATGGCCCGCAGCGTCGTGTAGAGCACCACCATGTTGAACCCGACCGAGCCCCACACGGCGATGTTGGCCACCGAGAAGAAGACCGACACGTCGCCGAAGAAGTCCGGCGCGTCCAGCCCGACCGCCTTGAAGGCCGCGCCGATCGGACTGACCGCGGGCAGGTAGATGAAGCCCCACAGGAGGCTGGCGATCACGCCCGGCACCGCGTACGGCAGGAAGATCGTGATCCGCGACGCGCGCTTGCCGCCCACCCTGGGGGCGTCCAGCAGTAGCGCGAACAGCAGGGCCAGGCCCATGGTGACGGGCACCATGATCACACCGTAGGCGAGCATGCGCTGAATGGCCTCGTACAGCGCCGTGTCCTTCACCGCATCCAGATAGTTCCCCAGGCCGACGAACACCTCGGCCCGGATGCCGAGCCCGGCGCCGCTCACGCGCATGGCGTGCAGGCTGAGCCAGACCGCGTACCCGATCGGCACCACGATGAAGACCACGAACAGGATGACGGCCGGGGCCGCCATCACGTACGGCGCGCGGGTTCTCCTCCCGGTCATCCGCCGACGACCTGGTAGCCCTGCTTCTTCAGGTCAGCGACGCTGGCCTGCTGCACCTGGGTGGCCACGGCCGCGAGGTCGGCCTTGTTCTTCACCGCGGTCGGGAGCAGGTCCTCGAACTTGCCGTAGGTGACATTGGTGTTCGGGCCCCAGCTGCTGAAGCCGCGGGCGGTCTTCGAGATCTGCGAGGCGGACTCGTAGTAGTCCGGCTGGCTCGTCATGTACTCCGGCGCGGCGTCGAGCCCGCCCGAGGTCTGGCCGAGCGTGGCGGCCGGGTACAGGCCGATCTCGACCAGCACCTTCAGGGCCTCGGGGTCGGTGCTCAGCCAGCGGGCGAACTTGGCGGCCTGCGGCTTCTGCTTCGACGTCGCGCTGACGGCGGTGGACGAGCCACCCCAGAAGCCGGTGACGTTCTCGCCCGCGCTCCACTGCGGCAGCGGGGCCATCTTCCACTTGCCCTTGCCCTTGGGGGCGACGCCCGCCAGGACGCCGGTGCCCCAGACGGCGCTGGGCCAGGCGATGATCGTGCCGTCGTTCATCTGGGCGTTCCACTGCGGGGTGTACATCGGGTCGCCGAGCACCGCGCCCGAGTTGACCAGGCCGCTCCAGAAGCCCAGCACCTTGCGGGTGGCCTCGTCGTCGATGCCGACCTTCCAGGCGCCGTTCTCGTTGGTCCACCAGTCGGCGCCGGCCTGCTGGGCGAACCCGGCCAGCCAGCCGGCGTCGCCCGGAGAGAACGTGGTCAGGTAGCGCTTGGCGTTCTTCTTGCGCACGGTCTCGGCCAGCGCGCCGAACTCCTCCCAGGTCTTCGGCACCTCCAGACCCATCTCCTCGAACAGGTCGGCGCGGTAGAAGAGCATCATCGGGCCGACGTCGGCGGGCACGGCGTACGTGGTGCCGCCGAACGAGGTCAGGTTCCAGGTGCCGTCGGGGAAGGCCGACTTGACCGGCGCGACCGCGCTGGTCAGGTCCTGCAGGGCGTTGTTGGTGATCAGCGTCGGCAGTGACTGGTACTCCGCCTGCAGCACGTCGGGCGCGTTGCCGGCCTTGACCGCGGTCAGGAACTTGGCGATCAGCTCGTCGCTGGCGGCCTGGCCGCTCAGGGTGACCTTCTGCGTGGGGTTCTTCTGGTTCCACACGTCCACCACGCGCTGGATGTTCTCCGCCCAGCTCCAGAACACCAGGTTGGCCGGGGCGTTCTCGTCGCCGGCGATGGGAGAGGCGGCCGGGGCGGCGCCGCCGGAGGTGTCGGTACCGCAACCGGCCAGGAACAGCGTGGCCGCCGACGAAACGAGGAACGTTCTTCTACGCAAGGTGATCTCCAGGTTGTGCGTGAACGCGTGGCCGCACTGCGGCGACCGCGCGGGGAGCGAGGGTGACATGACCCTCGGCGGGGGACCCGGTCAGGAGGTCGTCGGACGGGCCGGGAAGGGGCACCCGCACGGTGGCGGCGCCGTGGTTGAGCAGGAACAGGACGTCGCCGCGGCGTACGGCCTCGACGCCGGCCGGCAGGTCGGGCAGGACGCCCTCGACGCCGGCGTCGGCCAGCACCCGGCCGGCCAGCGCGGCGAGCGCGCTCTCGTCGGGCATGGTCGCGACGTACCAGGCGGAGCCGTCACCGAAGGCGTGCCGCAGCACGGCGGGCCGCCCGGCCAGGTCGCCCTCGGCGAACTCGGCCACGGTCTCGGCGCCCTCGGCGGCGACCAGCTCGGTCCAGGTGTGCGCGGCGAACTCCGAGCCGCCGCTCCACCGGCAGCGCACGGGACCGTCGGGGGCGGGCCACCACTCCTCGCCGGCCACGCCGAGCACCTCGCGCAGCGGCGCGGGGAAGCGCCCGGTACGGATCTGGGCCCGCGGGTCCACGACCCCGGAGAACGGCCCGACCACCAGCACTCCCCCGCCCCGCGCGTACGCGGTCAGCGCGGCGGCGTCCTCGTCGGCGATCAGGAACAGGTTCGGCGCCACGACCAGCGCGTACGCCGACAGGTCCGCGCCCGGCGGCACCACGTCCACGGCGACACCGCGTTCCCAGAACGGCACGTAGTAGCTCAGCAGCTGGTCCACGGCGTTGATCCGGTCGCTGGGCCGGCCGCGCTCCTCCAGCGCCCACCAGCTGTCCCAGCCGAAGACCATCGCCACCCGCGCGGGCACCGGCGTGCCCGCCACGGAGGCGAGCCGGCGCAGCTCCTGCCCGTGGGCGCGCACCTCGGCGTGCAGCCGGGTGTCGGCGCCCGCGTGCGGCACCATCGCCGAGTGGAAGCGCTCCGCGCCGAAGCGGGAGGCCCGCCACTGGAAGTAGCACAGGCCGTCCGCGCCGCGCGCCAGCGCCTGCAGCGACTCCAGGCGCAGCCGTCCGGGCGGCTTGGGCAGGTTGTGCGGCCGCCAGTTGACGGCTCCGGTGGCCTGCTCCATCAGCAGCCACGGCCGGCCTCCCGCCAGGCCGCGCATGAGGTCGTGCGTCAGCGCCGTCCGCGCGGGAGAGAGCGGGTCGCCCGGGTCGGGGTACCAGTCGTTGGAGACGACGTCCTCCTCCCGCGCCCAGGCCCAGGAGTCGACCGGCTTGAACAAGCCCATGAAGTTCGTCGTCACCGGCGTGCCCGGGGTGCGCTCGCGCAGCACGTCGCGCTCGGCGCGGAAGTGGTCGAGCAGCGCGTCGGAGCAGAAGCGCCGCCAGTCCAGCAGCTGGGCGGGGTTGTGGAGGTAGGGGGCGCGGCGCGGGGTGACGATCTCGGCCCAGTCGGAGTAGTGCTGGCTCCAGAACGTGGTGCCCCACGCCTCGTTCAGCGTGGCCAGGTCTCCGTAGCGGGCCTGGAGCCAGGTCCTGAACGCGGCCACGGACTCGTCGCAGTGGCAGATCTGGCCGTACTCGTTGCCGACATGCCACAGCGCCAGCGCCGGATGGTTCGCGTAGCGGTCGGCGAGGTCGGTGACCAGGGCCAGGGCGCGTTCGCGGTAGATCGGCGAGGACGGGCAGAACTGGTTGCGGGAGCCGTACCAGAGGCGGTGACCCGACTCGTCGACCGGCAGCGTCTGCGGCCAGCGGTGGCCGAGCCACGGCGGGGGCGAGGCGGTCGGGGTGGCCAGGTCCACCGCGATGCCGTTCGCGGCCATGAGGTCGAGGACCTTGTCGAGCCAGGCGAAGTCGCGCGCGCCCGGCTCGGGCTCGATGCGCGCCCAGCTGAACACGCCGACCGTGACCAGGTTGACCCCGGCCGCCCGCATCAGCTCGGCGTCCTGCGCCCACACGTGCTCCGGCCACTGCTCGGGGTTGTAGTCCCCGCCGAACAGCAGGCCGCGGCCCTGCGTGAGCGTGTGCATGCCCAGTTCCATGTCAGACCTCCGCTCGCGGCGGCGCGGAGCTGTCCCCGGCCACCAGCCGGCAGGGCACCAGCCGCTGCTGCGGCGGGCCGTCGCCCCGCAATCGGTCGATGAGCATCCGCGCTCCGAGCCGTCCCAGTTCGGCGCTGGGCGGCTCCAGCGCCGTCAGCCTGGGGTGGAACATCTCCGCCACGCGCTCGGAGGAGAGCACCAGCATCAGCGTCAGGTCATCGGGGATCCGCCATCCGCGCCGGGCCACGGCGGCGATCACGCCGACGGCCGCGTGGTCGTCCATCACGGCCAGGGCCGTCACGTCGGGATGCGCGGCGAGGAGCCGCTCGAACGCCTCGCCGCCCTCCTCGGCCGAGCCGGCGCGGTGGTCGTCCACGTAGGCGATGCCGGCCTCCCGGGCGGCCGCCGCGAACTCCTCGCCGGCCCGGATGGTGGGGCCGTACTGGGCGGCGTACGTGCCGGTCGAGTAGTTGAAGAAGGCCAGCTTGCGATGGCCGAGCCCGGCCACGTGCGCGACGGCCTCGCGCGCGGTGGCGGCGAAGTCGATGTCGGCGTAGTCGATCGTGCCCGGGTCGCGGGTGCGCCCGATCATGCTGAACGGCACCCCGGCTTCGGACAGGAAGTCCGGCCGCTCGTCGTCCAGCCGCATCTCCATCAGCAGCACGCCGTCCACCAGCCCCAGGCCGGTGATGTGCCGCAGTTCCTCGATCGGGTCGGCGCTGTCGGGCGACAGCAGCAGGTGGTAGCCCAGCTCGCTGGCCGCCTCGGCGGCGCCGGTGGCGAACTGCATTTCGGTCACGCCGAAGCCGCTACGCGGAGCGGGGTAGAACAGCGCAAGGATCTTGGTTCGCTTGCTCTGCAGGCCGCGGGCCAGCAGGTTGGGCCGATAGCCGAGATCGACGGCCGCCTGCTCGATGCGCCGCTTGGTCGCCGCCGCGACCGGGCGGGTGCCGTTCAGCGCGGCGGACACGGTGCTGACGGCGACCTGTGCGCGCTCGGCGACGTCACGTAGCGAGGTCATAGAACTCCGGCCCTGGGGGCGATCGGCCCGGACCGGGCCGATACGGTGGTCGAAACGTTTCGCAAACCTAGAGTGCGTTTTGTGTAGATGTCAATGGTGTTAATTCGGACGTCCTAAATGCCCCGTCAGCGAGGGCGGCCGGGCCCCAGGACCCTCGGCGAGGGCATCCGGCCGTGTTCGCATCGTCCCGCCCCCCTGATCGGCCCGCCCGGAAGACGGGCCTGGCGGGGGCATCGCCCGCTCTGGCGGTGCGTGTCCGGCCGAGGGGGTGGGTACCGGCCGGCCTGAGACAACGGCGCGCCCGAGGCCTGCGATGACTTGGCGGTATGCCGGAGAATGTCCGCCATGAGCTCCGCCCTGATCTTGGCAGCCCCGCCTTTCGCCATCGGCGTGATCATGCTCGGCCTGGGCCTCAGTCTGACTCTGGACGACTTCCGGCGGGTGGGCCGCTATCCGAAGGCGGCCGTGGTAGCGCTGCTGTGCCAGATCGTGCTGCTTCCAGTGATCTGCTTCGTCCTGGTGCTCGCCTTCGGGCTTCCGCCGGAGCTCGCGGTCGGACTGTTGCTGGTCGCGGCATCGCCCGGTGGTCCCACGGCCAATCTGTTCAGCCACCTGTTCGGCGGGAACGTCGCGCTGAACATCACGCTCACGGCGATCAACTCGGTGCTCGCCGTGGTCGCGCTGCCGATCGTGGTGAACCTCTCGTCCGGGTACTTCCTGCCCGACGCGAGCGCCCTCCAGCTGCAGTTCGACAAGATCCTGCAGGTCTTCCTGATGGTGCTGGTGCCGGTCGCGATCGGGATGCTCGTGCGCGCGCGGGCGCCGGAGGCGGCGCGGCGGCTCAACATTCCCGTCCGGGTGCTGTCGATCGTGGTCCTGGTCGGGGTCATCTCCATCGTGCTGTACGCGCAGCGGGAGAGCCTCGTCGCCTCTTTCGCCGTGGTCGGGCCGGCCGCGTTGGCCTTCAACATCGTGAGCCTGCTGGTCGGCTACACCGTGCCGCGTCTGGCCGGTGTCGACCACCGCGCGGCCACCGCAGCGGGGTTCGAGATCGGCATCCACAACACCGGGCTCGCCGTCACGGTCGCGCTGACGCTGATGAACAGTGCCGAGATCGCCATCCCGGGCGCGGTGTACGGCATCATCATGTTCTTCACCGCGGCCGGGTTCGGCTGGTCGATCAGCCGTCGAGCGCGAAGGCCGATCGCGGAGACCTCCTGAACCAGGCGTACGAATCAGGGCGGCCCGTGGCGGCCAGGGTGGAACGGGCCGCGCGAATTCGTGCACACCCGCAGCTCAGCGCCGATCGGCCGACCTTTATGCGGCCGACCCTGGGCCCGTATACTCGGTGCCCCTGCGACCCGACATGGGTCGCAGGCTGACCGATCTGTCGTGTCCATCCGGGAGTCGACGTGACCGGGCCCCCTCATCCCGTTCGGCCCGACGGTGGAAAACTGCCGGTCGGCGCGGGTTCGCCGCGTCTGCAGGTCCTCGGCCCGTTGCGGCTGTGGCGCGACGGCGCCGAACTGGACGCCGGCCCACGGCAGCAGGCGCAACTGCTGGTCCTGCTCCTGGCACGCGTGGGCCATCCGGTCACCACGAGAGAACTGATCGACCTGATCTGGGCGGACGACGCCCCCGCCAGCGCGCTCAACCTCATCCAGAAGTACATCGGGGCATTGCGGCGGGTGCTCGAACCCGCGGTCCCCGCCCGGGCGGCCGGTACGTACCTGCAGCGCCGCGGCAACGCGTACGTGTTCAGCGCCGGCCCCGGCACGCTGGACCTGGTCACGTTCCGGGAACTCCTCGACACCGCCCAGGCCGCTCTCGCCCGGCAGGCTCACGAAGTGGCACTCGACCACTACGTCACGGCGCTCGGCCTCTGGCGTGGCCCCGCCGGGGACGGACTGTCCTTTGGACCGGCCGCGATGCCGGTCTTCGCCGCCCTGGACGACGAGTTCCACGCCGCCTGCGTGGCGGCGGCCGATCTGGCCGTGTCGTTACGCCGGCCGGAGCGGGTGATCCCGCCGTTGCAACTGGCCGCGTCGATGGCACCGTTCCACGAACCCGTACACGCCGGCCTCATCACCGCCCTCGGCGCCGCCGGCCGGCAGGCGGAGGCGCTGTCGGCGTTCCACGCGGTCCGTGACCGCCTCGCCGAGGAACTCGGCATCGACCCCGGCCCGGCCCTTACGGCCGCCCACCTGCGAGTGCTGACGCGGGCCCCGATGTCGCCGGTGGTGGCGAGCAAGCGGCGTGCGGGCGATCGCGCACCGGCGGCCGGCATGGTCGGCCGGGGCGAGGAGTTCGGCGTGCTGCGGCAGGCCGTCGAGGCGGCGCTCACCGGCCGTACCGGGCTCGCCATCGTCGAAGGCGAACCTGGCTCGGGCAAGACGCGCCTGCTGGAGGAGGCCGCCGACGCCGCGGATCGGCGCGGCGCGCTCGTCGTCTGGGCTTCCTGCCTGGAAGGTGACGGAACGCCATCGATGTGGCCATGGGAGCAGGCGCTCAAAATCGTCCTCGACAGCCTGCCCGCGGTGGCGCGCGAGAAGTGGCTGGCCGGTGAACCGGGTCGCCTCCTGCGAGCCCGGGACGACGACACCGCGCCGCCGCTCTCCGGCGGGCGGGCCCAGTTCCGGCTGTTCGAGCAGGTCGTCGGCTTCATCGGCCAGGCCTCGGCCGAACGGCCGATGCTGCTCGTCATGGACGATCTCCAATGGATCGACGCCACCTCGCTCCAGCTGTTCAACCACCTGGCGGGCCGGCTGCCCGCCGGCACCGCGATCATCAGCGCCCTTCGCGACCGCGCCCCGACGCTCGGCCCCGACCTTTCGCGGGTGCTGGCCGCCGCCAGCCGGCTGCCCCACCACCGCAGGATCCACCTCGGCCCGCTCGGCCTGACCGACGTGGCCGAACTGATCCGCCGCGAGACCGGCCACGAACCCGGCGCGGACCTCGCCCGCAACATCCACGTTCGCACCGCCGGCAACCCGTTCTTCGTCCGCGAACTGTCGCGGCTGCTCAGCGACCGCGGCGTGCTCGGCGGCGGCGACGCGTCGGCCCGGGCCGGCGTGCCGTCCACCGTGCGAGACGTCGTTCGCGATCGGATGGCGGGTCTCGACGAGAGCGCTCGCGACCTGCTGCGGGTCGCCGCGCTGATCGGACGCGAGGTCGAACTCGGCCTGCTCGCCCGCGCCGCCGGCATCGACGTCACGGAATGCCTCGAACACCTCGAACCGCTGCGCGCTCTCGGCCTGCTCGAAACCGGGCCGGAGAACCCGTTCTCGTGGCGATTCGCGCACGACCTGGTCCGCGAGTCGATCACGGAGACCACGGCGCAGCCGCAGGCCACCCGGCTGCACCTGCGCGTCGCGGACGCGCTCGAAGAGAGCAAGGCGGACGACGAGTCCATCACCGAACGCCTCGCCTTCCACCTGTACGCCGCCGGTCCGCTCGCCGACCCGGTTCGCACCGTGGAGGCGCTGAAGCGCGCCGGTCGTCGCGACACGGCCAAGCTCGCGTTCGCCGCCGCAGATCGGCACCTGCAGACGGCCGCCCAGATCGCGCGGCACGCCGGGCTCCCGGAGCTCGAACTCTCCGCCCTCTCGCTGCTCGCCATCGCCCCGCGCCGGCAGGCCGGGTTCGGCGGCACGACGTTCGACCTGCTGGAGCGTGCGGAACACCTGGCCCACGAGCTCGGCCGGGAGGTCGACGCCGCGGGCCTGCTCTTCGCTCGCCTGTTCGGCGCCTACACCTTCCTGGAGTGGGACCGCCTGCGTCTGGTCCGCCGGCTGTACGAGCAGGGGGAGGCGTCCTGCGATCCGGTGATCCGTGTGTACGGTCGGCAGGCCTGGGGCCTGCACCAGTGGGACATCGGCGACATCGGCGCGGCGTTCCGGTGCTTCAGCGAGAACGACCCCGCCCTGCTCGACGGGGTCGTCTCCTCGCACAGCGACACCCCGATCCGGCGTGACGTCTCGGGTGAGTGGCCCGGCTGGCATGCCATCGTGACGGCACTGCACGGTGACCTCACGACGGCGGAGACCATCATCGACAAGTGGAACGGCCCCGACGACTCGTACGCGGTCGCGACCTGGGCCTACTACACCGCGATCATCGCTTCGATGGCCGGTGACCCGGGCTGGGTGCTGCGCGCGATCGATCGGTGGATGACCGTGGGCACCGGCCGCGCCGCCGTCCAGCAGGAGCACTACATACGGCTGATCTGGTACTGGGCCCGTGCCCTCACCGGCGACGACCCGGCCGGCGTCGCGGCGGAGACCGACGAGATCCTGGCCGCGACGCTGGTCGACCCGCCGCGATGGGGCGTCGCGTACCACCACGCGCTGAGCGCCGAGATGTGGCTGGCGGCCGGGCGGCCGGAGGAGGCGGGCATCGCCCTCGACCGGGCGGAGCATGCCCTCGATGCGTACGGCCAGCGCTACGCCGAAGGACTCGTCCTGCTGCTGCGGGCTCGCCTGCTCCATGCCCGCGGCGCAGGCGCCGAAGTCGTACGGGCGGCCGCCGCAACGGCCCGCGACCGTTCCGGCGAACGCGGAGCCCACCTGTTCGCCCGCCGCGCCGGGGAGTTCCTCACCGAACTGTAGAACGACGGCGTCCGCGACGTTAAGGCGGCCCCGTTGACGATGAGTGCAGAAAAAGTGAATCAGAAAGGGCGGCGATCGGACGCCGCCACGTCCGACCGCGCCAGGAAGGCATCGGTGCGCTGGACGAACAGATGGGCCTCCTGCTCGGCCGACAGTCTTCGCGCCTTCTCCGCGGCGGCGCGCACCACGTCGCTCGGTTCCCCCTGTGCCCGCAGGAGCCGGGCGCGCAGGAGAAGCACCAGGCCCTCGGAGTAGCGCTGGCCGTACACGCGGAGGAAGTGGTCGGCCCGGTCCAGGGCCACCGCCGCCTTGTCCGGCTCCCCGGCCGCGAGCCGCATTTCGCCGACGAGCGCGTACCAGGTCGAGACGCAGGAGCGGACGGGGTCGAGGAGGTTCGTCTCGATGATTCGTTCGGCCTCGGCGGCGGCGCCGGCCGGGTCGTCGCCGGTGATCGCCCGTCCCCAGCACCGCGCGAGCCGCTGGTAGGTGCCGAGGAAGACATAGGAGAAGTCGGGGTCCACGGCGATACCCCGATCCGCTGCGCGTAGCGCCGAGTCCGGGTCTCCGACGATGATCGCGATCCTCGCGCAGATCGTGGCCCAGACCGTGACGGTGTAGCGGTCGTCGCCGGCGGCCTCCAGTCTGTCGAGAAGCGCGTGTGCCCCGGCGACGTCGCCGTGCAGTGCCGTGGTCTCGGCCAGCAATCCGGTCATGAGCAGCTGCAGGTCGTGCTGGACGGGGTCGTCCTCGCGACCCGCGGAGCCGGCGAGGAGCGTCGGCCCGGACCGGCTGAGGTAGCGGAACGCCTCTCCGATGTTGCCGACGTCCCACTGGTGGATGCCCCACGCCTGCAGGCCGTACGTACGCACGATCGGGTGCGGGGACGACTCGCCCTGCTTGAGCAGTTGCCGCGCCAGCGGACCGCTCCGGTCCAGCTCGATGCCCTGGGCGAGGGCCGACCAACGGGAGAAGAGGATCCCGGCGGCCTCCACCTCCCGGCCCAGGCCCCGGGCCAGGTGCTCCGCGCGCTCCAGCAGCGGCAGTTCCGCACCCGCGTACATCGAACGCATGCCGATGACCGCGGTGAGCTGGGACAGTGCCACGAGCTCGGGCTCGGCGAGGCCCGCGGTCCGGGCCACCTGCGCGGCCAGCCGCAGCTGCTGCTCGGCCGCCTCCAGGGCCGACTTGGCCGCGGCGCGGCGGCCCGAGCGCACCAGGGCCGCCGACGTGCGTGCCGGCTCGGCCAGCGGTCCTGCCGCCCACAGATGGTGCGCCACTCGCTCCGGCACGGACTCGCCGTCGGGCATGGTCTGCTCCAGCGCGTTCGCGACCCGCAGGTGCAGACGGGTCGCGCGCCGTGGTGCCGTCGTCTCGGTAACCGTCTCGCGCACCAGGTCGTGCACGAAGCGGAACGAGTACGGGTCCCCTGGCGTGGGCGCGAGAAGGCCGAGGGCCTCGACGGGTTCCAGGCGGGCGAGGCAGGTGCAGGCATCGACGTCGGCGACCCGGGCGAGCAGCCGCAGATCCACCTCCCGGCCGACCAGCGCGGCGATCTCGAGCAGGTCCTTGGCGCCATCGTCCAGACCGGCCATCCGGTCGCGTACGACGCCTCGCACGGTCGAGGGAACTCCGGTGCGCGCCGCGGCATCCTCGGGGAGTGAGCTGCCACCGACGAGCAGCCGGGCCAGCTCACGGACGAAGAACGGGTTGCCGGCGGTCCGGGCGTGGATGGTCCGGGCGGCGTCCGGATCGGGGGCCCGCCCGATCTCGCGGCGGACGAGCTCTGCCACGTCGAGCGAGCCGAGCGGGCCGAGCCTGAGGCGACGGTGATCCGATGACCGGCTCACCCCCGCGAGCATCCGCGCCAGCTCGGATCCGGGCACCGGCGCTCGATCACGCAGCGCGCCGAGCATCACGGTTCCGGCCGGCAGGCGAGAAGCCAGATGACCGAACACCTGCAGGGACGCGACGTCCGCCCACTGGAGGTCATCAACCACGATCATGACCGATCGCCGTGCCGAGACGTCGGCGACCAGTCCGACGATCTGCTCGAACAGGTGGAACCGGCCGCCGTCCCCCGGGAGCACCTGTCCGGTGAGGACGTCGTCGTGCGGTTCCAGGAGACGGCCGAGCGCACCGTTGAGGCGGCTCTCCCGTTCCGGAGCGGCCACACCGGAAAGAACGGTACGGACCACCTGCGTCCACGGCCACATCGACGGCGCGCCCCCACCTTCGACGCAGCCACCCCAGGCGACGAGAACGTCCCGGTCACCGGCCTCCCGGCCGGCCTCCTCCATCAGGCGGGTCTTGCCCACCCCGGGCTCACCCTCGATGACGACGAGCCCGGTCCCGCCGCCCGCGGCGCGCCGCACCGCGTCCCGCACGACCGCGAGCTCCTCTGATCGGCCTACCAGGCCATCGCCGGTCGCACTCGGCGCGGTCTCGAGATAAGGCCGGAGATCGTCGGCGGTGCTCGTCACGACCTGCGGGGTGAGGTCGCGTCGCAGCACCCTCTGATGGGCCTGCTCCAGCACGGGGCCCGGGTCGATGCCGACGTCTTCGGCGAGACGCGAGCGGACCGCGCGGAACACCGACAGCGCTTCGACCTGACGGCCGGCCGCTCCCAGGACGGAGATGAGCCCCGCCTGCACGGGCTCGTGCAACGGCCCCATCGATGCCGCCAGGTGCAACGGCGGCAGCACCCGCTCTGGCCGGCCCAGGGACACGGCGAGCTCGGCGGCCGCCGTGCACGCGTCGAAGAACTCACCGTTCAGGCCGGTGAAGATGGGCACGGCCTCGGGTCCAGGGGCCAGCCCGTCGCCCGCGAAGCCACGCCAGAGCCGGAGCGCCTGCTCGTAGCGGTCGAGCGCCTCCTCGTGCCGGCCTCGCGCGAGGGCGCTTCGCGCGGCCCCGGCCTGTTCCCGGAAGGTCGCCAGGTCCAGCGTTCCGGCACCGGTCGTGCACAGATAGCTGCCGCCCCGGCGTAACACGTACGAACTGGTCCCCCGGGCCGGCAGCGCGGGCTCCAGCAGGCGTCGCAGTGCGCCGACGTACTTGTGGATGAGGTTGACCGCGCTGTCCGGGGCCTGCTCCCCCCAGATCAGGTCGATCAGCTCGGCCTTCCTGATCGGCCGGCCCTCGTGGGCCAGGAGCAGGGCGAGCAGATAGGCCTGCTGCCGAGGCCCGGCGTCCAGCTCGACGTCGCCGCGCCAGAGCCGCAACGGGCCGAGGATCTGGATGCGCAGCGTGGTGCCGGGAGTCGAGTGCGTCTCGGCGTCTGCGGGCAGTACGGAGACGGTCACTTCATCAACACCCCTCGACCGAACCGACAGATGTTTCCCCGCACGACCGGGGCCACGCGATCTCACACACCCGCGTGCCCGTAGCCGCAATCTAGTCGCTGGAGCCTGACTCCAGGGGGCCCAGGATCCCACCAAAGGCTGATCCCGTCCCCAGCGCGTCACGCCAGAGCGCCCCGACCTGCCCTTCCGTCGGGCGAGCGCCCCTGGGGCGCGGGGCGCTGAGCCTTTCTAGGGCCGGCCGGCGCCGGGAACGTCGACCTGGGTCGAGAGCACTTGGCCGGTTCCGGGGGGCACCATCTCGGGCAGGCGCCACTCGGCCGCCACGATGAACAGCGTCTTGCCGTCCGGCCCGCCGAGAGCGCAGGCGAAGCATCCCCGGTCGGCTTCGACGGTCTGCAGGACCTCACCGCCCTCCCGGACCCGGACGCAGCGCCGGTTGCCGACGTCGGCGTACCAGACGGCGCCCTCGGCGTCGATGCAGATGCCGTCAGGGTGGTCCTCCCCGGTTTCCGCCCATACCCGGCGATTGGACAGGCCGCCGTCGGCGTCGATGTCGAAGGCGGTGAGCCGGTTGCCGTACGACTCGGCGACGATCAGCGTGGCGTCGTCCGGCGTCACGGCCATTCCGTTCGGGAAGGCCATGCCGCCGGCCACCTCACGCGCCGAACCATCGGGACCGACGTGCACGACGTATCCGGGAGCGGGCGCCTCACCCACCATCATGTCGAAGCCGATGTGATCGACGTAGATGTTGCCGCGACCGTCGACGGCGATGTCGTTCCAGCCGCGCCCGAGGCCGCTGAGCTCGGCCTGGGTCACCAGCGAGCCATCGGGTTCCAACCGCAGAAGCAACCCCCGCGCGGAGTCGACGAGCAACATCCGCCCGTCGGCCCGCCAGGCCGTGCACAGCGGAAGCGAGTCCACCCGGGCCACCACTTCGTGCTCACCGTCCAGATCAAGCGCGATCACCTCATGCGCCGACCAGTCGGAGAAGTACAGCCGGCCATCGTGCCACCGAGGCGACTCGACCAGACCCCGGCCGGTAAGCCATGTACGCAGTTCCGACATCCACCATTCCCTTCACAGCGCCGCGATCAGCGGACGTGGGTTGAACTCCACGGACAGTACGCGCCCCCTACGACGGTTTCCGCCCCATCGCCGACCATGATCGGCATGGCGTCCCGTGCGGCCCGACGAGTGGCGACATGCCGTGGTAATTCCGAATCGCCGGGCGAAGCAATGGTGACGAGGAAACACTCCCAATTCAGGCGGATCTACTGATAGGTCAGGTATATGCGGGATGAGGCGCTGGCTGCGGTCGCAGCGGCTGTGGATAGCGCTCGGGCCGAGGGGTCCCATGATGGACTGCTTTCGTGGCGGGTGAACCGGCAGGCCGCCCGGCTGGAGAAGTGGTTGCGGAAGCGGCCGGATGACGTGCCGGTGCGGGTGGCGCTCGCCTGGTTCCACTGGCTGCGGGCGGAGAGGCTGACAATCGCCCGGGGCATTGCGCTCTGGTACGCGATCCGGGCCGGGGAGCCGTTGTTCTTCGAGGACTTCGAGGCGCTCCCGGCCGGTCTCGCGACGGTGATCGCCGAGAAGCTACTGCCCGAGATAGATCGGCATACCGTCGAACTCATCGACAGCGAGAACGTGGCGCTGCTGACGAGATTCACCGCGATATGGAGCAGCATCGTCAAAGCCACGCCCGCTTCCCACCCCGAATACGCGGAGCGGTGCTTCGTGCTCACCGCCTATGCCAGCAGACTCGCCAGCCGCGACCCCGACCCGGCCCACTTGGAGACCGCGATCGCGAGCGCGCGGGCGGCGGCCGAAACGGGGGATGTAGAGGCACTGGTGGCATTGAACGCGCTCCTGCACCAGAGGTACATGCGGTTCGGTGATCCCGCCGACCTGGCGGAGGGCATCGCCCTGCTCCGCGGGAGTACCGACATCGAGCTCACGAGGCTGCCTCTCGGCGGTGCCCTCATGTTCATGTATATGCACACCGAGGATCCGGCCAACCTCCAGGAGGCGGTGGCCGTGCTCAGGGAGGCGGTCGCCGCGGACACCCCGAGTGTCTTGCAACTCGTCAACGCCCGGACGGCGCTCGCCGGCGTGCTCGGCCAACTCGCTGAAGCCACAGGGGACGACAGCGCGCTATCCGAGGCGATCGACCTGCTCGCCGCGTCCCTCGCGGAGCCGGATCTCACCGACGACCAGCGTTGGATGGCGACCGCCGAACTCGCACAAAGTCATCACCGCCGCTCGGAACTCACTGACGATCCGGAGGACCTCAACACGGCGATGGGCCTCTTCTGGCAGCTCGCAGACAAGATCCCTTCCTTCGTGGGCCTCTCCGCGCTCATTTACCACAACTTCGCCGTGGCCGCCTACAAGCGCTACGCCGTCCTTTCCGACGAGGGCGATCTCATCGCGGCCCTGGCCTGGGCGGAGGCCGCGCTGGAGGAAACCCCGCCGAGCGCGCAGGCCTACGCACAGCATCTGCACCTCGCCGGGCTCTGCCGATATCAGCGATTCATGCGCTATTTGGACATAGACGACGGTGAAGCCGCCGTGCGTTCACTCCGTGACAGCGTCGAGCGCTCCGGCCCTGGACACCCGGTGACGGCACCACGCCTGGACGCGCTGATAGCGGCTTCGCGGGCGCTCATGTTGGTGACGGGCCGGCGCGAGGAACTCACCCCGGTGCTGCACGCCCTGCGCACGGCCACGGCCGGACTACGCGAGGATTCGCCGGACCGCCCCCTGCAACTCGCGAATCTCGGTCATGTGACCCACGACCTGGGCAAAACGCGTACGGAACGGGACGAAGGGGTGCGGTACTGCCGCGAGGCCGTCGCCATGACCAACCCGGACGATCGTCACGGCGCCTATGTGCGCAATCTCCTCGGCGAGGTCCTGAGCGACCGCTACCTGGCCGAGGGTGCCACGGAGGACAAGGAGGAGGCGATTCGAACGCTGGAGGAGGTCGTCGCCTCCGAACCGGCCGTCCTGCTGCTGCGCATCGACGCGGCGGCGAAGCTCGGCATGCTTCTGGCCGCCGATGATCCGGGTCGCGCCGCCGACCTTCTGCGCGACGCCGTCGCGATGCTCGCACAGCGCGCTCCCCGGCAACTGCGGCAGGCCGACCAGTTCACCGCCATAGCCCACCACGACGGCCTGGCAGCCGACGCCGCCGCGCTGGCGCTGGCCGCTGGACGGTCGCCGGAGGAGGCACTGGCCGTGCTGGAGTCCGGCCGCGGTGTGCTCTTGGGCCAGGTGCTCGACCTGCGAGAAGACCTCTCCGCACTGCGGGCGTACGAGCCAGGGCTGGCGGACCGGCTGACGCGCCTGCGCTCCTACCTCGAATCGACCACGTCGGGCTGGGACGTCGACGGCGACGCCCGCGATGTCCATGCCCGCCACCAGGCCGCACGGGAACTCGAAGCGGTGCTGGGGAAGGTCAGAGCACTCCCCGGTTTCGAGGGCTTCGCCCGGCCGCCCGATCCGCGCACGCTGCTGACCGCCGGCGGCCATGGCCCGGTGGTGGTACTGACAACGAGCCGCCACCGCACCGATGCGCTGCTCGTCACCGCCGAGGACGTCACCTGTCTTCCGTTGCGTGAACTCACTCGTGACGCCGTCGAAAACCTCGCCGACCTGCATGAACAGGCCATATTCAAGATCACCGAAGGCCCCGGAAGCGAGGAACGCCAGGACGGGCAGCGCCGGCTCACCGATCTACTCGGCCGGCTGTGGGACGAGATCATGGAACCCGTCCTCACCGAACTCAGGGTGCCGGTGGCGTCTCGCCTGTGGCTCGTCCCGTGCGGCCCTTTCGCGCGCCTGCCGCTGCACGCGGCGGGCCATCACACCGACCGGAACCGGAACGTGCTCGACCGGGTGATCCCCTCCTACAGTCCGACGTTGCGGACGCTTCTGCGGGCTCGCGAACGGGAGTCGGCCGACGCCGCGCCGGCGGATTCGAACGCGGCCGTCGTGGTGGCGATGCCCTCCACGCCAGGACACGTCACACTCGGTTCGGTCGGCACCGAGATCACCGTGCTCCGCCGTCATCTGCCGGGTGCGCTCGTCCTCAATGCGGACGGCGCGGATCCGCCCGCCAAGGAGACCGTCCTGGCGGTGCTGCGTGACTGCTCTATCGCGCACTTCGCCTGCCATGCGGCGAGCGCCGCAGCGCACCCGTCCTTCAGCCATCTCGTCCTGCGGGACGATCCGTCCGACTGGCTGCGGGTGGCGGACCTCGCGGCCCTCGATCTCGGGCGGGCTCGTCTGGCATACCTGTCGGCGTGTGAGACGGCCTCACAGCCCTTCGGTAACGCCGATGAGGCGGTGCATCTCACCGGGGCGCTGCATCTCGCGGGATTCCCGCACGTCATCGGCACGCTCTGGCCGGTCGGCCCCGACACCGCCACGGTCACCGAGGGCTTCTACACCCGAGTGAGCACCGACCGCGGCCCGGACCCGGCGCGCTCGGCGGAGGCGCTGCACGCGGCGGTCCGGGCGATGCGGGACGGAGACGACCTTCCGGGCGGCATCACCCGGGTACAGCGCCCCTTCGTTTGGGCGACATATGTCCATGTCGGTCCGTAGACTCCAGGTGTGTCGCACGATCTCCGCGAGGACCTGCGGGCGGTGCTGCGTGAACTGTCCACCGCTGAACTGCCACCCGATCGCGCCAACCAGGTCGGTCCCGCGCTCCGTGCCGCGGGCGACGCTCTTGACCGGGACGATGCCGTCGGCCTGTTCGAGGCCATCGAGGACCTGAAGATCATCATTGGGCTGCGGGTGCGGCGCATCGGATCGAAGGAACCGTCCGACGAGCCGCAACCCGACTACCAGGAGGACCTGACCGATCTCACCATGCGGCTGGGCCTCGCCGAGGACGCCTCCGGCGGCAACTGATGGAGGGCTGGGACTTCGTCGTCCATCTGTTCGGCCTGCCCGGGGACGAACGCGATCTGCTCCGGATCCTCAACCTGTGGGACGCGTGCGCCCATCAACTCGGCATGACCGGCCCGATCACCGGCGTCGCGCTTCCCGCCGACCCCCCGCCCGGCAACCCCGGCCCAGCGGCCGACACGACGCTCGCCGCCCGGCAGGACCCGACCGGCTCGCGCCAGTGCGTCCTGCGGGTCATCGGCGGGTTCCCCAACCTGTCGCTCGCGTTCTCGGGAACGGAACCGCGGGCGTGGGAGGAGGCGACGCGGCTGTGGCAGGAGGTGTCCGCACGGGACGCCGGCGGTCTTCTCGGCTCCGTCCGCATCCACCTCGCGCGGCTCACCGGTCTCGGCGCCGCCCCGTCCGCCGAGACCGCCCGGGACCTCGCGGCGCTGTGCGGCCTTCCCGGCGCCGGCCGGCTGGGCCAGGGGACACGCACCGCCGACGGATTCCACCTGTGGGAACCGGCCGGCCGCCGGGGCGACGCCCACCGCGGCTTCCTCGTGGCCGCGAGAGCCGACCGCGACAGCGAGGTCAGTGCCTGGCTGTGGTCGGATGGCGATCCGCAGCCCCCGCCCTTCGCCCGCTACCTGCTGAACGCCGCGAAGATCCGCCAGCAGTTGCGGCTGTGGGAGTCGTCTCACCGCCCCCGCACCCGCGTCGAGCGCCTGACCGAGGATCTCGTCGGCGAGCCGCCGAGCGGCCCTAGGCTGGAACGTCTGCGGCGGGGCCGGGCGGATCTCATCGCCACCGCCGACGACCTCGCCGTGATGCGCACGGCGGTGCGCCGGTCGGCCGACAACATCATCGCCGCTCTGCCACGCGAAGCCTCGACCGGGCCGATCCAGGCCGATCTGAGACTCGCCGAGTGGTTCGTGCGGCATCTCGACGCCGACCTCGAGGCCATCAACTCCGGACGGGAACGGACCGAGCGCGTCATCGAGGAGCTCACCGGGACCACCCGCCGGCCTCCGGCCGAGCCGGGCGGCACTCGGGCGCACGATGACCCCGCGGCCGGAAGACAGCGCAACGTGTTCGTCGTGCACGGCAGGGACCGGCGCCTGCGTGATGCGTTCTTCGACTTCCTGCGCGCCCTCGACCTGCGCCCGCTGGAGTGGACCCAGCTGGTACGGCTCAGCGGCGGCGCGTCCCCTTTTCTCGGGGATGTCGTGGTGCGGGCGCCCGACCATACGCAGGCGGCGCTCGTCCTGCTCTCGCCCGACGACGTGGTGAGCCTGCACCCGGAGCTCCACAAGGCGAACGAGGACCCCTTCGAGGTACGGCCGACCTGCCAGCCCCGGCCGAACGTGCTGATCGAACTGGGCATCGCCCTCGGCTCCTACCCCGACCGTACGGTGATCGTGCATGTCGGGCGGCACAAGCCGATCGCCGACCTCAACGGCCGCACCTACCTGCGGTTCGATGGATCGGCGACGGCGCTAGGCAAGATCGCGGAGGCGTTGAAGGCCGCAGGGTGCGCGGTGGACGACACCGGGATGGACTGGCGGAACCCGGCCCGCTTCTCTTCGATCAGCGCCTATGACCGGGAGCCGCCGGATTCCTGACGGACGGGAGCCGTCCCACCGCCTTGGCGGGTGGGGACGGCTCCAGGTCAACCGTCCTGCGGGTCCCTGGCGAGGCGTTCCCGGATCACCCCGTTGAGGGAGTCCCGTTCGGCCTCGGAGACCTCTTCATCGCCGGGTGCGGCGGCGGGCCGTGCGGCGATGACGTTCGCCAGGGACCGGGCCAGATCGGCGTGGTCGATCTGACCGCGGCCCTCCCTGGCCACGGTCACGGCGGCATTGATGACCGCGCGTTTGACGTCCCGGCCGACGATGCCCTCGGTCTCGGCCAGCCGGTCCACGGAGACGTCCGCGGCGAGCGGTAGCCCGGGCGGGAGATGGGCCGCCCAGATCGCCCGCCGGGCGGCGTGGTCCGGTTCGGGAATGCGCACGTGGTGCAGGCGGCTGCTGATCGCCGGGTCGTAGCTGGTCACGAGGTTGGTGGCGAAGATGGCGATTCCCTCGAAGACGTCCAGATGCTGGATCAGCTCCGCACGAAGCGTGTTGACCGCGTGCTCGGATCCCTGGCTGACGCTCTCGAAACGGCGCGACAGCAGTGACTCGGCCTCGTCGATGAACAGCACCGCGCCGGCGCGACGGGCCGCCTCGAACAGGGCGGCCAGGTACTTGCCGCCCTCTCCGTGGTACTTGCTCTCCAGCTGGGACGTCCGCGCGAGCAGGATCGGACGTCCGAGCAGGTGGGCGAGCGCGTGCGCCGTCATCGTCTTGCCCGTGCCCGGCCCGCCGTGCAGGCTGATCGCCGAACGTGGATGCGGCTCGATCGTGCGCAGCCCCCAGGTGTCGAACACCAGGCCGCGCAGCCGGACGGTATCGACGGCAACGTGCAGTTCCTCGATCGTCGCGGCCGGCAGGACCAGCTGGGACATCTGGTACTGCGGCTTGACGGGAACGAAGAACGACATCCGGCCTTCGAGATCGAGCTCTCCGCCGCTCGCCGGGGCCGCCGCCCGCTGCTCTGCGGGCCCGGTGGGACCGTCGCGGCGCACCGCCAGGTCGAGGTTGTGCATTCCGGTCTCGTCGAACAGCTCCCGGGCGGCGTCGCCCAGCCGGACCCGGAACCGTTCGGCCGCCGGCCCGCCAGGGAGGCCGTCGACCCACAGGCGGTACCTACCCGCCGATGGTGATCTTGTCACTGGTGCCGAACCTCCGCTTCAGGTCGTCGTCGAGCCGGCCTTCCCAGCTCTTCGAGTGCTTGAGGGTGCCGTCGCGGGCGTCGCGGATCTCGCCCCTGAGGGAGGTCTTCGCATAGTCGCCGCTAGCGATCTTGGTTTTGATCAGCTCACCGATGTCGCCGTCGGTCAGCCTCGGCTGGAACCAGGCCAGGATGTCCCGCCAGGCGATCACCGCGAGTACGGCCGCGACCGCGGCTCCGGCGACGAGTCCTCCGACGATCAGGCTGCCGACCGAAGGGGCTTTGCGCTTCGGCCGGGCGGGGGGCGTGAGAAAGAAGACGATCAGAGCGAGAACGACCGCGCCGATGAGGATTTCCATGGATGTTCTCTCTATTCGTAGATGGCGAGCTCGTCGCGGTTGTGCAGCTCGCGCAGCCGCTCGTCCAGGCGCTTGGCACTGATCTTGCGGGCTTTCCGCACTTCGTTGCCGGCGGCGTCGAACAGGCCCTGGTAGACGGTGTACTCACCGTTGTCCAGCTGCTGGCGAACGGTGAAGGCCAACGTCGCATCGTCGAGCTCCTGCTCGAACTTCAGAAACCAGTCGAGGATCTCCGCCATGACCAGCACGACGAACGTCACGAAGGCCTCGTAAGCGATTACCGCGAGACCGAGCAAGATGAGCTCCAGCATCGGGGATTCCTTTCCGGTTCAGTCGAAGAGGATCATTTCTTTGCCGGCGAACATCCGGCGTAGTTCGTCGTCACAGTCGTCGGCGCGAACGACCCGGCCCAAGGGCCGGCCGGTCGCGGGGTCCACCACGGGTTCGTTGGTGTCGTCCAGGAAGACGATGCGGAACGTCCAGCCACCCGAACGGGGACGGCGCACCAGCGCGGCCCGCGCCGCCTGTGCCCGCTTCGCGTTCTCCCTGAGGTAGGCCGCGACCTCCTCGAACGTGAGGATGTCCTTGCGCGTCAGATGCCGGACGGCCGCCTGGTAGAGGGAGACCAGCTGGGCGCTCAGCCATTTCCAGAGCGCCAGAAGGTAACCAGGGTGCGGTTTCTCGGATGAATCGGTCATGCACCCCAGAACAACAGGGATAGCGCTGAAGATGAGAGCATGGAAATGATTCAGATTTGATATGGAAGCTCGCTTGTTAACCGCGTCGCGGCGTCCCTTCAATAGGCTGCATGGCGATCACATTGACGCTGATGAGCCGAGCCGCGTTGCTGCGCGACGGGACTCCGGTCAAGCTGGAACCGCGGGTCATGGCCGTTCTCATCCGTCTCGCCCTGAACCTCGGCAGCAGCGTCCGCCTCGAGGACCTGACCAGGGAGGCGATGAGCGACGCACCCGGCACAGGCATGCGTCGCGGGAAGCTGTCGCGGGAAAGCCGGGTGGCCGTCTACCAGTGCGTCTCGACACTGCGGACGGCCCTGGACCCTGATCGTCCGGGCGACGCCTCGGTCCTCCTGGTTCGTGATCCGGGCCACAACTCCGGATATCGGCTGGAGCTCCCACCCGACTCCATCGATCTTCTCCGCTTCGAACGGCTCGTCTCGGCGGGAGCGGACGACTCGCCGCTGCGTACGACCCTCCTGCTCCGGCAGGCTCTGGACCTGTGGCAGGGCCGGCCGCTCATCGATGTCGAGCATCTCGCCTGGGCACAGCCGCGCATCGCCGCGCTCACCAAGGCATGGCACGAGGCCCGTCTGCGGCTCCTCGACCTGTACGAGGTGATCGGCCATCCCGCCGAGGCGATGAAGATCGGCCGTGCTCTGGTCGCCGACCACCCTGGCGACACCGCGCTACGCGAGCGCGTCGACGGTCTCGCCGCCCAGATCCGCGGGGCACCCGCGATCTCACATCCGACCGGCTGGTCGGGAGGCCGGCTCACCGTCCGCATCGGCGACCTGTACGACCAGGACGACACCCACCTGGTCATCGGTTTCAGCGACACCTTCGAGACCAACACCAAGGACGACTTCCTGGTCGCCCGCCGCAGCATCCAAGGGCAACTCGTCCAGCGCCTCTACGCCGGCGATCACCGGACGCTGGACCGCGCTCTCCGCACGGCCCTCAACGGCAGGCCGTACACGGCCGAGACCCGCGCGACAAAGCGCTACGGCAAGCTCCGCCGGTACCCGATCGGCACCGTCGCCGTCATCCCGCACTCCGGCCGCCGCCTGTTCGCCGTGGCCTACAGCATGGTCAACGAGCACGGCGTGCACGCGACGTCGAGCCTCCCGGCTCTTCGCGAATCCCTGGAGCACCTTTGGGCAGCGGTCCGGGAGAAGGCCCAGCACCGCCCGGTGTCCATCGCCGTCGTCGGCTCAGGCCTGGCCCGCATCAGGAACGTCGATCACGTGTCGCTCATCATGCTCATCACCGAGACCTTCATGTCCGCCCAGTCCTCCGGCCGCATCACCGACGAACTGCGCATCATCGTTCACCCGAACAACGCATCCGCCCTGGACCTCCCTGCCGTCGACAACATGATCGCCGCCACCATCGCCCACTACTCAGAGTCACGACTCGGCCTCTCGGAGCGAGGCTGACGGGTGCATGTCGTCGCGCGGCCATGGCCCCGGTTCGCCGCATCAGGTGGGGAAAACGTCAAAAAACCCTGTACGGGGTCCACGTGGCGGCGAACACGGCGACCAGCAGGAGTGCGAACGCCTGCACCCACACGATGTCCCTTCGGCGATGCCGCCACGCCACGGCGGCGACCGCCAGCAGAATCAACGCCACGACCGCCGCTAACGCGTACACGACACCGGCACGGAAATTCATCACCGCCAGCCATTCCGCGTAGGTCAAATCTCGGCCGTCGCACCACACCGTGGCTCCGTCACAGAGCCCCTCCTCCAGCAAGTGCACATTGTCAGCAAGAGACTTCGCCAGGAACAGCAGAAGCAGGTCCCCGGCCAGAACCGCGCTGACGGTCACCACTCGCCTCGTCACGGAAACCCGCCCGGCTTCTTGATCCGTCATTCTCGGATCGTACGGAGAGATGCCCCCTCCAGTGCGGCCTTCGGCCCCGCGGCGCCCGCTGCGAGCGGGAGTCGGATGGCAGGGACCATCCGTACCCCTGCTCTTCTGCGATGATCAGGCGTGCCGGCGCGTGTACGCCTCCTCGACCAGCGTGGCGACCAGTGGATCGCACCGGCTGGTAGCAGAGCGGAGGTGGCCAGCCGGTGTTCGACGGCGATGGACGCGGCCGCTTCTCCTCGGGGGACGCCCCTGTCCCCTCCTCGATGAGGCGGATCCGCCGCGCTTCAGCTATCAGCCGATCTGGACATGGCCGATCGTGCCTCCCAGGCGTACCCGTCGGGGTCGGTGAAGGGGCCGGTGGCGCCGGTGATCGCGAGGCGGTGCGATCCCGTGCCCTCCTCGGGGACGCCGGTGTCCTTGGCGAGGGCGCGGCGCGGGTAGAGCGCCAGGGTGACGGCCGACGACGGGGTGGCGAACTCCACGTACTTGCCGCCGAAGCTCTTGGCCACGGCCAGGCCGCGTTCGACGTAGAACCGCTTGCTCGCCTTGACGTCCGCCACGCCCAGCAGCAGCGCGACCTGGTCGATCTGCCGGGCGACGGGGCCGGTGTCCTTCTTCGCCGAGGACGCGATCTTGCAGATGGTCCCGTCCGGGGCCCGGACGACGCCGCCGTAGCCCCAGAAGCTCTTCGTGGCCGGCTTCAGCGTCGTGGCGCCGGCGTCGAGGGCGGCGCCGATGAGGGCGTCGACGTTCCCTGGCTGGGCGGCCACCAGGGACAGCGCGAACCCGCGGAAGCCCGTCGTCGGCGCGTCGCAGGCGCGTACGTCCACGTAGGGGCTCAGGCCGACGGCCTGGTAGAAGGCGTCGGCGGCCGTGGGGTCGGAGACTTCGAGGGTGATGGATTCGAAGGAGGTCATTGCCAGGTCCTTTGCGCGGGAGAGGTCGATCGTCCGGCCGGTGGAGGGCGTGGTCACCGGTCCTGCAGCAGGCCGAGGACGTTGCCGTCGGGGTCGGTGACGGTGGCCACCAGGCGGCCGCCGCCGACGTCGTGCGCGGCCTCCTTGACGGTGGCCCCGGCGGCGGTCAGCTCGGCGATCTTCGCCTCGATGTCCGGTACGTGCCAGTAGGCCACCGGCGAGGTCATGCCCTGCGGTCCGCCGCCCGGCACCAGCCCGATGTGCTGGCCGCCGGCCTCGAAGCCGGCGTAGTACGACGAGTCGTGCTGCGGCGCGATGCCGAGCAGCGCCGCGTACACGGCCTTGGCCGTGGCCAGGTCGGACACGGGGTGCAGCACGGTCTTGATCACCGGGGTGGCAGAGCCGGTCATGGTCAACTCCTGTGGTCGTGGGCCAGATCGTTCGCGTGGGTCAGGCTGTTCGCGTGTCTGCTTGTTCGCGTGGTCACAGCCTGTCTCGCGGCCCGGTCTGCCCACATCCGTGGTGACCACGGGACCGCAACACGGATCGACGCCACGGATCCGCCGCGGCGGGAATGCGGCAAACTGGGACGGTGGTGGCGGAAGTGGAGATCTCCCCTCGGGAATCCGAGGTGCTGGAGCTCGTCGGGGCCCATCTCAGCAACGCCGAGATCGCGGCCCGGCTCTTCATCTCGGTACGCACCGTGGAGAGTCACGTCTCCTCGCTGCTGCGCAAGCTGGAGGCCCCCGACCGGCGAGCGCTCGCCCGGCGCGCCCCCGAGCCGGCGAGCACCCGGCCATCACGTCCGGCCTCGGTCCTGCCCGCCCCGCTGACCTCGTTCATCGGACGCGTGCGCGAGCGCGCCGAGCTGATCGAGCTGGTCAAGACATCCCGCCAGGTCACCGCCGTCGGTCCCGGCGGAGTGGGCAAGACCCGGCTCGCGTCGGCGGTGGCCGCCGAGGCGGCCGGCGCGTACGCCGACGGGGTGTGGTTCGTCGACCTGGTCCCGGTCACCGACGCGGGCATGATCGCGACCGCGGTCGCCGGGGCGCTCGGCCTCGGCGAGCAGCCCGGCCGCGACATGACCGCCTCCGTGGTCGCCGCGCTGGCCGACCGTCACGCGCTGCTGGTCCTGGACAACTGCGAGCAGGTCGTGGACGGCGTGGCGCTGTTCCTCGAACGGCTGCTCGCGGCCTGCCCCCGGGTGACGGTGCTGGCGACCAGCCGGTCCCGGCTGATGGTGCCGTTCGAACGGGTCTATCCGGTCCCTCCCCTGTCGCTGGACGGCGAGTCGGACGCGGTCGCGTTGTTCCTGGAGCGGGCGGCCTCGGTCGGCCTGCCGCTGGACCTCGCGCCGCGCGGCCAGATCGCCGCGATCTGCGAGCGGCTGGACGGGATGGCGCTGGCGATCGAGCTGGCCGCCGCCCGCTGTCCCACGCTCGGGCTGGACGGCATCACCGCCGCCCTGTCCCACCCGCTGCGGATGCTCACCGGCGGCTCCCGCGCCGACGAGCGGCACCGTTCGGTACGCGCGGCGCTCGACTGGAGCCACGCCCTGCTGGAGCCGGCCGACCGGGCGCTGCTGCGCCGGGTGTCGGTGTTCGTGGCGCCGTTCACCGCCGCCGCGGCCGCGCAGGTGACCGGAGGCCAGGAGGGCATCGTCGCCGACGGGCTGGCCCGGCTCGCCGAACAGAGCCTGCTGGTGGTGACCGCGTCGCCGGGCGGCACCGAGTACCGCGCGCTGGAGACCATCCGCCAGTACGGCACCGAGCGGCTCGACGAGGCCGGCGAACTGGACGGCGCCCGGTCCCGGCACCTGCGCTGGTGCCTGGCCCAGGCAGCCGGCCTGGCGGTGACCGGACCGGACTGGCGGGCCCGGTTCGACCTGGTGGCCGACGACCTGCGCGCCGCCCTGGCGTGGGCGGCCGACCGGCCCGAGCAGCGCGCGGACGCCTACGAGCTCGCCGGACACCTGGCGGAGCTGACCTTCACCCGCAATCTGACCGGCGAGTCCCAGCGGCGCTACGAGCAGGCCGCCGTGCTCGCGCCCGACCCCGCCGCCGGCGCGTCGATGCTCCGGCAGGCCGCGGCCGTGGCCGGCTGCCGGACCATCGGCGATGACATGTACCGGCTGCGCCGCGCCGCCGCCGACGCCGCCCGCGCGTCCGGCGACAGCGCCGGTGCCGCCACCGACCTGGCGAGCGCCGCCACCATCGCGTTCCGGTTCTCCACCATGTTCGTCAGGCTTCCGTCCCGCGAGGAGGCGCTCGCGCTGCTCTTCGAGGCACGCGAACCGGCCCGCGACGAACCGATCGGCGACGAACCGGCCAACGCCGATCCGACCCATGACGATCCGGCCGCGCGGGCCGCGGTGGCGCTGGCCGAGGCCGCGGTGCTCACCGATGCGTTCGGCGCCGCCCAGGGCCCGCCCGGCAACGCCGTACCCGAGACGATCGCGCGCGCCGAGCACGCGGTCGAGCTCGCCCGCCGGACCGGCGACCCGCTCGCCGAGTCGGCTGCCCTCGACGCGCTGACCGGCGCGCAGAGCTGGGCCGGCGACACGTTCGCCACCGCGGCCACAGCCCGGCGCCGCATCACCCTCCTGTCATCCCTGCCGAACACACCGGCCGGCACCCACGAGCTGATCGACGCGCTCGCCATCGCCACCGAGGCAGCCCTCGGCGCGGGCGACGTACCGGCCGCCCGCCGCTGGGCCCGTCAACTGGCCGACCACCCATCGCTGGCGGAGGTCGGCCACCGCGCCACCTGCCGGCTGCTGATGGTCGACGCGCTCGCGGGCGACGTCGAGGAGGTGCTCACCGGCAGCGTCCGGTTCCTCGACGCGTGGCGGCGGGCCGGCAGCCCTTCCCGGACGCTCCTGCGCCCGGCGGTGGCCGCGGTCGCGATGATCCACGGCCTGCGCGGCGACCGTTCCGCGCGGCGCGAATGGCTGGGAATCCTGGACGAACTCGACACTCCGCCCGAGCACACCTACGGCTACGGGGCCGTCTTCGACGCCATCCTCCTGCTGCACCGCGGCCAGGCGGCGCAGGCGCTGGAGCGGACGGCCCCCGAGCCCCGGCAGGTGTGGAAGTGGGTCACCTGGATCTGGCACCACTGGTACGTCGCCCTGCGCACCGAGGCCGCCGTCCTCGCCGGCAGCCCCGACGCCCGCGACCGCGTGGCCGAAGCCCGCGACCGCGTGGCCGGCAACCCGGTCGCCGAAGCCCTGGTGGAACGGGCCCAGGCGCTGCTCGACCACGACCGGGAACGGCTGCTCGCCACCGTGGCCGCCTTCGACACCGCCGGCTGCCCCTACCAGTCCGCCCGAACCCTGGCACTCGCCGGCGACCCCCGGGGAACCGCCGCCCTGTCCAACCTCGGCCTCGCCCCCACGGCCCTCCCTGCCCTCCGAGGCACCTCGGCCGGCACTTGACGCGGACCCGCCGCATCAGGCCCGGCGGCCGGCCGGTGTCCCGCGCGGGCCATCCGCCGAGTAAGTCATGCCGGCTCCCACCAGGCGGGATGCATGAGGACCGCTCGCCTACCTGGTCACTTGGGCCCGTCGACTTAGAGGACGAACTTCTGGCGCGGCACACTGGTGCGGTGACCACGTACGTTCACCGGGCGCGCGGCACTTCCACCCCGGCCACGTGCCGGAGGTGATCGGCGCCGGGCCGGCGAGCCGTGGTACGGCGATGCCGGCGCCTGCTACGGCGCCCGAGCCGGTGAACGTTCCTGGACAGCGCAATAGGGAGCGGGACCGCCTTTGGCGATGCGGCGCGCTCACTTCTCGCGTCCGATGGCGGCTGCGGCGGCCAGGACGTTGACGTAGTCACGCAGGTGGGCGATCTGCCCGTCGCGGGCGGTCAGCACCACGATGTTGGGCAGCACGAATGCGCCGGTGGACGCGCTGGTCCCGATGGCCTCCTGCTCGACGATGATCGTCCCCGGGTCCTTGGTGTCGTGGAGGGCGAGGGTGCGGTACCGCTCGTACTTCAGCGGCAGAGCCTTCCACCCTTCGGCGATCCAGTTCACGATCTCGTCCCGGCCCTCGAGCCGGGACGGCACACCTGGGCGGGTGAACGGGAACTCGTGGACCGCGTCGACCGCGTACAGGCGGCGCATCTCCTCGGCGGACTGGTCGATGGCGGCTTGCCGGAAGCGCTCCAGAAGCTCACGCGCACCGGCTTCTCGCCTGCCGAGTGCCGCTCGCCTGGCGCTCACCTTGCGGTAGCCGAGCTTCCAGCCGTCGGGCCGCCGCAGGACGATGTCGTCGTAGACGACGCTGCCGGCCGTTCCGTCGGCCAGGATGCCGATCCCCTTGGACCGGACCCGCGCCTGGCCGTCGTCGATCCCGGTGATCACGATGTTGGTGACGTGATGGCCGACCGGGTTGGCGTCGCCCAGCGCGAGCGCGGCCGCGCGGATGGCGGCGATCCCGTGCAGCGAGTCGCGGCCGAAGTCCGCCATGTCGTACGTGACGTCCGGGGTGAGCAGTTCGAACGCCCGGTCCAGCTCGCCTGCGTCCACCAGGTGGCCGTGCAGGTTGATCAGGTCGTTGATGTCGATCCGGTCCTGTTCCGACAGCGCCATGGGGATGCCCCTCTGCGAGTTGGGCGCCATGCCGATAAGGTGAGGCATGGTCCGGTTAGATGGGCACCGTAACGGACTGTGTCCCCGGTTAGCAAGGGTGTGGTGATCGCACTGCCAGGTCACGAGACGCGGTCGCGCGCCGGGCGTCCGATGCGCGCGGACGCCCGGCGCAACTACGAGCAACTGGTCGAGCAGGCGAAACTCGCGTTCGCCGAGTACGGCGTGGACGCCTCCCTGGACGACATCGCCCGGCGGGCAGGGGTGGCCAGCGGAACCCTGTACCGGCATTTCCCCACCCGGCTCGACCTCATCGAGACCGTGCTCGCCGAACAGATAGCCGAACTGGTCGACCTCGGCCGCACGCTGCTGACGGCCGAGGACGAACTCGACGCGTTGTCCACCTGGCTGCGTGCCGTGGTCACCCACGCCCTGACCTACCGAGGCCTGGCCGCCGCGGTGATGAACTCGGCCCTCAACCGCGACAAGAACTTGGTGTCGACCTGGCACGCGGAGCTGTTCGAGGCAGGCGTCGCCTTGCTGACATGGGCACGGCGATCAGGGGCGATCGTCGCCGACGCGGACGACGATGACGTGCTGAAGATGACCGGCGCCATCGCCTGGGCCGCCCAAGACGCCCCAGACCCGTCGGCTCAAGCCGACCGCCTGCTCGCCCTCCTCCTGAACGGCCTCCGCAACGGCGCTCATCCGCAGCGAACCGGCGATTGATCCGAACGCCTGCGACCGTCGGATGTGTGTGAACTGGCTGCACAACCACCCGACCGCCAGCGGTCTCTGACCCAGGCGAGGATGTCGTCCATCGCGCCATCGTCGATCCCGGTCACGGCACCATAGGTGTCGTGCTCCAAGCCGTCGTAGACGCGGTAGGTGACGTGGGAGCCATTCCTGCGGAGTTCGGCGGCCACCTTGGCATTGATCGCTTGGGGGGTGACGGTGTCCGCGCCGCCCTGCAGGAACAGCACCGGGCCTGCGACGCGCTGCCGGCCGAGGCTGTTGTCGCGCAGGTACCGGGTGAAGCGGGGGTCGCTGGAGTAGCCCGGCCTGGTCAGGGCCGGCCCGGTCAGATCTCCGTACACTGCGGTGGCCACGCCCAGGCAGCCGTTCCCGGCCGAGTCCAGGCGGGCTTGGGCGACCGGGGTCAGCAGCCGCGTGACGTCGATCTTCGGGTCGCTGTACGCGGCGCCCTGGGCCAGCAGCGGGGCGAATCCGCCGTACGGGACGGTGGTGGCGACGTGCGCGGCCAGTGCGGGCAGATCGGCGGCGGGCGACGTGACGACCGTACCCCGGTAGCCCGGCACCGGACGCGTCAGCTGACGTTCGGCGAAGCCGAGTGCGGCCCCGCCGCCCTGGGAATGGCCCCACAACACCCAATGGCCCGACAATCCCGGCACCGCCTGGTGTGCGGACCGCACCGCCCCGGCGATGTCCTCCGCCTCGGCGGTCTTGTTCACCAGTTCAGGACGGCCGGTCGTGCCGAGGCCCGCGTAGTCCGGGGCGACGACCGCGTACCCCTGCTCCAGGAATCGGACCATCTGGTCGCCGTGGTACAGATCCCGCATCAGTGACGGGGCGCAGCCGGTCGCGATGCCGCTGGCGCCGTGCGCGTCCACGACCACCTTCCAGCCACCCGCCGGGCGCGGGCGGTCCTGCGGCACCAGGACGACGCCGGAGGCCGCCACGTCCCCGCCCCGGGAGGTACGGGAGTGGTACAGCACGCGGACGGCCTTGACCGGCTTGTCCCGCACCACGTACTCGGAGGTGGCCTCCGCGCGGATCAAGGTCCCACTCGGCGCCCACGGCAGCGGGTCGGGTGCATCGTAGAAGGCGGTGCGAGGCAGGGCGTTCTGTCGCTGGGCGCTCCAGGCCCAGTCGATCTGGCAGGCTTGATCGCAATCGTCGGCATCCGCGCCGGTGACAGGCGCGGTGATCAGAACGGCACCGGCCGCGGTGGCCGCCGACAGCCGGCGGACTCCGGTCAGGAGGGCATGACGAACAGACCTCATGTGAGGCTCCTCTGCATTGTGGATCGGTCAGTGGGAACGAGCGGAACCCGGCGTCCCTGCCAGGTCCTGCGTCACGTTCATCCGACCGGGCGGCCGTCGACGCGGTTTCCGCTGGCCCCGTAGACGAAGTCCGTGGTGTTCAGGATGAACTCCATCGGGAAACCCAGCTCGATCGCGGCGGCCTCCTCCAGCCGGGTCACCGCCTCTTCGGGCAGCTCCAGGCCGATCGCGGCGAGGTTGTCGGTCAACTGGTCCAGATCGCGGGCCCCGAGGATCGGGTGGATCCAGGGCCGGTGCGCCCGCGTCCAGGCGATGGCGACCTGCGAGGAGGAAACGCCGAGCTCGTCGGCCACCTCGTCCACCGTACGGGCGATGGCCAGATCGCGTTCGGAGACGGTGGCCCGGTCGACCCGGGAGGGACCGCCGGCGCTGGACCGGGTGAACTTGCCCGACAGGACGCCTCCGGCCAGCGGCGACCACGCGGCCACCGACAGCTCCAGGGCCGCGGCCATCGGCAGCAGTTCCCGCTCGATGTCACGCTGGAGGAGGCTGTAGGGCAGTTGGAGGCCGGCGAACGGCGTCCACCCGCGGAACTCGGCGATGGTGTTCGCGCGGGCGATCAGCCAGGCGGGCGCGTCGGACATCCCGACGTACAGCACCTTGCCGGCCCGTACGAGATCGTCGAGGGCCCGCATGGTCTCCTCGACGGGCGTATTGGGATCCCAGATGTGCACCCACAAGAGGTCGATGTAGTCGGTGCCCAGCCGTCCCAGGCTGGCCTCGACCGAACGGACCAGGTTCTTCCGGTGGTTGCCCGCGGCGTTGGGATCGGTGCCGTCCATGGTCAGGGTGTACTTCGTGGCCAGTACGAAGCGGTCGCGGTCGGAGCCGAGCAGTTCTTTGACGATCCGCTCGCTGCTGCCCTCGGTGTACCGGTTGGCGGTGTCGATCACGTTCCCGCCCGCTTCGGCGTAGGCGGTGAACATCTTGCGGCACTCCTCGACGGAGGCGCCCCAACCCCATTCCTGCCCGAAGGTCATCGTTCCCAGGAACATCTCCGACACCCGCAGCCCGGTACGGCCGAGCAGCCGATATCGCATCACAGGCTCCGGTCGAAGAACGAAACGGTCCAGTCAATCGCAGGAACTACGAAGCGGTCATCGTCGTACAACTCGATGTGGTTCCCGGTGTCGAGCAGGAAGAGTTCCTTGGGCTCGGGCGCGGCGGCGAAGGCGGCCTGCGCGTCGGCCACCGGAACGGCCTGGTCGCCGCGGCCGTGCACGATCAGCAGGGGAGCGGAGACCAGCGGCAGATAGGAGTCGACGTCCAGCGTGAGCTCCTGCAGCACCGAGAGCGCGGTGCAGCGGTTCTCCCAGCCTGGACGGGCCCCGCGTTCGGTCCCGTAATACTCGAACGGCTCCGGTCCTGGATTCCCCGCGGGCATGCCGCCGGGGTTGACGGCGGGCCAGTACTCGAGCTCACCGGTGTCGGACTGCCGCTGCGCTATCCGCGCGAACTCGGTCATCAGCGCCGCGAAGTTCTCGGCGCCGAACCGATCACGGATCAGCACCGGGTTGTTGTAGGCGGCCGCGATCAACGCCACGGCCTTGACCCGGGGATCGAAGGCGGCGAGTTGCACCGAGTAGATCCCGCCCAGGCACACCCCGCACAGCGCGATCTTGCCGGCGTCGACCTCCGGCCGGGCGGCCAGGAAGCCGACCGCGTTGCGCAGATCCGAGACCTTCGCGGAGGCGTCCTCGTGCCGGCGGGGCTCACCCTCGCTGTCACCCCAGTTACGGTGGTCGAAGGACAGGGCCACATAGCCGCGCCGCGCGAACCGCTCCGCGTAGTAACCGGTGACCTGATCCCGCACCCCGGAAAACGGGCCGGTCAGCACCACCGCACCGCGGCCGGTCCCCGGTTCGGGCAGATGCAGGTCACCGGTCAGCCGATACCCATCACTACTGAACTCGACCTTCTCGACTGATGTCACGAAATCTCCTTTACGATCGCGCAGGCGGCAACCTGCGGAGCACCGGCCCGGATGTCGTTCCAGGACCCGGAGAGAAGATTTCCAAATGCGACATATAGCCAGATAGCGCGTGTGTCACCGGTTGAGAGGTGAATTTTTCCTAGGGATCGGCGCGCCTTTCCCGCCCGGTCACCGTCTGCCGGGGATGTCTTCCGGCCCTCAGATCCAGCCCGCCTCAGTGGCGATCCTGATGGCGTCGACGCGGTTCCGGGCGTCCAGCTTCACCGTCGCGGACGTGAGGTAGTTGCGGACGGTCCCCGGCCTGAGAAAGAGATTCTCGGCGATCTCCCCGGGTGAGGCGCCCGTGGCCGACATGCGGAGCACCAGGGTCTCCCGGTGCGACAGGGGGCTCGCCGACGCGTCCAGCGCCGCAGCGGTGAGTGCGGGGTCCAGCACCCGTCCACCCGATGCGACGATCCTGATCGCACCGGTCAACTCGGCGTGCTGTACATCCTTGGGCAGGAACCCCGCCACCTGAGCGGCGAGCGCCCGGCGAAGCTGGCCCGGCTGATTCAGGCCGGTCAGGATCAGCACCCGGCAGCCGGGCAGCCGCTCGTGGAGCCGTTCAGCGGCGGTCAGACCATCCAGGTCAGGCAGGTCGATGTCGAGCACGGCCACGTCGGGCTGGACTTCCAGCGCGGTCGGCACGATGAGCGCGCCCGAGGCGAGCTCCGCGACCACCTGGAGGTCGTCTTCCAAGGACAGCAGTCCCACCAGCGCCGAACGCAGCAGTGCCACGTCCTCGGCGAGCAGAATCCTGATCACGCCGAACAGTACCACCGGACCTCTCGGCCACCCGTCCGTCTGAGGTGAAGCAGGTGGTAGCCGATGATCGACCCCACTATTGTCCGTCTTGCCGGTAATCCGGCGACGTCAGGCGGCCTGGAGGAAGTAAGTGCTCGGGATCTCCGCCGCCCCAGCGGCGAAGAACGATCCGGTGGACGACGGGTCGGACGGCACCCGGGATACGCAGCTGCGGCTGGTGCGGGCGATGATGTGGGCCGCCCTCGGCCTGATCATGGCCCTCCGCCTGATGGCGGCGTTGGAGCTGGGGCTGACGTGGCCGGTCGGGCTCCTCACGATGGCCCCCTATCCGCCGCTGGTGGCGCTGCTGGCCGGGCGGCATCGCCGCCGGGTCCGCGACGGCCTGCTGGTGGCCCTGCTGATGCTGTACGCGGTGCCGTTCGCCGTCGTCGGCACGCGGTGGGAGTGGCTGCCGTGGCCACTGGCGGTCGCCGTGCTGTGCTCCTTCCGGGGACGGACGGCCTGGCCGCTGTTCGGGCTCATCCTGGTCGCCACGGGCGCGACCGGACTGCTGATCGGCGAGGACGCGCTGACGGCGGTCATCAGAGCGGAGAAGACGGCCACCAACGGACTGATCATCTTCGGCCTGTACGCCCTGGCGGTCATGGCGGCCAGGGTGGACGCGGCGCGCGGGGATCTGGCGCGTCTGGAGCTGCTGCGGGAACGGCGGCGGCTCGGCGGGGAGCTGGGCGCGGCCGTTGGCACGCAGCTGCGGGTGGCCTCGGAACGGCTCGCGCAAGCCGTCGACGCCGAACCGAGGATCGCACGTGACCGGCTCCGCGTGGCGGTCGCCACCGCCCGGCAGGCGCTGGCCGGCATCCGTGCGACGGCCGCCGGCTACCGCGTCTCGCCCCCTCTGCCCGCGCCGATCGAGTCGCCGAAAGTGGCGCGCCTCACCCTGGTCGCGCTGTTCGCCTGCCAGGCCTCGCTCCAGTCGATCGTCTCCGTCGCGACCTACCACCGGCCGTGGACCCTGCTCCTGACGGTGCCGCTGATGTGCGCGGCCGGAGCGATCCAGCTGCTGATGGAGCCGTCACGCAAGCAGATCATCCTGCTCGGGCTGCTGCTGGGTGTCGCCGTCGTACCGTTCGGTTACCTGGTCTGGGAGCTCGTCTTCCTCGCCGGCCTGTGGCCCTTCTTCCTCGGGCTGGTGCTCACCCGGATGCGGCCGCCCCGCTCCCTGGTCATCACCGGGGTGGCGGTAGCGCTGTACATCGCGCTTCTCTTCTACCCCCCGCCGGTGCCCGGCCTGGCGGGGATGGCGGTGAGCCTGATCTCCATGGCCATCGTCACGTGGGTCTCCTACGGTCTGATCCGGCTGGCGAACCTGGTGGTCCTGCTGCACCAGGCCCAGCGGGACCTGACTCGCGAAGCCCTCATCCAGGAGCGCACCCGGATCGCCCGCGACCTGCACGACCTGTTGTCCTTCAGCCTGTCGGCGGTGGCGCTCAAAGGAGAGCTGTGCGAGCGGTTGCTGGAAGTCGACCCGGTACGCGCCCGCGCCGAACTGGCCGAGCTGCCCGGATTGATCGAGCGAGCACTGGCCGAGCTGGAATCGGTGGCCTATGCGACCGTAGGGCTGCGCCTGGACCAGGAGCTGGCCGCAGCGCACACCGTTCTGGAGGCCGCCGGGATACGGGCCGTCGTCACCTTCGAGACCGGCCCTCTGCCGCCGGAGGTGGACACCGCGATGGCCGCGGTGTTGCGCGAGGCGGTCACCAATGTCGTACGACACAGCACCGCCCGGACCTGCGCCATCACCATCACCCCGGCAGACCACACCGTACGGCTGCGCGTCGTCAACGACGGAGCCACCGAGCCCTCGGCTCCACGAACAGGCCCCGGCGGATCAGGGCTGACCGGCTTGGCGGAACGCACCGGAGGCCGGCTCACCGCCGGATCACAGGCGGGCGGCCGCTTCGAACTCGTCGCGGAGTTCGCCACCGGCCCCCATCGCCACCCTCCTCATTCCGCCGCCAAGGCCCCTGAGGTGAACCCCGACTGATCGGCCAGTGCAGCGCTGGGGGACTTCTCGATGCGCAGCCACTCATTGCGCACCGCCTCCGGGCCAGATTCCTCCTCGCCCCCGGCTCGGCCGATGGCCGGCTGGTCAGGTCGTATGTGACCAGTGCCCTGGTCAAACGACCAGAGGCGTTACAGTGCGTAAGCGTTCTGATTCTTTCGATGGTTTCTCGACCCAGACCTATAGGAACGACCGGCGAACCAGAGACCGGTCGTGGTCTGATCGCGCGGGCCCTGCGGAACCCTCGTGCGGGGGCTTCAGAGCTTGACGAGCTTGGTGTAGGGGGCGTTGATGCGATACGTCTCCGTCCCGAAGTCGACGAGGACAGCGACATCGTCATCGACCCCGACGACCCGGCCGAGGCCGTACCTGTCGTGGCTCACGAGGTCCTGGACGACGAAGGATTCGAGAGGAGGCGGAGGGGGCACAGGAACGTTGAAGGGACTTCCAGGCAGGACTCGCCGGACCGCGGCTTGGTTACGTCTCATTTGTGCCAGTATGCGCCCTCG
This sequence comes from Sphaerisporangium melleum, assembly GCF_014646695.1. Lineage (GTDB taxonomy): Bacteria > Actinomycetota > Actinomycetes > Streptosporangiales > Streptosporangiaceae > Sphaerisporangium > Sphaerisporangium melleum. The sequence goes on from NZ_BMNT01000049.1 coordinate 52,495, forward strand.
AGCTGCATAAATCGAGCGGAACGCTACAACCGAGACCCTACTTGCCGGCGACCACGACCTCTTCGGCCCGCACCCTGCGGAACGTACGGCCGCCCTGCGCGACATCCCGGCCCGGCCCGAGACCCGCCGTGTCACATACGTGAGGCGCGGACGGTCAAGCTGCCATAGGGAAGATTACCGGTGATGTGGACGTCGAGGTGGCCCAGGCGGGAACGGGCCGGGATCTTGCAGGTCACGCGACCCCAGGCGGCGTGTACCCCGTCGGTGTTCGCGCCGGCGCCCGGAGGCACGATGATCGTGGCGTGGCCGTAGGTGAGGCGGAGTTCGATGTCGACACGCCGGTGCGGGATGTGCGCGCGGGACAGGTCGAGGCGCACCCTGCCGTACTCGGACTCGACCCGCAGCCGGCGCGGGACCTGCCAGTGGCCCGTCCGGGTGAGGCGCCCACCGACGGACCACAGCCGCACCGTCTCGTCCGGCAGGTCGGCGACGACCGGCCGCAGATCGTCCACGCAGGTGGCGGTGAGCGCCCGTTCGAGCCGGAGCTCCAGCTCGGTGGCGCCGAGCCGGCCCTCCGCGTAGGCCTGCTGGACCAGCTCCACCGCCCGGTCCCGATCGGCCTCGTTCACCGGCTCACGGCGCCGTTGGCGCGCAGATCGTCAGGAAGGCGGTCACGTCTTCGCGGACGTCGAGTTGTCCGCTGCGAGTTGGGTTCGCACGCCGCGAGGCACATGCACGCCGTGCTTGCGCAGGTTGCGGATGAATCGTGCGGCAAGTGGATCCGGTTCTGCGGACGTCACCGCCACCAACTGTCTGACCCATCGTGGCGAGAACGATCGCACTGCGCCAGGAAAACCATCGCTGACCGCACTCACGGGGCACACTGCGATTCCGAGACCGGCGGCAGCGAGCTGCGGTGCCGCGGTGGTCACCGCTGTCCTCATGACGGGCTCCGGGCGGACCCCGGCGCGGGCGAACGAGCGATCGAGCCAGGCGCTGAGGCCGTTCTCCGGTGCGAAGTGAACCAGCGGCGCACCTTCAAGATCCTCCAAGGGCACAGCCGGCCGTGCGGCCAGTGGATGGCCGGTGGGTGCCGTCAGCACGATCTCTTCCTCGGCGACGGCGGTGGTCGTGAAGCGGCCGGGCACGGGAGCGGGCATCAGGGCCAGGTCGGCCTCGTCGGAGTCGATGAAGCCGTGGAGCTCGTCCGGCGACGTGGATTCACGCAGGGTGATCGCCACCTCCGGGTGGCGGCGATGCCACTCGCGAATGACCGGGGCGAGCACGGAGACCAGGCTCTGCGCACAAGCCAGCCGCAGCGACCCTCCGGTCGCTTCGCCGGCGGCACGAGCCGACCTCACCGCAGAGGCAGCCGCTGCAATCGCCCGTCTGGCATCCGCTAAGGCGGCCCGCCCGGCGGGAGTGAGCCTGACCCCTCGGGGCTCGCGGCGGAGCAGGGTCGTTCCTGTCTCGCGCTCCAGCGTCGCGAGCTGATGAGAGACGGCGGGCTGCGACGAATGCAGCAGCCGCGCGGCCTGGGTGATCGACCCGGAGTCCGCGACCGCGACAAGACACTCCAGCGCCCGAAGAGAAGCCATTCAAGAATTTTATGGCATGGGCGCAAAACATGAATATTTCCGAGGGAATGCCTTCAGGGCCATCGAGTGCTCCACCTCACGACACCTTCTCGTCCAAGACGAGCGAGGGGGCCCGCACTCGGCGAAGGAGAGTTTCATGGCGCAGGCGTTCGTCACGGGCGGTTCTGGGTTCATCGGCCAGGTGCTGGTACGGCGGCTCCTCGACGAGGGGCACTCGGTTCGTGTTCTGGTCAGAAGTGAGGCGTCGGCCGCAAGGGTGGCGGCGCTGGGCGGGGTGCCCGTCCGGGGCGAGTTGACCGACCCGGCCACGTGGCGCGACAGGGTGACGGACAGTGACGTGGTGTTTCACCTCGCTGCCGAGACGGACGTCGCGGCCGACCGTGAGCGTCATGAGCTCGTGTCGGTTCGCGGCACCCAGGCAGCCGTCGATGCGTCCCGCTTCGCACGGGTTCCTTGGTTCGTCCACTGCGGGAGCGAGGCTGCGCTCCTCGCCGGCGACCCGCTGGTGGACATCGACGAGACCGCGCCGCTGCGGCCGGATTCGGAAGCCGCCTACTGTGCGGTGAAGGCCATTGCCGAGAAGATCGTGCTCGACGCGAACGCCCCGGATTTCGCCACGGTGTCGATCCGTCCGAGGTTCGTCTGGGGTCCCGGCAGCATCCTCATCGAAGGGCTGGTCGCGGCGGCGAAGGCGGGGCAGTTCGCCTGGATCGACGGAGGCCGGCACACGACCGACGTCACGTTCGTGGACAACGCCGTCGAGGGGCTCATGCTCGGATGGCAGCGGGGCCAGCCAGGCCAGGCCTACTTCATCACCGACCGGCGCCGCGTCACCCTGCGCGAGTTCCTGGAGACCTTGTTCGCGATCTATGGCGTCGATGCGCCGATCCCCGACCTCGATGCGGAGACGGCGGAGCGCGAGGTTCCGGTTCCCGTTCGATGGTTCCTCGGGCAGCCGTGCATCCTGCGGACGGACAAGGCCGCAGCCGAGCTCGGATACGAGCCCATTGTTTCGCATGCCGCCGGTCTCGACGCTGTCAGGGATTCGATGGCACTCAGCGGTGTGTGAAGGTCCACACCCGTTCAATCAGAAGGAGACTGAAATGAAGATTGTCACGATCGGAAGAGGAACGATCGGTGACGGGCTGGCCGGCCTGTGGCGGGCCGCAGGACACGATGCATGACATATTCGCTGAAGGACAAGGACGTTCTGATCGTGGGAGGCGGCTCGGACATCGCTGCCGCGCTGGCCGCCGATCTCCTCCAGGAGGGTGCGCGAGTCACGCTCGCGGGCCGGGACGCCGGGAGGACGGCCGCCGCGGCGAAGGCCATCGGTGACACCGTCCGGGCCATCGCCCTCGACCTCTCAGATGAGGAGTCGATCCGGGCGGCCGCGGATCAGGCCGGGACCGCCGGAGGGCTCGACCCTCTCGTCAGCGTGGCCACGGAGCGGGCCTCCGCATCTCCCCCGGCGTGATCACCACCGGCGCCTGGGACGCCGCGGTACCCGACAAACAACGACTGTTCCAGCACGTCGCGGCCACCACACCGGCCCGCCGCGTCGGACAGCCCTCCGATATCTCAAGCGCCGCCCGCGCGCTGCTGACCAACCCCTTCATCACCGGCGAGACCCTCCATGTCGACGGCGGCGGGCGCTGGGCCCGACCTCGGCACACACGATGAACAAGGAGAAGTGGATTATGTACGACAAAGTGAATTGGCCCAAGCAGTACGACCCGAAAGCTTCGGCCATCTACGCGCTCAACGACATTGACGTGCAGGCGCCGCCTGAAGTGGTGTGGAAGCTGCTCGTCGACGCCGAGAACTGGTCGAGCTACTTTCCCTCCGAAGATCAGGTCAAGATCCTGAGCGGTGAGTCTGAACTGGCGCTCGGAACCAGGTACAGCCGGGTGACGGTTGGATTCCCGATGAGTCTCAACGTGACGGAGTGCGAGCCCTTCAGCAGGCTCGCGTGGGAGACGGTGGTCGACGGCGACGAGACCGGTTCGAGCGCGTACCACGGCTGGGTGATCACACCCACGAATGACGGGTGTCACGTGCTGACCGAGGAAACGCAGCAGGGCCCCTTCTTCCTTGAGGAGCTCGGGCGCAAGCAGCCCGGTGCGCTCTACCGCTATCACCAGGACTGGGTCGAACGCCTCGCCCGCGCCGCAGAGGCGGAGGTGACGAATCCTGCGGGCTGACCCGGGTTCCACCCCGGCTCCTACCGGTCTTCCTTCCGTAGCGGCGCACGCGGGTCGTGCGCCAGGCGCCGGTGACGACCAGGTCGGCCGGGCGCCCTTGGTGCGGGACCGTCCGGACCTGCCGGTTCTGGGCGGGGGCCGGGCGTGCAGGAGGCGAGGTGACCTTCAACCGGCCGGTCCAGGTGATCGCATCGTCCAGGTCGCGCAGATGCTCACCGGCGTAGGCGGCATCGCCGACGGCGTGCACCATCCGGGTGGGGTGGCGGGCGGCGATCGCCTCGACCGTCTCCCGGGCGAACGCGATCTTGCCGGTGCGTCCGGGGCGCAACAGCCGGGCCAGTACCGGCAGGCAGAGCGGCCGGGACAGGAACGGCAGCCGGCGCGATGATCCCGGCGACGACCCAGCAGTTGCCGAGCCCGATCGGCTTGGGCCCCTTGGCCGCGCCGTCATGATGCCAGGCCGTGCCGAACACCTTCTTGCCCGACCGTCGCCGCCGCGTCTGCGCGATCAACCCCGTCGCAAGAGCGACGAACGAAGCCCAACCAGATCGTCCCGGCGGTAGTCGACCAGCCAGCACAGCAGCGTCCGGTACGGCCGACCGTCGGCGGCGGCGACGCGGGCCAATGGCACGCCGTCCTCCAGGTTCGGGCGCAGGATGCTATAGCGCTTCAGCGCCTGCTCGCATTGCGCCGGGCCCAGGTCGGTCAGCTGCCGCTGTGGCTCGCTCACCTTTCACGCTCGTCCCGGCACGAGCCCTCGTACAGACCTGCGGCCGAGAAGGGACAGCGGAGCCGGTTACTCAGCCGCAGGCAAGGCGGCCTGGGTACTCGCCGAGACTGCGGGCCGCGAGTCGGTGGCCAGCTAGGGGACGTGCTTGTAGATGGTGGAGCGGCTGACGCCGAGCAGGCGGGCGATGCCGACAGCCCGTCCTGCATCTTCATCAGGCTGCGCCAGGCCCGCTGTTCTCTCGCTCGTCCAACCAGCGCGGCTCGGTCATGCACGTCACTTTACCGTCTGGTTGACATGGGAACCAAGTGCCACG
>NZ_BMNT01000050.1 GCF_014646695.1 Sphaerisporangium melleum
CGCCGAGGTCGAACGCTGGATCGACGACCACCTCCCCGACCTCCGCCGCCGCCTCCAGATCGCCCGGAACACCGCAACCCTCCCCAACTGGTCCCCTGCCGGGGCAGCCGCCCTGGTGCCGTACCAGGAGAAGACGGTGCTGCCGGCCGCGGAGGCGCAGCGCCTGGGCAGGCAACTCGCAGAGCAGTACACAAAGATCGACGGTGGCATTCTCAACCTGGACCGGCAGCAGCAGTACCAGCAGGTTCTCGACACCCTCGCCGAGCACGTGCACGACCCCGCCTACACCGCCGCGTTCTTCACCGCCCTAGGCACGGATGAGGCTCTGCAACTCCCCATCGTGCTGCGCGAGCAACTCGGCCGCCCCGAGGAGGCGACGCTCGCGCCACCGCGCCCCGACGACGAGATCATCCGCACGGTGAGCCAGGCCTTCGCCACCGCCCTGTCGGCCGCAACCCACTCGCCCGGCATGACACAGATCAGCGACGCGCTGCGCCGCCCGGAACTGGGGGCCAGAGAGGCGTTCGGCGGCAGCCTGCTGCTGAGCGCCGGCGCGTTCCCGGCGCAGTGGCTGGCCCAGGTGCTGGCCGCCCGAGGACTGGCAACCCCCCGGACCGTGGAGGCGGGCTATCTCTACGCCCTGGGCAACAACCCCTCCGCCGCCCGCCTGGCCATCAACGCGGCCGTCGGCCACCCCGCCGACCAGGCCAAGCTGAAGAAGTGGCTCACCGAGTTCACCAACCACACCAGCGGCCCCTACGCCACCGACGGCGAAGCCGACGCCTTCGGACGCATGCTCGCCGCCGCCTCCGGCGCCTACGACGAAACAGACGGCAACCACACCAAAGACGCCGCCCACTACGCCTACACCATCATGACCACCATCGACGACCTCAAAATCGGCGATGCCACCCGCGTACACCTCGCAGAGATCGCCGGCTCCTACGCCACAGAGATCACCGAGGGCGCCAATCTCGGCGACGCCAACCAATTGCTCCCCAGCGCTTTCGGCAGCATTAAGTCTCAGCTTCCTGGACTAGCACCCAAATTCCGACTCAGCCCTGAGGACACCTACAAGTTCATCAAAACTTTCACCGACAAGCTCGATCATCAAGCCCCATTTCAGGTGGGGATGGACTTCCTAACCGCCCGGGTGACCCAGAAAGCGGTATCCGAAGTTTCGCAGCGCCAACCAGCTCTTCAACTAGAGGAGACCTTCGCGGCACTCGGCAATGTGCGGGGACTTCAATTAGCAGCCCGCAAGACCTATGCCCGCACCATAGATGACGCAGCAGAAGAGTTCGATAAGGTAAGAAGCTTTGCTATCGGTACCGGAATGGGAGTAGCCGGCCTGGTCCCACCCTTCGAGTCCATACCGGTAACATGGACAGCCCTTAGCACCGCATGGTCGGCCATTGATACGTTCAAGTCGGACGAGGTCAAGGAGATCGAGAAGATCGAAACGACCGAAAAACAAGTGACCCTAGTTCAGCGGCATGCGGTAGCACAGTCTCTCATGGATGCAGGAGTTAGGGCTCAGGTTTCACCACGCGACTACCATGGGGCAGACTCATCGAACGTGGCCCTCGCCGACGAACGCGGCCACTTGCGTCCATTCACCGAGATTCTCAAGTCGGGAAGGAATGGAATCGTAGCCCTTGACGGCTGGTTCATAGACAACGGACTAGGAAGCGAGCACCCCTCATTGGCCAATTCGGCAAAGAAGCTTGCGGATCTGTTCAATGGAGGTAAGACGAGCGCCGAGGCGCAAGCAGAGTACTTCAACTGATCAGGCGGCGCGAAGACACTCCGTCTCACCCGAAATGGAATAGACACCATTTTCGGGAGAATCTATAGTAAGAATAGTTTTACTAGACGCATCAGCAACACGCACCGCTTCAGTCGTTCGAGGCTGCCCTACGATCTTGTAGTGACCTACACGTTCCAAAGCTCCGAGCATCGCAGTCCGGAGAACATATTGACTGCTCCCCTTGGACACATCCATTCCAGTAGCCGAGAATGTTCGTCTCGCTTTCCCATCTCCACACGGCAGGTCTCTGCCACCGGGATCGATTACCCTCACATTTGACGCATCACGTTCTGCAAGCAACTGAAGGACGTGATTTTTTAGAGTTTGCCCAGCTTGGGTGGCTGTGGGCCCGTTGTCAGTCGTGCAGGCGGTGAGCGCAAGAAGCGTGAGGAGGGCGGCGACGGCGAGCTTGCGGCGAGGGTCCGGGTAACGGGATTGCTGCGCCATCTTCGCCTCCACGTCTGGCCGGAACAGGTTGCGCCCCCACATAATCTCAGTGAGTGCCGCTGCGCCACCTAGTATCCACATGATCACGGAGACTTCCATCGCAGAAGCCGTAGGGTGTTGCCCACTGACGACGATTTGAGCCAAGTCCCCCTCCCGGAGAGGGCTAGCCGGAGTGCAGCGCACGTGCAGGGACGGCGAGCGCACATGGAGACGGCTGTGCATCGTGTCCTCGCCGAGGTTGCGGAAGCGCCGCGTGCAACATGCAGCAAGGTGTCCCGCGCAGTGGCCGGCAATCAGCGACTGAGCCGGCGACGGCACCGCCGCTCGCCTGGTTCTCGGCTGGACGCGCCCGTCTCTAGGCTCTGCCGCGTCCCAGATCGGTAAGGGTGGAAGGGTCGGGAGGACGGATGTCGGCCAGGGCTTCACGCCAGTCGGCGGTCGTGGAGCCGAGGTCACCCAGCAACGCGTCGAACTCGTAAGCGCGCACCACGACGCTGGTGATCGGCAGCGTATTCGGATCCCGTAGCGCGAACGTCGCAAGGCGGCAGGCTTCCTCGACTTCACCGGCCTTGGCGAGCGCGGTCGCGTGGGCGAAGCGCACCAGCGCCGGATCGCTGGAGATCGTTGGATCGTAGACAGCGAGCGCCCGAACAGTCGCGCTCGCGGCGCCATCCGCATTGCCCAGATCGGCCCACCCGCGCGCTTCATAGAACGCCTGCCTCTCGGGCTGGAACGAGAGGATTCCCGGTTGGACCATCTCGGATGAGCACCGGTCCAGCGTGTTCCGGCTCCGGTTGATCGCCCGCTCGAATGCGGTGCGATCTCCGAGGGATGCGTGGGCGAGAGCCGCGAAACCCCACATCCAGGCGAGAGCGGGGGTCGCTCCTGTGGCCTGTTCAAGGCGCGGGGTGACGAGGGCCAGCGCGCCTCTGGGCTCACCGGAGTAGATCGGGATCAACGTGGTGCTGGCCAACGCGAGATCAGACAGATACCTGTCGCCCGCCTCGTCAGCGGCCCGGCCGGCCGTTGCGTACCAACGGCGAGCCAGCGGGAAGTGGTAGAGGTTGAAGAGGATCTCTCCAACGACGAGGGAGAGCCGTGCGGCCACTCGTGCCAGGCGTCGTTGCGCTTCGATCGGCTGTCGCCGTCCCAGCAACTCGCGGATGCTGGTGAGGTGCAGCAAGGTCTCGGGCAGCAGGGTGACGGGCATGACCTTCTCGATGCGCTGCCCCAGCCGGTCCGCCTCGGCCTCGAGGAACACGATGCGCTCCTCGCCTGCGGAGGTGGCATCGATGGCCTGTTCGAGCAGGTCGGGGCCGCGCCAGAGGGAGTCGGTGAGGCCGAGGGCCATGGTGGTGGCGCCGAGGTGGAAGACTTCTCGCCGGTTCGTGGCCGCCTCCCGGGGAGTGGAGGGCGTCGGTGCGACGCCGGAGCCGTTACCCCCAGGGTCGTACGGCGCGAGCAGTTCCGCAACGGTGTGCCCGGGGAACATCCGCTCCAGCACCCGGCAGTGATCGGCCTGTGGCTTGGTCTTCAGGTGGCCCTTCATCCACCGGCCGAACGCCTCACGGCTCGGCGACGACCCGATCAACCGCCGGTCGATGCTCCGCGCCACCTTGTCGTACTCCAGGCAGAACGCCCGATGCGTCTCCTGATGACGCTTGGTCAGCAACACCTTCAACAACGTCTGCCGCTGGGGCATGAGAGACACCGCCTCAAGAATCAGGTCTTACACGATGAGTAACTCCTCTGCCACGCTAGGTCATCGGCCGGGCTCTGGTCCGCCGTTCCCGCGAGCTGTGGATATCAGGACACGGAGGTGACGCATAAGGGATGGCGCCGCGCCTCGCCGCGACGCGGTCACGACGCCGTCGCCAAGGAGGCCCGCCTGAGCGGGCACGGGAGAAGCGGTGCTGAACTGGCGGGCACGGGAGAAGCGCGTGGTCCGGCGCTGCCCGCGCTGCGGGGAACAGTGAATCAGTAGCCGCGGTAGCCGGTGCCGTTCTTCGTGCCGACGACACCGGGGACGTTGGAGACCGACCCGTAGCGCTCGATGGCGTACCGCACGCCTGCGATGATGTTGTCCACCGGGTCGTAGATGTCGCGGTGCCCGGGCAGCGACCACCTGTCGAAGGTGGGGTCGATGGTCTGCATCAGGCCCTTGGACGGATGTCCGGCCGCGGCGTTGGAGTCCCAGTTGTTGATCGCGTGCGGGTTCCCACCCGACTCGTGCCGGATGATCAGCCAGATGTCGTTCGGGTTCATCTTCTCCACGGGATAGCCCTGCGCCTTGAGGATCTCGATCGCCTGCTGGATCCAGTCGGCCACCTGGCCCTGCGGCGCGGGGCCGCCGCCCGGAGGCGGCGGGCCGCTCGGCCCGTACCCGCCGAAGCCTCCCCCGCCGTCTCCGCCGGACTGGGCATAGGTGCCGCGGCCGAAGTACCCGTCGTACTCACGCTTGGGCACCGGAACCCATCCGGTGGCGCGGCCGTCGCGGGGGACGAACTCCTGGTCAGCGGCCGGCGGGATGTCGGCGAACGTGGGCGTCGCCTCCTTGAGCCATCGGGCGATGTCGGTGCGCGCGGTGGTCAGCGCGGTCTCGGCGGTGCCGGCGTATCCGCGGGCCAGTGTCGTGTACGCGCCGGCCTGCTGGGAGATGCCGGGCTCCAGGTCCTTCTCCGGGACGCCGTGGTTGCGCCGGCGGTACTCGGCCACCCACGCGAGCAGGTCGTCGCACGCCCCGTGGACGTTGCGCCGCGCCGTCTCCACGGCCTGCGCCGCCGCGTCCAGGCTGTCGGCGCACGAGGCGAGCGCGCCGCTCAACGCGTCGCCGGCCCGCCCGTACCGGCGCATGTACCCGACGAAGGCGTCGGCCGAATCGCCCTTCCACGCGGCGTCCACCCGGGACAGGGCGGTGCCGAGCGCGTTGAGCCGTTCCACGGTGTGGCCGCCGGCCGTGCGCCAGCGGCGGGCGATCTCGCGGATCGCGGCCGGGTCGCCCTGCACCTCGCGGGCCAGCCCGGCCAGTTCCGCACCCCCGGGCAGCGCCGCCACGGCGTCGATGTCGGTCATGCGTCGCCGGGTGGGGAGGGTGGGTGGGAGGTCAGGTGAACCTCCGGAAGGTGATCGGTTCCTTGCCGGCGACGTTCTGGACCCGGACGACCTCTCCGGCGTGCGGGGCGGCGATCATCTTGCCGTCGCCGATGTAGATGCCGCAGTGGTCGGGCGGGTCACCGAAGAACACGATGTCGCCGGGCTGCGGCGGGCCGGAGATCGGTCTGCCGCTGGCCTGGTACCCGGCCGCGGTGTTGTCGCCGATCTTGATACCGGCCTCGTTGAGGGACACGTGGACCAGGCCGCTGCAGTCGAAGGCGTCCGGCCCGTCGGCGCCCCACACGTACGGCCGGCCCAGGTGGCTGCGGGCGGCGGCGACGATGTCGGCGCCGGTGCCGTTCCCGACGACCTCGAACGGGATGGCGCGGCCGGCGGCCCCGCCTCCGGAACCCCCGGAGCCACCGCCACCGGAGCCACCGGACCCGCTGGACCCGTTGGAGGAGCCGTCCGAGGTCCCTGCCAGGGTGGTGGTGCGCTGCTCGTGCGGCGGCGTCGGCCGCCATCCGGTGGCCCGGCCGTCGGTGGGGACGAATGTCTGGCGGTCGGCGGCGGGGATGCTCGCGAAGGTCGGCACCGCCTGCTTCAGGTGCCCGCCGATGGCGGTGCGCGCGGTCGACAGCGCCGATTCGGCCGTCTCGACCTGTTCCCTGGCCCGGTGGACGGCCAGCCCCACCTGCTCGCGGATGCCGGGCGCGAGCTGCTCGTCGGTGGCCTCGGGGTTGCGGCGGCGGTAGTCGGCCACCCAGGTCAGCAGGTCGTCGCACAGCCGGCCGACGTTCGTCCTGGCCGTCCGCACCGCGCCCGCGGCCGTGTCCAGGCTGCCCGTGCAGCCGGTGAGCGCGTCGTGCAACGCCTCGCCTGCGCGGCCGTACCGTCGCATGTAGAGGACGAAGGCGTCGGCGGAGGCGCCCTCCCAGGCGGCGTCCATCCGGGTCAGCGCCCTGCCCAGGGTCTCGAGGTGGCCGGCCGATCCGGTGGCGGCGGCCCGCCAGCGCCGGGCGATCGCCTCCACCGCGCCCGGGTCGCCGTCGGTCCTGCGCAACAGCCCGGCCAGTTCGTCGCCGCCGGGGAGCGCGGCCACCGCGTCGAGGTCGGTCACACCTGCGCCACCTTGGGCAGGCCGCCCTCGGTGCCGTGCTCGGCGTTCCTGACGTTGGTCTCGACGGTGTCCAGGGCGCGCTCGACGCCGTCCAGGCGGGTCTTGACCACGCCCAGCTCCTCGTCCACGTGGCGTTCGACCGAGCCGATCGCGGCGGCCAGCTCGGCCGCGCCCGTGAGGGTGCCGAACAGCGAGGAGGACGCCGCCTGCCTGGCGGGGAAGTCGTCTCCGATCCCCGCGAGCCGCCCTGCCTGCGTGTTGACCGCCACGCGGAGCTTCGCCAGCGCGTCGTAGTTCACATCGAGACTCACCGGGGCCGGCTCCCTCCGCCGTCGGCCAGGACGATCCGCTCGGCTCGGTCCCCGGCGGGCGTCCCACCCGGAACCGCCAACCCGTGATCATATCCAGCACACGCGTACACGAGTGGAGATCTCACTCGAATTCCGCACGAAACCGAACCGATCAGTCCAAGGCTGGACGTACGACGCACCGTCCGGCCCCCTGCCGACCCGCCGAGGACGCCGGACGCTCCCCAGCGGAAGCCGGACCGCTCCCGTATCGAAGCCGGGGCGGCCTCAGGTAGAAGCCGGCGGTGCCACGTGGAAGCCGAGCCGCTCCCTGTGGTGGCCGGACCGGATTCCGGTGGCAGGCTCGATCGTGGCCTCGCGTGCCTCGGGAACGACGGCCACCGCAGCGCCGCCCGACTTCTCCGCCCGCGGCCGCAGTACGGCTCCCGCCGCCGAGCCAGGAGGCAGCGCTCACGCACCGCCGGACGGAGCCTCGCCGCCCGTTCCCGCCGTATTCCGCAGCCCGGCCGTCCGGGGGCCGGGGCCGGGCTCACTTCGAGGGCTGCGGCGGTGACGGCGGGAGGAAGGCGGTCTGGATCAGCCGGGAGCCGGATCTGCGGTCCACGTAGTAGGCCCGGCCCGGCGGCAACGGGTGCGGGCGCACGCCGAACAGCACGCCCTCGTCCCGGTCGCCGGACAGTACAACGGCGGGGCTGGCCATGTCCTTCAGCCGCTGCATGACCGGGTCGAACATCGCGCGCCCGGCGCCGCCCATCGCTCTGGACAGCACCAGGTGCAGGCCGATGTCGCGGGCCTGCGGCAGCAGGTCCAGCAGCGGGGCGAGCGGGTTGGTCCCGGTGGCCACCAGGTCGTAGTCGTCGACCACGAAGTACAGGTCGGCGCCCTGCCACCAGTTGCGGGCGCGGAGCTGGTCGGGGGTGAGGTCGGCCGGCGGGAGCCGCTTGACCAGCGCTTCACGCGCCTCGGCGACCATCTCGGCGGCCGTGGTGCTGGAGGCGGCGTACCCGATGCGGTGCTCGGTGTAGGCGGCGTCCAGCAGCGAGCGGCGGTAGTCGATGACGATGAGCCGCGCCTCGGCGGGGGCGTGCCGGGCGACCACGCCCTCGGCGACCAGCCGCAGCAGGTTGGACTTGCCGCTCTCGGTGTCGCCGAGGACGGTCAGGTGCGGGTCCACGTCGAACTCGGCCATGACCGGCGACAGGGTGGCCTCGTCGATGCCGATGGGGATGCGCCTGCCGGTCTGCTCCACACCGGGCAGCGCGGCCACCGGCAGCATGGACGGCAGCAGCCGCACGCGCGGGGCCGGCTCGGCGTGCCACGCCTCGCGGACGCCGTCCACCAGGGCGCGGACGCCCACCGCGAGGTCGTCGGCCGTGCGTACGCCGTCGATGCGCGGCAGCGCGCCGAGGAAGTGCAGCCCGTCGCGGGTGAGGCCGCGGCCGGGGACGCCCTCCGGCACCGCCATGGCGGTCTTGCGGTTGACCTCTGACTCGTAGGCGTCGCCGAGCTTCAGCTCCAGCCGTGAGCCGAACAGGTCGCGGATGCCGGGCCGGAACTCCGACCACTTGTTGGTGGCGGCGACCACGTGGATGCCGTAGCCGAGGCCGCGGGCGGCCAGGTCGGTGATGGTCGGCTCCAGCGAGTCGAACTCCTGGCGCACGGTGAGCCAGCCGTCGACGACCAGGAACACGTCTCCGAACCGGTTGCCGGTGATCCGCCCCTCGGCGACCTCGCGGCGGTAGGTGGCCATGGAGTCGATGCCGCGCTCGGCGAACTCGCGCTCGCGCTCCTGCAGCAGGACGGTCACCTCGGCGACGGTGCGGCGTACGCGGTCGCCGTCCATGCGGTTGGCGACGCCGCCGACGTGCGGGAGGCCCTCCAGCGAGCCGAGGGTGCCGCCGCCGAAGTCCAGGCAGTAGAACTGCACTTCGCGCGGGGTGTGGGTGAGGGCGAGGCAGGTGATCAGCGCGCGCAGCAGCGTGCTCTTGCCGCTCTGCGGCGACCCCACGACGGCCAGGTGGCCGGCCGCGCCGGACAGGTCGACGGCGAGCGGGTCGCGGCGCTGCTCGAACGGCTTGTCCACGATGCCGAGCACGGCGCGCAGCCTGCCCCGCCCGGCCCATCCTGCGGTGGTCAGGCCGTACTCGGGGGTGATGCTCAGCGGCGGGAGCAGGTGGCTGAGGGTCAGCGGGTCGGCCAGCGGCGGCAGCCAGATGCGGTGCGCGGGCGGGCCGTACCCCTCGAACTGGCGGACCATGATGTCCAGCAGGCTGTCGCGCGCGGCCACGGCGGCCTCCGGCTCGGGCTCCGGTGGCGCCGGGGCGACCGGCGGGGGGACGTAGGCCGGGCCGTACAGGACGACCTGCCGCTGCTCGGCGCCGGCGCGCCGTTCCTGGCGGCTCTCCTCAGTGTGCGGCCCGGACACGTAGGCCGCCTTGAACCTCGTCATGCCGCTGGTGTCGAACTTCAGGTAGCCGTTGCCGGGGGCGGAGGGCAGTTCGTAGGCGTCGGCGACGCCGAGCACGACCCGGCTCTCCATGGCGGAGAACGTGCGCAGGCCGATGCGGTACGACAGGTGGGTGTCCAGGCCGCGCAGGCGGCCCTCCTCCAGCCGCTGCGAGGCGAGCAGCAGGTGGACGCCGAGCGACCGGCCGAGCCGGCCGATCATGACGAACAGGTCGATGAAGTCGGGTTTGGCCGACAACAGCTCGCTGAACTCGTCCAGTACGACGAACAGCGTCGGCAGCGGGCGCAGGTCGGCGCCCTGTTCCCTGGCCCGTTCGTAGTCGCGCAGCGATGCGTAGTTGCCCGCCGCGCGCAGCAACTCCTGGCGGCGCACCATCTCGCCGTGCAGCGCGTCGTACATGCGGTCCACCAGCGGGAGCTCGTCCTCCAGGTTGGTGATGACCGCCGAGACGTGCGGCAGCGACTCCATGCCGAGGAACGTCGCGCCGCCCTTGAAGTCGACCAGGACGAAGTTGAGGATCTCCGAGGAGTGGGTGGTGGCCAGCCCGAGCACCAGGGTGCGCACCAGCTCGCTCTTGCCCGATCCGGTCGCGCCGATGACCAGGCCGTGCGGGCCCATGCCGCCCTGCGCGGACTCCTTGATGTCCAGCTCCACCATGCGCCCGTCGGCGCCGAGCCCGATCGGCACCCGCAGCCGGTTGCGCGCGGCGCGGGGACGCCACAGCGCCGCGATGTCCAGGCGGCGCGGGTCGGCGATGCCGAGCAGGTCAGAGAGGGTCATGTTGGAGGACAGCACGTCCTGGCCCTCGCCGCTCTTGGCGGTGGAGACGCGCAGCGGCGCGAGCTGGCGGGCCAGCCCGTCGGCCTGCAGGAACGACAGCCGGTCGGGGCGGCCGAGCCCGGTGATCACCTCCTTGCCGGCGTGGTCGAGCTGGACGCGGTTGAACCGGTCGGGCAGCACCTCCAGCCGTAGCGTGACGCCTTCCTCGACCAGCGAGGTGGAGCCGCTGAGGTCGATGACGGTGACGCCCTGGATGGCGTCCGCGCCGAGCGGGGAGTCCTGCGGGACGTGCCCGCCGTCCACGATGACCACGTGGTAGGGCAGCGACTCAGGCGAGACGCCCTGCCGGAAGCGGCCGCGGTCCTTCAGCTCGCCGCCGAGCAGCCGGTCGAGGTCCCGCAGGTCGCCGGCCATCAGCCGTACCGGGCCCGCGGCGTCCGACTCCTCCGGGTGCAGGGCGTGCGGCAGCCACTTGACCCACTCCCACTGCGCCATCCACTCCTTGCTCGCGCAGACGGCCACCCGCATGTCGTCCGGGGAGTGGAAGACCACGAGCTGGGCGATCAGCGCCCGCACCAGGTCGCGGACGGTGGCCGGGTCGCCGGCGGGCAGGATGCGGGCGAAGGAGTGCAGGGCCATGGCGATCGGCAGGTCGTCCACGGTGGAGTGCGCACGGATGAAGCGGCGCAGCGCCCCTGCCGACATGGCGTCGAGGTCCTCCACCGGCTTGGCGTCCGGCGGGATGAGCTGGACGGCCAGCCGCTGGGTGCCGGTGCCGACGCGCACGGCCGCGAAGTCGCCGTCGCGGGGCCTGCGCTCCCACAGCCGTGGTCCCATGGCCACCGACCACAGCGAGCCGGGGTCGGGGCCGTTCCAGTCGAGCGCCTCGCGCTGGCGGCGCACGGCCTTGCGGACCTTGGCCCTGGTCTGGGACAGGTAGCGGAAGTAGTCGCGCCGCAGGCCGTTCAGCCGCATCTTGCGCTCGCCGGAGGCCCGGCCGAGCTGGCTCATGCTCATGCCGACCATGGACAGGGCGAACATGCCGCTGGCCACGTACATGATCGGGCTGCCGCCGCCGCCCCCGGTGAACATCAGGGCCATCGCGGCGCCGCCCGCCGCCATCGGCAGGAAGGTGAGGATCTGCATGAAGCCCCCGGACATCGTCTCGGGGATCTCCGGCGGCGACTCCAGCAGGATCTCGCCCCGCGGCGGTGCCGGAGGCGGCCGGCGCTCGGGTCGCCGGATGACGACTATGCCCACGTCGCTCCATGGTCACGAGGTGCATGACGAACCAGCCCACCGTAGCGAACGTGGATCATTCGGGCGCCCCGGAACCACAAAACCTTCGCTATCCACCCGAGATCCCCACAAGGTACTCATCCCTCCCTCGCGTCGCGGACGAGCCCGATACGGTAAGCCTTGTGATCGCAGTGACGCCTCCGCTCCGCCAAGGAAGCGGCTTCCTCATGGAGACGGTGTGACGCTCAACCCCGTGTCCGGCCCGCCGGGCGGGGCGGGAGGCGCCGGAGGCGCGCTGGACGTCATGAACGGCCGGCCCAAGCCCGCGGTCCTGCGTGCCCCGGGGACGGCCGTCGCGATGACCCGGGTCACCATCGTGACCCCGCGCAAGCGCATCGACCTGGCCGTCCCCTCCGACCTGCCCCTCGCGCACGTGCTGCCGGGCGTGCTGGCCGCCGCCGGGGAGGGCGGTGACGAGAGCGTGCTGTCCACCACCGGCTGGGTGCTCCAGCGGGTCGGCGGCCGGGCGCTGCAGCTGGACGCCAGCATGAACGCCCTCGGCGTGCTGGACGGCGAGGTCCTCTACCTGCTCCCCCGCACCTCCGAGCTGCCCGAGGCCGTCTTCGACGACGTGGCCGACACCATCGCCACCGGCATCAAGGAGCGGTCGGGCCGCTGGCAGCCGCGGCACACCCGCGCTACCGGACTCGCCGTCGGCGCGGCGTCCCTGGTCTCCGGCGCCCTCGCGCTCAGCGTCTCCGGGCCGCCCTGGACCATCACGCTGATCCTGGCGGCCACGCTGACCGTCCTGCTCATCGGCGCCGGCGCCGCGCTGTCGCGGGCCCTCGGGGACGCCGGGGCCGGCGCGGTCGCCGGCTACACCGCCCTGCCGTACGCGTTCCTCGCCGGGCTGCTCGCCCCCGCGCGCGACGTCGGCATGCCGCTGTTCGGCGCGCCCAACCTGCTGGCGGCCTTCGCCATGACCGCGCTCGCCGCCACCGTCGCGGGCTGGGCCGTCGCCGAAGGGCTGCCGAACTTCTTCGGGATCATGACGGCCGCGATGGCCGGAGCCGTCGGCGCGGCGATCGTGATGGTCTGGGGCCCGCCCGCGCCGGGCGTGGCCGCACTCGTGGTCGCGGTCGTGCTCGCCTGCACGCCGCTGATCCCCACCCTCTCCTTCCGGCTGGCCCGGCTGCCACTGCCGTCCGCGCCGCGCAACGCCGAGGAACTCCGCGCCGACGACCAGGAGCTGGACGGGCCGGACGTGAAGCGGCGCGCCGTCGAGGCCGAGCGGTTCGCCACCGGCCTGGCCGCGGGCGTCTCCCTGGTGGCGCTGACCGCCGAGCTGATGCTGCTCGGCGGGGGCGGCTGGACGGCGCGGGCCATGCTCGTGGTGCTGGCCCTCGCGCTGCTGCTGCGGGGCCGGGTCTTCCAGGGTGTCGGGCAGCGCGCGTGGCTGTTCGGCGCCGGCGCCGCCGGGCTGATCGTCCTGCTCTTGGCGCTGGGCCTCACCGGTACGCCCGCCGCCCTGCTCACCGTCCCCGGTCTGGTCGTCATCGCGGCCCTCGCCGTGGGCATGGGCATGTTCCTGCCGCAGCGCCGCCCCACCCCGTTCTGGGGCAGGGCCGGGGACGTCGTGGAGTTCGCCCTGATCGTCGCCCTGTTCCCGCTGGCCCTGGGCGTCCTCGACGTCTACACCTGGATCCGCGGCCTCTCCGGCTGACCGCGTGCGTCCGGGCCGTATGCAGCAGCCGGTCCCGCGTGGATGTCAGGGACGGTCGGGGGGCAGGGGGGCGCCCATGGCTTCGGCGACGTCCTTCATCCAGGCCCCGACGTCCGCCGGATCCAGCGAGGGCGGCTCGTCGCCGGTGGCCTCGCGCAGGAGCTCCGCGCTCTTGGCCTGGGCGTCCTGCTGGGCGGCGCGCACCGCTTCGGTGACGGCCGCGGCGATGGCGGCGCTGTCCATCCGCATCGCCCGGGGGTCGATGGCGACCTCCTCGATCATGCCGCCGCCGTCCACCGCCGCGCTGACCAGCCCGCCGGCCGCCTCGCCTTCGCCGCGTACGGCGGCGAGCCCGTCGAACACGCCGGTGAGGCGCCGCACGGCCTGCTCGCTCTCCTGGACGACCCGATCGAGGTCCGCCAGCCGGAAGTCGTCCGGTCGGAACACGTGCACCGCTCCTTCTCCGCTCATGGCACCGGGCACATCAGGGGTGATATGGCTCCGGACGGTCCTTCTTGGGTTCGCGCCACTCGAAGCCCGCCGAGGGCGGCAGCGACGGCGGCTGCCCGGGCCGGGTGGGCGGCGGCTCCTGGAACGAGGGGAGGCCGGTGGTGTCGATCACCGCCTGCCGGAAGTCGATCTTCGCCTCGCCCGTGGGCTCCAGGTTGAACATCTGCGCGAGCCCCTTGCCGGCGAAGTACACCGACATGCCGCCCGCGACCGAGGACACCACCTTGGCCAGCAGGCCCGTCGCCAGCGCGATCGTCCGGGTGGCGAGCGCGCCGAGCGCCTCGAGCCGCGCGTACCCGGCGGGGGCGTACGGGGTGGCGAGCATCGCGGCGGCGATCGGCAGGACCGCGGCCAGCACCGCCGCGACCCGCGCCAGCGAGACCCAGTACGCGCGGTAGGCGTCGCCCAGCTCGTCGACGATGCCGGCGATGTTCTTCACGTACCCGCGCAGGCTCTCCATGGCCTCCTGATAGCGCTCGACGGCGTCGGCGTAGGCGTCGTGGTCCACGGCGATCCAGCCGTCCTTGCCCTTGTCGCCGAGGTTGCGAATGTAGCTCTTGATCGCGGTGTCCAGGCGGGAGTGGATCGACTCCCAGTTGTTGTAGGCGTCCGCCATGCCGGGCACGTTCGCGACGGCGGTGCCCGCGATGGCGCAGCCCAGCAGCAGCGACCGGGACATCAGCGCGGCCTTGCGCAGGTCGTTCAGGACGGCGACCGCGCTGCCGCCCGCGGTGCGCAGGGACGGCGCGTAGGTCACCAGGGGCGCTTGCGTCATGGCGCGCGGTTCCTCTCCGTGGCTCGTGCCGCCCGGTCAGACGTAGACGGCGGTGGAGCGGTCCTCGGCCGTACGCCAGTTGCGCCGCGCCGTTTCGAGCTGGTGGGTCCAGGTCTCCAGCACCGCGATGGCCTCGGTGAGCTTCTCCCGCACGTCGTCCTGGATCTGGGTGTACCGCAGCCCGACGACCACCTCGCCCAGCGCTCCCCACCCCGGGAAGCCCACGTCGGTGCTGTCGATCATGGAACGCCACTCCTTGATCGCCGGGAGGACGTCCTCGTTGATCTCGTGGATGATGCTCCCGATCGCCTCCGAGGTGACGTACCGCTCCTGCGTCATGCCGCCTCCAAGATCCGATGCCGCGAGTGATGTCTATCAGCAATGTGGATCTTTCGACCGGTCCGCCGCATCTGTTCACCAAGTCCTGGAGGAGCGGCAAGATCGGCGACGGCCGGCGTTCACGTGATCGCGGGCGCGGGCGGCGGTTGTAGGGTTCCTGGCGTCGGCAGTGCCGGTACCGGCGACGGAGGATGACGTTAGCGTGACCGACTTCGGCGACTTCGCGGGGCTCGACATCGACGCGCTACTGAACGGCGCGCAGGGGCAGCTCGCCAAGGTGGAGGAGCTCCAGCGCCGCGTGGCCGAGCTGGTCGGGCTGGCCACGGACAAGGACGGCCTGGTGACCGTCGAGTACACCACCGAAGGGCTGCGCGAGCTGGAACTGAACCCCCGCGCCATGCGCCTGCCCTCGGCCGACCTCGCGGCGCTGATCAAGACGGTGATCCACGAGGCCGGGCGCGACCTGGAGCGCCGGACCAACGAGCTCACCGAGGAGATGTTCGGCGCCGAGAACGACCCCCTGAACGTGCTGCGCGACCCCGAGGCCGCGCTCGCGCAGATCAAGCAGGCCGAAGCCGTCTACAACCGCACGTTCGAGGAGGTCATGTCCGACCTCGACGCCATCCGCCGCCGCCTGGAGCCCTGACCGCCGGCCGGCGTCAGGAAGGCGCGAAAGCCGGACGGGGACGCTGAGGAACTCTCCTCCGCAGATGGTCTCCCCACCGGATCCCGGTACCGATGGCAGGCCGGACACGTGCGCGGGCCGGAGGCGGGCGGCGAGCGGGCTGCGGATCAGATGGTCGCGCCAGGGTGGCCGCTGGTCCCCGGATACCCGTTCGTTCCGATCTGCCCGGACGTTCCGCTCTGACCAGTCGTCCCGGTCTGGCCGTACGTTCCATTCTGGCCGGTCGTTCCGGTGGGATCGTTCGTCGCGGGCAGGCCGCTCGCGGGGGAATTGTGCAGGTTGGTCAGCGGCAGGTTCACCTGCTCGGCCGCCTTGCCCTGCCCGGTCATCGCGGCGATCTGGCTCTCCAGCTCGCCCTGCTTACCCTGCACGGCGGTGTACGCCAGGGTCGCCGCGCCCGCGGCGAGACCGAACTTCGTGACGATGGCGCGGATCGACATCTGGGTGCCGGTCGCGGTCGCCTCCGCCACGCCCTGCGCCGCGAGATTCGCGCCCGGAATGCCCTTGGCGATGGTCGCCGAGATCGCCAGGCCGATGAGCACCGTCCCGGCGAGCGCGGAGGTCACGCCGCCGAGGTAGGAGAGCTTGCCGAGGTTCTCCATGATGGCGGCCGCGTCCAGGTGCACGGCTCCGCCCTCGTTGAGGTTCCTGAGCACGGTGCGCGATGCCCCGTCCAGCGCCGTCCGGTCCTCGGCGGTCCAGTCCTCCTCGGGGGCGCCGTCGACCTGCTTCTTGAGGTCGGCGGCGATCTGCTCGATGCCCCCGGCGATCTCGCGCCACTTCTCACCCGCGCCGGCCAGGCTGCTCGGCTTGGAGGCCACGCTCGTGATGGCCGCGGCGATCAGCAGCGCCCGGGCCGGGTTCACGACGGCGTAGGCGGTCGCCCCGGCGACCCCGAAGACGTACCCGTACTCCCAGCCCTCGTAGCTCATCGTCCCGTCCTCTTCTTCAGCGCCTCGGCCTTCGCGGCCATCTCCTCCTCCTCGGACTTCCACAGCCGGGCGGACAGGTACAGGTCGTCCCGCCAGGTCTCCATCTGCCTGCGCACCGCCTCGATGTAGCCGGCCGAGGCCGCCGCCATCTCACCGTGCTTGCCGGAGATGCCCAGGCCGACGACCCCGCAGTCGAGGGCACCGATGTGGTTGTTCTCGGGCTGCTTGCGCACCGACTCCGCCTTGGCTCCCGCGCCGTTGTAGATCCTCGTGCCGAGGTCGTGCACGGCCTGGTGCCGCACCTTGCGGGTCGTCCCCGGGTTCGCGGGGCCGGCGCCGTACCCGCCGGGATACGGAGATGTGCCCGCACCGCTGCCGGTGCCCGGGACGCCGGAGAAGCCGGATCCGCCGCCGGGCAGGCCGGGAAACCCGGACGAGCCGGAACCTGGCAGGTCGGGGAACGCGGGAGAGCCCGCGCCGTTCGATCCCGCGCCTCCTGCGCCGGAGCCGCTCGGGCCGGGTACCCCGGGAAGGTTCGGGTCGGACACCACCGGGTCCGGCACCACCGGGTCACCCGGCACGGTGCTCACCGGGTCCACCGGCACGTAGGGTCCCGAGCCGTTCGGATCACCAGGCACGTACGGGCCGGAGCCGTTGGGATCACCAGGCACGTACGGACCGGAGCCGTTGGGGTCACCAGGCACGAAGGGGCCGGAGACGTTCGGATCACCGGTGTTCACCGGGTCGCCCACCGGGTCCACCGGCACGTAGGGTCCCGAGCCGTTCGGGTCGCCGGGCTGGATGACGACCGGGTCGGTGGTCGGCCCCGGATCGCCCGGCACCGAGGTGACGGGGTCGAACGGCCCTGCCCCCACCGGGCCGGGCGCGACGGGATCGGCCGGGTCCGCGGGCCCGGAGACCTGCGGGCCGATGACGTACGGGCCGCCGAGCGGATCGCCGCTCACGGGAGCGCCGCCCACCGGCGCGCCCAGCACGTCGAGCGGGTGCGGGCCGGTCAGCACGACCGAGGGATCCGCACTCGACGGGTCGCCGGGCGAGAAGGCATGCCCTCCGCCCGGATCGCCCTGATCGCCCGGCGAGAACGCGTGCCCCCCGCCCCCTGGCACGAACGAGTGCCCCGGATCGCCCGGCGAGAAAGGATGCCCCGGATCGCCGGCGGCCGGAGGGCCCGCACTGATCGGGTCGCCGGACTGCTGCGCCGGTCCGCCGGTGGACACGGCGTACGGCCCTCCGGCGACCGAGCCGGCCGCCCCCGCGCTCTCCGGAGCCGGGCCCCCTGAGGCCGGACCTCCGGACGCCGGGCCGCTCGCGTTCAGCAGGGCGTCGAATCCACGGAGCTCGCTCACCTTACGTCCCCCCGTCTCGGGCCGCAGGAATGGTGATCGCCTGTGCGACGGCAGACTAGCCCAGCGCTCGCCCGGCCGTACAGAAACCGGTCAAGTCTCCCCTTACGCCCGCAACCCGCCCCCAAGGGCCCGAGCAGCGCCGAAAATGGAGGCGCGATGGCGCTTCTATGCTGTCCGCGACGATCCGCCAGGCAAGGCTTGAGGTGGCATGCAGACCCGTCGTGATCTCTACCAGGCGCACCGCCTGATGATGCAGCGCCTGGGCATGGCCCTGCTGCAGGGAGAGCCGGACGTCCCGGAGTCGCCCATGCGCAGGCACAACGTCGCCATGTTCTGCGGGGTGCTGGTGGCGATCCTCGTCGCCGCGTGCTTCGGCATCTACGGCCTGCTCCGTCCGGGCGGCGCGACGGCGCTGACCGAGCCCGGCACGCTGATCGTCGAGGAGGAGACCGGCGCGACGTTCGTCTACAGCCGGCAGGAGGCGCGGCTCATCCCGGTGGCCAACTACACCTCCGCGCGCCTGCTGCTGGACACTCCCGCGGTGACGGTCCGCACCGTGTCCTCCGCGTCGCTGGCGGGCTTCTCCCGCGGCACGCTGGTCGGCATCCCGGGTGCGCCCGAGTCGCTGCCGGCGCCGGAGAAGCTGGTGCGCGGCCCGTGGTCGGCGTGCGTGGCCGAGACGACGGACCCGAGCGGGGCGCGCAAGCCGTACGTCTCGCTGGTGGGCGGCATGGACGTCGGAGGGCGGCCGTTCGGCGCCGAGGCGATGCTCGCCGACGACGGGCAGCAGTCGTGGGTCATCCTGGCCGACCGCCGCATGCGGGTCTCCGACGCGGGGGCGCGGGCACTGTCGCCGACGCCGCCACGCCAGATCCCGGCGACCTGGCTGAACGCGCTGCCCATCGGCCCTGATTTCCGCGGCCCGCGCATCCCGGGCCTCGGGACGCGGCTGCGCGGCCCGGACGGGCGCGCCTCGGCGGCCGGCCGGGTGTACACCGTGCCGGCCATGGCCGGGAGTGAAGTGCGCTGGTACGTCCTGCTACGCGACGGGCTCGCGGTGATCTCCCAGACCCAGGCCACGCTGCTGCTGGAGGACCCGGCGAGCAAGGCCGCCTACGGGCGCCACCCGGTGCGGCCGATCGAGGTCGACGCGGCCAGGGCCAACGCGTTCCCGCAGTCCAGGAGCTCGCTCGCCGTACCCGGCCTGCCGGCGACGATGCCCAAGATCTCCTCCCCGGATCCGGCGACGCCGCTGTGCACCGTCTACTCCGACACCGCCAAGGGCTCGACCAGGGCGCGGCTGACGATCGGCGGACGCATGCGCCTGCCGGTGCCGCCGAACGCCGGCGCCGACCAGGAGCACTTCGACCAGGTGCTGCTGCCGCCGGGCGGCGCCGTGCTCGCCGGCCTGCTGCCGGGCGAGGGGCAGCTCGGCGCGGTGCAGAACTTCGCGCTGGTCACCGACCAGGGGCGCAAGTTCCCGCTGTCCTCCGGCGATCTGCTGCCCAAGCTCGGGTACGACCCGGCCGAGGTGGCGCCGCTGCCCGCGGGCATCTGGCACCTGGTCGCGGACGGTCCCACGCTGGACCCGGCCGCCGCGCTGACACCGGTGCCCATTACGCAGCCGGAGACCCTGAAACCCTGAAGTCAGCCGTCACCCGTGTTACGAAAAAACGTTACTGACTCGAAATGTGACGCAAGACCATGATGTGGTGATTGCTCCTAGTGTGTGCAGTGATCAGCATCGCGGGGGCACACGATGCTTACGGCAGTGTGGGCCATCACGCGTGTCACGGCCAGGCCACACTCTTTGGAGGTACCCGTGAGCCAGGAGCAGACGTCCGCCCAGCTTCCCCAGATCGTCGAATCCGCCAAGAAGACCGAAGCGGCTCACACGCTGATCGGCAGCATCCACACCCAGCTCCACGGTCACGTCGCCGAGCTGCGCGCGGGGTGGGGCGGTCAGTCCGGCATGGCCTTCGAGGCCGTCTACAACGAGTGGAGCCGGGAGCTGAGCAACGTGCTGGGCGAGCTCCAGGGCCTCGCGCAGAAGCTCCACCAGGTCGAGGCGCGCTACCGCAACACCGAGGCCGACCAGGAGGCCGTGGTCAAGCGCGTCGGCGGCGGCCTGCTCACCGGCAACATCAACGCCTGACCCGGCCCGGAGGAACGGAGATCATCATGGCCGCCAACAACGACATCGACCGTACTCTGGTCAACTTCGGGTCCATGACCACGGGCGCCCAGGACTTCGCCCGGCAGTGGCAGGCGATGGAGGGCACCCTCCAGGAGCTCGAGCGCAACCTCGACCGCCTGCTCGGCGAGTGGGAGGGCGACGCGCGCACCGCGTACTGGACCGCCCGCGCCAAGTGGGACGCCTCCTCGGGCCGCATGGCCGCCCTGCTGCAGCAGCTCGGCGCCGTCATCGAGCTGGGCCACGAGAACTTCAAGCTCACCGAGCGGGCCAACGTCTCGATGTTCGACGGCCACTGAGGCCGCCGCCGGACCAGACCGTCTCCTGCCGCTCCACGCGGCTGCCCACATCTGCGAGGACGACGATGAGTGGCGAGAACGAAGGGCGGCTCCTGAAGCTGTCCCACCAGGAGGTCGAGCAGATCGCGAAGGCCCTGCAGACGCACGCCGACGCGATGGGACAGAACGGCCGGACCGGCGCCGACGGCAAGCAGTCCGGCTCGCTGTACTCCTTCCAGTACAACGCCCAGCTCACGCCGGACGAGCTGGGCAAGTGGCCCGCGGCCCAGACCTTCGCGCAGACGGTGGGCACGATGGGCGCCGGCACCGGCGTCAACTCGCTGCAGGAGCTGTACGCGAGCTACATCCAGCAGTACAACGCCCTGATCGCCGTCATCCGGGCGGGGCGCATCAACATCGCCACGGCGGAGGACGCCAGCAGCGTCCCCAAGCCGCCGGGCGCCGTCTGAGAGAGGCGGCAGGGAGCTTTCGTGGCCATCGACTACAGGAACATCCGGGGATCCCGGCCGGAGACCGGCGTCCAGGACGGCGACGTCGGCAGCGTCCGGAACCTGCTCAACGCCACCAATCCCGGCGCGGTGCACGGCGCGGGCGCCGTCCACCTCACCGTGGCCGAGACGATCGCGAGCAGCGTCGAAGCGCTGCACAAGCAGCTCGCCGGCATCGAGGACAAGTGGGAGGGCGACTCCGGGGCCGAGTTCAAGAAGGCCGTGGAGAAGCTCAAGGCGACCGGCGGCGAGCTTTCGGCCAAGATGCAGATCATGGGCGGCAAGCTGCAGACCTACAGCGAACGGCTGACCTGGTACCGCGAGAACGCCATCGAGGACAGCTGGATGGGGTCGTGGGAGAACGGCATCGACATCGTCCCCGGCGACTGGGGTGAGGATGACCCGAACTCCAACTCGTCGTACTTCACCGACTCGCGCAACAGCCGCGCCCGCCACCACCTGGAGAACCTCAACAAGGAGATCGCCGGCCTGTACGACGAGATCCCCGCGCGCATCGAGTACGACCTGCCGCAGATGAGCCCGGTCGCGGCGCCGGGGATGCCGAAGGTGCCGGACGACTTCACGATGCCCGGCTCGGACGGAGGCGGGTACGGCGGCGGGGGGCCGTACGGCTCGGGGAGGTTCGGCGGGCCGGGCTTCAGCAGGCTCGCCACGGGCGACCCCGACCTCGGCTCCGGGACCGGCGACGGCACGACCCTGCCCGGGGTGACCGGCCCCGGCGCGGGCACCGGCGGCCCCGGGGGGACGGGCCCGGGAACGGGCACCGGTCCGGGGAACGGCACCGGGACGGGCCCCGGCGGCACCGTACCGCCCCCAGGCACCGGCACCGGTAATGGCACTGGCACCGGACTCAACCCGAACGATCCCAGGACAACCGATCTGGCCGGGTTCGACCCGAAGACGGGATTGAACAACCCGGCGCTGAACGTCCCGAACCCGAACCCGACCGGCCTGCCGACGCCCACGACGAGCCTGGGCAACCCGAACGGGGTGGGCACGGTCCCGATCGGGACGGGCGTCGGCGCACCGGGCGGCACCGGCACGGGCCTGGGCACGTCCTACGGCGCCGGCTCGCTGCTGGGCGGCCCGAACGGCCAGAACCTCACCAGGGGCATCGGCGCGAACGCCGCCGGGATGGGCGGCATGCCGTTCATGCCGATGAGCGGCGCGGGCGGCGGAGAGAACCAGGAGCGCGAGCGCAGCACCTGGCTCACCGGCGACGAGGACGACTGGGGCACCGACCGGCAGGTCGCTCCCGGCATCATCTGCTGACCCGGCCCTCGCCGCCGGCCCGCACGACGCACGAAAGGCCGTCCACCGAGCTTCGGTGGACGGCCTGCTCGCTTTCGTGGACAGCCCTTCGGGAACCCTGCAAGCCGCTCACCAGGAAGGCGTGGTCATACGTGCCCGGATCGATGTCCGCGTTCGAGCCGTACCGACCACTTCGTCATGCGGTACGGCTCTCGCTTCGCGTCAGTCGGTGCCGGACTCCAGCGCGGCGTGGTCGAGCAGCGCGTCGTCGCCGTCGACCTCGCCGCGGGAGGCGATCGCCTCGGCCCCGCCCTCGGGCATGGCGCCGATCAGCCTGCTCGCGGCGGCCTGCGCGGCGCCGATCATCGGGTGCCCGCTGCCGACCATGCCGAGCCGCGCGTACTGCTCGAGCTTGGCGCGCGAGTCGGCGATGTCCAGGTTGCGCATGGTGAGCTGGCCGATGCGGTCGACCGGCCCGAAGGCCGAGTCCTCGGTGCGCTCCATGGAGAGCTTGTCGGGGTGGTAGCTGAACGCCGGGCCGGAGGTGTCCAGGATGGAGTAGTCCTCGCCGCGGCGCAGCCGCAGGGTCACCTCACCGGTGACGGCCATCCCGACCCAGCGCTGCAGCGACTCGCGCAGCATCAGCGCCTGCGGGTCCAGCCAGCGGCCCTCGTACAGCAGCCTGCCCAGCCGGCGGCCCTCGATGTGGTAGCTGGCGAGGGTGTCCTCGTTGTGGATCGCGTTGACCAGCCGCTCGTACGCCGCGTGCAGCAACGCCAGGCCCGGCGCCTCGTAGATACCCCGGCTCTTCGCCTCGATCACGCGGTTCTCGATCTGGTCGGACATGCCCAGGCCATGCCGGCCGCCGATGGCGTTGGCCTCCAGCACCAGGTCGACGGCGGAGGCGAACTCCTTGCCGTTGATGGTGACCGGCCGGCCCTGCTCGAACCCGATGGTGACGTCCTCGGGGGCGATCTCGACGGCCGGGTCCCAGAAGCGCACACCCATGATGGGCTCGACGATCTCGATGCCCGTGTCGAGGTGCTCCAGCGACTTGGCCTCGTGCGTCGCGCCCAGGATGTTGGCGTCGGTGGAGTAGGCCTTCTCGGTGCTGTCGCGGTAGGGCAGGTCGTGGGCGAGCAGCCACTCGGACATCTCACGCCGGCCGCCGAGCTCGTGGACGAAGTCGGCGTCCAGCCACGGCTTGTAGATGCGCAGCGAGGGGTTGGCGAGCAGGCCGTACCGGTAGAACCGCTCGATGTCGTTGCCCTTGAAGGTGGAGCCGTCCCCCCAGATCTGCACGTCGTCCTCGAGCATCGCGCGCACCAGCAGAGTGCCGGTGACGGCCCGCCCGAGCGGGGTGGTGTTGAAGTACGCGCGCCCGCCGGACCGGATGTGGAACGCCCCGCAGGACAGGGCCGCGAGCCCCTCCTCGACCAGGGCCGCGCGGCAGTCGACGAGCCGGGCGAGCTCCGCGCCGTACGCCAGGGCACGCCCTGGCACCGAGCCGATGTCGGGCTCGTCGTACTGCCCGATGTCAGCGGTGTAGGTGCACGGCACTGCACCCTTCTCGCGCATCCACGCGACCGCTACCGAAGTGTCGAGACCGCCGGAGAAAGCGATGCCGACACGTTCACCGACTGGAAGAGAGGTGAGCACCTTGGACACGAGTAGAAGTATATACACACCGATGCATGACCATGCAAAGCATTCGCGAGATCACCCAGCAGGTCTGCTGAGACGGGGCGCCATACGGCCGAGGTCGGGCCCGGCCGCCGAGGGACGCCGGGAAGAGCCGGAACTTCGCGAAGCCGCGTCGATCAGCTCACAGAGCGCCGCGCGGTTGCGCTCCCGCCAACCCCGGTGCACCGGTACGAGCCTCCGCGGCCACGTCGGGAACGGCAAGGCACAGGTGGGGAAGGGTGGACGTCCGCGGCTCAGCCGGCCTTCCGGGACACTGGGGGGGTGTGCCGGCGGGCCGGGTCGGTGAGGGCGTGAAACGCCTGAAAGGGTGCCCCCGCCCGCCCAGCGAGGGCGGGGGCACCCTTTCAGGCGGTGCCGTGCCCCGGCCGGTCACCCGGCCAGGGCCGCCACGCGTCCCCCCGGCTCTACCGGTGTCCCGCGAACCCCTCCCCGGTCCACCGGCCCTCCCCTTACCGGCGCCCCGAGCCGTTGAGCGCCTGGCAGCAAACTTCCACATTCCACTTGCAACTCACTTAAAGCCCACTTGACGAAAAGGGTCGCCACCCCCACGACCTGCACGATCACCGACTGGATGAATCCGTTGATCGGGCGGGGGACGTGCGCCGCCCTGGCGGAGAGCCCGACGAGGCCGCGAGAGCACAGAGGAACGAAGGCCGGGATGCCGGTGATCCCGGCCATGACGACGGCACGCCCAGCGCCCGCCACGCCTCGGGCGAGGGATCAGGGCCCGCGGTGCCCGGCGACGCGAGCGGCCGGGCTAGGACTCGTGGTGCTCGGCGGAGGCCGGGACGGGGAGGTCCTGGACGGGAACGCTCTTGCGCACGACGACCGTGCTGATGCGGTTGCGGCGCCCGGCCGTGCTCTCGGCGGTCAGGCTCAGCCCGTCCACCGTGGCGGACGAACCCGCGATCGGCACCCGGCCGAGAGCGTGCGCCAGCAGCCCGCCGACGGTGTCGACGTCGTCGACCTCCAGCTCGGTGTCGAACAGCTCGGCCAGCTCGTCCACCGACAGCCGCGCCGTCACCCGGGCCGCGCCGTCCTCCAGCCACTCGACGCGCGGCGCCTCCTGGTCGTACTCGTCGGTGATCTCCCCGACGATCTCCTCCAGCACGTCCTCGATGGTGACCAGGCCCGCCGTGCCGCCGTACTCATCGATCACGATGGCCAGGTGGATCTGACGCGCCTGCATCTCGCGCATCAGCTCGTCGATCGGCTTGCTCTCGGGCACGTACGTCGCCGGCCGCATCAGCGAGCCGACCTTCTCCTGCTCGGCGGTGTCCCCCGCCGCCTCGTGCAGCCGGCGCACGATGTCCTTCAGGTAGGCGATGCCGACGACGTCGTCCTCGTTCTCGCCGACCACCGGGATGCGGGAGAAGCCGCTGCGCAGCGCGAGCGACAGCGCCTGACCCACGGTCTTGCCGCGCTCGATGAACACCATGTCGGTGCGCGGCACCATCACCTCGCGCACCAGGGTGTCACCGAGCTCGAACACCGAGTGGATCATCTGCCGCTCGTCGGGCTCGATCACCCGGCGCTCCTCGGCCAGGTCGACCAGATCGCGCAGCTCGGCCTCGGAGGTGAACGGCCCGTCGCGGAACCCCTTGCCGGGGGTGAGCGCGTTGCCGAGCAGGATGAGCAGCTTGGGCAGCGGGCCGAAGATGCGGGTCAGCCCGTAGACGACCGGTGCGCTCGCCAGCGCGATCGGCTCGGCGTGCTGCCGGCCGAGGGTGCGCGGCGAGACGCCGACGATGACGTAGCTGATCAGGATCATCACGCCGGCCGCCACGGCGTACGCCTGGCCCTTGTCGCCGAGCCAGTCGATGAACAACAGCGTCGCGATCACCGTGGCGATCAGCTCGCAGCTCAGCCGCAGGAGCAGCAGCAGGTTGAGGTAGCGCGGCGGGTCGGCCACGATGGCCTGCAGGCGCTGCGCGCCCCGCCGCCCCTTGCGCACGAACTCCTCGGCGCGCACCCGGGAGATGCGCGCCAGGGCCGTCTCCGCACTGGCCAGCAGGCCACCGGTGAAGATCAGAAGGATGGCCGACACCAGCCACCCACTGGGGAAACTCACGGCTTTCGCCGCACCTCCCGCCACGCGTCCAGCAACTCACCCTGCAGGCCGAACATCTCGGCGTGCTCCTCCGGCTCGGCGTGGTCGTACCCGAGGAGGTGCAGGATGCCGTGCGTGCACAGCAGCTCGAGCTCCTCGCGGGTGCTGTGACCGGCGTCGGCGGCCTGCTTGGCCGCGACCTGCGGGCACAGCACCACGTCGCCGAGCAGCGCCGGGTCGAGCGGGACGTCGGTGTCCTGCCGCGATCCCCCGGCGCCGGGCCGGAGCTCGTCCATCGGGAAGGCCAGCACGTCCGTCGGGCCGGGCTCGCCCATCCACTGCTCGTGAAGCTGCGCCATCGCCGCCTCGTCCACGATCAGGATGGACAGCTCGGCCAGCGGATGGACGCCCATGCGGCCGAGCACATGACCGGCCAGCTCGACCAGCGCGGACTCGTCGACCTCGACGCCCGACTCGTTGGCCACCTCAACGCTCATGGTGTTTCTTATCTCCCCCGCGGGCCCTTGCCGCCCTTGATGGCCTGCGGCTGGTCGGCGGTCGCGAGGTCGTAGCGGCTGTAGGCGTCGATGATGTCGCTCACCAGCTTGTGCCGCACGACGTCCGCGCTCGTCAGCCTGCAGAAATGGATGTCCGGAATCCCGTCAAGGATATCCTGGACGACCTTCAGGCCGCTCTGCTGGCCACCGGGGAGGTCGATCTGCGTGACGTCACCGGTCACGACGATCTTCGCGCCGAAGCCCAGACGGGTGAGGAACATCTTCATCTGCTCG
The DNA here is from genome assembly GCF_014646695.1 of Sphaerisporangium melleum. Taxonomy (GTDB): domain Bacteria; phylum Actinomycetota; class Actinomycetes; order Streptosporangiales; family Streptosporangiaceae; genus Sphaerisporangium; species Sphaerisporangium melleum. Next base: position 26,394 of record NZ_BMNT01000050.1, read on the forward strand.
GGCGAGGTGTTCTGCGCCTCGTCCAGGATGATGAAGGCGTCGTTGAGCGTACGACCGCGCATGTAGGCCAGCGGGGCCACCTCGATCGTGCCCGCCGCCATCAGCCGCGGGATCGAGTCGGGGTCGAGCATGTCGTGCAGCGCGTCGTACAGCGGGCGCAGATAGGGGTCGATCTTCTCGTAGAGGGTGCCCGGCAGGAAGCCCAGCCGCTCCCCCGCCTCGACCGCGGGCCGGGTGAGGATGATGCGGTTGACCTCCTTGTTCTGCAGGGCCTTCACGGCCTTGGCCATGGCCAGGTAGGTCTTGCCGGTGCCCGCGGGACCGATGCCGAAGACGACGGTGTGCTTGTCGATGGCGTCGACGTAGCGCTTCTGGTTGACGGTCTTCGGGCGGATCGTGCGCCCGCGCGAGGACAGGATGTCCAGCGACAGGACGTCAGCGGGCCGGCCCGAGCTCATGCGCAGCATGGCGACGCTGCGCTCCACGGCGTCGGTGGTGAGCTGGGCGCCGGAGCGGGCCAGCTCGACCATCTCCTCGAAGAGCCGCACGACCAGGCCGCTCTCTTCGGGGCTTCCGCTGACGGTGATCTCGTTGCCCCGCACGTGGATGTCCGCCCGGAAGGCGTTCTCGATCACCTTGAGCAGCTCGTCACGCGACCCGAGGATGGTCACCATCGGGTACTCGTCGGGGATGACCACCTTGGCCTGAGTGCGGGAGGGACCCTTGGTGCGAGGCGGTTCACTGGTGCGCGCGCCGTTCGGCGCGCTGCGGGTTTCAGATGACTCGGACATGGGCGGCCTTTACGGCCTGCTCGCCTCCCGGTCTCATGCGTGTGTCCGGCGTGTTCGTGTGGCGGTTGGCCCTGTGGTTCCGTCCCGACCGCGCCGCTTGTTCAGACCTATGGTATCCGGGCGGGGCTCAGCCCGGCGGCCACTGAAGACCCCGGCCGCCCAGCACGTGCCCGTGGACGTGGAACACCGTCTGACCGGCGCCTTCCCCGGTGTTGAAGACCAGGCGGTAGCCACTGTCGGCCACTCCTTCCTGGACCGCCACTTCGTGCGCGGCGCGCAGCACCTCGTCGGCCAGGCCGTCGTCGGCCGCGGCCAGGGCGGCGGCGTTCTCATGATGCTCCTTGGGGATCACCAGGACGTGCGTGGGCGCCTGCGGATTGACGTCCCGGAAGGCCAGCGTGCGCTCGGTCTCGTGGACGATCGTGGCGGGGATCTCCTTCGCCACGATCTTGCAGAACAGGCAGTCTGTCACGCACGCATCGTAATCACCTCTGTTGCCAATCGGTAATCCCGAGGAGGTCCCACGGGAAGATCCTCCCGGCTAGGGTTGGGGGGCGGCACTTCAGCTTCGGACAGCGGACGGTGCCGGACAGGTCACCGGCGAGGACACAACTGGGTCATGCCCCCTAAAGAATCGCCAGAGCGTAAACCCTCTGGAAAGGCCGTGCGTCCAACAGATGTGACCACCGAGACCCTCGTGGCCGACAGGTCGCTGGGGGCGGTGCCCGTCGGATGGGACGCCGACATGGCCGTGACGGCGCTTTACAGCGCCCATTATCGGTCGCTTGTGCGTCTCGCCATGCTGTTGGTCCGGGATACCGCGACCGCGGAGGAAGTCGTGCAAGACGCGTTCGTCGCCCTTCACGGGGCATGGCGGCGCCTGCGCGACACCGACAAGGCACTCGCCTATCTGCGCCAGTCGGTCGTCAACCGATCGCGCTCAGTGCTCCGCCATCGAGCCGTCGTGGAGAAGTACGCCCCGAAGGGGCTCCCCGACGCGCCGAGCGCCGAGAACGGAGCCATAGGCATGCTCGAGCGGACCGCCGTGATCGAGGCCCTGCGCGGGCTGCCCACCAGGCAGCGCGAGGCGCTGGTCCTGCGGTACTACGGCGACCTGTCCGAGGCCGAGATCGCGCACGCCATGGGCATCAGCAAGGGTGCGGTGAAGAGCCACACAGCCCGCGGCATGGCCGCACTACGCACGGTACTGGAGCAATTGTCATGACCGACTCCCCCGACGAGTACGGCGAGGTCCTCCGCCGTGTCTTGCGCGCGGAGGCGGATTCTGTCGTTCCCTCCGCAGAAGGTCTGCAGATCATCCGGACGCGCATCGAGCAGCGCGCCGAGCGCGGCATCCGGGGCATTTTTTGGTGGCGAGCCGCCGCGTCCGCCTTCGGGGCCGTCCTGGTGGCCGCCACGGTCGTGATGGTGGTGCCCGGCCTGCGCGAGCAGTTCGACCCCGGCCGGGAGCAGCAGGTCATCCCCGTCCAGTACGACACCGATCCACCGGACGAGTCCAGCACCCGCCGGCCGCCGGCCACCGGCCCATCGGCGCCGGCCGTCGTCTCCCGCAAGCCGCACGCCTCGCCATCGCCGAGCACCACGCTCTCGATGCTCCCCACGCCTTCGGTCAGCGCGTCACCGGGCAACGACTGCGCCACCACCGTGCCGACCGCGGTGGAGCCCGAGCCGGGGTCCACGCCGCAGCCCTGCGCCGAGCCCACGGGCGAGGAGTCGCAGCCGGACCAGACGACCGAGCCGGGGCCGCGGCCGACCCACCAGAGCGGCACGCCCACCCCGACGGCCACCGCTCAGCCGAGCGCTTCCCCCCGGCCGACGGCACAGCCGAGCGCGCCCGAGACCCCGCAGCCTCCGGCCTCGACGCCACCCGCGGCTCCCTCGGCCACCCCGCAGATGACCACCGAGGGCGACTCTGCCGCAGTCCCCACCGCTTCGCAGCAGTAGGCGACCCGTCTCCCGTTCTCAGCCGCCCCCGCGGGGGCGGCTGAGAACGCGCATCCCGCCACCTACTGGCGCTACGGCTACCAGCGGCCGGTGCGGGTGAGCAGGACGGCGGCGGCGGCCACGCCCGCGGTGGAGGTACGCAAGATGGTCGGGCCGAGCAGGGCGGGCACGGCACCGGCCTCCTGGAAGCGCTTGATCTCATCGTCGGCGATGCCGCCCTCGGGGCCGACGACCAGCACGATGTCACCGCCGACCGGCAGCGGGAGGCGCGACAACGGCTCGGCGGCCTCCTCGTGCAGCACCGCCGCGGCGGCCGCGACGCGCAGCAGCGCGGCCACCTGCGCCGTGGTCGCCTGCTCGGTGACCTCGGGCAGGTGGAAACGCCTGGCCTGCTTGCCGGCCTCACGCGCCGTGGCCCGCCATCGGGCCAGCGACTTGGCCGCCCGATCGCCCTTCCACTGGGTGACGCACCGGGACGCGGCCCAGGGAACGATCACGTCCACGCCCGCCTCGGTCATCATCTCGACCGCCAGCTCAGCCCGGTCTCCCTTGGGCAGGCCCTGCACGACGACCAGGCGCGGCTCGGGAGCCGGCACCGTACGGCGGCCGAGCACCTCCAGCCGCAGATGATCCTTGCCGGCGTCGAGCACCACGCACTCGGCCACCTCGCCGGCGCCGTCGGTCAGGTCGACGCGCTCGCCCGCGCGCAGCCGGCGCACGGTGGCGGCGTGCCGCCCCTCGGCGCCGCCGAGGGTGATCTGCTCACCGGACAGGTCACCGGCGAGGAACACCGGCACGCTCACCGCACGCCACCGCTCATCGGCCGTTGAAGGCGTCCCTGAGACGCGAGAAGAAACCCTGCTGGCCGGGAGCGAACTTGCCCGGCGGGCGCTCCTCCCCGCGCAGCTTGGCCAGCTCGCGCAGCAGCTCCTCCTGGGCGGGGTCGAGCTTGCTGGGCGTCTCGACGTTCACGTGGATCAGCAGGTCACCGCGGCCGTTCTCGTTCAGCCGCTGGACGCCCCGCCCGTAGAGCGGGATGACCTGCCCCGACTGGGTGCCCGGACGCACGTCGAGCTCTTCGGCTCCATCGAGCGTCTGCACGGTCAGGATCGTGCCGAGCGCCGCCGCGGTCATCGGGATCTGCACCGTGCAGTGCAAATCGTCGCCGCGTCGTTCGAAGATCTCGTGCGGGCGCTCGACGATCTCCAGGAACAGGTCGCCGGGCGGACCGCCTCCAGGACCCACCTCGCCCTCGCCGGCGAGCTGGATGTGCGTACCCTCCTCGACGCCCGCCGGGATGCGGACCTTGATCGTCCGCCGGGTGCGGACCCGGCCGTCACCGGAGCACTCCTGGCAGGGGTGGTGGATGACCGAGCCGAACCCGCCGCACTGGGGGCAGGGCCGGGCGGTCATCACCTGGCCGAGGAAGGAACGGGTGACCTGGGAGATCTCTCCGCGTCCGTGGCACATGTCGCAGGTGTCGGGGTGGGTGCCCGGCGCCGCGCCCGACCCCTGGCACACCCCGCACAGCACTGCGGTGTCCACCGCCAGCTCGCGGGTGGTGCCGAACGCCGTCTCGGCGAGGTCGAGCTCGACCCGGATCGTCGCGTTGCGCCCGCGCCTGGCCCGCGAACGGGGCCCGCGCGCCGCGCCCGCGCCGCCGAAGAAGGCGTCCATGATGTCGCTGAACGGGAACCCCGCGCCGAAGCCGGCCGCCCCGGGACCCGCCGAGGCAGCACCGCCGAACGGGTCGGCGCCGAGATCGAACATCTGGCGCTTGTTCGGGTCGGACAGGACCTCGTACGCCTGGTTGATCTCCTTGAAGCGCTCCTGCGTCTCCGGATCGGGGTTGACGTCAGGGTGCAGCTCACGGGCGAGGCGGCGATACGCCTTCTTGATCTCGTCCTGGCCGGCGTCGCGGCGGACGCCGAGGATTCCGTAGTAGTCGCGGGCCACCTATGACCCCGCCAGGATCTGGCCGACATAGCGTGCCACTGCGCGCACCGCTCCCATCGTCACCGGGTAGTCCATTCGCGTCGGGCCCAGCACTCCGAGCCGAGCCAGTTCATTGTCGCCCGAACCGTACCCGGCGGCGACGATCGAGGTGCCACGGAGCCCGGAGTAGGGGTTCTCCGAGCCGATGCGCACGGTAAGGGCGGAGGGGTCGTTCGCCTCGCCGAGCAGCCGCATGAGCACGACCTGCTCCTCCAGCGCCTCGAGCACCTCTCGCAGGCCGACGCTGAAGTCGCCGGCGAGGTTCGCCGCGCCGGCGAAAACGATCTTTTCTTCGTGCCGGTCGACCAGGGTCTCCAGCAGGACCGACAGCACGGCGGTGGCCATCGGACGGTCGGGCTCGGGCAGCCGCTCGGGCAGCTCGGCCACCTGCTCGGCCACCCGGCCGAGCCGGCACCCGTCGAGCGAGGCGTTGAGCACGGCCCGAAGGTGGGCCACCTGACCGTCGTCCACCACGTCGGGGAGGTCCACCACCCGCTGCTCCACCCGCCCCGTGTTGGTGATCATCACCAGCATGATGCGGCGCTCGGCAAGGGGCACCAGCTCGACGTGCCGGACGGTCGAGCGGACCAGCGAGGGGTACTGCACGACGGCGACCTGCCGGGTGAGCTGCGCCAGCAGACGCACCGTGCGGGTCACGACGTCGTCGAGATCGACGGCACCCGCCAGGAACGTCTCGATGGCCCGGCGCTCGGCCGCCGAGAGCGGCTTGATCTGGGACAGCCGGTCGACGAACAGGCGGTACCCCTTGTCGGTGGGGACCCGCCCTGCGCTGGTGTGGGGTTGTGTGATGTAGCCCTGCTCCTCGAGCACGGCCATGTCGTTGCGCACGGTGGCGGGAGAGACTCCCAGATTGTGCCGCTCCGCCAACGCCTTCGACCCGACCGGCTCGTTGGTGGACACGTAGTCTTCGACAACGGCGCGCAGAACGGCCAGCTTCCGCTCATCGAGCAACGTGCTCACCTCCCTGCCTCGCGTGGGTGCCTGCCTCAACGTCTGGTCTGGCACTCAGTGTTCCCGAGTGCCAAGTGTACGGCGGAAGGCCACGGGGTGCGATAACTCGCGATACCCCGCCCCTTCACTCACCCTGGAACCGCCGAAGGGGGACGGCGTGCACGCGACCTTCCCGCCCACCGGCAGGCCCGCCCCCGGTGGCCGTCGCAAGTGAGTTGCTATCAGGCGGCAAGCGGAGCGGGCCAGACTCCCGTTCCATGAGCGAGAACGACCTCCGCCCGTCCCACCCGTCCGGGCGGGACCCGCGTCCGGGCTTCTCCGGCGCGCCGGCCCCCTCCGCCCTGCCGGGCCACGCGCCCGCTCCTTTCCCGGGCGGCCCGTATGACGGCGGTCCCGGCTCCGCGTACGGCCGCCGCGGCGCCGCGTACGGGGACCGATCAGGCGATCCGTACGGCGGCCAGGCAGGCGGCCCCTACAGCGGCCAGGCAGGCAATCCGTACGGCGGCCAGGGAGGCGGCCCGTACGGTAGCCAGGGAGGCGGCCCGTACGGCGGCCAGACGGCGCACCCCCTGTACGCCTCGGCGGTCCCGGCCGCGCCGGGGCCGGTGCGGCCGCGGCTCCTGTGGATCATTCTCGCCTGGATGGTCGCGCTGATCTGCGGCGTCATCGGCGTCGTGCTGTTCGCCGGCGGCCTGGTCGGCTCGATCGGCGACGCCGCCCCGGCGCGCACCTTCGAGAGCGGCGGCAGCCTGTCGGTCGTGATCGACCCCGCCGACGAGCCGGTCCTGTACGCCTCGGCGTCCGGGCCGACCGACGTCAACTGTTTCGCCGTCGACGCCTCGGGGGGAAAGGCCGGCCTGACTCCGCCGAAGACGAGCCAGAAGCTGACCGTCGGCGGCCGGGTCTGGGAGGCCGTCTTCGACATCGTCGTACCCGCGAAGGGCACCTACACGGTGAGCTGCCGGGCCGAGGAGGGCAAGCAGGCGGTGTTCGGCGTCGGCAGGTCCGTGCTCGCCGATCCCGGAGCACTCGCCGGCGGCGTCGCGTCCCTCGTCCTCATCCCGCTCGCCGGGTTCCTGTTCGCGGTCACGGTCACGGTCATCGTGCTGATCCGGCGCCGTAGCGCCCGCCGGCTGCGCGCCGCGGCGTCGGCCCCCGCCTACGGCGGCGCGTGGCCCCCGGGCCCGGCGCCGCAGGCGTGATCTTTGCTAGCGTGCCCGAATATGCGGGACTACGGACGGGACGTGCTGGCCGGAGACTGGCGCAGGCCGCTGCGCGGCAAGATCCCCACGGTGCCGGCCGAGCCGGACCTGGTGGTGGAGGACGCCGAGGGGGGCTTCTGCGGGGCCGTGGTGGCCTGTGACAAGGAGGCCGTCACACTGGAGGACCGCTTCGGGCGGCGGCGGGTGTTCCCGCTCGGGCCCGCCGCGTTCCTGCTCGAGGGCAAGCCGGTGACGCTGGTCCGCCCGGCCGGGGAGCCGGCCGCCGGGAAGCCCGCGCGCAGCGCGTCCGGGTCGATCGCCGTGGCGGGCCTGCGGGCGCGCGTCGCCCGCGAGAGCCGCATCTACGTCGAGGGCGTCCACGACGCCGCGCTGGTGGAGAAGATCTGGGGCCACGACCTGCGCGTCGAGGGGGTCGTCGTGGAGTACCTCGAAGGTGTCGACGACCTGCCGGCGGTCGTGGCCGAGTTCGAGCCCGGCCCCGGGCGGCGGCTCGGTGTGCTGGTGGACCACCTCGTCCCCGGTTCCAAGGAGAGCCGTATCGCGGCCCAGGTGTCCTCTCCGAACGTGCTCATCGTCGGCCACCCGTTCGTGGACGTGTGGGCCGCGGTGAAACCCTCGGTGCTCGGCATCCCCGCCTGGCCCGACGTGCCGCGCGGGATCCCCTGGAAGGAGGGGGTGATCGAGGCGCTCGGCTGGCGGACCGACCCGGCCGGCGCCTGGCGCCGCATCCTCGGCGCCGTCCGGACCTACACCGACCTCGAACCCGAGCTTCTGGGCCGGGTGGAGGAACTCATCGACTTCGTGTCCGCCGAGGAGGACCCGTGACCTCCCCGGCCACCGGCATTCGTGCCCGCCGAGAGGGATCAGAGAGCCTCCCGGCCACCGACGACAGGAGGCTGCACCCGTGAGCGAGCCACCGTACGACCGTCCCACCGGCCCCGGCCACACCCCCGAGGACGCCGGCTCCCACGGCGGCGGCCAGGGACACCCGCCCTTCGACCGCCCGCCTCCGCCGCCGGGCCCGTCGTCCGGTTACCCGCCACCGCCGCCCTCGTACGAGGCGCCCGGTGACGCGGGGCACTCCTCCCCTTCCTACCCGTCGTCCGGCCCGCTGCCGCCGCCCTACCCGCCCTACGGCCCGGGGCAGCAGTACGGACCGGGGCATCGCGGGCCGCGGCCGGGGTCCGACGACACGACGATGGCGATGCTGGCGCACCTGCTCGGCCTGCTCACCTCGTTCGTCGGCCCTCTGGTGCTGTACCTGGTCAAGAAGGACGAGTCGCCGTACGTCCGTGACCAGGCGGCCGAGGCGCTGAACTTCCAGATCACCCTGTTCATCGCCTTCGCCGTCTCGGCCGTGCTGACGCTGGTGATCATCGGCGTCCTGCTGATGCTGATCGTGTGGGCCGGCTCGCTGATCCTGATGATCATGGCAGCGGTCGCGGCGAACCGCGGCGAGAACTACCGCTACCCGCTCAACATCCGCTTCGTGAGCTGATCGCCCACCCCGGCCCGCGTCCCGCCGCGGGAAGCACCGTCCCGCGGCGCGAACCATCGGGTGCACGCCGAGGCACCGGGCCCTGCCGGCCGGTCAGGTCAGGTCGCGGACCAGGGCGTCGGCGAGCAGGCGGCCCTTCAGCGTGAGCACGGCCCGGCCGTGCTTGAAGGGCTCGGGCTCCAGCAGGCCGCCGGCCAGGGCGCGGGCGACGGCCGGGCGGGCGGGGGACGCGATCTCGGCGAGCGGGAACCCCGCGTCGAGGCGGAGCTCGAGCATCAGCCGCTCGACCCGCCGGTCGTCCGCCGAGAGCACCTCGCGGGCGTGCCCGGGAGAGGCGTCCGCGGCGAGGCGCGCGGCGTAGGCGGCCGGATGCTTGACGTTCCACCATCGGGTGCCGCCCACGTGTCCGTGCGCCCCGGGGCCGACGCCCCACCAGTCGCCGCCGGTCCAGTAGAGCAGGTTGTGCCGGCACCGCGCCTCGGGCGTGGCGGCCCAGTTGGACACCTCGTACCAGGAGAAACCGGCCTGCGAGAGCATCTCGTCGGCGATGACGTAACGGTCGGCGGCCACGTCGTCGTCGGGCATGGGCAGCTCACCCCGGCGGATGCGGGCGGCCAGCCGCGTGCCGTCCTCCACGATCAGGGAGTACGCCGAGATGTGGTCGGGACCCGCCTCGACCGCGGCGGCCAGCGAGGCGCGCCAGTCATCGTCGGTCTCGCCCGGAGTGCCGTAGATGAGGTCGAGGTTGACGTGCGTGAACCCGGCGGCGCGGGCCTCGGTGACGGCCGCCGCCGGCCGGCCGGGGGTGTGCCGCCGGTCGAGCACGGCGAGCACGTGCCCGGCGGCGCTCTGCATGCCGAAGCTGACCCGGGTGAAGCCGCCCTCGCGCAGCCGGGCGAGGGAAGCGGGGTCGACGGACTCGGGGTTGGCCTCGGTGGTCACCTCGGCGCCGGGGGCGAGCCCGAACTCGCCGTCGATGGCCCGCAGGATCTCGGCCAGATCGCCGGGGGGCAGCAGCGTCGGGGTGCCGCCGCCGAAGAACACCGTCTCCACCGGCAGCTCGGCGGCGCCGAGGACACGGCGGGCCAGCCGGATCTCGGCCACGGCGGTGGCGGCGTAGTCGGCGCGGGAGGCGCCGGGGCCGAGTTCCGCGGCGGTGTAGGTGTTGAAGTCGCAGTAGCCGCAGCGGGTGACGCAGAACGGCACATGGACATAGAAGCCGAACGGGCGGGAGCCGAGGCCCTGAAGGGCGCTCTCGGGCAGCTCACCCGAGGCGGGCACGGCATCGCCGTCGAGGAGAACGGAAGGCACGCGTCCAGTCTGCCGCCCGCGCCCGGGTGCCCCGCACGTTCGTACGCCGCCTGTGGACGAATCCGAGCCTTCCGGCGCCACCTGTGGATGACCGCGCCCCGGCGTCACCAGTGCCCCCGGCTCCGCATGGACCGAGCTGCACGCCTCGGCGCCTTTGGTCGACGACCGGCCCGCCGTAGGCGCCGCCGGCGCTACCGCTTGGCCTTGTCGGCGGCGCCCGAGCCGGTGTCGGTGGCCAGCGCGGCGACGAAGGCCTCCTGCGGGACCTCGACGCGGCCGACCATCTTCATCCGCTTCTTGCCTTCCTTCTGCTTCTCCAGCAGCTTGCGCTTACGGCTGATGTCACCGCCGTAGCACTTGGCCAGCACGTCCTTGCGGATGGCGCGGATGTTCTCGCGGGCGATCACCCGGGCGCCGATGGCGGCCTGGATGGGCACCTCGAACTGCTGCCGCGGGATGAGGTCCTTGAGCTTCTTGGCCATCTCGACGCCGTAGGCGTAGGCCTTCTCGCGGTGCACGATGGCGCTGAAGGCGTCGACCGTCTCGCCCTGCAGCAGGATGTCCACCTTCACCAGGTCGGACTCCTGCTCACCTGAGGGCTCGTAGTCCAGGGAGGCGTACCCGCGGGTGCGGGACTTGAGCTGGTCGAAGAAGTCGAAGATGATCTCGCCGAGCGGCAGGGTGTAGCGGATCTCGACGCGGTCCTCCGAGAGGTAGTCCATGCCGAGGAGCGAGCCGCGGCGGCTCTGGCAGAGCTCCATGATCGCGCCGATGTGCTCGGCGGGAGACAGCACCGTGGCCTTCACCACCGGCTCGAAGATCGAGGCGATCTTGCCAGGCGGGAACTCGGAGGGGTTGGTGACGACGAGCTCCTTGGCGTCCTCCATGACCACGCGGTAGATGACGTTCGGCGCGGTGGAGATCAGCGAGAGGTTGAACTCGCGCTCCAGCCGCTCGCGGACGATCTCCATGTGCAGCAGGCCGAGGAAGCCGCAGCGGAAGCCGAAGCCGAGCGCGGCGGAGGTCTCGGGCTCGTAGACCAGCGCGGCGTCGTTCAGCCGCAGCTTGTCCAGTGCCTCGCGCAGCTCGGAGTAGTCGTCGCCGTCGATCGGGTAGAGCCCGGAGTACACCATCGGCCTGGGGTGCTCGTACCCGCCGAGGGCCTCCACGGCGGGTCGCGCGGTCGAGGTCACGGTGTCGCCGACCCGCGCCTGGCGGACGTCCTTGACCCCGGTGATCAGGTAGCCGACCTCGCCCACGCCGAGGGCCGCGGAGGGCACCGGCTCGGGCGAGATGACGCCGATCTCCAGCGTCTCGTGCGTGGCGCCGGTGGACATCATGATCGTGCGCTCGCGCTTGGAGAGCTGGCCGTCGACCACCCGGACGTAGGTCACCACGCCGCGGTAGGTGTCGTACACCGAGTCGAAGATCAGCGCGCGGGCCGGGGCGGCGGCGTCGCCCACCGGGGCGGGGACGTTCGCGACGACGTGGTCGAGCAGCTCGCGCACGCCCACGCCGGTCTTGCCCGACACCCGCAGCACGTCGGAGGGCTCGCAGCCGATCAGCCCGGCGAGCTCCTCGGCGTACTTGTCGGGCTGCGCGGCCGGCAGGTCGATCTTGTTGAGCACGGGGATGATGTGCAGGTCGGCGTTCATCGCCAGGTAGAGGTTGGCCAGCGTCTGCGCCTCGATGCCCTGGGCGGCGTCGACCAGCAGGACGGCGCCCTCGCACGCCTCGAGCGAGCGGGAGACCTCGTAGGTGAAGTCGACGTGCCCCGGCGTGTCGATCATGTTGAGCACGTGTCCGTCCCAGGGGAGCCGGACGGCCTGCGACTTGATGGTGATGCCGCGCTCGCGCTCGATGTCCATGCGGTCGAGGTACTGCGCTCGCATCTGCCGGTCGTCGACCACACCGGTCAACTGCAGCATCCGGTCGGCAAGCGTCGACTTGCCGTGGTCGATGTGCGCGATGATGCAGAAGTTTCGGATCAGCGCGGGGTCGGTCTGGCCAGGCTGGATGCGCACCGGGGTCCGTTTCAGCAGGATTGACGAGGATCGGGAGGCTGGCAGGCCAGCCGCCACCCATGGTGGCACGGCCCGGGCGGTCGCCCAGGCACTGTCACCCGGACAGCAGATCGGCGCGGCCTGTGAGCACCCCCCGGCTCGCCGGCCGGTGTGGCCGGCCGTCTCGCGGGGGTGTCGGTGCCGCGCTTCGCCTTCAGTTTACCGGGCACCAAGACCGCCGAGCTCGTCGCTGCGCTAAGATGCCGGTTGTCAGGTGTGCCGTGACCTGTAGACGGTCCGTCGATTTGAGGGCCGGCCCGGCATGTTGGTATCCTGTTCAACTGCGTGTGGCGCGCCCTCTCTGCCCGCGCGCCCCATCCAATCGACTTTCACCGAGGCTTCTTCGTGGCGAACATCAAGTCCCAGATCAAGCGCAACCGGCAGAACGAGAAGGCCCGGCTGCGCAACAAGGCCGTCAAGTCGTCCCTGAAGACGGCGGTCCGCAAGTTCCGCGAGGCCGCCGACGGGGGCAACGCGGAGGAGGCCGCCCTTCTCATGCGCGCCGCCTCCCGCCAGCTCGACAAGGCCGTCAGCAAGGGCGTCATCCACAAGAACCAGGCGGCCAACCGCAAGTCGGCCATCGCCAAGCGCGCCGCCGCTCTGCAGCCGGCCGAGTGACCCCGCTCGGGCCCCGCGCCCGAGCGATCCCGGCCGCCCGTCCAGCACGGGCATTCCAACAACGCCGTGTCCCCTGCGAGGGCGCGGCGTTTTGGCATGCCCGCAGACGGGTGGCGATATCCGATATCCGGCCGATGACCCAGAGTAATGTCATGATTTCGTTATCACGTGCCAGTGTCCTGGCGATATCGGGTCCGTCACCTTCCCCTCCGGCCTCTTTCCTTCGCCTGCCAACCCGCCCATAAGGTGCAGGAAAACTCGAACTGCACATCGGAGGGACGGGGTTCATGCGGGGGCGGACACCTTTGGTGCTGCGGCGTGCCTTCAGCGAGCCGCTCCTGTTGCTGGCCGCCTTCGGATCCATCCTGCTGGCCACCACCACGCTGGTCGCGCTCACCTTGTACGCCTCCTCGATCGCCCAGGTCGGGGTCCGCCGGGCGATGGAAACGGCCTCCGCGAGCATCACGGCGATCAAGGTAACCGCACCGGTGCAGAGCTCGACCTTCGCGGGCATCGAGCGGACGGTACGCGGCCGGATCGCCAAACGGGTGCGCGACGGCGGCACCGCCCTGCCGCAGCAGGTCACGCTCAGCGCCCGCTCCGACTCCTACGCCATGCCCGGCCAGGAGCGCCGCAAGCAGCCCGACCTGCTGCGCTTCGGCGTCTACGACGGCCTGGACCGGGCCGCGCGGCTCGTACGCGGCACCTGGCCGCGCCCGGCCGCCACCGGCACCGTCGAGGTCGCGGTCTCCCAGTCGGCCGCCGACGCCATGAACCTCTCCGTCGGCAGCGCATTCACCGTCGTCGGCCGGCTGGACGGCGAACGGGTGCACGGCGAGGTGACCGGGGTGTTCCAGCTCCACGACCCCTACTCCGAGCGCTGGGACGGCGAGGACCTGCTGCGCAAGGGCGTCGACCGCGGCAACTACACGACCTACGGCCCGCTGATGGTGCCGCGGGACACCTTCCTGGCCAGGTTCACCGGCACCAGTGTCGCGGCCACCTGGACCACCCTGCCCGATCTTCGTGACCTGCCACCCGACCGCCTGCGGCCGTTCGCCGCCTCGGTGGCCGCGCTGAGCGACGACCTGAAGCGGGACTGCGCGTCCTGTACGACCTTCACCCGGCTGCCGGACATGCTCACCCAGCTCGACCAGGCCGCGCTGGTCGCCCGCTCGACCATGCTCGTCCCGGTGCTGCAACTCCTGCTGCTGGCCGCCTACTCGCTGGTGCTGACGGCGCGGCTGCTGGCCGACCACCGGCGGATGGAGGTGGCGCTGCTGCGCTCGCGCGGCGCCGGAAGCCTGCGACTCGCCGTCCTCACCGGCACCGAGGCACTGCTCGTCGCCCTGCCCTGCGCGATCGTCGCGCCGTTCCTCGCGCCCCCGCTGCTGCGCCTGATCAACGCGATCCCGTGGATCCAGGCGGCCGGTGTCCAGATCGCCCCGCAGCCGGGAGTCGCCACCTTCGCCGTCTCGGCCGGCGTCGCCCTGGCCTGCGCCGTCCTGCTGGCGCTGCCCGCCCTGCGCGGCGCCCGGCGCACCTACGTCGAGGAGCAGGCGGTGCGCGGCCGGGGCGAGCGCCAGGGCCTGATGGAACGGGCGGGCGGCGACATCGCGCTGCTCGCGGTGGCCGCGCTGGCGATCTGGCAGCTCCAGCACTACGGCGCGCCGGTGACCGAGACCGCTCAGGGCGACCTCGGCATCGACCCGCTGATCATCACCGGCCCCGCCCTGGCGCTGCTGTGCGGCGGCATGCTCGGGCTGCGGCTGGTGCCCCGGGTCTCCCGCGTCGCCGAACGGCTGACCGCGCGGCGCCCCGGCCTCGCCCCGGCCCTCGGCGCCTGGCAGGTCAGCCGCCGCCCGGCGCGCTACTCCGGCCCGGCGCTGCTGCTCACCATGGCCGTGGCGATCGGCGTGGTCTCCATGGCCACCGCCGCCACCTGGCGCGCCTCCCAGCAGGACCAGGCCCGCCACCAGGCGGCGGCCGACCTGCGGGTGTCCGGCCCGCAGGAGGCGCCCGAGCTCGGACCGCTCGGCCGCGGCGCCGTGTACGCGCGGCTCGACGGAGTGACCGCCATCAGCCCGGTCTACCGGGGCGTCACCTCCTTCTCGGGGGCCACCCCGACGCTTCTGGCGGCCGACGCGACCAAGCTCGAGCGCCTGCTCATGCTGCGCCCCGACCTGTCGCCCGACTCGTTGCGGGCGATGGCCGGCCGGCTGGCCGCGGGACGGCCCGACGCCCCCGGTCTCCCGCTGCCGGCCACACCCAAGACGCTCACCCTGAGCGTGCGGCTGGACATCGCCGAGCCGGCGCGACGGGCCGAGTACGAAGGGCTGCGGCCCCGGCTGCTGCTGTCCGACGCGCTCGGCGCCCACCGCGACGTCCAGCTCGGGCCGCTCCCCGCCGACGGGCGGCCGCACACCGTCACCGTCGATCTGGCGGCGCTGGCCGGACGGTCCGGCGCGCTCAGCTACCCGCTGAGCCTGCGCGGACTCCTGCTGGACGTGCCGGTGCCCGCCGCGGGCAGCCCGTTCACCCTGACGGTGCGGAACGCGCGGACCGACACCGGCGCGACGCTCGCCCTGCCCGGCACCCTGCGGTGGGGCCGGCTCATGCGCGGCGAGGGCCACATCGAGACGCAGCAGGTCACCATCGCCGGGCAGGCGTCGTCCGGGCAGGCGCTGCTGTCGGTCACCGTGCCCGCGCCCAAGGCGCAGCGACGGCCCGCCGCCGCCGACCCCGAGCGGCTGGCCGTCACCCCCGTTCCCGCCGGGCTGTCCGACGACGACCTGCTCCCCCACCCCGACGGCTCGGCCGGCGGGATCTTCCGGCCGGTCCCGGTGGTGCTCACCGCCGACCTCGCGGCGCGCGAGGAGCTCGTCGAGGGCGAGACGGCCACGGTCGACATGGAAGGCGAACAGGTGCCGGTGCAGGTGGCGGGCATCGTCGCCTCGATGCCCGGCACCCCGGCAGGGACGCCCGCCGTCCTCGCCGACCTGCCCACCCTGATGACCAGGGACGTCTTCGGCGCGCACGTGCCAAGGGCGGCCGGCGAATGGTGGATGGCCACCCGGGACGGCGACGGCGCCGCGGCGGCGGCCGAGCTGAGCCGCCATCCGGAGTGGGACCAGACCGTGGTGGACGTCGGATCGCTGACCAAGCGCTACCGGGACGACCCGCTGGCCAGCGGCCTGCAGGGAGCGCTGATCCTCGGATTCGCCGCCGCGCTGGTGTTCGCGCTCCTGGGGTTCCTGGTCAACGCCGCCGTCGCGGCCCGGGAACGTACCGCCGAGTTCGCCATCCTGCGCGCCCTGGGGATGAGCTTCCGGCAGATCTTCGGGCTGCTCGCCGTCGAGCAGGCGTTCCTGATCGGGCTGTCGCTGGCCGGCGGCACCCTGCTCGCCGTCGTGGTCGCGAGCCTGGTCGTCCCGCACATCGTGCTGACCGGGCAGGCCGTCGCGGTGACCCCGTCGGTGCTCCTCGACATTCCCTGGCCGGCCACCCTCGCGCTGCTGGCCGTGGTCGCCGCGCTGCTGTTCACGATCGTGGCCGGCCTTGCCCGCTCGCTGCGCCGGCAAGGGCTCGGCCGGGCCCTGCGGATCGGAGAGGACCGATGAACCCGCTGCTTCTCCTGAAGGTCCACCGGGGCGCGGCGGCCGTCCTGGCGGTGCTGGCGCTGAGTGCGACGCTGCTGGTGGGCGCGCTGCCCCGGACCTTCGAGCGTTCCTACGACGAGGCGCTGCACGGCGTCCTCACCGGCACCGCCGCCACGCTGAAGGACCTCACGATCACGGCACCGGCCGGCTTCGTCGGGCAGCTCAGCACCGAGCAGGAGTTCGCCGCGGGCGACCGGCACTTCCGCGAGGTCCTGCCGCCCGCGCTGGCGGCGGTACTCGACCGCGGGCCCGGCTCGCACGACCACTACGGGGCCAAGACCACCGGCACCCCGGTGGCGGGCCGCCTCGGCCCCGGCCAGCGTCCCTACCAGTACGTCGACCTGGCCTGGCTGTCCGGCATGGACCGGCGCATCCGGTACGTGGCCGGCTCGCCTCCCGGCCCGCCCCGCAGCACCTCCGCCCGCCTCCCCGGCAGCCCGGACGTCCAGGACCTCACGCTGTTCGAAGTGGCCCTGCCGGAGCAGGCGTCGAAGATGATGGGCATCCCCATCGGCACCACGCTCGTCCTCGGCAACAGCAGCCCGTCGCTGGCCAAGGTCACCGGACTGTACGCGCCGCTGGACCGGCGCGACCCGTACTGGGACCACAACCACGACACGATCGTGGTCACCGCCCGGCGGGTGCCCGGCTCCGATGCCGAGGAGCACCACATCACCGCGTTCACCAGCCGCGAGTCGCTGACCGCGCTCAACGAGGCGCGCAGCCTGGACTACCGATGGGTCCTCGGCGTCGACGGCGCGGCGGTGACCGCCCGCAACGCCCCCGACGTGATCCAGGGTCTCACCGACTACCTGCGCGCCCTCGTCACCGACACCGACGGCCCCGTACGGTACAACGCCCAGGTCGGCGTCGCCCCCTATCGGCTGAACACCGCCCTGTCCGACGTCCTGAAGGGCTTCCTGGACCGGCTGACCACCGCCCAGACGCTGCTGATCCTCATCCTCGGCGGCCTGATCACCGTGGCCGTCGGCGTCCTCGCCCTCGCCGTGCAGTTGCTCGCCGAGCGCATGCGCGCCGCGCTGGCACTGGCCCGGGCCCGCGGTGCGTCCCTCGGCCGGATCGTCCTGGCCGGCACCGGCGTCGTCGCCATCGCACTGGTGCCCGCCGTGCTGGCCGGCTATGGCCTGGCCTTCCTGGTGCCCGGGCCGGTCACGCCGATCGTGCACATCGGGCCGCTGCTGATCACGCTGGTCGCCCTTGCGTTCGCCGCCGCCCGCCTGGCCACCAGCCATCGCAAACCCCTGCACGACCGGCGCGACGACGTGGTGGCCCGCCGCCCCTCCCCGCGCCGCGTCGCCCTGGAGGCGCTGGTCGTGGTGCTCGCCCTCGCCGGCGCGTACCTACTGCGCACCCGAGGCCTGACCACGCAGACGCTGCGGCAGGGCGCCGACCCGTTCCTCATGTTCGTGCCGGCCGCGCTCACCTTGGCCGCCGCTCTGATCACGCTGCGCTGCTACCCCTACCCGTTGCGGCTGGTCGTGTGGGCGGCGGCCCGCGCCCGCGCCGCCGTGCCGTTCGTCGGCCTGACCCTCGCGGCCCGGGCCCAGGCGGTCACCGCGCTGCCCGTGCTCATCCTGCTGCCCGCGCTCACCGTCTCGGTGTACGGGGCAACCGTCAGCGGTGCGCTCGACTCCACCCAGCGGGTCGCCGCCTGGCAGGCCACCGGGGCCGCCGCCCGGGTGGAGTCGGCGGCCGAACTCCCCGCGGACCTCGTCGAGCGGGTGCGCGCCGTGCCGGGCGTCCGCACCCTCGTGCCCGCGGACAAGGGCAACGCGCAGATCGGGCTGGGCGGCAAGACCGCGACCGTCATCGCCATGGACCTCGACGCCTACCGCCGCATCCTGTCCGGCACGCCGCTGAGCGCGCCGCCGCCGCCCGCGGGCCCGTCCGCTCCGGCCATCCCCGCCCTGGTGTCGCCCGATCTCAGCACCCTGACCACCTTCGAACTGGGATGGCACGTCCGGATGAAGGTCACCAAGGCGGGGATCATCCGCGGCGGGCTCCCGGGAGTGAGCTTCGCGACGAGCAACCTCATCGTCGTGCCCTACGACGCCTCCAAGCGGGCCGGCTTCCGCACGTACGCCAACATGCTGCTCATCGACGGCGACGGCATCGACGGCGCCAAGCTCAGGGCGGCCGTCGGCGACCGGCCGGACGTGCTGGTGTGGACCTTCGACGAGTCGCTGCGCAAGGTCACCGGCACCCCGCTCACCGGCACGATCATGACCGGCTTCCGCGTCGTGACCATGGCTCTTGCGGGATACGCGCTGCTCACCGTGATCATCGCTTTGATCATCGGCGCCGCGGACCGGGCCCGCGCCCTGTCCTACCTGCGCACACTCGGCCTGTCCGAACGGCAGGCCGCGTCCCTGACCGTCCTGGAGATCTCCCCGCTGATCCTGCTCACCGCGGTGGCCGGACTGCTGCTCGGCCTCGCGCTGCCCTCGGCGCTCGGCTCGGCCATCGACCTGCGCGCCTACGCGGGCGACCTCGCCGTCAGCGACACCGGGTTCGGTCTCACCGCGCCCATCCTGCTCGCCGCCGGGCTGGCCGCCGTGTCCGTACTGGGCGCGTTCCTGCACGCCGGGTTCGGCGCCCGCCGCTCCCTCGGCTCCGTCCTTCGGGTGGGCGAATGACCGCCCGCCGACACCGCCCACGTGGGGAGGCACGATGAACACATCTGGCGCAGTGAACGCGCCCCGGCCACTCGACGGGGCCGGCGACGCGCCGACGCTGTCGGAGCTGGAGGCGCAGGCCGGCCGGGCCCAGCCCGCCTTCGGCGAGCACGCGCACATCCTCTGCGACAACCTGGTGCGCATCTACAAGACCGAAGGCGTCGAGGTCGTCGCCCTGCAGGGGCTCGACCTGCTCATCGAGAAGGGCGAGCTGATCGCCATCGTGGGTGCGTCCGGCTCCGGCAAGTCGACGCTGCTCAACGTCCTGTCCGGCCTGGACGTGCCCACCGCGGGCATCGCGCGGGTCGCCGGCACCGACCTGCTCGCCATGACCGCCAAGGACCGCCTGCGCTACCGGCGGGAGGTCGTCGGCTTCATCTGGCAGCAGACCGCCCGCAACCTGCTGCCCTACCTCACCGCGCGGGAGAACGTCCGGCTGCCCATGCGCCTGGCCGGCAACAAGGCCCGCGTCGCGCACGCCGACGAACTGCTCGACCTGCTCGGCGTGGCCTACTGCGCCGACCGCAGGCCGTCGGAGATGTCCGGCGGCGAGCAGCAGCGCGTCGCCATCGCCGTCGCCCTGGCCAACTCGCCCCAGGTCATCCTGGCCGACGAACCGACCGGCGAGCTGGACAGCGACAACTCCGAGCAGGTGTTCGCGGCGCTGCGCCGCGCCAACCGCGAGCTCGGCGTCACGGCCGTGATCGTCACCCACGACGCGCTGGTCTCGGAGCAGGTCGATCGCACGGTCGGCATCCGCGACGGGCGCACCAGCAGCGAGACGCTGCGCCGCGCCTCCTCCGACGGCGAGATCATCGCCGAGGAGTACGCCGTCCTGGACCGGGTGGGGCGCCTGCAGTTGCCCAGGGACTTCACCAGCGCGCTCGACATGGAGCGCCGCGTGCGCCTGGAACTCGAACGCGACCACATCGGAGTATGGCCCGACCGGCCGAAGACGGGAGAGGACGAATGACCGCCCAGCCAGCAGACGGGGAAGCCCCGGTGACCGCCCGGCCGGCCGGAGACGAGCAGGGCCGCCCCACCGCCGGGACCACCGCGCCGCTGGTCACCGTCGAGGGGGTGCGCAAGGTCTACAAGAGCGGCCCCAAGGAGGTCGTGGCCCTGCGCGACGTCTCCTTCGAGGCCTACCCCGGCGAGCTGATCGCGATCAGGGGCCGGTCCGGCTCGGGGAAGACCACGTTGCTCAACCAGATCGGCGGCCTCGACCGCCCGGACGCCGGACGGGTCGTCGTCGCCGGGCACGTGGTCACCGAGCTGCCCGAGACCGGGCTGCTGGAGCTGCGCCGCGACGTGATCGGGTTCGTCTTCCAGTCGTTCGGCCTCATCCCGGTGCTGTCGGCGGCGGAGAACGTCGGCGTGCCCATGCGCCTGTCGCGCACCCCGGCGGCCGAGCGCGACGAACGGGTGCGCATGCTGCTCTCGCTGGTCGGGCTGGACAAGCACGTCAACCAGCGGCCGTACGAACTGTCCGGCGGCCAGCAGCAGCGGGTGGCGATCGCCAGGGCGCTGGCCAACCGGCCCAAGCTGCTGATCGCCGACGAGCCGACCGGGCAGCTCGACTCGCAGACCGGCCGGCAGATCATGCAACTCCTGCGCGCCCTGGTGCGCAGCGAGGGCGTGACCGCCCTGGTGGCCACGCACGACCCGGCGCTGATGACCCTGGCCGACCGCGTCCTCCAGCTCCACGACGGCACCCTCGCCACCGCCGACCCCCTCCCCGCCCCCGCCTGACCCTCCACCTCCGCCCGGCCCGGGCTCCTAGCAGCCCGTGGGCCCCGGGGGCCTGGCGGCGCTGCCGGTTCCGGGGTCCGGCGCCCTCGCGGTCCTACGCCAAGGCTCCCGGGGCCCGCACCGGCCTCGGCGTCACCGCGGCCGGTGTGGGCACCCTGATCGCGCCGCCCTCAGGTCATGATCAGGCCGAAGCAGGACCTTCGCGGCGCGGTGCAGGCGAGGTCGAACGGGGCAGGGTGGCCGACCTGAGGGATCAGGTTGGGAACCGGCGGGAGTGGTCGACTTCGGGAACTATGGGACCGCCGGGCTGTCCGGTCGGCCGGGAACGTCCATTGGCCGGCACTGGGGGTGAGGTGGGAGCGCCGGGCGACATCCCGTGGCCGGCTCTTCCCGGTCCCACCATGGGTCCCTGCTTGATCCAAAACGGAACCCGGCAATCGGTCCCACGGCCCTGCCTTGCGACGGCGTCGTGCGGCTACGGGCGCGCGGGGCGGGCCGCTTTCCGGATCAGGTCAGCGGCCGGTACGGCTGGCGACGATCGTCTGGACGGTGCGTTCGAGCGCGTACGCGGGGTCGGTGCCGCCGCCCTTCACCTGCTCGTCGGCCTCGGCGACGGCCTGCATGGCCCGCGCGATGCCCTCCTGGCCCCATCCGTTGAGCTGGCGCTTCACCCGGTCGATCTTCCACGGGGGCATGCCGAGGTGGCTGGCGAGCTGACCGCCGCGCAGGTTGCGGGGAGCGCCGCCCACCTTGGCGAGCGACCGCACTCCCCCGGCCAGCGCGCTGACGATCAGCACGGGCGCGACGCCGGTCGCGAGCGCCCAGCGCAACTGCTCGAGTGCCTCTCCGAGCCTGCCCTCCACCGCCTTGTCGGCCACGGTGAAGCCGCTGACCTCGGCCCTGCCCCGGTGGTACCGCGCGACGGCCGCCTCGTCGACCGCCTTGCCCGGCGTGTCGAACGCGAGCTGTCCGCACGCGGCCGCCAGCTCACGCAGATCACTGCCCACCGCGTCGAGCAGCGCCTGGGCGGCGTCAGCGGTGATCGAACGGCCTGCCTGCCGCATCTCGTTCTTGATGAAGTCGAGCCGTTCGCCCGCCTTGGTCAGCTTGGTGACCGTGACGACGGCCGCTCCGGCCTTCTTGACCCCGTCGACCAGAGCCTTGCCCTTGACCCCGCCCGGGTGGAGGAGGACGACCACGGCGTCCTCTGAGGGGTTCTTGGTGTACGCGACGACCTCGGCGATGACGTCCTTGCCGAGATCCTGCGCCGAGCGGAACACGATGATCGACCGATCGCCGAACAGGGACGGCGCCGTGAGACGGCCCAGCTCCCCCGGCTCGACCTTGCCACCGAACAGATCGTGCACCTTGACCTCGGGATCGGCCACCCGGGCGGCCGCGACGACCGACGCCACCGCCCGGTCGGCGAGCAGTTCCTCGTCGCCGACCACGAGCGTCACGGGTGCTGGTTGCGTCGCCATGCGAGCAGCATGCCACGTCCGGTCACCCCGGCGGCAACCCACCCGCCAACCGCCACCGGACCCCCGCCGAGCACCGCCCCGGCCTTGGGAGCACCACCGCGACGTTCGCGCCGCGCTCGCCCCGTCACAGCCAGGGTCCGCCATTCGGGATGAACAGCCCTCCTTCCTAAAGAACCGGCAAAGGATCAGGGGCGGGTGTGACTCGTGCGACTTGGTGAGGCTTCCGGGTCAGGCTTGGTAACAATGCAAGCAATCGGCAATCCAGCTGCAGGTATCGTCGGGCAATGTAGGGGCAACGAGAAGTCGACGAGGAGGTGAACACACTCATGAACAAGCGCAATCACAGCTGCCCGCGCTGTGGGTCGATGCTCGACGAGGGGCCGATCCTGTACCGGTGCGCCGAGTGCCACCGTTCGGTGTACGCCGCCGACCTCGACACCGAGTTCCACACCGAGACCGCCGTCCCCGTCGGCTGACACTCCGCCAAGGTCGCGGTGTGCGCGCCCGACCGGCCCCAGGCGCTCGCCCGCGCCGCCCGGGCGCTGGAGGAGATGGTCCCGGCAGCGACGCGACGAGGCCCGGCCTCCACCGTCAGCCCCTTCGCCCGACGGCGGACGCAGTCCGGAACGAAAGCCGCCGGTCGATGGCGCGACTCCGAAGCGCGGCCTGGTTCAGCGGCCGCGGGGGACGATGGCGAGGCGGCCGTGGTCGGTGATGACCGCGACATCGCCATCGCGGTCGGTACGGTACACGCGCATCCCCAGGTCGTGCAGACGACGGGTGGTGAGCGAGGCCGGATGACCGTAGTCGTTGTCCGCCCCCACGCTGATCAACGCCGCTCGGGCGCCGGTCGCCGCGAGGAACTCCGGGTCCTGGCGAGCCGACCCGTGGTGTGCGACCTTGAGAAGGTCGGCCCGGGGAACGCCGTACCGGACCAGCTCTGCCTGTGCCTCGGTCTCCACGTCACCGGAGAGCAGGGCCGAGCCCGCCGCCCACCGGGCGTGCACCACGACGCTGGCGTTGTTGGCCATCGAGCCCTCTCCTGGACCGGCTCTGATCGTCTCACTCACCGGCCCGATGACCCGCAGCTCGACCGGCCCCAGGCGCCAGGTCAGGCCAGGGGACGCCACCCAGGCGGGAACGTGCCGCCGGGCGAGCTCGGCCGAGACTCGGGCGCTCTCCTGGCGTGGCTCCTGCCCAGGGCTGACCACCACCGCGCCGACCGTCCTGCCCCGGAAGACGCCGTCGAGCCCGCCCACGTGGTCCAGGTGCGGATGGGTCAGGATCAGCAACGGCACCCGCTCGACGCCGAGTGCGCGCAGACAGCGGTCGACCGGCATGGGGTCGGGGCCGGTGTCGATCACCACCGCACGCGCCTCTCCCGCTGACAGGACCAGAGCGTCCCCCTGCCCGACGTCGCAGCCGACCAGCAGCCAGCCTCGCGGCGGCCACGGGGCGACGACCGGGCGCACCAGGCAGGCGGCGGCGAGCAGGCCGGCCGCGACGACGCACACCACGAGGCGCCCGGCCGTCCGGCGCAGCACCACCCAGGCGAGAACGGCGACGGCGACGAGCGCCACCAGGCCGATCGCCCCGCCAGGCCACGGGAGTGTCGCCAGGGGCACCGCCGCCGCACGGCGGGCGACCATGATGATCCATCCGACGGCGTATCCGGCCGGGCGGACGATCCATCGCGCCGCCTCGGCGCTGACCGGCGCCACGAGGCAGGCGGCGAAGCCCAAGAGAGTGGCGGGAGCCACGGCCGGCCCGGCCAGGAGATTGGCGGGAACGGCGACCGGTTCCAGCTCTCCGGCCATGAGCACGAGCAGCGGCGTCACCGCGACCTGGGCGGCGCAGGGCACCGCCACCGCCTCGGCCGCCCAGCGCGGCATCCGGCGCGAAAGGCGCGCTCGCCACCGGGGAGCGAGCACGAGGATGCCCCCGGTGGCGAACACCGACAGCGCGAAGCCGTACTCTCCCGCCAGAGCCGGGTCGAGGAGCACCAGCCCCAGCACGGCGGCCGACAGGGCGGTGATCCCGTCTCTGGCGCGCCCCGTACCCAGCGCGACGGCCGCCACCGACCCCATCACCAATGCCCGGAGCACGCTCGGCGAGGGACGGGCCAGCACGGCGAAACCCACCATCGCCACGATCGTGAGAGCCGCGCGGACCGCCTGCGGCAGCCCGGCGAACCGCGCGAGCGCGAGGACCATGCCCGCCACGATGGCCAGATTGGCCCCGGACACCGCGGTCAGGTGACTCAGGCCGGCGGTTCTCAGATCGAACCTGACCTGCTCGTCAAGGCGAGACACGTCACCGACCACGAGCCCCGGCAGCAGGCCGCGCTCGGCCGCCGGCAGCACGTCGCACGCCCGTCTCAGCCCTTCTCGGAGCGCCGCTGCGACCCGCTGCGGCGGGGAGGGGCCGCTCACGACCACCGGCGGCCCGGTCGCGAGCAGCACCGCCGCGGTCAGCTCACCCGGCTCGGCAGGCCCCAGCCGGCCGGTGACCCGCACCCGCTGGCTGGGAAGCAGAGAGGCCCACGCGGCCGCACCACGCGCGAACACCACCACCGGCACCGCCGTGGAGATCTGCACCGGCTGCACCACACGGGCTTCGACCCGCTCCGCCGTCGCCTCCACGACGACGCGTTCGCGGCGGACCGGCCCACGGTCGCCGGGCAGGACGCGTGGGTCGCCGGTCAGCGACATCTCGACCGTGACCAGCGCTCGTCGCTCGGCCAGCTCGGCGACCGGCCCCGATCTGACGGTATGAACGCGGAACGCCACCGTCCCCGCCACTGCCGCGACGCACCCGAGCACCGCCGCCACGGTGTTCCACCAGCCAGACTTACCTCCCCGCCGGGCATCGCAGCGTGGTGCGTCTCGATGCCGGGCCACCTGCTGCCGGTCTTCTCGATGCCGGTCTTCTCGATGCCACCGGCGGAAACCGGATGGTCGATCAGCCTGGATGCCGGGCTCCAGGCCGTTCGGTGAGCTCATCCGGGAGAGGAGCCATGCCGGTCGCCCTCGACGTGTCACCGCACGGTGGACGAACACGACCGCCAGGCCCGTCGAAGCGACGGCGGCCGTGACCACACTCGTGGTGACCGAGCCGCTCATCAGCACGAGCGCGGTGCACCATGCGGCGCCCGCGGGCAGCACCAGCCGCAGCGACCCGCGCTCGGCACCCGGCGCGGCGAAAGAGCCCAGGAGGCGCGAAGAGCCCGAGAAGCCAGAAGGGCCGGACGACCTCCCCGTCCCGCTTCCCGCCCCGTCGTCCAGCGTGCCGCCTTCCGCGCCACTTTCCTGCGATCTGGGGGCGAGCTTGCGCCACCGGACGGCCCACCGCACGCTCCCCACCGGCAGCGACGTCGACTCCCCCTCCGGCGAATGCCCGGTCACGCTGGACCTCGACTTGTCGTTCACCACGCCTCGCCCTCCACGTCCGAACTCCACGCCCCGCCTCGGCCGCCACAAGGCCACCCGCCCTGGATGCCGGGTGACCAGCGCGCTCTCGGCCTCCAGGTCGTGCCACCGAGAGCCGGATGTCCGGGCGTCATACGTGGACCTTGTCGCGGAGGTCGGCGAACTTGCGGTCGCCGATGCCGGTGACCTGACGGAGCTCGTCGATGCTCCGGAAGCCGGCATGGCTCTGGCGGAACTCCACGATGCGGCCCGCCAGGACCTCGCCCACTCCGGGCAGGGTCTCCAACTGGGCCGGGGTCGCGGTGTTCAGGTCGAGCGGCGCGTCGGCCGACGCCGGGGAGCCAGCGGCCTGGGGCGCGACCATCCCCTGGCCGACGGGCGGGCCGACCACGATCTGCTCGCCGTCGACGAGTTTTCGGGCGAGATTGAGCGCACCGGTCTTCGCGCCGGACCGGACGCCACCGGCGGCCGTGAGCGCGTCGGCCACCCGCGAACCGGAGGAGAGCGTGACCAGCCCGGGCTTACGCACCTTCCCGGTGACGTGCACGACCACCTCACCGGCGCGGGTGGGGTCCGGCGCGGGCGTGGGCCGGGCCACGGGGAAGGCCTGGATGCCGGCCACGGGGGTCGGCGGAGCGAGGGGCTGCACCTCGGGCCGGGCACGCCACGCGAGAACACCCCCCACGATGGCGGCGAGGAGAGCGAGCACCAGGAGCACACGGACACCCGGCCGGCCGGGATCTAACCCGGGCGCGTACTCGGCCAGCAGTCGGCGCAGCCGAGAGCGGGCCGACCAACCGGGCGACGGCGCCGATCGCACGCGGCCGGCCGGCGCCAAGCCGCCGTGGACGTCATCGTCCACGAAGACGAGCCGATCTCCTTGGTCAGACCACGGCTCTTGCGTGGTCGTGCCGCTGCCGGACGAGAACGGCTTTTCGCCTGCGAGAGAGCCGCCGACTGCACCCGACGAGGGGATCGCTTGCCTGAGCCGATCGCTTCCGAAGGGCCGGCCCTCTTGAGCAGCGGACAGAGCGGGTCGCGACGGCCGGTCCCCATCGTGCGGCCGGATGGCTCGCCCTGGGCTCCGCTCATCAGTGGACTGAACGTCCTGGACGGGCTGGGCGTGCTGGGCTTGCTGAATGCGGGCAGGGGCGGGCGACGGCCGCCGCCCGCCGGGACGCGGACGACTCACCGGCCGGGCCGGTGGGCGATCGGCCGAGGCTCTGGAAGTGGCGGAGGCGGAGGGAGTCATGCGGACGGCAGGGCCATCGGCAGGTGTCCGGCCGGTGGAACCGCCGGCGGATGAATCGGGTGTGCCGTCAAGACCGTGTGCTTCATCTGTGGCACCCGTGTGGGACGCGTGGGCCGCCGGATCGCCCTCGTGTGACGGGCCGTCCTGGCTCCCGGAGGGATGGGCGACGGCGGGATGCCATCGGCCCAGAGGGCTCAGGGCGTGCAGCCGGGAAGCGCCGACGTCGCTGCGCAGAGACCTGTCCGCTGTTCTCACCCGGGGGACGTTATGCGGCGCGCAACGCCGTCCCCCTGGCCGAACACAGTTCTGTGGATAACCGCCGCCGAGATGGCCTGGCTTGTGGATATGCGCGCGGACGGAAAACCGGGGGCATTCGCAGAACTCGTCGGAGCCCAGGAAGCCCGGACGGGAAACCAGGGACAGCCGAAGAACTCGTCGTGGTCCAGGAAGCGGAGAGACGGCAGGAGGGCGGGCACCGCCCCCGAGGGGGTGTACGAGCCGACCGGAGGCAGATGGCGGAAGGGCGGAGACGGGAGAGCGTCAGAGGTGGGAGGCGTCAGAGGTGGGAGGCGTCGAGACGAGGACATCAGGAGGAAGGGGCGTCGAGATGGGGACGCCGGGAGGAGGGGCGTCGAGGTGGGAGAGGTCAGGTGGGGAGGGCGGGGGTGATGGTTATGCCGAGCATCCCCGGGCCCACGTGGACGCCGACGACCGCGCCGACCTCGACGATGCGCAGATCGCCGAGCGCCGGAATGCGCTTGGCCAGGTGGTCGGCCACGACCAGTGCGCGCTCGCGGGCCACCAGGTGCTGCACGGCCACGTCGACCGGCTCCGCACCGGCGGCCCGCACCGCGAGGTCCTCCAGCCTGGCGATGGCGCGACCGGAGGTGCGCACCTTCTCCAGCGGCGCGATGGCGCCCTGCGTGATGTGCAGCAACGGCTTGATGGACAGTGCGGAGCCGAGGAGGCTCGCCGCCGCGCCGATGCGTCCTCCCCTGCGCAGATGCTCCAGGGTGTCGACGTAGAAGTAGCTCCTGGTCGCCTCGGCGCAGGCCCGGGCGGCCGCCGCCACCTCGGCACGGCCCGCGCCCGCGCGGGCGGCACGCGCCGCCGCGAGGACCGGAAAGCCCAGCCCCATGGCGAGCGACCCGCTGTCCACCACATCGACGGGGATCATGGCCTCGGCTGCGGCGATCCGCGCCGACGCTACGGTCCCGGACATCGCGCCCGACAGGTGGATGGACACCACCCCGGCCGCGCCCTGTGCCGCCGCGGACTCGTAGGCGTCGGCGAAGCGCTGCGGGGCCGGGCGCGAGGTGGAGACCGGCGACCACTGGCGCAGGGCGGTGGCCACGCCGTCCGCGTCGATCTCGGCCACGTCGTCGAGTGCCCGCCCACCCACGACCACTTGGAGA
This sequence comes from Sphaerisporangium melleum, assembly GCF_014646695.1. Classification (GTDB taxonomy): domain Bacteria; phylum Actinomycetota; class Actinomycetes; order Streptosporangiales; family Streptosporangiaceae; genus Sphaerisporangium; species Sphaerisporangium melleum. Next base: position 54,513 of record NZ_BMNT01000050.1, read on the forward strand.
GGGATCACGATGACGCCGAGCCGCCGGATCTCGTCCGGGCCGAGGTAGGCGGTGGAATCGGTGACCACCGTGACCGCTTGGGGCATGACCGAAGGCTACCCGCCCGCCCTACGCCGATCTCCCGCCGTGACCGCTCTGTACCGGAGGGAAGCGGACATCACCCGGCACTGCGGGTCACTGAACGGGGGTGCCGCCGCGCCAGACGCGTCGGGGCTTGAGGCCGAAGCCCCAGGCGAACGCGCCCTCGTGGTCGGCGTCCCACTGGACGATGTCGGCCAGCCGGCCAGGGGTGAGCACACCGCGGTCGGGAACGCCGAGAACGGTGGCGCCGCCGAGCGTGGCCGCGCGGAGCGCGTCGCCCACACTGATGCCGAACGCCGCCACGGCGAGGCTGATCACCAGGGACATCGAGGTGATGCCGCAGTGGCCGGGGTTGTGGTCGCTGCCGAGGGCCACGGTGACACCCTGCGCGAGCATTCGCCGGACGGGCGGCAGGTTGCCCTGCTGGAGTGCCGTGCTCGGGCAGACCACGGCGGGCACGCCGTAGCGCGCGAGCATGGCGATGTCCTCGTCGGTGCTGCTGTGCAGCAGGTCGGCCGACGCGCAGCCGAGCTCGGCCGCGAGCTGGACGGCGCCACGCCGCTTGTGGGCGCCGGCGTGGATGCGCGGCAGCAGGCCGACGTTGCGGCCGGAGGCGAGCACCCAGCGGGCCTCGTCGGTGGTGAAGTGGCCGTCGTCGCAGTAGACGTCGACGCTGTCGGCGCCCGCCGCGGCGGCATCGGCGCACCAGGAGCCGACCGCCTCGACGTAGTCGCGCTGGCGCCCGAAGAACTCGGGCGGCACCACGTGGGCCGCGAGGAAGGTGACGTGCAACCGCGGCATCATCGGCTCTTTCTCGAGCTCGCGCAGCAGCCGCACGTCGGCCAGCTCACCGTCGCGGGTGAGGTGGTAGCCGGTCTTGGCCTCGACGGTCGTGGTGCCGTTGAGGATCCAGTCGCGCAGACGCTCGCGCACGCCGTTGCACAGCGTCCACGGGTCGGTGCCGCGGGTCACGGTCACGGTGGAGCCGATGCCGCCGCCCGCGGCCGTGATCGCGCTCGGCGAGGAGCCGCCCGAGCGCATGGCCAGCTCGGCATAGCGGTTGCCCGCGTAGACCGGGTGGGTGTGCGCGTCGATGAGGCCCGGCGTCACCAGGGAGCCGCCGAGGTTCTCGACGTGGTCGACGTCCGTGATGTCGTCCACGACACCGGGGACGCTCTGCGGCAGGTCGGCC
>NZ_BMNT01000051.1:0-43812 GCF_014646695.1 Sphaerisporangium melleum
TCATGCACTGGCTTTTAACACACTGTTGAGTTCTCAAGAAACGGACGCGTACACCACCCGGAAACCGACCCTTTAAGGAGTCCGGCCCCGGCCGGGGCGTTCATTTCGTTGTGCCTTAATCTTAGCCGCTCCCCGCGGCCGGGACCAAATCGCGCTGTTTTCCAGCACTTGACTCCCAGCCACCCGAACCAACTAACATTCAGGCCGCCCCGTCTCCAGGGCAACCCCTCTAACTTACCCGACCTCGAACCACCGTGCAAACGGAGGAGCGAAGATCTTTTTCGAGGGGGCCGACACCGCTCTCTCCACTCGAACCCGCACCTCGGCCACTCAAGGTGGTGAGGGTGGTTGGTGGCCGGGCGATGCCGACGACAAAAGATTAGCAGGCCCTACCCAGCCTTCGATCCAATACGGGCAACGATCGAGTAGAACCTTTCGGCCCAGTGGGCAAGACCGGTACAAGAGCGGTACGTCCATCGCAGGATCACCACCGGATCGAGGCTGACCAACCGTGAGCGAACGAACGGCCCCCCGGGCACTGGTCCTCCTGCTGGTCACGGCCTCGGCCGTCGTCGTACTGGCCGGCATCAAGGCGATCAGCACGATCGTCGGGCCCATCGTGCTCGCCCTGGTGCTCGTGGTGGCCGTCTCCCCCATCCGGGAGTGGCTCGTGCGCAGGCAGGCGCCGGCATGGACGGCGGTCGCGGTGCCGTTCTCGGTGGTCATGGTCGCGCTGCTGGGCATGATGGCGATCCTCAGTACCGCCGTCGCGCAGTTGGCGGTGCTGCTCCCGAGCTACTCCGCGCAGTTCAACAAGCTCGTCGCGGACACCCAGCGGTGGGCGGCGCAGCATGGCATCGCGCCCCAGGTGAACGAGGCGCTGCGCTCGGTCGACGCGGGCAAGGTGGTCGAGCTGGCGCAAGGCCTGGCGGCCAGCGTGCTGGGTGTGGTGTCCAGCCTCTTCCTGATCGTCGTCCTGCTGCTGGCGATGAGCCTGGACGCCCCGGTCGTGTCCCGCATCATGGCCGCCGCGGCGCCGGAGCGCCCCGCCATCACCACCGCGCTCGCGACCTTCGCCTCCCGGACCCGGCGATACCTGCTGGTGTCCACGATCTTCGGGCTGATCTGCGCCGCCCTGGACGTGCTGGCGCTGTACCTGCTCTCGGTGCCGCTCCCCCTGCTCTGGGGTGTGCTCGCGCTGATCACCAACTACATCCCGAACATCGGCTTCGTCGTCGGGCTCGTGCCGCCCGCCCTGCTCGCCCTGCTGACCGGCGGCCTGCCGCGCATGATCCTGGTGATCGTGGCGTACCTGGCCATCAACATCGTGGTGCAGTCGTTCATCCAGCCGAAGTTCCTCGGTGACGCGGTGGGGTTGAGCACGACGGTCACCTTCCTGTCGCTGATCCTGTGGGCCACGGTGCTGGGGCCGCTCGGCGCGCTTCTCGCGATCCCGCTCACGCTGCTCGCACGCGCGCTGCTGATCGACAGCGACCCCGGGGTGCGATGGTCCGCGGCCTTCGTCTCGGGCGAGCTCCCGCCGGATCGGGCGGACGCCACGGGAAGCTCTCCCTCGCGTGGGTCCGTGTGACCCGATCCGGCCGGCTCTGCCGTCGCGTCACGCGGAGGCGCTGACCGGCGCGCGAGGAGTCTCCCGCTGCTGCACGGGCACGAGTCCCGCGATGCGCCGGGCGCCCCAGGGCATCGCGGCGATCAGGATGGGCAGCAGCACCACCGAGCTGATCGACCACGGCTGGTGCAGGTACCACCATCGGACGTCGTTGTACTGCGTCAGGTACAGGTAGCCGACCGCGGCCCAGGTGGAGGTGCCGATGATGACCGGCCAGGCGAACCGCGTCGGACGGGCGACGAGGAACGGCATGAACCACATCAGGTACTGCGCGCCGAGCCGCGGGGTGACCACCATGAACGCCAGCAGCATCGCCGTGGTGAGGTCGATCGGGTCGGCACGCCGCCAGGCGAACGCCACGACGAGCAGCGTGAGATAGATCGCCCACTGTCCGTAGCGCGCGAGATCGGCGTTCAGCTCCCAGTTCCCGCCCGTGAACAGCGGGGTCCACCCCCACTCGCCGATGATCGGCCGGACGTCGCCGATGGTCTTGATCACCTCGGGGAGCTGGCTGAGGGAGGTGCCGGCGCCGATGGGGAGGGTCACGAGGAAGAAGATCGGCGCGACGCCGGTGGCGAAGAAGGCGCAGGCGCGCGAGCGCAGGTCGGGCAGGAACAGCAGCATGCCGGGGACCAGCCAGATCGGCCAGCTCTTGGCGCACAGCGCGAGGCCCATCAGCAGGCCCGCGATGACGGCGTTGCGGACGGGGCGTGAGGTTCTGGCGTTCCTGGCCACGATGAACGCCGCGACGCCGAACACCAGGGAGACCGGCTCCACCTGTCCATGGATCGAGGCGACCAGCACGGCCAGCGGGTTGCACGCGTACTGGAACGCGCGCAGGCCGGCGTCCTTGCCACCGGCGAGCTTGCCGACCAGCGGGATCAACGCGATGTCGGCGACCACGGTGACCAGCCGGCCGGCGATCTCCCAGGGGATGTTCATCCACAGCAGCAGCCCGTAGACGTACGGGATGGTGGGGAGGAAGTGCCAGCCGCCTTGGCTCTCAAGGACGGGGTCCTTGTGGGCGAGGATGGCCTCGCCGGCCGGTTTGAAGCTGTTGACGAAGTCCACCGGCTGCCAGGTGGACGTCGCCGCCAAGATCATGATCAGGACGCGCACCCCGATGCCGGCCGCGAGCGCGACGGCCAGGGACGGTCTCCAGCCCTTCCACTGAGCGACGATCGCGAGCACGACACCTGAGACGAGGACGAACCCCGTGAGCATTGCGTAGTCCATGACGCTCACTAGCCTGCCGGACCACGGGCCAAAGCGACCACTCGCGTGGGGAAATTGCCACCATCTATCCAGAATTGCTCACACAAAGAAGTGTTCCGACTCCTATAGGTGACGATCACATGATAGATGCGGATTAGTCGGAGGGGGCGACAAGCGTGCGGCCCGCGGGCTCCTTGGGGGATTGGAGCCGCGGGCCGCACGGTCGGGAGGCCGGCCTGCGACGGGACGCGCTCAGAAGCCGGCGGTGATCCGGGTGAACTCCCAGTCGCTCTGCGAGATGCCGCTGCACGAGGCGGTCACGCCCCCGCCCGGGCAGGGACGGTCGCGGTTGACCGACCAGAACGCGAGCCGGGCGAGCCCTCTGGACTTCGCCCAGTCGCGGATCTGGGTCCAGGTCCCCGGCGAGGTGAGCTCCTGCTGGTCGGACAGCCCGTTCATGCCGGAGATGCCCATGTGGGCGTAGGCGGTGGCGTCGGACCATCCGAAGGCGTTCTTCAGCGCGTTCTTCAGCCCCTCGCTCGCGTTGACCGTGCTCTGGTACATGTCGGCGCCGCCGCCGAAGTCGAAGGGCATGATCGTGAACACGTCGATGCCGGCGCCGAGCGCCGCCGCCTGGTTGATGAGCCGGGTGCCGTAGTAGTTCGGCCCGCTGGTGCCGGTGCCGAAGGTGACGATGGTCTTGATCCCGGGGTTGTTCTGCTTGACGATCTTCAGCGCGTTCAGGATGCGGTCCTGCACGGCCTCGTTCTCGAACTCGTCGCTGTTCTCGATGTCGATGTCGATCGCCTTCAGGTTGTAGGCGCTGATCACCTGCTGGTAGGCGCCCGCCAGCGCCTGCGGGGTGGCGCAGTTCGGGCCCAGCTTGTTGCCGCTCCATCCGCCGAACGACGGCACGATCTCACCGCCGGCGGCCTTGATCTGGCCGATCGCCGTGGCGTCCACACCGCCCTGCAGCGGGCGCTGTCCGTCCCAGGCGGGGGTGCAGCCGCCGCCGGACAGGACGAACGCCATCGTGAACCACTTGACCCCGGTGGCGCTCATGACCGACGCGGGGCTCGGCGGACTGCCCCAGCCCATGTACAGGTAGGGCGCGCCGCTGCCGCCGGTGGGCTGCGGGCAGCCGGTGGTCGTCCCCGTGGCCGCGCCGCTCGCCGCCGACTCGCCCACCGAGTTGTACGCCTTGACGGTGTAGGTGTGCGTGCTGCAGGTGGCGAGCGATCCGACGGTCGCGGAGGTGCCGGTGACCGTCGCCCGGACCGCCGACCCTTCGTACACGCGGTAACCGGTCACGGTGCCGCTGGAGGCGGTCCAGGACAGGGAGATCGACGAGCCGGTGGTCCCCGTGACGGACGGCGTCCCCGGCGTGCCCGGCGCGCCCGGGTTGGTGGTGCCTCCTGAGCACGAGGCGCCGTTGATCGTGCAGTTCTGCGGAGCGGTGAAGTTGCCCGGAGCGCCGTTGAAGCCGAAGGTGATGCTGGCACCCGCGGCCAGGGTGGGGGCCCAGCTCGGGTTGGCGAAGGTGTAGTGCTGGCCGCTCTTGGTCATGACCGCGTCCCACGCGGTGGTGACGGAGTAGCCGGACGGGAGGTCGAAGGCGACGGTCCAGCCGTTGAGCGTGCTGGAGGTGCCGTTGGTGATCGTGTACTTGCCCTCGAACCCGGTGCCCCAGTCCTGGGGTTTGGTGAAGGTCGCGGTCACGGCGGCGGCCGAGGCGGGGGTGCCGCCCGCCACCAGGACGGCCGCGGCGGCGGTCAGCGCCGCTGCGCACAGGCGGATGAGACGCATGGATGTCCCTTTCAGCCGGTGAAGGCCCGGAAGATGGTGGTGAACTCGTAGGCCGACTGGCTGACGCCGCTGCAGGTCGGCGAGAGGGTGCCGTTCGGGCAGCCGCCGTTGTCACGGCCGATCGACCAGAAGGCCACCCGCCCGACATGACCGGCCTGTGCGTAGGCGAGCAGTTTGCGGGCGTCGGCCTGGGTGGTGGTCTGACCGGTGTCGTTCTTGCCGATCATGGGAGTGAGGCCGAGCATCCGCCTGAGCTGCGCGTCGGTTCTCGACGGCCAGATCGTGCGCATCTGGGCCAGGGTCGCGTTCGCGGCCGAGACCATCGCGTCGCCCCAGGCGCCGGTGTAGCCGAAGTCCATCAGCATGGGATTGACCAGGACGTCGAGTCCGCGGGCCGCGGCGTCGCCGAGGATCTGCACCGAGAACGGGTCCAGCCCGTAGTCCTGGCCCTGGATGCGGAGGGTGTAGCTGATCCGCGTGCCCCGCTCGGCCTGCAGTTGCCGCAGAGCCGAGTTCACCTTGGCGATGTCGATCGCCGCCTCCACGTCGACGTCCAGGTGGTTGGTGCCGACCGTGTCCAGGACCTTCTTGTAGGCCGCGAGCAGTTGCGCGGAGGTGCCGCAACTGTGCTCCAGGTACGGTCCGACGGCGCCTCCGGTCGCGACGATCACCTGGCCGCCCTGGGCCTGGAGGCCGCGCACGTCGTTGATGATCCGCGTGTCGTTCAGCGGGATCGTCCCGCCCCAGGCGGGGTTGCAGCCCGTGCTGTCGCCGAGGGCGAAGGCGAGGGTGTAGTTCCGCACGCCGGTCGCGGCGGCGGCGGCGACCAGCGAGGGCGTGGACATGGTGATGTCGATGTAGGGCGCGACGAGGATGGTCCCGGCCGGCGGGCTGGGCGTCGGGGTCGGGGTGGGCGTCGGGGTGGGGCTGGGTGGAGTGGGCGTGGGCGTGGGGCTCGGGGTGCCGCCCCCGCCGCACGGCGCGCCGTTGATCGTGCAGTTCAGCGGGGAGCCCGGTCCAGCGCCGACGAACCCGAAGGAAGCCGAGGCGCCGGGGGCGAGCGTGCCGTTGTACTCGCGGTTCCTGAACGTGTAGCGGTCGCCGGACCGGGTCATCAGCGCGTCCCAGTAGGTACCGGCGCTCGTACCGGACGGCAGGTCGAACTGGACGGTCCAGCCGTTGACGGTGCTGGTGGTGCCGTTGGTGAGGGTGAACTTCGCCTCGAAGCCCGACCCCCAGTCGGACGTCTTGACGAACGCGGCACCGAGGGCGGCGGCCTGCGCGCCAGGGGACATCAGCACCGCGATGACGAGGCTGGCCGCGGCCGTGAGGGCGAGCAGGGGCAAGGTGCGTCGCATGGGCGCTCCCTAGCTGGCGAGGAGGCTGGGCGTACGCGTCCCGCGGCGCGGGACGCCGGAGTGAGAGGGCGGCAACCGCCATCTGGGTGGGGAAGGGAGTGACCTGTGCGCTGTCGGCGCAGGTGGGGGGCGCGGCACGACGCCTCCAGCGGCCTGACTCTTAGGAAAGTTTCCTAAGAGTTGGTGCGATCGTAGCTCCGCGGCGGGCACCCCACAAGGCCCAAACCGTGGGGTTTTCTCCGAGCCAGGGCCGCTTTGACAGGGGTGAAGGACTGGTCTACCCGCCGGCCTGGAGACGTACGGTCCTCATCGCCGCACGTGAGTCCGGCCGGGGGATCCTCTTCGCCGCCCGAGCGTGAGCGGCGGGCGTCCGACCTGGTCCGTACTCTGGTGCGCTCTCGCGGCTTGCGGACCTCGCTCGGGGTTGGGGTCCGGCACGGCGGGGGGGCCGCAGGGCGGAATACTCCGTCGCCTCGTCCTGGCTACGCCCGGTATAACGTGACGACCACCGTTGTACCGGGAGTTTGCAGCATGTTCTTCGGCATAACCAATATCTGGGCTTATGTGATCGGGGCTTTTCTGATCATCCTCCTCCCCGGCCCGAACTCGCTGTACGTCCTGACGATGGGGGCGCAGCGCGGCGTGCGGAGCGGCTACCGGGCCGCCGCCGGGGTCTTCGTGGGCGACTCGGTGCTGATGGTGCTCTCGGCGGCCGGGGTCGCCTCGCTGCTGCAGTCCTCGCCACTGCTGTTCGGCATCGTGAAGTACTCCGGCGCGGCCTATCTCGCCTGGCTGGGCTTCAACATGATCCGCGCCGCCCGCCGATCGTGGCGCGGCGAGGATCGGCCGGACGACCGGCCGGTGGAGCAGGCGCCCGACCTCGCCGACCCGTTCAGGAAGGCCCTGACGATCAGCCTGCTCAACCCCAAGGCCATCTTGTTCTTCATCTCGTTCTTCGTGCAGTTCGTCGATCCGCACTACGGCGCGCCGGCGCTGTCGTTCCTGATCCTGGGCGCGATCTGCCAGTTCTTCAGTGTGCTGTACCTGTCGGCGCTGATATTCGGCGGGTCATATCTGGCCGGCCAGTTCCGGCGGCGGCGCAGGCTCTCGGCCGGCCTGACCTCCGGCGTGGGAGCGATCTTCCTTGCCTTCGGCGCCAAGCTCGCGACCTCCAGCCTGAGCTGAGCCCTGGCCGTGCCCGCCCGTGGAGGCCGGGCCCGCCCGCGGCGGTGATCGCGGCGCGCCGACGGCCGGAGGCTCGCCGGATCGTCGACCGGCGAGACACCCCGGCCGGGCATCTCTTGACGCTACGGCACCCCGGCGGAGCCGGGGATCAGCGGTCGTTGACCTTCAGCGCGACGCTGACCAAGGACAGGAAAAGCTCCGCGTCGGCGCGGTCCTCGATCTCCACGCGGATCCACCCGGCCTTGTGACCTGGTGTGACACGATAAGAGTCGGCGAGCACCCGGGCCCACCGGTCGATGAGGGGGGCGGTGAGGAGCAGTTCGGCGGTGTGGTCACCCGGCATCCGGATGATCTCGCGGCCCCGGGCGCGGAAGCGCACGGCGGTGCGGGTGTGGCTGACCACCAGGTCGGGCCAGCGCGTCAGTTCGACGGCGACGTCGGCCACGTGATCGGCCGAAGGGGGGACATGCGTGCGTGAGAGCACTGCCATGGCTTCATGCTCGCGGTCCGCTCGCCATCCCGAAACCCTCTGTTCTCGAACCGTTATCCAATGTTCAACCACTTAGGAGACGTTCACCGCCACCCCGTCCCCGAAGATCGCGGTAAATGATCTTTTTCCTGTTATGTACGTCTTAGTCGGTGATTGTGTACGGTAAGCGACCAATGGCCACTACTTGCCATTTGTATGGGAGTTTTGGCATTCCCATCCCAGGGTAGGCGCCGAGGCTTTACCGTCGCTCATCAACCGTCCTCCTTGGGGGGAAGCATGAACGCACCACCCTTCACCCTGCCGAGGATCACCGCGCTCCTCCGGCAGGCCGTACCGCGGCTCCTCGAAGGCGTCGTCGCCCCGCTCGCCGTGTTCTACACCGCGCTCGCCGTGCTCGGCCTCGACGGAGCACTGATCGCCGCGGTGAGCTGGGTGTACGCGGGAGTGCTGTGGCGGCTGGTCCGCCGGCGGCCGGTGCCCGGCACGATGGTGCTCGCGGCCATCGCCATCACCGCGCGCGCCGCGCTGGGCTGGTGGACGGGCAGCGCCGTCGTCTACTTCCTCCAACCCGAGCTCGGCACCATCTGCATCAGCATGGCCTTCCTGGCCTCCGTGCGGCTGAACCGCCCCCTGGTGCAGAAGCTCACCCTCGACTACATCCATCTCCCCTCGGCCGTGCTGCGCCACGAGCGGGTGCGGCGGTTCTTCGCCCGCATCACTCTGCTGTGGGCGTTCGTGCTGCTGGCCAACTCGGCGGTCAGCATCTGGCTGCTCCTGCACCAGTCCATCGGCACCTACCTGCTGGTCCGTACGTCCGTGGTGGCCGCCATCAGCGGAGCCGCGATCGCCGTCTCCGTCTACGCGTTCCGCCGGATGCTGCACCGCCTGCACACCGACACCCCCGCCGCCCCGGCCATCACCGCCGGCTGACCCGCCCGCCCCCGGCCTGTCGTCCCGGCACGGCTTCTCTCCCCCGCTCTGTCCGCAGCACGCCTGATGGCGACATGTACGCCGATGTGCGCATCTGGGCAAAGATGAGAGCGGTTCCGTACAGGGAGAGGACGAAGACATGGGATGCGCACTCGTGACCGGGGCGTCGCGGGGACTCGGTGCGGCCGTCGCCGAGCGACTGGCCGCCGACGGCTGGAAGGTCGTCGTCAACTACGCCCACGACACCGCGGGAGCGACCGCGGTCGCCGAACGCATCGGCGAGGCGGCCCACGTGGCCCGCTTCGACGTGACCGACGAGGAGTCGGTGGCGCGGGGTGTCGCGGAGATCCGCGAGCAGGTGGGCCCGATCGGCATCGTGGTGAACAACGCGACCGGGCCGCAGCCGATGATGCCGATCGAGAAGCAGACCTGGCAGGACCACCTCGACCAGCTCGTGTTCTTCGTCAAGGCGCCGCTGCTGCTCCTGCACGCCGTGCTGCCCGACATGCGGGCCGCGGGCGGCGGCCGGATCATCAACATCGGCAGCGAGGTCGCCGATCTCGGCAACCCCGATTTCGGGCACTACGTATCGGCCAAGGCGGCCATGCACGGCCTCACCCGCTCGTGGGCACGCGAGCTCGGGTCGCTCGGCATCACCGTGAACACGGTGGAACCCGGCTGGATCCCGGTGGAGCGTCATGCGGGCGACGACTGGAGCGACTACCAGGCCCGCCTGCCGCTCGGCCACATGGGCGTGCCCATGGACGTCGCCGAGGCCGTCGCGTTCCTCGCCTCCCCCGGCGCGCGCTTCATCACCGGCCAGCGTCTGGCCGTGAACGGCGGCAACACCCTGAGCTGATCGCCACCGGGCGGTGCCGCGGCGGACGCGACCGAAACTCATCACCTGTTGATTTCATCAGGTGATGAGTTTATGTTGGCGTCACACACAGGACAGCGTCGCCAAGAGGGCGGGCCCCCGCCCGCCCGCGGCGCCCCAGGGAGACCGACCATGCTCATCTCCGACGGTGACCGCCGGCTCGCCGGCTCCGAGCGCCACCCCCTCATCCTCGGCTTCCCGGACATCACGGCCGACATGCTGCCGCTGGTCGGCGGCAAGGCCGCCAACCTCGGCGTGCTCACCCGGGCCGGGCTGCCGGTGCCGGCCGGTCTCTGCCTGACCACGCGCGCCTACCGCCGCGTAGCGGAAGGGGCGGGTCTTTCCGAGGTGCTGGACGCCCTCGCGCGCACCGCCGCCGACGACACCGCCGCCCTCGCCGAGCTGGCCGGCCGGGCGCGGGCCGCCGTCCTGGCCGCCCCGGTGCCGCCCGACATCGCGCGGGCCGTACGGGAGGCCGCCGACGGCCCGGTCGCGGTCCGCTCGTCCGCCACCGCCGAAGACCTGCCCGACGCGAGCTTCGCCGGCCAGCAGGACACCTTCCTCAACGTGGTCGGCCCGGACGCGGTGCTCGACGCCGTGCGCCGCTGCTGGGCGTCGCTGTGGACCGACCGCGCGGTCGCCTACCGCGCCGCGGCCGGCATCGACCACGGCGCCGTCCACCTGGCGGTGGTGATCCAGCGGATGGTGGCGGCCGAGGTCGCCGGGGTGATGTTCACCGCCAACCCGGTCACCGGCCGCCGCCGCGAGGTGGTGATCGACGCCGCGCCCGGTCTCGGCGAGGCGGTGGTGTCCGGCGCGGTCAACCCCGACCACTTCGTGGTGAGCCCGTCCGGGGCGATCGTCGAGCGGCGGCCCGGCGACAAGCGCACCGAGATCCGCCCGGTGGCGGGCGGCGGCACCGAGCAGGTGCGACGGGAGGGCGCGAGCGGGCCGTGCCTCACCGACGAGCAGGTCGTCGCCCTGGCACGGCTCGGCGCGCGGGTCGAGGACCACTACGGCGCACCGCAGGACACCGAGTGGGCCATCGACGCCTCCGGCACGCTCTGGCTCACCCAGGCGCGGCCGATCACCACCCTCTACCCGCTGCCCGAGCCGGCGGCCGGCGGCCTTCGGGTGTACTTCTGCTTCAGTCTCGCCCAGGGACTGCACCGGCCGATCACCCCGATGGGCATGTCGGCCTTCCGCGCGCTGGCCGGCTCGGCCATCACCACCCTCTACGGCCCGCGCAAGGGCCCCCTCCCGGTCCACTACGCCGGCATGCGGATCTTCGGCGACGTGACCGGCATCATGCGCGGCAGAGTGGGCCGTGCCATCGTGCCCCGGATGCTGGACGTGATGGAGGCCAGGTCTGCGGTCGTCCTGCGCGGCCTGTTCGACGATCCCCGGCTGAGCGTGACCCACCGGTCGCCGCTGCCGGCCGTGCGCCGGCTCGCGCGCGTCGCCCGCAGGTACCGCATACCCCTGCGCATCCTGCAGGACCTGCGCGACCCCGCGACCGCGCGCCAGCGCGTCTCCTTTGTGGTGACGCGGCTCCGCGAGCGGCTGGCCCTGCACGAGGGCGCCACCGCCGCCGAGCGCCTGGACCATGTGGAGCACTGCCTGAGCTCACAGGTCGTGCCGCTGATCCCGAACATCGTGCCCGCCCCGGCCGCGGGGTTCCTGATGTTCGGGCTCGCCACCCGCCTGCTGCGTGGCCGCACCCGGCCGGGTGAGCTGCCGACCGTGCTGCGCGGGCTGCCGCACAACGTCACCACCGAGATGGACCTCGCGCTGTGGGAGGCGGCGGAGCGCATCCGCGTGGACGAGGCCGCCACCCGGGCCCTGAGCGGCCCGGACCTGCCGCGAGGTGCGTTGCCGCCCGTACTGCGCGAGGAGCTGGACCGCTTCCTTCACCGCTACGGGCACCGGGCCGTCGCCGAGATCGACCTCGGCGTGCCCCGCTGGTCGGACGACCCTTCGCACGTGCTCGGCGTCCTCGCCAACTACCTGCGGCTGGACGATCCGGCGCTGGCTCCCGACGTGCAGTTCGCGCGGGGCGCGCGCGAGGCGGAGGACATGATCGACACGCTGGCCCGCCGCGCGGGCGTCCTGCGGGGCCCGCTGGTCCGCTTCGCCCTGCGGCGCACCCGTGAGCTGGCCGGATACCGGGAGATGCCCAAGTACTGCTTCATCGTGGCCCTGGGCGAGATGCGCCGGCACCTCGCGGCGGTGGGCGCCGAACTGGCCGCGCGCGGGCTGCTCGCCGAGCCGGACGACGTCTTCATGCTGACCATCGCCGAGGCGCGGGCCGGGCTCGGCGGCGCCGACCGGCGCGAGCCGGTCCGGGAGCGCCGGGCGGCCTACGAGCGGGAGCTGCGGCGCAGGCACATCCCCCGGGTGCTGCTCTCCGACGGCACCGAGCCCGAGGCGGTGGGCACGGCGGCGCCCGTCGAGGGTGCGCTGACCGGCACCCCGGCCTCGCCCGGCTCAGTCACCGGGAAGGCACGGGTCGTCCTGGACCCGGTGGGCGCGCACCTCGCGCCTGGGGAGATCCTGGTGGCCCCGTCCACCGACCCGGGCTGGACGCCGCTCTTCCTGACCGCCGGCGGCCTGGTCATGGAGATGGGCGGCGCCAACTCCCACGGCGCGGTCGTGGCCCGCGAGTACGGCATCCCCGCGGTGGTCGGCGTCCCGGACGCCACCTCGCGCATCGCCACCGGGGACGAGATCACCGTGGACGGCACCGGCGGCGCGGTCGTCCTGCCCCCGGTGAAGGACGCCGGCTAGGAGGACGCCAGGGTCGGCAGCAGGCGCCGGGTGCGGACCGCGTCGTCGCCGGAGACGAACACGGCGGCCACGAAGTCGGTCACCCCGGCCGCGGCCAGGCCGGCGATGCGCTCGGCGACCTCGTCCTCCCCGCCGACGATCGCCACGTCCGCCGGACCCTGCGCACCCTCGCGGTCGAGCATGGCCCGGTAGGACGGCAGCTGGCCGTAGATGGAGTAGATCTTCGCGGCGCGTTCCCTGGCCGCCGCCTCGTCGCCGGTGACGGCCACCGGGAGGGCGCACACGATGCGGGGAGCGGGCCGGCCGGCCTCCCGGGCGGCCTCGGTGATGGCGGGAACGACGTGCTCGGCGACGGTGCGCGGCCCGGTCATCCACAGGATCGTGCCGTCCGCCGCCCGTCCCGTCACGCCGAGCATGCGCGGCGCCAGCGCGGCGACCAGCAGCGGGACCTCGCCGGCGCGGGGCGTGCTCAGCTCGACGTGCGCCGCGACGGTCTCCCCGTCGACGTCGGCCCGCTCGCCGCGCAGCAAGGGGCCCAGCACCGAGAGGTACTCGCGCATGTGCCGGGCCGGCCGGTCGTACCGGTAGCCGTACATGTCCTCGATCACGAGCCGGTGGGAGAGGCCGATCCCGAGCGTGAGCCGCCCGCCGAGGGCCAGGCTCGCGGTGAGCGCCTGCTGGGCCAGGACGGCCGGGTGGCGGGGGTAAGTGGGCACCACCGCGGTGCCGAGCTCGATGCCCGGGACCCGGGGACCGGCGGCGGCGAGCGCGGTCAGCGCGTCCACGCCGAAGATGTTGGAGAGCCAGGCCGAGCTGAAGCCGTCACCGGCCGCGCCCGCGATGTTCTCCTCCAGCTTGGCGATGGCGTCCGGCCCCGAGGGCTCGTTCAGGTACAGCCCGATGCGCATGTCCGTCCAATCCCGCGAAACCGAATCATGTTCTGCCCTGCTCCCCGCTCATCGTACGCACCGGACGCCGCGCGCGTGAACGGTTCACCGGCACCCGCCTCGGCCACGGACATCGGCATGCATGGCGGACCGGGAACGCGCGGGGCACGTCCGGGGCACGGCGGCACGGGCCAGCGCCACGAGGGCCGGGCGGTGTGGACCGCCGCGGTACCGCATCGCGCACGCCCATCGGGGTGAGGCGAGCACGATGGGTCCCGGCGCGGACGGCGCATGATCGGTAGAATCACGGGAGTGCGAGGTGTGCTGGTGACCGGTCCGCTCGTCCTGCTGGCGCTGCTGGCCTGCGGGTGCGGCGGCGCCCGGCCGAGCCTGGAGGAGGCCACCCGCCTCCTGCGCGACGACGGCGCCGCGCTGAGCCGGCTCGCCCTGCCCGGCAAGGCCGTCACGCTCACCAGGGAGACCTCCGGCTGCCCGGCGGGCACCGCGCGCGGCGTCTACACCCTGACCGGCGACCTGCCGCAGGACTCCGGCGCCCAGGCGCCGGCCGCGGTGGCCTCGACTCTGGCCGCCGAGTTCCATCGCATGGGGTACCAGGAGGGCGAGAGCCCGCAGGAACGGTTCGGCCTGAACGTCAGCGTCGTGCGGAAGGAGTCCCTGGGCATCGTGTTCACGGTGGCCCTGCGCTCCGAAAGGCCGAACGTCGAGATCACCGGCACCACCGCCTGCGCCTCCTGAGCGCCCGTGTCTCCCGCCCTACGCGGTATTAGGTTTGCGCACACCGAGATCAGCGGTATGGTTATTTCAGCGACGCGGGGTGGAGCAGCTCGGTAGCTCGCTGGGCTCATAACCCAGAGGTCGCAGGTTCAAATCCTGCCCCCGCTACCTAGAAGGCCCTGGTCACCACTGGTGACCAGGGCCTTGTTCTTTGCGTACCGGGTGCGGGCGATCTCTCCGCGGTAATCGGAACTCAATCGCACCTCGGCGTTCGGGCCGCGATCTCAGCGGCCGGCGGTCGTCTCGCCGGCCGGGGCATGCGATCGGGGCGGGACGGGGACGCGGGTGAGGTCCTCGGCCACGACGATCTCGCCGGGAAATTGACGGGCGGCCTGCGCGCCGAAGGCCGCGGGGTCGCTGTAGCGCTGGGAGAAGTGCGTGAGCACCAGGCGGCGAACCCCGCACTCGCGGGCCACCCGCCCGGCCTCCCCCGCGGTCAGGTGTCCGAAGTCGTGGGCCAGGCGGGCGTCCTCGTCCAGGAACGTCGACTCGATCACCAGCAGGTCGGCCCGGTCGGCCAGGGTGAAGACGCCCTCGCACAGCCGGGTGTCCATGACGAACGCGAACCGCTGGCCGATGCGCGGCACGCTGACCTCCTCCAGGGTTACCGTGCGCCCGCCCGCCCGGATCGATTTCTCGCGCTGCAGTTCACTGACGCGCGGACCGGCGATGCCGTGTTCGCGCAACCGCTCGGGCAGCATCCGCCGCCCGTCCGGCTCGACCAGCCGGTACCCGTAGGTCGGAAGCTGGTGGTCCAAGGCGTGCGCCTCGATCCGGCCGAAGCGTCCTTCCGCGATGACGCCGTCCCCGCCGACCGGCTGGGCGATCACCGTGGCGGTCTCGTGGTAGGAGCTGGCGTGCCGCAGCCGGGCGAAGTACTCCGCGCCCTCGGCCGGGAAATGGGCGAACACCGGGTGCGGCACCCGGTCCAGCGACATGCGCTGGATCACTCCCGGCACGCCGAGGCAGTGGTCGCCGTGGAAGTGGCTGATCAGGATGCGGTCGACGTCGGTGGCCGCGACACCCGCCATGATCATCTGCCGCTGGGTGCCCTCCCCCGGATCGAACAGCAGCCCTGCCCCGTCCCACCGCAGGAGATACCCGTTGTGGTTGCGCCGCCGGGTCGGCGTCTGACTACCGGTCCCAAGAACGACGAGCTCACGCGATGACACCCCAGACACCATAAGCCAGGCCCGGACCGGCCGCATCGCCCCGGTCGACCGGCCGGGTCACAGGTGGGTGGTGAGGAAGGCGGTGGTCTCGGTGACGGCCTGGGTGACGTAGGGCTCGGTGTCGTAGAGGTCGATGTGCAGCCTGGCGTCCAGCCAGACGATCTTCTTGGGCTCGCCCATGCGCTTGTAGGCCTCCTCGGCGCCCTCCGGCGAGCAGAAGCGGTCGACGACGCCGTGGACGATCAGGCCGGGCTTTGGAGAGAGGAAGTCGGCGCCCATCATGTTGTCCACGGTGATCAGCTCCCGGATCGATGCCCTGGTGACCTCGTTGACCCACGAGGGCGCCGCGGACCGCTCGGTGCCGTAGTACGCGAACGGCTCGTCGCCGGGCATGGCGGCCTCGCCGGACGCGGCGACCGCAGGGAGGTACTCCGGCTCGCCGCCCTGGTCCTGCCGTTCGAGGACCTCGCTGAACGAGGCGAGGGCCTGCGCGTACCCCTGCTCGGTCATGCCCGACCGCATGGCGTAGGGGTCGTTGTAGGCGCCGGCGATGCCGACGAAGACCTTCACCCGCGGGTCGAAGGCGGCGAAGCGCAAGGCGTAGCCGGCGCCGAGGCAGATGCCGACCACTCCGACGCGATCGCCGTCCACGCCGGGCAGGGCGCGCAGGTAGGAGACGGCGGCGCGCAGGTCGTGCAGCTTGCCCTGCGGGTCCTCGTGCCGGCGGGGCAGCCCTTCGGACTCGCCGAAGTTGCGGTGGTCGAAGGCGAGGGTGACGTACCCCGCGTCGGCGAGCCGCGCGGCGTACAGGCCGGTCACCTGCTCTTTGACCCCGGTGAACGGGCCGGTGAGCACCAGCGCCGGACGCGGACGGTCACCCGGCGGCACGCGGAGGTCACCGGCGAGCGTGACGCCGCCGGCGGTGAAGTGGACTCGTTCGGCCATGCCGGTAAGTCAACCCCATCGGATTCCCGGCGCGCCAATCCTTTCGCGCCACAGCGCCGTGGCCGCCGGGCGCGCCGGCGGGTGGTTCCCGCGGCGCGCCGGGACGACGGTCGCTTCAGCAGTCGAGCCAGCGGCCGAGCCAGCCGACGACGGCGTCCAAGAAAGCGATCTTGTTGGCCTTCCTGACCGTCTCGTGGCCCTCGTCCTGGAAGAGCAGGTAACGGCAGGGGACGCCGCGCGCGGTGGCGGCGAGGACGACCTGCTCGGCCTCGTGCACCGGGACGTTGGTGTCCTGGGCGCCGTGCACGACCAGCAGCGGCGCGGTCAGCCGGTCGAAGGAGTGGATCGGCGACAGCGCCCGCAGCAACTCGGCGTCGGCCACCGGGTCGCCGTACTCGCTCACGGCCGCCGCGGCGATCCACGGCTCGGTGCGGGCGTAGAAGGTGGCGAAGTTCACCATGCCGCAGACGTCCACCCCGGCCCGGAACAGCTCGGGATGGGTCACCAGCGCGGCGAGGGTGAGATAGCCGCCGTACGAGCGGCCCATGCAGGCGAGCTTCTCCGGGTCGGCGACTCCGGCGTCGACGACGTAGGCGGCGCAGTCGGCCACGTCGTCGATGGCGTGGAAGCGCAGGGCATGGTTGTCGGCGTCCTGGAACGCGCGCCCGAACCCGGACGAGCCCCGCACATTGGGCGCGAAGACACTGATACCGGCGGCCAGCAGCCGCTGGAACAGCGGGTTGAACGTCGGCCGTTCCTGGCTCTCCGGCCCGCCGTGCAGGTAGATCACGCACGGGCCGGGGGCGGGGCCCGCGCGGTAGAGCCAGCCGGTCAGTTCGAGGCCGTCCCGGGCGGGGAAGCGGACCAGCTCGGTGTCGATGCCGTGCGGCAGCGGGTCGTCCCCGGCCACCCGCCGGTAGCGGCCGGTGCCGGTCTCGCACAGCAGCACGTGCGAGGGCGTGTCGGGCGACTCGCCCGCCAGGACGGCCAGCGTGCCGTCCAGGGACAGCCGCGCGGCGGTGACCACCTCGGCCGGGGGTGGTGGCAGCGGCCGGGTGGTCCCGGCGGCGAGGTCGGCGACCCACAGCTCCGAGCGTCCGGCGACGTTCCACACCAGAAGGGCCGTGCCGCCGTCCATGCTGACCGCGAACCGGTCGAGCTCGGCGTCGGGCCGTTCGGCGACGACCCGGGGAGCCCCGCCGACGGGCATGGCGACCAGGGCGCTGCGGTCGCGGCCGGCGTTGGACCGGATGTAGGCGATCTCGCCGTCCGGGGAGAGCGCGCCGAGGTCGGTGGTGGGCGGCAGCAGCGGCCGCTCCTCGCCGGAGGGCAGGTCGGCGACGGCCATCTCGCGCATGCCGCGCGGGCCGTGTCGCAGCAGAGCCCGGGTGTGGTCGCGGCTCACGGCGCTCGGCCACATGAGCGGGCCGGCCGCGATGGTGTCGCGGTGGCCGAGGCAGGCGTCGATGAGCACGGCCTCGGTCAGCCCGGACGCCGTCAGCTCGGCGACCAGCAGCGTCGAACCCTGCCCGGTCCAGCGGACGAACACCGCCGACCCCTCGGCCGGAGCGCGGTCGGGACCGGCGAGCAGGCGGCGGTCGGTGCCGTCCGGCCGCACCGCCCACACCTGGGTGCGTTCCCCGCCGCCCGGGGAGACGGTGACGGCCAGCCACGCACCGTCCGGGGACCACAGCACGTCGCCGACCGGTTCGGGGCCGGTGTCGATGACGCGGGCGCGGCGATGTCCGTTCTCGGTGAGCGGCTGTACCCATACGCGCGGTGTGCCGTCCCGGTCGCTGACGTAGGCGACGGCCCGGTTGTCGGGCGACAGCGCCGGGAACCGGCAGATCCATGAGATGTCGACGGTCAGACTCCTTGTGCTTGCAGCCACAGCTCCAGGAGTCCAAGTTGCCACAACGCGTTGGCTCCCAGTGTCGTGCGGTGCTCGTCCGGCGCGGCGAGCAGCCGGTCCACCGCGGCGGGGCGGAACAGTCCGCGGGCGCGGGCGGCCGGTGAGGTGAGGGCGTCACGGACGAGGCCGAGGAACGGCCCGTGGATGTGCCGGATCGCCGGGACCGGGAAGTAGCCCTTGGGCCGGTCGATGACCTCGTCGGGGACCAGTCCTCGGGCGGCGGCCTTGAGCACCCCCTTGCCGCCGGCGGCGAGCTTGAGCTCGGGCGGGCAGGTGGCCGCCAGCTCGACCAGCTCGTGGTCCAGGAACGGGGTGCGTGCCTCCAGGCCGAACGCCATCGTCATGTTGTCGACCCGTTTGACCGGGTCGTCGGCCAGCATGACGCGGGTGTCCAGGCGCAGCACGGCGTCCAGGGCGGTGTCGGCGCCGGGCCCGGCCAGGTGGTCGCGGACGAAGGCCGTGCTGACATCCGCACCGGCCAGGTGGTCCGGCTGGAGGATCGCGGCCAGGTCCTCGTGCGGCCGGTCGAAGAAGACCTTGGCGTACGCCTCGGCGGCGTCGTCGCGGGCCACGTTCTCCAGCGGCGGGTACCAGTCGTACCCGGCGAAGACCTCGTCGGCGCCCTGCCCGGACTGCACCACCTTGACGTGCTGGGACACCTCCTGTGAGAGCAGGTGGAAGGCGACGCAGTCGTGGCTGACCATCGGCTCGCTCATCGCGGCGACGGCGTTCTCCAGCGACGGCAGCAGGCGGGCGTCGTCGACCATGATGCGGTGATGGTCGGTGGCGAACCTGCGGGCGACCAGGTCGGAGTAGGCGAACTCGTCCCCTCGCTCCCCTCCGGCCGCGGCGAAGCCGACGCTGAAGGTGGCCAGGTCCCGCTGCCCCTCCTCGGCGAGCAGGGCCACGATGAGGCTGGAGTCCAGTCCTCCGGACAGCAGCACGCCGACCGGGACGTCCGCGACCATGCGCCGGCGTACGGCGGCGCGCAGGCCGTCCAGCACGGCCTCGCGCCACTCGGCCGGTCCCATCTCGCCGCGCGCGGCCGACAGGACGTCGAGCTGCATCTCGCCCGCGCCCGGGGCGGCGCCGTCGGAGGGCCGGGTGAACGGCGGGTCCCAGTAGCGGTCGTCGCTGGTGGCGCCGTCCGGCTCGATGGTGCGCACGGTGGCGGGTGGCAGCTTCTGCACCCCGGTCAGGATCGTGCGGGGCGGGGGGACCACCGAGTGAAAGGTCATGTAGTGGTGCAGGGCGACCTGGTCGATGTCGGTGGAGACTCCTCCGCCAGCTAGCAGGGCGGGCAGGGTGGAGGCGAAGCGCAGGCGGGCGGCGTCCCGGGTCACGTACAGGGGCTTGATGCCGAGCCGGTCGCGGCCGAGGACGAGCCGGCCGGTGTCGCGCTCGGCGACGGCGAAGGCGAACATGCCGTTGAAGCGGTCGACGCAGCGCGGGCCCCAGTGGCGGTAGGCCTTCAGCAGCACCTCGGTGTCGGAGGTGGAGAAGAACCGGTGGCCCTCGGCCAGCAGCACCTCGCGCAGTTCCCGGTAGTTGTACAGGCAGCCGTTGAACACCGCGGTCAGGCCGGCCTCGGCGTCCACCATGGGCTGGGCGCCGCGGTCGGACAGGTCGATGATCCGCAGCCGCCGGTGGCCGAGCGCGACCGGGCCGAGGGACCACAGGCCGGTGCCGTCCGGTCCGCGGGCCGCCATCGCCGCCGTCATGCGTTCGACGGCGGCGACGTCGGCCGGGCGGCCGTCGAACCTGATCTCCCCGCTGAGGCCGCACATCAGACGGCCTCCCGGAACAGCCAGGTGTCCTTGGCGCCGCCGCCCTGCGACGAATTGACGATCATGCTGCCGGCGGGCGCGACGCGGGTGAGCGCGACAGGCGGTACGACCGGCCGCTCGCCCATGAAGACGAACCCGCGCAGGTCGACCGCGTGCGGGCGCATGCGCTCGCCGTCGAAGGTCGGGTGGGTGGACAGGGCGATGGTCTCCTGGGCGACCCACCGCGCGGGCTCGGCGATGATCCGCTCGCGCGCCTCGGCCAGCTCGGCGGCGGAGGCCCGCTCCCCGATGAGCACGCCCTGCCCTCCGTAGCCGTCCACCGGTTTGACCACCAGCTCGGATAGGCGGTCGAGCACCTGCTCGCAGTCGGCGGGATCACGGCACAGGTAGGTCGGGACGTTGGCGAGCAATGGGCGTTCCCCCAGGTAGTAGTCGATGAGCCGGGGCACGTAGCGGTACAGGCTCTTGTCGTCGGCGACCCCGTTGCCGGGGGCGTTGGCCAGGGTGAGCGTGCCGCGTTCGACGGCGTCGAGCAGGGCGGGGCCGATGGGGCCGTCCAGCAGGTCGTCCTCGTCGATCCTGCGGTACAGCACGTCCACCCGCCGCCCGGCGGCGTACACCGCGCCGTCGCGCACGGCGAGGTCGCCGGGCTCGGCGAGCACGGCGTCCATCTCCTCGGCGAGGGTGCGGTGCTCGTAGTAGGCGGGGTCGCGCGGGCCGGAGGTGACCACGCCGAGGACCGGGCCGGCGGCCGGGGAGGCGGCCAGCAGCGCCTCGCGCAGCAGCGCGGCGGAGCCCTCGGGGTCCAGCACGCCGCCGCGGTCGAGCTCGGGCAGGGTGTGGACGGCCATGCGGCGGTTGCCGACCGCGTAGCCGATGCCGGAGGGGACCCGCAGGTTGTCCTCCAGCACGACCCAGCGTCCGGCGCCGTCGCGGGCGACGTCCAGGCCCGCGACCGAGCAGCGGATCGCGTCGTCGTGGACCCGCCGGCCGGCCGCGCGGTAGCCGGGGGACTCGTCGACGATCCAGGCGGGCAGCACCCGGTCGTTGATCGCCTCGCGGCGCCCGTACACGTCGTTCAGGAACGCCGAGAGGGCCCGGACGCGCTGCGGCATGCCTTCGCTGATCTTGGCCCAGTCGTCGCCGGCGATCAGCCTGGGCACCATGTCGACCGGCATCCGCCGCTCGGAGGAGGTCGCCTCCGGCTCGTCCAGGCTGAAGGTCATGCCGGACTCGCGCAGGTAGGCGTCGCGCACGCCCTCGCGCCGGCACAGCTCCGCCGCGCCGAGCTTGTCGAGCACCTGGAAGACCGGCTGGTACGGCTCGCGGACGAAGCCCTCGATCACGGCCTCGTCCTGCACGGCCTGGTAGTCCTCCAGCAGTTCGGTGCTCAGGCGGGGGGTGGGCCCGCCGAACTCGGCCTGCCAGCCGTCGGAGCGGGTCACGGCCACCAGCCGGTCCACCACGTCGGCGAAGGTGCCGCCGTGCGCGATGATCTGCCGCTGCCGGTCGGCCGAGCTGCCCCGGCCGAGCGCGTACCCGGCCAGGGTGGTGACGGCCTCCCAGTCGCCGGTGGCCTCCAGCTGCGGGCGCAGGCCGTCGAGCATGCGGCGGATCACCTCGGCGGCGGGGCGGGGCTCGCCGTCGGCCGGGTCGACCAGCGCGCCCTCCAGCCCCGAACGCGCGGAGCGCCAGGTCGCGGCGCGCACCAGCTCCATGGGCACCTCGGGCTGGACCGGCCCTTCGTTCTCGATGTCCTCCAACTCGCGCATGACCATGGCGCGGAACAGACCGGCCAGCAGCACGACGTCCTCCACCCGGGGGCAGGCGTCGCACATGCGCATCTCGACGGTGGACACGTGCGCGGAGGGGCGGACGTCGAAGTAGATCATGCCCGGGTCGCTGATCACCCCGGAGCGGACGAGGTCGGCGACCATCTGGTCGTACTCGGCGGCCGAGGAGAAGCGGCGCACCGGGCCGGTGGTGGGCCAGCGCTGCCACACCAGGGTGCGGGAGCTGGCGTACCCGCTGTCGGCGCCCATCCAGTACGGCGAGCTGGCGCTCAGCGCGAGCAGCGGCGGCAGCCATCGGGCGACGCGGTGGGCGACCTCGACGGCGACGTCGCGGTCGGCGACGTCCACGTGGACCTGGGCGCCGCAGATGAGCTGCTCGCGCGTGAGGAGCTGGTAGTCCTCCAGCATCTTCTCGTACCGCCGGTCCGGCGAGATCTTCAGCGCGGCCGGGTCGACCAGCGGCACCGTGCCGGCGGCGACGATGCCGAGGCCCAGGCCGTCGGCCGCCTGCACCACCGTGCGGCGCAGTGCGGTGAGGTCCTGGCCGAGGTCCTCCAGCCGCACGTACGGGCGGCTGTTGGATTCGACCACGGAGCGCTGGAGCTCGTGTGTGAACCGGTCGCGCGGCAGGCGCTCCAGCAGGCCTTCGGCGCGAGGGACCAGGTGACGCGTCTCCAGGTCCACAACGTGGAATTCCTCTTCCACTCCTACGGCGATCGAATCCCCGAGACCCGACATCCCACCATCCTTCTGAACGCCCTCAGCCGAGGGTGGCTGACGGCCCACTGCCCATAACCGAGCAAATTGCACGTCACACCGCAACTGACGGGATGGTGAGACCGGAAAATCCCCGGCCGACTTGCCACTTTGCTACTGGTCTTAACTGCTTCTTTACTCCGCCCTCTGGCGCCGGGCGCCGTGCCGGGGTGTGATTGCTCCGGTTCGGAGTACCGCTCCAGCCGTTCGGGAAGGAGTCACATCCGTGAGATCCGCAGTGCGCGGCATGGTCGTGGCGGGCGTGGCCGCGGCGTTCCTGCTGCCGGCCGCCGCCGTCGCGGCGAGCGCCGTCCCGGCTTCCGCTCCCCCGGTGTCGTGCGCGGCCACGGTGTCCGCGCCCAGCCGCGAGGCGGCGTTCACCGCCGCCGCCGTGGCGTCCGGCGTGCCCGAGACGCTGCTCAAGGCCGTGTCGTACATGCGGTCCCGCTGGGAGGACCACGGGGGACGGCCGAGCTCCGACGGCGGGTACGGCCTGTTCGGCCTGCGCGACCAGGCACCCGAGCGCTGGGACGGCTCCGGCAAGGGCCGCCCGGCCGGGGCACGCGCGCAGATCGCCGCCGCGGCCGAGCTGACCGGGCTGCCGGCGGAGGAGTTGCGGGAGCAGGCCAACGCCGGCCTGTGCGGGGGTGCGGCCCTGCTCGCCGCCTACCACCGGGACGGCGGCGGCCTCGCGCGCCCCTCAGCGGGCCTGGCGGGCTGGCAGGACGCCGTGACCCGCCTCGGCGGCACGGAAGGCTTCGCCGCGCAGGTGTACCACACGCTGCGGCAGGGCCAGAGCCGCGTGACCGGCGAAGGCGAGCGGGTCACCCTGGCCGCCGACCCCTCGGTCACCGTGCCCGCCGGCGCCGCGACGTCCGGAACCGACTGCCCGGCCGGGCTCGACTGCGAGCGGGTCGACGCGCCGTACGCCAAGATCAACCCCGCCGACCCCGACGGCACCACGGCCTACGGCAACCACGACATCGCCGACCGCACCGGCCCCGGCGGGCCCCGGCTGCGGTACATCGTGATCCACGACACCGAGGGCTACTACGCCCCCTCGCTGGAACTGGTGCAGGACCCGGCCTATCTGGCGTGGAACTACACGATCCGCTCCGCTGACGGGCACGTCGCCCAGCACCTCGACGCCAAGGACGTGGGCTGGCACGCGGGCAACTGGTACGTCAACATGCACGCGATCGGCATCGAGCACGAGGGCTTCGCCGGCACCGCGACCTGGTACACCGAGTCGATGTACCAGAGCTCGGCGGCCCTGGTGCGGCACCTGGCCGCGAAGTACGGCATCCCGCTCGACCGGGCCCACGTCATCGGCCACGACCAGGTGCCCGGAACGGTGCTCGGCGCCACCAAGAACGTCCACTGGGATCCGGGGCCGTACTGGGACTGGGAGCACTACTTCGAGCTGCTCGGCGCCCCGATCGGCGGCACCCGCGCGGCCACGGCCCACGTCGCGCCCGGCGACGTGGTCGAGGTGCGCACCGGGTACGCCGCGAACGTCCAGCCGGTGACCGGATGCGCGCAGGCCTCCCCCGGCTCGCCCGACTGCGTGGCCGGCGCCGGCACGAACTTCCTCCCGCTGCGCCAGGCGCCGTCCGCCGACGCGCCCCTGGCCAAGGACCCCGGCTGGAAGCCGGACGGCGCGGCGGGGAGCACGTACGTGAGCGACATCAGCGCACGGGTCACCTCCGGGCAGAAGCTCGTCGTGGCGCGGGTCCAGGGCGAGTGGCTCGGGGTGTGGTGGGCGGGCTCGCTCGCCTGGCTGCGCAACCCCGCCGACCGGCCGGTGGCGGTGCGCACGACCGCCAAGACGGTCACCGTCCGGCCCGGCGCCGCCCAGGCGGCGATCTACGGCCGGGCCTACCCGGAGGCGGCGGCGTACGCCGGCACCGGCATCCCGGTGCAGGCGCTCTCGCCGCTGGAGTACACCGTCCCGGCCGGGCAGGAGTACGCCGTGAGCGACGCGGACGTCGCCACCGACTACTACCGGGCGGTCAGCTTCGACGGATCGGCCCCCGGGGACCGCACCGATGTGCGGGGACAGGACCGCTACCTGCAGCTCTGGTACGCCCACCGCCAGGTGTTCGTCCGCGCCGCGGAGGTGGACCTGCACGAGGCGCGCACGCCCGCCGTGCTCGCCACCGCCCCGCCGGCCGTCTCCGGGACGGCCAAGGTCGGCCGCCTGCTGACCGCCTCCCCGGGTGGCTGGTCACCGGCCCCGGACAAGGTCGCCTACCAGTGGCTTCGCGACGGCGCCCCCATCAAGGGAGCGAAGGGGAAGAGCCTGCGCCTGACCGGGCACGACCTCGGCAGGCGCATCTCGGTGCGGGTCACGGCGTCCGCCGCCGGCCACCAGGACGCGAGCGCGACCTCCGAGCCGACCGCCCCGGTGCGCGCCGCCCGTCACCGGCGCTGACCGGCGGCGGGCGTACGTGGACGCCCCCGGCACGGGCCGGGGGGCGTCCACGTACGCGATCAGGTGTCGAAGCCGAGGCCGAGGCGGTCCAGGGTACGCAGCCACAGGTTGCGCCGGCCCTGGTGGGCATCGGCCTGGGCGATCGACCAGCGGGTGAGCTGGATGACGCCCGACCTGATCGGCTCCGGCGGGAAGGGGACCGGCTTCTCGCGCACCATGCGCAGCTCGGTGCGCTCGGTCGGCTCCCCCGACAGCAGGTCCAGCATGACGTTCGCGCCGAACCTCGTGGCCCCGACGCCGAGTCCGGTGTACCCGAGGGCGTAGGCCAGCCGGCCGCGGTGCGCGCGCCCGAAGAACGCGCTGAACCGGCTGCAGGTGTCGATCACCCCGCCCCACCGGTGGGTGAAGCGCACCCCTTCCAGTTGCGGGAAGGTGGCGTAGAAGTGCGCGGCGAGCGTGGCGAAGGTCTCGTCGCGCTGCTCGTACTCCCGCCGGACCCGGCCGCCGTTGTAGTACACCGCGTCGTACCCGCCCCACAGGATGCGGCCGTCCTCCGTGAGGCGGTAGTAGTGGAACTGGTTGGCCGAGTCCCCGATGCCCTGCCGGTTGTGCCAGCCGACGGCGGCGAGCTGCTCCTGCGACAGCGGCTCGGTGGTCAGCGCGTAGTCGTACACCGGGACCACGAAGTTCTTCAGCCGGCCGAGCAGCGGCGGGAAGCCACCCGTCCCGAGGGCCACCTTGGCCGCACGCACCCTGCCGTGCGGGGTGGTCAGCTCCATGGCCGTCCCGTCGTCCCTCATGGAGCGCACCGGGGTGCGCTCGTAGATGCGCACCCCGAGCGACAGGCACGCCTCGCGCAGGCCCCAGGCGAGCTTCGCCGGATCGAGCATCGCGCAGCCGTCGCGATCCCACAGGCCGCCCGCGTAGGTGGGCGAGCGCACCTCGGCGCGCACCTGGTGCTCGTCCAGCAGGCGGTGGTCCATGCCGAGTTCGCGGGCGATCTCGGCTTCCTGCGCCATCCCGTCGAGCTGCCAGGGCTCGGTGGCCACGTGCAGCTCGCCGGTGCGCTCGAAGGCGCAGTCGATTCCATGGCGGGCCACGGTCCGCTCGATCTCGTCAAGGTTGGTCCGGCCCAGCCGCACGAGCGTGGCGATCTCGTGCGGCCAGCGGGTCAGGCCGTTGGCCAGGCCGTGGGTGAGGCTGGCGACGCAGAAGCCGCCGTTGCGCCCGGAGGCGGCCCAGCCGACGCGCCTGCCCTCCAGCAGGACGACGTCGAGTGCGGGGTCGCGTTCCTTGGCCATCAGGGCCGCCCACAGGCCGGAGAAGCCCCCGCCGACCACCGCGAGGTCGGCGCTCGTCTCCTCGAAGAGCCGCCGCAACGGCTCGGGTTTGTCCGGACTGTCCAACCAGTACGGCTTACGCTCCGCGTCAGCCAGTGCTTTCAGCGGATCCACGAATTTCACGTCCCTACGAACTGCGTCGTATATCCCGGGAGGGCACTATGTGCCCCGTGTCCGGGTGCTGGTCTCCCGCGTCAGGTGCGACGACGGGAGGTCACCGTGTTGATCACGGCGATCGCCACGCCGACCGCGAAGATCAGCGTGCCGAGGATGTTGACCTGCGGAGGGACGCCGATGCGGACGGCGCCGTAGATCCACAGGGGGAATGTGGTGGTCGTGCCACTGGTGAACTGCGTGATGACGAAGTCGTCGATCGACAGCGCGAACGCCAGCAGCGCGCCGGAGATGACGCCCGGCAGGATCATCGGGAAGGTCACCCGCCAGAAGGTCACCCAGGTGGAGGCGCCGAGGTCACGGGCGGCCTCCTCCACCGAGCCGTCCAGGCCCACCACCCGGGCCCGCACGGTGACCGCGACGAACGACACCGAGAACAGCACGTGCGCGATGACCACGGTCCAGTAGCCGGTCTGCACCCCCACGCTGATGAACAGCGACAGCAGCGAGGTGCCCATGACCAGCTCGGGCGAGGAGATCGCGGCGAACATCACCAGGTTGGTGGCGCCCTGGCCGCCGAACCGGTAACGGCCGAGCGCGATGCCCATCAGCGTGCCGAGCACGGTGGCGACGAGGGTGGCCAGCAACGCGATCGTGATCGAGTTCCACAGGGCGGTGGTGAGCTCGGGGTAGTCGCCGAGACGCCCCCACCACTTCAGCGTGAAGCCCTGCCAGCTCACGTTCGACTTGCTCTTGATGTCGTTGAAGCCGAACACGATCATCACGGCGATCGGGGCGAACAGCCACAGCAGCACCAGCCAGGTGTAGCCGAACAGCAGGCGCCCGCCCCAGCGGGTGCGGCCCCGGCGGGCGCGGGCCGGCGCGGCCGGTGCCCGGGTGGCCGGGGCGGGGCTGACCGGGCCGCTCATCGGGCCGCCGCCTCGAGGACGTTCTCGGTGCCGAGCGCGCGGGCGTAGACGAAGATGCCGGCGAGCATCACCGCCATCAGCGTGAACGACAGCGCGGCGCCGACCGGATAGTTGTTGTTCGTCAGGTACTCCGTCTGGATGATGTTGCCGATCATCGTGTTCGACGGGCCGCCGAGGATGGCCGCGTTGACGTAGTCCGAGGTCATCGGGACGAAGGTCATGAGCACTCCGGCGAACACCCCCGGCAGGGACAGCGGCAGCACGATCTTGGTGAACGACTCGCGCGGCCCGGCGTACAGGTCGTAGGCCGCCTCGACCACCCGCGGGTCCACCCGCTCCAGCGCCACGTAGATCGGCAGGACCATGAAGGGCAGGTAGTTGTAGACCAGGCCGCAGATCACCGCCGCCGAGGTGGCCAGGACATGGAAGTCCTCGGGCAGCAGGCCCGCGTCCTTCAGCGGCTGGAGCAGGATGCCGTCGTCGGCCAGCAGGAACTTCCACGACACCGTGCGCAGCACGAAGGACACGAAGAACGGCAGCAGGACCAGCAGCAGGTAGGTCGACTTGCGGGCTCCGCCCTTGAAGGCGATCCAGTACGCCACCGGGTAGGCCAGCGCGATCGCCGCCAGCGTCCCCACCAGGCCGTAGCCGACCGAACGCAGGAACTGCGTCTGGTAGCGCGCGAGCGCGTCGGTGTAGTTGGCGAAGTGGAAGGTCTGGGCGAAGCCGTACACGACGTCGCCCTCCTGGGTGGAGACCGAGGCCATGAACACCAGCGGGACCACCAGGAACAACACCAGCCACAACCCGCCGGGCAGCACCAGCAGGTAGGGCGCGAGCTTGCGTCTCATGCCGCTACCCCTGCGAGATCGGCTGGAAGATGCCCTCGTAGACCTTCTCCTCGGCCGGCGTCAGCGTCTTGTAGGAACGCAGCTTGGCCAGGTCGGACTCCGACGGGAAGATCAGCGGGCTGGTCGCCACCAGTTCCAGCGACTTCTTGTCGCCGCCGGTCGCCTTCGCGGCGTCGGCCTGGACGATCTGCTGGGCCCCGGGGACCGGCGTGATGTAGTTGATGTACTCGGCCAGCGCGGCGGCGATGTCCGGCTTGTAGACGTAGTCCATCATGGCCAGGGCGTCGACCGGGTTCTGCGCGGTCTTGGGGATGCACATGTTGTCGGTCCAGATCGTGCCGCCCTCCTGGGGGATCACGAACTTCAGGTCCTGCCCCTCGGCGATCTGCTGGAAGACGTCCCCGGACCAGGCCATGCAGATCCAGATGTCCCCGCGCACCAGCGCGTCCACGTAGTCGTTCTCGTAGTACTTGCGGACCAGCCCTGCGTCGCGCTGCTGCTGGAGCTTCTGCCCGGCCTTCTCCCAGTCGGTCTGGGTGGACTTGTCCGGGTCGATGCCCAGGGAGAACATGCCGAAGTTGGCGATCTCCTGGGTGTCGAGCAGCATGCCGACCTTGCCCTTGTACTTGGGGTTCCACAGCTCCTGGATGCTGCTGATCTCCCCGTCCACGTACTTGGGGTTGTAGGCGATGCCGGTCAGCCCCGACTGCCAGGGGATCGTGTAGGTGTTGTTCGGGTCGTAGGAGGGGTTCTTGTACTTCGCGCCGGCGTTGGCGGCGAAGTTCGGCAGCTTGGAGTGGTCCAGCGCCACCAGGTAGCCCAGGGCGATGGCCCGGCCGAGCTGGATGCCGTTGGTCATGACCATCAGGTCGTAGCCGATGTCCTGTCCGGCGGCGAGCTGCGGCTGGACCTTGCCGAACCAGGTGGAGTTGTCCTGGATGGCCTCCTGGTAGGTGACCTTGATCCCGGTCTCCTGGGTGAACTTCTCCAGGGTCGGGTACTTCTTGCCGTCCTTGTCGATGTACAGCGGCCAGTTGGCGAAGCGCAGCGTCCCGTGCTTGGTCTGCTCGGCCCAGTAGCCGGCGGCCGCGCTGGGCTTGGGCGGCTCGGCCCGCTTGCCCTGCACGCCGCAGGCCGCGAGGCCCAGGGCGGCGGCGGACAGTCCGGCGACGCGCAGGGCGTCGCGCCGGGTCACACCCGGGCCACCACTGTACGAGGGCGCTCCGCGACGCTGGGTCAGGCCACGGAGGAACGCGAGATCACGAGGAGGGGTCATGGGGCGGTTCAACTTCCTATCGCGAACGAGTGGTGCGGCTGCCAGGACAACCAGACCGGGTCACCACGCTCGGCGGTGATGCTGCTGTCGTTGGCGTTCTGCTCGAACACCGTGAACTCGGCGCCGCCCGCCAGGTTCACGGCGTAGCTGTTGTAGGTGCCGAGATAGACCACCTCGGCCACGGTGCCGCGGACGGCGCTGACCCCCGCGGCGGGCTCCTCCCGCGAGATCCTGATCTTCTCGGGACGTACGGTCACCTCGACCTGGCCGCCGGTCCGGGCCCCCTCGCCGACCGGCACCAGCACCCGGTCGCCCTCCCCCAGCCGGACCACCACTGTGCTCGCGTCGAACCGCTCGGCGGTCCCGGTCAGCAGGTTGGAGGTGCCGATGAACCCGGCGACGAACTTCGTCGCCGGACGCTCGTAGATCTCCCGCGGCCCGGCGAGCTGCTCGACCAGGCCGTCGTTCATCACCGCGATGCGGTCGCTCATGGTGAGCGCCTCGTTCTGGTCGTGGGTGACGTAGACGAAGGTGATGCCGACCTCGCGCTGGATGCGCTTGAGCTCGATCTGCATCGCCTGGCGCAGCTTGAGGTCCAGCGCGCCGAGCGGCTCGTCCAGCAGCAGCGCCCGCGGCTGGTTCACCAGGGCCCGGGCGAGCGCGACCCGCTGCTGCTGACCGCCGGACATCTCGCGCGGGCGCCGCTTCTCCCGGCCGGTCAGGTCGACGATCTCCAGCATCTCGCCGACCCGCCGCCTGAGCTCGGCCCCCGGTACGCGCTTGCGCCGCAGCCCGAAGGCGACGTTCTCCCAGACGTTCATGTGCGGGAACAGCGCGTAGGACTGGAACACCATGTTCACGTCGCGCTTGTTGGGCGGGACGTCGGTGACGTCCCGCCCGTGCAGCCGAACGGAGCCCCGCGTGGGATCCTCGAACCCGGCGATCATCCGCATGGTGGTGGTCTTGCCGCACCCCGAGGGCCCCAGCATGGAGAAGAACTCCCCCTCGGCGATCGACAGGCTGACCCCTTTCACCGCCTGTACGACCTCACCGTGCGCTTGGTACTCCTTGACGACCTCGTCGAGTTCGATGGCGGGCACCGAGGAGATGTCGGAGGCGGCCGCCGCGGCCGCCTCCTCCTTGCCCGCCTGGATCTCCGTCATTTCCAGGCCTATCCCTTACCTATGCCGGCGGCCGTGCGCCGAGCGCCTGTGCGTGCGAAGCTGCTCGGTGATCACTCACCGATGTAGTGCATGACGTGCTTGACCCGGGTGTAGTCGTGCAGGCCGAAGACCGACAGGTCCTTGCCGTAGCCCGAGTGCTTGAACCCGCCGTGCGGCATCTCCGAGACGAACGGGATGTGGGTGTTCACCCACACCACACCGAAGTCCAGCCGCCGCGACACGCGCATCGCCCGGCCGTGGTCAGCGGTCCACACCGACGCCGACAGGCCGTACTTCACGTCGTTGGCCTTGGCGAGCGCGTCGGCCTCGTCGGTGAAGGTCTGCACGGTGATGACCGGGCCGAACACCTCGGTCTGGATCATCTCATCGTCCTGCCGGAGGCCGTCGACCACGGTCGGCTCGAACAGGTAGCCCTTGTCGCCGATGCGCCGGCCGCCGGTGACGACCTTGGCGTGGCCGGGGATCCGCTCCAGGAAGCCCTCGACCCGGGCGAGCTGGCCCGCGTTGTTGAGCGGTCCGTAGAAGGCGTCCTCGACGTCCGGGCCGCCGGTCCTGGTGCCCGCCGCCGACTCGGCCAGCGCGGCGAGGAACGGCTCATGGATGCTCTCGTGCACCAGCACGCGGCAGGCCGCGGTGCAGTCCTGACCGGCGTTGTAGAGACCGGCCTGGGCGATCGACTCGGCCACCGCGGCGATGTCCTTGACGTCCTCGAAGACGACGACCGGAGCCTTGCCGCCGAGCTCCAGGTGCACCCGCTTGAGGTCGTCGGCCGCCGACCTGGCCACCTGGACGCCCGCGCCGACCGAGCCGGTGATCGCCACCATCGACGCCGACGGGTGGCCGACCACCAGGGCTCCGGTGCCGCGGTCGCCGACGACGACGTTGAACACGCCGGGCGGGAGGATCTCGCCGATGATCTCGGCCAGCTTGACCGTGGACACCGGCGTGGTGTCGGACGGCTTGAGCACCACGGTGTTCCCCGCGGCGAGCGCCGGGGCGATCTTCCACACCGCCATCATCAGCGGGTAGTTCCACGGGGTGACCTGCCCGACGACGCCGATCGGCTCGTGCCGGATCACCGAGGTGTGGTCGGCCAGGAACTCCCCGGCGGTCGGGCCCTCCAGGGTGCGCGCGGCGCCCGCGAAGAAACGGAAGTGGTCGGCCGCCGGCGGGATCTCGTCCTCGGCCATCCGCGCGCGGGGCTTACCCGTGTTGCGGCACTCGGCCTCGACGAGCTCGTCCGCCCGCGCCTCGATGGCGTCGGCGATCTTCAACAGCAGGCCGGCGCGCTCGCCCGGCGTCGCCATGCCCCAGGACGCGAACGCGGCGCTCGCGGCGGCGTAGGCCGCGTCGACGTCCTCCTGACCCGAGATCGGCGCCTGGAGGTAGACCTCCCCGGTGCTCGGGTCGATCACGTCGGAGAACCGGTCGCTCCTGGCGTCCGTGAGCCCGCCGTTGATGAAGTTCTGCAGACGGCTGGTCAACGTTGACCTCCCTCGGAGGTAGCTGAGTTGTCGCGACTCTGACAGAGGCCAGGTACCACGACAAGGGATTTCGTCGCGAATATATCAAATTGCTACGAATTCGCTTGACAGAGCACGATGAACTGACAACATGTCGCACCAGGACCGCAACATGGCGGGAACGGCGCCGTAATCCCCGCGCGGTAGCGGGCACGGAGTCGTGAGGAAGGACTCGGAGATGACGACGCCGCCTAAGGCGCGACGGGACAACAACAACCACGACGCCAAACCCGGCCCGGTGGTGCTGGACGAGATCTCCAAGCGGATCATCGAGGAGTTGCAGGCCGACGGGCGCAAGCCGTACGCCGCCATCGGCAAGGCCGTCGGACTGTCGGAGGCCGCCGTCCGCCAGCGCGTGCAACGTCTCCTCGACGCGGGCGTCATGCAGATCGTCGCGGTCACCGACCCCCTCACCCTCGGCTTCCCCCGTCAAGCCATGATCGGCATCAAGTGCGAGGGCGACCTCGAGACCGTAGCCGACAAACTGTCGTCGATCGATGAGATCGACTACGTCGTCCTCACCGCCGGCTCTCTGGACATCATGGTGGAAGTGGTCTGCGAAGGCGACAGCCACCTTCTGGAGATTCTCGGCAAGATCCGCGCCATCCCCACCGTGCGCGCCACCGAGACCTTCGTCTACCTCAAGCTACGCAAGCAAACCTACTCCTGGGGCACCCGCTGACCCCACCGCCACACCCGCTCACCCGCCACTCTCCCCTCTCTGACCCCCGACGCCTCGCCCCTCCGTGGCCACGGCGTCGCGCCCTCTCCGAAAGAGGCTCCGCGCCCCCGCAGGCCGTATGACCCGGCGCCGCCCTGCGGCGGAAAACCCGGCCGACCCGGCGCCCGAAGCGCTAGACGTGCTGTTCCTGCTCGCCGAGGAGTGCCTCACGGCGGTCCAGGATGCCGGCCAGTTCGGCGAGGAACGCGTCCACCTGGGTGACGGCGTATCCGTTCTTGAAGACGACGGTGGAGAACGTGGCCTTCCTGACCTGCTCGGCCGTCAGCGGGTGCTCACTCGTGCCCCGCAGGGTGGCGACCACGTGGTCGAGGAAGACGTCGACCTCGTCCTCGTCGTAGCCCGAGCCGAGGCGGGCCGGCCGGAACATCACGCGCTCGACCCGCACGGCCTGCTCCTCCAGCCAGACCGCGGCGGAGGCGGCCGTCCCCACTCCGCCAAGGCCCGCGTGCAGACCCCGTACCGTCAGCGGCCCCGCCCCGGGAACCGGCCTCGTTTCCGGGGGCGCGCCGGTCACCCCCGCCGCCGATGGCGACGCGGAGGCGATCGGCGTGCCAAGGGCCTGGGGGGCGTGGTGCGCCCCTGTGGGGGGCTGGTCGGTCACCTTCGGTATACCGGGCAGGGTCGGCGCGTCGTCCTCCTCCTCGTCGTTCCGCCGCTCGGCGGGCCGCACCGGCCCGGCCGCGGGCACGGACGGGACCGGCGAGGGCGCCGACAGGGGAACCGCCGGATGCGCGGGCTCGAACAGGGAACGCCGTGTGCCCGAGGGAAGATCAGGCCGGCCGGGTAACAGGTGATCGGCGGAGCCGGCATCGCGGGTGGACGGCGAGGGAACGTCTCGCCGAGGCAGGTCCGGGATGTCACGCGAGAGCGGGAAGGAGGCATCGCGCGGGGGAACGGCCGACATCCCCGTAGGAGGGGTCGAGGAGATCCCGCCCGAGGTGCCGGCCGCGGCACGCCGCCCGGGGGCCTCGCTCATCGGGCCGGTGACGGCGCGGCGGCCCAGGGGCCCGCCCACCGGACCCGAAGAGCCCATCGACCCCAGGGGATCCGCCGAGCCGGGGGCGCTCGGGTGCCCCGGGAAGCCGGTGCGACCCAGGGTGTTCGCGGAGCCGGGCGGACTCGTGGCGGTGTGGCCGGCAGGAGTCCTGGAGGGCAGGGCGGCGGAGCCACCGGAGGCCGGAGCCGCGGAAGGCGCGGTGGCGGGCCCGGCATCGTGGACCAGGCCCGCGTGGATCTCCACCGCCACCACGAACGCGTCGAGCGCGTAGTCGACGGCCACCTCGTTGTATCCGCCCAGCTTGGTGCTGAAGCGTGCGGCGCGGATGTCGTCGGCCGTCAGGGGCGGCCCGTCCAGGACGCCGCGGCCGAGGGTCGCCTCGATGCGCCGGATCAGCGCGTCTACCTGGGCGGGGTCATAGCCTGCCCGCACACCCAGCACGCGTGGAAAGCGGATCACGCCGTGTCCTCCCGGTGTTCACACCCCGGTGCTCTTTTCCCTCTTTTACCATTCTGAACGTATGACAGGCTGAAATCCAGAAAGTTAGCGGCCGACCGGTAAGCTTGCCGCCCTATGCGGCTCGCGAACCTCTCATTTCGGTACGCACGTCGTGCCCCCTGGGTGCTGCGTGACGTCGACCTGCATCTGCCCCCGGGAACGGTCGCCGAGATCACCGGGCGCAATGGCGCCGGCAAATCCACCCTGCTGCGGCTCCTCGCGGGCGTCACGCCGCCGACCCGGGGCCGGATCACCGACCGTCCCGAGGTCGTCGGGTACGCCCCGGAGATCTTCCCGGTGGAGCAGCCGTTCACCGTGCTCGCCTACCTCACCCGGATGGCCGCGATCCGGGGCCTGCGGCCGGCCGTGATCGACCCGTGGGTGGACCGGCTCGGCATGGCGGCGCTGCTCGACGTGCCGCTCGCCGACCTGTCCAAGGGGAGCGCGCACAAGGTCGGCCTGGCCCAGGCGCTGCTCGCGCCGCCGGGGCTGCTCATCCTCGACGAACCGTTCTCCGGGCTCGACGCGCAGGCCCGCGCCGAGCTGCCGCGCATCGTCGCGGACGTCGCGGCGGCGGGCGGCGTCGTCGTGGTCAGCGACCATCAGAGCGGGCTCGCCGGGTATCCCGGCATCCGCCACCTGCATGTCGGCGACGCCACGGTCCAGCCCGCCGACGCCGTGGCCGCCGCGGTCGACTCGTCCCCGGCCTCCGGCACGGTGGTCATCGAGATCACCGTGGACGCCGCCGACGCCGAGGCGGTGGCCGGCAAACTCCGGGCCGAGGGCTACCAGCCCGTCCTCCGCACCGCGGAAGCGGCGATGCCGGGACGGCCGATGCCAGAAGGACGGGAAGAGCCGCTACCTGCGGGCCAGGCGGAGCCGGCCGGACCCGGAGCACCGGCCACGCCGGGAGCACACGACGCAGGTGAGGACCGATGAGACCGGCGCTGTCCCTGACCTACTTCAAGATCACCGCCTACCTGCGGTCGCATCGCGTCATCCTGCCGTTCGGCGGACTGCTGGTCGTCATGGCCATCCTGTACTCGGTGCGGGTGAACGTCGGACAGGAGCTGCCGTCCTACGCCGACTCGGCCGCCCTCCTGGTCCCGGTGTTCGCCTGGGCCGCCCGTGGCCTGCTCGACGCCGAACCGGACGTGCAGCGACTGCTGTCGATCACCGCGGTCGGACGGCCCGGGCGCGAGGTGGCGAGCGGCCTGCTCGCCGCGGTCGCCCTCAACGCGGCGCTGGCCCTGGTCGCGCTGGTCGTGCCGCTCGCCATCGGCTTCTCGGCCACCCCGGGGCCGCAGGCGCTGCTCGGCGGGCTCGCGCTGCACCTGCTCTCGCTGCTCACCGGAACGGCCATCGGCGCGCTGACCAGCCGCCCCATCCTCCCCGATCCGGCCGTCGCGGCCCTCACCCTGCTGGGTGGGTACGCGGGAATCCTGCTGCTCAGCCTGGTCCCGGTCACCTGGCTGACGGTGCCGATCATCAGTTGGATGCGCGCGGCCGGCCAGGGCGACTTCCTCGGCCGTTCACTGCCCGGCCTGGCCGGGGCCACCCTCTTCTGGTGCGCCGTCGCCCTGTTCGCCTACACCCGCCTGCGCCGCACCCGCCCCTGACGGGACGGCCTCGGGTTCGCGGCCCTGAGGCCAGGCCGCCCACTCCCGTTCCGGTCTCCATCGGCCCTCGATCTCCGAGGGTCCCGATCCGGCGTCTTCGTTATCCGTCTCGACATGCGATACGAATCTTCTCGCAATATGGATACGCGGCTAGGCTCGCCTCGTTCGACCATCGAGAAGGGGGATGCCATGCCGGCACCGCGCGCCACCTACACCCACGGTCACCACGAATCCGTGCTGCGTTCGCACACGTGGCGGACCGCCGCCAACTCGGCCGCCTACCTGCTGCCGCACCTGCGTCCCGGCATGTCCCTCCTCGACGTCGGCTGCGGTCCCGGCACGATCACGGCCGACCTGGCGGACCTGGTGGCGCCGGGACGCGTCGTCGGGATCGACACCAGCGAGGACGTCATCGCGCAGGCCGCGCGGACCGCCTCCGCCGGCTGGGCCGGCCTCACCTTCGAGGTGGCCGACGTCCACGACCTGCCCGAGGGCGGATTCGATGTCGTCCACGCCCACCAGGTGCTCCAGCACCTGGCCGATCCGGTGGGCGCCCTGGCCGCGATGCGCGAGGCGTGCGCGCCCGGCGGCCTGGTCGCGGCCCGCGACTCCGACTACGCCGCCTTCACCTGGTACCCGGAGCCGCCGGCCCTGACCGACTGGCAGGAGTTGTACCGCGCGATCGCCCGCGCCAACGGCGGGGAGCCGGACGCCGGACGCCGCCTGCTCTCCTGGGCCCGGCAGGCCGGCTTCACCGAGGTCACCGCCTCCGCCTCGGTGTGGTGCTTCGCCTCGCCGCAGGACCGCGCCTGGTGGAGCGGCCTGTGGGCGGACCGGGTCACCTCCTCCGCCTTCGCCGATCACGCCCTGTCGCTCGGCCTCGCCACGCGTGCCGACCTGGAGCGCCTCAGCGCGGGCTGGCGCGAGTGGGGCGCCCACGAGGACGGCTGGTTCGCCGTGGTGCACGGCGAGATCATCTGCCGCGCCTGACGACGGGCGCCCCGCCGGCCGGCGTCCCGGCGGTCACGCCCGCCGGGTGGAGCGCCGGGCGAGCAGTACGGCACCCGCCGCGCAGGCGAGAAGGGCCACGGCGGCGCCCGCCATCAGCCGGACACCGCCGCCACCGCTCTCCGCCGCCGGACGGCTCGCCGCCTCGGCAACGGGTGCGCTCCCGGCACCGGGCGCGGAGTTCGTCTCACGGGCCGGCGCGTCCGCTTCGGTGGCCTGGGCGCCGCCGCCCGCACCGTCCGAACCACCCGATCCGTCAGCGCCGCTCGCGGCGAAGACCACGTCGGAACAGGAGTAGTAGGTGTCCGGGGTCTCGGAGTTCTGCCAGACGGTGTAGACGACGTGCCGGCCTGTCTTGCCGGACGGCAGCCTGCCCTTCATCGTGTACGCCCCGGCGACCAGCCGCGGATCGGTGACCCGCAGGAACGGCTCCCTCTCCAGCTTCGACCAGGTGAGCGGCCGGGCCGGGTCGTAGCCGTCCTTGGTGACGTACATGCGGAACGTGCCCTTGTGCGGAATCGTCGCACGGTACTTGAAGGTGTACGCGGCTCCCGCGGCCAACTTGGTCGCCGGCCAGTCCGTCCGCGGCAGGTCGAGACCGGCGAAGCGCGCGAGCCCGGCGCTGCACAGCCTGCCGTCCGGGATCATCTCGCGGTCACGCCCGGCCACGCCGGGGACCCGCAGGTCGTCCCACTCGGCCAGCGCGCCGGGCGCACTCGCGGCGACGGCGGCCTTGCAGGCCCGCAGGGCCGCGTTCTCGCCCACGCCGCACGCGGCCGCTCTGCTGAGCGGGTTCGTCAGCGCGCCGTGCGCATCGGCGGGGCCGGCGGCCGGCCCTGCGAGCAGTAGCTGGGCGAGGCCGAAGCCGGTGACGGTCACGACGACCTTACGCATCGATCAACCCTCGCAAGACCGGAGCGGGCCGTGTCCGTAGGTCACGGCAGGTTCGGTGCGGCCGGGGCGGCGCCCCGTCGCCGTGCCCCGGCGTGCCTGAGAGGAGCGCCGGAGCGGCGGCTGCCCTTGAGCTACGGCCCGTCCCTGGCCGCGGTTCACCCGGTCACGGTGTGATCGGGGTTCGCGGCCGGGCTCAGCCTCTCCGGATCTGGTCGACGCCGCGGCGGGCCAGGGCGTCGGCGCGTTCGTTCTCGGGGTGACCGGCGTGGCCCTTCACCCAGAGCCATTCGACGGTGTGGCACGCGGTCGCCGCGTCCAGTCGCTGCCACAGGTCCATGTTCTTGACCGGCTGCCTGGCGGCCGTCTGCCAGCCGTTGCGCTTCCAGGAGCGCAGCCACTGGGTGATGCCGTTGCGCACGTAGGTGCTGTCGGTGTGCAGGCGCACGGTGACCGGCCGGGTGAGGCTCTCCAGGGCCATGATGGCGGCCATCAGCTCCATGCGGTTGTTCGTGGTGCCGGGCTCGCCACCGTAGATCTCCTTCTCCACCTCGCCGTAGCGCAGCACCGCTCCCCAGCCGCCGGGACCGGGGTTGCCGCTGCACGCGCCGTCGGTGTAGATGTCCACGGCCTGCCCGGCCGTCCTCGCCTGGTCCTGCACGGCCGGCACGCCCTCCTGCCCGTGGTCCTCGTGGTCGGCACCAGTCATACCATTCCCGCCGTGCATGCGGATGCGCCCGCACATCCGGATGCGGCGGGCCGGCCCGCCACCCTCACATATCCGATTTACCTGGCTATCGTCCGCATTTCACGGCTGCGGCTCCGCGTCCCCTCGCGAAACCGTCCTATCCGACGAGCGCTCCACCTCACGGACGGGAAGCCGGACATATCACGAAACATCGATTAGCACGTTCCCGCACTTCAGCGCCACTGCGAGCTTTCCTCCGCGTCATCGCCGTGGGTGGCATAAATTCAGCAGGTGCCGGGTCCGACTTCCCCCGCAGGAGCGCATCAATGGAGAGTACCGACGGCCGCATTTTGCTCATCATCCTGGTCGCGACGGTCCTGTTCGCCGTCGGGCGCAATTTCCAGCGCACCGTGGACACCTGGGCGGGCTGGGGTAAAGCGATCAAGGCCGCCGCGGAGGCGGCGGCCAAGGTGCCGCCCGCGAAGTCGGCGGCCCGGGCGGCGTTCTGGCGCATGGTCATGGTGGGCGCCGTGACGTTCCTGCTGCTCGCACTGATCGCCAACGCGATCCGCTACAGGTGACGCTCAGGCAGGCGGGGTACGCGCGGGCCGTCGCGGGGCGGACGCCCGCGTACGGGGAGGCGTCCGCCCGGCTCGGTCAGCCCTGCTCGGGGGTGGCGGCGGCGAGCTGACCGCACGCGCCGTCGATCTCACGGCCCCGGGTGTCGCGCACCGTGACGGCCACGCCGTGCGACTCCAGGCGGCGGACGAAGGCGCGCTCGTCCTCGGGGCGGGAGGCCGTCCACTTGGAGCCGGGGGTCGGGTTGAGCGGGATCAGGTTGACGTGGACGAGCTTGCCCTTGAGCAGCCGTCCCAGCAGGTCAGCCCGCCACTCCTGGTCGTTGATGTCCTTGATCAGGGCGTACTCGATGGAGACCCGGCGCTTGGTGACCGCCGCGTAGCGCCAGGCGGCGTCCAGCACCTCGGCGACCTTCCAGCGGGTGTTGACCGGCACGAGCGTGTCGCGCAGCTCGTCGTCCGGCGCGTGCAGGGAGACCGCGAGCGTCACCGGCAGCCCCTCCGCCGCGAGCTTGTCGATCGCCGGGACCAGGCCGACCGTGGAGACGGTGACGCCCCGGGCGGAGATGCCGAGGCCCGCGGGCGCCGGCTCCACGATGCGGCGCACGGCGCCGATCACGGCCTTGTAGTTGGCCAGCGGCTCGCCCATCCCCATGAACACGATGTTGCTGACCCGCCCCGGACCGCCAGGGACCTCGTCCGCGGCCAGTGCCCGCGCCCCCGCCACGACCTGCTCGACGATCTCGGCGGTGGACATGTTGCGGGTCAGCCCGGCCTGCCCGGTGGCACAGAACGGGCAGTTCATGCCGCACCCGGCCTGGGACGACACGCACATCGTCACGCGGTCGGGGTAGCGCATGAGCACCGACTCCACCAGCGCGCCGTCGAAGAGCCGCCACAGCGTCTTGCGGGTCATGCCACCGTCGCAGGTGATCTCACGGACCGAGGTCAGCAGGCCGGGCATCAGCTGCGTCACCAGCCGGTCGCGGGACGCCGCCGGCAGATCGGTCATCTGCTCGGGGTCGGTGGTGAACCGCTCGAAGTAGTGCCGGGAGAGCTGGTCGGCCCGGAAGGGCTTCTCGCCCAGTTCCGCCACGGCCGCGCGGCGCTCCGCCATGGACAGGTCGGCCAGGTGGCGTGACGGCTTCGCCCGTCGGGGGGCGACAAAGGTTAGCTGGGCGGACATGTCCTTCTCTTAACGGTTTGCCGGAAGCTGCACTGGACAGCCATTCCGTGTGATCTAGTGCGATCCTCGGCGGAACGGGGAGACGCTTACCGGAAAGGCGGATATGCGTTGGGCACCACCGATGTCGTTCTCACCGACACCAGCCCCTACGGTAGTCGCGTGGTGACCGTCGAACAGGACGGTTCGTCGTCGGTAGCTTACCTTCGCGACGCGCAGGGCGGGATCCACGGAGCCGTGTGGCTCGCCAACCATGGACCCGCTCCCTCCTCGGTCGACCTGGTGCGCATCGAGTCCGGCCAGACCCCGGTGATGCCCCTCGGCAACACCCGCGTCCCTGAGGGATCGCCGCCGTTCATCGCGGGCGAGCTGGAGGTGCTGTGGTTCGAGGAGGGCGACGGCGCCGCCCTCTACCGCAACGGCGAGCTGCTGGCGGTGATTCCCGGCTGGGCCGACCTCGAACGGGGCATGCCCGGCTACGCGCGGGACGCCGCCGGCGAGTCACCGTTCGCCTGGCCGCTCGCCGACGCGCTGGAAGGACTCGCGCCACGCATCGCCAAGGCGCGCTCGTACTGGGAATGGCGGCACGGGGATGGCGCGTGGCCGTCGTTCCAGCAGTTCGTGATGAGCCACCTGGACGCCAAGGCCGGGCCCGCCGGTCGATATTGGGACGTGGGCGGCGACCGGCTCCCCACGGTGGGGATCACCGAGCGCCCGCAGGAGGGGTACACCCTGCTGTCCACCGTGGGGATGAGCTGCCAGCGCATGCCCACGGTCGAGCAGTACATCGACCGGCCGGACACCTTCGCGCGCATCGAGCTGGCGGTCGCCACCCGCGGCGAGGCGGCCGAGGCGGCCCGGCTGTTCCTGTGGCTGGCCCGCTACCCGTGGACGTCGGTCACCTGGCTCGGGCACGGGCACACGGCACGCTGGTACCGCGAGTCGGCGTCCTTCCCCCTCGGACCGGGGTACCAAGGGGTGCTGATGCTCGACACGGTGCCCGGCCTGCCGGACCTGTCGGGGTTCGGGTTCAGCGGGGACGAAGTGCGCTGGCTGTGGCTGGTCCCGGTCACCGAGCCGGAGCTGCGGCTGATCGCCGAGCAGGGCCACGAGGCCGTGCCACTGACCGGGCGCCTCCCCTGAGCGGGCGGGCCGGTCAGACGGGAATGAAGATCGCCAGGAGCAGCCAGACGGGGAAGAGCGTGGCGAGCAGCGAGTCGAGGCGGTCCATGAGCCCGCCGTGCCCGGGCAGCACGTTGCCCATGTCCTTGATGCCGAGATCGCGCTTGATCGTCGACTCGACGAGGTCGCCGAAGGTCGCGCACACGGCGACGACGGCGCCCAGCAGGGCCCCCTGCCAGAGCCGGCCGTCGAGGAGGAAGTGGACCAGCAGCGCCCCGCACACCACACAGGCGAGCACGGAGCCGGCGAACCCCTCCCAGGTCTTCTTCGGGCTGATGATCGACATCTTGTGCCTGCCGAACAGGATGCCCGCGAAATAGCCGCCGATGTCGCTGCACACCGTCACCGCGATGAAGATGACCACCCGATGGGCGCCGTCCGGTTCGCTGAGCATCAACGGAACGAACCCGACGATCAGCATGGGATAGACGGCGGTGAGCAGGCTGGCCGAGGCGTCCCGCACGTACCCCTCGGGTCCGTGGACCATGCGCATGCCGAGCAGCACGAGCACGGTCAGTGTGAAGACGCCGAGCATCCAGATCGTCCCGCCCCAGTAGGCACCGGCGAGGACGCCGACCAGGCCCGCCAGCAGCGGGGGGATCGGCACCTGGATGCCCCGGCCGCCGAGGGCACGGGCCATCTCCACGACGCCGATGCCGACCGCGGCGAGGACCACGATCAGGAACAGGACCTTGACCGTGTAGAGGGACGCGATGACCAGCGCGCCGAGCGCGACGCCGACACCGATCGCGGCGGGAAGGTTGCGGCCGGTGCGGATGCGCCCCGGCTTGCCGCCCTCCACCGTGACCTCCTCCTGCGGCGCACCGCGGCCCGCTCGCGCGGCAACCGGGCGGAGGTCAGCGCGGGGAGCCGCACCTGCTCCGGACGTGAGCGGCATGCTCTTGCCGGACGTCTCACCCCCCGCCGAGGGCAGGCCGCCCGCCGGGGTCTGCTCGCCGCCGGCCCCGGCCGCCGTGCCGTTCTCGCCGTTCGCGGACGCGGCGTGTCCCTGCGGGACCTGCTCGGGCGGACGCTCGCCTGACCCGCGTCCCGGAGCCGGCCCGGTGCCGTCCGCCGCCGTACCTTCCACAGTGATCCCACTCTCGTACCACGGCCGTGCCGGGCGACCCGCCGTGCCGGAACCGCCCGGAGGCGGAGAGGGGGCGCGGGTGCCAGAACGCGGCGAGGGCGCTCCCCCACGGACACCGCCGGAGGGGGAAGCGCCCCGACCTGACCTGTTGAACCGCTCCAGTGCTCAGACTTCGAGCAGCTCGGCTTCCTTGTGCTTCAGCAGCTCGTCGATCTTGGCGACGTGCTTCTGGGTGAGGTCGTCGAGCTCCTTCTCGGCGCGCCGCACCTCGTCCTCGCCGGCCTCGCCGTCCTTGACGAGCTTGTCGAGCGTCTCCTTGGCGTGACGCCGGATGTTGCGCACCGACACCTTGCTGCTCTCGGCCTTGCTCCTGGCGACCTTGATGTACTCGCGGCGGCGCTCCTCCGACAGCTCGGGGAACACCACGCGGATCACCGCACCGTCGTTGCCGGGGTTGACCCCGAGGTCGCTGTCACGGATGGCCTTCTCGATGGCGCTCATCGCACCCTTGTCATAGGGCTGAATGATCACCATGCGGGCCTCCGGAACGTGGAACGAGGCCAGCTGCTGCACCGGAGTCGGCGACCCGTAGTAGTCAACAATGATCTTGTTGAACATCGAGGGGCTGACTCTGCCGGTGCGGATCGCCGCGAAGTCCTCCTTGGCGACCGCGACCGCCTTGTCCATCTTCTCCTCGGCTTCGAGGAGGGTTTCGTCGATCACAGCGGCTCCCTATTTCCCTGCCGGACTCACCAGCGTGCCGATCTTCTCACCGCGGACCGCCCGCAGGATGTTCCCCTCACCCATCAGGTCGAAGACCACGATGGGCAGGCCGTTGTCCATGCACAGGCTG
This sequence comes from Sphaerisporangium melleum, assembly GCF_014646695.1. Taxonomy (GTDB): domain Bacteria; phylum Actinomycetota; class Actinomycetes; order Streptosporangiales; family Streptosporangiaceae; genus Sphaerisporangium; species Sphaerisporangium melleum. Next base: position 43,306 of record NZ_BMNT01000051.1, read on the forward strand.
ATCGCGGTGGCATCCATGACGCCGAGACCTCGCGTCAGCACCTCGCTGTAGTCGAGCTGGTCGAAGCGGACGGCGTCCGGGTTCTTGCGCGGGTCGGAGTCGTAGACCCCGTCGACCTGGGTGCCCTTCAGCACGGCCTCCGCGCCGACCTCCAGCGCGCGCTGGGCGGCGCAGGTGTCGGTGGAGAAGAAGGGCGACCCCAGCCCGGCACCGAAGATGACCACGCGCCCCTTCTCCAGGTGCCGGATGGCGCGCCTGGGCAGGAACGGCTCGGCGACCTGCTGCATCGTGATCGCCGTCTGCACCCGGGTCTCGACGCCGCGCTTCTCCAGGAAGTCCTGCAGCGCGAGGCAGTTGATCACCGTGCCCAGCATGCCCATGTAGTCGGCGCGGGCGCGGTCCATGCCGCGCTCGGACAGCGCGACACCGCGGAACATGTTCCCGCCGCCGACCACGACGGCGACCTGCACTCCCTCGCGCACGGCCTCGGCGACCGAGTCGGCGAGC
>NZ_BMNT01000051.1:43847-54036 GCF_014646695.1 Sphaerisporangium melleum
TTGGCGACCACCACGGGGTCGATGCCCAGCGGCTCGGCGCCCGCGAACGCCTCACCGGACAGCTTCAACATGACGCGCTTCCACCGAAGCGGTCCGTCGAACGACGAAGCCGCCGGCGTAGCGGATTGATGGTTCTCCTGCACGACGGCGGCCTCCTCGGTGGTGATGATGAGCTGCTCACGTCCCTCTCGGGGCCAAGCCTATGCCTGACCGACCTTGTAGCGGACGAAGGCCAGGACCTTCACGCCGGCCTCGGCGGCGAGCTTGCCGACGGTCTTCTTGTTGTCCTTGACGAAGGCCTGCTCAAGAAGGGTGAAGTCCTTGTACCAGCCGTTGATGCGCCCATCGACGATCTTGCCGATGGCGGCCTCGGGCTTGCCCTCCTCGCGGGTCATCTGCTCGAAGACCGTGCGCTCCTTCTCGATCACGTCGGCCGGGACGGAGTTCGGGCTGAGGTACTTGGGGGCCATGGCCGCGGCGTGCTGCGCGATGTCCTTGCCGAGCTCGGCGTTCGGTCCGTCGAGCTGCACCAGGACGCCCACGGCCGGGGGAAGCTGCGGGTCGGTCTTGTGCATGTAGGAGACGACGAAACCACCGTCGAGCACGACGAAGCGGCGGACCTCGATCTTCTCGCCGAGGGCGGCGTTGGCCTCGTCCAGGTGCTCCTTGACGGTCTTGCCGTCCAGCTCGGAGTCCAGCAGGCTCGGCACGTCGCTCGGCCGGGTGGCCAGCACGTGGGCGACGACGCGGGCGGCCAGCTCCTGGAAGCGCTCACCCTTGGCGACGAAGTCGGTCTCGCAGTTGAGCTCGAGCAGCGCGGCGAGGGAGTCGCCCTCGTGCTTGACGGCGATCAGACCGTTGGAGGCGGTGCGCGCCTCGCGCTTGCCGACGTCCTTGGCGCCCTTGACGCGAAGGATGTCGACGGCCTTGTCGAAGTCGCCCTCCGACTCCTCCAGGGCCTTCTTGCAGTCCATCATGCCGGCGGCGGTCAGCTCACGAAGCCGCTTGACGTCGGCCATGTTCACGGAAGCCATTGTCTTTTCCTCGTCGGGTCGTCGTGGATCGGGTGGGTGCGCCCCGGTTCGGCACACCCACCCGTGAAGAGCCTTGCTTGCCGCACGGCGGGTGGCCATGCGGCGGACGTGGCCTCAGCCCTGCTGCTCGGTGCCCTCGGCCTCGGCGGCGGGAGCGGTCTCGGCGGGAGCCTCAGCGGCCTCCTGAGCCGGCGCCTCGGCGGCTTCCTGCGCCGGAGCCTCAGCGGCTTCCGGAGCCGGGGCTTCGGCGGCTTCCGGAGCGGAGGCCTCGGCGGCGGCTTCCGGAGCGGCCTCGCCCTCGGAGCGGGCGAGCAGCTCGCGCTCCCACTCGGCCAGCGGCTCGGCGACGGCGGCCGGCTTGTCCTCACCACGGGTGCCCGCACCGGCGCGCGCCATGAGGCCGTCGGCGACGGCGTCGGCGATCACGCGGGTGAGCAGGCTGACGGCGCGGATGGCGTCGTCGTTGCCCGGGATCGGGTAGTCGACCTCGTCCGGGTCGCAGTTGGTGTCGAGGATGGCGACGACCGGGATGTTCAGCTTGCGGGCCTCGCTGATCCCGATGTGCTCCTTCTTGGTGTCGACGACCCAGACGGCGCTCGGGACGCGCGCCATGTCGCGGATGCCGCCGAGGGTGCGCTCGAGCTTGTCCTTCTCGCGGCGGCGCATCAGGAGCTCCTTCTTGGTGAGCCCGGAGCCTGCCACGTTGTCGAAGTCGAGCTCCTCGAGCTCCTTGAGCCGCTGGAGCCGCTTGTGCACGGTGGAGAAGTTCGTGAGCATGCCGCCCAGCCAGCGCTGGTTGACGTAGGGCATGCCGACCCGCGCGGCCTGCTCGGCGATGGCCTCCTGGGCCTGCTTCTTGGTGCCGATGAACAGGATGGTGCCGCCGTGGGCGACGGTCTCCTTGACGAAGTCGTAGGCACGGTCGATGAACGACAGCGACTTCTGCAGGTCGATGATGTAGATGCCGTTGCGCTCGGTGAGGATGAAGCGCTTCATCTTCGGGTTCCACCGACGGGTCTGGTGCCCGAAGTGGACGCCGCTCTCCAGCATCTGCCGCATGGTGACGACGGGGGCCATGAGTATGGTCCTCCTGATCAGAGCGCCGCGAGGGCGCGTTTCTCGGTTGTCCGTGAGAGCCGGAGGCTCCCACCCTGACGCCCTGAGTCGTCCCATCCGGATCGAGGACCCGGACCGAGAGGACGAATCGCCTGTGGGCGTGCGAAGTCGGCCCGCTTGACGAGCCACCAAAAGTGTACCCGTAACCCGGCCACGCCCGGCCCACCGGCCAAGGTTCCCCCCCGAACGCAAAGCGTGATCGCCACGTCGCGACTCCGCTGGCCCCGCCCCACGTCGCGGCGGCCCGGATCGCCTCGACCGGCTCACCCCCCTCGCGGTCACCGGCGCGCCGGACGCGCGGGGAGCGCCCCCCGAGAGGGAAAGGAACGGCCCGGCGCGGGACCATTCAGCTCCGCGAGTCGCCGCCCGCCATGCTGGGCAGGGTCAACGCGACGATGACCGTCTCCACGATGGGCGTGATGACTCTCGGCGGGCTCGCCGGCGGCGCGCTCGGACCGCTCATCGGCCTGCGTTCCGCGCTGTGGGCCTGCGCCTTCATGGCCGTTCTCTCCATCGTCCTCGTTCTCTCCATCGTCCTCGTCTGGTCATCTCCCCTCGACCAGGCGGCCCGCACCGCCACCGCACACCGTCTCCGGAACCCCGTGTGACGACGCCGGAAGGACACACCGGCCGGCCTGAGCCAGACGGCGTGCGGGCGACAAGGCGACGCGACCACCACATGCGCCGTCGGCGTCGGCCCGCACCGCCATGAGGTCCGGCTACGGCCAGGCGGGAGAGTGCTCGCCATGCAGGGGCGAAGGCAGGCACGGCCGCATGACCGGTTCCGAGGGGATGCGAGCGGCGCAGGCGGAGTTATGCACAGAACGAGGTTCGGTCGCATGCCGCCGCTCGTCTCCCGGCCAGGATCTGCCCATGCGTTTCGCCGGCCTGCGGCTTTCACTGGTGTTCCTCATCACCGTCATCGCCGCCTCAGCACCCACCTCGCCCCCATACGCCTCGACCGCGGCCGCCGGCCCGCTGGCGCGAGAGCATTGGGGCGCACGTTCTTCAGGCGTCCCATCACCGACGGCAAGGGCCTCATCTCTGGACGCGCCAGGCACGGAGCCGGGCGGCACCGTCATGTCGCCGGCAGAAGGCTCGACCTTGTCGGAGCCGGGCGACACGAGCACCTCCGAGCAGGACGACACCGTCACCTTGGCACCAGGCGCCTGGGACACGGCGGATTCGGAGCCGGACAGGTCGGAGCCGGACGACGCGGACGGATCCGAACCGGGCCGGTGGGATGAGCCGGCCCGGTGGCGGCTGCCGCTTGACGAGCGCTCTCGCGTGCTGCGGAGGTTCGCCCCGCCACCTCGCCCCTGGCTGCCCGGGCACCGGGGCGTCGACCTCGCCGCCACGCCGGGCGGTCGAGTGCGGGCGGCCGGGGCCGGCATCGTCGGGTACGCCGGGCCACTGGCCGGGCGCGGCGTGGTCATGATCGTGCATGGCGGGCTGCGGACCACCTACCTGCCGGTCCGGCCCAAGGTCCGGCGCGGGCAGACGGTGACGCGCGGCCAGGTCATCGGCACCGTCGAGCGGACGGCCGGGCACTGCCCGATCTCCTGCCTGCACTGGGGCCTGATCGGCCGAAAGGGTTATCTGGACCCTCTGCTGCTCGTGGCCCTCGGCCAGGTGCGCCTCCTCCCCCACTGGCCCACTCCGCCGCCATGACCGCCCGCCCGCCGTCTCCGCGCCTTGCGCACCACATGACGGCGAACGGCGATCCAGCCCCATCGACCTCGTCGAAGATCCCACGGCGTCCGCCGCCTTCGGTTCCGGCCGCCATCCGCGCCCGTGGCCACGACACCATGTGCGGCGAGGGGGTCAGCGGTAGGCGGGGAAGTCGGACGGAGAACGTGCTCCTCCGGTGCGGCGCAGGCGCCAGCCGTGCTCGGAACGTTCGACATGGCCCGCGGCCGCCAGGGCTCCTAGACAGGTCAGCGCGGTCGTCAGGTCGACGCCCGCGTCCAGGGCGATCGTGGCCAGCCCTGTTCCCGCCCTCGCCGGCACGGCTTCTAAGACGGCACGGGTGTCCCCGTCCAGGGCGTCCCTCGGCAGCACCGGCCCTCGCGGTTCCGGAGCGAGATCTTCGCCCATCGCCCCCACCAGCTCGATCATCTCTCTGGCCGAGGTCACGCAGACGGCTTCTCCTCGCCGGATCAACCGGTGACAGCCCGCGGAGTTCTCCGAGGTCACCGGGCCCGGCACGGCGGCGAGCCGGCGCAGGAGGGTGCCCGCGTGCGCGGCGGTGTTGAGCGCCCCGCTCCGGAGGGCGGCCTCCACGACCAGGGTGCCACGTGACAGGGCGGCGATCACTCGGTTGCGGACGAGGAAGCGTGGGCGGGTCGGCCGGACGCCGGGAGGGCATTCGCTGACGACGGCCCCTCGGTCGCGGATCGCCGCGAACAGTCCGACGTGGGCGGCCGGGTAGGCGATGTCGAGGCCACAGGCCAGCACGGCGATGGTCGGAGCGGAGCCCGCGAGAGCACCGCGATGCGCCGCCGCGTCCACGCCGTACGCTCCGCCAGAGACGACCGTCCATCCCGCCTCGGCCAGCCCGGCGCCCATCTCCGCCGCGACATGCATGCCGTACGGCGTGGCCGCCCGCGAACCCACGACCGCCACGGAGCGGAGACAGGAGAACCGGAGATCGGCGTTGCCCTGCACCCACAGCGCGAGGGGACGCTCGGGCCCGAGATCGTCGAGCTGGGTCGGCCATTCCAGATCGCCCGGCGCGATGAGGCGAGCACCCGACCTCTCGCCGAGTGCAAGGTCGGCGACCGGATCGGCCGAGAGCAGGCGCGTCCGCCAGGCCTGGAGCCGGCGTTCGAGATCGGGTGGCCGGCCGCTCCTGGACGTCACATCGTCCACGAAGCCCGGGGCAAATCGCCCGCCCCGCACCTGCTCCAGCGCGGCCTCAGGTCCGTACGCGGCGACGAGCGCCGCCATGACGGCATCCCCGGCGTCCGCGATGCGCATCAGCGTGACCCTGGCCAACCGCCCGCCGTCCCACCGAGGCCCCCTCACCCCGTGCCCGACGAGCGGCCCTGCTCTTTCCTGCGGCTCATCCTCGCTGAACGGCCCGTCGGCAGCGTCCTGCGTCCCCCCGCGCGAGGGGACCGCCTCTTCCGGCAGGCCACCGAGAGCGGCAGGACCGGAAACCGCGTCGACCGCGCCGACGGTCTTGGTGCAGGAGACGCTCGGATCGCCGGGCTCGCGGCGGACCGGAGAAGCGGGTCGGGCGGACGTGATGGAGCACACTCCAGAAGAGGGAGGAGTCTGTGCGGGAACGCCGTCCGGACCAGGCAGGGCGGCACCGAAATCGGCCGAGGCGGCGCCCGGACGGGGAGAGACTTCGGCCGGATCAGGGCGGACCATGCCGGGATCTTCAAAACCCGCCGAGCGCTCGGCCGGCACCGTGCGGATTTCGGCGGGCGCCGTACGCGGCTCAGCGCGCGACTCGGTGCAGACCGTACGCGGCTCAGCGCGCGACTCGATGCAGACCGCGCGCGGCTCGGCGCCCGACTCGGTGGTGACCGTGCGCGGCTCGGCAGGCGCGGGGGCCGAGTCGGCAGGTGCCGTGCCGTCGGCGGGGAGCGTGGCCGGGGCGGAAGGGGCGGTGTGAGGTGAAGGGGTGGCGTCCATGGATCTTCTCCGGTCGCTGTGCAGGACGTCGTCGCGATGGGCGGATCGGATGGCTCGGCTCGGCCGGTGGACCGGCCTCGCGGGGCATCACTCGGTGCCGAGCCATAAGCAGAGGGCGGCGTTGGTCTCCTGCAGGCTGGGCTCACCCTTGCCGATCAGATCGGCCAAGGTCCACGCCAGCCGGATGACCCGGTCGAGACCGCGCGCGCTCAGCTCCCCGGTGTCCAGGCAGCGATAGAGCGGTGACATCGCCGAGGCCGGAAGGCGGTAGTCGGCGTGCAGCGCCGCGGTCGGGATCTCGGCGTTGCATCGCCATGGCGTGCCCGCGAGGCGTTCGAGGGCGCGCTCGCGGGCCAGTGCGACCCGCTTGGCCACCACGGCGCTCGGCTCGATGAACTGGCGATCGGACAACAGCTCGCGTCGCGTCGAACGGGTGAGCTTCACCTTGACGTCGATGCGATCGACCAGGGGGCCGGACAGGCGGGCGAGATAGCGCCGCCGCTGGAGAGGGGTGCACTGGCACGGGCTCTCCGCGGTGGACGGCTGGGCGCACGGACAGGGGTTGGCGGCCAGCACCAGCATGAACCGGGCCGGGAAGGTGACCGTTCCGGCCGCCCGCGACACCATCACCTGCCCCGACTCCAGCGGTTGGCGCAGTGAGTCGAGGACGCGGGCCGGGAACTCGGGAGCTTCGTCCAGGAACAGCACACCTCGGTGGGCGAGGGACACCGCACCGGGGCGGATCACACCGCTGCCACCGCCGACGATGGCCGCGATGGTGGCCGTGTGGTGCGGTGCCATGAACGGCGCACGGCGCAACAGCGGCCGCCCGGGCGGCAGGATGCCCGCGACCGAATGGATCGCCGTGACCTCCAGCGCCTGGTCGCGGTCAAGGGGCGGCAGCAGGGTGGGCAGGCGTTCGGCCAGCATCGTCTTGCCGGTGCCCGGCTGCCCCAGCATCCACAGGTTGTGACCGCCCGCCGCGCACACCTCCAGCGCTCTGCGGGCCATGGCCTGGCCCGCGACGTCCGAGAGATCGAGCGGCCGGCTCTCGGAGGTGTCCGGGCCGGTGGATCCGGGCTCCTGCGCGGCCTGCCCGGCGGTCAGGCCGGGCCAGTCATCACCGCGCAGGCTGTCGACCAGCTCGGCGAGGGTGAGCACCGGGACCACGCTGATCCCCGGCACCAGAGACGCCTCCGCGGCATTGGCGTGCGGGACGACCACGCACTCGGCCCCGGCCTCGACCGCGGCGAGCACGGCCGGGAGCACGCCGCGCACCGGCCGCACCGAGCCGTCCAGCCCGAGCTCCCCGAGGAAGAACGGCGGTGCGATGCGCTCCTTGGGGATCAGCCCGGCCGCGCCGATCAGGGCCACGGCGATGGCCAGGTCGAACAGGCTGCCGCGCTTGGGCAGGGAGGCCGGGAACAGGCTCACGGTGACCCGTGCGTCGGGCCAGGGATATCTGCTGTTGATGATCGCCGAGCGGACCCGGTCGCGGGCCTCGCTCAGAGCGGTGTCGAGCATGCCGATCAGGTGCACACCGGCGATCCCGTGCCCCACGTCGGCCTCCACCTCGATCACGTGGCCACTGACGCCCACCAGGGCGACGCAGCGGGTGCGGGCGACCGCCATCTACGACACCCCCCGATGGTGCTGGATGGAGAACTCGCCGGCGAAGCGTTCGAGCGCGACCACGTCGACGCGGATCGCGGAGAACCATTCGCTCTGGTCCCGGAGCCAGCGTGCCGCCAGTCCGCGGAGACGGGCGACCTTCGCCGGGGTCACCGCTTCGAAGGCCGAGCCGTGGCTTCGCCCAGAGCGGGTCTTGACCTCGACGACGACGAGGACGGGACCCTCGCGCGCCAAAATGTCGATCTCGCCCTCCGGGCGGCACCAGTTGCGCTCCAGGATCTGCAGCCCGGCCGCCCCCAGGTAGTCGGCGGCGAGCATCTCGCCGTACTTGCCCAGCTCGTGTGCCATGGTCATGGGACCACCTCCGGCCCCGACCATCGCCCATCGCCCGGGGCTCCCGACCGGCCGAGCCGGACTCTGTGGACGACGCCCGGCTCGGCGCATTGGCTGCGAGATCCCGGCCACCGCGTCGCGTGGCACCTTCGCCCGGTTTTACGGAGATACGTAACCGGCGCGCTTTCCGGCATGGAGCCACCAAAGCAGCGAACTCCGGCATTCTGCGCTGTGGACAACCCACGGCGACGTACCGGCTCGCCTGGACCGGATCCGGGCCGCCGCAAGAGGGATCACGGCCACGTGGTGCCACCGCCCGGCAACCACGAGTGCGGACGGCCATGACCGGGCCGACCTCGACCAGACGGGCGGCCGGACGGGAGCAGAAGGGTGCGACACGAACCGGCCCGGATGGCGGCGGTACACGAGGCCATGAGCACCGATTCGGCACCCCACCCCTACAGCGCGGCGGCAGGATGTCGATATGCCGCCCATGTTCATCCTCGTGCACAGCCCATCCGTCGGGCCGTCGACCTGGGCCTACGCGGACCTCGCCGGCGAGGCGGCCGGACGCGGCGCGGCCGGCAGGCGGCCCGCCTGCCCGGCGCCCACCTCCATCAGATCGCCGACCCGGCAGGCACGGCCCGGCACCTTATCGAGCTCACCACCCGGCCGTGATCCGTCGCTGGGACCGGCGCCCGGCAGAAGGCGGGCCCTTCACGGTGGCCGGGCAGGTGGCGGGCCGGTCAGCCGGAGAAGCCTTCCTTCGGCATCTCCAGGTCCGGCTTGGCAAGTTCTTCGACGTTGACGTCCTTGAAGGTGACGACGCGGACGTTCTTGACGAACCTCGCCGGGCGGTACATGTCCCAGACCCAGGCGTCCTGCATCTTCACGTCGAAGAACACGTCGCCGTTCTCAGCCGTCCGCACGTCCAGGTCGACGGAATTGGTCAGGTAGAAGCGCCGCTCGGTCTCTACCACGTAGGTGAAGAGCCCGACCACATCGCGGTACTCCCGGTAGAGCTGCAACTCCATCTCGGTCTCGTATTTCTCGAGATCCTCTGCGCTCATCCCGGTCCTCCACTTCCCTTCCTCCCCCGGTGCCACCGATCAGAGGACACCGGCCCCCATCTCATTGTCGCCTATCTCGCCACCCGCTCCTGACCGCGCCACAGAGTTCACTGTGACGAAAGAGAAACGGTGGTGCGGGCAGGGACCATGGGCGGCGAGCGCCCGCCGATGACCGGCCGTGACGTATCCCTTGTGCTCGGCGAAGCCGTAGTGCGGGTAACGGCCGTCCAGCGAGGTCATGATGCGATCCCTGGTCACCTTGGCGACGATGGACGCGGCCGCCACGCACGCCGAGACCTGGTCGCCCTTCCACACCGCGAGCGACGGCGCGGGGAGGCCGGGCACCGGGAACCCGTCGATCAGAACGTACCCGAGATCGCACCCCAAACCGGCGACGGCCCGCCGCATCCCGGCGATGTTGCACTTGTGCAACCCTCGCGCGTCGATCTCCTCAGGGGGAATGACGACGATGTTCACCGCCCGGGCGGTCGCGAGGATGCGATCGTGCAGCGCCGCACGCCTGGCGGGGGTGAGCAGCTTGGAGTCGGCCAGGCCGTCGATCTCGGAGCCGAGGACCACCGCGGCGACCACGAGCGGCCCGGCACAGGCCCCGCGGCCCGCCTCGTCCACGCCGGCGATCGGAGACAGGCCGCGGCGGGTGAGCGCGCGTTCGTACCCGTAGAGCCCCGAGTCACGCCGGACGATGCTGGGGCGCGGGCGGAAGAGGACAGTCATGAGGCAGGCGGCACGGCGCCCCGCCGCGAGGGTAAGGGCCTGCGGGAGGGTCGGACCCCCTGGCCGGTGAACGGCGACGCGAGCACGACCATGACCACCAGCCTACGCCCCAATCGCGAAGAGGGGTACGTTATCGGATCTTTGTGGATGTCCCCATCGGCCTAGGCGACGGGGCCGGGCGGCGGTCGCGGGTCAGCCGGAACGGCGTCGCGCTCTGACGAGCCATCGGTGGCGCAGCGCCACCAGGGGGAACGCCCCGGCGAAACCGAGCAGCAACGGCGCGGCGCCGCCGGCCATGGCGGCGGTCTTCAACGCCGCCTGTTCGAAAGTGCCGGGGATCGGCAGCGTCGTGGCGCGGGAGAACGGCCATACGACGACGAACGCCCGCCCGACCACTGTGTCCGCCGGAATCGCACCGCCACCCGGGTCACCTTGGTGCAACCGCGAGTCGAACGAGACGGACCGGTGGTCGCCCATCACCCACAGGCGGCCTTTCTCGACCTTGATCTCGAAGAAGCGCTGCGAGGGCTCATCACCCGGATGCAGATACGCCTTCTCGTCCAGTGGCACGCCGTTCACCGTGATCCGGCCCTTGGCGTCACAGCACTTCACCGTGTCACCCGG
>NZ_BMNT01000052.1 GCF_014646695.1 Sphaerisporangium melleum
TGGTGGCGAACATGTCGGTCATCTTGAGCATCATCTTCAGCAGCAGACTCCGCCGGAAGAGCTGGTCGCGCATCCAGATCCCGGCGCGCGAAGCCGGGGCCAGGAAACCGCCGGCGTTGCCGCCGCTGCGCGCGACCTTCGCGTACGGGCTCATCAGTTCCTCGTACCGGCCGAAGGCGGCGTGGTGGTCGCCACCGGCCATCGCCAGCTCACCGGCCAGCACGTACGCGCCGACCACCGCGATGCCGGTGCCGAACCCGCCCAGCGTGTTGCCGGAGACCGCGTCCCCGAGCAGCGCGACGCGACCCTGCGCATACCGACAGGTCCGCACCCGGCTGATCGTGTCGAGGTGCAGGTCCCGTGCCTCCCGCACCCGCGCGAGGATCTCCGGTGTACGCCATCCCATCCCGGCATAGGCGTCGATCACCAGGCGCTTCATCTCCTCGGCGTCGTACCGGTCGTAGGTGAGCTCCGGCGAGGCGAAGACGAAGAACGCGGGCGCCTTGGGGCCGCCGAGCGAGACCATCCGCCCCGGCTCGTTGTACATCAAGCCCGTCCCGTCCCCATCGCCGTCCGGCCCGCCCGGCGGAAGCTCGGCCAGGGCGTAGTAGTACCCGAGGAACTTCACGAAGTCGCGCTCTGGGCCGAAGGCCAGCCGCCGGACGTTGGAGTGGATGCCGTCCGCGCCCACGACCAGGTCGAACGTACGGGGAGCGCCGCGCTCGAACGTCACATGGACGCCGTCCGCCGTGTCGGTCAGCGAGGTGATCGAGTCGCCGAACATGTACGCGCAGCCCGCGGCCACACTCTCGTCGTACAGGATCTCCGACAGGTCGCCCCGCCGGATCTCCACGTCGCCGCCGGTGAACTCACCCGGCAGCACGGTGATCTGCCGGCCGTCCGCGTCGACGATCCGCACGTCGGCGCCGCCGGTCTGCCTGCGCCGCACCTCCGCGAGGATGCCCATCCGCCGCAGCACCGACAGCTGGTCCTCACCCTTGAAGTCGATGGCCTGCCCGCCCGGGCGCGGACCCGGAGCCTTCTCCACGACGGTCACGCCGAACCCGTAGCGACGCAGCCACCACGCCAACGCCGGCCCGCCGACACCCGCACCCGAGATCAGAACGTTCGTGTTCTCCATGCCCCCGACCCTCCCGCCCCCCGCCGACACGGCACCGACACCCCACCGACACTCCCCCACCCCCGTGTCGGCCGACGCCCGCAGCGGGCGGCCGCGCCCCCTTGCGGCCAACCGGCTGGGCATGCGGCCGTGCCCGCGGAGTCCTGGCGGCGGCCGTCATGCAACACCGTCACAGGCTGTCCCAGCTCTGCCAGCAGCCGCTTAGCCAGCTCCTCCGTGAGGCGGCGGCCATGCCGCCTCGGCGCTTGGGGGTCATGCGGTCACCCTGGGGTCAAGGGCAGAGAACTCGGCGGCGGCCTGGGCGTAGGCGGTGCCGGTGGCCACGATGGGCGCGCCGTGGCTCTGGGCGTACAGCTCAAGGCGAGGGAGGCGGGTGGCCAGGACGCTGTGCCCCTGCTCGGTCAGGACCACGGCGACTTCGTTGGTGCTGGCGGCGTTGGTCACGCACCGATTCAGCAATACGCACGCGGCCAGCGGTTCGGCCCGCAAAGGTGTTAACCACCTCGACCACGGCCAGGACGGGCGCCATGCGGTCTACCTTGACGGTGGTCGGCTATCACGACCTCCGATCCAGGTGACCGCTGGCGCAACGGCCGCAGCATGACGACGTGGAGCGCGCGGTCAAGGGGCGGCAGACTTGCCAATTGACAGGACACGGCTGTCATCCACGTGTTCCCGCCGCGTACACGAAAATGCGGCCCCTGACGGGGCCGCCCAGTTGACCGTGATCAACTTCGTGTGGCTCCATGGTAGCCACCATGGAACGCACTTTCCCACCGTTTCAGCCGCAGCCGACGCTCCAGGGATCAACATGAGTGATCCGGAAACAGGGAAGAGCCCTGCGGAGTGAGCGAGGGCTCTCCCAATGTGATAGCCGGTCCGAGGGATCAGACGTCCAGTACGCCGGTCTTGAGGCCGATTAGGAACGTTGACCACTGGGCCGGCGTGAGGACCAGGGCCGGGGCGTCCGGGTTCTTGCTGTCTCTGATCGCGACCAGACTCGGCAGGTTGGATGCGACCTCCACACAGTTGCCGTTGTCCGTGCTGTAGGTGCTCTTGCGCCACTGTGCGTCCCGAAGCTCACCCACTTTGGCTCACCACTTCCTGTATGAGGCGGAGTGACTGTTTGAACGGTAAAGCCTCAGCACGCACCATGTCATACCTGGCGGCGAGCTGAGCGATGGTCTGGCGATCGTTTACGGTCCGCCCGCTCGGCTGGGCGTCCGAGTAGGCGGCGTACGCGGCTCCGTTCCGTTCGGCGATGATGAACCCGCCTGCCAGCCCGCAGTGTTCGTCGGCATCGCAGGGCACGATCTGTATGGTCACGTTGGGCCGGTGGGCGACCTCCAGCAGAAACCGCAGTTGCTCCCGCATGACTTCCGCGCCGCCGATGCGACGTCGAATCACTGCCTCGTCCATGAGGAAGGTGGTCGTCGGAGGCTTGTCCCTGGGAGCCCATCCTCATCCCCGGCCTTCTCCAGTCTGAGGCGTACGCACGCTCAACTACGAAGTACTTCGGCGTCTTCCTCTTCTTCTAGCCACGGTCTCAGGTGCTAGGGCCTGGGTGGCTTGGGGGTGGGGGAGGGCGGCGGCTGCGGCGAAGTGGGTGGCGAAGGCGTGGGGGCCGATCAGGTCGGTGGCGCCGGCGGCGACCCGGGCCACGTCGGCGTCGCCGGCGACCGCCGTGCCGCGTAGCGCCACGCCGATGCCGAGGAGGAAGGCCGCCCGCTCCCCCGCGCCGGTCAGCAGGGCCGCTCCCGCGCAGCCCTCGGCGACGTCGGCGAGGTCGGCCGCCGCCGCTCCCGTCGTGCGGGCCAGGCGCAGCGCCTCGCCGTGGTACCGCTCGGCCTCGGCGCGGTCGCCTTCGGCCTCGGCCAGCCGGCCGAGCGCGGTGTGCACCGCCGTCCTGATGCCGTCGGCGCCGAAGCCGCCGCCCGCGGCCGAGAGGGCCGCGTCGTAGCGTCGCCGGGCCTCGTCGTGGTCCCCGGACCGGCGGGCCAGCTCGCCCAAGCCGAGTTCCACGGACGGGGACCGGCCTGCCGGGCCGGTGACCCGGGCCAGGTCGGCGGCACGGTCCAGGTCGGCGCGAGCCGCGGCGAGGTCGCCCTCACGCATCAGGCCGGCGGCCCTGCGCCACAGTACGTCCACCATCTCGTCCAGGGCGCCGAGCTGCTCGTGCAGGTCGAGTGCCCGCGCCCACAACCGCCTCGCCCGTTCCCACTCGCCGCGCCGGCCGGCGATCAGCCCGAGCCATTCCATCGCCTGGGCCATGCCCCACCGCTCCCCGAGGTCACCGAAAGCGGCCAGCGCCGACGCCAGCCCGCGCTCGGCGCCGGCGGTCTCTCCGTCGATCAGGAGCAGCAGCGACTCGCCGAGCCGGGAGGTGGCCCTGCTCCACGGGTCGGCGCCGAGCATCCGCGCCCGCCGGTCGACGTCCCCGGCGCCGGGCGGCCCGGCGGCCATCCCCCACAGGGCGTTGAGGAAGGGGTAGCGCACCGCTCCGCTCAGCGATCGCATGATCTCCTCGGCGCGCGCCCACCGCTCCGGGGTGGCGTGCGGCACGGTCTGCAGCACGCACAGGACGTACTCCTCCGCAAGCCCGGCGGGCGGCTCGGCGCCGAACCGGTCGAGCAGGCGGAGCGCGAAGGACGTCGCCTGGCCGCGCCGCCCGCTCAGCCACCAGTACGCCGACAGCGCCGCGACCAGCCGCAGCCCGTTCTCGGGTTCGTCTTCGGCGGCGTGACGCAGCGCGGCGCCGAGGTTGGCGTGTTCGGCCGACAGTCGTGCCAGCCAGTCGAGCTGCTCGGCCCGGCGCAGCCCGGGGTCGGCGCGTCGCGCCAGGTCGAGGTAGCAGGCGGCGTGCGCGGACCGCACCCGGCTCTGCTCGCCCGACTCTTCCAGCCGCTGCGCGCAGAACAGCCGGATGGTGTCCAGCATGCGATAACGCCCGCCTTCTGCCTCGACGAGCGACTTGTCGACCAGGTCGGCGAGCAGCTCGGCGGAGCCGCAGACCCGCTCGACGGCAGAAAGAGTGGCGCCGCCGGCGAACACCGAGAACCGGCGGGCGAGCGCCTGCTCCTCGGGCGTGAGCAGGCTCCAGCTCCAGTCCACCACCGCGTGCAGGGTGCGGTGGCGCGCGGCGGCGGTGCGGTCGCCCTTGGACAGCAGGGCGAAACGCCCGTGCTCGGCCAGCCGGGCGGCGATCTCGCCGGCGTCGAACGCGCGCAGCCGCGCGGCCGCCAGCTCGATGGCCAGCGGCAGGCCCTCCAGCGCGACGCAGATCTCGGCGAACTCCGGCCGCATCGTCACGCCGGGCCGCACGGTGGCGGCCCGTTCCAGGAACAGCCGTACGGCGGGATAACCGAGCGCGGCGGCCTCGTCCGTGCCCGGGGGCGGCACCGCGAGCGGCGGCACCGGGACGAGGGTCTCGCCGGTGATGCCGAGCGGCTCGCGGCTGGTGCACAGCACGGCCAGCGACGGGCAGGCGTCGAGCAGCCGGCGGGTGAGCGCGGCGGCGCCCGCGACCAGGTGCTCGCAGTTGTCCAGGATGAGCAGCAGCTCGCGGTCGGCGAGCGCCACGAGCAGCCGCTCTTCCGGGTCGCCGCCGCCGGTCAGAGACGAGTGCAGCCCCGTCTCGCGCAGGCCGAGGGCCGCGAGCACCGCCAGGGCGATCCGGCCGTCGTCGGCGGCGGCCGACAGGTCCACGAAACAGGTCTCCCGCCCCTGGCGGCGGGCGGCCTCGACGGCGAGCCGGGTCTTGCCGGTGCCGCCGGGGCCGGTCAGGGTGACCAGGCGGCGGTCGCGGAGCGCGTCGATGCGGGCCAGCTCGTCCTCGCGTCCGACGAAGCCGGTGAGCGGCGCGGGCAGCCGGGACGGCGCGCGCCGCCGCACCTCGCCTGCGTCGCCGCCGCCGTCACCCTCGCGCAGGAGGGTCAGGTGGAGCGCGGAGAGCTGCGGCGAGGGGTCTGCGCCCAGCTCGTCCGCGAGCAGCCGCCGCGCGTCCGCGAAGACGGCGAGCGCCGCGGCTCGCTGCCCTTCGGCGTGCAGGGCCCGCATGAGCTGGCCGGTCAGGCGCTCGCGCAGCGGGTGGGCGGCCACCAGCCGCCGCAGTTCGGCGGAGGAGGTGCCCGCGGGCAGGGCCAGCTCGGCCTCGGCGAGGTCTTCGCGGGCCGACAGCCGCAGTTCCTCCAGCCGGGACGCCTGCGGCGGGGCGAACGGCGCGTCCGCCACGTCGGCCAGGGCCGGGCCGCGCCACAGCGCGAGCGCCTCGCGCAGCACGGCGGCGGCCTGGTCGTACCGGCCGGCCGCGACCCACTCGCGGCCCTCGCGGGCCAGCAGTTCGAAGCGGTGCGCGTCGACGTCCGAGGGGTCGGCGGCGAGCCGGTAGCCCGCGTCGTGGAACTCGATGGTGCCGGGAGGGAGCACTCTGCGCAGCCGGGACACATGGGCCTGGACGGCGCCCGCCGCGTCGGCGGGCGGCCGGTCGCCGTACTGGCCGTCGATCAGCCGCGCCACGCTGACCGGCCGACCGGCGTCGAGCAGGAGCAGGGCGAGCAGCGCACGCGGCCGGGGACCGGCCACGGGGATCGGCTCCCCCGCCTCCGTACGCACCTCGACCGGCCCGAGGATGCCGAACCGCACCAATCGATCGTATTACCCCGGATCACCCGTCCTCCGCGCCGAACCCGTCCCTTCCGAGCGGACCGGCGGCCCGTTCGGCCATCCCCAGTCGCCCCCGGACACGCCCGCCCGGCGGGACTCCCCCAGTGCCGCCCTGCGCAGGACCGGTCGGCCACGCCACCCGACCGCCCGTACCCGCGCCGTACCGGTCCCGGAGGCACACGGAACCCGGTTCGCCCGGCCCTCGTACCGGCCCCAGCCCACAGCAGGTGCGACCGGCTTGCTCGGGTTCCGATGCCGCCGCACCCCGGTTGACCAGGTGCCGCACGACTTCTGGTCCTGGGTGGTGCTGAAAATTTCATATCGGTCTCGTTCGCTGCGTGGCCAGTTCCGGACATCTCCTGACATGTCCGCCGAGATCCTGGGCTCGCCCGTCCATCTGGGGGCGCGCGAGCCCGGTGGTCGCCCTGAAATTCGCTGTACACCGCGGTGAGCACGCGCTGAATCTGTTAAGCGAGCGGCCCTCACGTACGCGGGCGAGTGTGTGCCGACGGCCGCCCTTCATCCCTTCCAGCTCAAGGAGCGACTCATGGAACTCGGCAGGAATCGAGCAGCGCGCGGCATCGGGGCGGTGGCGGCGGCGACGACGCTGCTCGCGGGCGGGTTGATACTCGGTACCATGACCGCCGCGCGGGCCGCGCCCGCGTGCGAGGTGACCTACACCGTCAACCAGTGGGGCACCGGAGCGGGCGGCTTCCTCGCCATGCTCGACATCCGCAACAGCGAGCCGGTCACCCCCGGCTGGACGCTGAACTTCACCTTCCCGGGATCGCAGAAGGTCACGTCGGGCTTCCTGGCCCAGTGGAGCCAGTCCGGCGCCGACGTCACGGCGAAGAGCAACGCCTGGGGGCCGTCCGGCACCTCGTTCACCATCGGGTTCAACGGCGCCTGGACCGGAAGCAACCCGCCGCCGACGGCCTTCACCCTGAACGGCGTGTCCTGCAAGGTCACTCTGGTGCCGAGCCCGTCGCCGAGCCCGAGCCCCACACCGACGCCCCCGGCACCGCTGCGCATCCTGATCTCGCCGGCCTCGATCACCGTGCGCGAGGGGCGGTCGGCGAGCGTCCAGGTCACCCTCAGCCGGCAGCCTCCGGGCAACGTCACCGTCGGCACCGCGCGGGTGTACGGCGACGCCGACCTCAGCCAGTCCGGGTCGATCACCTTCACCCCGGCCAACTGGAACGTCCCGCAGTTGATCACGGTGACCGCGGCCGAGGACGCCGACACGGAGAACGGCACGGCCACCTTCGACTCGCGCAGCAGCCAGATCAGCGGCAGCAGTGCCGTGCTGTGGCAGGCCACCGAGTCCGACAACGACCTGCCGACTCCGACACCCGCTCCCCCCGCGAAGTGACCGGCCGCGCACTACTCGGCGGCCCGTGACCCGAGTACCGCCGGCGCCCGCGCCCTGACGGGGGTCGGCCGGCCACGGAACCACGGCCATGAGCGTCCGCGGGCACCCTCGGCCAGGCTTTCGCCATGGCGCGGGAGTCCCGCGGGCGCCCTGCCGTGCCGAGCCCGCACGCCCCGGCCGGCTTTCGCCGAGCCGAGGCGTGCCACGGGCACGGTACGCACGCCGCCTGGCCGATGCCCTGCACGCGACGGGCCCACGAGCAGGGCAAGACAGGACGGGCGGCGGGTCAGGCGCGCGGGCCGTCGTACTGCTTGGGCAGCTTGAAGCCGCGTGTGGCGAGCACTCCGCGCAGCCGGTCGGGGTAGTCGGTGATGAGGCCGTCCACCCCGTCGTCGATGAGCTTGTTCATGGTGGGCTCGTCGTCGACGGTCCAGGGGATGATCTTGATACCGAGCGCGTGCGCCTGGTCCACCATGGCCTTGGTGACGTAGGGCCGGTACCCGGGGTCGGTGATCTTCCCGTTCTGCGGGAAGCCGTGGACGGGCGAGAACGCCGAGGCGCCGAACGACTTGATCGCCTTCAGCGGGTCGCCGCCGAAGTCGTCGATGTCGATGCCGCCCAGCCACGGCGAGGCGCCGGGCTGCCCGGTCTGCAGGAAGTCGTAGTTGGTGAGCGCCACCAGCGGCAGGTGCGGCTCCACCTGGCGCATGCGCATGAGCGAGCCCCAGTCGAAGCTCTGGATGGTGACCCGGTTCTTCATGTGCGCGCGGCGGATCTCGTCGGCGGCGACCTGGACGAACTGCTCGCGCGGCGCGGTCTGCTCCGGTGCGCCGGCCTCCACCTTGGTCTCCACGTTCAGCATCACGTCGTTGGCGCGGAAGCGCTTGACCAGGTCGAAGACCTGGCTCAGCAGCGGCATACGCGCGCCGGGCGAGGGACGCTGGCCGGGGAACTCCGGCAGCGGGGTCGAGCCGCAGTCGAGTGACCAGACCTGGGCGAGGGTGAGGTCCTTGATGTACTTGCCGACGTAGGGGTACTCGGGATCGCCGGGGGTGACCGGCCCGGTGTCACGGCACTTGCGGCCGTCCACCTTGCGGTCGTGGGTGACGACGGCCTTGCCGTCCTCGGTGATCTGGAGGTCCAGCTCCAGCGTGCTGACGCCGACGCGCAGGCCGTTGGCGAAGGAGTCCAGCGTGCTCTCCACCACCAGCCCCAGCCCGCCGCGGTGTGCCTGCAGGTCGAAGCTCTTGGGGTGGTGGCCGGAGACCCCGGGGTCGGCCAGCGCCGTACCCGGTGCGGCCACGGCCGCGAGGCCGGCGAGGACGGCGGCAGCGGCGGCCGAGCGAATACCGATCATGGTTGTGTGACTCGTTCCACGCGAGAAGGCGTGCCGGGTCCGATGGGAGCGGCACGGCGGCGGTCAAAACAGCGGCCCGGGGTGCCGCCGCGGAGCGTTCCGCGGGCGGCCTCCTCGGTGCCACTGGTCCAACCTGCCGATCAAGCATGGCCGGTGGGCGAACACCCGACGAAGGATGGAGGATCTTCTGGTTCCGTCGGGTTTCGCCAGTTCTGTCGGGCTTGCCCGGATTCGCCGGAGCGTCAGGCCGCCGGGTTGGCGAGATTCGCCTTGACGTTGCGGGTGACCTCGTCGACGACGATCTCGGTGGTGCCCGCGAGCACGCCGTCCAGCCCGGCCGTGGCGACGGACTCGGCGGTGACCTTCT
Organism: Sphaerisporangium melleum; assembly: GCF_014646695.1. Taxonomy (GTDB): domain Bacteria; phylum Actinomycetota; class Actinomycetes; order Streptosporangiales; family Streptosporangiaceae; genus Sphaerisporangium; species Sphaerisporangium melleum. The sequence goes on from NZ_BMNT01000052.1 coordinate 8,900, forward strand.
CCACGTCGAGGTGGGCGGCCATGTCGGTGTCGATGTAGCCGACGTGCAGGCTCGACACCTGGACGCCCTGCGAGGCGAGTTCCCCGCGCAGCGCGTTGGTCATGGCCCACTCGGCGGCCTTGGCGGCGCTGTAGGCGCCGGTCCGCGGAAGGTGCACCCACGAGAGCACCGAGCAGATGTTCAGGATGGCGCCGCCTCCGTTGCTCTCGATGACCGGCGCGAAGGCGCGGACGGCGGAGAGCGTGCCGAAGAAGTGCGTCTCCATCTCCAGGCGGATGTTGGCGAGGTCGCCCGTGAGCAGGCTGCTGCCGGTGGAGATGCCCGCGTTGTTGATCAGGAAGGTCGCGTCGGCGGCGACCTTCGCCGCCTGCTCGACCGAGGCGGGGTCGGTGATGTCCAGCCGCAGCGGCACCGCGCCCGGCACGTCGACCTTCTCGGGGTCACGGGCCGCGGCGTACACCTTGGCGCCGCGCTCGATCAACTGCGTCACGAACGCGCGGCCCAGCCCGCGGTTGCCGCCGGTCACCACGGCCACGGCGTTGTCGAGCCTCATATCGATCATCTCCTTGAACGGTCTGCCGACGTCTTCTGGCTTGGCAACTCCAAGTTAGCAGCTCGCTTGGAAAAAACAAGTAAGAGTAGGATGTGCTCATGAGAAGGACGACTCGCCAAGCGTTGCTCGATGCCGAGTGCGCGATCCAGCGCAGCCTCGACGTCTTCGAGGACCCATGGATGGTCCTGATCCTGCGCGAAGCACTCCTGGGCGCCACCCGCTTCGGTGACTTCCAGGTTAACCTCGGCATCTCCACCGACCTGCTGACCGACCGGCTGGCCTCGCTGGTCGAGGCGGGCGTGCTCGAACGCCGCCCCTACAGCGAGCCGGGCAAGCGATCCCGCTACGGCTACCACCCCACCCAGGCGGGCCGCGATCTGTCCATCGTCCTCGCGGCCCTGCGCCAGTGGGGAGAGGTCCACCGGCCGCGCCAGGGCACTCCGTACGTCGAGTACCGCCACGCCCAGACCGGCGAGCCGCTGTCGGTGTCCTTCGTCGACCCGTCCGGCCGCGCGGTGCCCCGGGAAGAGGTCACCGTCGTGACCCGGCCCCCGAGCTGAATCTTTCACCGCCCTCCTCCTGCACCCGCCCACCCACCACGCCACGTTTCCCGAGGTCCCGGGCCCCGCCTCACCTGCGCGTCCCACCGGTCACACGGTCACGGCCGGACGCGGCGTCCGCCCGCTGTACAGGCCGCGCTAACCCGCCGAATCTGAAACCACTCGCGCACGGGGACGGTCCGCAGGCCGCCCCCGGCAGGACGGTCCCCTCATCGTGGTGGAGTGATCATCGTGAGATTCGGCTGGAACCGATCAGCGCGCGGCATCCTGACAGCGGCGACGACACTCGTGGCCACCCTGCTGGCCGTCGGAATGGGCACCGCGGCCAGGGCCGCCCCGGCGAACCCCGCACCCGTGGTGCCGGTGGACAATCCCTTCGCGGGGGTGAAGGGCTACGTCGACGCCGGCTGGGCCGGGCACGTCGAGACCTCGGCCGCCGCCGTGGGCGGGGCCGACGCCGACCGCATCCGCACGCTGCGGAACGTCCCCACCGCCGTCTGGCTCGACCGCATCGCCGACATCGCGACGTTGACGGACCACCTGGACGCCGCCCTAAAGCAGGGGGCCGGGTACATCACGCTGGTGCTGTACGACCTGCCGGACAAGAACTGCTGGTCGACGGTCTCCGACGCCGAGCTGCACGCGTCCGAGAACGGGCTGCAGCGCTACAAGACCGAGTTCATCGACCCGATCGCCGCCATCGTGGCGCGGCCGGAGTACCAGTCGCTGCGCGTGGCGACCATCATCGAGCCGCGTTCCCTGGCCTACCTGGTCACCGGCCTGAACACCTTCTCGTGCACGATGGCGGCACAGTCGGGCGTCTACATCGCCGGCATCAGGTACGCGCTCGACACGCTCACGACGCTGCCCAACGTCTACACCTACCTGGACGTCGCGCACGCCGGGTGGACCGGCTGGGAGAACACCTTCACGCCGCTCGCCGCCCTGGTGACCGCGACCGTCCAGGGCACGTCGGCCGGGCTGCGCGCCCTGGACGGCATCGCCACCAACGTCGCCGACTACATCCCGACCCTGGAGCCCTTCCTGCCGAACCCGGAGCTGAACGTCGGGGGCGCGCCGGTCAGGTCGGCCCGCTTCTACGAAGGGAACCCGTACTTCGGCGAGCGGGACTACGCCACGGCGATGCGGCAGGCGCTCATCGCCAGGGGCTTCCCGACCTCCCTCGGCGCCGTCATCGACACCTCGCGAAACGGCTGGGGCGGCCCGGACCGGCCGGCCGCGGTGAGCACCTCGGCCGATCTCGACACCTATGTGAACGAGAGCCGTCTCGACCGGCGGCCGCACCGGTTCAGCCCTTGCAACCAGAACGGTGCGGGGCTCGGCGCCCGTCCGGTCGCCGGCCCGCTGCCCGGCGTGGACGCCTACCTGTGGATCAAACCGCCGGGCGAGTCGGACGGGGCGGGCGGGCCGCTGCTGCCTCCGGGCACCGACCGGCTGGTCGATCCGATGTGCGACCCGTCCAGGCCGAACCGCTGGGACCAGAGTGTGCAGACCAACGCGCTGCGCAACGCGCCGGCCGCCGGCGACTGGCACCACGAGCAGTTCCTGATGCTCGTCCGCAACGCCTACCCCCCGCTGTGACCCCGGCCATGGCCCTGGCCCCGGGCGTGCCGGGGCCGCACCGGCCATGACCTCACGGAACGGGCCGGGACGCCGTCACTTCCGGTGCGCCCGGCCCGCCCGCGCGTGAGGGCGCGGGCGGGACCGGGACGTCCTCGCGCTGCCTGCTCCTCACCAGGCGGACGGCGGCGGGGGCGGCACGACGGGGGGACGGTCGTCGCAGGTGATGGTGTTGGGCAGCAGCCAGGGCGCCAGCCAGGGGCCCGCGGTGCCGCCGCCGTCGTTGCCGCCGCGATCGGTCAGCGAGAACTCCGAGCCGGTGGCCGGGAAGCCGAACGCCCCGCAGTTGTTGACCCCGACCGCGCCCACGTTGCGCGCGTCCACGTTCTCGAAGGACGCCGACCCCTTCACCCGGGCGCTGACCACCGAGGTGCCCGTGCCGTCCACCCGGATGTCCTTGAACCGCACGTCGCCGATGGAGTACAGGTCCCGCACCGACCACTCGCTGACCAGCATGATCGCGTTGTAGGTGTTGTCCAGGAAATGGTCCCCTGCCACCTCGATGTCGGCGTCGATGCTGCGCTCCAGGGCGTAGAACCAGATCGCGCCGAGGCCGATGTTCCAGTTCAGCTCGTAGGTGCCCGCGCGGACCGTGGTGTTGTCCGTGATCCGCAGGTACCCGGTGAACGGCTCGGCGCCGAAGCGGGACCCGACCTGGATGGCGCTGCCCTCCCTGATCGGGTCGGCCACCAGGTTGCCGGAGAGGGTGGTGTCGGTGCCGCCGTAGACGGCGATGCCGTTGGCCAGCACCGGCGTCTGCACGGTGTTGCGGGCGAAGGTGTTGCGCGCGTTCGCGACCTTGTCCGACCACATGGCCAGGCCGTCGTCCCCGGTGTTGCGCACGAAGGTGTTCGTGACGACCGAGTCGGTGACCCCGGTGTGGAAGTTCAGCGCGTCCGCGATCTGGTCCACGATGATGGTGTTCCGGACGCGCAGGTTCCGCATCGGCCCGTCGAACCACATGCCGACCTTGGTGTGCCGGATGTGCAGGCCCTCGATCGTGGAGTCGCTCATCGCCCCGCCGACGCCGTTCACCTGGTCGTCGTCGATGCGCCCGCGCACGTCGCCCTCGATGGCGAACCCGGACAGGTGGACGTTCCTGCTGCCACCGGCGGCGGCGTCCTTGCCGTAGAAGCCCACTCCGGTGTGCGTCGAGCCATCGGGGGCGGGGGTCTCCAGCGCCACCTCGCGGCCCTTGATGATCGTGTACCAGTTGCCGGCGCCCTCGATCGTCACGTCGTCCACGACGATGTGCCGGTTGACCTGGTAGGTACCCGGCGGGATGTACACCGTGAGGTTCTTGCGCTTGGCGTAGGCGATGGCCCGGTCGAACGCGGGAGCCGAGTCGCGGCGGCCGGACGGGTCGGCGCCGAACGCCAGCACGTTCGCCGCGACGAGACGTACGTGCGGCGCGCCGACCAGCTCGGAGTCGAGCAGGTCGATGACCGTCCACGCGGCGGCGCCGCGGGCCGGGGCGGTGAGCCGCACCTTGTCGCCCGCACGGTAGGTGCTGCCGAGCAGGAGGCGCTGCTCGTCGTAGAAGTGGCTCGGGCGGAACGGCTTGGCGATCACCGGGGCCGGCGTCGTCGCCGCCGGGACGCAGGAGCACTCGGTGATCCACCAGTCCGGGTGCAGCAGACCGGCGCCGGGGTCGTTGCTGAACGGGTACTGGTTGTACAGCCATGAGTACTGCGAGGTGAGCGTCATGGTCTTCTTGGCGCGGCCGTTGACCGTCACCTCCAGCGGCGCGGTGATGCCGCCGCCGCCCGGCGCGTCGGGGATGCTGTAGCGCACGGTGATCGCGTTCGCCGCGCGCGGCAGGGTGAACTCCACGTACTTCCCGGGCGTGAGCCGGACCGCTCTGCGGCCGGACGCCTCGGCGGGCAGTGTGTACGCCGTGCGGTCGGGGCCGATGACCGTGCCGTCGGTCACGGCGTTCTCGGCCTCCTGCTCGGTGAACGCGACGTCGGCGCCCCGGCCCGCGACCAGCGCCGGGTCGAGCCCGGCCCGGGTCACCACCGGCCCGCCGCCGCCCTTACCGCCGGCTGCCGCGCCGACCGCCGAACCGGTACCGGTGGCGCGGGCCGCGCCGTCGGCGGCGGCCGGGCCGCCGCCGAGCAGGGCACCGAGCACGGCTCCTGCCAGGGCGAGCGCGCCCACCGCCCTTCGCCGCCGTCGTCCCGGCCTCCTCGTCACGGCCTCGGTGCCGCTTCGTGTCATCGCACGCTCGTTTCTCTCGGGGGGTGAGCCCTCAACGCGCCCGAGCGAGCGCTGTGAGGTGAGGTGACCATAGATCCCCACCTCCGAGTCCACAAGAGTCTGCGAATAACTTTCATGACCATGCCGACTTGATGCAAAGATGCTCGTACTTCTTGCGAGCACTTCCGCAGGCACCGACACCGCACCGGTACCGGCGAGATCCCATGGACCCGCTCCGGGGGGGGCACGGCGGTCACGCGTCGCGGTCGCTCCGGGTGTCCTCGGCGGCGATGAGGCCGACCGCCTCGGTCAGGCCGTCGATGCCGGCCACACCCCTGTCGTGCAGGGGGCGCGGGTCCAGGCCCGCGGCGCGCATGGCGTCCGCGAAGTGCTCGATGTCCTTGCGCATCAGCCCCTGCAGGTGCTCGGCGATCTCGGGGGTGAGATCGCCGCCCAGCGCCCGCAGGATGGCACTGCCGCCGCTGCTCGCCCCGATGACGTCCTGGACCGCGCGGACGCCGATCCCGAGCCGGGCGGCCAGGCGCACCAGGTCCACGGCGTTCAGCAGGTTCGACATGGTCATGGCGTTGTTGAGCAGCTTGGCGGTCTGCCCGCCGCCGGCCGGACCCATGTACGCGACCTTGGCGGAGAAGGTGTCGAAGACCGGGGCGCACAGGTCGAACGCCGTCCGGTCGCCACCGCAGATGGTGGTGAGCCTGCGCGCCCTGGCGCCCGGACCGCCCCCGCTGACCGGGGCGTCCAGGTAGCGGACGCCCATCCGGGCCAGGTGCTCGGCGATCCGGCGGTTCTCGCCCGGGTCACCGGTGCCGTGATTCACGATGATCAACCCGGGCCGCAGCGCCTCGGGCACGCCGGGCGTACGCAGAATGTCCCAGATGTCGTTGTCGTCGCGCAGGCAGAGCGCGAGCACGTCCACGGCCGCTGCCAGCTCGGCCGGGGTGGCGTGCACGACGTACGGCACGCCGGCGAGGACGTCCAGGCTCTGCGGACGGCGCGCCCACACGTGCAGCGCGTGCTCGCTCTCGCCGATCGCCTGCGCCATCGGCGCACCCTGGTCGCCAAGGCCGATGAAGCCGACCGTCAGCGTGCGATCCCGAGTGGTGGTGGTCATGTCGTCAGCTCGCTTTCGTCGATCGTGAACACCCGCGCGGACGGCGCCTCACGGCAGGAGGCCCAGGGCGGTGTCCCACAGGCGCTCGGCGTTGGCCGGATCGACCGCGTACCAGGCGACCCCGGAGTAGTCGGGCGTGCGGGTGGTGATGACCGCCGCCTCGTTGCAGTCCTCGAAGTACCGGCCGCCGACCTTGTCCAGCAGCGGCGACGCGGCCAGCAGCACCGACGTCGCGGCCCCCTGGCGCGGCGTCTTCTGCCGCTCCTTCGGCGTCTTCAGGCCGCCCGTGTGCTTCTGCAGGTTGGTGGCGATCGCCCCCGGGTTCAGGGCGTTGGCATAGATGCCCTCACCCGCCCAGCGCCGGGTCGCCTCGACCGCGAGCAGCGCGTTGGCGGTCTTGGACTGGCCGTAGGCGACCAGCGGGTCGTACGGGCGGAAGTCGAAGTGCAGGTCGTCGAAGACCACCGGCGAGAACAGGTTCCCGCTGGAGCTGACCGACACGACGCGGGCGCCGCCCGCGGCGGCCAGCGCGTCGTGCAGGCCGACGGTCAGCGCGAAGTGCCCCATGAAGTTGGTGGCGAACTGCATCTCCCAGCCCTCGCGGGTGCGCTCCAGCGCGGGCAGCGCCATGATTCCCGCGTTGTTCACCAGGATGTGCAGCGGCCCCTCCCAGCCGGCGGCGAACCGCTCGACCGAGCCCTGGTCGGATAGGTCCAGCGGGCGGACCGACACCTTGTCGTTGCCGGTGGTGGCCGTGATGTCGGCGGCGGTCTCCGCGGCGGCCTCGGGCCGGCGGACCGCGAGGGTCACCTCGGCGCCGGCCTTCGCCAGCGCGCGTGCGGTCTCGACGCCGATCCCGGAGTTGGCGCCGGTCACCAGCGCGCGCCGCCCGGTGAGGTCCACCCCTTCGATGACGTCGTCGGTGGTGGACCCGAAGCCGAAGGGGGTCCTGATGGGCTCTGCCATGTGCTCTGGCCTTTCCGGTGGAACGTCGTCCGCGGCCGGACCCGGCCGGCGGACCGCGCCGCCGCGCATCGGCCGGCGGCACGTCGTCCATGGTGGCCAGGACCGCGAGGACCAGCCAGATCCCCACTCACACCGGTACTCCCAGGGTCAGGCTCCGCCCGCCGCCGTGGCCGGGTGGGGCGTCACCAGATCCGGCGGCCGTGGGCGTCGGGCACGCCGGACTTGCGGAAGAAGTAGGTGTTGACCTGGTCGCGCCACTCCCGCGCGCAGCGGAGTTGCTCGTCCAGGAGGTCCGCGACCCGCGCGTGCAGGGCCGGGGGCACCGATCCGGCGCCGGCGAGCCCGGCCCACAGTGCCTGAGCCCGCACGACCTCCTCCACTCCGGCGAAATGGGTGTCGTAGATGTGCTGGATCACGGTCGAGCCGCTGTGCAGCACATGGCCGTACGGGACGTGGTGGAAGAAGAGCAGCACCTCGTCGGGGCACCGCTCGATCGACTCGTACACCTGCGACCAGGGTTCGGGGTACTGCCCCGTGTACCCGGTGCCGGTGGCGCGGGTGCGGTCCACGCCGACGCCGTCGCGGTCGGCGAAGTGGTAAGTGCCCCACGGGGTGTACTCGTACCCGTCCACGTCCGGGCCGTAGTGGTGCCCAGGACGGACCATGAAGCCGACGCCGAGCGGCGCGGTGTACCGCTCGTAGGTGCGCCAGGAGTCGTCCATGATCGCGTGCAGTACGCTCCGCGGCCGATCGGGGCCGCCGGTCATGTCCGGCGGGAATGCCGGGAAGGTGAGGCCGATCCACTCGTCGAGGATCGCGGCCGGGTCCGCGTCCGGCGCCCAGGCGAGGCGGCCGAACGCGTACAGGTTGGCCTGCGCGAGCGGGTGGCCGGTCCAGAAGTCGTCGTCGCCCACGTTGGAGACCCCGACCAGGCCGCCGCCCCCGTACGTCTGCGCCGTGCCATCCAGCTCCGCCACGCCGTTCGACACCGCGCCGTTGGACACCGCGCCGTTGGACACCGCGCCGTTCGCGGCCGCCGCGCCGTGTGCCGCCCGCCCGTGGTGCGCCGCCGCGCCGCCCGCGATCTGGGCCACGGACGGTCCGGCGGGCCCCGAGAGCCGGAAGCCGAGCACCTCGCTCCACATCGGGGCGAGGTAGCACACATGCCGCTGCTGGCCGGTGTACTCCTGGGTCACCTGCAGTTCCACCGCCACCCGGGTGGCGGGCATGGCCGCGATGACCGGCGACACCGGCTCCCGCGGCTGGAAGTCGATCGGGCCGTGCTTCACCTGCAGGATCACGTTGTCGCCGAACAGCCCGTCGAGCGGGGCGAAGTGGTCGTGGGCCGCGCGCGCCCGGTCGGTGGACCGGTCGCGCCAGTCCTGCCGGTGGTCGTACACGAAGGCGCGCCAGTGGACGACCCCGCCGAACGGCGCGAGCGCCTCGGCGAGCATGTTCGCGCCGTCGGCGTGGCTGCGCCCGTACGCGAACGGCCCGGGCCGTCCCTCCGAGTCGGCCTTCACCACATAGCCGCCGAAGTCCGGGATCGTGTCGTACACCCGTTCCGTGGTCTCCGCCCACCAGGTGCGGACGTCCTCGTCGAGCGGGTCGGCGGTGGACGCCCCGCCGAGGGTGACCGGCGCGGCGAAGTCGACCGACAGGTGGACCCGGATGCCGTACGGCCGCAGCTCGCCGGCGATGGCGGCCACGTCGCCGAGCCGGTCGGTGAGCAGGCGGGCCTCGGTGGTGTGCACGTTCACGTTGTTCACCGCGACCGCGTTGATCCCGCACGCGGCCAGCAGCCGTGCGTAGGCCCGCACCCGGCGCAGGTCGTCGCGCAGGGCACCGTCCCGCCAGAAGATCGACCCGCCCGCGTAGCCGCGCTCGACCTGCCCCATCACCGGGTGCACGTCGACGTTGTCCCAGTGGTCCAGCATGCGCAGGCGCAGCGCGGGCCGGTGGTGCTCCACCGCGATCGTGTCCTCGAACGCCGCCTCGCCGAGGCGCACCAGGTGGAACAGGCCGTAGAGCAGGCCGGCCGGCTCGTCGGCGAGCACCACCGTGACGCCGTCGCGGCGGGCGAGCACGAACCCCTCGCCACCGATCTCCGCGCCAAGGCTCCGCACCTCCGCGCGGACCGCCGCCGCGACGGCCGGCAGGGACTCCCCCGCGCCGGCCGCGAGCACGAGGTCGTACGGCCCGCCGTCCGCGCTCGCGAGATCGCCGCCGGGCCGTACGCTCCCGCCGTACCGGGCGCAGGCCTGGGCCAGCTCGTCGCGGACGGTGCCGGCGAGCGGGCCGTCGCCGAGCACGAGCGCGCGGCGCGCGCCGATCGCCCGGAAGGCCTCCGGCGGCAGCCACGCCTGGTGCACGCCGGCCGGTTCGAGAACGGTCACAAGGCTCCTTCGGTCGGGGGACGGTCCTCAGGCCGTGAAGTCCCGGCGGACCTCGGCGATCAGCGGCCGGCTGTTCAGCAGGACCCACGACGCGAACGCCGAGGCCAGCACCGCGAGCGCCGCCTCGGACGCCACCAGGGTGACGCCGGCCGCCACGACCAGCAGGCCGGCGTTGCCCAGCGCGGCGCGCGGAGAGCGGGTGAGGAAGTACGCGGCCAGCCGGGCCACGTCCCGTGCCCGGAAGGTGAACAGGGAGGTGATCACCAGGGCGTTGGCGACCCAGAGGGTCGCCGCGACCCCGATGAGCACCGACAGCACGGCCCACCAGTCCGGGACGCCGGCGACGGCGAAGTTCGCGAGGTTCGCCGCGAGGACGGCCATCCACCCCAGGTACGGCACCCAGAGCTTCACCACCCCGCGCAGGCCGGTCCGGTAGCCGCGCCAGAACGCCGCCGCGGGATGCAGCTCGGTGAGGTCCAGGCTCCGGTGGTGCAGCGCGTACAACGCGGCCGCGAGCGCCGGCCCGACCGGCAGCAGGCAGGCCACGGCGAGCGGGGCGCTGGCGGCGTGCCGGTCGAGCAGGACGAGCCCGGCCAGCCCGGGCAGGGTGGCGGCCAGCAGCAGGAGCTCGACCACCAGCAGGGTGTAGACGAACGCGGAGGCCCGGGAGAGCGGGCCCCGGCCGAACCGCGGCGCGGCGGCCGTGCCGGTCATGCCGGTCGGGTCGGTCATCGGGCGACTCCTGATGGATCGAGGGCGGGCCGCGCTGCGGTCAGCCGTGGGCCTTCTTGTACCGCTCGTAGGCGCCGTTCACCAGGTTGACGTAGGCCGACATGTTCTTCCCGTCCAGCTCGGCGACGTACGCGTCCCACTCGCCGAAGTCGCGCTTGCCGAGGACGAACTTCAGCGAGTTCTGGGCGACGTGGTCCTTCAGCGGGGCCTGCCAGAGCGTCGCCTGCTCGCGCTCCTCGTCGCTGAGCGGGTGCGGCGGCGGCACCTGCACGGGATTGCGGGCGTTCATCACCTTCTGGAATGCGATCTCCTCCTCCGAGAAGGTCGACTGGAGGATCTCGGTGCTGCCGCCGTAGGCGAAGACGCCGTTGGAGAAGCCGAAGTCCTTCTGCAGGTGCTTGGGCGCCTTGGGGTTGAGCCCGACGAAGTCGACGTCATCGGTCAGCTTGAACCTGCCGGACGCGTCCTTGGTGTAGGTCACCCCTTCGACGCCCCACTTGGCGAACAGCTGGCCCTCGTCGGAGTACCAGAGCCAGTCGATGAACTGCATCATGGCCACGAAGTTCTTGCTGTCGCGGGCCTTCTTGGAGATCATGACCCCGTTCTCCAGCCGGGTGTTCCCGTTGCCGTACTTGATCGGGCCGAGCGGCCCGATCGGCACCGGGATCTTGACCAGCTCGGCCTTGGGGTTGGCCTTGGACAGCGGCGGACGGTACTCGTTGACCAGCGTCTGCGCGTTCGAGCTGATCATGAAGGACTTGCCGGACACCAGCTTCTGGATCGCCTGCTCGTCGGATTGGGTGAAGCTCTCCGGGTCGAGCAGCTTCTCCTCGGCCAGCGTGTGGAGGTACTGCAGCATCTGCTTGTACCCCTCCATGGCGCCGGTGAAGGCGAACTTCCCTGCCGTGGCGTCCCACTTCGTGCCATCGCCGTAGCCCCAGCCGCCCGGAGCCCCGTAGGAGGTGCCGATGATGTTGAACAGGTTGGCCCCGGTTTCGAGCTGCCCCCAGCGGTCCGACAGGGGGTAGGAGTCGGGGTACTCCTCCTTCAGCGCCTTCATCACCGTGCGCAGCTCGTCCCAGGTCCCCGGGATCTGCAGCCCGAGCTTGTCCAGGACGTCCTTGCGGACCGCCAGGGAGTAGTCCACCCAGAAGTCCTGGTGCAGGCCGGGGAGCAGGTAGAACCGGCCGTCCTCCTGGCGGAGGGTGTCCAGGTCGGGCTGGAGGTTCCACTTGGCGACCCGGTCCTTGAAGTTCGGCATCAGGTCGATGTAGTCGCTGACCGGGAGGATGGCGCCGGAGGCGACGAACGCGGTCTCCTGGGCGGGATAGGTCTTCGGGATGATCATCGGCGCGTCGCCGGCGCCGATGATCAGGCTGCGCTTCTCCTCGTAGTCGCTGAGCGGCACCACGTTCGGCTGGATCGTGACGCCGGTCCGCTTGGTGAGCTCCGACCAGAACAGCCAGTCGTTCTTGATCGGATAGAACGGGTGGTTGTTGTAGAGCATGGTGAAGGTGAGCGGCGCGGCGGCCTTGAACTGCTTTCCGGGGCCGTAGTCCGGCATCGCCCCGTCCCGGTTCGCCGAGAAGTCGTCGCTCTTCTTCTTGTCGTCGCCACTGCCGCAGGCGGCGAGCGCGGCGAACGCGCCAATGGCGACCAGCGCCTGACGGCGGTTCATCTCGATCATGGAGGTCCTTTCGCAGGCAGAACGGAGGGGTGTGCGAAGATCGCCGGCCGTGGCTTATCCCTTGACCGCGCCGAGCATGACTCCCGAGACGAAGTACCGCTGGACGAAGGGGTAGACCGCCAGGATGGGGAGCACGGTGAGCACCATCGTCACCGACTTGATGTTGGTGGCCACGGTGAGGTCGGCGGCGTCGGCGCCCACGGACGACCCGCTGGTGGCGCCCGCGATGAGGTTGCGCAGGAAGACGGTCACCGGGAACAGGTCGTTCTGGCTCATGTAGAGGAAGGCCGTGAACCACGAGTTCCAGAACGAGACGGCGTAGAACAGCACCATCGTGGCGAGCACCGCCTTGGACAGCGGCAGCACGATCCGCAGCAGGATGCCGTAGGTGCTCAGGCCGTCGATCGCGGCGGCCTCCTCCAGCTCGACCGGCAGCCCCTCGAAGAACGTCTTCATGACCAGCAGGTTGAAGACGCTGATGGCGTTCGGCAGGACGATGGCCCAGATGCTGTCCTTCAGCCCGAGGCTGGTGACCAGCACGTAGTTGGGGATGAGGCCGCCGGAGAAGAACATCGTGAACACGGCGATCCCGATCAGGAGCCTGCGTCCCCTGAGGTGCCTCTTGGACAGCACGTACGCGTAGCAGGTCGTCAGGACCATCGAGATCGCCGTGGCGACGACCGTGTACACCACCGTGTTGCGGTAGTTCGTCCAGAACGTCGCATCGGAGATGACGTACTGGTAGGTGCTGATCGTGAAGCCGCGCGGGAAGATGCTCACCTGCCCCGACCGGATGGCGAACTCGTCGCTGAACGAGCGGGCGACGATGTTCACGAACGGGTACAGGGTCACGATCACCACGCCGGTGAGGATGACGGCGTTGACCCACCGGAACGCCCGGTGGCCCTTGCTCCGGTCCACGGTCACCACAGGCTCGTCCCCACTGAGCGACGGGAGATCAGGTTGGCCGACAGCACCAGCGTCAGCCCGATGACGGCCTCGAACAGGCCGATCGCCGCGGCGTAGCTGAAGTTGTTGGAGACCACGCCCATCCGGTACAGGTACGTGGAGATCACGTCCGCGGTGGGGTAGGTCAGCGGGTTGTAGAGCAGCAGGATCTTCTCGAACCCGACCGCCATGAAGGTGCCGATGTTCAGGATCAGCAGGGTGACCGCGGTGGGCCGGATGCCGGGAAGTGTCACGTGCCAGATCTGCCGCCACCGCCCCGCGCCGTCGATGCGGGCCGCCTCGTACAACTGCTCGTCGATGGTGGTGAGCGCGGCGAGATAGAGGATCGTCCCCCAGCCGACGGTCTGCCACATCTCCGAGGAGACGTAGACGGTCCGGAACCATTCAGGCTGCTGCAGGAATGCCACCGGATCGTCGCCCACGACGCGCAGGATCTGATTGATCGGCCCATCGGCCGACAGCAGCTCCATGACGAGGCCGGCCACGACCACCACCGAGAGGAAGTGCGGCAGGTAGGACACCGACTGGACGAACCGCTTCAGGCGCCGGCTGCGCACCTCGTTGATCAGCAGCGCGAGCACGATCGGCATCGGGAAGCAGAACAGCAGGGTCAGCAGGCCGAGGACCAGGGTGTTGGTGAAGACGTGCCAGAACGTCGGATCGTTCAGGAACATCCGCACGTAGCGCAGGCCCACCCACTCCTCGCCGAGCACGCTGCCGCCCGGCTGGAACTTCCGGAAGGCGATCACGTTCCCGATCATCGGCAGGTACCGGAAGACCAGGAAGAACACCAGCGGCAGGATCGCCAGCGTGTAGAGCTGCCAGTCGCGGCGCACCACCTGACGCAGGGACCGATCGGGCGGGCGCTCGCGCCGGCGCGACTTCGCCTCGCGCGGGCCTTGGGTGCCGGATGACGCGTCGATCGTGCTGGTCGTGCTCATCGTGCCTCCGCTGTCATCCGGCGCGTGCGCGCCGGCGGCCGCTGATGGCCCGGCCCACCCCCACCTCCGGCACCGGTGGGCCCGAAATGTTTCGTCGCTCCTGATTAATATTGCGGAATATATAGGAGCCCGGCAGAGGTACGTCAAGAGGCCGGTCAATGGGCGGCGCGGCCGGTCGTCCCGCCCTTCTCCTCGCCCGCGAACGCAGCTCGGCGGCCATTCGATGATTTCCGGTCGGACACGACGGGAAAAGCCGACGTTCAGCCATTCAATGGATCGTTCCCGAGGCGTCCCGCCATGAAAGTTTCAGCCGCGACGGCCTCCGGCGGCGGCATCGGCGGCATGAACGCCCTGGTGAGAGCGATGGGTGGGCGTCGATGGCATACCAAGATATTGACGTACAGACCGGCGTCGCGTTATAAACGATACGGCGGGCCCGCGGCGGATCCGGCGGCGACCGCATTTCCGCGCGCACTGTTGTTAGCGATAACAATTCAATTGTGCAGGTCATGGGAATCACGCCGTACGGCACCGCCCGAATACGCCGTACGAATACCCGGCCCACCGGCCGCGGCGCGCGCAGATCAGCCGGCGGAAACGGCGTCCCGCGATGCGCGGGCCGCGCTCGGCGACACGCGGAACCAACGGACGGCACACACCCAAGGGCCCCACGCCGAGCCTGCACAGGCCGTGTACGGCTGCAGGAGGGCGCGCAGCCCTATCCCCAGCGGGCGTCCGCTCTCGTACGATGTCCGGGTGGAGGGTTTTCTTCGCTCCGTGTGGCTTGAGCCCAGTCCCCCCAACCCTCCGCACCGGGTCTGGCGAGACTGGGTCCTCGTGGCGGTGCTCGTCTCGCTCGCGCTGGTCGAAGGCATCGTGCGGCCCGATCTCCCGTGGCGGGTCTTCGCGGTGCTCCTCACCATCGCCCTGGTGCCCACCCTGCTGTGGCGCCGCACCCGGCCGCTGCCGATGGTCGCGATCGTCTTCACCGCCACGAACCTCGCCCCGCTGTTCACCGGCGGGGTGTCCGTCGAGACGAACACCTTGGGGTTCGTGCTGATCGTGCTGTACGCGTTGTTCCGCTGGGGCTCGGGCCGCGAGACCGTGACCGGCCTGGCGATCATGCTGGTCGGGCTCGCGATCCCGATCGTCAGCGGCCGCCTCCGGTTCCCCGACGCCATCGGCGCGTTCGCCATCGCATTCGCGGCCAGCGCCCTCGGCGGCGCCTTCCGCTACCGGTCCAGGGCGCGGATGCGCGAGCTCGACCAGGTCAAACTGCTCGAACGCGAACAACTCGCCCGCGAGCTGCATGACAGCGTCGCCCACCACGTCTCGGCGATGGCGATCCGCGCCCAGGCGGGCCTGGCGACCTCGGCGAACCGGCCCGGCGCGGCCACCGAAGCGCTCCAGGTGATCGAGGCCGAGGCGGCGCGTGCCCTGTCCGAGATGAACGCCATGGTCCGCGTGCTGCGCCGCGGCCGTCCCGCGGAGCTGGAGCCGGGCAGGGGCATCGCCGACGTCCGCGAACTCGCCGACCGGCCCCGGGCCGGGCCGTCCGTCGAGGTGGAGATCTCCGGCGACCTGGACGGCATATCGCCTTCGGTCGGGGCCGCGATCTACCGCATCGCCCAGGAGTCGGTCACCAACGCCCGGCGGCACGCGCGCAACGCCACCCGCATCGAGGTCCGCATCGCCGCCGGCGACGCCTCGGTGCGCCTGTGGGTGAGCGACAACGGCGACACCCCCACAGCGCGCCCGGCCGGGACGCCCGGATACGGGCTCGTCGGCATGGCCGAACGCGCCGGCCTGCTCGGCGGCACCTGCGAGGCCGGCCCGACCCCGGGCCAGGGCTGGACCGTGACCGCCGTGCTGCCCCGCTCGGCGGCGGCCTCATGAGCATCCGCGTGCTCGTCGCGGACGACCAGGAGATCGTGCGCACCGGCCTGGCGATGATCCTCGACGCCCAGCCGGGCATCGAGGTCATCGGTCAGGCCGCCGACGGACGGCGGGCGGTCGAGCTGGGGCGGCGCCTGCGGCCCGACGTGTGCCTGTTCGACATCCGCATGCCCGGCCTCGACGGCATCGAGGCCACCCGCTCCCTGGCCGGGCCGTCCGTCGAAGACCCCCTCGCCGTCATCGTCATCACGACCTTCGACCTCGACGAGTACGTCTACGCCGCTCTGCGGGCCGGCGCCCGGGGCTTCCTGCTGAAGAACGCCGGCGCCGACCTGCTCTCCCAGGCCGTCCACGCCGCCGCGAACGGCGACGCGCTCATCGCCCCGAGCGTCACGGCCCGGCTGCTCGGCACCTTCGCCCGCACCGGGCCCGCCGGCCCGCCGGTGCGGCCGTTCGAGGCGCTCACCGACCGCGAGGAGGAGATCCTGGCCACCGTGGCCCGCGGGCGTACCAACAGCGAGATCGCCGAGGAGCTGCACATCTCCCTCAGCACGGTGAAGTCGCACATCGCCAGCCTGATGGCCAAGCTGGGCGCCCGCAACCGCGTCGAGATCGCCATGTGGGCCTACGAGACCAACCGCGTCCGCAACTGAGGCCGCCGCCTGCGCAGGACCCACTCGGCCACCACGATGTTGATCAGCCATCCGGCGCCCATCAGCACGGCCCTGGGGAAGGAGTCCGGCGTGCCGTACAGCACGAACCACGGAAGGTGGGTCAGCAACTGCGTGCCCGCCCCCATCCCGAGCGCGTACCCCCGGACCATCCAGGCCTGGT
Organism: Sphaerisporangium melleum; assembly: GCF_014646695.1. GTDB lineage: Bacteria > Actinomycetota > Actinomycetes > Streptosporangiales > Streptosporangiaceae > Sphaerisporangium > Sphaerisporangium melleum. Next base: position 25,406 of record NZ_BMNT01000052.1, read on the forward strand.
GCCGGGCGAAGTCCCGCCGCCGGACCGCGGCCAGGCCGAGCAGGATGCACCCGGCCATGGCCGTGCCCACCACGACGCGCATGACCACCAGAACGCCACTGTCGTTCACGGTGGGCGGATAGAACAGCGCCATCCACATCCCGGTGACCGCCGCGAGCAGGCCGCACGGGATCAGCAACCGGCCCGCGGCCCGATGCCACCCGGGCCTGCGGCGGCGGAACCGGGGCGCGAACTGCAACGCGCCCAGAATGCTGTAGATCGTGACGCTGACGATGTGCAGCACCACCGGCAGCGGCGAGGCGAAGTACCGCGCGTTGTCCGCGGTGACCGCCGCGCCGCCGATCAGCTCGTTGAGGCGCATCGCGCCCGCCACCACCGGGACGAGGCTGAGCGCCACCAGCCCGGCCGGCACCCACCATCCCGCCCCGCGTGCGGACCGCCCCGCCGAGGCGGGCGCCCTGCCCTGTCCGTCCACCGCCCGTCCGCCGCGTACCGGCCGCGGGGAGTGCATCGTGCTCTCGTCGCTCATGCCCCGATCGTGACGGGCGCGGCGGGGGTGGCTCATCGCCCTGAAGGCTCGATCCGTACCCGCCGACCGGCCGCGGAACCAGCGTACTTTCGGCCGATGAGCGCGGCGGACGCGGACTCCTACATTGCCCTCATCTGACGAGGAGGAAGCGATGAAGGCGTTCGTCCAGCGTTCGTACGGCTCACCCGAGGTTCTGCGGCTCACCGAGGTCGACGTTCCCGTGCCCGGTGACGACGAGGTGCTCGTCCGGGTGGCCGCCACCTCCGTCAACCCCTACGACTGGCACCACATGCGGGGCGAGCCGTACGCGGCGCGCCTGATGGGCGGCACCATCGGCCCGCGCGCTTCCAAGATCCCGATCCTGGGCGCCGACGTGGCCGGGCAGGTCGAGGCGGTCGGCAAGGACGTCACGTCCTTCCGAACGGGCGACGAGGTGTTCGCGATGGTCAAGGGCGGCGGCTTCGCCGAGTACGTGTGCGTCCGGGAGGCCGAGCTGGCGCCCAAGCCGCGGAACCTGTCGTTCGAGCAGGCGGCCGCGGTGCCGCTGGCGGCCTGCACCGCCCTGATCGCCCTGCGCGACGTGGGACGGGTCAAGGAGGGGCAGCGGGTGCTGGTCAACGGGGCCTCGGGCGGGGTGGGCACGTTCGCCGTGCAGATCGCCCGGGCGTTCGGCGCGGAGGTCACCGGCGTCTGCGGCAGGCGCAACACCGGCCTGGTCCGGTCGATCGGCGCCAAGGAGGTCATCGACTACACCACCGAGGACTTCACGCGGACCGGGCGGCGCCACGACCTCCTGGTGGACATCGCGGGCAGCCGCCCGGGGCGGGCATGCCGGCGAGCGCTGACCCGCGACGGGACGCACGTCGTGGTCGGCGGCCCCGCCGGACGCTGGCTGCAGCCCGTCGGCCACACGCTCTCGGTGCTCGCGATGGGGCCGCTCGTCTCCCAGCGCACGGCCCACGCGGACGTGACCCGCTGCACCGGCAACGGGCGCAACCTGGTGGCGCTGACCTCGTTCATCGAGGACGGGAAGGTCACCCCGGTGATCGACCGGCGCTACCCCTTCGAGGAGATTCCGGCGGCCGTCGAATATGTGGAACAGGGCCACGCCCCCGGCAAGGTCGTCATCACCCTCTGAGCCCTCTCGCCTGCGACCGCCAGGCACCTCCGGCCCGGCTCAAAAGGGCGGCCCGCTATCGACAAGTGATCTCAAGACCCGGCCCGGACGGATGCCGGTCGTGCCGTACACGGCGCGACCGGCATCGGTGTTTTCCGCACTCGAACGCCCCGAAGCCGCACGTCGCGCACGCATGACCCAATGGGCATGCCCGGCGCACATGTTCCGACATTTATCGAATGACCGCCCCTAATGGCCGTCAAACGCTTTTCACAATCCTATTCTTTGCCCTTCCCTTATGCTGCGCGCATGGTAATTCCAGCGACGTCGGGAAGATAGGGCTCGATCACCGATCTCCGGCGCACCAGCACACCCATATCGATATTCCCGGATACGGACGAACCCGCTCGCCCGAGGAGATGTACCGCGAAATCCTCCGGCAATCCGGACAATTCGGGATGTGCATGTCACGGGCGAACGGCCGTGGCACCGCGCTCGAGATCGGACGATCCCCATCCGTCCGCAGCAACGTCAACAGGGAAGTCATGCCAGAATATCGACCGAGCGCCGCGCTGGCCACCGCGATGTGCGCGATGGCCTGCGCCATGGGCGGCACCGCCGCCGCACACGCCGAAAGCGCCGCCCAGCCGAAAAGGCCGCCCATTCATTCGGTGGCCGGCCGTCCGGCGCCGCCCACGATAGACAGGACCGGCGACCAGAGCATCCGATCCGACCAGGTGTGCGGACCGCCGTACGTGACCGGCGACCCCGACCTCGGACCGGTGTTCCTGCCACGTACCGGCTATCTCGGCGCCCTGCTGCATAACTACGTGCCACTGGGCGGCCTCAGCCCTCAGCATTTCCTGATCCGCTACTGGGACTACACCACGAACGACTACCGCTTCCCGCCCAACGCCGGATTCGCCACCTCCGGCAACTATCCCAACGGCAGACTGCTGGTGAAGACGACGTTCCTGCAGATCGGCATGAAAATCGACCGGTTCGGCGGCAACGGGGGCTCCTTCCTGTCGCCGATGGGTGACCTGTTCATCTGGCGCGCGCTGACCCCGCGGAACCTCAACACCAACCCGCAGGATCCCACGCACCTGTGCAACTACCACGCGTTCCAGGTGCTCAAATCGTTCCGCGTCGACGTGGGGCCGGCCGCCCCGGCGTTCCAGCAACCGGGCGGCGGCACCCAATACCACGTGCTCAGCAAGTACATTCCTGAGGCCCCGCAGACGAACCCGGAGGTACCGGTGAGCTGGCTGCTGGAGCACGGATATCTGGCAGAGCTCGCCTCGCCCACCCGCATCTGCGGAATCGCCACGATATCCACCCGTCCCCACCGTGCCGGCCCGCGAGGAACCACCCCGGGTGGAAAACCCTCTCGCGTCCTGACCGCCCGGCACACCGGCCCGGCCGCCGACAGCGCGCATTCCCGGCGGAACGCGAAAGCCTCCCGCAAGGCGAACGTCCCGGCCTTCCGCCTCATGTCCGTCTCGTCACCCGGCCGGACGGAGCGGAATCTCCCCATCTGCCTGCACAACAGTGGAACTCGTCCGAGCTGAACGGCGCCACGCTATGGGGACCGTCCGCCACGAACGGACGGTCACCTAGCCCCTATCGTCGTACGCACCGTGGCGTCCCTCCGCGTTCGAGACGACCGTGCCGGCCCTCGGCCCGCCCGTTCCCGGAGCCGGGTTCCGCCGGTCGTGACGATCGCAGGGCGGATGACGTGATCGGGAAGATCGGAATTGGGTGGTCACAGGTGTGAGAGATGGGACAGATTGGTACTCATGGAACGCCAGTCGATCAGCCATCTCGCCCATCGTGACCACCCCATCGCCGCGCCCGTCTCCGGTGCGCAGGTGACCAGGCTGCTGCGCCGGGCCCGGTTGCCCGAAGGGGCGAGGATCCTGGACATCGGCTGCGGCGAGGCGGCCTGGACGCTGCGGGCGCTCGCGCTCTACGAGGACGCGACCGCCGACGGCGTCGACATCTCCGCCGAGGGCCTCAAGGCGGCCGAGGAGCGCGCGGAGATCCAGGGCGTCTGGGAGCGCATCCGGTTCCACGAGCGGCCCGCCGCGGACTTCCCGGTGGCCGAGCGGTACGACCTGGTGCTCTGCGTCGGGGCGACGCACGCGTTCGGCGGCCTTCGCCCCACCGTCGACCACGTACGGCGCTTCCTGCGGCCGAACGGGCTGGCGCTCATCGGCGAGGGGTTCTGGGAGCGGGAGCCGACGCCCGAGGCGCTCGCCCGGCTGGGGGCCGATCCGGCGGAGTACCTCGACCTGCCGGGCACCGTCGCCGCCGCCGAGGCCGCCGGCTTCGACACGGTCTACGCGTACACCAGCGACCTGGCCGAATGGGACGACTACGAGTGGTCCTGGACCGGGACGCTGCTGCGCTGGGCCAATGAGAACCCCGGCCCGGACGCCGAAGCGGTCCGCGCCACCGCCCTGGAGCACCGCGACATGTGGCTGCACGGCTACCGGGGCGTCCTCGGCTTCGTCACCCTCCTGCTCCAGCGAACCGGCTGACCACCCGGTACGCGACCTCGGCTCGCCGACCACTCATGCGTGATCGTCGCTCAGCCGGCCCTCAGGCTCCCCCGCCGTCCTCACCGGACCTCGCTCAGGAGATGCCGCCGAACCCGAACTCGTTCCCATCCGGATCGCGATAGGTGACCTTGCGCGCGCCGTTGGCGTAGGTCTCCCGTTCCACGGGGTCGAGCCCGCGTTCGGCGATCTGCGCCACCCGCGTCCCGAGGTCGTCGACCATGACCGTGAGCAGCGCGTGGCCGGCCCGCTCCGGCCGCTCCACGATGTAGACGTACCGGTGTTCCGCCACTTCCCACACGGCCTCGGTGTCGTGTGGGAAGAACGCCGGCGGGCGGCCCATGAGCCGCTCGTACCATTTCAGGGCCGTCGCATAGTCCGTGACCGCGATGCCCGCGAACAGATCAAGGGCCATGCCGTGATCGTACGCCGCCGGCCCGGGCCCGCCGGTCCCAGCGCGTCACCGCCCGCCTGGAGGCCGGTCAGTTGGGCTGCCACAGCTCGATCCGGTTGCCCTCAGGGTCGGTGACCCAGCCGAAGCGGCCGACCCCCTCCATGTCCTGGATCTCCTCGGCCACGTCCGCTCCCTTGGCCCGCAGTTGGCCGAGCATCGCGTCCAGGTCACGGACCCGGAAGTTGAGCATCGTCTGCTGGGCGCGGGAGCCGAAGTAGTCGGTCTCGGACTCGAAAGGCGCGAAAACCGTCATCCCGGCTTCCTGTCGCCACAGGCCGTCCTCGTCGGCGCCCACGCCCAGGTGGTCGCGATACCAGGCCCCAAGAGCCGCCGGGTCCGCGGCTCGCAGGAAGTATCCGCCGATGCCAAGTACACGTTCCATGTCGCCATCTTCCAGCACATCGGTCGCTCCTGCCGATATGAACCCATCTGTACCTGCTCGTGATCCGCGTCGGCTGACTAAGATCGTCCTTAGTCCGGTCGCCGCCCTTTGTTCGATCAACCGGACGAGGCCTCCGCGGCGTTCCGCGACTTTGACGGGGTATTCGGCTTGCGCGTCAAGACCGTCAGCTGAGAACGCAAGGGGGATTCATGGCGGTGATCGGGTTCAGGACGAGCGACCTGCCGGTGGCCGATCGGTTCACGGCCTGGTGCGAGATGGCGAACGACGCACTGGTTCCCAACGCCATCCGCAGCGACCACGCGGCGGACTTCCGGGCAGAGGCGCGGCTGCAGAATCTCGGCATGGTCCAGCTCACCGCGCTGAGCTACCCGCCGTTGGAGACGTACCGCCCCGCCAAGCTGATCCGGCGGTCCGATCCCGAGGAACTCCAGCTCATGGTCGCCTGGACGGGCAGCCAGCGGATCGTGCAGAGCGGCCGGGACACGACGGTCGCCCCCGGCGAACTGCTGCTCTACGACACCTCGCGCCCTTGGCAAGGGTGGACGGCCCCGGCGACCACCATGATCCAGGGCGTCATGGTGCAGTTTCCCCGGTCCGTCCTGCCGCTGCCGGAGAAGGGAATCCGTGATCTCATGGTCCGGCCCCTGGCGGGGCGCGAGGGCCTCGGCGCCCTCCTGACCGGTCACCTCAGGCGGATGGCCGCCGACACCGGCGTCTACACGGCGGCGGACGGCCCGCGGCTGGGCTCGATCATCATCGATCTCGTCACCACGTTGTGCGCCCACCACCTGGAACGCGACCGCGCGGTGCCGCCGGAGACACACCGTCGCACTCTCCAGCTGAAAGTGCGCACCTACATCGAGCAGCACCTCGGTGACCCTCACCTGTCACCGGAGAGCATCTCCATCGCCTGCCAGATCTCCGTCCGCCACCTGCATCGGCTCTTCGAAGGCGAGGAGCTGACGTTATCCGCCTGGATCCGGCAGCGCCGCCTCGAGCGCTGCCGGCGCGATCTGGGCGATCCCGCTCTCCTCCATCGCTCCATCCGGGCGCTCGCCGCGCATTGGGGGATCACCGACTCCGCCCGCTTCAGCCGTATGTTCCGCGCCGCCTATGGCGTCTCTCCCAACGAGTACCGCGGACAGGCTCTGCACTTCCGCCGGCCCTCACTCACCTGATGCCGAGCACTCCGGGCACGCATCGCCAATCGGTTGGCACGCACGGTCAATGAGAAACATATTCAGCTGTGCCATCCTCTCGTCAGGGCCTGCACATATTGCTCGAAAGCGGACCAAAGCAGAGAGGAAAGCCTATGAATATCAGGGCGACACTGGCCGGCGCGCTCGCGACCGCGGGCATGGCCGCCGGCTTGCTCTCCATTCCGGCCGCGGCGTCGGCGAATTCCCAGACGGTGCTCTCCAGCCCGTTGCTCCTCAGGTTCCAAGACGGCACCGTCCTCTCCCGGAACGCCGCGGGAACCACGAACTTCACCCCTTCGAGGAACGCGACGACGCTCACGTCCGGCAGCTGGACCGGGTACGTCCAGTACAACGACGGCTCCAAGACCTACTTCTGCGCGGCGCAGACCCGGGATGTCAGCGGCAAGCCGGCCACGACATTGTTCCTATCTGCCCAGAAGGCGTCATGGTGCCTGTAGTCGCACCTCGACAGCGCTGAACCTGCCGCCGCTCTCGCTGTCGTCCGGGCCGCCTGGACGACAGCGATGGTCAGCGTTCGGGGCCGCGGATGCCCTGGAGCACAAGCGTGACGTGCCTGCGCCAGTCATCGGCCCCGGTCATGTTGGCCATGGCGCCACGGGCGATGAGGACGAAGTCACCGGCACGGAAGTCCGCGCGGAGCCGGCCCGCCTCGACGGCCCGCCCCACGATGCGTTCGATGATCGCCGACAGGTCCGTCTTCTCGGCGGCGATGTCCTGCCACCTCGGCTCTTCGGCGCCAAGGACCGCGAAACGGAACGCGGCGTCGCCCTCCGCGGACTCCAGATAGCCGTAGAGCAGCGTCTCGAACGCCACCCAGGGATCCCGGGCCTCGTCGGCGGTGCGGGCGAGGGCGGTCATCGCCTCGAACCTGCGGCCGATGATCGCCGCGAGCAGGGCACGTTTGTCGGCGAAGTGCCGGTAGAGGGTGCCGACTCCCACCCCGGCGCGCTCGGCGATCTCGTCCATCTGCACGGCGTCGCCTCGCTGGGCGAACAGCCGGGCGGCGGCGTCGAGGACGGCCTCGCGGTTGCGCCGGGCGTCGGCACGCAGCGAGCGTTCGGGAGCGGTCATGGTCACCCCACCTTAGTTGACGACGCGCGAACGCCGTCGCTACATTCGGAACCGGAGTTCAGGTTCCGAATAAGGGGGATCAATGATCGTCGTCACCACACCGACAGGACAGATCGGCAGCCGGCTGGTCCGTCGGCTGCTCGACCAGGACGAGAAGGTCCGGGTCATCGTCCGAGACGCCGCACGTCTGGACCACACGGTCCGCCGGCGGGTCGAGAGCATCGAGGGCTCCCACGACGACCCCGTCGTGCTCGACAAGGCACTGACCGGCGCCAAGGCGCTGTTCCTGCTCGTCCCGCCGAACCCCCAGGCGCCGAGCGCCGAGGAGCACTATCTCGACTTCGCCCGGGCGGGCGCCGCTGCCGTCGCCCGCCACGGGGTCGGCCACGTCATCGGGGTCTCCAGCGCCGGGCACGGCTGGCCGGCCCCGGCCGGCGTCCTGTCCGCGGCCTTCGCGATGGACGAGGAACTCGGCAGATCCGGCGCCGCGTACCGGGCGTTGTGCATGCCCTTCTACATGGAGAACCTCCTCGGGCAACTCGATGCCATCCGCGGACACGGCGCGTTCTCCCTGACCTGTGCGGGTGACCTGCCGCTGGCGTTGATCGCGACCCGGGACATCGCCGGCACCGCCGCCAGGCTGCTCACCGACCTGTCCTGGACCGGGCAGGAGAACCTCCCCGTGTTCGGGCCCGACCGGCTGACCCCCGACGGCATGGCCGAAGTGATCGGCCGGGAACTCGGGCGTCCGGTCACCTACCGTCGCATGAGCATGGACGCCTACGCCTCGCTCCTCCGCTCCCGAGGCGCAGGCGACCAGACCGTCAAGGACCTGACCGAGGCGTTCACCGCGCAGGACCACGGCATCTACGACGCCGACTGGGCGACCGCCGAGCCCACACCAACGGACTTCCGCACTTGGTGCAGGGAAGTGCTCAAGCCCGCCGTGGACGCCCGGACGTCCTGACGCCGGCGACGGACCACCCGCGACCTGCTCATCCCGGGTCCGGCACTCACTCCTCGTGAGTAGTGCCGGGCCGGCCGGATGAGTAGCGACTGCTCTACCTGCGCATGCCACCGATTGCCGATGCTGATGAGGCAAGAGTCGGTCCCCGAACGGGAGGAGGCACCGAGATGACGGTGCAGGACATGGCCAAGCAGGTACTGGAGATCTCCGACAGCGAGGGGCGGGAACTGCTGGAGGAGTGGGCGGCCGTGGAGAACGCCACCTTCACGGCCTACGCGAGCAGGTACCTCACCACCACCATGCACCCGTGCAACAAGACGCACTGCTGAGGTAGGTGATGGATCCGCCTGACCGATGACGGGCGTGTGGGCCGGCGGGTTCCCCCGCCGGCCCACACGCGCTTCGCGAATGGAGCCGTTGATGGCGCAAGCCGATGTGCCCCTCCTGTTGAGCAGGCAGACGTTCAAGGCCGCACTGTCCGCACAGTCCTTCGATTTCCAGTCGCTCGTGGGCCGGCCCGCACGATATGACGACGACTGCATGCCGTGCGTCATGATCCTCACGCGTGCCGACGACCGCGAGGCCGACTACATCTCCCTGCGTCTGGCGGCGGCGGGGATACCTCTGCTGAGAATCGACAGCGACCGTTGCGCGGGAACCGAGCTGGTCTGGGACGTCTTCGACGGGGTCGTCCGTCTGGGCGGCGAACGGTTCCGGCCCAAGGTCCACTGGTCGCGGTACTTCTCGGCGAGTTCCATCGACGCTCCGGCGCCGGACGCGATCGCTCACTATGTACAGGAGCAGTGGGGCGCGTGGGCGGAGGGCATGCAGCCGCCCACGGACGTCGTCATGGTCAACCGATCGACCGGACGGTGGCGGCCGAGCCGGACGGCGCAGCTCGCGGCGGCCCGGAGGGCGGGGCTGCGGGTTCCCGCCGGCGTGGTCACCACCTGCCCGGGCCGCGCGCCCGATCTGATCCCCGGATCCGGTGATCTGGTGCTGAAGAGCCTGGGTGAGCATCTGATCGAGGAGACCCCCGGCAACGCGGTCGGGCTGTTCCCCCGGCGCGTGACCCGGGCCGAGCTGACCGGCGACCGGACGGTGGAATCCGCACCGGTGCTGATCCAGGATTTCGTCCCGTCCAGCGCGGAGCTGCGCATTCATTGGGCCGACGGTGCGTTCATCGCCTTTCGGCTGGGCAAGCGGTCCATGGACGTCGAGCGGCTGAACATCTCCGACGTGTCGATCGAGCAGGTCCCGATGCCGCCGGAGCTGACCGGGCCGCTCACCCTGCTCAGCGAGCAGTGGAATCTCCAGCTGGCGGCGTTCGACCTTCTCGAGACACCGGGGGGTCATGTGTTCCTCGAGGTGAATCCCGCGTTCGACTGGTTGTGGCTGGAACACCACCTCGCGGGAAAACCCGTCTCCACGGCCGTGTGCGACTTTCTGATCAACGCCTTCGAGGGGATCTCGTCATGAGGGTGCGCGTCGCCGAGCACGCGGTGCTCTACTGGGACGACGGGAGACTGGTCTGGGACGACTACCTGCATCAGCAGCAGTTCGCCCTGACGGAGGACAGCTCGCGCGTCCTGTGGTGGTTTCGGGAGTGGCGCGAGCTGAGCAGCGTCGAACGGCTCGGCACCCCGCTCGTCCCGATCGCGGAGCGGCTGCTGGAGTCCGGGCTCCTCATCGCCGAGGGCTCAGCCCGGCATGACCGGCAGAACGACTTCAAAAGCCGATGGGGTGTGTGGGGTCCACCCGCTGCTTACTTCCACTTCGCGACCCGCGCGCGGTCCGGCAGCAGGATCCTGACCGCCGGGGAGGACAAGGCCAGAACCCGCGCGAAGGTCGGCGCCTCCCCCGCCCCGCCGCCGTTCAAGCCGACCGCGGGCCGGCCCCTGATCGCGCTCCGCGAGCAGCCCCCCGGCGATGCCGGCTGGCCCCACCCGCGGCTGATCGACGCCCTGTGGAGACGGCGCTCAACGCGGGCCTACCTCGACGAACCCGTTGATCTCGATGACCTGGCGGCCATCCTGACGGTCGCCGGCGGCATCATCGCCTTCCGCGACGACCCGGAATTCGGGCACAACGTCTTCAAGGCCAGCCCCTCGGCGGGGGCACGCGACCCCATCGAGATCTACCTGTACGCGGGCAACGTGGCGGGCGGTCTCGAACCGGCGATGTACCACTTCTCGCCATCGGCCCACGGGGTGACGCGGACGGGGGACGCGCCTTCCCGCGAGAGGCTGGTGTCGGCGCTGGGCGGCCAGTCCTGGCTGGCCACGGCTCCCGTGCTGCTCATCTACACGGCGATGATCGAGCGAAGCCAGTGGCGCTACGAGGCCGCTCGCGCCTACCGGGACATCTCGCTCGGACTCGGCCACGTCAGCCAGACCGTGCTGCTGACCGCGACGGCGATGGGCCTGGGCGGCGTCTTCGCCACGGCCGTCCGCGACGAGGAACTCGAAGCGCTCGTCGGCTGTGACCCCATGTCCGAGATCGTGCTCGGCGTCACCGCGCTCGGCCATCCCCGCGGCACGACACCGTCCATCCCCGACGACACGGCTCCGTGACCGGCGGGCCCCTGGCAAGCCGCAGGAGCAGGACCTCTTCACGTACGCGGAGCCGGCCGTTCTGGGGAGGTTCGCGCATGGACCTGGTCCCGCGGCTGCCGCGATCCGCCGGGGCGACGCTCGTTCCGCACGCCCTGTCCGCGGCGGGCACCGGCATGACCATGATCACCTATCCCCACGATGCGCGCGGGGTCGCCGTAGGAACGGCCGGGCCGGCGGGCGTCGGCGCGCCGGCCGCGTGTGCGCGGCCAGGCTGGTCGGCATCGGCGAGACCATCCCGTTCCCGGCCCTGCGGCCTCTGATCAACGACCTCGCTCCCGAAGCACTACGGGGCCGGTACAACGCCGCGACGTCCCTCGCCTTCACCACCGCCGCGCCGGCCGGGCTGCAGCTCCCGCACGGTCTGGTCGCCCAGCCGACCACCGGATCGATCGCCATCTCCGGCCTGGCCGCGGTCCTCCGGCTGCCGGCGTCGGCGAAGCGGATGGCGCGGACACTCCGCCGGTGAACGCCGTGAGCGCGTCAGTGCCCGCCTGAGTCACGGCGGCGCCACGGCATGTGCGCATGCCACTCCGGCGATTCCGGTAGCGAACGCACGGTCCGTCACGTTCGAGGGCCTCGCCCGCCGTGCCGTGGGCCGCGGTCGTCACAAACGGCTCATCACCGATGTGCGGATTTTCGCACCTTCCTCTCCCCCTGCCGTCGGCTCCCGTCGGACAATCAGGAGGCGTCTCCGACCGGCCCCGCCGACGCGGCCGGCTCCGTACAACGCACCCGATTGTCCAGCGAAAGGAGAAAGCCGCGGTGGCGACGGCTGAGATGGTGCCGAGACGATGGTCCTTAGTGGGACGTGACACGGAACTGAAGGCGTTCGAGGCCGCCCTCGACGAAACCGGTTACCACGGTTTCCTGATCTTCGGAGAGCCCGGCGTCGGCAAAACAAGGCTGGCGGAGGAATGCCTGGCCGTCGCCGCCCAGCGGGGACACGCCGTCGCTCGCGCGGTCGCGACCTGCGCGGCGGCCGAGATCCCCCTCGGTGCGATAGCCCACCTGCTACCGGACGGCGTGGACCTGTCGGATCCCGTCGCGGGTTTCGCAACGGCGGTCCGGCTCATGTCACGGGCCTACAGCGCAACGGCCAACCTCGTCCTGCTCATCGATGACCTGCACCTGCTCGACACCGCCTCCGCCCTGCTGCTGCGCCAGCTCATGGAGACCGGCGCCGTCTTCCTGATGGGCACGGTGCGCTCGGACGCCTCGTCCGAAGAGAGCGTCGCGACGCTCGGGCGGGGCGATGCCGTCCACCACGCCGACCTCGCGCCGTTGACCTGGCGGCAGGTGCACGAGTTGCTCCAGCACGGCCTGGCCGGGCACGTCCACCGCGAGACCGTCGACCGATTACACGCCGCGAGCGGCGGCAATCCGCTCTATCTGCGAGAGCTGGTACGCGGCGCGCTGGCCGAAGGCCGGCTGACGAACGACGGGGAGATCTGGCAGCTGGCCACCACCGAGTTCCTTCCGGTCACCCGCCGCCTCACCGACCTGATCCGCCGCCGGCTCGCGACGGTGGCGCCGTGCAGCCGCCGCCTCCTCGACCTCCTCGCGCTGTGCGGCTCGGTGTCCGTGGCCGACCTGGAAAGCAACCCCGGCACCGACGTCCTGGACGAGCTGGAGCGAGCCGAACTCGTCACCGTCGTACGGGAGGGACGGCGCACGTACGCCCGCCTGGCCCACCCTCTGTACGCGGAGGTGCTGCCCGCCGGCATCCCCGAGGGGCGGCGCCGCGAGATGCTGCGCGAGCTCGCGGACCGGCTGGAACAGACCGGTGCTCGACGCCGGGAGGACGCCATGCGCCTGGCCTCCTACCGGCTCGCCGGCACCGGCACCGCCGACCCTGCCCTCCTCCTGCAGGCCGCCCAGCTCGCCGCGTACGGCGACGACCATGCCCGCGTGCTCGACTTCCTCCAGGCGATCCCCGAGAACGCGCGCACCTTCCCGGCGCTGCTCCTGCTCGGCCGCACGCTGTCGGAACTGGGGCGGCCGCAGGAGGCCGAGGCCATGCTGTGCCGGGCCGACAGGTGGGCCACCACGGAGAGCCGCGCGCTCGCGGTGGCGCTGGCGCGCACCCGCAATCTCATCTGGGCCCGCGGCGTGACCCGCGAGGAGGCCGTCGCCACGAACGACGCGGCGCGCGACCGCGTCACGAGCGCCGCCGGACGGTGGGCGCTGCGCGTGAACGAAGCCAACATGCTCTCCAGCCTGGGCCACCACAGCGAGAGCATCGACCTGCTCGACGGCATGCCTGACGGGGAGCCGCCGGCCGGTGACATCGCGGGCGTGGCGACGTGGACGGCCGCCGCCGCGACGAGGGCCAGTGCGCTCTCCTTTCTCGCCCGCAGCGAGGAAGCGGTGCACTGGGCCGAACGCGCCGTGACCCTGTGCGTGGAGGCGAGGGCGGCGGGCAGAGGCCACGCCCCGCAGGAGGCGGCCGCGCTGTCCGCCCTGGTCCTGGCCCTGACCGAGAGCGGACGCCTGGAGGAGGCACGCGTCACCGCGGAGCGCGCCTACACCGACCCAGGTGCGGCGCCCACCGGGTGGCAGCGTACGCTCCTGGTCTTCCCGCTCGCCCGCAACGCCTTGATGGCCGGCCGTCCCGCCTCGGCGCGCCGGTGGTATGCGGAGATCGTGCGCGACACCCGCCCCCAGGCGGTGATCCTCCGTCCGCTCGCCCTCGCCGGGCTCGCCGCGGCCGCTGCCCTGCAGGGTGACGTACGCGCGGCGAAGGCCGCCCTCGCCGAGCACGCCGGCATGGCGGCGCCGGTGCACGTACCCGAGGAGCGGCTCGGCGAGGCGTGGACGCACGTGGCGCTGGGAGACCAGGAGGCGGCCAGGACGGTGCTCAGGGCGGCTGCCGCCGAGGCCCGCGAGCGAGAGCAGTTCTCCTCCGAGACCATGCTCCTGACGGATCTCGCGCGGCTCGGCGTCGCGGCGGAGGTGGCCGGCCGTCTCGCGGAACTCGCGCGGACCGCGGGGCCCTTCACCGCCGCGCGAGCACGGCTGGCGGCCGCGCTGGCCGCTGGTGACCGGGACGGCCTGACGGCAGTGGCCGCGGACTTCGACCGGATGGGGGCGAACCTGCTCGCGGCGGAGGCGGCGAGCGCGGCAGCCGAGCTGTGGCGCCGTTCCGGCAACCCCCGGCAGGCCACCGCCGCCGCCGCGCGGGCGGCCGCCGGCGCGGCTCTGTGCGAAGGCGCGTGCACGCCCATGCTCCAGGCGGCCGACGCGGCCGTACCGCTCACGGCCAGGGAACGGGAGATCGCGGCCCTGGCCGCCGAGGGGATGTTCAGCAAGGACATCGCGGCCAAGCTGACGATCTCCGTCAGGACCGTGGACAACCACCTGCAGCGCGTCTACGCGAAGCTCGGCGTCACGAACCGCCGCGAACTGACCGGCCGGCTCGGCCACAAGCCAGACTGACCCCGGAGGGGCTCCCGGTGCGCTCACCACCCGATAGCCCGGGAGCATCCCCCGGATGACCAGGAACGACCAGGCGGACATCGTCGACCCCAGAAGATCCACGACACGAGCACCGCCGGATGGTCTCCGTTCAGGAAATGCCTATCCTCCGTCGGCGACGGAGGTAGGGTGTTCTCCGAACGGCGAAGGGGGCTGACCAGGTGGGGTCAAAAGTGCGGCCGCAGAAGGAGGCTGAAGTCCTAGCGGCCGGGATGGCTGTGCTACGAGATCGATTGCCGATCGGATGGGGTATCCAGTCGCTCAGCCGCAGCGCTCGCGCCGCCCGTTTCGACGCGCTCTGGGAAGTGACAGCACCAGACGGGACCTCGGTCGTGCTAGTGGTAGAGGTCAAACGCCTAGTGGAAAGGCGTGATGTCGCCACACTGGTCGAGCAACTCGGCGACCACTCGGAAGCCATTGCAGGTAGTGGTGGGGTCGTGGTGTCCAGGTACCTGTCACCGCCGGTACGTGAGCGACTCTCCGGTGCCGGCCTGTCCTACATAGACGTGACAGGCAACGTACGCGTGAGCGTACCTCGGCCCGGGTTGTATATCGCGGACCGAGGGGCCGACCACGACCCCTGGCGCGGTCCTGGAAGACCGCGCGGAACGTTGAAGGGCGCTCCCGCGGCCAAGGTCGTGCGTGCGCTGCTAGATCACGACAGATCCTGGGCGATTCGCGAGTTGGTCGAAATCGCCGGCGTTTCCACCGGGTCGGCATATCGAGTGATCGAGTTCCTTGAGACCGAAGATCTCGCGACGCGGATCAGTTCGGGCGCAGTCGTCGTACCTGACTGGGTTGCGCTGCTGAGGCGGTGGAGCGAGGACTACGGGTTCGTCCGGAATAGTCGTATAACCCGCTGGATATCCCCGAGAGGGCTGACAAGCCTCGCGCAGAAGGCGGCGGAGAGTGCGGTTCAATACGCCGTAACCGGAACCCTGGCTGCGGCCACATGGGCCCCCTATGCCCCCGCCCGCTCTGCCATGATCTATACATCGGACGCCGAGCGATCAGCGCAGCTCTGGGACCTCCGCCCTGCCGATGCCGGAGCGAATGTGATGTTGGCCGAGCCCGAAGTCGACGTCGTCTTCACGCGCACGCTCGCCGACACCTCCGGTCTCGTCATAGCAGCGCCATCCCAGGTCGCCGTCGATCTGATGACAGGTCCTGGACGCAGTCCCGCAGAAGCCGAAGAACTCATCGAATGGATGACTCGAAATGAATCGTCCTGGCGTAGATAGGGGCGACATCCTCGTCCGCTCCCGCTTCGCGCTCCTTGATGCGCTGAGCGCTTTGGACGCCCATCGCGACGCTGTGATCGTGATCGGTGCGCAGGCCGTCTACCTGCGCACCATGCGCAGCCCTGTAGCACTGGCCGAGACGACCAAGGACAGCGATCTCGCGCTCGATCCGAGGGTGCTGGAAGATGAACCCCTTCTGGAGCGATCCATGAGCCGCGCGGGGTTCTACCGCGACCCCGCCGACGGACAACCTGGCGCATGGCTGAACGCCGAAGGCATCCCTGTCGATCTGATGGTGCCCGAAGCTCTCGCAGGCCCAGGTACGAAGAACACACGAGGAGCTCGAATTCCCCCACACGATCGACGTGCTACCCGACGTGCCAGAGGTCTCGAAGCTGCCGTCATCGACAATTCGGTCATGGACGTCGCGGCACTTGACCCCGACGACGACCGTGCATATCGAGTCAGGGTCGCAGGACCCGCAGCATTGCTGGTGGCAAAGCTCCACAAGATCTCTGAACGTCACATATCCGCTCCACATCGGTTGAACGACAAGGACGCCCATGACATATACCGCATCCTGATCGACGCCGACACCTCCGAACTCGCCGCCGTCTTCAACGTCCTACAGCGCGACTCCATCAGCAGCGAAACCACTAGCGAGGCCATTGAGCACCTGGCCAAGCTGTTCGCACAGGGACCCGATGCTCTCGGGGCGAGGATGGCGGGACGGGCGGAAGAGGGCATCGGCGAACCTGAGACCGTCGCCTTGGCGACCTCTCTCCTCGCCGCCGACCTCGTGCAGGCCCTGCAGCACGATTGAGCAGTCGGAGTGCGTTCATAAGGAGCCCAGCCCACATTCGCGCGGATAGGGCAGCGGTACGTCACAGGTGCCGGCCGAGTAGGTTCCAGTTCTGGCAGAACCAGAGGAGGGTGAGCAGTCCCGCGAGGACGACCACCTGATGGACGCGGGCCAGGACGCCCGCGTGCCGCCAGGCCCGCACGGTGGTGGCGAGCGCGGCGACGGTGAGTGCGAGCACCAGCAACGGCAGCACCAGGAGGAGCTGAACGTTGGCCGGCACGCCGTACAGGATGCTCGTGTCGCCCGCCAGGACCAGCGTGAACAGCACCACGAACACCAGTCCGACCGCGGCGGCGAGCCCGGTCAGGACACGTCCGGCGCGCCAGACCCGCGGAACGGGACGCTTCTTGGCCCGGCGGACCACGGCGGCCACCGGCAGGCCGAGCACGGCGGTCAGGGCGGTGACGGCGAACAGCGAGACGATGACGACGTTGACCGGCGGGGTGTCCCACCAGGGGACGCGTTGGTAGGCGGGGCCGTCCGTGGCCACGTACGCGGCACCACTCCCGCCGGTCACCAGCGCCAGCCGCTGCGTGCCGCCGTCCTGCTGGTACAGCCCGGGCCCCAGCGGGCTCCACGTCCTGCCCCCGAAGGTGAGCTTCCCGTCCTCCACTCGCAGCCGGGTGGAGCCGGTCAGGGCGACCACCCTCTCGATGCTGGTCTCGGCGGACCGGGTGGGCTTGTAGAAGCCCTCGACAGGCCTGACGGAAGCACCGCCGCCCGGCACGCCACGCTTTCCGGGCAGGAAGCGGTCGAAGAAGGCAGGGATGATCTTGGTTAAGGCGTCGGCCCCGCCCAGACCGTTCGTGGAGACGAACAGGCCGAGGGCGGCGTCGGGCACCAGCAGCAACGCGCTCTGGAAGCCCTCCCAGCCGCCGTCGTGCATGATCACGCGATGCCCGTTGAGCGTCAGCTCCTTGAACCCGTGGGCGTACCCGTCGATGCGCGGATCGGCCGCGAACGTCCGCCGGTGCATGAGCCGGGCCGTCGGCTCGTCGAGGATGCGCTGGTCGCCGAAGCGTCCGTCCCGCAGATGGGCGATCATGAAGTGGGCCATGTCGTTCGCGGTGGCGCTGATCGACCCGTCGGGGGCGAGGTTGTCGAAGACGAACGGCTTGCGCCGATACGCCCCGTCCTCGTAGTCGTAGCTGCGCGCCAGGTCCGCGGCCAAGGAGGCGGGCACGGGCTCGGCGGCCGTACTGTGCCGCATCGCGAGCGGGTCGAGGATGTGGTCACGCACGTACTCGTCATACGGCTGCCCGCTCACCCGCGACACGATGTATCCGGCCAGCGCCGCCCCATGGTTCGAGTACGCCGACACCTCGCCGGGCGGGCGCACCCGCGCGGGCATGGTGTCGGCGAGCTGGTCGGCCAAGGGCGGCACGTCGTCCTTGCTCCGCGACCCCACGCCGATCGTGCGGTCCTCGAACCCGGCCGTGTGGTCCATCAGGTCCAGCAGCGTGATCGGCCGGGGGAAGGTCGCGGGGATCCGGAACGCGGTGAGGTAGCGGTTCACGTCCGCCTTCAGGTCCAGCCTGCCCTGCTGAACCTGCTGCATCACCGCGGTCCAGGTGAACAGCTTGGTGATCGAGGCGATCCGCACCATCGAGGTGTCCGGGTCGAAGGGCCTGCGGTTCTCGACGTCCGCCAGTCCGTACCCCTTGCTGAAGAGCGTCCTTCCACCGCCCACCACCGAGACGACCGCGCCCGGCACGTGGTCGGCCGCCATCCCGTCCGCCATCGCGGCGTCGAAGAAGTCCGCCAGAGCACGTTCGTCCGGCATGTCGGTGGCCGCCGCGGCGGGACGCGGCACGAGGATCATCAGCGCCGCGCACACCGCGACGAGCAGCGAACGGAAGACGTACACGGGACGGCTCCTGACCTTGTCGGGGCCATCCACGATGCGGCCGGCGAGGGTGCCGCCACATCGCCATCGCGGCCATAGGCGTCTGCGACGAAAGTCGGGGATCACCCGGCATACGGCATCGACCCTGGTATGAGGTGTCGCGCCACAGCCCTGGCTACGCTGGACCGATGCTGTCGTACCGCGCGGCGCTACGGCGGGTGGCCGCGCTCGGGCCACACGCGACCAGCGCGGCGTCCGTGGCGCTCTGCCTCTTCCTCACCGTCCTGGCGGTCAAGACGCCGTGGGCCCCGCTGCCGCGACCTGTCATCGCCGCCGCCGGGCTGGCAGGCACAGGTGCGGTGTGGTTCCGGAGCCGGTGGCCGGTCGTGGTGGCCGTCGCCGGCGCGGGCGCGTACGTGCTGTCGGGCAATCCGGGGCCGCTGCTGATCAGCCTGTTCTCCGGCGCGGGCACGCGTTTCCTGGCGCTGGCGGCGATCGGCATGGCGGGGTTCCTGGCCCAGCAGTGGGTGGACGGCGGCCGGCCGGGCACGGACGCGCTGATCTCGGCGGCGACCGCCACCGGGATCACGCTGGCGGCCGGGGCGTACGTCGCCACCCGCCGCGAGCTGACCCGATCGCTGCGCGAGCGCGCCGAACGCGCCGAGACCGAGCTGCGTCTGCGCAACGAGCAGGCGCGGTCCGCCGAGCGCGGCCGGATCGCCCGGGAGATGCACGACGTGCTCGCGCACAAGGTGACGCTCATCTCGCTGCACGCCGGCGGCCTGGAGGTGAACGCGAACGCAGGGCCCGAGCGCGTCGAGCGGGAAGCGGCGCTGATCAGGGTCAGTGCGCAGGAGGCGCTCGAAGAACTGCGCAAGATCCTTGGCGTGCTGCGCGCCGAGCCCGACGATGACGACGGCTTTCCCGACCTGCGGCGGCTGGTGGACTCCTGGGTATCGGCCGGCGGGCCCGTCACCCTGCACGGCGATATCGGCACGTGGCCCCCGGAAACGGCCAGGGCCGCGCATCGCCTCGTCCAGGAGGGCCTGACCAATGCGCACAAGCACGCCCGCGGAGCCCCGGTCACGGTCACGGCGACCGGGAGCAGGGAGGACGGCGTCACGATCGCGGTCACCAACGGACGATCGTCCCAGCCGAGTCTGGAGACCGGCGCCGGAGTCGGCCTGGTGGGCCTGGCGGAGCGATTCCGGCTGATCGGCGGAACGGTGCGCGGCGGGCCGGACGATGCGGGAGGCTGGCGTCTTGAGGGCCGGCTGCCGTGGCACGCCGCGGACGCACCCCCGAGGGAATCACATGATCAGGACACTGCTGGTTGACGACGAGTCGCTGATCCGCGCGGGGCTGCGGTTCATCATCGAGTCCGCACCCGACGTGGAGGTCGTAGGCGAGGCCGAGGACGGCGGTCAGGCCGTCGAAGCGGTCCGCCGCCTGGGGCCCGACGTCGTCCTGATGGACGTCAGGATGCCCCGGTACGACGGCCTGGCCGCCACCGGCCCCATCCGCCGGCTCGCCCGGCCACCCGCGGTGATCATCCTCACCACGTTCGACAGCGACGAGCACGTCTTCACCGCCCTGGAGGCGGGAGCCTGCGGGTTCCTGCTCAAGGACACCTCACCGCACGACCTGATCCGGGCGATCCGTCTCGCGCACGGCGGCGACTCGATGCTGTCCCCGCGGGTCACCCGGCGGCTGATCCACCGGCTCACCACCGACCAGCCCATCCGGCGCCGCCGTGACGCGCTCGCCCGGCTGGAGTCCCTGACCGTCCGCGAGCGCGAGGTGCTCACCGAAGTCGGGCTCGGCCACTCCAACACCGAGATCGCAGCCCGCCTGCACATGAGCGAGGCCACCGTCAAAAGCCACATCTCCCACCTGTTCGACAAGCTCGCCGTCACGAACCGCGTACAAGTGGCCATCGCCGCCTACCGCGCCGGCCTGGTCGACTGACCCAGCCCCTGGGCGGCCGGCCTGGCGTCGACGGTGGTCAGGGCGATAGGACAGGACGGGCCCCAGCCGAGCCGCCGGCGGTCCGGTCATGCCCGACCGGCGGAACCGCGCTGATGCCAGTGCGGTGCAAGCGGTGCCGCATGTCGAGGACGCCATGGTCGCGCCAGAGCCAGGTGAGCAGCGCGGGGCGATTCGGCTCACACCCGGTGCCAGCGGGCCTCCGCGAAGCAGTAGACGGCGAACAGTAGCAAGCCGATGGCGATCACCACGAGCAGCCATGGACCGGCCGGGGTGTCGGCAAGCGACTTGAGCGCGCCGTCGATGCCGACCGCCTTGTCAGGGTCGTACGTGAGGGCCGCCTGGCCGATCAGAACGCCGGCGGCGAGAGCGATGACGCCACGGGCGACATAGCCGACCTTGCCGATGTACACCACGAGACCGTGGGCGAGCGGCTCGGCCACGTGCATGTCCCGCATGAACTTCCCGGTCCACCCCTCGTGAACCCAGGACACGCCGAAGCCGATCAAGACGAGCGCTATCAGGGCGACCAGGAACTGCCCACCGGGCAGGTCGAACAACGCCTTGGCGGCATCCTGCGACTGGCTGTCGGTCGAGGACGCGGCCTTGTTCTGGGTGAGCAGGGCCACCATCGAGAACACCAGCGCAGCGTAGACGGCGGCCTTGGCCACGGACTCGACGCGGTAATGAACCTCGGGCCGGCCCCAGATGGCCTCCGAGATGTGCCAGATCGTCAACGCGGCCAGGCCCACGGCCATGACCCACAGCAGGGTGTCACCGAAGGGCGCGTCGCGCACGATATGGATCGCGCTGCTCTTGTCGGCCTCCCCACCTCTGCCGAAGGCGACCTGGAGCGCGATCAGCCCGATGATCGCGTAAAGGACGCCGCGGGCGGCGAATCCGACCTTGGCGAGCTTCCCCAGGACGGGGTGGCGGGCCACTCGCCGGGCCGCACCCTCCAGCCGCCGGCCGGCCTGATTCGCGGTCGTCATCGCGGTTCCTCTCCGATGGCAGGTCAGCCTGGCAGCTGACCCGAACCGGGTCGGTCAAACGTGCGATGTTCGTACCCACTTCCCGCTATATGAACATTTCCAGGTCAATGGCACCGCCTCGCGCTCTCGGCCGATGTCCGACCAGCGTCGAGAGACGGCCTCCTCCCGCTGAGTCGACGCGACGCCGTCCCCTCGGCGCAGCGGCGGTCCCGAGACAGGCGCGAACGCCTGCTACACGGCGAACCACCGGCCGGAGTGGTGGTCCCGGTCGGTTTCCACGACCAGGCGCACGTGATCCACCACTCCAAGCGCCCCGTCCGGGTGCCGCCCGCCAGGTACGCCGCGTCGGGTCTCACACTGACGAATACCGCCACACCGAAGCACTTCTTATAAAGATTCTCATTCACGGTGATATGCGTTCACCATGATCACTGGATCGGGCGCGTCATCCGCCGGATAACCGCCATGACCGTTTCGAGGCGGCCGTTGGGTGAACGGCCGTCCGCAGGAGCGATATCCGAACCCACAAAGATGCGGCCGGTCCTTCGTTGACACCCCTGCGGCAGCCGTCACAATGACGGTGTCGTCGCGAGTGGCGCCCTCTCGACGTGGACCATGTTCCGTGGTTCCGGACCGAGAAGTGGGAGTTCACATGCGCTCAGCATTGTCGCGCGCGTTGATGGCGGCGGTCATCGCCATCGCAGCGGTGCTCGTTCCTGCGGGGCCCGCGTCCGCGGGGGTGTGGCAGCTCACCGACGGGTTCGAGCCATCGACCAATCCGGCGTCCAGATGGACGTTCACCGTGAACGGAGGCTGCGGCGGACCGTCGTTCGGCGGCCCGTCGAGCACGCCGCGTACCGGCAGTGGCTGGGCCAGCATGATGGCCTACACGAAGGGCGACTGGTGCGCGCTCGGGCGGAACATCCACCTCACACCGGTGACCGTCCACCCGGGCGCACGATGCACCGCCGGCGTCTGGACGGAGCTGTGGGGAGAATGGGCCTCGTTCAACCTGGAAGTGATCGACCCCGACACCTGGACCTACATCGCACTTAAGTCGATCACCCAGGACTGGATCCACGGCTGGGAACTCCAGACGGTGAGCTGGACGGCGCAACGCGCCGACGTCGTGCTGCGGTTCGCCGTGGGGCAGCGGGAGCCGTACTGGCACGCCGCCCAGGTCGATCTCGACGACGTCGTGGTGCAGTGCGCCTACTGATCGACAGGACCATCCGCCCCGCCCGGCGCCTCTGAGTGCGGCATCAGCACCGGGGTGCCCGGGCCACAGGATGACGACAGCCGACCCAGGGCGCTTGTCCGGAATCGCGCTGGCGAACGCGGGCACAACCCCGTCGCCGCTCTGCACACGATCCCGCCTCTCACCAGCGCAGCTGTGCACCGTGTGTGAGGCCGCTCCCGGATCGGGCATCGTGACCGTGGTGCGCCATGAAGGCTTCCCTGCTGTGAGGACACATGGAAGACGGCGGGGCTGTCCGCAAGACGAACGGCGACAGCAGGGTGCGTTCCCATAGACCCGGATCGCTTCAGTGTCAGCGATCAGGCTATTGAGCCAGGTCACGACGTGTGCGTGTCGCCTGGGTTCGGTCATCCGCGCCCATGATCCTTCTGTTGATCCCTTCAGCGGGGTTCCGGAGGATGGCGGGCGCGGAGGTCGGTCCTCGTGATCGACATTGCCAAAGGTGGCGCGGGCGGGACGAGTGCGGAAGACTGCCCCGATGGCTGCTGAGTACGCCCAGAGTGACCAGTTCCGTGGTGCCCGCATCCACCTGTGCAATCTTGCCGGTCTGGAGATCCGCGATTGCGAGGTCAGCGGTCTGAAGATCGTCGACTGCTATGGGCGCGACGTCTACCTCGGTGGCGACTTCGAGCGTCTCGTCGTCAACGACGTCGACGTGACCGCCTACGTCGAGGCCGAGCTCGACCGGCGGCACCCTACGCGGGTGCTGGCGCGTGACGCCGCGTCCCCCGACGACTATCGGGCTGCTTGGGATGCCATCGAGACGATGTGGGCGGCGACACTCGACCGCGCCAGGCTGTTGCCCGAGGCCAGGCTGCACGAGCAGGTCAACGGCGAGTGGTCGTTGATCGAGACCCAACGGCATCTGCTGTTCGCCGGCGATGCCTGGCTCGGCAATGCCGTGCTGGAGGAGGAAGCGCCGTACCACCCGCTGGGCTTCCCGCACGGCGGGATGCCGCCCGACGCGACGACGAAGCTCGGTCTCACCCTCGAAGCCGCCCCGACGCTCGACGAAGTGCTCGCGCCGCGGCTCGCTCGCATGGCCACGATGCGGCGTGTCGTCGACGGGCTCACCGAGGCCGCGCTCGATCGGGTATGCGCTCGCAAACCGGCGAACCCATATCCCGACCAGGAGTACGTCGTGCGCCGCTGCCTCAAGGTCGTGCTGAAGGAAGAGGCCGAGCATCACCGTTATGCGGTGCGTGACCTCACCGTGCTCGAGGCCGGTGCCTGAACCGGCGCCGACCCGACCGGACCGGAAATGACCTCAGCCGCGACTTAAGACGCTGGTGTGAAGGCGCGGCTCCGCACCTGGTGCCTGCGCCACGGCGGCGCCCCGTCAGATCTGATCACCCTCGGGGGATATCCCTCCGGTCAGGCCGCGCTCCCGACGGCGACGGCGCGTGCCTCCCCGTCGGGACCGGCCGCCTGGACCACACGCCCGGCGGGGAGGACACCCGTACCACCGATCCGGTAGCGACGAACTGCGTAGGCCGTTCTTCAAGCTGATCCCGGTGGGCGGCCCACCCGCTAGAGAAGTCACTCTGAGCCCTGGCCCCTCAGGTCGGCAGCCTCACACCCGAGGCCGACGAAGTTCTCACGAGATCACGCCTCGCCGGTGGTGAGACCTACAGGGCAGGCAACTCCGGTGCCACCGATGCCGCAGTAGCCGTTGATGGAGGCACTATAGGAGTGGTTGTAGCTTCTCGTCCTCAGATGCGTCACGACCTACGATGCCTCGACTTGAGGTAGTCGTTCACCCACTTCTTGCTGCTACGCCACATGCCATCGTCCCCCTTGACCGCACGGAGTCGTCCCCTGGCAGCGGCCACGCGTAGTGCGTTTTCGGTGACGTCTCGCGTGGTGAGAGCAGGCAGGGGGACAAGCTTGA
>NZ_BMNT01000053.1:0-20157 GCF_014646695.1 Sphaerisporangium melleum
ACCGCCGCCCGTTCCGCCGGTACCACCTGGGACTCCTTCTCCCGCACCGCGGGCACCACCTGGGACGGGTACTCCCGTACCGCCGGCACCACCTGGGACTGATAGCGGGAATCGCGCCGGAGAACAAGAAAGACCATCCGCTCCAGATCGCGCCCCTTGCCCCGGGCGCCGAAGCGAAGAACCCGCCACCGGCGGAGCAGAAAGACAAATAGTCTCACCACCGCGCAGCCGTCCACGGAAGACACGCGAGGCGAATTCGCCGGACCCGTGGGACGAGAGCGGAAACCGCGCAGCACATTGACCCGCAACGGTGATTCCGTGCGAGAGACCGGCCCGCCGATCCGGCTCCACCGCAATGCCACCGAAGGCCCGTTCCCCCGCCTCGGCGCGTCCGTGGACCGCCGGCGCCGACACGGGACCCCACCACCACACCGCAAGGCCGGGCCGCCACACGGCCCCGGCTCGCGACCGTACACGTCCCGCACGCCAACGCCCCCGAAGCGGCGCCCGCGAGACGACGGGCGGCGCATCCGCCCGCGGCTAATTCGGTTGCGGGAGCGGCGGCCCTCTGGCGTCATTGGTGGCGCAAGAGGAAGCCGGTGGAGGGAGGCGACACGCGATGGCGTACACAGAGGTGGCCGGTGGGCGGGCGCCCATCCGGATGTGGGCCGACCCCATGGAGGTCGAGCCGCAGGCGATGCGGCAGTTGCACAACGTGGCGAACCTCTCCTGGACCCATGGTGTCGCCGTGATGCCGGACGTGCATTACGGCATGGGGGCCACCGTGGGCTCGGTGATCGCGATGCGCGACGCGGTGTCGCCGGCCGCGGTCGGCGTGGACATCGGATGCGGGATGAGCGCGGTGCGCACCTCGATCAAGGTAGACGACCTTCCCGACAACCTGCCCTACCTGCGGTCACGGCTGGAGCAGGCGGTCCCGGTCGGCTTCCACGCCCACAAGCGCCCGGTGGACCCCGCCCGGCTGCACGGCTTCCCGACCGCCGGCTGGGACGACTTCTGGCGCCGGTTCGACGATCTCGCGCCCGCCGTCCGCGCGCGGCGCGAGCGGGCCGGGACGCAGATGGGCACCCTCGGCGGCGGCAACCACTTCCTGGAGGTGTGCTCCGACGACGACGGCGCGGTGTGGGTGGTGCTGCACTCCGGCTCGCGCAACATCGGCAAGGAGCTCGCCGAGCACCACATCGAGCAGGCGCGGCGCCTGCCGCACAACCAGGACCTGCCCGATCGCGACCTGGCGGTCTTCGTCGCGGGTACTCCCGCCATGGAGGCCTACCGCCGCGATCTGTTCTGGGCGCAGGACTACGCCCGCCGCAACCGTTCGGTGATGATGGCGCTGGTGTGCGACGTGCTGCGCAAGCACTTCACCGGCATCACCTTCGACCGGCAGATCTCCTGCCACCACAACTACGTGGCCGAGGAGAGCTACGACGGGCTCGACCTGCTGGTCACCCGCAAGGGCGCCATCAGGGCGGGCGCGGGGGACCTCGGCATCATTCCCGGCTCGATGGCGACCGGCACCTACATCGTCCGGGGCCTCGGTAACACCGAGGCGTTCAACTCCGCCTCGCACGGGGCCGGCCGCAAGATGAGCCGGAGCAAGGCCAAGCGGACGTTCACCGTCGGCGACCTCGAGGCGCAGACCAGCGGGGTCGAGTGCCGCAAGGACGCCGGCGTACTGGACGAGATCCCCGGCGCCTACAAGGACCTGGAGTCGGTGATGGCCGCGCAGTCCGACCTGGTCGAGGTGGTCGCCCGCCTCCGCCAGATCATCTGCGTCAAGGGCTGACCCGGTTCGCCCCGGCACGGCGTGCCGGGGCGAACCGTGCAGGGAGTGGGTTCCGGGCGCGGGGTCAGCGCGACCTGGGCGGGCCGGAGCTGCGGCGGACGACCAGGTGGGGGCGGACCACGATGTTGACCGGGGGCGTGGCGGGGCGCGGCGGCGAGCCGTTCGCGGCCCCGTCGGCGTGCTCGCCGTCCAGCGCGTCCAGCAGCAGCTCGATCGCCTTGCGGCCGACCTCGGCGAAGTCCTGGGCCACCGTGGTCAGCGGCGGGGTGAAGAACTCCGACTCGGGCACGTCGTCGAACCCCACGACACTGACGTCGTCGGGGACGCGCATGCGCGCCTCGTGCAGCGCCCGCACGACTCCGAGGGCCATCTGGTCGTTGGCCACGAACACCGCGGTCAGGTCGGGAACACCGGCCAGGATCTGGCCGCACCGGTAGCCCGAGCGCGGGCTCCAGTCGCCGTACATCGGCTCGGGAACGGGGGCGCCCGCCGCCTCCAGCGTCTCGCGCCAGCCCTGGATGCGCGCCTGCGACTCCAGCCAGTCCTGCGGCCCGGAGACGTGCCAGACGGTGCGGTGGCCCAGGCGCAGCAGGTGCTCGGTGACGAGTGCGCCGCCCTTACGCTGGTCGACGTTGACGACGGGCAGTCCGACGCCGGCGTCGCCCTCCACGGTGACCACCGGGACGGGTTGCGGCATGTCGGCCAGCGCGACGGCGATCGCGCTCTGCGGGACGATGACGACGAGCCCGTCCACCTGCTGGCGGGCGAGATGGTCCAGCGCCTCGGAGAGGTCGTCGCGGGTCAGCTCGCGCAGGCTCACGATGCTCACGAAGTACCCCGCCTCGCGCGCGGCGCGCTCGATCGCGTACAACGTGCTGGCCGGCCCGTACAGCGTGGTGTCGAAGGCGACCACGCCGAGCGTGTTGGTCCGGCGGGTGACCAGGGCGCGCGCGGTCGAGTTGCGGCGGTAGCCGAGGCCCTCGATCGCCGCGAGCACCCTCTCACGCGTCTCCCGGCGCACGTTAGGATGATCGTTCAGCACCCGGGAGACCGTCTGGTGTGAGACGCCGGCGACCTTTGCCACATCCGCCATGACGGGCGAGCGATGGACGTTGCGAGCCATGCTGCGGCCCCGCCTCCTTCCTCGCGGTCGTTCCGGCCCACGCCGGGGTGGGTCAATTGTTAACGTTCACAATGCCTTTGTAAAGGCGATTCCCGGTTTGACACGCGGACCTGACCGATCTTGCGAACATCGGCGGCGGACACGGGACGCCGGCCGCTTCCGCGGGCCCCGCCGCGGTTGCTCCACCGTGCCCTGTGCGGGCCTCGTCCGGGCGGAGAGAAAGGGGCCGGCCGGCGCGGCACTGCCGGCCGGCCCCGTCCCCGGCGCTGGGCGGCGGACCGTCCCGCGGGCCGGGCGGCACCCCGGCCCGCGGAAGGGGAGGGGCGCCGGCGGACGCCGGCGCCCCCGCCGTCACAGGCCCTGGGCCAGCCGGTAGTAGGCCTGGTTCCAGCGCAGCTCCTTGGTGAACTGCCGGGAGGTGGTGGCGGCGTCGATGACCACCAGCTCCACTCCGAGCATGTCGGCCAGGTCGGTCAGCTCCTCGGCCCCGACGGCCGCCGACAGCACGGTGTGGTGCGGGGCGCCCGCCGTCAGCCACGACTCGGCCGAGGTGCGCAGGTCCGGGCGCGGCTTCCATACCGCCCGCGCGACCGGCAGCCGGGGGAGCGGCTCGGCCGGCGGGACCACGTCGATCTCGTTGGCGACCAGCCGGAACCGCTCGCCCATGTCGGCCAGGCCGACCACGACCGCCGGGCCGGGCCGGGCGTCGAACACCAGCCGCACCGGGTCCTCCCGGCCGCCGATGCTCAGCGGGTGGATCTCGCACGAGGGGGTCCCGGCGGCGATGGAGGGGCAGACCTCCAGCATGTGCGCGCCGAGGATGGCCTCCTCGCCCGGCACCAGGTGGTAGGTGTAGTCCTCCATGAACGAGGTGCCACCCGGCAGGCCCTCACCCACGACCTTCAGCGTGCGCAGCAGCACCGAGGTCTTCCAGTCGCCCTCGCCGCCGAAGCCGTAGCCGTCGGCCATCAGCCGCTGCACGGCCAGGCCCGGGAGCTGGCGCAGCCCGCCGAGATCCTCGAAGTTCGTGGTGAACGCCTTGAACCCGCCGTCGGTCAGGAAACCGCGCAGGCCCGCCTCGATGCGCGCGGCGTAGCGCAGGGAATCGTGCCGGTCGCCGCCCGCGCGCAGCTCGGCGGCGACCTGGTAGGTCTCCTCGTACTCCTTCACCAGCGCCGTGACGTCGGAGTCGGGGACGGCGTCCACGGCGTCGACCAGGTCGTTGACGCCGTAGGTGTTGACCGAGACGCCGAATCGGAGCTGGGCCTCGACCTTGTCGCCCTCGGTGACCGCGACGTCCCGCATGTTGTCACCGAAGCGGGCGAGCCGCAGCGAGGACAGCTCGGCCCGTCCGGCCGCCGCCCGGGCCCAGGTCGCGATGCGCTCCACGACCGCCGGGTCGCTGACGTGCCCGGCCACCGTCTTGCGCGGCACGCCGAGCCGGGTCTGGATGTAGCCGAACTCCCGGTCGCCGTGCGCGGCCTGGTTGAGGTTCATGAAGTCCATGTCGATGGAGCTCCACGGCAGCGCGACGTTGGCCTGGGTGTGCAGGTGCAGCAGCGGCTTGCGCAGCGCGTCGAGCCCGGCGATCCACATCTTCGCCGGGGAGAAGGTGTGCATCCAGGCGATGACCCCGGCGCACTCGTCGTCCCCGCTCGCCTCCAGGCACACCCTGCGGATGGCGGCGGCGTCGGTGAGGACGGGCTTCCAGACCACCTCGAAGGGCAGGCCGCGGCCCAGAGCGCCCGCGATCTCCTGGGACTGCTCGGCGACCTGCCGCAGCGTGTCCTCGCCGTAAAGGCCCTGGCTGCCGGTCAGGAACCACAGTTTCACAGGGTGCTCCTCTGCCCGTAAACGTTCTGGTAGCGGTCGTACAGACGGTCGATGTCGGCCTGCGGGATCGGCAGGGGGTCGCCGAGCTGCCGCGACACGTGCACCGTGCGCGCGACGTCCTCGCACATCACCGCGGCCTTCACCGCGGCCTTGGGCGAGTCGCCGATGGTGAAGACGCCGTGGTTCTGCATGAGCACGGCGGGGGAGCGGTGACCGCCCAGCGTGGCGACGATGCCCTTGCCGATGTCGTCGTTGCCGATGAGGGCGAACGGCCCCACCGGGATCTCGCCGCCGAACTCGTCGGCCATCGCGGTGAGCACGCAGGGGATCGGCTCGCCGCGGGCGGCCCAGGCGGAGGCGTAGGTGGAGTGGGTGTGCACCACCCCGTTGACCTCGGGCATGTTGCGGTAGGTGTAGGCGTGCGCCGCGGTGTCGCTGGAGGGCGCGTAGTCGCCCTCGACGAGGTTGCCGTCCAGGTCGCACACGACCATCGACTCGGGGGTCAGCTCGTCGTAGGACACGCCGCTGGGCTTGATGACGAACAGCTCACCACCCGGGTCGCGCCCCGAGACGTTGCCCGCCGTCCAGGCGACCAGGTTGTAGCGCACCAGCTCGGCGTGCAGCCGGCTGACCGTCTCGCGAAGTTCGGGCAGCATCATGCCGTGGCCTCGTTCCTGATGGCGCGGAGCCGGTGCAGCAGCTCCCCGTCGGCGAAGTGGTCGTGCAGCCGGCGGTACTCGGCGTACAGCCGGTCGTAGGCGTCGGCCCGCGCGTCGTCCGGCAGGTAGGCCGCGGCGGTGCGCTTGCCCATCGCGGCGGCCGCCTCGGCGATGTCGGAGTAGGCGCCCGCGGCGACGGCGGCGTGGATCGCCGAGCCGAGCGCCGGGCCCTGGTCGGAGCCGATGACCGACAGCGGGCGGCGCAGCACGTCGGCGTAGATCTGCATGAGGAAGGCGTTCTTCAGCAGGCCGCCGGCGACGACGAACTCCTCCACCGGCACCCCGGCCTTCTCGAAGGTCTCCACGATGACCCGGGCGCCGAAGGCCGTCGCCTCGATGAGCGCCCGGTAGACGTCCTCGGGGCGGGTGGCGAGGGTCTGGCCGACGATCACTCCGGACAGGTTGTGGTCCACCAGTACCGAGCGGTTGCCGTTGTGCCAGTCGAGTGCGACCAGGCCGTGCGCGCCGACCTTCTGCTCGGCGGCCAGCGAGGTGAGGTACTCGTGGACGCTCACCCCGAGCTCGGCCGCGCGCTCGGTGTAGGAGGCGGGGACCGAGGTCTCGACGAACCAGGCGAAGATGTCGCCCACCGCGGACTGCCCCGCCTCGTACCCCCACAGGCCCGGGACGATGCCGTCGCGGACCACGCCGCACATGCCGGGCACCTCGGCCAGGGTGTCGGAGGACATGACGTGGCAGGTGGAGGTGCCCATGATGGCGACCATCTGCCCGGGACCGACGGCGTCGGCGGCGGCCGCGGTGACGTGCGCGTCGACGTTGCCGACGGCGACCGCGATGCCCTCGGGCAGCCCGGTCAGCTTGGACGCCTCCGCGGTCAGCCGGCCGGCCAGGCCTCCGAGCGGGGACGGCTCGCCGCCGAGCTTGGCGGTGAAACCGGTGAAGCCCGGGTTCAGGGCGGCCAGGAAGTCCTCACTGGGGTGCGCGCCGTCCTGGTAGATGCCCTTGTAGCCGGCGGTGCAGGTGTTGCGCGTCTCGACGCCGGTGAGCCGCCAGATGATCCAGTCGGCGGCCTCGATCCAGCGCTCGGCCAGGTCGTAGGCCTCCGGGTCCTCCTCCAGGACCTGCAGGCCCTTGGCGAACTGCCACTCGGAGGAGATCTTGCCGCCGTAGCGCGGCAGCCACGCCTCGCCGCGCTCGGCGGCCACGGCGTTGATCCGGTCGGCGTGCGGCTGCGCCGCGTGGTGCTTCCACAGCTTCGGCCAGGCGTGCGGCCGGTCGGGCAGCATCTCGCACAGCGGCGTGCCGTCGGCGGTGGCCGGCAGGACGGTGCAGGCGGTGAAGTCGGTGCCGATGCCGATCACCTGGGAGGCGGGGACGCCGGCCACGGCCAGAGCCTCGGGCACCGCGACGCGCATCACCTCCAGCCAGTCGGCGGGCGACTGCAGCGCCCAGTCGGGGCCCAGGCGTGCGCCGCCGCCCGGCAGGGTCTCCTCGATGACGCGGTGGGCGTACTCGTGGACCGCCGCGCCGATCTCCGCTCCGTCGTCCACCCGCACCACCACGGCGCGGCCGGAAAGGGTGCCGAAGTCGACGCCGACCACATAGCGACTGTTGTTATCGCTCACATTCACTCTCAGGTTGCCGGATGTCGTTGGTCTGCTCGCCGAGCCCGGGCGCAGGGACCGGCAGCGGGTGCGCCGTTCGCCCTGGTGAGCAGGGGGCGACGCGCCCGCCATTCCTGGGCTCGACTGTGAACGCTAACAATAGGCCTAGTCAAGGCCGTTCAGGTCACGGTCCGGTTACGCCGAAACAGGTGCTTAACATCACGTTGACGTGCTGGTCGCAGGCGCGTTTACTGGGCCCACTCCGCCCTGCCGTCCTGTTCGGCGGGAGGGTGGTGGCCTGCGCTGACGTCGCGGAACGACCGGGGAGGGCGCTTCGCGCGCCGCGCCGGCACATCGGACGAAGTGGGCGAGATCCGGCGGCGTCGCTCCTGCCAGGGATGACGTAAACTCACCGGACGCGCCGCCCCCCAGGGGTCGTCGGAGGGGCCTGGTGCCCCCCGGGCGCCGGCCCCCGGCGACGCCCGCCCCCGGCTCGGCGGGCCGCCTGCCGTCAAGGTTTCCCTCTTGTTGCGGTGACGTTATCAACGGCTATTGACAGCCAAAATGTTAACGATAACACTAGCCGCTCAGGTGTGCGGCCTTTCGCAGGCCTGAACGCGATCCAGGAGGTCACCGCCCATGCCAGCCGCCCATGCCGTCGCCCCGGTGTCCCGCCGGTGCGGCCGGGGATGGTGACACGGGCATGCGCGCGTCCAGGGCCGTCCACGAGCGGCCGGATGCCTCCCTCGGCGCCGGCCCGCTCGCCGGCGCCGCCTCCGCCCTCTCTGTGACAGGCGCGGGGAGGCGGCGGGCCGCACACGCCGCCTCGCCACGGCCGATCCGCCGCGACTCGCATCGGACCCCCGGTCCGGGCCCGGCAGGATTCCTCCCGCTCGCCGGGGACCCCCACTCGCAAGGAGTACATCGATGAGAATCGCAAGAATGGCGACGGTGGTATCGACCATCGCGCTCGCCGCGACGCTGACCGCGTGCGGCTCCAGCCAGAAGACCGCCGACGCCCAGCCGTCGGGCGACGCCGCCGCCGGTGGCACCGCCGGCGCCCTGGTCGGCGTCACCATGCCGACCAAGTCGTCCGAGCGCTGGATCCACGACGGCGACAACGTCAAGGCGAGCCTGGAGAAGCTCGGGTACAAGGTCGACCTGCAGTACGCGGAGAACGACATCCCCACCCAGGTCAACCAGATCGAGAACCAGATCACCAAGGGCGCCAAGCTCCTGATCATCGCCTCGATCGACGGCACGGCCATCACCACCCAGCTCCAGGAGGCGGCCGACAAGAAGATCCCGGTCATCGCCTACGACCGGCTGATCCGCAACAGCCCGAACGTCGACTACTACGCCACCTTCGACAACTTCAAGGTCGGCGTCCAGCAGGCCACCTCGCTGCTGGTCGGCCTGAAGCTCAAGACCGCCGACGGCGGCGAGGGCGACGCCAAGGGCCCGTTCAACGTGGAGCTGTTCGCCGGCTCGCCCGACGACAACAACGCCACCTTCTTCTTCAACGGCGCCATGTCGGTTCTCAAGCCCTACATCGACAAGGGCACCCTGAAGGTCGAGAGCGGCCAGACCGACTTCAAGACGGTCGCCATCCTGCGCTGGGACCCCGCCACCGCGCAGAAGCGCATGGAGGACATCCTCACCAAGACCTACAGCGGCGGCAAGAAGGTCGACGGCGTCCTGTCGCCCTACGACGGCCTGTCGATCGGCATCCTGTCGGCCCTGAAGAGCAACGGCTACGGCACCTCCGGCCAGCCGTACCCGATCGTGACCGGCCAGGACGCCGAGCTCGCCTCGGTCAAGTCGATCATCGCCGGTGAGCAGTACTCCACGATCTACAAGGACACCCGCAAGCTCGCCGAGGTCACCGTCAAGATGGCCGACGCCGTGCTCAAGGGCGGCAAGCCCGAGGTGAACAACACCACCGACTACGACAACGGCAACAAGGTCGTCCCCTCGTACCTGCTGGACCCGGTGATCGTCGACAAGTCCAACTACAAGGAGATCGTCGTCGACAGCGGTTACTACACCGAGGCCCAGCTCGGCGGCTGAGCCGACGGGGCGCGGCGCCGCCACCCGCGGCGCCGCGCCCGCAGTGAATTCCCGTGAGGACGGAAAACGAGGACATGACCGACGACATCCTGCGGATGCGGGGGATCACCAAGACGTTCCCCGGAGTCAAGGCGCTCCAGGACGTCAACCTGTCCGTGCGCCGCGGCGAGATCCACGCCATCTGCGGTGAGAACGGCGCGGGCAAGTCGACCCTGATGAAGGTGCTGTCGGGCGTGTACCCCCACGGCTCCTACGACGGCGAGATCATTTTCGACGGTGAGCCGTGCCGCTTCTCCGGCATCCGCGACAGCGAGCACCGCGGCATCGTCATCATCCACCAGGAGCTCGCGCTGAGCCCGCAGCTGTCGATCGCCGAGAACATCTTCCTCGGCAACGAGCGCGCGACCCGGGGCCTGATCGACTGGAACCGCACCAACCACGAGGCGGGCCTGCTGCTCGAGCGGGTGGGTCTGCACGAGAACCCGGTGACCACGATCTCCGACATCGGCGTGGGCAAGCAGCAGCTCGTCGAGATCGCCAAGGCGCTGTCCAAGAAGGTGCGGCTGCTCATCCTGGACGAGCCGACCGCCGCGCTCAACGACGAGGACTCCGCGCATCTGCTGGACCTGCTGCGCGGGCTGCGCGACGAGGGCATCACCTGCGTGATCATCTCGCACAAGCTCAACGAGGTCATCGCGATCGCCGACTCGATCACCATCCTGCGCGACGGGCGGACGATCGAGACCATGAGCATGGAGGCCGACCACGTCACCGAGGACCGCATCATCTCGGGCATGGTCGGCCGCGACCTGGAGAACCGCTTCCCGCCGCACGAGCCCAAGATCGGCAGCGAGGCGCTGCGCGTCGAGGACTGGACCGTCTACAGCCCGACCCAGCGCGGGCGCAAGGTGGTCGACGGGGCCGGCCTCACGCTGCGCCGCGGCGAGATCGTCGGGCTGGCCGGGCTGATGGGCGCCGGGCGCACCGAGCTGGCGATGAGCATCTTCGGCCGTTCCTACGGCACCGACATCTCCGGGCGCATCTACCGCGACGGCAAGCTCGTCGAGATCCGCACCGTGCGCGACGCGATCAAGCACGGCATCGCCTACGCCACCGAGGACCGCAAGCGCTACGGCCTCAACCTGATCGACGACATCAAGCGCAACGTCTCGGCCGCCGACCTGGCCCGGCTCGCCTCGCGCGGCTGGATCAACGAGAACGAGGAGTTCCGGGTCGCCGAGGAGTTCCGCGGGAGCATGAACATCAAGGCGCCCAGCGTGTCGAGCATCACCGGCAAGCTCAGCGGCGGCAACCAGCAGAAGGTCGTCCTCTCCAAGTGGATCTTCACGGACGCCGACGTGCTCATCCTCGACGAGCCCACCCGGGGCATCGACGTGGGCGCCAAGTACGAGATTTACTCGATCATCAACCGCCTGGCCGACCAGGGCAAGGCGATTCTCGTCATATCCTCTGAACTGCCCGAACTGCTAGGTCTGTGCGATCGGATCTACACGCTCTCGGAGGGCCGCATCACCGGCGAGGTCGCGCGCGAGGACGCGACCCAGGAAAGCCTGATGCACTACATGATGAAGGGACAGGAGCAGATCCGATGAGCAGCATCTCCCCCACCAGCGCCGGGGTGGCGCCCGGCGGAAAGGACGCCGGCCCCGCGCTGCCGCCAGGGCGAACGAAGCTGTTCGGCGCCTCGCTCAACATCCGGCAGAGCGGCATCTACATCGCCTTCGCGCTGATCGTCGTGCTGTTCGCGTTCCTGACCGACGGCGCGCTGCTGGAGCCGCAGAACATCTCCAACATCATCGTCCAGAACTCCTACATCCTGATCCTCGCGATCGGCATGATCCTGATCATCATCGCCGGGCACATCGACCTGTCGGTCGGGTCGGTGGTGGCCGTCACCGGCGCCATCGCGGCGGTGCTGATGGTGAACTACGGGGTCCCCTGGCCGCTGGCGCTGCTGATCACCCTGGTCGCCGGCGGCCTGATCGGCGCCTGGCAGGGCTTCTGGATCGCCTACTTCGGCATCCCGGCGTTCATCGTCACGCTCGCCGGCCTGCTGCTGTTCCGGGCGCTCACCCTCACCGTCCTGGGCAACCAGGGCATCGGCCCCTTCCCGGACCAGGTGCGCACCCTCGCCAACGGCTTCACCGACGGCTACCTCGGCAACATCGGCCTCGGCCCGCTCGGCGGCGCCGACCTGTTCAGCCTGCTGGTCGGCCTGATCGCCATCGCCGGCATGGCCGCCTCGCAATGGCGCACCCGCACCGCCCGCCAGCGCTACCGCCAGAGCGTCGACCCGCTTCCGCTGTTCCTGCTGAAGATCATCGCCGCGGCCGTCGTCGTCCTGGCCGTCGTGGTGCAGCTCGCCCGGTTCAAGAACCTGCCGTGGGTGCTGGTGCTGCTGGCCGCCCTGGTGCTCGGCTACTCCATGCTCACCAACCGGGCCGTGTTCGGCCGGCGGATCTACGCCATCGGCGGCAACCTGCAGGCCGCCGTGCTGTCCGGCGTCAAGGTCAAGTCGGTGGTCTTCTGGCTGTTCGTCAACATGGGCGTGCTGTCGGCACTGGCCGGCATCATCTTCGCCGGCCGCCTCAACCAGGCGGGTCCGACGGCCGGTGGCTCCTTCGAGCTGGACGCCATCGCGGCGGCCTTCATCGGCGGCGCGGCCGTCCAGGGCGGCGTCGGCAAGGTCGTCGGCGCGATCACCGGTGGCCTGATCATGGGTGTGATCAACAACGGCATGTCGCTGATCGGCGCGCCGAGTGAGCGGGTCCTGCTGGTCAAGGGCGTCGTACTGCTCGCCGCGGTCGCCTTCGACGTGTGGACCAAGCGCCGCGCGGGCAGCGCGCAGTAGGCGATCAGCCGCCGGGCCCGGCCCGGCAGGCCCGCGCGGGCGCCGCCGGTGTACTCCACCGGCGGCGCCCGCCGTCTTTCCCGGCGGCGTTCCGGGCCCCCAGGACTCCCGCTGTCCTTGACGGGCACCCCCGTACGGCGCCCGGCCCGCCCCCGGACCCGCCGGTGCGGCGCCCGCGTCTTTTCCGGCCGGCCGCGGCACGCGCCGGGCCGCAGGAAGGCGCCGCCGCCGGCGGGGTGCGGGCGCGCTACCTGGTGCGGCGCGTCGGGCGGTATCCCGGTGGGCGGGCGGAGGCCGGCGCGGCAACCCCATCTAGTGTGAGGCTGTACGGCCCGCTGTATGGACCTTCGCCATAGGCTGGCTGTTTCATCACAGAAGACTTTCCGCGCACAACAGGAGGGCCTCCAGGTGCTCGTTGACTCCTTCGGGCGAGTGGCCACCGACCTCAGGGTCTCACTGACCGACAAGTGCAACCTCCGGTGCGCCTACTGCATGCCTCCGGAAGGGCTCGACTGGCTGCCCAAGCCCGAGCTGCTGACCGCCGACGAGATCGTCCGGCTGGTGACCATCGGCGTCGAGCGCCTGGGCATCACCGAGATCCGCTACACCGGGGGAGAGCCCCTGCTGCGGCGCGAGTTGCCCGAGATCGTGGCCCGCACGGCCGCGCTGCGTCCCCGCCCCCATCTGTCCATCACCTCCAACGGCATCGGCCTGACCCGCCTGGCCGCCCCACTGGCCGAGGCCGGCCTGGACCGGGTCAACATCTCCCTGGACACCCTCGACCGCGAGGCGTTCGCCCGGCTCACCCGCCGCGACCGCCTGCCGGATGTCCTGGCCGGCCTGGCCGCCGCGGACGCGGCGGGCCTGCGCCCGGTGAAGGTCAACGCGGTCCTCATGCGCGGCGTGAACGACGGCGAGGCCGCACGCCTGCTGCGCTACTGCCTGGAGCAGGGCTACGAGCTGCGCTTCATCGAGCAGATGCCGCTGGACGCCCAGCACGGCTGGCGGCGGGAGGACATGGTGACCGCCGACGAGATCCTGGACATCCTCAACAAGGAGTTCACTCTCACCCCCGACGATCCCGCACGCCGCGGCAGCGCTCCGGCCGAGATCTTCCTGGTGGACGGAGGTCCGGCCCGGGTCGGGGTCATCGGCTCGGTCACCCGGCCGTTCTGCGGCGCCTGCGACCGCGTGCGGCTCACCGCCGACGGGCAGATCCGCAACTGCCTGTTCGCCACCGAGGAGTCCGACCTGCGCGCCGCCCTGCGCTCGGGCGCCTCCGACGACGAGCTCGCCCGGCGGTGGATCGCCGCGGTGCGGGGCAAGCGCGCCGGTCACGGCATCGACGATCCGGCCTTCCTGCAGCCCTCGCGCCCGATGTCGGCCATCGGCGGCTGAGCATGGCCGCTCCACCGCCCCCGCCGCGCCACGACGCCGTGGTGCTGGCCGGGGGGCGGGCCGCCCGGCTCGGCGGCGAGGACAAGCCCGGCGTCCGGGTCGGCGCCCTGACGCTCATCGAACGCGTCGCGGCCGCCGTGCCCGGGGCCGTGCGCCTGGTGGTCGTCGGCCCGCCGCGGCCGGGGCTGCCGCGCGCCGAGTTCGTCCGGGAGGACCCGCCCGGCGGCGGCCCCGTCCCGGCCCTGCGCGCGGGCCTGCCCCGCGTCCGCGAGCCCTGGACGGCCCTGCTGGCCGCCGATCTGCCCTTCCTG
Source organism: Sphaerisporangium melleum (assembly GCF_014646695.1). Classification (GTDB taxonomy): domain Bacteria; phylum Actinomycetota; class Actinomycetes; order Streptosporangiales; family Streptosporangiaceae; genus Sphaerisporangium; species Sphaerisporangium melleum. The sequence goes on from NZ_BMNT01000053.1 coordinate 13,699, forward strand.
TCGCCCGGGCACATCGCGGAGCTGTTCGCGGCCGCACGGGGCCGCTGCGGGGCCGTGCTGGCCGACGACACCGGGCGCGAGCAGTGGCTCACCGGGGTGTGGCACACCGAGACGCTGGCGCGCGCTCTCGCGGATTACCGCGGGCGTTCCCTGTACGGGCTGCTCGGCCCGATGGATCCGGCGCGGCTCGCGCTCACGTCGGACGACGGGCCCGGGGTTCCGTGGTTCGATTGCGACACGGCCGAGGACGTGGCCGACGCCAGGCGGCGGACGGCCCGCGCAGCGGGCGCCGGTGAGCGTCCGTGAAGGTTCATGACGAAAGGGACTACATGAACGTGCTCGCTGAGTGGACGGCGCTGGTCTGCAAGGAGCTGGGCATCGACCCCGACCGGCTCGACCGGGACGCCGTGCTGGACCTGACCAAGGACGTCGCCCACGGGGTGGCCCGTCCCGCGGCTCCGCTCACGGCCTATCTGCTCGGCCTCGCGCAGGGCGCGGGCACCGCGCCGGCGGATGCCGCAGTGCGCCTGTCGGCACTGGCCAAGAACTGGGGTCAGGCCACCGAGGAGACCCTCGCGGACCGGTGAGCCGCCGCGTCGGCGTCGCCTCCTGGTGGCGCCGGCCGTACGCCCGGCAGGCCGACTTACTCCGGAAATGGGCGACGCCGGGTGGTTACGGGGGCAAACCACCCGGCGTCGCTTCATCGGCGTTCCGACGGGGGCCCGGAACGCCGGCACCAGCGCTCCGACGGGGGACCAGAGCGCTTGCTTAAAGCGTACACCTACAACCCATGGGGTGCGTCAAGACTTTGTCACGACCCGATCTCGCGTCGGTGGCGTGGTATCTCGGTTTGGTTAGGTCGTTCCTCGTCGAAGCCCCTGCTCGGGCCGGTGTTCGGCTCGTTGGCCCCGATGACGGCGATGTACGGCAGGAAGATCGCCCCGGCCACGAGAAGAGCGCGTATCGGTCCCGGGACGTCCAGTACGACGGCGAGAATAAGACAAATGGTGCGAATGCCCATTTGGATGAAATAACGCTTCTCGCGACGGCCGATGTCGGCCGACAGGGAGGGCCTCGCGTCGGTGACCTCATGTACGACCGTGCGGCCGCGCCGAAACCTCACAAGAACCACGTTAGACCCCCTAGTCGTCGGCTACGACGGGGGGCGGCGGCATACGATCAAGACCCGGACGCGAAGGAGACAGCGATGAGCGATCGTACCTACCGGGTGACCGAGATCGTCGGCACCTCCCCCGACAGCGTGGACCAGGCGGTCCGCAACGGCATCCGCCGGGCCTCCGAGACGCTGCGCCACCTGGACTGGTTCGAGGTGACCGAGGTGCGCGGCCAGATCGTGGACGGCGAGATCGGCCACTACCAGGTCGGGATGAAGGTCGGCTTCCGCCTGGAAGACGCCTGACGACCCGCCAGGGCCGCGTTCCTCCCGGTGCCGCACACCGCCGGCACCGGGAGGCGGCCCGCCCGGCTCAGCTCGCCTGGCTCACCGTCGACATGTTGAAGTCGGGCACCCGGATCGGCGGCATGATCGCGCGGGTGAAGTAGTCGTTCCACTCACGCGGGAGCGTCTGCTCCTCGCGCCCGATCTCGCTGATCCTGCCCAGCAGGTCGACCGGGCTCTCGTTGAACCGGAAGTTGTTCACCTCGCCGACCACCTCGCCGTTCTCCACCAGGTACACCCCGTCCCGGGTGAGACCGGTCAGCAGCAGCGACTGCGGGTCCACCTCCCGGATGTACCACAGGCAGGTCAGCAGCAGGCCCCGCCCGGTGGAAGCGATCATCTCCTCCAGCGAGCGCCCGTCCTCGGGGCCCGCCATGATCAGATTGTCGATCGCCGGGGTGGCCGCGAGCCCGGTCAGCTCGGCCGAGTGGCGGGTCTGCAGCAGCGCCGCCAGTGATCCGTCGCGCACCCAGTCGGTCCTCGACAGCGGCAGGCCGTTGTCGAAGACCGAGCGCTCTCGGCCGCCCGCGTGGGCGACCACGAACGGCGCGCACTGGATGCCGGCCGCCGCAGGGTCGCTGTAGAGCGTCACCGGCAGGCCGGAGAGCGACTCGCCGACCCGGGTGCCGCCGCCGGGCCGGGAGAACACCGTGCGCCCGTCTGCGGCGTCCCTGGCCCCCGCCGACCAGTACAGGTAGATCATCAGGTCGGCCACGGCCGAGGGCGGGATCACCGTCTCGTACCGGCCCGCCGGCAGGTCGATGCGCCGCTTGGCCCAGTCGAGGCGCCGCCCGAGGGTCTCGTCCAGAGCGGCCACGTCCACATCGGTGAAGTCCCTGGTGGCCCTGCCGGTCCACGCCGAGCGCGTCATGTCGGGCGACTTGGCGTTGAGCTCCAGCCGCCCGGTCGGCTGGTCGTGGCGCAGCCGCAGCCCGCTGGAGGAGCCGAGGAAGGTCGACACCACGATGTGCTCGGCGAAGCCGTACAGCTTGCGGCCGGCGGTCTCGGCGCCGGCGAACGCCTCGCCGAGCGCCGGGGCGAACCGCTCGAACACCTCGATCGACGTCGAGACGGCGGGCAGATCCCAGCCGGGGGACTCGGCCGCGGTCACCAGCGGACGGGCGTCCTCGGCCGGCGGAGCCTCGTGCGAGGCGAGGTCGGCGGCGGTGACCACGTCGGCGAGCTGGTCGGGCCGCACCGCCGAGCGCGACACGACGCCGACCCCCCGGCCGGTGATCGAGATGACGGTGAGCTGGGCGGATCGGGCCACGCCGTTGGTGGTCAGCGTGTTACCGGCGAAGCGGAGGTTCGCGGTGGATCCCTCGTCGACGATCACGACGCACTCGTCGGCCCTGCTCAGCGCGAGGGCGCGCTCGACGGTCTCCTGGGGCGTCACTTGCCACCCTCCTGAACGGTGTTGAGGATCTTGACTCCGCGGAACAGCGCGGACGGGCAGCCGTGGCTGACCGGCGCCACCTGGCCCGGCTGGCCCTTGCCGCAGTTGAAGGCCCCGCCCAGCACGTAGGTCCGCGGGCCGCCGACGGCCTCCATGGACCGCCAGAAGTCGGTGGTGGTGGCCTGGTAGGCGGCGTCGCGGACCTGCCCGGTCAACCGGCCGTCCTCGATGAGGTAGAACCGCTGGGCGGTGAACTGGAAGTTGTAGCGCTGCATGTCGATCGACCAGCTCTTGTCCCCCACGACGTAGATGCCGCGCTCGACCCGCGAGATCAGCTCGTCGGTCGAGGGGCCGTCCAGGGCGGGCTGCAGCGAGACGTTGGCCATGCGCTGCATCGGGAAATGGCCGGGGGAGTCGGCGAACGCGCAGCCGTTGGAGGGGCCGAGGCCCTTCAGCAGCGCCATGCGCCGGTCGAGCTGGTAGCCCACCAGCGTGCCCTCGCGCACGATGTCGAACTGCCGGGTGGCCACGCCCTCGTCGTCGTACCCGATCGAGGCCAGCCCGTGCTCGGCGGTGCGGTCGCCGGTGACGTTCATGACCGGGGAGCCGTACTCCAGCTCGCCGAGCCGGTCGAAGGTGGCGAAGCTCGTCCCGGCGTAGGCCGCCTCGTAGCCCAGCGCCCGGTCGAGCTCGGTCGCGTGCCCGATCGACTCGTGGATGGTCAGCCACAGGTTGGACGGGTCGACCACCAGGTCGTACGAGCCGGGCTCCACCGAGGGCGCCTTGAGCTTCTCCTCCAGCAACCCCGGCAGCGTGGCCAGCTCGGCGGGGAAGTCCCAGCCGGTTCCGGTGAGGTACTCATAGCCGCGGCCCGTCGGCGGGGCCAGCGTGCGCATGTCGTCGAACCGGCCGTCGGCCGCGCCCATCACCCTGACCACCGGGTGGACGCGCACCCGCTGCTGGGTGGTCTCGGTGCCCGCGGTGTCGGCGTAGAACTTCTGCTCCTTGACCTGCATCAGCGAGGCCGAGACATGGTCTGCGCGCGGGTCCTTCAGCAGGCCGGCCGACCAGTCGGCCAGCAGGGCGACCTTGTCCTTCATCGGCACCGAGAACGGGTCGATCTCATAAGGTGACACCCAGGTGACCCGGTCGTGCACCGGCTCGGGAGCCAGCTCGACCGGCTCGCGGTTGACCGCGCTCGCCACCCGCGCCACCTCGACCGCCTGCTCGGCCACGGCCGCCGCCGCCTCCGGCGTCAGCTCGATGCCCGCGGCGAAGCCCCACGTCCCCTGCCGGATGACCCGCACGGCGTAGCCGAGGTCGTCGGCGTCCATCGAGCCCTCGAGGGCGGCGTCGAACAGGTTCAGCGTCTCGCCGCGCACCCGTTCGAGCCGGAAGTCGGCGTGTTCGGCGCCCAGCTCACGGGCACGCTGCAGGGCCGCGTCCGCCAGCCGCCGGAGCGGCAGGGCGAGAAAGTCGGGATCGATCTGGCGCATGTCCACGATCCTAGCCGTGTGATCTTGTACGGCGCGGATAAGGGTTTACCTGCGAGTAGGCGATAGCGTCGGGGTCATGGCTCGATCAGTACTCGTAACCGGTGGCAATCGCGGAATCGGCCTTTCGATCGCCCGTGAGCTGGCCGCGGCCGGCGACGCCGTCGCCGTGACCTACCGCTCCGGAGAGCCCCCCGAGGGGCTGTTCGGTGTGAAGTGTGACGTCACCAGCGCCGAAGACGTCGATGTGGCCTTCTCCAAGGCCGAGGCCGAGCACGGCCCCGTCGAGATCCTGGTGGCCAACGCGGGCATCACCAAGGACACGTTGCTGCCGTTGATGAAGGAGGAGACCTTCACCGACGTCATCGACACCAACCTCACCGGCGCCTACCGCGTCGCCAAGCGGGCGACCCGCGGCATGCTGCGCATGCGGCGCGGGCGCATCGTGCTGCTCTCCTCCGTCGTCGCCCTGCTGGGCTCGGCGGGGCAGACGAACTACGCCGCCTCCAAGGCCGGCCTGATCGGCTTCGGCCGCTCCCTGGCGCGCGAGCTCGGCTCGCGCGGCGTCACCGTGAACGTCGTGGCGCCCGGCTTCGTCGAGACCGACATGACGGCCGTGCTGGAGGAGGCGCAGCAGGAGGCCATCCTCAGGAACATCCCGCTCGGCCGGGCCGCCACCGCGGCCGACATCGCCCGAGTGGTCCGCTTCCTGGCCAGCGACGACGCCGCCTACATCACCGGCGCGGTCATCCCGGTGGACGGCGGCCTTGGAATGGGGCACTGACATGGGCATTCTCGACGGCAAGCGGATCTTGGTCACCGGCGTCCTCACCGACTCCTCCATCGCCTACTCGGTCGCCCGGCTGGCGCAGGAGGAGGGGGCGCGGGTCGTGCTCACCGGCTTCGGCCGGCTGAGCCTGGTCGAGCGCATCTCCCGGCGGCTGCCCGAGCCGCCGCCGGTCATCGAGCTGGACGTGCAGAACACCGAGCACCTCGACACTTTGGCCGACCGCGTCGGCGAGCACATCGACGGCCTGGACGGCGTGGTCCACTCGATCGGCTTCGCGCCGCAGACGGCCCTCGGCGGCAACTTCCTCAACACCTCCTGGGAGGACGTCGCGACGGCCGTGCACGTCTCCACCTACTCCTTCAAGTCGCTGGCGGTCGCCTGCCTGCCGCTGATGAAGGGCGGCGGCTCGGTCGTCGGCCTCGACTTCGACGCCAGCAAGGCCTGGCCGGTCTACGACTGGATGGGCGTGGCCAAGGCCGGCCTGGAGTCCTGCTCGCGCTACCTGGCCCGCGATCTCGGCAAGCACGGCATCCGGGTGAACCTCGTGGCGGCCGGCCCGCTGCGCACCATGGCGGCCAAGAGCATCCCCGGCTTCGCCGAGTTCGAGGAGAGCTGGCCGGCCAAGGCCCCGCTCGGCTGGGACCTCACCGACCCGGCGCCCGCGGCCCGGGCCTGCCTGGCGCTGCTGTCCGACTGGTTCCCCGCCACCACCGGCGAGATCGTCCACGTCGACGGCGGCGTCCACGCCATGGGTGCCTGACCCACCGCAAGGCACCTCCCGCCCGCCGCGAACAGGGGAGGGGTGGGCGCCCGGCGGAGGTCAGGCCAGGCGGTGGTGGCCGGGGTCGGGCTGGCGCAGGCCTTCGAACGGGATCGACGGCGGCGCGCCGGCGTTCCGGCGCGACTGCACGACGCGGGCCGCCAGGATCGCCGAGGCCAGCAGCACCGCGGTCAGCGCGGTGCCGACCACGTCGTCGGGGGCGCTCGGCACGGCGGTGCGCGCCCGCGGGTCGCCGGTCAGCGACGGCAACATCTGGCCCGGCCACAGCGGCACCATCGGCGGAGTGTCCACCTCGGCGGGCGGCGGGGGCACCCGCGACGGCGGGGTGGCACGGTCCACCGGGGTGCCCGGGTCGCCGGGCCCGCCAGAGTCACCCGGGAGGGCGCCCCCCTGCCCGGAGCCGGGCTCGTCGTCCGTCCGCCGTCCGCCGGGCCCATCGGTCCCTCCGGACGCGCCGGTGGCCTCGGGTGAGGGGATGGGGGCGGGAGCGGGGGTGGCCTCCCGCGGGGTGGAACGGTCCGTTCGGCCGGACGGTGCCGG
>NZ_BMNT01000053.1:20185-49099 GCF_014646695.1 Sphaerisporangium melleum
GGACGGGGAGGCCTCCTCGGCGTCGCAATCGCCGAGGGTGACCACCGGGAGGCATTCGGTGTCCACCGGCAGGTCCAGCAGGCCGGAGTCGTCGTCGGCCGGCTCGGCCGGGCGCGAGGGCGCCGCGGAGGGGGCGGTGCTCGCGGACGGCTGGGCCCGCGTCGACGGCGATCCGCCGAGCACCTTGTCGGTGGTCTTCTTCAGGCCGTCGGTCACCGGGCCGAGCTCGCCGTCCAGGCGGTCCACGGTGTCGGAGAGCGTGTCGGTGAGCGGCTTCAGCGCGTCGCCGCCCAGGTCGGACAGGGTGTCGGTCAACGGCTTGAGGCCGTCGCCGCCCGGCTGGTCCGCCCCGGTGACCGGCCGCTCGCCGGCCCGCCCGGCTTCGGTGGTCACGCCCGCGTCCACTTCAGGAGAGCGCCGCCCGGCTTCGGTGGTCGCCGGGCCGCCGGCCGGGGACGGTCCGGCGGCCATGCCGCCGGAGGCATCCGGAAGGTCGCACCCTCCACCGAGGAGCGCCGGCAGGGCGAGCCCGCTCCGGTCGCAGCCGATCGCACGCACCGAGGAGCCCGCGGCGGGCGCGGCCACCAGCAGGGCCGTCCCCCCGCTCAAGGCCAGCGCCAGCGCTCCCGCCGAGATGGCGGCCGTCCCCTTGCGCATGCTCGCCCTCCATGTCGTCCACCTAGGCATGCGGACGCCCTTGGGCTCCCCTCCCATGGGCTCCGAGACCATCGTGTGACACCACGCCGATCTTTCCAGCAAAAGGTGCGATTCGGTACCGACTAGTGATACGTGAACGGAATTCCCGTTCGGTGGAGCCGCCGTCCGCGAACGGGCCGCACGCCCCGACAGGACCGTACGCGCCGTCCGATGCGAAACGGCGCCGCGCCGCGCCATGGTTCCCGGCAGGCCCGGGCAGGGCCCGGCGCTGCGAGGAGGTGCGCACCGGTCAGGAGTCCACGGCCGAGACGTCGTCGAGCGCCTCGCGGATCTCCACGGGCAGCGTGAGCTCCTCGGCCTGCAGCACGCCCTTGAGCTGGGCGTGCGTGCGCGCGCCGACGATCGCCGACGCGACCCCCGGCTGGTCGCGCACCCACGACAGCGCCACGGCGAGCGGGGACACCCCGAGGCCGTCGGCCGCGGTGCTGACCGACTCCACCACGCGGCGGCTCCGCTCGTCGAGATAGGGCTGGACGAATTCGGCGAAGTGCGGCGTCGCGGCGCGCGAGTCGGCGGGGATGCCCAGGCGGTACTTGCCGGTCAGCACCCCGCGCCCGAGCGGCGACCAGGCGAGCACCCCGGCCCCGACGTGCTCGGCGGCGGGCAGCACCTCCCGCTCGGCGTCCCTGGCCAGCAGGGAGTACTCCACCTGGGCCGAGACGATGGGCGCGCGCCCGGCGGCGGCACGCTGCCAGACTCCGGCCGCCGCGAGCTGCCAGCCCGCGTAGTTGCAGACCCCGGCGTACACCGCGCGGCCGGAGGACACGGCGGTGTCGACCGCGGCCAGGGTCTCCTCCAGCGGCACCTCGGCGTCGAAGGCGTGCAACTGCCACAGGTCCACCTCGTCCACGCCCAGCCGGGCGAGGGAGGCGTCCAGCGCCGCCAGCAGCCCGCGGCGCGAGGCGTCGCGGGATCGGTGGGCGCCCGGCGTGAGCACCGCCTTGGTCGCTATGATCATCTGCGTGCGCGGCACGGAGTCGCGCAGCAGCCGGCCGAGCAGGCGCTCGGCGTCCCCGCCCGCGTAGACGTCGGCCGTGTCGACCAGGGTGCCCCCGGCGTCGGCGAAGGCGCCGAGCTGCGCGGCGGCCTCTTCCGCACTGGTGTCGCGCCCCCAGGTCATGGTGCCGAGCCCCACCCGCGACACCGAAAGACCGCTGCGCCCGACCATTCGCTGATCCATGATCCGGCCAGGTTACCGCGTCGGAACCTCGCACCCCGGCCGAAACCGCGCGACGCGCCCCCCCGCGCTCACCCCCGCGAGGCCGTCCCCGCCGCGCGGCTGCCCTAGGCTGGCGCGCACTATGGACGCACTGCAAGCCATCGTGCTGGGCATCGTGCAGGGGCTCACCGAGTTCCTGCCCATCTCCAGCTCCGCCCACCTGCTCATCGTCCCGCGGCTCTTCGGCTGGCGGGACCCGGGTGCGGCGTTCACCGCGGTGATCCAGCTCGGCACGATGCTGGCCGTGGTCATCTACTTCTGGCGGGACATCGTGCGCATCACCTGGACCTGGCTGCGCAGCCTGTGGACGCCGGAGCTGCGCGGCGAGATGGACGCGCGCATGGGCTGGTACATCGGGCTCGGCACCATCCCGCTCGGCCTGATCGGCCTGGTGTTCAAGGACCAGATCGAAGGGCCGGCGCGCAACCTGTGGATCAACGCGACCATCCTGGTCGTCTTCGGCCTGCTCCTGCTGCTGGCCGAACAGGTCGGACGGCAGCGCGTCGCGATCGACGGCCTGACGCTGCGGCACGGCCTGATCATCGGCGGCTTCCAGGCGCTCGCCCTGGTGCCCGGCGCCTCCCGGTCGGGCTCCACCATCACCGGCGGGCTCTTCCTGGGCTTCACCCGCGAGGCCGCGGCCCGCTACTCGTTCCTGCTGTCCATCCCCGCGGTGGTGCTGTCGGGGCTGTTCGAGCTGCGCGACGTCGGCGCGGGCGGCGGGCCGGACCTGGTGCCCACGCTGATCGCCACCGTCGTGTCGTTCGTCGTGGGATACGCCTCGATCGCCTGGTTGCTCCGCTACATCACCCGTCACTCGATGATGATTTTTGTCACCTATCGCGTCTTCATCGGGACTTTTCTGCTGACACTGTTGTCGCTAGGGGTGATCACGGCCCAATAAGCTTGCTTGGTGACCACTTTGCTGTTGGTACGGCACGGCCTCACGGACCTGACCGGGCCGGTGCTCGCGGGCTGGACTCCGGGAGTCCATCTGAGCGAACGGGGCCGGGGGCAGGCCGAGGCGCTCGCGCGGCGGCTCGAACCGCTGAGCCTTTCCGCCATCGTCGCGAGCCCGCTCGAACGCTGCCAGGAGACCGCGGCGGCGGTCGCGGCCGGGCGCGACGGGCTGAAGGTCGAGAGCGACGACCGCTTCGGCGAGTGCGGGTACGGCGAGTGGACCGGGCGCCCGCTCAAGGAGCTGGCCGAGGAGCCGCTGTGGCGGGTGGTGCAGCAGCACCCGAGCGCCGCGGTGTTCCCCGGCGGTGAGTCGCTGGCCGGCGTCCAGCGCCGCGCGGTCGCGGGGGTGCGCCACTGGAACGCCAAGCTCGGTGACGACGCCGTCTACCTGGTCTGCAGCCACGGCGACGTGATCAAGGCGATCGTGGCCGACGCGCTCGGCGTCCACCTCGACCAGTTCCAGCGGATCACCGCCGACCCCGCCTCGCTCACCGTGATCCGCTACACCGCCCTGCGGCCCTTCGTCCTGAGGATGAATGATGTGGGAGGTGGGGTGGAGAATCTCCTACCTCCGCCGCCGCAAGCAGAGGGTTCGGAGCGGCACGACGGGGGAGAAAAGTTCACCGGAAGCGACGCCGCTGTCGGCGGCGGAGCCGGGACCACGTAAGGTCGGGCTATGCCGGTCTTCGACTATGATCCGCCAGAGAGGTTCGTGGCCGGTGCCGTCGGGCAACCGGGGTCACGGGCCTTCTTCCTGCAGGCGCGGGGTCAGGGACGCATGACGACCGTGGGCCTGGAGAAGTTCCAGGTCGCGGTGCTGGCCGACCGGCTCGACGAGCTGCTGGACGAGGTGCTGCGCCGCAGCGGAGGCACCGCGCCGGTCCCGGCCATGGCGCCGGTGGAGCTCTCCGACAAGGCCCCCCTCGACCTGCCCATCGACGAGGACTTCCGGGTCGGCACCATGGCCCTCGCCTGGGACCCCGACTCCGCCCAGGTGGTCATCGAGGCCAAAGAGGTCACCGGCGACGAGGACGAGGACGAGGACGACGCGATCGAGGAGGACGAGGACCGGCCCGACTCGGCGGTCCTGCGGGTGCACATCAGCGCCGCCGCCGCCCGCGCCTTCACCCAGCGGGCACTCGAGGTCGTCGCGGCCGGCCGGCCGCCGTGCCCGTTGTGCGGGCAGCCCCTCGACGCCGAGGGGCATATCTGTGTCCGTCTCAACGGCCACCGGGGGGACCGTAGGTGAGTGCCGAGAGCGACCCCCGGCTCAGCGGCATCCCCGGCGTCGCGGGCCTGGACGACGGCACCGCGCTGCGCCTGCTGCGCGAGGGCACGATCGAGGTCGCCGGCCGGCTGGTCGAGGCGACCAACATGACGCTCTACTGCTCGATCCGCCTGGACGGGCTGGTCGCCGAGTGCGTGTACAAGCCGGTACGCGGCGAGCGCCCGCTGTGGGACTTCCCCGACGGCACGCTCGCCGCGCGGGAGGTCGCCGCGTTCGAGGTGTCGGCGGTCACCGGCTGGCGCATCGTGCCGCCGAGCGTCTACCGCGACGGCCCGTTCGGCCCGGGCATGTGCCAGTTGTGGATCGACACCGACCCCGAGGTCGACCTCGTGGCGCTCATGCGCAGCCGTGACCCGGCGCTGCGCCGCATGGCCGTCTTCGACGCGGTGGTCAACAACGCCGACCGCAAGGGCGGCCACCTGCTGCCGCTGCCCGACGGGCACATCTATGGCGTGGACCACGGCGTCTGCTTCTCCGCCGAGGACAAACTACGCACCGTGCTGTGGCAGTGGCGCGGTAAGCCGCTCCCGCGTGAGGCCGTGAACGTCCTGGCCCGGCTCGAACGCGAGATCGAGCGGGGCCGGCTCGGCCGGCGGCTGCGCGAGCTGCTCACCCTCGCCGAGGTCGAGGCCACCTGGGAGCGTGTGCGCCGCCTGCTCAGCACGGGTGTCCACCCGTCCCCGTCCGGAGACTGGCCCGCGATCCCCTGGCCGCCGATCTGAGCGCCGCGCCACACGCCGTACCCTTCCCGGAGATGTCCACCGTCTGCGGACATGGAGGGACGCGCGGGTGTGCACGGTGATCGTGAGTTTCGCGCCGGGGTCGGCGACCCCGGTGGTGCTGGCCGGGGTGCGCGACGAGCTGCTGTCGCGGCCGTGGCAGGCCCCCGCGGCCCACTGGCCGGACCGTCCCGCGCTGGTGGGCGGGCGTGACCTGCTCGCCGGGGGCACCTGGCTCGCCGCCGACCCCGGCGGCCCGCGCGTGGCCGCCCTGCTGAACGGCCGCGGCACCGAGGCGCCCGGCCACCTGCGCAGGTCGCGGGGCGTCCTGCCGCTGGAGGCGGTGGTCCACGGCGGCCCGCCCGCCGACCTGACCCCTTACGATCCCTTCCACCTGCTCGTCGCCGGCCGCCGCGGCGTGCGGCTGTGGAGCTGGGACGGCGCCGAGGTCACCGAGGCCGAGCCGCCCGCGGGTGTGCACATCGTCGTCAACTCCGGCTGGGAGACCGGCGAGCAGGACCCTCGTGTGGCGTTCTTCCGGCCTCGCTTCGCCGCTGCGGTCCGCCCCTCCGCCGTCGATGCGGGCGGGGTGACCTGGGAGGACTGGCATCATCTCGCCGCGGGAGCGGGGCTGCCCGTCACCGACCCCCGGGCGCTGGTGGTCCGCCGGGAGCTCGGCGACGGCCGCGTGTGGGGCACCTCCTCGGTCACGCTGGTCGCGCTCGGCGTGGACGGGCTGCGTTACGACTTCTGCCCTCGCCCGGGTGACGCGTCGTCCTGGCACACCGTCCTGCACGTCCCGCCGGTGGCCTGAGCGGGACGCTCAGCAGATCACACCGCCCCAGATGATGGTCACGGTCCGGCTGCCCCCGTTGGAGGAGAACCGCACCTTGGACGTGGTGCAGTACGGAGGGCCATAGGCGGTGATCGTGGCGGAGCCGCCCGCCCTGATCCGCCCGCTGGTCGAGCTCAGCAGCCCGCCCTCGGTCATCGTCGCGCGCCAGCGCACGGCCCCGCCCGGCGCCCTCAGCTTGATGTTGACGTAGGAGATGTAGTCGGAGGTGACCCGGATGTGGGCCGGGCTCACCCGCAGCAGCGGCTTGACCGGGTGCGCCGATGGGCCGGGTGTGACAGGACGCGGCTTCGGGCTGGGGGTGGGGGTGGCGCGGGTGGGTGAGGGGACCGGGGTGGGCTCGGTCACCGGTGGGGACGACGCCGAAGGGCTGGGAGTGTCCAGCACGGGAGGCGGGGCGACGGGCGGCGGCAGCGCCGCACCGGGGACCGGCCTCCCGGGGCCGTGTCCGGTCGCCACCGCGACGACCGCCACGACGGCGGCCACCGCCAGGCCGCCGGCCACCAGGACGACCAGCCGGCGAGTGCTCCACTCGGTGTTCCCGGTGTGCCGCCGGCGGCGGACGTGGCCGGCCGCTTCACCCTCCGGTTCCGGGGCGGCGGGGGCGCCGGCCGGCGCGCGGCCCGGCTCGCCCGCCCCGGACCGTTCCGGACCGCCGGCCGGGCCCGGAGGAGCGCTCCCACCTTGCGCGGGAGCGGCCGGCGGCCAGGCGCGCGTGTCGTCCGCGGCCGGTGGGGGTGCGGGCGCCGAGGCGGAGGAGAGGGGCGGCAGGGGGCGCGGGCTGAGCGGGATGGGCCCCTGATAGGCCGCCTCCGGCGGGCCGGCCGGGGCGTTGCGGTCCGGCATCAGGAACACCGGCTCGGCCGCGGCTGCCGGCCCGGGGCCCGGGCGGACGCCCTCCAGCCGGGCCAGCAGGTCACGGGCCGCGGGCCGCCGGGACGGCACGCGGTCCAGGCAGGCCGTCACCGCCTCCAGCAGCGGTCCGCTCAGTGCGGACAGGTCCGGCATGCCGTTCAGGATCCGGTTGACCACCGCGGGCACCGAGTCCTGGCCGAACGGCGCCCTGCCGGTCGCGGCGTAGACGATGGTGCTCCCCCAGGCGAACATGTCGCTCTCGGGCCCCGGGATCGCGGCGGCCAGATGCTCGGGGGCGGAGAACGGAGAGGCGGCGGCGAGCGCGCCCGCGGAGAGCGCGCCGTCCAGGAGACGGCCGACGGCGAAGTCGATGACCTGCGGGCCCTGCCCACCCAGCAGCACACTGGAGGGCCCGAAGTCGCCGTGGGCCATGCCCGCCTGGTGGATGGCCGTCAGGGCGGTCAGCGTCCCGACGGCGATCTCGTGCAGGTGGTCCCCGGAGCGGGGGCCCTGCCGCTCCACGACCTCCCACAGGGAGGAGCCGTCCACCAGCTCACCGGCGTAGTACAGCCGCCCGTCGTGGACGCCGTAGGCCAGGATGCGGGCCACCCGGGGCCCGGTCACCCGCTGGGCCCGGCGCAGTTCGACCCCGAAGGAGCGGCGGGTCTGCTCGTCCTGGGAGAAGCGCCGGTGCAGCAGCTTCACCGCGACCCGCCGGCCGTTCCCGTCCTCGGCCGCGTAGACGACGCCCTGCCCGCCCTCGCCGATCCGCCCGGTCAGCCGGTACGACGCGATCGTTGCGGGATCGGTGGGCCCAAGGGGGCGTGAAGCCGGCAAATCGAGTTCTCCCTCGGCATGTGGACGCTGGGTGCCGACGCCCCCGGTAGCCACGGCGCCAAGATTCTGTCACGTTGGAACGTGACGAAGTACCGTTTCGCCGCATCGTTCCCGGGATCCACTACCGCCCCAAACCGGACACCCCAGGGTGATCGCACCTCCCGGCGGCCCGGATAGGCTCAGGGCATGCAATCGTGGTCTGCTCCCGAGATCCCTTCGCTGCCCGGCTCGGGCCTCCCTCTGCGCCTGTACGACACCTCGGCCCGAGGGGTCAGGGAGACCTCCCCGGGGCCGGCGGCACGGATGTACGTCTGTGGCATCACGCCCTACGACGCCACCCATCTCGGGCACGCCAACACCTACCTGGCGTTCGACCTGGCGAACCGCGTGTGGCGGGACGCCGGGCATCCGGTGCACTACACCCAGAACGCCACGGACGTGGACGATCCTCTGCTCGAACGTGCGCAGCAGACCGGCGTCGACTGGCAGCGGCTGGCCGCGGACGAGATCGGGCTCTTCCGCACCGACATGGAGGCCCTGCGCATCCTCCCGCCGGACGACTACATCGGCGTCACCGAGGTCGTCGGGCGGGTGGCCGACCTGGTCGGCAGGCTGAAGGACAAGGGCGCGACCTACGAGGTCGACGGAGATGTGTACTTCTCGGTCGCCGCGGCCCCGAAGTTCGGCGCCGTCTCCGGCCACTCCGAGGAGGAGATGCTGGAGCTGTTCGCCGAGCGCGGCGGCGACCCCGGCCGCGAGGGCAAGCGCAACCCGCTCGACTGGCTGCTGTGGCGGGCCGAGCGGCCCGGTGAGCCGTCCTGGCCATCGCCGCTGGGCAGCGGGCGCCCTGGCTGGCACGTCGAGTGCACCCTCATCGCGCTGGACCATCTCGGCACCGGCTTCGACCTCATGGGCGGCGGTTCCGACCTGGTCTTCCCGCACCACGAGATGGGCGCCAGCGAGGGTCACATCGCCACCGGGGAGTGGCCGTTCGCCAAGGCCTACGTCCACGCCGGCATGGTCGGGCTGCACGGCCAGAAGATGTCCAAGTCGCGGGGCAACCTGGTCTTCGTCCACCGCCTGCGGGCCGCTCACGACCCCATGGCGATCAGGCTGGCGCTGCTCGCGCACCACTACCGCGACGACTGGGAGTGGACCGACGACCAGATCGGCGCCGCGGAGGCCCGGCTGGCCCGCTGGCGCTCGGCCGTCGATCGCCCGTCCGGGCCGGACGCCCGGCCGGTGCTCCAGGGCGTCCGTGAGCGCATGAGCGACGACCTGGACGCGCCGGGCGCGTTGCGGATCATCGATGACTGGGCCACTCGCGCCATCGCCGGTGAGGGCGACGCCCCGGACGCCCCGGCCCTGATCCGCGCCACCGCCGACGCCCTCCTCGGCGTCGCCCTCTGACGGTGGGGTGGGCCCTCGTGCCCACCCGCCGGCGGCCCCTGGCCGCCGAGCCCGCGTGCTACCAGGGGGCCGCCGGGTCCGGCGGGTCGGTGGGGAGCAGGGTGCCGAGGGGGCCCAGATCGAGGTTGAGGTCGGCGGGGGAGAGATCGAAGCGCTCGCAGAGTTCGGTCATCGCCTCCTCCAGCCGCATCAGCGTCAGCCCCAGGGTCTCGATCTGGTCGTCGGTGAGATCGCCCTGCTCCATCCGGCGCACGCTCTGGCGCTCCACCAGCTGCCGGACCAGCTCCACCAGGGTGAGCACCAGCCGGGTCAGGTCGCGTTCCACCCGCTCCGGATCGGTGTCCAGGCGCCACGCCTGTGCCCGATCCCGCCCCGGCTCGCGGTAGGGTCCCGCACGCCTGCTCGTTCCCTCCGCCTCTTCGGGCGGGCCCCGGCGCTCCCGGCTCCGCTTCGTCTCCTGGTGGGGCGCCGACGGCCGCCGGCCCTGCTTCGTGTCCTGGTCGGCTCCCGGGCCTTCTTGCATCGGGTCCATCTCCTGGTCAGGTCCTGGGCGGTCGCGGGTCGTCTCCGGCGCGGCCGGCGTTCCCGCTCGGGTGCCCTTCGATCCGGCCGCGGTCCCCTTGGGCGCGGGGCCATGGCGCCGGTTCTCCAGCGGACGGTCCGGGTCAGGGCGGGGGCGGCTCATGGCGTACTCCGACGGCCAGCGGTTCGGAGGCCCGGACGGACATGATCAGCGCGCGCAGGGAGATGCGCACGAGATCGATGTCGGCGATGGACAGCACGAGGTCGCCGGTGATCACCACGCCGCCCGCCAGCAGGCGGTCGAGCAGGTCCACCAGCGCCACCCGCTCGGCCGGGAGACGTCCCTGAGCGGCGAGCTCGGCACCGCGGGGCGGCATGCCCCTGCCCGCCCCGGCGGGCCCAGGACCGGTCGTCACCGCCGGGGCGCTCCGGCGTCCTCCGGTGCCGTCGCCGAGGGTCACCATCGGTGGTGCTCCCGCGTCCGGCCCGGCGCCCGCCCGCCCGAAGCGGCCGCGCCGCCGGGGGCATGGTCGCCCGCGTCGCCCGGGCCGCCGGGGTCGAGAGCGGTGAAGGAGTAGGGGGCCCAGGGGCCGGTGAGCTCGATCTCCACATCAGGGCCGCGCAGCTCGTCGACCGCGCTCGCGAACGCCTCGCAGAGCTCGTCGTCGACCAGGTAGGCGCCGTTGAGCACCATCGTCTCCCGGCGTCCCGACAGCTGCGGGTCCTGGGGACGGTGGCGGGTGCTCGCCACCGCCATCCGGGCCAGCACGGAATGGATCGACTCGGCGCGCTCGGCGGCCTCGCGCCACGCCTGGTCACGGTCGCGCAGGCTCGCCCTGCGGCGTCGCAGGTAATCGGTGCCCGGCCGCGCGGACCCCCGCCCGCTCCTGCCCTCCTCGCCGCCCCCGCTCTCAGGCACGCCGGGCGTCGTGGCGGGGAGGGCGTACGCCTTCACGCCCCACTCCTGGCGCCCGGTCACCCGGGTCAGGACCTCCGCGAAGTCCTCGCGCCGCCGGTCGAGCAGCTCGCATACCTGGTCGTCGCCGCTGTAGACGGTGACCAGGCGCACCGGGGCGGTCGCCGCGGCGCCGCCGGCCACGGCGTCCACGACCCGGTGGTGCGCGCGGGCCGTCTCGCCCAGCCATTCGAGATCCTCCAGAGAGCGGCGCAGCGGCTCCTCCCCGAACTCCGTCAGCGGCACGGTGCTGACGTACGCGGCCAGGCCGGCGTGGGTCAGCACCCGCACCGGCGTCCCGGCCACGCCTGCCAGCCCTGCCGGGCCGTCGCGGTCGGGCAGGTCCTCGGCGCGGGTGATCGCGTACAGATAGGTCCCCGTGTCGGCCACCGTCCTCCTCCTCAACGCGGGTGCGCCGGCCGCCGGCCCGCGCGTCCCGATGTGCGATCAGTCATCGGCGTCCTCCCACCGGTCCCGGCGGCGCGCGGGCCCGGCCTCGCGCCCGGGGGCCGGGGCTCGCGGCGGGCGGCCGGTCCGCCGGGGCGCCGGCTCCCTGCCGGGCTCCTCCTCCTGCCCGGGATCGGCACGGCTCGGCCGCCGCTCCTCCCGCTCGTACCGCTCGTCCATCGCCCACTCGTCCCGGTGGCGCCGCCGGGGGCGGTCGTCCGGCAGGGCTCGGGCGGCGGCGGCACGCTCGTCCTGCAGCTCCTCCCGTTCGTCGACCGCGGCGAGCCGGCGGCGCAGGCGGCGGTTCTCCTCGACCAGGTCGCGGTCCTTGGAACTGAGCCAGGGGTCGTGCTCCCACCAGTCGATGCCGAGCTCACGGGCGGTGTCCACGGACGCGATGAGCAGCCGCAGTTTGATCGTGAGCAGCTCGATGTCCAGCAGGTTGACCCGGATGTCGCCCACGATGACCACACCGCGGTCGAGCACCCGCTCCAGGATGTCGCCGAGGTTGCCGCCCGAGTCGCGGGCCGGGGCACGCTGGGGCGCAGCGAACGGAGAGGACACCCGCGCCGGGCGCGTCGGATCCGACATGTCAGTACACCCCGCCCGCGTCGCCACTGGCGCGCTTGAAGCTGCGCACCCTCCGGTACGCGACCAGGTCGCCCTCGGAGTCCAGGTCGATGGCGTAGATGGCCAGAGTGTCCCCGGAGGAGGGGATGCGGTGGTCCTCCACCACTTCCACCTCGACCGCCCAGCCGTCGCCGGCCGGCTTGACCAGCGTCACGCCCTCGATGTCCTTCCCGGTCAACTCGGCCATGCACGCAAGGCCCGCCCGGCCCGCGGTGATCGCGGTCAGCCGCCGCGAGGCGGGGGACCGGACCGGCCGCTCCCTGCCCGCCCCACCGGACACGGCGTCCGGGGTGTCCCCGCCGGACGGCCCGCCGCGCCGGCGACGCTCGCCGCGGCCGGGACGCTCGTCCTCGTCGTAGCCGAGACGGTCGCTCCGGTAGCCGTACCGGTCGTCCTCGGCATAGTCGGGACGGTCGCCGCCGGTGGACGGCTCTCCTCGCGGTCTGTGACTCGCCGGCACCACGTCACCCCCTCACGTCCCCCTGTGCGCGTCCCCGGGCCGTCCTGCTCGGGGGCGCCCGCCTCCGGCCCGGACCGCCCCTTGCGGCCCTGCCCGGTTGCGCCCCGGGCCCCGTCAGCCCGGTCGAGTCGCCCGCTCCTGTCCCGGGGGATCGCTCAGCCGATCATCCGCTGCAGGATCTCCTCGGTGGCCCGGGCGCTCTCCTCCTCGCTGATCAGGCCGGCCGCCCGCGCGTTCTCGACCTCCTCCAGCCGGCGGCGCACCGCCGCCGGGTCGTGGAGCTGCCGCTCCACCTGCTCCTCGATCAGCTCCCCGAGCCGGATCAACCCCTGGACGGGGGCGAGCGGCCAGCCGAACACCAGCTTGAGCAGACCCATGTCCTCCCCGTCCCTCACCTCAGCCGGTCGACGAAGTCGTAGGCGGCCTGCGGGCCGAGCAGCCGCAGGGTGACCCGCCCGGCCCAGCGGTCGGCGAACTCCTCCAGGGCCTTCTCGAACTCCTCCTGCCGGTCGTGCTCCAGCAGCACGGCCAGGTGCGCGGTGTCCTCCTCGTGGGTGGGCTCCCTGATCACGACCGCCACGGTGTGCGGGGCCAGTCCCTCGGCGAGCTCCCGGGTGTCGGCCTCCCGCTTGGCCTCGATCGCCCCGTTGACGATCTCGCCGAGCCTGATGCGCGCGTCCCAGGTGGCCTCCTCGGGCAGATCGCGGATCTCCTCCCGGATCCGGGCGGCCTCAGGGTGCTCCTGGAGCACCTCCCGCAGGATCGCGCCCTCCTCGTACCGGCCCTTGACGACGAACTGGGACCGGCCCTCCAGCTCCTCCAGGGCCTCCCTGAACTCGTCGTGGTGCGGGGTCAGCAGCTCGCCGACGATCGCCTCCCGGCTCTCCATGACCGCGCCGAACCGCAAGGGAAGCACCGGCACCTCGGCCGCCACGTCGTCCAGCAGGCTCTGGTGGGCCATGAGGTCCTGCGGCCTGCCCAGAGGGCGATCGGGACTCAGCTCACTGACCAGCGCGGCGATGTCCCGGTGCCGCACCAGCGCGATGCCGCCGGGCGGGTCGCCCACCCCGCGGGGCTCCGGGGTCAGCTCGACGTCGGAGGGCAGGATGCCGTAGATGTAGATGGCCGTGGCGCGCTCCTCCGCGGGGGGAGGTGCACCGGTCTGCTCGCCCGCGCGCTCGCGGGGCCGGGGGACCGCACGCTCCGATCGGGGAGCGGCGGAGCCAGGGGTGGGACGCGCCATGTCAGTCCTCCTCTCGCCGGCGCCCACGTGATGCGGGCCGCTCGGCCGGCTCGGCGATGAAGTCGCGCAGCCGCTCGCCCGCCGCCTCCAGGGCGCCCTGGGCGATGCCCTTGGTCTTGGACTTCGCCACGCCCTGCGTCATGTCCTGCATCAGCTCGGGAAGTCCCTTCTGGCCTTCCGAGAGGTCCAGCCGGTTGACCGCCTGCGCGAACCGCAGGTAGGTGTCCACGCTGGCGACCACGACGCGGGCGTTGATGGTCAGCAGTTCGATGCCGACGAGCGCGACACTGACGTAGGCGTCGATGACGAGCCCCTTGTCGAGAATGGTGTCGATCACGTCGGCCAGGCCGCCGCCGGACGGGGCCGGCCGGCCCCCGGGTCCGCCGCTCGAGGGCTGCACGATCGTCATACGCTCACTTCCTTGCTGTCACTGGTCACGTGGCGGGGCGCCTGGTCCTGGTGCCGCCACCGCCTCGCGGGTTCCTGAGGCGGGCCTCGCCGTCCTGGCGGCGCCACCTCGGTCCCGGCGTTCACCGGGCACCCGCCGCCGGGCATGGGCGGCAGGCGGGTCAACGGCCGCGGCCGCGTGGCTCGGGCGCCGGTGCGCGACGGCCACGGCGCGGTGGCTCCTCACGGCCCTCCGCCCGATGCCGGCGGGGCTCCTCGCGCCGGCCCCCGGTCTCCTCGCGCTCGCCGCGGGCCGTCCCGCGCCGCCGCGGTTCCTCTTCGGCGCCGCGCTCCGGCCGGCGCTCCCGGCCGCGCGGCTCCCCGGCGCCGGCCTCCGGGCGTTCGCCGCGTCGCGGACTCCAGGGCAGCCGTCGCCTCCGGCGCTCCTCCTGGGCCTGCTCCGGCACCGCGCGGCGGCGGGGACGCTCCTCCTCTTCCTCGGGCTCTTCGCCCTCTTCGTACTCGTCCTCGGCCTCCTCGGCCTCCTCGCCCTCTTCGCCCTCCTCGGGCTCCTCGCGCTCCTCGGCCTCTTCGTACTCGTCCTCGGCCTCCTCGGGGCGGCCGCCCTCCGCGCGCTGCTCGCGTTCCCGCTCCTGCTCCTCCTCCTCGCGCAGCGCGGTCTCGTGGTCCTTGACCACTTCGCCCTCGTGGATGACACCGCGCCACCCCTCGACGTCGTCGGGGTGCAGCAGGTCCTCGATCATCACGTGCCGGCGGAAGTGCTTGAACTCCAGGCGCGCCCTGCGCCCCTGCGCCCGCCAGATCTTGCCCACGTGCTCCATGAACCCCTTGGGGTGGTACTCCAGCACCACCAGCACCCGGGTCAGGTCCGGGGTGACCTCGTGGAAGGTCACCGATCCGTCCACGTAGCCCTTCGCGCCCTGCGACCGCCAGATGATCTTCTCGTCCGGCACCTGCTCGGTGATCGTGGACTGCCAGGAGCGCCGCGACCAGAAGATCTTCGCCTGGAAGGTGAGCTTCGCGTCCTCGTCCTGGACGACCTTCTCGACCTTCTTCATGAAGCTCGGCCAGTCCTGGAACTGGGTCCACTGGTTGTAGACGACCCGGACCGGGGCGCCGATGTCGAGCGACTCGACGATGTTGAGGAACTTGAGCTTCTTGCCCTTGGCCCCGCGCCCGCCGAACCCGAGTTTGGCCTTCAGCCCGCCGAACGCCATCTTGGCCAGCCCTTTGACCCGGCCGAAGCGGCCCTCGGCGCCGGCGAGCTGGCCCACCGTGCGCATCCCGCCGTTCTCGGCGAAGTCGGTGAGCTGCCGGGTGGTCTGCTCGACGCGGCGCCGCACGGCGCCGAGGGCCATCCGCCCGGCGACGCCGGCGAGCCCGCGGATCTGCTGCTTGATCGGATTCGACGCCACGCCGGCTTCCTTCCTCTGGTCGGCCATCGAGGATCACCCCCGGCGGCGTACGGGCCGCGAGCGCTCCGGCGGCCGGTCGCGGACCACGCGGCCGCGCGGCTCCGGCTCCTCGTACTCGTCCTCCGGTTCGTCCTCGTCCGCGCGCCGCCCGCGTGTCTCCCGCCCGGACGGCCGTTCGTCGTGCTCCCGGGGCGGCCTGCGGCGCGGAGGAGGCTCCTCCTCGTACTCGCCCTCTTCCTCGTATTCGGCCTCCTCCTCGTAGGGCTCCTCCGGCTCCCGTTCCGCCGGCCGCCGCCTGGGGCGCGGCACCCGGGAGGTCGCCGAACGGAGCCCGCCCGTGGCACGCTCGCGCAGGCTGGTGACCCCGCCTCCGGCCGTCCGCGCGGCCTCGCCGGCGGCGCCGGCCACCTCTTCCTCCAGGCCCGCCGCGACGTTCGCCGCGTGCTGCAGGCTCTCGGCGCGCTCCTGGAGTTTGGAGCTGAGCGCGGTGACCTGCCTGCTCGCCGCGGCCTTGGCCGCCGCCTTGCCCGCCTCGAACAGCTCGCCGCGGACGCTGTCCACGATCTTCTCCAGCTCGGGGGAGGAGCTCACCAGCTTCAAACCCTGCTCCAGCAGGTTGCCGCGGGCGCCGCCCAGCTTGCCGGTCGCGCCGGCGACACCCAGCGCGATCGCCAGCTTGAACCTGCGGTGCCGGCCGAGGAAGTAGCCGATGGCGACGGCCGCGGCCACTTTCAGTCCGCCTGTCACGATGCCTCCTTACACGGCCTCCCGTCTCGGGATGCGCCCGGCGGGGCCGCCTGCGGTGCCTTCCGTCCGTGCGGGCGGGGACAGGGCGGGCACGGCGCCGGTTACGCATGTGCGGGAGGCGGGATGCCCCCGATGTGCGGAAGCGGCTCGCCGGCGCGCTTCCCGATCACGGAGTGCCCTACCCGGGGAGAATCCGACAGAACGCGAACGATGCGAAAAAAAGGACATATCGCTCAAGTGTCGTCCGGCCCTCGGCCGCGGGCCGAGAGGCCGGCGTCAGCCGGTGCGGACGCGGGCCCGCCGCGCTGCCGGGAGCCGTGCGACGCGGGGCCGGTCGCCGCACGGGATCACCGTGCTCAGGCCGGGCCGCCGGGTGCGGTCTCGCCCAGGGCGGCGTGGAAACGCTCGCGCTCGTCCTGCGGCAACCGGTCGCCGAACAGAACGCCGTCGAGGTGGTCGACCTCGTGCTGCAGCACCCTGGCCAGCATGCCGAGCGCCCGCACGGTCACCGGCTTGCCGTACATGTCGCGCCCGCGGGCCACCACTCCATAGGAACGCTCCAGCGGCCACCACAGGCCCGGAGCGGAAAGGCAGGCCTCGTCGGCGACCACGGTGCGCTCGGACGGCTCCAGCCGGGGATTCACCAGATGGCCCGCCCGGCCGTCCAGCTCGAAGGTCAGCACGCGCAGTGGCACGCCGATCTGCGGCGCGGCCAGCCCCGCCCGCCCCGCCCCGGCCCGGGTGGTGGCCTGCAGCGCCTTGACCAGATCGCGCAGTGACCGGTCGAAGGTCGTCACGGGCTCGGCCGGGGTGCGCAGCACCGGGTCGGAGTAGAGCCTGATCTGCCGCACGCCGGTCATGCCGCTCCCGGGGGATGACGAGGGATCGCGAAGGTTTTCCGCACAAGGATGCCCGATCCACCGGCCGGCCAACCTTTGTTAAGTCGTTGTTGCCGTCGTGATGCCTGTGCCTCACATGTTTCGTCCGTGCATCGAAAGTAACGCCGATATCTGCGGTTCGTCGCGGAGCGAAGTGATACGCCCGGCTAATTTCGGAGCCTCCCACCCCCCGGAACACATGGAGGAGGAACCGTGACGGTGACGGAGGCAACACCCGCCGCGGCATCTAAAGGCCGCTGGATCAGCGACTGGAACCCCGACGACCCCGGCTTCTGGGAGAGCCGCGGCAAGCGCGTCGCCCGCCGCAACCTGATCTTCTCGATCCTGGCCGAGCACCTCGGCTTCACCCTCTGGACCGTCTGGAGCATCGTCGCCGTCAAGCTCGGCGCCTTCAAGTTCTCCACCGACCAGCTCTTCTGGCTGGTCTCGCTGCCGAACCTGGTCGGCTCGACCCTGCGCCTGCCCTACACCTTCGCGCCGGCGAAGTTCGGCGGCCGCAACTGGACCGTGGTCAGCGCGCTGCTGCTGCTCATCCCCGCGGGCCTGCTGGCCGTCGCGGTGAGCGACCCCGGCACGCCGTACTGGGTCTTCCTGCTCATCGCGGCGACCGCCGGCGTCGGCGGCGGCAACTTCGCCTCCAGCATGGCGAACATCACCTACTTCTACCCCGAGCGCAAGCAGGGGTGGGCACTCGGCCTCAACGCCGCCGGCGGCAACATCGGCGTCAGTTCGGTGCAGTTGTTCATGCCGCTGGTGATCGCCGGCTTCGGCCTGGCGGCGGCGGGGCTGTTCTGGGTGCCGTTCATCCTCCTGGCGGCAGTGGGCGCCTTCTTCTGCATGGACAACCTGACCACGGCCAGGGCCAGCGTCAGGGAACAACTCAAGATCACCCGGCGCGCCCAGACCTGGCTCATGTCGTTCCTGTACATCGGCACGTTCGGCTCCTTCATCGGCTACACCACGGCCTTCCCGCTGCTGATCAAGAGCCAGTTCCCCGAGCACGCCGGCAGCGTCGGCTGGGCCTTCCTCGGCGCGCTGGTCGGCTCGCTGATCCGGCCGCTCGGCGGCAGGCTGTCGGACCGCCTCGGCGGGGCGCGGGTCACCCTGTGGAACTTCGGCGCGATGGGCGTCGCCGTCGCGCTCGTCGGGGCCGGGGTGGTCACCCACAACTTCGCGTTCTTCTTCGTCTCCTACCTGGTGCTGGTCGCACTGACCGGCGTGGGGAACGGCTCGACCTACCGCATGATCCCCGCGATCTTCCGGGCCAAGGCCCTCACGGGCGTCGACGCCGGCGACCAGGCCGCCCGGGAGGCCGCGATCGCCACCGGCAAGCGCGACAGCTCCGCCGCGATCGGGATCATCTCGGCCGTCGGCGCGTTCGGCGGGTTCTTCATCAACCGGGGCTTCGGCACCTCGATCGCCGCCACCGGCGGCGCGGGCGCGGCCCTCGCGGCCTTCGCGGCCTTCTACATCATCTGCGGGGCGCTGACCTGGTTCTGCTATCTGCGCACGGTCGGCGTCCGGCTCGCCCCGAGCCTCGCCGCCGCGCGCGTCTGACCCCCGCTAGGGCGGGGACGCCCGGACGGCACCGCCACCCACCGGTGCCGTCCGGGCGCATACGCGTGTGAGGAGACGTCCCGGCCGGTCGGAGCGCCCCGCCGCACCTCACCGCGCCGGCGGGAGCGAAGTGCGCACAGCCCGCCGGTGCCGAAGGTGAACACGGTTGGCGCCTTGTAGCACAGAGGTAACAGGAGGGACCCAACGGTGAAACGGCCCGAAAGCACCATCGAACCCATGCCGATCTCACTTTCCCCGCCGGCGCCTGTGATGGCGCCGGTCCACCTGGGAGAGGCGACGCACTGCCCCTACTGCGCCCTGCAGTGCGGCATGTACGTCAGGGGTGAGGCCGCGGGCGGCACGCTCACCATCACCCCCCGGCACGACATCCCGGCCAACGGCGGAGGGCTCTGCCAGAAGGGCTGGACGGCGGGCGAGCTGCTGACCGGCGGCGTCCGGCTGACCACCCCCCTCGCCCGCGCGCGGCGCGGCGGCCCGCTGGAGCCGGTGAGCTGGGACGAGGCGCTCGACCGCGTCGCCGGCGCCGTCCGCGACCTGCAGACCGCGCACGGGCGCGACGCGGTCGCGGTGTTCGGCGGCGGCGGCCTCACCAACGAGAAGGCCTACCAGCTCGGCAAGTTCGCCCGGGTGGCGCTGCGCACCAGCCAGATCGACTACAACGGCCGGTTCTGCATGTCCTCGGCGGCGGCCGCCGCCAACCGCGCGTTCGGCATGGACCGCGGGCTGCCCTTCCCGATCACCGACATCGCCGAGGCGGACGCGGTCCTGATGGTCGGCGGCAACGTCGCCGAGACCATGCCGCCCTTCCTGCGGCACCTGCGCGGCACGCTCATCGTCGCCGACCCCCGCGAGACCCGCACCGCCCGGCAGGCCAGGCTGCACCTGAAGGTGACCCCGGGCACCGACCTGGCGCTGGGGCTCGGCCTGCTGCACATCGCGATCACCGAGGGGTACGCCGACCGGGACTACATCGCCGCCCGCACCACCGGCTTCACCGAAGCCCGCGCCTCGGTGGCCGCCTGGTGGCCCGAGCGCGCCGAGCGGGTCACCGGCGTGCCGGTCGCCGCGATGCGCGAAGCGGTCCGCCTGCTCGCCACCGCCGACCGGGCCATGATCCTCACCGGCCGGGGCGCCGAGCAGCAGTCCAAGGGCGTGGACACCGTCACCGCGTTCATCAACCTCGCCCTCGCCCTCGGCCTGCCGGGCCGCGAAGGCTCGGGATACGGCTGCGTCACCGGGCAGGGCAACGGCCAGGGCGGGCGCGAGCACGGGCAGAAGGCCGACCAGCTCCCCGGCTACCGGAAGATCGACGATCCGGCCGCCCGCGCCCACGTCGCCGCCGTCTGGGGCGTCGACCCCGCCGAGCTCCCCGGCCCCGGCCGCTCGGCCTACGAACTGCTGGACGCCCTCGGCACCGACGGCGGTCCCCGGGGCCTGCTGGTGTTCGGCTCCAACCCGGTGGTCTCCGCCCCGCGGGCCGGCCACGTCACAGAGCGCCTGGCCGCCCTCGACCTGCTGGTCGTCTCCGACTTCGTGCTGTCGGAGACCGCCGCGATGGCCGACGTCGTGCTGCCCACCACCCAGTGGGCCGAGGAGCACGGCACCATGACCAACCTGGAGGGCCGGGTGCTGCTGCGCCGACAGGCGCTCACCCCGCCGCCGGGAGTGCGCAGCGACCTGGCCATCGTCGCCGGCCTGGCCACCCGGCTCGGCCGCGGCGAAGGCTTCTCCGACGACCCGCGCACCGTGTTCGACGAGCTGCGCCGGGCCAGCGCGGGCGGCGTCGCCGACTACTCCGGCATCACCTACGAGCGCATCGCCCGCGAGACCGGCGTGTTCTGGCCGGCCCCGGCCGAGGACCACCCCGGGACGCCGCGGCCCTTTCTCGACGGCTTCCCGACACCCGGCGGCCGGGCCAGGTTCGTCCCGGTGGAGCACCGCCCGCCCGCCGAGGAGATCGACGACGACTACCCCTACTACCTCACGACCGGCCGGCTCCTGGCCCACTACCAGAGCGGAGCGCAGACCCGGCGGATCGCGGCCCTCAACGAGGCGGCGCCCGAGCCCTACGTCGAACTGCACGCCGACCTGGCCGAACGCCTCGGCATCGTCTCCGGTGACCTCGTCCGGGTGACCAGCCGCCGCGGCTCGGCGAAGGCCGCGGCCCGGGTCGGCCGGGCCGTCCGGCACGACACGGTCTTCATGCCCTTCCACTGGGAGGGCGCCAACCGCCTGACCAACCCGGCGCTGGACCCGACGTCCCGGATGCCGGAGTTCAAGGTCTGCGCCGTCCGCGTCGAGCGCTGCGGCGACGGGGCGGACGAGCGGGACGAGATGGCGGGGACGCCGCGGGCCGGCCGAGGGAGGCAGGCGTGAGACTCGTCGTCGTCGGCAACGGCATGGCCGGGGCGCGCCTGGCCGACGAGGTCAGGGCGCGCGACAAGAACATCGAGATCACCGTGTTCGGCGCCGAGACCCGAAGGCCCTACAACCGGGTCCTGCTGTCCAACGTCCTCGCCGGCACCGCCAGCCCCGAACAGGTGCGCCTGCCGGCCCAGCTCGAGGGCGTGACCACCCGGCTCGGCGTCGCCGTCACCGCGATCGACCGCGGCGAGCGCGTCGTGCGCACCGCCGACGGCGCGGAGCAGCCCTACGACACGCTGGTGCTGGCCACCGGCAGCGAGCCGGTCGTGCCGCCCGTGCCGGGCGCCGGCCGGGCGATCGCGTTCCGGACCATGGACGACTGCCACCGCATTCTCGAGGCGGCGGCGACCGCCACGGGCGCGGTCGTCGTCGGCGGCGGGCTGCTGGGCGTGGAGGCCGCACGGGGACTGGCCGGCCGGGGCATGCCGGTCACCCTGCTGCACCTGGCCGGTCACCTCATGGAGCGCCAGCTCGACGCCGAGGCCGGGCTGGTGCTCGGCGAGGCGCTGGCCGGTCTCGGCGTGCGGGTCCGCACCGGCGTACAGGTCACGGCGATCCGCGAGGACGGCGTCGAGCTGGCCACCGGCGAGGTCCTGCCCGGGGAACTGGTGGTGCTCGCCTGCGGCGTGCGCCCCATGGTCTCCCTGGCCAGGGACGCCGGACTGGAGGTCGGCCGCGGCGTCGTCGTGGACGACCACATGCGCACCTCCGACCCGGCGATCTACGCCATCGGCGAGTGCGCCCAGCACGACGGCACCGTGTACGGCCTGGTCGCCCCCGCCTGGGAGCAGGCCGCCGTGGTGGCCGACCTGATCACCGGGGCCGACCGGGCCGCCCGCTACCGCGGCTCGCGCCTGGTCACCCGGCTCAAGGCCAGGAGCGTCGAGCTGGCCGCGATGGGCGAGACCCACCTCAGCGACGACGCCGGTGCCGTCGAGGTGGTCCGCTTCACCCACCGGGCGCGCGGCATCTACCGCAAGCTCGTGATCAGGGACGACCGGCTGGTGGGGGCGATCCTGCTCGGCGACGCGCCGACCGTGGGAACGCTCACCCAGCTCTACGACAGGGGCGGGCCGCTTCCCGGCGACCCGGCAGGGCTGCTGTTCCCTTCGCTGGAGCACGCGACCCCGGCCGACACCCCGGTCTTCATGCCCGACTCGGCGCGGGTGTGCGAGTGCAACAACGTGACCAAGGGCCGCATCCGCGCCTGCTGGGAGGCGGGTGCGCGCGACATGGCCGCCGTGGCGGCGGCCACCCGGGCCACCACCGGCTGCGGAAGCTGCCGGAGCGCGGTCGCGGGGATCATCGGCTGGCTGTGCGAGCAGGAAGAGGAGGTCCGCGCGTGAGAATCGTCGTGGTGGGATATGGGCCCACGGCCCACCGGCTCGTGGAGTCCCTGACCGGACGCGGGTTCACCGGCACGATCACCGTTCTGGGGGAGGAGCCGCGGCACGCCTATGACCGGGTGGCGCTGACCTCCTACCTGACCGGGGCGACCCTGGAAGACCTGACCTACCCCGCACCAGAGGGCCCGGCGACCGTGCGGCTGGCCGAACGGGTGACCGAGATCGACCGCGACCGCCGCGTCGTGGTCACCGCGGGCGGGCACGAGGAGCCCTACGACGTGCTGGTGCTGGCGACCGGCTCCGCGCCGTTCGTGCCCCCGGTGCCCGGGGCCGAGCACGCGTTCGTCTACCGGACGATCGACGACCTGAACGCCATCCGCGACGCCGCCTCCGGCGCCTCGGCAGGTGTGGTGGTCGGCGGCGGGCTGCTCGGCCTGGAGGCCGCCGACGCGCTGCGCGGCCTGGGCCTTGCCACCCACGTCGTCGAGATGGCCCCCTGGCTGATGCCCCGCCAGGTCGACGAGGGCGGCGGCGCGGTGCTGCGCGGCCACGTCGAACGGCTCGGCCTCTCCGTGCACACCGGCACCGGTCTGAACCGCATCGAGCCGGACAAGGTCGTCCTGGCCGACGGCACCGAGATCGACGCCGGGGTGGTGGTGTTCTCCGCCGGCATCCGGCCCCGCGACGAGCTGGCCTTCCAGGCCGGGCTGGAGCTCGGCGAACGCGGCGGCATCGTCGTCGACGACGCCATGCGCACCTCCGACCCGGCGATCTACGCCATCGGCGAGTGCGCCCTGGTGGGCGGCATGGTGTACGGCCTGGTCGCACCGTGCTTCAGCATGGCCGAGGTCGCGGCCGACCGCATCCTCGGCGGCGAGGCGGTGTTCACCGGAGGCGACCTGTCGGCCAAGCTGAAGCTGCTCGGCGTGGACGTGGCGAGCTTCGGGCAGCTCTCGGGCGCGCTCGACGTCACCTACATGGACCCGGTGGCCGGCGTCTACAAGAAGCTGTTCATCAGTGACGACGCGCGCACCCTGCTCGGCGGCATCTGTGTCGGCGACGCCGGCCCCTACAGCCTCCTGCGGCCGATGGTGGGCAGGGAGCTGTCCGCCTCGCCGAGCGACCTGCTGTTCGCCGGCGCCGGTGGCGCCGGGCTCTCGGGCGCCGACTTCCCCGACGACGCCCAGGTCTGCTCGTGCAACAACGTCACCAAGGGGCAGATCTGCACGGCCATCCACGAACTTGGGCTGACCGACGTCGCCGGGGTCAAGAAGTGCACCCGCGCGGGCACCAGCTGCGGAAGCTGCGTGCCGGCGCTGGCCTCGATCCTCGCCGCCGAGGGCGTCGCGCTCAGCAAGGCACTGTGCGAGCACTTCGAGTACAGCAGGCCCGAACTCTTCGACATCGTCCGGGTGCGCGGCATCACGACCTTCTCCCAGCTCATCACCGAGCACGGCCGGGGCCGCGGCTGTGACATCTGCAAGCCGGCCGTCGCCTCCATCCTGGCCTCGCTGAACGGCGGGCACGTACTGGAAGGCGAGCAGGCCGCGCTGCAGGACACCAACGACCACTTCCTGGCCAACCTGCAGAAGAACGGCACCTACTCGGTCGTGCCGCGCATCCCGGGCGGGGAGATCACCCCCGAGAAGCTCATCGTGATCGGCGAGGTCGCCCGCGACTTCGGCCTCTACACCAAGATCACCGGCGGGCAGCGCATCGACCTGCTCGGCGCCCGGGTGGAACAACTGCCCAAGATCTGGAAGCGGCTGGTGGACGCCGGCTTCGAGTCCGGGCACGCCTACGGCAAGGCGCTGCGCACCGTGAAGTCCTGCGTCGGCTCCACCTGGTGCCGCTACGGCGTCCAGGACTCGGTCGGCATGGCCATCGCCCTGGAGCTGCGCTACCGGGGGCTGCGCTCCCCGCACAAGCTGAAGTCGGCGGTGTCCGGCTGCGCCCGCGAGTGCGCCGAGGCGCGCAGCAAGGACTTCGGCATCATCGCCACCGAGAACGGCTGGAACCTCTACGTCGGCGGCAACGGCGGCTTCAAGCCCCGCCACGCCGACCTGCTGGCGAGCGACCTGTCCGACGACGAACTGGTCCGCACCATCGACCGCTTCCTGATGTTCTACATCCGCACGGCCGACCGGCTCCAGCGCACCTCCGCCTGGGTGCAGGCCATCGGCCTCGACTACCTGCGCGACGTGATCGTGGGCGACTCGCTCGGCATCTGCGCCGACCTCGACGCCGCGATGGAGCGGCACGTGGGCGGCTACTTCGACGAGTGGCGCGCCACGCTCGACGACCCCGACAAGCTGCGGCGCTTCGTCAGCTTCGTCAACGCCCCCGACACCCCCGACCCGTCCATCGTCTTCGAGACCGAACGTGACCAGATAAAGCCAGTCCTCCTGGAGGTGACACGCGCATGACGATCATCCAGAACCACCCGGAGACCCGCACCGGCACCGCGACGGCATGGACGCCGATCTGCGCCCACGCCGACCTGCTCCCCGAACGCGGCGCCGCCGCGCTGGTCGCCGGCCGGCAGATCGCCGTCTTCCGCACCTTCGACGGACGCCTGTTCGCCGTCGGCAACCGCGACCCGTTCAGCGGCGCGTACGTGATCTCCCGCGGCATCGTCGGCACCCGCGGCGAGGAGCCGGTGGTCTCGGCCCCCATGCACAAGCAGTCGTTCTCCCTGGTGACCGGCATGTGCCTGGACGACCCGGCCACCGCCATTCCGACCTATCCCGTCCGTGTCCACAACGGCACGGTGGAAGTGAGCGTGGCATGACGGCCGCCCTCGTGGAGGATCCCATGACGGCGCCGGAGACCGCGCCCGACGCCCTCGCGGGCTTCACCATCGGGGTGACCGCGACCC
This sequence comes from Sphaerisporangium melleum, assembly GCF_014646695.1. Lineage (GTDB taxonomy): Bacteria > Actinomycetota > Actinomycetes > Streptosporangiales > Streptosporangiaceae > Sphaerisporangium > Sphaerisporangium melleum. Next base: position 44,996 of record NZ_BMNT01000053.1, read on the forward strand.
GCCGCAAGGAGGAGTTCGCCGCCCTGCTCGAACGGCGCGGCGCCCGGGTCGTCCGGGCGCCCGCCATCCGGCTGGTGCCGCTCGCCGAGGACGCCGACCTGCTGGCCGCCACCCGCGAGTGCCTGGCCGGGCCGGTCGACGACGTCGTGGTCACCACCGGCGTCGGGTTCCGCGGCTGGGTGGCCGCCGCCGAGGGCTGGGGGCTGTCCGGCGACCTGGCCGGGCACCTGGCCGGCGCCCGCCTGCTGCCGCGCGGGCCCAAGGCCCGCGGCGCCGTGCGCGCCGCCGGGCTGAACGACCACTGGACCCCGCCGACCGAGTCCTGCGAGGAGATCAAGGACTACCTCCTGGCCCAGGACCTGCATGGACGGCGCATCGTGGTCCAGTTGCACGGCGAGCCGCTCACCGGGTTCGTCGCCGCGCTGCGCGCGGCGGGCGCCACCGTCATCGAGGTGCCCGTCTACCGGTGGCTGCCCTACCGCGACCCCTCGCCGCTGCGCCGCCTGATCACCCAGGCGATCTCCGGCTCGGTGGACGCCGTCGCCTTCACCAGCGCCCCCGCCGTGCTCGCCATGCTGAACGCCGCCCGCGCCGAAGGGCTGGAGGAGGCGCTCCTCGCGGCGTTCCACGGCCCGGTCGTGGCCGCCTGCGTCGGCCCGGTGACCGCGTCCCCGCTGGTGACCAAGGGCGTGCCGGTGATCCAGCCCGAGCGCGCCCGGCTCGGCTCGCTGGCCCGCACCCTCGCGCGTCACCTGCCCGAGCACAGCGTCACCCGGGTCACCGCCGGATCGCACGAGCTGGAGATCCGCGGGCACGCCGTCGCCGTGGACGGCGAGCTCAAGCCGCTGCCGCCCGCCCCGATGGCGGTGCTCAAGCGCCTGGCCGAGCGTCCCGGACACGTGGTGCCCCGTTCGGACCTGCGCGTCGTGCTGCCCGGCGGACCATCCCGCGACTCGGCCGAGCACGCCGTCGAGATGGCCGTCACCCGGCTGCGCCGCGCCCTCGGCCCCTCCGGCATCGTGGAGACCGTCGTCAAGCGCGGCTACCGCCTGGCCTGCGACCGGCCGGAGGCCCGATGACCCTCGTCCTGGCCGCCCACGGCACCCGCAGCGCGGCGGGCGAGGCCACCCTGGCCGCGCTGGCCGACCGGGTGCGCCGCGCGCGCCCCGGCCGCCGCGTCGAGCTCGCCTACCTGGAGATCAGCTCCCCGCTGCTCGCCGATGTCCTGGCGCGGGTGCCCGGGCCGGTCGTGGTGGTCCCGCTGCTGCTGGCCGGCGGCTACCACATCCACATCGACCTGCCCGCCGTGGTCGCCCGGGCCCGGCCGGACGCGCTGATCGCCGGGCACCTCGGCCCCCACCCGCTGGTCACCTCCGTGCTGGCCCGGCGGCTGGCCTCCGCCGGCCTGCGCCCCACCGACGCCGTCGTCCTCGGCGCCGCCGGCTCCTCCGACCCCGCCGCGGTCGCCGACGTCCGGGCCGCGGCCCGGCTGCTGTCGGTGCGGCTGGCCCGCCCGGTCACCGCGGCGTTCGCCTCGGCGGCCGCCCCGACGCCGGCCGAGGCCCTGCAGCGGCTGCGATCCGGACCGGCCCCCCGGGTCGCGATCGCCTCCTATCTGCTGGCCCCCGGGTTCTTCCAGGGACGGCTGGAGGCCGCGGAGGCCGACCTGGTCAGCCGGCCCCTCGGCGCCGACGACGACCTGGCCGCCCTGGTCTGGCACCGGTTCGACCAGGCCATGGCGCGTTCCGCCGTCCCGGCGGCCCCGGCGGCACGGCCGGGTCAGGAAAGCGCCGGCGCGCGGGGCGCGACGGCCTCCAGCCGCAGCTCGCGCACGATCTCCAGGGCGCCGTCGTCCCGGGACAGGCAGGCGCCCGCGCCGATGAACATCTCGTAGTAGGCGTGCCGGAAGCAGCCCGCCAGCAGCAGGCGGGCACTCGCCTCCGGGGTGACGTCGGGTGCGATACGGCCGAGGCTCCGCTCGGCCGCCAGGTAGCGCGCCAGCGGGGCGATCTCGGAGGCCGGGCCGAGCTCGGTCTCGCGCAGCGCCTCGCGGAAGCGCACGGTGATGGACGGGGAGATGAACGCGGGCATCGCCGCGGCCTGGACCTCGGCGTAGTAGTCGATGCCCTCCCGGGCCACCGGCAGCAGGTTGTCGTTCACCCGCCCCTTGCCGGTCCGGTGCATCAGCTCCTCCAGGGTGCGCAGCCAGACCGGAAGGCGGTCCTGCAGCAGGACCAGGAAGGTCTCCACCGCCCGGGCGGGGGTGGTGCCGTGCAGCTGAGGGTAGCCACCGGCTCCGGACGGGGAGGCCGCGTCGGCCGGGGTGCCGGATTCGTCCTCCGCGGCCTGGTGCCGCTGCATGAACACCGACATCGCAAGGACGCGCCGCCGCGTCTCCTGTGCTCTCTTGTGCGGGTCGGGATAGGGAATCGCCATGGGTGCCCCAAGGTGCGCAGTCACATGTGTAGGTTCAGCACGCGGATGGCGGAGCTCACGATGTTTGCGGAGTCGTGCTCGTCCCCGTTATCGGATCGTTGCCGCGCGTGAGGTGCCGCCCATGATCAATGGTGCGGAAGCGGCGCAGCGGCCAATTATTACCTGAAATCCACGCCGCTCGCGGCGAATATTAGGAACTATCCGCAATACAGCTTTATCCGCTTTGAACGGATAAAGCATGAGATGGCCGGGAAATTCCGGCTACTCCGTGACTCGACCGGTCCCTGTCGCCCTGAGCGGCCCCCGGCCTGGCGCGCGGACCGGTCAGCCGCTGTCGTCGTTGTCCCGCCGGCGCAGGTAGCGCTCGAACTCCGCCGCGATGGCGTCGCCGCTCGCCTCGGGCAGATCGGCCGCGTCCTTGCGTTCCTCCAGCTCGCGGACGTACTCGGCGACCTCGGAGTCCTGCGAGGCCAGCTCGTCCACCCCGTGCTCCCATGCCTGCGCCTCCTCGGGCAGCTCGCCCAGCGGCATCGGGATGTCCAGCAGGTCCTCGATGCGGCGCAGCAGCGCCAGCGTGGCCTTGGGGTTGGGCGGCTGGGCGACGTAGTGCGGCACCGACGCCCACAACGAGATCGTCTGGATCCCGGCCGTGCCCAGCGTGTGCTGCAGCACTCCGACGATGCCGGTCGGCCCCTCATAACGGGTGAGCTCGAGGTTGAGCGAACGGGCGAGGCCCGGATCGCTGACCGAGCCCACGATCGGCACCGGCCGGGTGTGCGGGGAGTCGTTGAGCAGGGCGCCCAGCAGCACCGCGGTCTCCACCCCGAGCTCCAGGCAGATGGCCACGATCTCCGAGCAGAACGTGCGCCACCGCATGTTCGGCTCGATGCCGCGCAGCAGCACGACGTCGCGCTCGCTGCCCGGCGGGCGGGCCACCAGCAACCGCGTCGTCGGCCACACGATCGACCGGGTCACGCCGTCACCCAGCTGGACCACCGGCCGGGTCACCTGAAAGTCGTAGTAGTCCTCGGGGTCGAGCTCGACCAGCGGGGACGCCTTCCATTCCGCTTCCAGGTGCGCCAGAGCCCCGCTCGACGCCTCTCCGGCGTCGTTCCACCCCTCGAACGCGGCGATCAGCACCGGGTCGACGAGCTCGGGGAGTCCTTCGAGCTCGATCACGCGCCGCCTCCTCCTAGCCTGGCCGAGACCGCACGGGCCTGCCGGAGCGGTCTCAGGGCCGCCGGCGGCGGCCTCGTACCCGACCAAGCCTATTCGTTGAGGGGTGCCCGGTGTCACGGGAGAGGGCATAGCGGTCCGAGTACGGCGTTCTGAGCGGCGGCGTTCGCTCTTCGCGATAGCGCCGGCCGGCCCGGCCACCGCCTTCGGCGGCGCCGCCGCGGCTCCCGCTAGGCTTGGGCGCATGAATAGCGAAGCGTCCTTCAGGCAGGCACTGTCCCAGCGTGTGATCGTGGCGGATGGAGCCATGGGGACGATGTTGCAGTCCTACGACCCCACGCTCGACGATTTCGACGGGCACGAGGGCTGCAATGAGGTGCTGAACGTGACGCGCCCTGACATTGTGCGCGCGGTCCATGACGCGTATTTCGCTGTTGGTGTTGATTGTGTGGAGACCAACACGTTCGGGGCGAATCTGGCGGCGTTGGGGGA
>NZ_BMNT01000054.1 GCF_014646695.1 Sphaerisporangium melleum
GGGGTGCGGGTGGGCTTCGCGATGGTGGGCTGTCCGCGGATGTTGACCGGGTCGGATGGCGTGGTCGGTGCCGGGATCGCTGTACCGCGACCCGCCCGTCCGGCGCCGATCACATTTGGCACATGGCCGGGGTGCGGAGCCGAGCTCGGTGAACGTATGTGGTCAGTGCGCTAGGGAAGATCGAAGGGGAGTTTGATGCCGTTCAGGGCGTCCCCGCAGGGGCAGGCGCGGTCGAGTGGGAGCTCGGCGGCCACTGCGCCGACCAGGGAGCGCATGCGCTCGCTGTTGGCGGCGAAGAAGGCGAACACCTCGTCCTGGGTGACGCCCTCGCCCGCGTCGACACCGGCGTCGTGGTCGGTGACCAGGGCCAGCGGGGTGTAGCACAGCGCCAGCTCGCGGGCGAGGACCGCCTCGGGGTGGCCGGTCATGCCGACGATGGACCATCCGTTGGCGGTGAACCAGCGGGACTCCGCCCGGGTGGAGAAGCGCGGGCCCTCGATGATGACCAGGGTGCCGCCGTCCACGGCGTTCCAGCCGTCGGCGGTGGCCTTGGAGTAGGCGAGGGCCCGGCCGACCGGGCAGTAGGGGTCGGCGAAGGGCACATGGACCGCGCCGCCCTCGTCGTAGTAGGTCTGCGCCCGCCCGGAGGTGCGGTCGACCAACTGGTCGGGGAACACCAGGGTGCCCGGGCCGTACTCGGCGCGAAGGGAGCCGACGGCGCTCGGGGCGAGGACCTGGCGCACGCCGAGGGCACGCAGCGCCCAGAGGTTCGCCCGATAGGGGATGCGATGAGGAGGGAACCGGTGATCGCGGCCGTGCCGGGGCACGAAGGCCACCGTGCGCTCGCCGATGCGCCCGATCGTGATGGTGTCGCTGGGAGGTCCGTACGGGGTGGTGACCTCGACCTCCTCGGCGTCGTCGAGGAGCGAGTAGAACCCCGAGCCGCCGATGACCCCTATGTCCGCTGTCATGACCATGCGCCAGAGATTAGCGTCCTGGGGTTCGGGTGGTCAGGGGCGGCGGGACTCTGTGGACAACGCCGCTCAGCGGTGGCGGGTAAGCGGGGTGATCGTCGCCCGTTGGGGCGGTTTGGTGTGGTGTTGTCTGTGGACGGCGAGCGGCCAGGGGCCGGTCGCGACGCGCGGCCGTGGTGGCGATGGACGGACGGCGGACGAACAACGAGCGGGCGGCCATGGCCTCGACGCGGCCGGGGACGGCCTGTGCGGGGGCGGTGTGCGGGGTGAGCACAAATTCCGGCCGGGCAGTGTCGCTGTGCACGCCGAGCCGGGCCGGTGACGCGGACAGCAGGCCTGGGATACGGCTTACGGAAGGGGTTGTACGGCTGTCACCGGCCGTACAACCCTGGAGGCGTCAGGCGGCGGAGCTGGCCGGGGTGCTCGTCGAGGTGGTCTCCTTCTTCGCCGGGGTGCTGGACCCCGAGTCGGACGACCCGCTGGTGGAAGTCGACGAACCGCTGGAGCCGGTCGAAGTGCTCGTGGTCGTGGAGGTCGTCGAGGAACCGGAGGAGCGGTTGTCCGTCCGGTAGAAGCCCGAGCCCTTGAACACGATGCCGACGGCCGAGAACACCTTGCGCAGCTGACCCTGGCAGTTCGGGCAGGTGGTCAGCGGGTCATCGGTGAAACGCTGGACGACCTCGAGCCCTTCACCGCAAGCGGTACAGGCGTACTGGTAGGTGGGCACGCGCTCCTCCTCGATATGGCTCAGTCCGGCTCGTCGCCGATTGGCACTCTACCGTTGCGACTGCTAATGGTACGCAGCCGATTAGGCTAAACGCCACCCGAAGGACTTCTAATCCCTGTGATCGGCGGCTCAGTGGGGGCGCCCCGATCGTCCCGCAGGGGTGCCGAGCCGAGACGGCCCGGCTCATCCTGGCCGATGGCGGCCGCTGCCGTAGCACGCGCGGCGCCCGGGCCTGCCAGGGAAGGTACCCGAGATGACACGCTGCCGTACCGGCCGGCGAGCTCCAGCACGGCGGGGTTTCGTCCTGGCCGGGCGGCCACGATCGTGGTTGCCGGTGCGAAGGCGGTGCTCGTGCCTGCCGGAGGAGGTACCCGCGATGCCACGTCGCTGTACCGGCCGGCGAGCTTCCGGCATGGCGGGGTTTCGTCCTGGCCGGGCGGCCACGATCATGGTTGCCGGGTTGAAGGCGGTGCTCGTGCCTGCCGGAGGAGGTACCCGCGATGCCACGTCGCTGTACCGGCCGGCGAGCTTCCGGCATGGCGGGGTTTCGTCCTGGCCGGGCGGCCGCGATCATGGTTGCCGGTGCGAAGGCGGTGCTCGTGCCTGCCGGGGAAGGTGCCCGAGATGCCACGTCGCCGTACCAGGCGGCGAGCTTTCGGCACAGGTTTCGTGCCGGCCGGGCGGTCACGATCACCGAACGCGGTGCTCGTGTTCGCTGGGGAAGGTATTCGAGACGAAGGGCACTCGCCGTGCTGCCGTACCGGCCGGTGAGCTCCCGGTACGGCGAGGTTCATGCCGGCCGGTGGGGTCTCCGAGGCGATCATGGCCGGTTGGGCCGAACGCGGTGTTCAGTGCTCGGTCGCCAACGCCATCCCCGACGACGGCGTGGCCGAAGGCTTGCCGGGGAGAAGGTCATTCGCCGCGTTCGCCGTACCAGCCGGCAAGCTTGCCGCGCCGGTTGACGGCGCGCAGGCGGCGTTCGACGACCTGTCTGCACGCGGCCGTGGTGACCACGAGCAACTGGTCGTCGATGCGTAGCTGCGTGGTGGGTTCGGGCACGAACGAGCGCCCTTCCCGTACGACCATGGTCACGGCGGCGTCGACCGGCAGGCGGAGCTCGAAGATCTCGACGCCGTTCAGCAGGGAACCCGGCGGGATGTGGACCTGCAGCAGGTCGGCGTTGAGCTCCTCCAGCGGCGCCGCCTCGACGCCGAGGTCGCGCGCCTCCGCCGGTGCGCTCACCTTGAGCACGCGGGCCAGGAACGGCAGCGTCGGCCCCTGCACCATGGTGAAGACGATCACGATGACGAAGACCTCGTTGAAGACGCCCTTCGCCCCGACGAGCCCGGTCGCCCAGGGGATGGTGGCCAGCACGATGGGCACCGCGCCGCGCAGACCGGCCCAGGACAGGAAGGCCTGTTCGCGCCAGGAGAGCCGGTCGAACCCGGACAGGCGGACGATCAGGGCGGAGACCACCACCGACATCGGGCGGGCGAGCAGCAGCAGGACCAGTCCGACGATCAGGCCGGGGATCACCATGCGGGGCAGTTCGAACGGGCTGGCGAGCACGCCGAGCATGACGAACAGGCCGATCTGTGCCAGCCACGCCGCCCCCTCGGAGAAGGCTCTGGTGGGCACCCGGTGCGGCAGTCGCATGTTGCCGAGCACCAGCGTGGCGAGGTAGACGGCGAGGAAGCCGCTGCCGTGCAGCAGCGTCGCGCCGCTGTAGGCGACGAAGGCGAGGGCGAGCACGGCGATCGGGTACAGGCCGGAGGCCGGCAGCGCGACCCGGCGCAGGGCGTAGCCGCCGAGCGGGCCGACGGCGAGGCCGACCGCGCTGCCCACGGCGAGTTCGAACCCGGCGTCCAGCACCACGTGCCCGACACTCGGCAGGGGCGTGGTGACGCTGCTCAGCATGACCACGACGATGACCGTCGGCGCGTCGTTGAACCCGGACTCGGCCTCCAGGATGCCGGAGAGCCGTTCCGGGAGGGGCAGGCGGCGCAGGACGGAGAAGACCGCGGCGGCGTCGGTGGAGGCGAGCACGGCGCCGAGCAGCAGGGCCGTACGCCAGTCCATGGCGAGCAGCCAGTGCACGGTGGCGGCCAGTACGACGATGCTCACGGCGACGCCGATGGTGGCCAGCACGATCGCGGACGGGACGGCCCGGCGTACGTGCCCCCAGTTGGTGGTCAGGCCACCCTCGGCGAGGATCACCGCGAGGGCCGCGAGGCCGATCTGCTGGGCGACCGCGGCGTTCTCGAACTGGAGCCCGAACCCGGCCTCGCCGAGCAGCAGCCCGAGCCCGAGGTAGATCAGCAGGCTGGGGAGCCCGGTGCGGTGCGCGATGCGTACCGATGCGATGGCGGCGATCACGACGACCGAGGCAAGGAGCAACCAGAGATCGAGATCCACCGGCCCCCCTTCCGCGATTTTCCGTCCCATTCTGTCGTATTCGGATAGGCCACTACCAAGGGCAACAGCTATGAGCTACCGTCACACCCGACACAGATGGTGCTGCACAACAGGTTTCAGGTGACGAAATTGGCCGACGACACTTCCCCGGTTCTGGCGAACGCGAGGAAGGACGATCTCGTCGACGGCGAGGAGGCCGCCCGGTCGGGGCCGCTCGAACCGGCCCGGGTGCCCGGGGGCGCCGAGTCGCCTGAGATGTCCGGGTCCGCCGAGCCGGACGGTCTGCTCGGTGGGGTACGGACGTCGGAGGCGCCCCGGCCGCCGAGGAAGCGGCGGCTGTTACGCCGGCTGTTGATCGTGGCCGTGCTGCTCGTCACCATGGTGGTCGCCACGGGGTTCGCGGTGGTGATGGAGCGTCAGATCACGCTCAATGGCAATATCGAGCGTATCCCTGGAGCGTTCCCCGAGGAGGCGGGACGTCCGGCCAGGTCGGTGGGGGACGCGCAGAACTGGCTGCTCATCGGTTCGGACAAGCGTCCGGGCGAGTCGGGGAGCCAGCGGGCCGACACCATCATGATCGTTCACGTTCCGGCCGACCGGGCACGTCTCACCCTCATCGGCATCCCTCGCGACTCATATGTCCGCATTCCCGGCCGCGGCAACAACAAGATCAACGCGGCGTACGCCTTCGGCGGGCCGAAGCTGCTGATCAAAACCGTGGAAGACCTCACGAAGGTCCGCATCGACCATTTCGCGGCGCTGGACTTCAAGGGGTTCGTCGCGATGACGCGAGTCATCGGCGGTGTCGACGTCTACGTCGCGCGCGAGGTGTACGACCCGGCCAACAAGGTCACCTGGCCGCAGGGCATGGTCCACCTGGAAGGGGAGAAGGCGCTGCTGTTCGTCCGGCAGAGGTACAACCTGCCGGGTGGCGACTTCGACCGGATCAAGCGGCAGCAGGCGTTCGTGGGCGCGCTCGGCAAGAAGATCATCAGCCGGGAGCTGCTGACCGACCCGCTCAAGCTGAACGACTTCCTGGAGGCGCTCACCCGCGCCGTCAGCGTCGACAGCGGTGTGTCGCTCGGCACCCTGCGCGACCTGGCGCTGGAGCTGCGCGACATCCGTCCGGACACCGTCGACTCGGCCACGGTGCCGACGCTCGGCAGCGCCATGGTCAAGGGTGCCAGCGTCGTCCGCCTGGACAGGAAGGCCGGCCGGAGCCTGTTCCAGGCGGTACGCGACGACGCGCTGGAGGAGTACTTCGACCAGAACGGCGGGCTGAACGACCTGCGCATCCTCCCCTGAACCCGGCCTCGCGGGAAACTCCGTACGGCCGGTCGCCGCGGGCGCCCGTCACACCGGCTCCGATCCGCCGCCGGCTCGCACGGTCGTCCCGAAGGTGACGATGCCGGAGGGGAGAGCGGCCATCGAGACCGGCACGTCGTGCGGCTCGGCGGGAACCCCGTCGATCAGCTCGCCCTCGTGCAGCAGCGCCACCGTCGGCACGTTCGGCCCGACCCGCGCCAGCGCCCGGTCGTAGGAGCCGCCGCCCCGCCCGAGCCGGACGCCGGTGGACCTGTCCACGGCCAGCGCGGGCACGATGACCAGCGCCGCCGTGCGGATCGCGTCGACACCGCGCCGGACGTCCACCGGCTCCATCAGCCCGCGTGGCCCCGGAGCCACCGAATCGGGGCCGTCGTAGACCGCCCAGTCAAGGTCGTTGTCAGGCCGCAGCACCGGCAGCATGACGGTCGCGCCGTGTTTCCACAACGCGAAGATCAAGCCCTGCGTCGCGGGCTCGGTGCCCATGGACCAATAACACGCCACCAACCCAGCCATCTGCACCCAAGGCCGGTCGAGTAGCGTTTCCCTGATCGCAGTCGCCGGGCCGCGCGGATCGGTGAGCTCTTCTCGCGCGGCGACGATCTTCCGGCGCAGCTCCGCTTTGTCCACACGGCCCTCCATTAAGGTGCATTCATGGCTGACTTCGATCCAGTGACGAAAGTTGTCATCCCCGCCGCCGGTCTGGGCACTCGATTCCTCCCGGCGACCAAGGCGACTCCCAAAGAGATGCTCCCGATCGTCGACAAGCCGGCCATCCAGTATGTCGTCGAGGAGGCCGTCTCCGTCGGGCTCCTCGACGTCCTCCTGGTCACCGGCCGGAACAAGCGTTCCATCGAGGACCACTTCGACAGAGCGTACGAACTGGAAGAGGTCCTCGCCGCCAAGGGCGACGACGAGCGCCTGTCGCAGGTGCTCGAGCCGGTGGAGATCGCCGCGCTGCACTACGTACGCCAGGGTGAGCCCAAGGGCCTCGGGCACGCCGTCCTGTGCGCGAAGCAGCACGTCGGAGGGCATCCCTTCGCCTGTCTGCTCGGCGACGACCTGATCGACCCGCGCGACCACCTGCTCAAGCGCATGATCGAGGTACGCAACACCTACGGCGGCAGCGTCGTCGCGCTCATGGAGGTCCCCAAGGAGCAGGTCTCCCTGTACGGCTGCGCCGAGATCGCGCCGACCTCCGAGGACGACGTCGTCCGGGTCACCGGCCTGGTCGAGAAGCCGCCCGCCGACGAGGCGCCGTCCAACTGGGCGGTCATCGGACGGTACGTGATCGACCCCGCCGTGTTCGAGGTGCTGGAGAACACCGAGCCGGGACGCGGCGGCGAGATCCAGCTCACCGACGCCCTGCTGGAACTGGCCGGGCGTTCCACCGACGAAGGCGGCCCGGTCCACGGAGTGCTGTTCCGCGGGCGCCGGTACGACACCGGCAACAAGCTCGACTACCTGCGGACGGTCGTCCAGTTCGCCGCCGAGCGTCCCGATCTGGGGCCGGAGTTCACCTCCTGGCTCCGCGAGTTCCTGGACGGGATCTCCGAGTAACGCACGGGCACGTCGGCAGCTAGACGCGGACCCGGGCCCGGCCATGCCGGGACCCGGGCCCGGATTCACCGAGCATCGAGGCGACAGGTGAGGGATGGATGCGATGAAGACGGTTGACGCACATCTGGCCGACATCCTCCGCGTGGTCCGCCCGCTCGATCCCGTGCGGCTGGACCTGGAGGACGCCCTCGGCTCGGTGCTGGCCGAGGACGTCGCGTCGCCCGTCGCGCTGCCCCCGTTCGACAACTCCGCGATGGACGGCTACGCCGTACGGGCGGGGGACGTCGCGGGAGCGAGCGAGGACGCGCCCGTGGTGCTGCCGGTGACCGTCGACGTGGCCGCGGGGGACACCTCCCACCGGGTCGTCGAGCCCGGCTCGGTCACCCGCATCATGACCGGGGCGCCGGTGCCCGAGGGCGCCGACGCCGTGGTCCCGGTCGAGTGGACCGACGGCGGCACGGTGAAGGTCGCGATCCGCCGGCCGCCCCAGGCCGGCAACGCGATCCGCAGATCCGGAGAGGATGTACGGGCGGGCGACGTGGTGCTCACCGCCGGCACGGTCATCGGCCCGGCGCAGCTCGGCATCCTCGCCGGGGTGGGCCGGCGTGCCGTGCTCGCCCACCCGCGGCCCCGCGTGGTGGTCCTGTCCACCGGCACCGAGCTGGTCGAGCCGGGGACGCCGCTCGGGCACGGCCAGATCTGGGAGTCCAACAGCTACACCCTCGTCGCGGCCGTACGGCAGGCGGGCGGGGAGGCGTTCCGGCGCGGCGCCGTCGGGGACGACCCCGGCGCCTTCTCCGCGACCCTGGATGCCCTGCTCGGCGAGGCGGACGCCGTCATCACCAGCGGCGGCATCTCCATGGGCGCGTACGAGCCGGTCAAGGAGGCGCTGTCGGCGCTGGGCACCGTCCGGTTCGAGAAGGTGGCCATGCAGCCGGGCATGCCGCAGGGCTTCGGCGTGCTCGGCGAGCGCCGCGTGCCGATCTTCACTCTGCCCGGCAACCCGGTGTCGGCGTACGTCTCGTTCGTGCTGTACGTGAAACCGGCGCTGGCGAGGATGCGCGGGCTGCCCGCCGGTCCGCCCGCCATGGTCACCGCGATCTGCGGCTCGGCGCTGCGCTCGCCGGCCGGCCGGCGGTCCTTCCTGCGCGGTGTGCTGACCCCGGCGGCCCCCGGCGGCGGTCCGGCGGGCCCTACGGTGTCGCCCGTACACGGGCAGGGCTCGCACCAGCTCGCCGCGCTCGCCGGGGCGAACGCCCTGATCATGGTGCCCGAGGACGTCACCGAGCTGCCCGAAGGCGCGCCGGTGGAGGTGATCCCGCTGTGAGCTGCGGACATCCGAACGTGGATGGGGCGGGACATGGCGCCGGCCCCGCTGTGAACGACGATCGTGGAGGCGATGCGCGATGAGTGAGCTGACGCATATCGACGAGTCCGGCGCGGCCCGCATGGTGGACGTGTCCGCCAAGGACGTCAGCGTCCGCACGGCGCGCGCCACCGGCCGGGTGCTGCTGTCGCCGGAGGCCGTGCGCATCCTGCGGTCCGGCGAGGTGCCGAAGGGCGACGCCGTCGGAGTGGCGCGCATCGCGGGCATCCAGGGCGCCAAGCGCACGCCCGACCTGATCCCGCTGTGCCATCCGATCGCACTGCACGGCGTGAAAGTGGAGGTCGTCGTGGTCGACGCCGGGGTCGAGATCACCGCCACGGTGAAGACCGCGGACCGTACCGGGGTCGAGATGGAGGCGCTCACCGCCGTCTCGGTGGCCGGGCTCGCGATGATCGACATGATCAAGGCGGTGGACCCGGCGGCGGTGATCACCGATGTGCGGGTGGAGGAGAAGACCGGCGGCAAGACCGGCGTCTGGACCCGGCCGTGAGGGCGCTGGTGGTGACGGCGTCCAACCGGGCGGCCGCCGGCGTATATCCCGACAAGTCGGGACGCCTGCTGGCCGAGTTGCTCGCCGAGGCGGGCTGCGAGCAGGTGGACGGCCCGCGCGTCGTCCCGGACGGCGAGCCGGTCGAGGCGGCGCTGCGCGAGGGAGTGCGCGCCGGATACGACGTGATCGTCACCACCGGCGGCACCGGGCTGACCCCGCAGGACCTCACCCCCGAGATGACGCGGCGGGTCATCGAGCGCGAGATCCCCGGCATCGCCGAGGCCGTCCGGCAGGCCGACCGCGAGAGGGTGCCGACCTCGATCCTGTCCCGCGGGCTGGCCGGACAGGCGGGGACCACGCTGATCGTGAACCTGCCGGGCTCGTCGGGCGGCGTGCGCGACGGCATGGCGATCCTCGCGCCCATCCTCAGGCACGCCGTCGACCAGATGAACGGCGGCGACCACCCGCGCGGCTGACCTTCGTGACGGCTTGCCCATGAATGCAATCCGTGATTTCGAAAGGACCTGTCCGGCTCTCTCGGCCGTTCGTGCTGTTCACGCGGCCGGCCGGCACCGGTTCCCCGCCAGGCGGAACAGGGCCGGTGGCCGCGATGGCGGATTCAGGGGCCGACAGGGGATGATTGTGCTGTGGATCGACTTCGCGGCTGGCCGGTGACCCTGACCGAGGGACCTGTGGGGCTCCGGCCGCTGCGTCTGCGCGACGTCGGGGTCTGGCGCGAGACGCGACTGCGCAACGCCGACTGGCTGCGTCCCTGGGAGCCGAGCAACCCCGAGACCCCGCTGTTCCGCACCGGCCTCGGCCCGTACATCTCGATGGTCGGCACGCTGCGGCGCGAGGCGCGGCAAGGGCTGGCACTGCCCTGGGTCGTGACCTACCAGGGCGCGTTCGTCGGGCAGCTGACCGTGGGGGCCATCGTCTGGGGGTCGGCGCGGTCGGCGCAGGTCGGCTACTGGGTGAGCGGCAAGCTCGCTGGACGGGGCATCATCCCGACGGCGCTCGCGATGGCGGTCGACCACTGCTTCTTCACCGTGGGCCTGCACCGCCTGGAGGCCAACATCCGGCCGGAGAACCACGCCAGCCGGCGGGTCGTCGAGAAGCTCGGCTTCCGCGAGGAAGGCATCCGCCGCCGTCAGCTGCACATCGACGGCGCCTGGCGCGACCACATCTGTTACGCGCTCACGGTCGAGGACGTCCCCCGCGGGCTGCTTGCCCAGTGGCGGCAGACCCGGGAGAAAACCGCCCATGACGGGTCGCCGTAGCCCGGGATTCCGAGCCTTGACCCAGTCTTAGGGATAAACAGGTTGACGATCTCGCGACACACCGCACCGAATGCTCGTCAATCAGTGACACGCGGTCCTACCGTGCGTGACGTGAACACATTTGCGACGGCCCAAGCCACCTGCTGTGTTCATGCTGCCCACCTGACGCCTCGTTCATGCCGGCGTGAGCCCATTACCCGACGCCAGGGGGTGCAGGAGTGAGCGGCGCCTTCCTCTACCTCGGCATCGTGCTCATGTGGCTGTGCGTCCTGGTCCCGATGTGGCTGCGCCGCGACCGCCACACCCTGGACGCCGACCTGTACGCGGGCGGCGAGGAGTTCGACGGGGACACCTTGGCCGACGTCCCGGTGCCCGAGGTCTCCGGCGGGGCGCCGGGCGCCGACCCGGCGGATGACGAGATCACCATGGAGATCGGGCCGTCCAGGGCCGGCTCCGCCCACCCGCACGACCCGTCCGCCGGCCTCGACGCGTCCGATGGCGCCCAGCCCATCGGGGCCACGCCTCCGATCCCCGATGTCCCGTCCGACTCCAGGACCACCTCGGGCGCCGGTGCCGCCTCCGCGCCCGACTCGGCCCGCCGCTCCCTCGCCGGCCCTGGCACGGCGCGCTCTCTTGCCACCCCGGCGGCCGTGGACGAGACGACCCCGCAGGCCGCCACCTCGACCGGTGACGCCCCAGACGAGTACGAGAAGCCGGCCAGCGAGCCGGACGAGACCGCTGTCCCCGGCGCGGCGGTACGGCGCGGCCGGGCGCGCGTCCTGGCCCGCCGCCGCCGGTGGCTGCTGTTCAGCCTGCTGCTGCACATCGCCTCGGTGGTCACGGCCGCCGTCGGCGTGGCCCCGTGGTGGAGCGTGGCGCCTTCGGCGGTCCTGCTGCCCGCCTACCTGGTCATCCTGCGCGTCGCGACCGCCGTCGACCGCGAGCGCCGCCTCGCGGCCGCCGAGGCGCAGGCGGAGCAGCGTCGTCGCGCGCGTGAGCGGCGTCAGGCCCTCGAACTCGCCGCCCAGCAGGCCGAGGCCGAGATCATCGAGTTCCGCCGCCGCGCCGAGCCCTTCGACCAGTACGCGGACCGCTCCCGCCGCGCCGTCGGCGACTGATCAGCCGGGGGGCACTCTTCAGGACGTCGAACGGGTCCCGGCGAGGTGCGGCCGGCCGGTCACCAGAATCCGACCTCGGGATAGTCGGCGGACGGCCGGTCCAGCAGCGGCTGACGCCTCCCCTTCAGGTGCAGGTCGAGGAAGGCGGTGACGTACGTGCGAGTGATCTGCAAGGAGCGGTCGCCGTCGAGCGGGTACGCCGGCATCCCGAGCTGGGGCTGGAGCACCGCGTAGTCGATGAAGCTCAGGTGCTCGGCACCGGTCACCGTGAGCCAGCGCTTCCAGTCGCCGGTCACGTGCGGCCAGAACAGGTCCCAGGAGCGCGGCTCGCCGCCGGTGGCCGGCGCCTGCCTTGGGTTGCCGATCATCATGAAGGGCTTGCGGACCGGCTTCGCCGGGATCTTCGGCATGTAGGTGCCGTCCAGATTGACCGCGGCCCTGATCCGCCGGCTCAGCGGCAGCAGTTGCGCCGCGCTCTGACCGCCGACCGAATGTCCGACCATCGCGACCTTCGCCTCGTCGATCAGCCGGTTCCAGTGCCTGCTCCCGGCCAGTCGGTCCAGAACGAACTCCGTGTCCGCGGCCCTGACCTGGGCGACCTTCGCGCCCAGCTCCGGGGTCTGGCCGCCCTTGCCCGCCTCGAACGTGACGGTCCTGCCGTCGGGGAAGGTGGTGGCCACCGACTCGTAGGTGTGCTCGATGCCCGCCACCAGGTAGCCCCTGCTGGCGAACTCTTCGGCCAGCGAGGTCATCGTCGCGCGCGGCATCGTCATGCCGGGCGACAGGACCACCAGCGGCCACCCGCCTTTCCGCTGCAGCGCGGGCGCGTCGACGCGAGCGTACGTCCTCGTCTTCGCCAGTGTGTCCGGCGGAAGGTCCCTGAGCTGCGGCACGCTGTCGAGGATCAGCTTCGACTCCTGAGGCGTGACGTACGGTGCCGGCCTGCCCACGGCCTTCCGCGCCGGGTACCAGATCGAGACCATCAGCTCCCGTGCCTTGCGGTCGGCGACCCACGGATCGGGGCGGCTGGAGTCGATCAGGTGCACGGTCGATCGGCCGACGGCGTGGTCGCCGGTCGGCGCGGGCAGGGCAGGAGTGGGGACGAGCGCCTCGGCCTGCGCCGGGCCGGCCCCGGCAAGCGCGGAGACGGTGAGCACGCTCACGATGATCAGTTTCTTCATGCACCTCACCATGGGGGACGGCCCCGCCGTACCGTCCCCGGCGAAAGTCACTCGGCCCCCGCGACTTTCGTAGGGGGTCGCCCGATCGATCGCCCGATAGCCTCGGGGCATGACGTACGGCGATTCAGGCGTCGTCGAGCGGATCACGCCCTGGGCGCTGGGCGCGGCGGTGTTCCTGCTCTCCATGGCCTCGGCATCCGGTTCGATAGGGGTCGAGACGACGCAGCCCGCCCCTGTGCCGGTGGTGGTCGCCGCCGCTTCGGGGGTCGCCGCGTTCTTCGCCAGGCGCTCGCCGTGGCCGCTCGCCGCGACCGCCGCCCTCGCCTACCCATGGCTGCTGATGTGGCCCGCCGCCGCCGCGGCCTCCTACTACGCCGGCACGCGACTGCGGCGTCGCCACCTGTGGCTCTACACCGGCGGCGCCGTCGTGGTCATCGCACTCGGCGGCCTGGTCTCCCGGTTGAGCGATTCTTACCGGGCCATGGTCGCCGGGACCCCCGCGAACATGCTGCTCATCGCCTGCGCGCTGCTCGGGCTCCCCGTGGTCGGCGGGCTGTGGGTGCGTGCCAGGCGGCAGGTGATCGAGGCGATGCGCGCACAGGTCGATCAGTTGCGGCGCGAACAGGTGCTGCGGGCGGACCAGGCGCGCGGCCAGGAACGCACCCGCATCGCACGGGAGATGCACGACGTGGTCGCGCATCGGGTGTCGCTGATGGTCCTGCACGCGGGCGCTTTGGAGGTCAGCGCCCCGGATGAGCGTACGGCCGAGGCCGCCACGCTGATCGGGGCGGTGGGCAGGCAGGCGCTGGGCGATCTTCGGGAGGTGCTCGGCGTGCTGCGGTCGCAGGGGTCCGCGCGGGTCCCACAGCCAACGCTGTCCGATCTCGACCGGCTCCTCGAGCAGTCTCGCACCCTGGGCATCGTGGTCAACCGTCACGACGAGGGCGGGGTTCGCCCGATCGATCACTCGGCGGAGCGTACCGCCTACCGGGTGGTCCAGGAGGCGCTGACCAATGTCCACAAGCACGCGGGCGACGCCGAGACCGACGTTTTCGTCCGCTACCTGCCCGCCGAATTGGAGGTCATCGTCCGCAACAGGTGTCCCGTCCGACCGGACGCCCTCCCCGGCTCCGGCTGGGGACTGGTCGGCCTGCGGGAACGCGTCGAACTGGCCGGAGGCACGCTCGCGGCCGGTCCGCTGGCCGAGGGCGGCTTTCAGGTCCTGGCCAGGATCCCGGCGGCATGATCCGCGTACTGATCGTCGACGACGAGGCACTGGTCAGGTCCGGGCTGCGGATGATCCTCGAGGCTGCGGGCGACATGGCGGTCATCGGCGAGGCCCGCGACGGCGACGAGGCCGTCACCGCCGTCGCCAGGCTGAGACCCCAGGTCGTGCTGATGGACGTACGCATGCCGGGCACCGACGGCCTGACCGCGGCGGCCCGCGTTCTCGCCGGGCCCGACGCCCCCAAGCTGATCATGCTCACCACTTTCGACCTGGACGAGTACGTCCACGAGGCGCTACGGCTCGGCGCGGTCGGGTTCCTGCTCAAGGACACCCCACCCCGGGAGCTGGCCACGGCCGTACGCACGGTCGCGGCGGGTCAGGCCATGCTGTCGCCCACCGTCACCAAGCGGCTGATCACCTCGTTCGTCGACAAGACCCCCTCACGCGCCGAATCCGCACGCAACCGGCTCGCCTCGCTCACCGCCAGAGAGGAGGACGTCATCAAGGCGCTGGCCCGAGGCTTGTCGAACGCCGAGATCGGGCGGGAGCTCCAACTGTCGGAGGCGACGGTGAAGGCACATGTCAGCCGGCTGCTCGCCAAGCTGGGCTTGGCCAACAGAGTGCAGGCGGCGATCCTGGTGCACGAGGCCGCCCTCACTTGACCATGCCAAGAGCGCGGAAGGACGACATCGCGCCCCGCCGCGGGTGCTGGGCCCCCGCACGCGTCCCACCCTGCGGTCGCGCGAGCAGTCGCTCAGCGAGAGGGGCGGCGACCTGGAGCGGCGTCCGGGGTCTCAGCCGTCTGGCGCTCCTTGAGACGGAGTGCTTCTTTGCGGGCCTCGGCGGCGATGGTGCGCTCGCGCTCCAGCCACTCCGGGTTCTCCGCTTTCAGCGCCTCGATCTCCGCGGTGGTGAGCGGTCCGGTGATCCCGGCGCGCATCAGGCCGGACGTGGAGACCCTGAGCTTCGCGGCGATGACCTGCTTGGGGTGCGGGCCGTTGCGACGCAGGTCGGCGAGCCAGGCGGGTGGCGTCGCCTGCAACTCGTTCAGCTCGTCTCTGGAGATGACACCCGCCTGGAACTCGGCGGGAGTGGCCGAGAGGAGGACACCCAGCTTCTTGGCCGCGGTCGCGGGCTTCATCGTCTGGGTGGTTTTCGATTTGGGCGAGGTCATAGCGCCAAGGGTAGCCAGTCGGAACGGTTCGCCCGACATCGCTACGCTGAGGAAGTGACCGAGAGCGAGAACGGCGAGGTGTTCCGGCTGGCGTACGTGCCCGGCGTGACACCCGCGAAATGGGTCAACATCTGGACCGAGCGGATGCCCGGTGTGCCGATCACCCTGGTCACGGTGCCCGCCGCCGAGGTGGTCGGGCTCCTGCGGAACGGCGGCGCGGACGCCGGCTTCGCCAGGCTTCCGATCGACCGGGACGGGCTCAGTGTGATTCCGCTGTACGTGGAGACCACGGTGGTCGTGGTGCCCAAGGACCACGAGCTGACCGCCGCCGACGAGGTGACCATCGCCGACCTCGCCGACCAGGAGGTGCTCCACCCGCTGGACGACACCCTCGCATGGACGGCCCGGCCCGGGCTGCCCGCGTTCACCCGGCCCGCCACGACGGCTGAGGCGGTCGAGCTGGTAGCCGCCGGCACCGGCGTTCTCCTGGTTCCGCAGTCGCTGGCACGCCTCCACCACCGCAGAGATCTCACGTACCGGCCGGTCGCGGACGCGCCGCAGTCTCAGGTCGCGCTGACCTGGCCGGCGGACGCGACCACCGACCTGGTGGAGGATTTCATCGGCATCGTCCGCGGGCGGACGGTGAACAGCTCGCGGGGCCGCACCGCCACCGCCCCCGCTCCGAAGAAGCCGGCACAGCGGCAGGCCCCGAAACCCGCACAGACCTCCGGTCGCCGCGCCGTGCCGTCCGCCCGCAAGAGAAAGGGCAAGCGGCCCGGTAGTCGGTGAGGCCGGGCGGCAGGATGACCAGATGTGCCGGCGTGGTGCGACCGAGGACCGGGGGCGACCCTGCGTCCTTCCGCACGGCGTGGCGGAGGAGCGGACGCCGACGGTCACTGTCCTGGGCTGCACGGTGATCGGGACCGGCTCGCCGGCGGCATTCCCTGGTGCGGTCCGGCCGCTTCCCGAGCCGGTCACAGCCGGGCCGTCGCCGTCAGGGTGACAGCGGTCAGCGCGGCGAGCAGGGCCCAGGCGGGCACGAAACCGCCGGACAGGTCTGTGAGCAGGCCGAGCGCGGGTGGCGCCAGGATGACCGCCACCTGGTTGACGGCCATGGCCAGACCGAGGGCGAATCCCGTGTGATCCGGCGGTGCCGATTCGGCGGCGTAGGCGACCCAGGGGCCGTACCAGCCGATTCCGAAGAAGCCGAGCCAGATGAAGAGCAGGCAGGCCGCGACGGGGGACCGGCTCACCGGGGTCGTCAGCAGCGTCATCCCGATGGTCACGGCGGCCAGGCAGATCAGGACACCGGCGTAGCGACCGGAGCTGTGGCGGTCGCTCCAGGCCGCCAGGCAGACGCGGCCCAGCGCGCCCGCGCACTGGACCGCGACGTACACCGAGACCGCCGAGGTGGCGTCCATGGCCGTCACCTCGTGCAGGTACAGCACGGTGAGGACGCCCACGCCGCTGTGCACCGACACCATGCTCACACCGGACAGGATGATCTTCTTCATGTATGGTTCGCGGAGCAGTTCCAGTCGCACGCGGGACGTGGCCGGCGTTGGGCGCCGGTCCGGTGGGCGGCGGTAGAAGGCCATGAAGGCGATGGCGCCCGACAGTGCGGCGAGCGCGCCGGCCACGAGCGTCGATCGCCAGCCGAAGGCCGTCGCCAGTGCGGGAAGCGCGGAGGCGGCGAGGACGCCCCCGAGCGGGAGCCCCGCCTGGCGGACACCCATGGCCAGGCCGCGCTGCGAGGCGTCGAACCAGGCCGCCACCGATTTGCTGCCGCCCGGCTGAATGGTGCTGTACCCCGCACCGACGATCAGCAGAACGACGAGCAAGGAGACATACCCCGGGGCGACGCTGCCGGCGGCGAGCGCGATGGCGACCACAAGGGCGCCGATCCCGACGATCCAGCGTTCGTCGTGGCGGTCCAGCAGTCGTCCCGCCACGAGTAGCCCGGCCAGAGGAAGGAGCTGGGCCGCCGACAGCAGCAGGCCCAGTTGGGTGGTGGTCAGCTCCAGGTCTCGTCGCAGGTGGATGCTCATCGCGCCGATGCCCTGCACGAAGAACGCGGCCGCGGCCTGGGTGAAGGTCGCGACACCCAGAATGACCCAGCGGTACCGCGAGGTCTTCACGGCTTCCAGCACAACAGGGGATCGGGGTGGTCGGAGAAGCCTAGTCGCCGGTAGAGCGGTTCCGCCTCGTGGGAGGTGGTGAGGTCGACCCGTACGGCGTCGCGGTCACGGAACCAATCGAGCAGGCCGAGCATGATCGCCCGGCTGTGCCCGCGCCGCCGGTACGACGGGTCGGTGACCACGCCGATGACGTGGCCGATCCTCCCGTTGCGTGAGTGGGGGCCGGGGAACCACTGCTCGATCGTGCCGATGCCGCAGGCGGCCAGGCCGGCGTCGCCGTCCACGACCAGGATCCGGCAGTCGGGTTCGGTCAGCTTCCGCCGAAAAACCTGAGCGAGTACGGCGCGCCAGTCGTCACCGGCGTTCGCCGGGTTGAAGAAGTCGCCGAGGTCGTCGAAGAGCAGCGCCCGGAGACGGACGAGTTCTGGAATGTCGTGCTCTGTTGCTGTTCGCGGCATGACGTCCAGGCTGATGTAATGAGCTTGTGCATCTCAACCCTTACGGCGCGGATGTGGTGAACTTCGCCGCAGAACTGGCGAACCACCCACCGGCGAGTGCCGATGAACTCGCCGACCGCTGCCGCACGGCCGGTCTGGTACTGGAACGCCCCGTCGAACCGTCCGATCTCGACCAGACCATCGCCGTCATCGGCCTCTGGACGAAGGTCATCGACGCCCCTGGGGAGCGCGCGAAGGCCGAGTTGGTCAACGAGATGCTGGCCAGGTCTGCCGCCTACCCCCGGCTGACCGACCACGCTCATGGCTGGCACCTGCACTATCGCGACGACCTGCAGCCGCTCGGCTCGGTGCTGTTCGCGCTGATCTCCGTGGGCACGGCGATGCACCTCGTCAGCCGGGGCATGGACCGGCTCGGACGGTGTGCCGCCGCCGGTTGCGAGACGATCTTCGCGGACACCTCGCGCACCGCACGGCAGCGCTACTGCTCCCAGCGGTGTGCCAACCGGGATGCCGTCCGCCGCCACCGCGCCCGTCAGCCCACACCCCCCGCCCAACCGGCCGGCAGGCGACGGTAACCGGCGTCCCTCACTCTGCCGGGAGTGCCCGTCGCAGCGACTCGTCCGGCAGTGCCGTGCGGTCGGTACCGGTGGTGGTGCCGAACTCCTGAACGTCCGACCCGGTCGAGCCCCCGTACGTGGCGATCTTGTATTCGATCGCCACGAGGGAAAGGGTCAGCTCACGAATCCGGCGGCGGACGGCGTCGCGATGTCCGACCAGCACATCGAGCCGCTCATGCACCGTGTGCCCTCCGGCATCGACGAGCGAGACGTAGTGCCGCAGGTCGCGCATCGGCATACCGGACAGCCGCATCCGGGTGAGGAACACCAGGCGCCGAACCGCTTTGGCGTCGTAGACACGATGACCATTACCGCCGCGGGCCACCTCGACCAGCCCGGCCCGCTCGTAATAGCGCAGCGTGTGGGGCGAGATGTCGAGGAGGTCGGCAACCTCGGCTATCGTCATCGTCTCCGGCAGATCGGCCAGGTCGGCGAGGCGGTGGATCGCCTCAACCGACAGCGGACCGTCGTCCCCGAGCGCTTCGAGCGCTCTGGTCATCAGATCGTCGGTGGCCATGACCACGAGCCTAGATAGGTCGTACCGACGCAGGAACACCCTCGAAGTCGGCGCTCCGGGCGATCTCGGCCCACCGCTCGACCTCGTCCAGGCCGCGCCGGTAGGCACGCGAGATACGCTCGACCGCCTCGCGTCCGAGCGGCAGCCGCAGCGGCACCTCGTCGCCGTGCGCGAGGGACACGATGATCTCGGCCGCCCGCGCCGGGTCGCCTTCCTGGCGGCCATCGGTCCCGGCCATGTCCGCACGGATGTTGGCGAGCAGGTCACGGTAGGTCGCGGACGGCTCGACGAACTCGAGCACGTCGCCCCCGTTGAAGCCGGTCCTGAACCGGCTGGGCTCGACGAGCATCACCCGGATCCCGAACGGCGCGACCTCCCCGGCCAGGGCCTCCGACCAGCCTTCGAGGGCGAACTTCGACGCGGAGTACGCCGACACGCCGGGGAACGATGTCCGCCCACCCTGGCTGCTCATCTGCACGATCGTCCCGGTGCCCCGCTCACGCATCGTGGGCAGCGCCGCCCGGACGAGCGCGGCGGGGCCGAACAGGTGCAGATCCATCAACTCGCGCAACTGCGCGTCGCCGACCTCCTCGACCGCTCCGACCACGGCCCGGCCCGCGTTGTTGACCAGCACATCGAGCCGATCGAAGCGGTCGAGGGTGTCGCGCACGAGGTCCGCAGCCGCGGCGATGTCCCGGGCGTCGAACTTCGCGATCAGGCAGTTGTCCGGGTACTTGGCCTCCAGATCGGCCGCACTCTCGGGCCGGCGCACCGCCGCCACCACGCGGTCGCCCGCCGCGAGCGCCGACTCCGCCAGTGCGCGTCCGAACCCGCGGGACGCGCCGGTGATGATCCAGGTCTGTGCCGTCATGGCGGGGACGCTACGCCTTCGAGCGCGCTCGAACGCAAAACCGGCGTGACCACCCACACGGAAGATCGTGACCGGAGTGCGAAGGAATGCAAACCGCCACCTGCCGGATCCGGCGCTTGAGGGCGAGTCCGCAGTCCCGCCTGACACGACCCGAGCCTGCCCGGACACCCGCTCCGCGGTCCCAAACCAGGACGAACCCGATGCGGAAACCCCCGAAACGGCAAGATCCCGCCTGATCACGATGATCAGACGGGATCCCGGCTTGTCTGCGGCGGATGGAATCACGTTCTTGCAAGATCTTCGTGCGGGGGTGAGCAGGAGTCCGGAAAGCTTTTCAGCTGGCCCGGCCCAAGGTCACGGTGCGGGTTCCGGGTGCGAAGTCGCCGAAGGACTGTTGCCAGGACTCACCGGGCCAGTAATACGTCACAAGGCCCTCGGCAGGTCGATAGTGGGCGGTGTAGAGCGTTACCGTCCCCTGCTCGTCGACGGATCGATACAGCGGCGGCTTGAGCATCGCCGCCACATCCGCGCCTGCGGCGCGGATGGCTCGCAGCCGCTCCTGCGTCCGCATGGCCCGCTCCTGCTCGTCGGTCACCGGCAGGTGCTGGTGATTGGAGGCGCAGGCGTCCGGTGCCACTGTTGGCGGCATATCCGGTCCCACGAACACCGTCATCGCCTTCTTGGGATCGACAAGGGTGAGGTTCTGGGGGACGGCGACCGGCAGGGACCGCAGCCTGTCGACCGCCTCATCGACGGTGTCGCACGTCTCCAGCAGGTAGCGCACGAGGATGAGAATGGCGAAGCCACGTCCGTAGACAGAACGTCCGCCCCAGGTGAGCGAGATCGCGAGACCGGCGTCGTTCATCCCGTCCAGCAAGCCCCAGAGCATGTCCTGCATCCCGATCACGGGGCGCAGGAAGCAGGAGGACACGATGGTCCCCTCGCACTGATCGGGCCGTAGGTCATAGTTGCGCAGCAGAGAGCCGTTCTGGCCGATCTGGGTGCAGGCCTGGGAGAACGGCCGCAGTGCCGCGTGGGTGAGGAAGACTTCCGCCTCGGGCCGGTCGAGTTGGCCGGCCAGGCGGTCCAGAACCGGGACCAGTTCCGGCATATGCGCACGGAACAACGCCCGAACACGATCCGCGCCCTCCGGAGTCCTGCCCTCCGCGGTCAGCAGGCCCTCCATGTCCTGCCACAGGGCCCGGGCGTAGGCGGCCCACCGCCCGTCGCCGCCGTCGCCGACCTCGATCGCCTGGAAGGTCTTGTGCTGTTGCCGCACGGCTGCCACTCCCCTGTGAGAATCGGA
Source organism: Sphaerisporangium melleum (assembly GCF_014646695.1). Lineage (GTDB taxonomy): Bacteria > Actinomycetota > Actinomycetes > Streptosporangiales > Streptosporangiaceae > Sphaerisporangium > Sphaerisporangium melleum. Next base: position 20,765 of record NZ_BMNT01000054.1, read on the forward strand.
CGAGGTGGGAGCAACCTAGCTAATTGGCCAGGTGTTCACCAGGCGGCCTTGCAGGGCTTCCTCCCGCTCGGTCTGCCGGTCGGCATCCTCGCCGTCGACCGCGCTCAACACCACCAGCGCCCCTCGCCTCGAACGCCACACGGGCCGGAACCGACCCGTTCAACGATCCGAAGACCTCGGAAAACGCGAAATCCCGTCCGATGCAGATGATCGGACGGGATCCCGTCAACCTCGGTCCAGCCGTTTCAAGAACGGCCCTGGGTGGAGCTGAGGGGATTCGAACCCCTGACCCCTTCGATGCGAACGAAGTGCGCTACCGGACTGCGCTACAGCCCCAAGGACTCGACCAGATTAGCAAACTTTGGGGACCACCCGCGCCACCCGCTCCCCGGAGAGGTGCCGCGGGTGCGCCTGGATCAGGCCGCCCTCGGCGGCCGGCCCCGGACACGCCCGCGCTGACCGCCTTCCACCGGCCGCCCGCCGCATCCACATCACCCGTTTCTCGGCTCTTGGGGTGGAAGGAGCCCGGTGACCTGCCGCGCTCGGTCGCCCAACCGGATCTCTGCCGGCTGGAGCGCGCCGGGCCGAGTCGGATGCCGGGCAGTGGCCCGGTACGGCACGGCGGAGTCAGGGCGGTGCCCCGGGGCGCACGTGATACTGACACCCGGTCGCCGCAGTGAGGAGGAGACGAGACGCCTCAGCCTCGCCTCCTCCTCGGCCTCTGTGGATCTCCCCATGATCGGAGTGCGGATGAGCGGTCGGCCGGGGCGGCATTCGATCGAGATGCGGTCGGACACTGTGGTGAAGCGATACAGGTTCGCGGACCATGGTCAGCCCGAACGTGAATGGCGGGCCCTTGCGTTGCTCGACCGGTACGCACCCGGGGTGGCGCCCACGCCGATGGCCGCCGACCTGCATGCCGATCCGCCGATGGTGGTGATGTCCCGGCTCGACGGCACAGCCGTGCACGGGCCAGTCAGGGGGCCAGTGGCCGACGCGCTCGCCGAGTCCCTCACCAGGGTCCAGCTGGCGATTCCACAGCGGGTGCTGGCGCGTCTGCCCGCGCGTGCCGGACATCCGGTCGAGCTCCTGCGGCAGGTACGAGCATGGTCGGCGATGGAGCAACCTCCTGACGCGGATCCCACGCTGCGCCAGGCGCTCGGGCAAGCAATCGGTTGGGTCCGGCAGCCGGCGCTGGAGCAGGTGCTGACCCGGCAGGGCACCGCGGTGTTCGGCACGGGTGACGGGAATCTGGCCAACTATCTGTGGGACGGAACCAACATCCGGATCGTCGACTTCGAGTACTCCGGCCGCAGCGACCGTGCTTTCGAACTCGCCGAGATCCTCGAACACGTATCGGTCTGGCGCAACCACGTGGCCGGCATGAACGCTGTGCTGGAGCGGTTCGAGTTGACCGCCGACGAAGCCGGCAGGCTCATCCAATGCCGCCGGCTGCTCGCGCTGTACTGGCTGCTGCGGACTCGCGGACGGGATCAGTGCGACCAGGCGAACCGGATGCTGACCCTGCTGTAGAACGATCTGGTGGCACTGCCTCGAAGACGAGGTGGCTGTGCCACCCGGTGGCCGTCAGCGGACACCGGCAGACCGAGTGAGTCCATCGTCGGGGCGGTCGCTTCCTCGCCCCTGCCCGGCGGTACTTTGCACTGAAATTCCACATTTGCTGCGTGGTGTCCGCACATGGGCCTGTTTCGATGGCGGTGTGGTCGAGCGGAGAGTGCCGGAGGCGCGCGAGATCTACTGGACGTTCGGGTGCGGGATCTCAGTGGTCATCGCGACAGCGTTCGCGACGTTCGGCACCTTCCTGGACATCCACCTGGTGGCCCGCGCACAGCTTTACTGCCTCGGTGACCTGAGCGTGGGGGAGAACCTCTCGGGCACTCTCTTCGCGGTGACCCGAATGGTGCTCTTCCCGGTCATCTCGGTGCTGTCGGCGCTGCTCGCCGTGTCGTTCCATCTCCTGGGCCGGCTGCCCTGGCTCGCCGCACGGATATGGCCCCGGCCGATCTTGCTGGCTCTCACCATCGCGGGCTCCATCGCGGGGCCGGTGGCCATGGCGATGTACGACCTCGCCACGGAAGGTACTCCTGGCGATTGTGTTCTGCCGTGGTGGCCTACATGGCTTCCCTCATGACCCCCGACCCGATTGATCCTCGGGGCGGTCCGGCACGTGCGGGCCGCCCCGAGGATGAGTGGTCACCTACGTGCGGTGAGGAGGGTGTCGGCTTCCTGCTGGAGATCGTCGAGGTCCCCGAGCTCGGCGGGAGGGATGGCGTCGGGCAGCTCGTCTTCCATGAAGCGCAGCCGGCGGTCGCGCCATCCTGAGGTCACCCAGGCGAGTTGCAGCAGGCCACTGAGGATGACCAGCATCGCCAGGCCGCGGCCGGGTCCGGTGCCGATCACCTGGCCGACCGTGCCGGCGAGCGCGCCTCCGGGTTCGAGCAGGGGCTGGACGTAGTGCTCGGCCAGCGGGCCGATGACCAGGTAGCCGAGCGGCATGGTCAGCAGCATCGTCATCATGAAGAGGGAGAGCACCCGGCCCTGCAGCTCCAGCCCGATCTTCGACTGCACGAGAGCCAGCCAGTGTCCTTCGGCGATGGAGTCGCAGAACCAGATCGTGAACAGGCCCGCCGCGGCGAACCACGGGCCGGCGACGCCGATGAGGGACATCCCCACGCCGGACACGCCCAGGATGACGATCAGCCCGGTGGCCCTTCGGGGAGTGCCACCCCACAGGCCCATCACCAGGCTGCCGCACAGCGCGCCGAGGCCGCCGGCGCCCAGTGCCGTGCCGAGTACGGCCGTGGACTGCTCGGTCAGCAGCATCGGGATGATCACCGAGAAGCCGATCATGTACAGGACGTGGTGCACGACGAAGAAGCGCATCGCCCGCACCAGTGCCGGCCGCCGGGCGATGTACCGCCAGCCGGCCGCGATCTCCTTGCCGAAGGTCTCGTCACGGCGGCGGAAGAGGGTGTCCGGGAAACGGACCAGGAGCAGCGTGACCACGCCGGCGGCGAAGCTGAGCACATCCAGCAGGATCACGCCCTGGATGCCGATGACGCCGATCAGGCCGGCGCCGAGTATCGGCGCGACCACCGTCCCCACCCCGACGCCGAGGTGGCTGATCCCGTTGGCGTGGCCCAGGTAGCGCTTGGGCACGAGCTGCGCCACCGCGGCCACGTAGGCCGGACGCTGGAAGGCGCCGGCCACGGAGGTGACGGACACGGCGAGGTAGATGTGCCACATCCGCAGGCCGCCGGCGAACACCAGCAGGCCGAGGAGGCCCATCGCCAGGGCGGCCGCCGCGTCGCTCGCCAGCATGACCCGCCGCCGGTCCCAGCGGTCGGCGACCGCGCCGGCCACCGGTCCCGCGAGGATGCCCGGCAGCAGGCCGATCGCGTTGATCACCGAGAAGTCGATGATCGAACCGGTCCGCTGGTAGACCCAGATGCTGAGCACGAGTGTGCTGAGGCTGCTGCCGATCATCGAGACGAACTGGCCGAGGGCCACCAGTGCGAACCGGGACAGACTCGGCGCCACCCGAGGCGCTACCCGAGGCGCCACCCGAGGGGCCGGACGAGGGGCCGGACGAGGGGCCGGACGAAGGGCCGGGCGAGGGGACGCCGCGCCTTCTGCCGATAGGGCGTTCACCGGTGTTCCATCGGCCGGTGGAGCCTTGACCGGGGTGATTCCGGACGGTGCGGCGTTGATCGAGAGAGTGCCCTCCGCGCCGGCCGGTGTGCTGCCCGCGGGATCGGCCTCGACCGGGGTGGCGTCGGCCGGCAGGGTGCCGGTCGTTCGTACGCCGGCAGGTCCGGTATCCGCCGTCAGGGCCTCGACCGGGGTGGGGTGTGTGGCGTCGGGCGGTGGGGTGGCGCCTCGCGGGGTGGTCTCGGCGCCGCCGGGGATGGTGCCGGCGCGCCATCGCCCGGCGTGTTCGACCAGGACGCGGGCCAGCGGCTCGGCGTGCGTCTTGACGAAGAAGTGCCCGGCCCGCGGCAGGACCGCCAGCTCCACCGTGCCGGCGAAGTGCTCCCACTCGCGGTGGCGTTCCTCGTACAACTCGGTGACGCGGTCGCGGGAGCCGACGACGCTGAGCACCGGAGCCCGCAGCCGCTGGGTCCACTCCGCCTGCCGGTAGGCCGCGGTGAAGTACTCCTCGGCGTCCCGGGCGTCGTGCCGGACGTTGCGGACGACGAACCGTTCCTGCGCGGGGTCGTCCAGGTCGGTGAAACCACCCCTGGCCCGCAGGAACGAGAAGTACGCCCGGTCGGAGACGAACCGGTCGGACGGCACCAGCCGGTGGAACCAGTCGAACAGCCGTCCGGGCAGCCGCGCCGTGGGGAAGCTCGCGCCGGCGCCCACGCCGACCAGGTCGACGCCGGCGGCCTCGGCCCGGCGGGCGGTCTCCAGGGTCACCGCGCTGCCGAGGCAGTGCCCGTAGAGCAGGACCGGCCCGGACAGCGTCCGGATCTCGGCGAGCATCCGTTCGGCGACCTCGGCGGCGGGGAGCAGCGGCTCGTCCGCCCGGCTCTGGTCGTGGCCGGGAAGCTCGACGGCGTAGAGGGCCCAGTGCGCGGGGAGCGCGTCGGCCAGCGGCTGGTAGGCGATCGCGCTGCCGCCGGAGTACGGGACGGCGACGACCGTGACCCCGCCCGACGAGGCGTCCGCGTCGGCCGGGGTCAACCGGTGCAGCAGCCGCCGCGGCCCGGTGTCGTGCCCCGCGGACCGCTGGTCGAGCAGGGCCGCCAGGGCGCGCACGGTGGGGTGCCGGTACAGCTCCACCAGGGCCAGCGCGGGGTCGATGCGCCGGACGAGCCGCAGCGCGGTGAAGGAGTCGCCGCCCAGGGAGAAGAAGTCGTCGTCGATGCCGACCTCTTCGACGCCGAGTGTCCGCGACCAGATCTCGGCTATGCGCCGTTCCGCGGCGGTCCGGGGGGCGACGCCGGTCGATGTGGCGGGGGTGTCCTGGGGCGCGGGCAGGGCTCGCCGGTCGAGCTTGCCGTTGGGGGTGAGCGGCAGCCGGGGCAGGACGACCAGCCGGGCGGGCACCATGTGCGGCGGCAGCGCGGTGGACAGGGCGGCGCGGACCGTCGCCTCGTCCAGATCACCGGTGCCGCGACGCGGCACCAGGTAGCCGACGAGCTGGGCCATCCCCGAGGCCGCCGTGTGCACCGCGGCGGCGCAGGCGAGCGTTCCGGGCAGCGCGCCGAGGGCGGCCTCGACCTCGCCCAGCTCGATCCGGTAGCCGTTGACCTTGACCTGGTCGTCGAGGCGGCCGAGGAAGTCGACGTTCCCGTCTCGGTGGAACCGCGCGCTGTCCCCGGTCCGGTACATCAGGGCGGGGCCGCCGGCCCGGTCGTGGAACGGATCGGGGACGAACCGCTCGGCCGTCAGTTCGGGCCGCTCGTGGTAGCCGAGGGCCACGCCCGCCCCGCCGAGGTACAGCTCGCCCACCACTCCCGCCGGGACCGGCCTGCGGTGGGCGTCCAGCACGTAGACCCGGTTGCCCGGGAACGGACGTCCGATGGGCAGCGGCGCGTCCGGCGGCAGTCCGCTGACGTCGCCGTCGAAGTACACGTTGTCCACCGTCACCTCGGTGACCCCGTAGGCGTTGACCACGCGGTTGCCGGGACCGACGAGCCGCTGCGCCTGGAGGTACTCGCGGACCTGCCACTTCTCGCCGCCGCCGATCAGCAGGCGGACGTGGTCCAGCCGCTCTCCGGCCGTCTCGACGTGCGCCAGCAGGTTCCGCAGGACGGCGGGCACGAGTTCGGTGCAGTTGACCCGCTCGCGGCGCATCAGCGCGTACAGCTCCGCCGGGTCGAGGAGCACTTCGCGGGGGACGACGACGAGCCGGCCGCCGGTGCACAGCGCGCGCAGCGTCTCGCCGACGAACATGTCGAAGGAGAAGCTGGCGGCCTGCTGGTAGGTCCAGCCCGGGTCGAGCGCGTACGCCTCCTGCCACATGCCGACCGCGTGGACCAGGTTGGCGTGGGTGACGACCACCCCTTTGGGACGCCCGGTGGAGCCCGAGGTGTAGATCACGTAGGCCGGGTCGCCGGGACCGGCCGCCGCCTCCAGGTCGCCGCCGTCCTCGGCGGCGATCTCCGCCGCGTCACGGTCGAGCGCGACGACGGCCACGCCGTCGGGGGCGGCCGGGACGCCGGGCAGGTCGAGCCTGGTGACCAGCGCGATCGCACCGCTGTCGCGCAGCATGTAGCCGAGCCGGTCCGCGGGGTAGGCCGCGTCGAGCGGGACGTACGCGCCGCCCGCCTTGAGCACCGCCCACATCGCCGCGAACAGCTCGATGCCGCGGTCCAGGCAGATCGCCACCCGGACGCCGGGGCGTACGCCGTGCCGGCGCAGCGTCCGGGCGAGCCGGTTGGCCTGTTCGTCGAGCTCCCGGTAGCTCACCGTCGTCGTGCCGGCGGTGAGCGCCGGCGCGCCGGGTGCCGCGGCCGCGCATCGCTGGAACAGCTCGTGAACGGTGCGCGCGTCCGGTGGCGTGATCGCGGTGTCGTTCCACCGGTGCAGGATCCGGTCCCGCTCGGCGGGGGTGAGCAGGGGGAGGTCGCTCACTGGGGTGGCCGGTGCGGCGGCGGCCGCGTCCAGCAGGGTGAGCAGGTGGTCCACCAGGGCTTCGACGCGTTCGGCGTCGAAGAGCTCGGTGGCGTGGTCGACGGTCAGGACGGGCCCGTCCACCGTGAAGTGCAGGCCGAGGGCGAGGTCCACCATCATCGCGGCGGGCGGCTCGTCACCGGCGTACCGGACGAGAGCGCGGCGCGGCGCCGGGGTGTTGTGCACGGTGACGCTGACGCCGCTGAGCCGGCTGATCCTGCCCGCCTGAGTGCGCCCGATGGCGGCCATGATGTCCGTCAGCGGCAGATCCTGATGCTCCAGGTCCGTGACGACCGTCTCCACCACCCGGGAGAGCAGTCCGGCGAAGGTGGGGTCGCCGGAGAGGTCACCTCGCAGCGGCAGGATGTTGAGCGCGGCCCCGATCAGCGACTCCAGCGCGGTGTCCTCGCGGCCGGCGACCGGTGCGAGCACGGTCACGTCCTCGCGCCCGGTGTACCTGCCGATCACCGCCTGCACTCCGGCCAGCACCACCATGAAGAGGCTGGCGTGGTGCTCCCGTCCGCAGGCGCGGAGCCGGTCGAGCAGCTCGGGGGAGAGCCGGCGGGAGATCCGCGCCGCGGCGAAGGAACGCCGGGCGGGGAGGGGGCGGTCGGCGGGCAGGTCGAGGTCCAGGTCGGCCCCGGTGAACCGGTCCCGCCAGTACGCGGTGAGCGCCGCGTCGGCGGCTCGCGGGCCGAGGTCCGCGTCGGCGAACCGCTCTCGCTCGTACGCGGTGAGCGCGGCGCCGGCGGCCCGGGACGCCGGCTGGTCGTCGGGAGCGGGCGGCGCCGTCCGCCGTCCCTGTGCCATGTCGTGGTACAGCTCGGCCAGTTCGTCGCCGAACACTCCGGCCGACCATCCGTCGAAGACGAGGTGGTGGACGACCAGGAGCAGTTCGTCGTCGCCGCCGGTCCGCAGCAGCACCATGCGGGCCAGGGGGCCTTCCGCGAGGTCGAGCGGCTCCCGTACGGCCCGGTGGCGCTCCTGCTCTGCGCGTGACGCCCGCTGGTCCGGCGGCAGGTCCCGCAGGTCGATCTCGCTCAACGGTACGGTCCCCGTGGCGGCGACGAGCATCACCGGTTCGCCGTCCTGGACCGGGAATCGGGCCCGCAGCGCGGGATGGCGGCGGGCCAGTTCGGCCAGGCAGGCCGCCAGCAGGTCCGCCCGCGCGGGGCCGGCCCACCGGTACCGGATGCCCAGGGTGTACGCGGGCAGGTCCGCGCACAGGTGCTCGGCCATCCAGAACACGCGCTGCATCGCGGTGAGCGGCAGCACCCGCGGCCGGCCGTCCTCCTGCTCAGGCCCCTGCCGAGGCGCCGTCCGCCTCTCCCGAGGCTCAGCGGCCTTCTCCCGGGGCTCGGGCCGCCGCTCCTCGCGGGGGGCCGCGGTGGGGACGGGCCACTGGGCCCCCGCCGGACCGCCGGTCGCGACCGGCGGTGCATCACTCGACCGGCCGGGGCCGGGTACGACCGGCGAGGTCCCGGCCGGCCGATCGGATGCCGCAGGCGAGGCCGTGACCGCACGCTCGGGCGCGCCCGGCGACGCCTCGGCCGGACGGCCGGGCACGGTCGGCGACGCCCCGGTCCGGCGTTCGGCCGCCGCTTCGGCCGCCCGTACCGCTGCCGCCAGCCCGGCGAGCGTCGGGGCCGCGTAGAGGTCGCTGAGCGCCAGCTCCAGTCCGAACGCGCGGCGCAGCCGGCCGATCAGGCGAATGGCGTGCAGCGAGTCGGCGCCGAGGGCGAAGAAGTCGTCGCGGGGGCCGATGCCGGTGACCCCGAGCAGGCTCTCCCACAGCGCGCGGACCCGCGCCTCGGCCGAGCCATCCGTGGCGTCCTCCAGGCCCGCCTCCGGCTCCCGGCCGGTTTCCCGGCCCGTCTCCGAGCCCGCCGTCGCCGGCCGGTCCGCGGTAGGGGGCAGGCCGGCCGAGCCGGTGACAGCCGTGGCCGCCAGCGCCGCCCGGTCGATCTTGCCCTGGATGGTGAGCGGGAAGGAGCCGTGCACGGTGACGACGGCAGGCACGAGGTAGTGCGGCAGCTCCTCGCGCAGGCGGCGGCGTACCTCGGCCGCGTCCGGGCCGCCGTCCTCCGCCAGCACGTGGCCTGCCAGTCGCGCCTGCCCGGTGCTCTCCTCTACCAGCACCACGGCGTCGGCGACGCCGGGGAGCCCGCGCAGCGCGGACTCCACCTCGGCGGGTTCCACCCGGAAGCCCCGGATCTTCACCTGCCGGTCGAACCGGCCCAGATACTCCAGCGCCCCGTCGGGTCGCCGCCGGACGCGGTCGCCGGTGCGGTACTCCCGCCTCCCCAGCGTGTCCGTGACGAACCGTTCGGCGGTCGACTCGGGGCGTCCCAGGTAGCCGGCGGCGAGCGCGGCGCCCCCGATGTACAGCTCACCCGTCTCGCCGTCGGCCACATCGGTGCCGTCCGGTGCGGCGACTCGGCAGGTCACGCCGGGCAGCGGGTGGCCGATCGGCACCGGGTCGTCACCGGACCACCAGGTCAGGTCGGCGGCGGTCGCGGTGACGATCGCCTCGGTGGGGCCGTAGGTGTTGAGCAGCCGCACCGCGTGACCGGTCCGCGCGTGCCAGCGCCCGACCGTGCGCGCGTGCGCCGCCTCGCCACCGATGATCACCATGCGGACGGTCGCGGGCAGCGCCGCCTCCCCCTGGTCGATCGCCGAGACGAGCTCCCGCCAGTACGCCGTCGCCATGGCGAGCACGGTGACGCCGAGTTCGGCGCAGCGGCCGAGGAAGAGGCCGGGCCGGCTGATCATGTCCTCGTCGCGGACGACGACGGCGGCGCCGGTGATCAGCGCGGGGAAGATCTCCTGAACGCTCGCGTCGAAGCTGAGCGAGGCGAACTGGAGCACCCGGTCGTCGGCCCGGATGCCGTAGGTGTCGCGGGCGGCCCGGCAGAAGTGCGACCAGCCGCGCCGGGGGACCGCCACCCCCTTGGGACGACCGGTGGAACCGGAGGTGAAGATGACATAGGCCACGTCCTCCGGCGAAGCGGCGGCACCGGGCACGGCTCCCGGCACCGCGGCGGCCCGGCCCGGCCCCACCCCGAGGTCGCCGCCCGGCTCTTCGGGGGAGTCGCTGCCGAGGTCGTCGCCGAGGCGCAGCAGCGCGGTGCCGGCGGGCAACGGTGGATCACCGTCCATCGGCACCAGTACGAGCCGAGGGCGCGCGTCCTCCAGCATCAGGGCCAGGCGCGCCGCCGGGTAGCCGGGGTCGAGCGGCACGTACCCCGCGCCGCAGCGCAACACCGCCAGCAGTGCCGTCACCGCGGCCCGCCCACGCGGCAGGCACAGCCCGACCAGGTCACCGGGCCGGACGCCGGACGCGGCCAGAGCGCCGGCCAGGCGGTGCACCTCCGCGACCAGGCCGGCGTAGCTCGTCCGGCCCGTGGCGTCGATCAGGGCCGGCGCGCCGGGCCTGGTGCGCGCCTGTTCCTCGATGGCGGCGAACACGTCGAACGGCACGCCGTCCTCGCCGGATCCGCCCGGCGGCCCTCCGTCGGGTGCCCCCGATCCCGGCACGCCGGTGAGGTGCATGGTGCTCACGACGACTCCTCGACATTCGAACGACCGAGACGCGCGGGCCGGTGCACGGCCTTCCAGAGGGTGCGGTAGAAGTCGGCGTAGGTGCGCTCGACGTGCACCGCGTGGCGCCGGGTCTCGTCGTGCCGTTCGGGCAGCCGGTTGATCGGCACGCTCATCGCGGCATGGTGCTCGATGTGCAGGTTGTTGCCGTTGGTGAACCAGGTGCTGAGGCGGCTCCCCCGGATGGACCGGGTGTTGCGCAGCACGTCGGTGGTGGCGGTGTCGCAGAGCACGTGCTCGGGCAGTTCGACGAGGAAGTGCATCGGTACGGCGAGGACGAGGGGGAGCACCCACAGCCGCAGCGGGTACTGCCCGTACCCCGCGAGGGCGGCGCCGATCGCGGTCAGTACGACCGCGCCGAGGACGAGATGCTCGGTGACGGCGCGGCGGCGCATGCCGGGGCTGATCGGGCCGTACCGGTAGGTCCAGCGTCCGGTGGCCGCGAGCGCGACCTCCCACAGCACCGAGGCGAGGCGCCGGTAGTCGAGCAGGCCTCGCACCAGGTGGGAGACGGTCAGCGGCGCCCGGGTGTCGAAGCCGAAGAACTCGGTGTCCTGCGGGGTGCCCAGGTGGCGGTGGTGTTGCAGGTGGCGTAGCCGGTAGTGGCTGTACACGACCAGCAGGGGAATGCCCAGCGGCACGCCCACGAGCCGGTGCTGCCAGGGCCGCAGGAAGGCGGAGTGGTGCAGGCACTGGTGCTGGAGCTCGACCGCGTGGGTGTACATCGCGGCGAGGATCACCACGCCGGCCGCGATCGCGAGCGGTTCGGGGCGCAGGGCGAGGGTCGCCCCGAGCGCGGTGAGCGCGGCCAGCACGGCGAGCTTGCCGACGAAGACGCCCTGGTCGCCGCGGCTCACTTTGGTGCGGGTGAAGAGCAGCGCGGGGCCGCCCTCGGTCACTGTGGTCATCGTTTCCCTCGATCCCGTGTCGGTGTGCGGACGCCGGTCAGCGTCCGCTGAGCAGCACGACATGGGTTCCGGTGAGCGGGTCGGCCGCGTGGGCGCGGGCGAGCAGTCCGGCCAGCGCGACGGCCCCGGCGCTGGTCGGGTAGGCGCCGTACGCGGCGAGCGCGGCCCGGGCCGCGACGAGTTGGCCGTCGTCCACGCCGAAGACCTCGCCGCCGGTGCCGGCGATCGCGGCCATGGCCTCGGGGCCCTGCAGGGCGTGCCAGTTGACCAGGGGCTGGTTGTGGGCGGAGGTCGTGACGCCGTCCGGCGGCAGCATCCGGTAGTCGCCCGGCCAGCTCGTCACCACGGGGTTGTTGCCGGCCGAGCCGACGCCGTTGATCGGGCAGTGCCAGCCCAGGGCCCGCATCTCCCGGTGCACGGCGATCGCCGTGGTGCCGTTGCCCACCGGAAGCCACAGCGCCGCCGGGGGCGTGCCGAGCGCCTCGCGCAGCGCGTGCACGACGATCCCGTGCCCGTCGAAGACCGCGTCGGCGTACGGGCCGTCGACGTTGCCGTCGACGGCGCCCTCGGCTCCGGCGAGCCGGCGGGACTCGTCCACGGCGTCCTCGTAGCTGCCGGGCACCAGGTGGACACGGGCGCCGGCGTCGCGCATCCAGGCGCCGCCGTCGCTCCAGCCTTCGGGCAGGACGACGGTGCAGGCCATCCCGGCGGCCCGGCAGGCCATCGCCATCGCGCGGCCGTAGTTGCCGCACGTCGCGACCACCACGTGCCGGTGGCCTCCGGCGGCCGCCCGGGCCACCACGGCGCGGGCGGCGGGCTCCTTGTGGCTGCCGGAGGCGTACCGCGTCTCGTCCTTGACCAGGATCCGCGCGCCGGGCACGAGCCCGGTCGCGTCGATCAGGGGGGTGCGGTACGCGTCGGCGGGCGCGTCTGCGTACGTCAGGGGGTCGGTGGACATACGTCTCCTCGGAAACGTGAATCCGTTCAGGGTGACTGAAGGAAAGGTGGGGCTCAGGCCCTGGTCACAGGGTTCGAGCAGGGCTGGCTCGCGGATCGTGTCCGGGAGCGCCGGCGTCGCGCCGATTCGGTCATGCCCGTCCTGGCCGGAGGGTGCGGAGGGGGTGCGGTGACGACGCCGGAGTGGCCGAGGCGTTCGCCTCGGGTAACGCCGAAGTGCATGGGCTGACGTCGTCCGCCAGTCTCACCGAGTTCTCCTCGCGCAGGCCGGGGCCGGGTGACTTCGGTGAAACGTAACAAATCCGCTATTAGGGGACGTTAACGGCGATAAAAACATCCATGTTGATCAAGAAGATCGAATATGTCCTCCAGGTAAATAAGTCCTCTTTATCCATTTATGCACCATTCCTCAGGTCGGTGGTGGCCTCCGCGGCCCGCGTTATGGCCAGGAAAAAGCCCTTCCGCCGGGAGGGATCGCCGGCGGAAGGGCTTGTGGTGGGTTCGCGGTGGCTACCAGCGGAGGGGGAGGGTGGCGATGTAGTCGGTCAGGCGCTGGGCGATGACCTGGTGGTCGTGGCTGGACGGGTGCCAGTGACAGCCGAGGTAGTCCAGGCCGGACTCGTCGTAGTACCAGTAGCGGATCCGGTCGTCGCCGCGCGCGTTGCGTTCCTGGACGATCCGCTGGGTGGCGTCGGCGAGCGCGGTGGTGTTGTAGACCGAGGTCGCGCTGACCACGATGATCGTGCGCGGGCCGTACTGCGCACGCAGTTTGTCGAGGAACGCGTGGTAGGCGGTGCGGTAGGCGGCCATCAGACTGTCCGGAGTCCAGGGCTCGCCCGGGTTGATGGCGGTGGAGAAGTCGTTGATGCCCAGGCCGACCACGACCAGCTGCGGCCGCCAGGTGCCCGGGTTCCGCCACACGTCGCCGTCGACGTTCAGCAGGGCTCTGTCGTAGAAGGTCCGGTAGTCGATGCCGGGGTCGCCGCCGTTGTAGTTGCGGACCATGCCGCGGCCGGAGTAGGCGTTGAGCTGGTAGTCGGCGTTCAGGCGGCGCGCGGTGAGGGCGCCGAAGGCGAGGTCGGCGTTGGTGGTGCGGTTGACGTCGTCGCTGGTGCACTCGCGGGTGTCGGAGACGTTGCCGTAGCCGGCGGTGTAGGAGTCGCCGATGAACTCGATCTGCCGGTGGCGCGCGGGGGGCTTGGGAAGGATCGCGCCGCCCGGGGCCGCGACGAAGCCGCCGAACGCGCCCGAGGCCCACGGGCTCTCGGTCCGCTTGACGAGGCGTACGGTGTGCGCGCCGCCGGCGAGGCCCTTCACCCAGTACGTGGTCTTGCCCGGGGTCACCAGGGTGGCGACGGTCGCGCCGTCGATCGTGACGTCGTAGTCGTTGTCCGCGTCGTCGAGGACGATGCCGACGCCGGTGCCGCGGAACCGGCCCTCGAAGTAGACGCCGGGCCAGCTGTACCGGACGGAGCGGCCGTCCGGCTTGACCCGGCCGGCGGTGTGCGCTCCGGCCAGGACGTCCGGACCCGGCCGCTGCGGGTTCGCGGCGTCACACGCCTGCGCGGGGCCGCGATCGGGCGGGCAGCCTGCCACGCTCGCGAGGGGGGAGGGCTCGGCCGCGTGGGCGGTGCCGGGGAGCAGCACGGTGCTCAGCACCGCGGCCAGCACCGCGGTCGCACGTATGGGTCGCACAGTTCTCCTTTCCACGGCTCGGCGAATCCGGCCGTGGCCATCTGAGGGCGAGTACGGAGATGGACCGGAAGGAACGGGTACTGCGATGGACCGGTGGGGAGAGGCATCACGACGGGCTGATGCGACCGGGTGACGGTAACCCGCGCCCGCGGGCGGGACAACGGGTGATCCACCGCCGCGCACCGGGGCCTCCCCTCACGACGCGCGACGTGCCGCCGCCGGGGCGGCCCGGTGAAACGAAGTGAAACCAAGCCGGGTCGGGGTGGGCTATCGTCGACGATTCTGGATTTTCAGGCGGTGTCCCATCGAGTGCCGCTTCATGAGCTGCCGTTCGCGGTGACCGGACTCCATGATCGGGAGGAAGTGCATGTCGGCGTCCCCGGTGAGGTACGTGTCCGACGAGGAGGACAGCGGCCGATGGGACGGGTTCCCGTTCCGGCGCGGCGACATCGTGATCAGCACCCGCTCGAAGAGCGGTACGACGTGGACGCAGATGATCTGCGCGCTGCTGGTCTTCCAGAGCGCCGATCTGCCGGAGCCGTTGCCGGTGCTGTCGCCGTGGCTGGACCACCTGGTCACGCCGAAGGAGGAGGTGTACGCGCGGTTGGCGGCCCAGCGGCACCGCAGGTTCATCAAGACGCACACCCCTTTGGACGGAGTCCCGATCGACGACCGGGCGACGTACATCGTGGTGGCGCGCCATCCGCTCGACATGGCAGTCTCGCTCTACCACCAAGGCGCCAACATCGACCGTGAGCGTCTCCGCGCCCTGACCGGCAGGCCGGAGCCCGCCGTGCCGCCGGCGCCGCGGCCGCCGTTGCGTGACTGGCTGCTGCGCTGGGTGGACGACGACGCCTCGCCCATGGAGGCGATGGACTCCCTGCCGGGAGTGATGTGGCACCTGTCGGACGCCTGGACGCGCCGCCTCCACCAGCGCAACGTCGTCCTTCTGCACTATGACGACCTGCTGCGTGATCTGGCCGGCGAGATGCGCGGGCTCGCCCGGCTGCTCGGCATCTCGGTGCCGGAGGACGTGTGGCCGGACCTGGTGCGGGCCGCGACCTTCGCCAGCATGCGATCGCGCGCCGCCGAACTCGCGCCCAACCCTTCCGGGGTGCTGAAGGACAGCTCGGCGTTCTTCCGCCGCGGCGCCTCCGGCTCCGGCCGCGAGGTGCTCACCGGCGACGAGCTCGCCCGCTACCACGAGCGCGCGGCCGGCCTGGCGCCACCCGGCCTGCTCGACTGGCTGCACCGCTGAAATGCCGCGCCTTCGCGGCGGTCGTCGGCCGAAGAGGACGGTGAAGACCAGCAAGGCGAATGTGATGAACAGTGGCGGTGCGAAAAGGCCGGAGAGGAATCCGCCGCCGTCGTGACGGCCGATGTCATGCGGCCGGTGGTACCAGGGGGCGGTGCGCGGAGTTAGTTCCTTTTATATGCATTCGACGAGGAATGTGGTCCATGGTGCTGGATTGGTGATGTGTCCGGCCGGCGGACCGCACGCATTTCTTGTCGTTACCGGCATATGTCCTGGTCGAGACGTATGCTGGGGGCGCTCAGAGGTGTCCGGCATCGCCGGACGTCACTCCGTTCCAGCCTCCGGAGAGTCGTGGTGGACGAGTCGGCCGATCCGCGAGTGAATTTCGCCCGTCGGTTACGGGCTCTGCAGAAGGCGACGGGCCTTTCGGTACGCCGGATGGAGGTCGAGAGCGAACGCACTCCCCGCCGCCGGCGCGAGGACAGGCTTCGCCTCAAGCGCAGCACGATCGCCGGAATGACGAGCCTGGAACGCCCGGTTCGGCCGGAATTGTCGAATTTCGAGGTTTTTGTCGATACGTGTTTACGTGTCGCGGCGGAGAACGACATCGCGCTGCCGCCCGATCTCGCCGATCGTCGCGCGTGGGATGAGGCCTACCGCGAGCTTCGCGAGCAGGTGGACCGGAACCCGCGCCGGCCCGCGCCCCGTTCCCTGCCCGAACGTCCCGCTCGTCCCCAAGCCACCATCTCGGCGGAGCCCGGCGAGGCGGCGGAGGACAACGCCCAGAGACCTCCCCTTCTCCGAAGGCGGATCCTGCTCACGACGTCGGTGCTGGCCGTCGCGGCGGCGGGAGCCGGCATCCCCTACTGGTTCCGTGGCACCCGATCGCCGACCGCGGCGGCGGCGGGGTCGCCTTCCCCGGGCACGTTCTCCGCTCTCCCGCCCGGCGAAGGCGCCTACAGCCCCGTCGGCAAGCTCCTCAGTCCGCCGCTCGGCAAGGACAACCCCGTCTGGTCCGTGGCCGTCGGCTGGCTCAGGGGCGAGCCCGTCGCGGTCGTGGGCCGGGCCGACGGCACCGTGCAACTGTGGAACCCGGTCACGGGCAGAGCACGCAGCGGCCCGCTCGCCGGCCACGACAAGCCCGTCTACTCCATCGCGCTGCGCCCGCCCATCGCGGTGTCCGGCGGCGTCGACGGCACGCTACGGGTCTGGGACCTCACCGCCGACCCGCCCACGAGCACCCGCATGAGCGGCGAACCCACCGGGGGGATCAACAGCGTGGCGCTGGCGGTGGTGGGGGGCAGGACGGTGGCCGTGTCCGCGGGCGACGACCGCACGGTCAGGATCTGGGATCCCGCCGTTCCCCGGCACGGCGGCGAGATCCTCGGCGCGAGCCTCGACTCCGAGGTCAAGAGCATCGCGACGGGCCAGGCGATGGCCGTGTCCGGCAGCGCGGACGGCAAGGTGCGGCTCTGGGACCTGGCCGCGGAGCGGGTCGTGCGACTGCTGGGCACGCACGAGAGCACCGTCGGCACCGTGGCGATGGGCGTCGTGCGCGGCAGGCTCCTCGCGGTGTCCGGCAGCGAGGACGGCGTCGTGCGGGTGTGGGACCCGTCCGGGACCGAGCCGGCCGACCTCGGCGAACCGATCCACAACGCGGTCAAGACGGTGGCCATCGGCACGGTCAAGGGCAGGACGGTGGCCATCGCCGGCAGCGACGACAGCGCCATCCGTATCTGGGACCTGGCCACCGCTCGCCCCTACGGCGACGGCCTCACCGGGCCGGGCACGGCCGCCGAGTCCATCGCGATCGGGCAGGCCGGCGGCAGGGCCCTGGTCGTCTCCGGGCACTGGGACGGCACCATCTGGACCTGGAGCCCGTGACCCCGATCGGCACCCCCGGGACGGCGTGACGGGACGAGAGGCCCCCGGCCCCCGCCCCGTCCGTGCTGCCTGTCGTGTCAGCAGTAGTCGATGTAGGTCATGTTCACGATCGACTGGCGGACCTTGTTGCGGGCCGTCTCCGCCGAACTGGACACGTTCGACGTCGCGGTCACGGTGAAGTAGATCTTCGAGAACTTGGCGGGGGAGTAGCTGGTCTGGGCCGGTGCGTAGGACACCTCCACGATCGTGGAGCCGTTGCTGCCGACGACGGCGTTGGGCGGGGTGTAGGCCGTCCGGTAACCGTTGTTGTTCAGCGCCGAGCTCGCGAAGCTACGGGCGTCCTTGTAGCACATGTTCTTGACGAACCAGCCGGCGTGCCACAGCAACGGGGCCTGCGCCGAGGCCGTCGCGGCGGGCACGAGCGCGGCGCCCGCGACGGCCAGCGCCGCCAGCACGAGCCGGAGCCGGGGGCGGAGCGAGAGCTGCTTCACAGGATGGGATTCCTTTCGATGGGAGATCGAGCGATCTGCCATCGACGATCCGGTTCGCGGCCGGTGTCCGGCAACGAGACCGGACGCTTTCGCCGGCGCTGCCGGTGAAAGCCATGGTCACGGCGCTGGTGTCCGTTCCGCCGGAGTGTCCGCCGCCGCCGGACACCCGTCGGCGCCCTCCGGGACGGAGCTCTCACGGCTCACCTCCGGGAGGGGTTGCTCGGTCCAGATGCACTTGCCTTCGGTGGTGTAGCGGGTGCCCCAGCGCTGGGACAGGGCCGCGACCAGTTGGAGACCGCGTCCCCCCTCGTCGGTCTCCGAGGCGCGGCGGATGCGCGGTGTGGTGAGGCTTCCGTCGTAGACCTCGCAGATGAGCGACCGGCTCCGCAGCAGGCGGAGCACGATGGGCCCCTTCGCGTGGCGGACCACGTTCCCGATCAGCTCGCTGGCCAGCAGTTCGGTGGTCGTCGACAGGTCCGTGAGGTCCCAGGCCGACAACTGCTCGCGGATGTGCCGCCGCGCCGCGCCGGCGGCCCGCGGGTCCTCGGGCAGGTGCCAGGAGGCCATGTCCTGCGGGGCGAACGATCGCACGCGCGTGATGAGCAGGGCGGCGTCGTCGTAGGACTCCAGGTCGGAGGGGAGCAGGGCGCCGGTGACGGCGTCGCACAGCAGCTCCGTCCCCGCGTCACAGGTCTGCCCGGAGATCCGCGGCCAGGAGTCGGCGAGGGTCGCGGCGAGCTTGGCCATGCCGCTTTCCAGGTCGCACTTGGGGGACTCGACCAGGCCGTCGGTGTACATCACGAGCAGGTCGCCGTCGGGCATGTGCACGTCGAAGGTCTCGAAGGGCGGCTCCGCGGCGCCGAGCGGCGGGTTGGGCGGCATGTCGGGGAAGTAGGTGGTGCCGTCCGGGTGGACGACGGCCGGCGGCGGGTGGCCGGCGCCGGCGAGGGTGCAGACGCGGGTGCCGGGGTCGTAGATCGCGTACAGGCAGGTGGCGTAGGAGTCGTCCCCCAGGCCGGCGACGAGTTCGTTGAGGTGGAAGAGGATCTCCTCGGGCGGCAGTTCGAGGTTGGCCAGAGTGTGCAGGGCCGTGCGCAGGCGTCCCATGGTCACGGCCTCGGGCACCCCGTGGCCCATCACGTCGCCGATGACGAGCGCCACCCGGTCGGCGGACAGGGGGATGATGTCGTACCAGTCGCCGCCGACCTCCATCTCCTTGCCGGCGGGCAGGTAGCGGGCGGCGGCGGTGACCGCGGGCAGCGACGGGAGCCGGCGGGGCAGCAGGCCGCGCTGCAGTTCCTGGGCGTGGGCGTGCTCGGCCTCGTACAGCCGGGCGCGTTCCAGGGCGTGGGCGACCAGGCCGCTGATCGCGTTGAGCAGCGTGGCCTCCTCGTCGGTGAACCGGCGCGGCCTGCTGAAGCCGAGGATGCAGCAGCCGACCCGGTGGTCGGAGGCGATCAGCGGCAGGATGCTCCACGCCCGTTTCCCGCTCACGGCGAGGATCTCGCCGAAGTCGGGGAACACGCTGAGGTACTCCTCGGGGGAGCAGATGAAGACCGGGGCGCCGCTCTCCAGCGCCTGGATGACGGGAGGGATGTCGGCGGGGTTGCGCGACTCCACCGTCTCGATGCACGCCTGGGAGTAGCCGACCGAGCCGATCGAGCGCAGGATGTTGTTCTCGATCCGGTAGACGATCAGCCCGGTCGCGTCGAACAGCGACGACAGCCGGGCGGCGCTGACGTTCACGACGTCGTGCATGGTGAGGGCCGAGGCGAGCGCGCTGGTCAGCTCGCCGATGCGGGCCGCGCGTTCGGCCGCCGTACGCGCGGCGGCGCTCTGCTCGGCCTCCTGCGCCCGCTTCTCGGTGACGTCGGTGATGAAGATCGCCAGCCCCTCGGGCACCGGGATCAGGCGCACGTGGTAGCAGCGGCCGCTGGTCGGCCATTGGACGTCGTGGTCGGTCGGTGTCCCTTCGTCCAGGGCGCGACGGCAGCGGCCCTCGAGATCGGGCGTGATGATGGCCGGCAGCTCCCACAGGACGCGTCCGAGCGGCTTCTCACCGGGGCCGAGGAGTCGTTCGGCCTCCAGGTTGAGGAAAGTGATCTTGCCGTGCTCGTTCAGCGCGATGAAGCCGTCGCTCATGTGCCACAGGGCGCGGCCGACCCGGTCGAGGGCCACGCGGGCCTCGGTGGTGTCCCACAGCGTGCCGATCAGATGGGCCGGCTCGCCGTGCTCGTCCAGCACGATGCGGGTGCGCACCTGCACCCACCGGAGTTTCTGGTCGGTATGGCAGATGCGGTACTCGGCGCTGAACATGCTCCTGGCGCGGAGGGCCTCGTCGAGCGCGGCCAGCACCCAAGGCAGGTCTTCGGGGTAGACCATCCTGGTCCAGGTCTCGATCCGGCCGTCGAAGTCCTCCGGCGAGATGCCGAAGATCGCGCAGGTGGCCTCGCTGCAGAGAAGCCGGCCCGTGGTGATGTCCCAGTCCCAGGTGCCCACCATGATCGTGTCGAGTGCCTGCTGGAGCTGCGCGCCCGAGAGCGCGGGGCTCACGCTGCGGGCGGCGGCCGGGGGCCGGCAGGACCCGCGCAGGCGGTCGGCCGCCCAGCCGGCCGCGGCCTGCAGGAACACCTGCTGGTCTCGCGAGGGCTGACTGGAGTCGACGGTCAGGACGGAGAGCGTGCCGAGCGGGCCGTCGGGGCCGGGCAGGGGAACGGCGGCCATGCCGGCGACGCTCGGGCAGGGCGGGGCGGGTCCGTTGGAGGTGCGCATCGGCGCCCCGTCCGGCTTGGGGCCGGACCAGGCGAACGTGCCGGCGCAGATCGCACGGGCGGGTACGGCGGGTTCGTCGCGCTTGATGTTCTCCCACGCCTGGGTGAGGGCGCGGGGCAGACCGGTGGTGACCACCAGGTGGAGCGCCCGGTTTCCGGAGGGGCCGCTCATGTGCGCCATGCCGCCCAGGCCGCCGAGCTCGGCGACGGCATGGTCGAGCGCGGCCCGCAGCGCCTCGGTCGCCGTCAGGTCGTCGCCCATGGCCTCGAGCGCCCGCAGCCGCGCGGCCGCGGAACCGTTCAAGGTTCGCCGTATGTCTAGGGAGTGTTCGTTCACCGGCATACCCGCCCATCAGCCCGGCGGGACCAGAAGGAGGACGGCCGGGCTCGTAGAGCAGTTTCGAGTATATGTGCGACAAATGTCGCATTAACCCCAAATCTCGGCCAGTGAAGCCCCAGGTGCGCCGTGGCGCCGAAAGGCGTCCCCCTGAGGCGGGGCGAGGCCGTCGGGCCTCGCCCCGCCGGTTCGTCAGAGCTCGCCGCTCTCGATGGCCTGCTTCAGGGCCGTCTGGGTCTGCTGATGCGACGCGGTGCCGTTGGCGACGGTGAAGTCGATCAGCGCGTCGTCCGCCTCGAAGGTGAGGCGCTCGGTGACCTTGGTGCTGCCGTCCCGCAGGACGGAGAAGCTGATCCGCTGGTGGGTGACCACGTTGGGCTCCGACCAGGTGTCGGTCTCGTAGTAGAGCTCGGCGGCGTGGATGCGCTGCTGTGCGTGGGTGTGCAGGCTGATGATCGTTCCCTGGTAGGGGATGTCCTCGATGGCGGTGAGGTTGATCAAGCGCGTTCCGCGCTCGCACCAGTCCTTGTGGGTGGCGACGCGCTTGAGGAACGCCGCCCGGCCGATGTGGTTGTTGATGTTGGAGTAAGCCGGGAAGACCCGCCACGCCGGGGCGTTGATCGTGATGGAGATCGTGCTGGTCTGCCGGCTGCGGCCCGAGCCGGGCGCCGGGGGCGGCGCGGGCTCGGCGAACTTGTAGGTGTCCCACGCCGTCTGCCACTCCGCCGCCAGTTCGGTGTCGGTCGGCTCGGTGGTGTCGGCGTGGGCGCCGCCGGTGAAGGCGGTGAGCAGGAAGGCCCCGGCGAGCAGGTGTGTCGCGAGGGCCCGGAAAAGCTTCGTCACTTGTGCCTCAATGGGGGTAGTAGGGGCAAGTGCTCTTGTATCTCATGTAAGTGGCATTTCGCACGTCTCTTGGCTGAAGTGCCGGTACGTGCCGTTTCACCGGAGATGGCACGCTGGGACGTTTGTCGCATATGTGACTCGATGTCGGGATCGTGAGAGCGGGCGACCCGGGTGGCGGCGCCTCCGCTCGGGCATCCCCGGCGCGGCGAAACCTTGATGATGAGGGCCGGGCCATGAAGGACGGCGGACATTTCTCCCTGCCACCCTTCGCTTATTTAAAGAATTCGTCAATTATCCAGGGCCGCTCTGTGCATCGACCGGTGCGGAACAGGGACGGCGTGCCACAGTGGGAGCGCGCCGCTTCGCGAGCGGTGCGATGTCCGTGGAATTCACGCCGGCGTCGCCGGCGGGCGCCACCGCGCCACGGTGCTCGCCGAATTCCGCCGCTGTGCGCCGCACACCTGCCGGAGGGCGAAATGGCGACAGCCGACGACGACGGCCGCCGGAGATCGCGGTGGACGCGCCTCGCCGTGCCGGTGCTCACCGGAACCGCCATGATCCTCATCGTCTCCGCGATCGGGTACTCCGCGACGACGGGCACCGGCCGTTCCTCGCCTCCTGTGCTCCCGTCCGCCGCCGCGCCGGTCTGCGACCAGCCCCCGACCCTGGCGCTGGTGCGGCCGGGCGGTGGCCCCATCACCTTCCCGCAGGTCTCGTACGCGATCGACCACTCGGGCGGCCGGCCGCGCATCGATCTCGCCGGAAGCTATCAGGGAGTCATCGACGAGGGGAAACGCGTCGCCGTGATCGTGCGCGGCGAGCCCGGCTCGTACGACTCGGCGGCGGGCGGCCATCCGGGCGAGGGCCGCTTCTACTACCAGCGGGAGATCCAGGTGGACGAGCAGGCCGGTTGCTGGACCGCGCTCTCGCTCAGCCCCGCGCTCTCACTGAGCCCTGCCTACCACGGGCCGGACGGGCCGTTGTGGCACATCTACCTGGTCCTGGTCCCGGCCGACTTCGCGGTCACCTCGGTCTCGGCGCGCGGCCACGTGGAGGACGCCGTCTTCGGCTCCCTGGAGGTGCTCGCCGACTTCCTGGTCGGCGGCTGACGAGCGGTCGTCTCCCGGTAATCAACCTCGTTGTTATCATTTGTCGGCAAATTGCCCGGAGTGGAATCCCCGCTTTTCTCTTATTGTCCCTTTTTCTCGTGACGAGTCGCGGCGAAGGGTAGGAAGCTAGCGTCAACCGCCGCTTTCAAGGGGGCCATATGATCAGGACACTCCACAGAATGGGCATCCGGTCCGGCATGATGTACACGGCCGGCATCATTTCCGTCGGGGCGTCGTTCGCCTCGTGGGTGCTCTCCAAAGAGGTCGAGCAGGACATCGCCCGTGCCGACCGGTGGGGCCTGTTCATCGGCGAGTGGGCGCCGACCTTCTTCGCCATGGGGGTCGCGCTCCGCATCGAGGAGACCCGCTCCGAGCTCATCGCCGGGCACCCCGAGGAGGAGATGCGCCGGGAGGAGCGCATGGGCCGCCGCATGGGCGGGCGGATGACCGAGCGGGTGTAAGCGGGCCCGGCCGGCCGTACGACGTCGTCTCCGCGGCCCGTACGACGGCAGCGGCCGGTCGCGCACCCTCGGCAGGGTGCGCGACCGGCCGCGCGTGCGCCGTACCACTTGTGACCGCCGGCGGGGCGTCGCCCCGCGATGCCGGGATCGGTCAGGAGAGCGTGACGTACTTGCGGGGCCGCAGGGCCTGGATGCGCAGTGCGGTCAGCGCGGCGGCCCGGCCCGCGGCGGTGAGGACGAGCGGGCCGTCCGGCTCGGCCTCCTCGGCCGTGGACGCCGCGCGCGCGTCCGGGCCCGGGGCGTGGCACAGGTGCAGCGCCTCCAGCCGGTCACGCAGCTCCCCGAGGGGCCCCGCCACGTCGGCCGGGGTGGCGGTGCGCCAGCCCTCGCCGGCGACCACCTCGGCGACGCGTTCGGCGAGCGGATCGGGCGGCAGGCCACCCACGTCCACCAGCAGCATCAGGCCGACCTCGCGTACCGACATCTGCACCTCGCGCTCGCCCGCCGCGGGGGTCAGCAGGGCGGGCGCCGCCGCCTGCCACAGGGCGGCCGGGTCGTCCAGCAACCGGCGCCCGGCGGGCGTGATCAGCAGCGCGCCCTCGGTGCGGACCACCGCGCGCATCTCACGCTCGGCGATGCGGCGCAGGACGCGCAACGCGGCCACTCCGCCCGCCGGCCAGCCGAACCGCTCGGCCGCCGCGTCGGCGACCGGGACCGCGATGTTGTGCCGCCGGGTGAGGGCCACCCCGCCGGGCTCCGCCGCCGTCTCCAGCAGCCAGCGCAGGGCAGGGAAGTGCCGTCCCTCGGGCGCCGCGATCGGCGCGTGCAGGCGCACCTCGAACGGCTGGGCCAGCTCGCGGCGGGCGGCGCCCCGGCCGAGCACCCAGCGGTTGAGCCGCTCGCCGTGCACGCGGCCCACCCAGTTGTCGCCGCCCAGCTCGGTGCGCGGGGCGGTCAGCCAGCGGCGGGTCAGCGCCTCGGCCTGGGCCTTCCACGCGTTCGCCGCGGGCCGCAGCTCCCCGGAGACGACGGCGAGCTCCAGCGCCGCCGAGCAGGCGATGTGGGCCCCCATCTCCTCGGGCCCCATGATCGAGCTCCAGTGCAGCTCGGGCACGTCGGGCGGCAGCACGCCCGTGGCGTTCAGCGCCCGCTGGTAGGCGGCCATCCCGGCCTCCTCGCCGTCGCGGGCGTAGGCGCGCAGGATGCGCGTGGTGGACGGGGACGAGCACAGCGCGGCGTAGCGTTCCATGCCGCCGAGCCGCAGCAGCCGGCCCAGCGCCCGGGCCAGGTCGCCGTGGTCGCCGGTCACCTTCAACGGGAGGGTGTACCAGAGGAACTCGCACACATCGAGCTGGGTGATCGTCTCTAACGGCTCGCCGCCGGTCAGCCACTCCACGGCGATCCTCGCGTCGTCCGCCGCCTCCGGGTCGGAACGCTCGAGCTCGGTGAGGAGCGCGGCGACGTCGGGTGCGGGCATGCCTCGCAGTCTGCCGTATAGGGCCGGGCCCTGACGACGACCACCGCCACGGACGATTTCCACGTCACCTACCTGTAAGACCAGTACGAGCAGAAGGGCTGGGTTGTAGCGATCGGGGAGTCATGTCCGCGGGTCATATCCAGCGGTCGAGCAGCATGCGCCGGTGCCAATCGTCGTAGGGGATGATCTCGGCCGAGATGACGGGGTACAGCCACCAGAAGTTAATCAGGGCCACGAGCACGAAGGCACCGGAAAGCGCGGCTCCGAAGACCCTCCGCCTCGCCGGGACGCTGCCCGCGGGCCCGATGACCAGGCCGACGACCAGGGTCAGCGCGAGGATCATGAACGGGATCATCGGCGCGGTGTAGAACAGGAACATCGTCCGGTTGTCGGCGATCGCGTAGTAGAACCAGGGCAGCCACCCGACGGCGTAGGTCAGCAGCACCGCGCCCGCCCGCCAGTCACGCGTGGAGACGTACCACGCGACCAGCGCGACCAGGGCGGCGAAGCCGGCGTACCAGATGACCGGGGTGCCGACTCCGAGCACGGCCTGCGAGCAGCGGTCCGACCCGCATCCGGTGGTGGGGCTCTCGTAGAAGAACGCGACCGGCCGCAGCAGCAGCGGCCACTGCCAGGGCTGTGACTGGTACGGGTGGCTCTGGGTCAGGCCGGTGTGGAAGCCGAGGACCTGCAGCTGGTAGTTCAGCCACGACCCGGCGGAGTTGAAGATGAAGTAGACCCAGCCGCCGGAGGTGGCCTGCGCCCAGTTGCGGCCCCAGCCGTAGGGGGAGGCGAACCAGCCGGCCCAGGTGGCCACGAAGGTCAGGGCGGGCGCGGCGGCGACGGCGACCAGGCCGGTGGGCAGGTCGTGGCGGAGCATCCCGCCGTACGGGCGGCGCAGGCCGATCGCCCGCCGTGCTCCGGCGTCCCAGAGCAGGGTCATGACGGCGAAGGCGACCAGGAAGAAGATGCCGCTCCACTTGACGGCGCACGCCGCGCCGAGGCAGACGCCGGCGGCGATCCGCCAGGGGCGCATGCCCAGCCAGGGGCCGCCGGGGGAGTCGGTGGTGGCGTTCTCGTACCAGGTGACCAGGCGGGCCCGGCTCGCGTCCCGGTCGACGACCAGGCAGGCGAACCCGGCCAGCACCCAGAACATCAGGAACACGTCCAGCAGAGCGGTGCG
>NZ_BMNT01000055.1:0-25855 GCF_014646695.1 Sphaerisporangium melleum
GAGCTTGATCGCGGCGGCGGCGGCCTTGCCGGTGGCGTCGTTCGGCGCGGTGAGCGTCTGCTGGTTCGCCTTCGGCGTGGTCTGCTGCTGCTTGGGCGCGGTGGAGGGGTCGGGCTGCGGCTGGGTGGTGTCCGGCTGCTGCGGGTCGTCGGACGGCGGGGTCACCTCGTCCTGCTGAGGCGCGGTGGAGGTCTCCACCTTCGGCGCGTCCTCGCCATTGGTGTCACTCTGCGTCCGCGGCTCGTCCTGGGGCGGGGTATCGGCGGGCGGCGCGTTCGGATCCTCCAGCGTCTGGACGTTCGGGTCCGCCTGGGTCTGCTGGTTCTGGGTGGTGTCGTTCGGACCGGGGGACGCGGTCGTCTCACCCGAGGTGGTGCTCGACGTTCCAGAAGAACCGCCGCCGCCCGAGCAGTCGAACTCGCCGCCCTGGCACGCCTTGGCCGGCGGCTTGGTGATGTTGCCGTCGACGTCCTTGCAGACGTACTTGCCCGCGCTGTGGTCGTACTTGCACAGCACCTGGTCCTTGTCGGCACAGTCCTGCATGCCGGGGCCCTTGTTGGAGGAGTCCGTGCAGAACAGCACCGGGCCGGGGTAGGGGACGCCCTCCTTGAGCTTCTCGCCGTCGTTACGCGCCCAGAAGCGCACGACGTCCAGTGCGTCCTTCGGCGTCTTGGCCATCCACTTGCAGTACATGAACTCGGGGGTGCCGCTGCCGAGGATGTCGTCGCACTCGTTGTCGACCTGGTCGGTGGCGGCGGGGGCCGGGTCGGCGAGGGCCATGCCGGTCGGGATGCCTATCGTCAGCGTCAGGAGCACCGCGACGAGCGCGATGATCCATTCGCGTTTCCGAAGTCTGGGCATACGTGCTCTCTCCTCGGTCTTATGAGGGGCTACGGGCACTGCTTCTTATAGGCGACGGTCACACTCAGGCTTCCCGAGCCCTGCGTGCCCTTGTAGACGCCCGACCACGAGATCGGCAGCGCAAGCTGGAGCGACCGGTCGCAATCGGACGTGCTGCCTTCGCTCACGTTCATGATGAAGGTGATGGTCTCCGTCTCCCCTTGCTGGATGCTCCCGCTGCCGGGCACGGTCTGGACGGAGGAGCCGCCCGCCTGCCAGTTGATCGACCCGTTGTCCGCCCGCACCTGGATCGTGCCGCGCCGCTCGTAACCCACGTCGACGTAGCTCCGCAGGGCGGTGAACTTCGGCGGGGGCGGCGGAGGCGGCGGCGGGGGCGCGCTGCTCTGCTTGGCCTGCGGCTGCTGTGAGGTGGTCGCCTTGGGGCTGGACTTGGTGCTGCTGGTCGGCCGCGGCGCGGAGGAGGTCTTGGGCGGCGGCGGGGGTGAGCTCGGCCCGTCGTCCGGCGGCGGGGAGCTGGTCTTCTTCCTGCCCTTCGGCGTGGCCGAGGGCGAGGGGCGGGAACTGGTCGGCGGGGGCACCACGGGCACCGAGGCGCTGGGAAGGCCGGCGCCGGCGCGGGTGGCGACGGGCGCGCTCACGCCCGGGGTGGGGCCGCTCGGGACGGTCGTGCCGGCCGGCGGCGGGGGAGGCGGTGAGTCCACCATCGGGGGTAAGGACTCGCCCTGCGTCACGACGAGCGTGCCGCCGGCGGCCTCCACGTCCACCGGCCGGTCACCGGCCGGTGGAGGAGCGAACAGCAGGGACCAGATCATCCCGGCCGCGGCCACCGACACCAGCGTCACCAGGCCGACCCGGCCCCAGCGGATGCGGCCCTCGGGGTCGTCGGCCTCGGGGTCGGGCTCCCAGAACTCCGGCGGCGCTTTGGCCTCGCCTTCGGCACGCTCGGGCGTGAAGCCTTCTTCCACGCTCAGCGGCGCCTCGGGCGCGGGAGGGTTCTCCAGTGCGTCGGGCTGCACGGGGAAGCCGTCGGGGTGCCAGCTCTCGGTGCGGGTCTCGGCCGCGGTGAACGACGCGTCCGGTTCGGCGAACAGCCGCTCGGAGGGAGCGGGACTGGCCAGGATCGGCATGCGCGTCATCAGCGCGGTGATCGTGACCCCGGACTTGGCCGTCTGACACTGCTTGCAGGAGTGGATGTGCCGGGTGATGTGCGCGCGCAACAGCCGCGTCGGCGACTCGACCCACGACTTGACCAGTCCCGGGAGCACCGAGCAGCGCGGCTCGGCGCCGCGGGCGTCCATCACGGCGGCCAGCCACCGCTCGGCGTTGCGGCGCCCGGCGCGGGCCACCGACTCCACCGCGTCCACCGAGATGTCCAGAACGCGGGCCACCTCGTCGGACTTCAGGCCGTGCCGCAGGGTCAGGTCGAGGATCTCCCGCTCACGCGGCTCCAGGCACGCCAGCACCTCCACGCCCAGCTCGGGCGACCCGCCACGGCCCTGCCGCGCGTAGGAGCCCTTGTGCGCCACCCCGGCGAGCCTGGCCTGGGCCTCGGCCCTGGCCAGGGAGTACAGCCACGCGCGCAGCCGTGTCGCGTCGTACAGCCGGTCGGTGTGCGCGACCGCTCCGTACAGCGCGCCGATCGTCGCGGACAGGGCGTCCTCGTCGTCGAGCAGTGACTGGCAGTAATCGTAGAGATGATCTCCATACTCGCGGCAGAGCCGCTCCAGCGCAGCGGGGTCATCCCTCCTCATCACGAGGATCGCTCTCCTGACTTAGGTGCATATGAAAATCTGGTACCGGCAAAGCAGTCAGAAATATACGGGAGGTGGCCCTAGCTGCTCATATCACTTTCGCAACATAACAAACTTCTATACTCTGTTGACTGCGTTGCGGTCTTTACCCACACCCTGAATGCGCACGGAGTGACGACCGCCGCGATGTGCATCGGGCCCCCGAACGAGGATCCCGCCCCCGGAGACGAGCATCGAGCGAGACAACTTGGCCGACCCTTCTTCACCACGACGTCGTCCGCCGTATGCGAAAAATTCGACCGGAAGCGCTCCGCGTGCGGACCGGTGGCGCACGTGGGAGACCCCGATGGAGCCCATCGACCTGGACGACGACGGGCCGCTGCGACGGCTGCTCGGCGGCGACCGGCGCGGGCCGGTGGTGATCGGGCTGACGCTCCTCGTCGCGGCCGGCGCCGGCATCTGGTTCGCCTGGCCGGAGTCCTCAGGCGGCGGGGGCGGCCTTCCGGCGGCGGTCCAGACCTCGGGCCTCGCGGCGAGCCCTTCGGCGTCGCCGCCCGGCCCGCCCGCCGTGGTCGAGTCGCCTCCGCCTCCGCCGGTCGCCCAGCGCACCCCGGGCCGTAAGCGCGGCACCGCCACGCCGAGGCCGCGTCCCTCCCGCACCGATGTCCCGCCGCCTCCGGCGGCGACCTCGGCCCGGCCGTCCGCGCGGCCGTCCGGCAGCAGGTCGGCACGGCCGACCCAGAGCGTCAAGCCGCGCCGGACGCCTCCCACCCAGTCGGGCCCGACCGCTCCCCCGCCGCCTCCCTCCTCCAGGACGACCGCTCCGACCCGCCCGCCGTCCTCCGGGTTCCCCGAGACCGGCCCCACCCTGCCACCGCCCCCACCGGGCTCCTGACCGCCCTTCCACGACGCCGCGACCCGCCCGCTCCCACAATTTGCGAGATGGGGCCGCGGCGAGGTGCCGTCGCGGCCCGGTCTCAGCGCAGCGATCCGGCGATGCGGAGGGCCTCGCCGACGGCGGCGGGCCCCTCCAGGCGGTAGCCGGTGCGGCCGAGCTGCCAGATCAGCGTGGACGCCGCGCCGCGCCGCAGTTGCTCTTCGCCCACCCTGTCGGCGGGCAGGTACGTGAGCCCGTGCGGCCCGGAGATCCACCAGCCGGGGGCGCCGCCGACGGTGACCTGCTCGGGGAACTTCGTGGTGAGGTCCTTGCGCCAGACGACGTCCAGCACGCCGTCGTAGGCGTCCAGGCGCACGCCCGGCCAGAACATCGACAGCACGCGGCCGCCGTCGCTCACCCGGACGTCGGCGGGATCGCCCAGCGCAGCAGGCACTCTGACCTGAAATTTCACCATTTCGCGGGCTTCGCGCAGCGACACGCGCCGCTCCCCCGGCAGCGGGCTCGGCACGCCCGAGGGCAGCGGCCCGGGCTCGCCGATATGCACCTCGACGCCGGCCAGCCGGAGCACCCGGGCGACGGCGGCCTGCCCCTGCGGGGTCAGCCCGAACAACGCGGCCACGACCACCGCGACCCCGGCCGCCAGCCAGCGCCGCCACCGCCGCGACCCTGCGGGCCGTCCCGGCGCACGTCCCGCGTCACCGTGCGAAGGCGCACGCCGGGCGGCCCTGCGGACCGGTCGCGTACCCGGCGCCCGTCCGCCCGTGTCTTCCCGCGCCTCGGACCACTCTCCCTGCCGGGCAGCGCCGGGCGCCTCCTCGGGGCGTTCCGGAGGTTCCAGCCGTTCCAGGCGGGCGCGTACGGCGCGGGCGACGTCGGCGGCGGGCGGCGGCGCGGGCACGGCGAGGACCTCGCCGAGGTCCCGGAGCTCCGCTCCCAGCGCCTCCATGGCTTCCAGGGCGTCCGGCGCCAGGTCGAACGCAAGGTCGTCGGCGGGATTTACCGGGTTATCAGGGTTACTCGCATCATTTGCGCCATTTGCGTCATTCGCGGAATTTGTACGTTTCGGTCGGTCCGCGGGATCAGGAGAGGTCACCGTCCACCTCCTTCCGCAACCGTGCCAGCCCTCGGAAGGTACGCGACTTCACCGACCCGAGCGGCCAGCCCAGCACCTCCGCCGTCTCCGCCTCCGACAGCTGTAAGAAGTACCGGCAGACCACCGCCTGGCGTTCCGTCTCCGGCAGTTCCCGTACCGCCGCGAGCAGCCTGGCCCGGCGGTCGGTCGCGATGGCCTCGCCCTCCGGGTCGTCGGGGACGCGCGGATCGGGCTCGGCGCCGGCCCTGAGCAGCAACTCGGCCCGGCGACCGCGCGAGCGCGTCATCGTGTGCGTCTCGTTGGCCACGATACGCAGCAGCCACGGCCGGAACGCGGCCTCCCGCCGGAAGGTCGCCAGGTGCCGGAACGCCTTGACGAACGCCTCCTGGACGACGTCCTCGGCGTCCTGACCGGCGCCGAGCAACGCGGCCGTACGATGCGCGACCGCGCTGTAGCGCGCGACGAGCACCTCGTAGGCGGCGACATCACCCGCAAGGGACCGGGTGATCGCCTCGTCGTCGTCCGTCGCGGGCTCCTAGAAAGATCCTTAACAGGAAGATCCTTGAGCGACAAAAGGTAGTTTCCTCGCATGTCTTCCCGCAAAGAGATCGCAAGGTTCGCGTCGGGCGTTTCCGCCCGCGTTGGGCGGGAAGTTGGGACCCGCGCGGATCAGGGCGGCTAGACTCGTTGCTCATCCGTGGCCGTGACCCTTCCGGGTCGCGGTTTTTGAGTGAGCGAAACTGGGCGGGGACGCATGTCTGGGTATGACCGCGTGGTGCAACCTGCGGCCGGTGACGAGGCCTTGGAGAACCACCTCGGTGGCGACGAGGCGAAGAACTACCGGCAGTACGAGTTCGACATGGTCGCCCCGCACGTCGGCCGTTCCATGCTGGAGATCGGCTCGGGCCTCGGCCATTTCGCCGAGCAGTTCCTCCCCCGCCTCGACCGGCTCGTGGTCAGCGACTTCGACCCTTACTGCGTCGAGCAGCTCGAGAAGCGGTTCGACGGCCGCGACGACATCCAGGTGCTGCAGTTCGGCCTGCCCACCGAGATCCCGCTCGCGAACCCGGTGGACACCGTCGTGCTGATGAACGTCCTGGAGCACATCGAGGAGGACGTCGAGGCGCTGCGGTCCCTGGCGAAGGTCACCAAGCCGGGCGGGCGCATCATCATCTGGGTGCCCGGCTACATGCAGCTTTATGGGGACTTCGACCGCAAGGTCGGCCACGTCACCCGCTACACGCCGAAGACCCTCGCCAAGACGGTCGCCGGGGCCGGGCTGACGGCCGAGGTGCTCAAGCCGATCAACTTCCTGGGCGGCATCGCCTGGTGGGCCGCGGTTCGCCGGGGCGGCGTCGGCTACCCCGACCCCCGGCTGGTCAAGATCTACGACCGTACGGTCGTGCCGACGACCCGCTTCATCGAGCGCTTCATCCGCCCGCCGTTCGGCCAGACCGTCTTCTGCGTGGCCCGCGTCCCGCAGAAGTAGAGTCCCGAAGCCCCTGCGGGCGGCTGCAAGATCGTACGCGCGGTATAGCGCGCCAATGATCTTGCAGCGACCGGTCCTGCTCACTCAGACGGCAGGCCGGGTACCCATGGCCGTGCCGGGGTTCTCCGGGTTGTCCCAGGATTGTCTCGGGCTTCTCCTAGCCGCGCCCGGTCTGCTGGGAACATGAGGAACACATCCAAAGCAGTGATCGTGGCGGCGCTGGCCGGAGCCGTGGCGATCGGAGGGCTCGGCGGCGCCGCCCTCGCGGGACAGTCCGGGAGCGTCGCGCAGGAGTGGCCCGCGGCGGACACCGCCGCGGCCGAGGCGGTCGCCCTCGTCGGCGACCAGACCGGCCCGACCGGCTCGAACGGCCCCGGTGCCCGAAGCGGCGTCCGCGCCCAGGACGACCGGCCGCGTGCGCGGCTCGCGCTGCGCCGGGGCCTGGCCGGTGTGCACGGCGAGGCCACCGTCCGCACCCGCGGCGGCGGGTACGCCACCTACACCTGGCAGCGCGGCGACGTCACCGCGGTGTCCGCCGGTTCGATCAGCGTCCGCAGCGCCGACGGCACGAGCTGGACGTGGACGGTAACCGGAGACACTAAAGTCCGGAAGAATGGCGCAAAGTCCACTTCTTCCGCGCTGGCGTCGGGGGACCACGTCTTCGTCCTGGGACAGCCCGGCGGCGGCACCCGCACAGCGCAGGGAGTGGTGGCGCCCCGGCGAACCAAGGATTGAACCGGACGACGGATGAGCGAGCAGACGAACAAGCCCCGGGTGCTCGTCGTGGACGACGAGCGCAACATCCGTGACCTGGTCGGCACGGCGCTGCGCTTCCACGGATTCGAGGTGGTCAGCGCGGCGCGCGGGTACGAGGCGCTGGAGCTCGCCCGCTCGGGGACGCCCGACCTGCTGGTCCTGGACG
Organism: Sphaerisporangium melleum; assembly: GCF_014646695.1. Classification (GTDB taxonomy): domain Bacteria; phylum Actinomycetota; class Actinomycetes; order Streptosporangiales; family Streptosporangiaceae; genus Sphaerisporangium; species Sphaerisporangium melleum. The sequence continues at coordinate 7,015 of NZ_BMNT01000055.1, forward strand.
TCATGCTGCCCGACCTGGACGGCTTCGAGCTGTGCCGGCGGCTGCGCGCCGATGGGGACGACGTACCGGTCATCTTCCTGACGGCGCGCGACGCGCCGGCGGACACCGTCCACGGCCTCACCCTCGGCGGCGACGACTACGTCACCAAGCCGTTCTCGGTGGAGGCGCTGGTGGCCCGCGCCCGAGCGGTGCTCAGGCGGGGCGCGCGGCGCGAGTCCTCCGACGGCGGCGTCCTCGGCGGCGACCAGGCGGTGCTGACCGTGGCCGACCTGGAACTGGACGAGTCCCGCTGGGAGGTGCGCCGGGGCGGCACCCCGGTCGACCTGTCCCCCACCGAGTTCCGGCTGCTCGCCTTCCTGATGCGCCACCCCGGCCAGGTGCTCACCAAGGCGCAGCTGCTGGAGCACGTGTGGGGGTTCGGCACGCAGTCGCAGGTCGTGGAGACCTACGTGTCGTACCTGCGCCGCAAGCTCGACCCGCTCGGCCCACCGCTGATCCACACCCAGCGCGGTGTCGGCTACGCGCTCCGCCCCTCGACCGACCTGCCATGACGCTCAGGGGCCGTCTGCTGGCCGGGCTGCTCTCGGTCACCGCGGTGGGCCTGGCGGCGCTGTCGGTGGTCAGCGTCCTGGTGCTGCGCGGCCACATGATCGACCGGACGGACGCGACGCTGGCCACCGCGGCCCAGGCCTCGGCCACCCGGCTGGTCCGGGCGTCCGGCATCGCGCTGGTGAACGTCAGCCCCACGTACGTGGTCGCCCTGCTCAACCTGGACAACAAGCGCGGCCGGCTGCTGTCGGGGGACGACCCGGAGGCGCTGCACGTCCCCGAGACGCTGGAACGGATGGACGTGGTCCGCCTGCAGCGACTCGCCGACAGCGGGCGGCCGTTCGCGCTGAGCGACCGCCTGCGCGCGGCGGCGGCGCGGATGACGATCGGCAACCGCATCGTGGTCGTCGCCGTGCCGCTGGACGAGGTCACCGACGCCGTCACCCGCCTGGTGATCACCGAGCTGGTCACCGGCGTCCTGCTGATCGCGCTGCTGGCCCTGGCGGGCCGGACGCTGATCGGCAAGGGCCTCGCCCCGCTGTCCCGCATGGCGCGGACCGCGCAACTCGTCGCGGAGGGCGGCGACCTGTCGGCGCGCATGCCGGAGGGCAAGTCGGAGGCCGGCCGGCTCGGCGCGACGATCAACTTCATGCTGACCCGCATCCAGGACGCCTTCGCCGCCCGCTGGGCCTCGGAGGAACGGGTACGCCGGTTCGCCGCCGACGCCTCCCACGAGCTGCGCAACCCGCTGACCAGCATCCACGGGTACGCCGAGCTCTACCGCCAGGGGGCCATCCCGGACGAGGAGGTCCCGCAGGTCATGCGCCGCATCGAGGACGAGGCGGAGCGGATGACCCGCCTGGTCTCCGAGCTGCTGGAGCTGGCCCGGCTGGACAAGGGCGCGCCGCTGACCGTCGCGCCGGTGGACCTCACCTCGGTCGCGATGGACGTGGCCGACGATTTCACCGCGCTCGACCCCGACCACCCGGTCACGGTGGTCGCGCCGGACAAGATGGTCGCGGTGGTGGACGAGGCCAGGATCCGGCAGGTGCTGGTCAACCTGCTCGCCAACGTCCGCGCGCACACCCCGCCGGGTACGACGGCCACGGTGCGGCTCGCGCCCCCGGCGCTGCTGGAGGTCTGCGACGACGGGCCCGGCATGTCCCCGGAGACCGCGGCCCGCGCCTTCGACCGGTTCCACCACTCCTCGGGCAGCGACGGCAGCGGCCTCGGCCTGGCGATCGTGCAGGCCATCGCCATCGCCCACGGCGGCCAGGCCACCCTGCGTTCCCTCCCCGGCCAGGGCACCCTGGTCCGCGTCGAACTCCCCGACCTCTCCGGCCTCTCCCCCTGACGCCCCGACCGACGATCACCCGCTATCGGCGCCGCGTCGGCTCACGTCGGCTGCAAGATCCTTCGCGCGCCATACCGCGCGTTCGATCTTGCATCCACCCCCACCTGCGCCACGCAGGTCACGAAAAATCGGTTGTGCCGGCCAACGGCGGCCCCGTACCGTCATGGCCATGCGCATTTTCTCTTACTGATGGCGCCGATCGGCCCCGCCTCGCGCCGGCCGATCCGTGCACGACTCAGCTCTCTGATCCCGTCCGTCCAGACGCGGTGGCTGAGGCTCCGACCGGCATGACTCCCCTGCCGCGTCGTCATCTGTAAGGAGACCCGCGTATGCGTGCCCGTCACGGCCACAAGAACGGCGGCAAGACCGCCACGACCGACCAGAACTCCCACCAGGCGAACGACACCGCGTCTTCGCCGCTCGCCCAGGCGCTCACGCCGGTGGACCCGGCCGATGAGACCGGTACGTCACCGGAGCTCGCGGAGCTCGCGGGCACCGCTGGGCTGCCGGTCCCGCGGCCGGGCATCTTCCAGCCGGTGATCCGGCAGGACCTCCAGCCGGGCTCGGCGCAACCCGAGCGGCGGCTGCCGCCGGCTCCGCGCCGGATTCCGGTGCCGCCGGCGCCCGTACGGCGCGTCACGCCGCCCCGGCGACAGCCGAAGGGCCGCTGACGCCGCCAGGCGGCGGCCCGCTCCCGCTCCCGCACGAGATGAGCGGCTCCTGGCGTCAAGCTGCTCGACGTACTGCGACAGGATGAGGACGGGCGGCTCCGGCAGGACACGGCGGGCCTGGACGACCGCGCGCAGGCCATCGTTGATGACCGCGCCCAGGCCCCTCGCGGCCCGGGCGCGGTCCCGGCTCACGGGATGCCCGTGTAGCCGATCGTCTGCAGGTGCTGCTGCAACACGGAGGCGTACAGGCCGGTCCCGCGGCCGTTGGGGTGCATGCTCGACCTGCTCGCGCACCGGAGACGCTCCGGGAGGCAGGCGAGGCCGGCCGGGAAGTCCCCGCCGCCGGTCGACGCGCCCAGCACTCCGTGGATGTAATCGGCCTCCATGTCGGGGGTCCCCCCGCCCTTGCTGCAGACGCCCTTTCCGGCGAAGGACGGCATGACGTCCGCGAAGGACACGGTCATCCCGCCCCGCGCCAGATCCGCGACGGTGGCCCTCTCGGTGTCCGCGGCGTGGTGGGCCAGCCTGCTGAGGAGGGACGCCTCCCCGTTGTCGAACTGCCAACCGAGCTGTCTGCAGGTCTGGCCGGGCGTCATCAGCTCCGGGTAGCCCATGAGCACGATCCTCGCCTTCTTGGTCCTGCCGGAGTTCCCCGCGTAGAAGTCGATGTTGCGGAGAAGGCCCCTGACGCTGGAGATGGTCGCCACCGGCGGGTCGACGGCGTTGGTGATCCACGTTCTCCCGTCGTTCTCGAAGTCCGGGGTGTTGCAGTCCCATATGGCGCACTGCTGCATCACATAGGGGAATCCCGCGTCGTTCCCTCCGGCCGACAGGGCGACCAGGGTCGTGTTCTTGGTCAGGTATCCCGCGCTGACCTGGGCGGCCTCCCTGAACCTGCCCTCCGCGTCCACGGGGTAGGCGTCCGAGTAGGGGGCGGACCAGAAGGACGGCACCGACTCGGTCATGGAGGTCGTCGTGGCGCCCGAGCACGCCACGAAGGCGAAGTCGAGTTGCGGGGAGAAGGCGTCGGCCAGCTCGCCGATCGTCTTGGTCTCGCCGGGCAGGACGGTCTTCCTGATCCAGGCGTTGCGGCTTCGGCGGCAGGCGTTCCACTTCAGGGTGCCGTAGTCGAAGTCGGTCTCCTTGAAGTACTCCGGCGCCCCCTCGCCGGAGGTGTAGGAGTCGCCCATCGCGACCACGAAGTGTTCGGGCTTGGCCTGCAGCACCTGAAACGCCACCGCGTCCCAGGCCACCGGGGCGGTACCGTCGCCCTCCGCGTTCATCGTGGTCAGGCTGACCTTGGGATTCCCGGCGAACTCGAAGACGCCGAGGTTCTGCCAGGAGTTCTCCTCGCGGCGTTGCGGCAGGAAGCGCGTCTGGGTGACCCCGTTGCCGAGGTCGACGGTGTACGGCGCCTGCTGGGTCTCGGCCCGCCGTTTGGGGACGTGGACCAGCACCCGCGCCCATCCGTTGATCGGATGGCTCGCGTTCAGCGCCCAGGTACCCGTCACCTGCATGACGGTGCCGTTCTTGCTCGACCTGCGCGGGTAGGCGTACCACTCGTGCCCGCCGAACCCGTTGCCGAGCTGCTGGAAGTCGGCCCTGGCCGGCACCCGGCCGGCGGAGTCCTTGCCGAACTGGAAGCTCAGCGTGCCGGAGTTGGTCCACCCTCTGTTGTCACACCCCCCGCGGATCGCCGGAACCGAGGACGGGACGTCGTCGACGATGAACACGTCGGTGGTCCCCCCGGTCTTGGCCGGCAGGCCCGGGGTGAGGCACGGCGTCCAGGAGTCCTGCGGTTCCTCGCGCTCGGTGTAGGCGTACTTGTCCTCCGAGTAGCGGATGGTCCCTTCGTTCCCGCAGTACGCCGGGCACGTCTTCCACGTCTTGGCGACGTGCCACCAGCACTTGGAGTTGGGTTCCTGGCACCGGCCCGCCGTCGCGGGACTCGGTGGAAGGGCACCGGGCCGGCAGTTGTTGTGGTCGGTCCCCCCGGCCGACGCCGGTACGCAGAACGCGTTCACGTCCACGGCGTAGGTCGTCCCCACGGCGAACGCCGGCACGATCGTGGAGCGGTGGGCGGGGTCGTTCCACCAGGCGGCGTTGTAGCCGGCCTGGGAGAGCCACTTCCGCTGCGTGGCGTCGTAGTAGACCTTGGAGATGGGCCAGGCCGCCCATCCCAGCACCTTCTCCTGGTACGCCCAGTGCTGCGGGTGCGCGGCGTCGGCGTAGGAGTTGTTCTCCAGGAACGGGTGCCGGCCCACCTGGTAGTCGGGGTTGGAGGGGTTGTTGGCCCAGCCGACGCCCCAGGCGCCGTTGTTGGGCGTGTTCTGGAACGTCCCGCCGGCGTCCGCCTTGGCGTGCCAGCCGGAGTTGTAGGCCCACACCGCGAAGTACCAGCTCTCGATGCGCGCCGGGTCACCGTTGTTGGCCTTCATCTGGCCGGCGGTGTCGGCGTGGATCTGGTTCCACTTCTCCGCCAGGGTCTTGATCCCGACGGCGATGTTGGTCACGTAGTCCATGGCGACGGCGCGCTGCACCGCCGGGTCGTACAGCGTCTCGCCGTTCTTCGGGAAGCCGTGCCTTCGCATGTGGTCGGTCTGCTGGGAGACGCCGTAGCCGCAGTCGGCGTCGGTGAAGTCGACCTCCCAGTCGTTGGCGGGCGTGTCGTCGTAGAGTTCGAGCCCGTAGTAGTTGCCCACCAGCGGGTTGCCGGTCTCTCCCTCGGCCACGTCGCGCTGGGCCTGCCAGAGGTTCGACTCCTGCGCCAGGATGCCGAGCACGACGGACGTGGGGATCCGCCCGCCGCCCAGCAGGTCGGGGACCGGGAACAGCGTCTGGGGGTTCCAGGCCGGGATGTTGGCGCCCTTCCAGCCGTAGGGCCGGGTGACGGCCAGCCGGTTCTTGAAGACGAGCTGGTCCACCGCCCACTCCACCTGCCGCCAGTGCGGCTGGTAGACCTGGGTCAGCGGGTCGTTGCGCGGGACCGAGCAGGTGTAGCCCTCGTCGACGGTGCCGATGCCGGTGGCCGGCGCGGCGGTGGCCGGCAGCTCGGCCAGCCGGGGGTTGGCCTCGTGGCCGGACGCCGCCTCGGGGGCCACCCGGGCGTCCGGCTCCACCTGGAACGCGACCGGTGTCCGGGTCGCCGCGATCTCCGCGGTCACCTCGACGGCCTCGGTGCCCGGGGCGCCGCGGGAGGAGCCGGAGATCCCGGTGTCGGTCGGGTCGCCCCGCCGCCCCTCGCGCAGGCTCCGGCGCGCGGCGGACGTGACGAGCAGGCCGCCGTGCGAGGAGACCTGCGCCCCCGGCGGGGCGGCCCGCACGGACACCCCCTCCGGGAGGGCCTGCCGGCTCTGGACGCCGCCGGTGAGGAACACGCGACCCTTCGCGCCGGAGCGGACCGACAGGTCTCCGAGGCGTCCTGACGCGAGTTCCCTGGTCGAGCCCTTGGCGTGGTGGCGCACCCGCACCCGGTCGTCCGCGTGTTCGGCGAAGACCACGCTGCCGTCCGCGAGGGGGCGCAGGTCGAACGGCACCGAGGAGGTCTCGGCCAGCGAGGTGAGCCTTCCCGCCGACGACACCGCGACCAGCCGGTTCCCGGCGGCGGCCGCCATGCCGCCCGCGGCGGGCACGGCGGAGGTGACCTGGCCGGCGACCTTGGCCTTCCACGTGACCCGCTTCGCCGCCGTGTCGACCAGGAGCAGGCCGCTCGAATGGCGCCCGTCGATGGTCCCCTGGGTCAGCGCGGCGCTGTCGCCCGCGCCGCACCCGGGGTTGTAGTACGCCAGCGACACCTGGTCGCGGAGCTTGGTCACCGCGCCGGACGCGAGGTCGATGACGGCGGCGAACGCGCCGCGGCTGAACAGCCAGGGGCGGTTGGTGAAGTGGCGCGGCGCGTACACCGCGACAACGCTCCGGCCCGAGCCGGTCAGGCACACGTTGCCGATCCACTGGTCGGTGTCCATGCCCGGCTCGCTGAGCGTCGCGACCGTGCGCCACTGGTAGCCCTCGCCCTCCTCGGCGGCGAGCACGTGGAAGCCGGTGGCGTCCCCGGCCGCCGCGACGGCCGTGTCCTTTGAGGCCCGCCAGTCCTTGGACAGCAGCCGGTCGCGCTGGGAGGGCTCGACGGACGACCGTCCGGCGGGGTCGCCCGGGCCCGGCGGCGAGGCGGGGGAGGGGGAGACGACCCGTGTCTCCGGACGGCCGGGCCCGGTCGGCGACGCCGCCGCGCCGGCGTCGCCGACGGTCATGGTGACCAGGGAGACGACCGCGACCGTGCCGGCCGTCAGCAACTTTCGGGTTCTTCGAAACGGCATGCGCACTCCAAATGGGGGGAGACCGGCGGGCGCGCGATCCTCGCAAGAGCTAACACACGATTTCGGTGACGATCAAGAATTGTGGCGAGTTCCCGCCATCCTCGCGATTCCGGCCGGTGGTGATCTTCTCGCTCCCGGGGTCGGCGGATATTCTCGGCACATCCCCGGTACGCCAAAGGCGTCACTTCACGCCCGCGTGCCATAAAAGGCGAGACGACCGACGGGTAGGGAAAGGAACGACTTGAGATCCACCGCAAGGCGGATGGCGGGCTCCGGCAGGAAGGCCGCGGTGCTTCTGGCCATCACGGGCGCCCTGTTCGCAGCGCTCCCCGCGACCACTGCCTCGGCAGACGGGGTCACCTACTGGAAGAACAGAGCCACTCAGAGGTTTCTGGAGGTCTGGTTCTCCCAGACCTCCGAGGGCGCGAACATCGGAACGTGGGCCTGGAACGGCGGACCGAACCAGCAGTGGTGGGAATCACCTTCGAACTCCGGCTACAACCACTACACGAATATGAACAGCGGCCGGAAGATATACGCCGCCCAGCAGTGCTGGCGGGGTCTTTACCAGACGAGTTCCTCGTACAACAACAGCGATTTCCGGACGGTCTTCGTCCAGGGCCGCTGGCAGCTCATCAACCGCAAGGGATGTGACGGCGACCTATACCACGACGTGGTTTCCCAGAGCCACGACTCGCCCAGCGTGTTCGAGGTCTACCTCTATCACTCCGGCATTCCCGCGTACGACAAGGGGTGCAAACTCACCGAGGGCACCCAGATCATTTCCGACTACTGCAACTGGGACGTCTTCGTCAATGGCTGAGACCTGGGGAAAGGGTGATCGCATGACAGAACGCGGCAGTGGCCGCGGCCCCCGGAGGGTCGCCGCCCTGACATTGACCACGGGGGCCTCCGTCGTCCTCCTGAGCGGCGCGATCACGGCGGTCGCGGCCTCCTCCAGCGGGCCCGCGGGGTCCGCGCCCGTACCGACGGCCAGCGCCGGCGGCCCTTCGGCGGGGCCGGCCTCGGCACCTCCCCCCTCCACGCCGGAGGTCACCCCCGTCGTGGAGCCGCCCCTCGGCGCCGTCTCCGAGATACGGAGCCGCCAACGCACACCCCGGCCGCTCGACCCGTACACCCCTCCGGTCAGCGCGCTGGAGCTGCTGGCCAAGGGCCGCGACCTGGCGACCGTGGGATGCATGCGCTCGCTCGGGTTCACCGGCTGGACGAACGGCGGCTTCGCCACCTCGACGTCCTTCTTCAAGGAAGCCGATCCCCTGGAGTACGTGGATCCCGCCGAGGCCGCCGCCACCGGTTACCGGGGCCTGCTGGCGCGACCGGCTCCCCAGGGGGGAGCGGCGGCCGAGAAGCCGACCGCCGACGCGCACGCCGCGCTCATGGGAGCGGAGGCGCGCCTGGACAACGGGAAGGCCGTGCCGCCGGGCGGGTGCCTCAACGAGGGGGACAAGAAGGTGCGGGGCCTCGCCGCCGCGGGCGACATCGTCGAGCTGCCGGCCGACTCCCGGGTGCTCGCGACCGACGCCAAGTTCGCGGCGTTGCGCGACAGCAGGATGAAGCAGGCGTTCGCCAAGTGGAGCGCGTGCATGGCGGAGAGCGGGCTGCGGTACGGCACCCCGTTCGACGCCGACAACGATCCCAAGTGGAACCGGCGTGAGTCGGTCGTCCCCCCCGGGGCCGAGGAGCGGAAGGTGGCCGCGGCCGACGCCACCTGCCGGCAGCGGGTGAACCTGCTGGGCACCTTCGAGGCCCTGGTGGTCGCGTACCAGAAGAGGACGGTCGAGGAGCTGCGGCAGCCGCTCATCGAGTCCGGCAAGATCTTCGACACCTGGCTCGCCAACGCCAAGCGCGCCGTCGCGGGCGGGTGACCGACGGGCGCGGGCGCGGAACGCGCGCCCGCGCCCGGCGGGCCCGTGCGAGAGGCACCCCCTCCCACCTGCTACGACACTGTTCGGAACAAAGCCGAACAGCCCGCCCTCTTGCCCCGCCGTGGTCCTCCGGCCAGATCATGAGCCGTGCGCCGGCCGATCCTCAGACCGGGTCGCGGCGCACCCGAGGACGTCACCGAGCACGGAGATCGGGAGCGCCGAAGCGGCCTCCCCTCTCCAGACACAGAGCCGGAGCCGGTCATGGGGAAAGAGATGAGCGCGGAGACCAGCCGATCGTGCAGCACAGAGCACGCGCTCGCGGAGTGGGCGCCGGGCACCGGTGGGCGGTGGTGCCTGCCGGCGTACCTTCTGCCGGTGCTGGAGGAGCTGGCCAAGGGGACGCCGGACGCGGCCGCGTGCCGTCACCTGCACATGTCGGGACGCACGTTCAGCCGCCGCGTGGCCGCCCTGCTGGAGGCCCTCGGCGCCCGGACGCGCTTCCAGGGCGGCATGGCGGCCGTGTACCGGGGGATCCTGCCGGTGCCCGCCGAGCCGCGGTTCGTCACCCGCCGCGGCGAGCGGATCTGGGTGGCGGAAGGCCCGCGGGACCGCCTCCGCCCGTCGCCCCTCAGGTGGCCGCCGGACGGCGATCGTCCTCTCGGGCGCGTGGACCTGGAACCCCAGCCGCGGGCGGGACCGAAGGGCGACCCTCAGCGGGGTTCGAGCAGGAAGATCTGAGCGGACGACCGGGCGTCGCAGGCCATCTGCCAGACGACGGCGCCCTCCTTGCGCGAGCCCTCGGGGACGCCGAAGCAGAGCGTGTTGTGCGCCGGGCGGATCCGGAACCCGCGTACGGGGGTGGTGACGCGTTCGACGCGGAAACGCTCGCCGCCCTTGTTCGTGCTCTGGCAGAAGTCGTCGTACACAAACGGGCCCGGCGTCGTCTCCGCGTACCGGATGCCCATGCAGCCGGGGCCCTCGCTGGGGTGGACCGTGGTGATGCGGTGGGTGCCGTCCGCCTCCGCGCGGAGCGTCATCGGCGGATACGCCCGCGCGCAGGGCATCTGCAGGATCCTGCCCTTGGAGTCCGCCCGTTCCGACAGGCAGAGGCCTGAATGGGCGAGCCGGATGCGGTACTCCCCGGACGCGACGGACGGCGTCCGCGCCACGGCCGGCCCTCCGGTCGCGGTCGGGCGCGGGGACGCCGGACCGGGATCGCGTGAGCCGGACGAACCCCCGAGGGGCCACCGGTCGGCGGCGAGGGTGGCGGCCACGACCCCGCACGACAGGAGCAGAGCGGTCACCGGCACGACCCGGGCCGGACGCATCCGCTTCGGCCGGGGACGCCGTGTTAGCCGTTCCCACCGCGAACCCGCGAGGGGGACGCCGTCTCCCGGCGCGGGCCGGTGCCCGGCCGGTACCGGCCCGCCGGGCGATGTCCCGCCGGGCTCCGGCCCGACCGGCCGGGGGTGGCCCGCCTCCGGGTCCCCCGCCTCCGCCTCGTCCGGTGCCGGGCCATCGGGCCCCGGCTCCACCGGCCCCGGCTCGTCAGGTTCCGGTGACAGGACCCGCATCGCGAGGGTCTGCCGGGCGGCGACCCACTCGGCGGCGGTCTTCGCGTCGCAGCCGCAGGCCAGGACGAAGGCGCGCAGCAGCTCGTCCCGGGGCAACTGGTTGCGGGACAGCGCTCCGGCGAGGGTGCTGTACGACAGGTGCTCGCCGTGACCGCCGGCGTTGCGCTCAAGCTGGCGGTACGACAGGCCCGACCACGCCTTCAGCTCCCGCATGCGTTCGACGAACCGGACGATCGTCTTCGCGTCGCCCGGGTCCGGAGGCGGCGCGCCGATGCCCGTCTGCACGTACCACTCCCCGAACTCGATGGAACGACCGGCGCGCGCCTGGGACCGACCGCCGGACACCCACCGCCCGGCAGGACGACCCCAGCTGGAGGAATCACGACAATTGGGCCATGTGGCGATATAGCCGCCACTCGTCCATCTTATTTCCCGGCACGCACAGGCGAGCCGGTAAGGCCGCCAAGACTCCCCTTCCCGGAACCCCAGAACACAGCGGTGTCCCGCCCCCGCCTTCCCTGGGGCGGGACACCGCTGGGCGCTTTCTCGGTCAGAGCCGTTCGATGATGGTGACGTTCGCCTGGCCGCCGCCCTCGCACATCGTCTGCAGGCCGTACCGCCCGCCGGTGCGCTCCAGCTCGTGCAGCAGCTTGGTCATCAGGATCGCGCCGGTGCCGCCGAGCGGGTGGCCGAGCGCGATGGCGCCGCCGTTCGGGTTGGTCCGCGCCGGGTCGGCGCCGATCTCCTTGAGCCAGGCCAGCGGCACCGGGGCGAACGCCTCGTTGATCTCGATGACGTCGATGTCGTCGATCGACAGGCCGGCCTTGCGCAGCGCCACCCGGGTGGCCGGGATCGGCGCGGTGAGCATGTACACCGGGTCGTCGCCGGTGAGGGCCAGGGTGGTGATCCGCGCACGGGGGGTGAGCCCGTGGTCGCGGACCGCCTGCTCGGAGGCGATCAGCAGGGCGCCGGCGCCGTCGGAGATCTGCGAGGAGGTGGCGGCGGTGATCCGCCCGCCGTCGCGCAGCGTCTTGAGCTGGGCCATCTTCTCCAGCGTGGTGTCCGGACGCGGGCCCTCGTCGTCCTCGACCCCGTTGATCGGGGCGATCTGGTCCCGGAAGTGGCCGTTGGCGATGGCCTTGGCGGCGCGCTGGTGGCTCTCGTAGGCGTACTGCTCCAGGTCGTCGCGCGAGAGGCCCCACTTCTCGCACATCAGCTCGGCCCCGCGGAACTGCGAGATCTCCTGCTTGCCGTACCGCTCGACCCACTTGTCACCGAACGGGAAGGGCATCCCCTTCTCCAGGGCGGCGGTGATGCTCGACCCCATGGGGACGATGCTCATCGACTCGACGCCGGACGCGACGACCAGGTCCTGCGTACCGGACAGCACGCCCTGGGCGGCGAAGTGGACGGCCTGCTGCGAGGAGCCGCACTGGCGGTCGATGGTCACGCCCGCGACGTTCTCGGGCAGCCCGGCCGACAGCCACGCGTTGCGCGCGATGTCCATGCTCTGCGGGCCGAACTGCATGACGCAGCCCATGATGACGTCCTCGACGGCCGAGGGGTCCACGCCCGTGCGGTCGACCAGGGCCTTGAGGGTGTGGGCGGCCAGGTCGACGGGGTGGACGGTGGACAGGCCGCCCTTCTTCTTGCCGACGGGGGTACGGACCGCCCCGACGATGTACGCCTCTGCCACAGTGCCCTCCTGGGTTCCGTCCGTACATAAAACCGAGCAATGTTCGGTAACTCCGAGCGTATAACAGAATGTTCCTCCACGGAGGAGACCCCCTGCTCACGCTCCACCCGGCGGCCTCTATCGCGAAGCCGGAAGGATGATGGCGTGCTGTGACCGTCACCACCATTACTTGACTGAACGTTCCAGATAAGCCTAGTGTGCTCGCATGGCTCGCATCAGGGAGTTCGACACCGAGGCCGCACTGGCGGCGGCCATGTCCGCCTTCCGCCGGAAGGGATACGAAGCGACCTCGGTGCAGGACCTGGTCGACGCCACGGGCGTCGGGCGAGGATCGTTGTACGCGGCTTTCGGCAACAAGGAAGGGCTGTACCTGGCGGTCATGGACCGTTACCGGGAGCAGTACGCGGTCCCGCTGGTCGAGCTTCTGGCCAGTGGCGCACCCGCACGAGACCTGATCCGCGCCATGCTCGTCGGCGTGGTGGACGAGATCGTCCGTGATGGCGAACAACTGTCCTGCCTCATCGTGAGCGCGACGACGGAGCGGCTGCCTCATGACCCCGATGTCGCCAAACGCGTACGGGCGACGACCGCGTCACTGGAGGACGCCCTGACCGAGGCGATCCGCGAAGCGCAGGAGCGCGGGCAGGTCACCAGCGCCCGCGAGGCGAGAGACCTGGCGGCGTTCCTGCTGGCGACCGTCCATGGCGTACGGGTCATGGGCGCGATCAACTCCGATCGCGGATCACTGATGCGCATCGTGGAGGTGGCCCTGGGCTGTCTCGACTGAGTTTTTCACGCCCCGAATATGTAACGATCATTCAAGAATTCGCGCCGGCGGCCCGCAGGCCGCACGGCAGAGGAGCCACCTTGACGGACGACAGGCTTCAACGTCTCTGGGACGTCGAAGAGATCAAACGGCTCAAGGCCCGGTATTTCCGCCACCTTGACGCCAAGGAGTGGGACGACTTCCGGGAGGTGTTCGCGGCCGACGCGCGCATCGACATCGGCGGAGTCGTCAGGACACTCGACGAGTTCATCTCCCTCACCCGTGCATGGCTCGGCGACGCCGTGACCGTGCACAGCGGGTCCATGCCCGAGATAGCGGTCACCGGTCCCGGCGAGGCCGTCGGCATCTGGAGCATGCACGACTACATCGCCTTCCCCGACGACGGCGGCCCGCCGAGGGGAATGCACGGCTACGGGCACTACCACGAGACATACCGGCAGGTCGACGGCCGCTGGCGCATCCACACCATCCGGTTGACCCGTCTGCGGATCGACCCATTCGAAGGAGGAATTCCCGATGTGTGAACAGGTCGCACGGAACGGTGCACGCCGTGAGCACGGCACCGATGTCCGGCCATGGGAGCAGTCATGAAAGCGGTAGGAGCATTCGCGTTCGGCGGCCCAGAGGTCCTGCGCGTGGTCGACGTTCCCGAACCGCACGCCGGCCCCGGGGAGGTGCGCATTCGCGTGCACGCCGCGGCGGTCAATCCTTCGGACACGCTCATACGCGCGGGCCTCGTCCCCCTCCCCGGTGTGCGACCGCCGTACATCCCCGGTCAGGACGCCGCCGGAGTGGTCGACCAGATCGGGGAAGGCACCGTCACCGGCCTGCGCATCGGCGACCGGGTCATGGCCATGGTCATACCGATCGGGCCGCGCGGTGGCGCCTATGCCGAGCACGTGGTCCTGCCCGAGTCATGGGTGACCAGAGCCCCGGCCGGCACCGGCCACGTCGAGGCGGCGACCCTTCCGATGAACGGGCTCACCGCCCGCATGACGCTCGACCTGCTCGACCTGCCGCCCGGCGGGACACTCGCGGTGACCGGTGCCGCGGGAACGTTCGGCGGCTACACCGTCCAGATGGCGAAGGCGGAAGGACTGCGCGTCATCGCCGACGCCTCACCGGCCGATGAGGAGCTCGTCCGGGCTCTGGGCGCGGACCTCGTCGTCGCGCGGGGCGACGACGTCGCGGCCCGCATCCGCCAGGCCGTACCCGAAGGCGTGGACGGACTGGCGGACGGCGCCCTCATCGGTGCCTCCGTGCTGGGGGCGGTGCGTGACGGCGGAGGCGTCGCCGCTCTGCGCGGCACCGGAGCTCTCGGCACACCTGAGCGGGGCATCACCTTCCACAACGTGTACGTCCCCGACTACGGCGGCTACCACGACAAGCTCGATGGATTGCGGCAGATGGCGGACGACGGTGCGGTGACCTTGCGGGTCGCGGGCGTCTTCCCGCCCGAGCAGGCACCCGACGCCCACCGCCTTTTCGAAGCCGGCGGCGTCCGCGGACGGTTGGTCATCGAGTTCTGACGCCGCTGCTTGCGTCCGCCTTCTTTCCGCACATTCCTCTGCATTTCACTCCACAGCCCAACATCCGGACCGCGCCTGCGGCCGGCTCCACCACGGGGGAAGCACATGAAGAAAATCGGTGTCGGCATCATCGGGGCCAGCGCGCAAGGATGGGCGGCGATCAGCCACGTCCCAGCGCTCAAGGCCCTGTCCGACCAGTACGAACTGCGCGCGATCAGCACCACACGGCGGGAGTCCGCCGAGCTCGCGGCCAAGGAATTCGGTGTGCCGGCAGCGTACGACGACCACAGGGACCTGATCGCGGACCCCGGTGTCGATCTGGTGGTGGTCGCGGTGAAGGTGACCCACCACCACGCCCTGGTCTCGGCGGCACTGGAAGCCGGGAAGATGGTCTACAGCGAATGGCCGCTGGGCGTCGATCTGCGTGAGGCGGCCGATCTGGCCGAACGCGCCCGGGCCGCCGGCGTCCGCACCGTGATCGGGCTGCAGGCCCGCTTCTCCCCCGTGGTCCGTCATGTCCGCGACCTGATCGCCGGCGGCTACGTCGGCCGGGTGCTCGGCACGACGCTGATCGGGTCGGGAGTCGCCTGGGGGCCGGTGACCGACCGCGCCCACGCCTACATCTTCGACGCGGCCAGCGGAGCGAACCTCCTGACCGCGGCCGGGATGCACGCCCTGGAGGCGGTGAACCACACGCTGGGCGACTTCGCCGGCGTCTCGGCCACCATGGTCAGGGGCCGCAAGGAGGTCCTGGTGGCGGACGAGGGGACCACCATCCCGGTGACGACGGCCGACCAGTTGTCCGTCATGGGGACGCTGGACAGCGGCGCGGCCGTGTCCTTCTTCTACCGCGGCGCCTCCTCTCGCGGCGGCAACCTGCGATGGGAGATCAACGGCACCGACGGCGACCTCATCCTGACCGCACCGGGAGTCAACGGAAACCTGCAGGTGGCCGACCTGCGGCTGGAAGGCGGGCGAGGCGCCGACACGGCGGTCGCCGAGATCACCGTTCCGGACCACTACTACGGTCCGGTCCCGCGCACGCTGCCCGCCCTCCCGCAGAACGTGGCGCAGACCTACGCCTTCCTGGCGAAGGACCTACGGGACGGCACCGACACCGTCCCCGGCTTCGACCACGCCCTGGAACGGCACCGGCTCGTCGACGCGATCGAGCGGGCATCCCGCACCGGATCGGTCCAGTCTCCCGGCAGGCCATAGCGCGAGCTGTCGCGTCCGGAATAGGCGGTCTCGCCGAGGCCGGTCGAGTTTCGGCGGTGTGCACGCGGTGGGCGGCGGCGAGCCGCCGCCGCGGCGCCGGCCGGGTCAGCGCTTGGCGGCCTTGGCCTTGTAGGTGCTCGTCATCTTCGCGTACACGATGACGTTGTCGATGTAGTGCCCGGTCACCCGGTTGTACGGGCCACCGCAGGTGATCAGCCGCAGCTCCGCCGCGTCCGCCTCGCCGTAGACGCGGTTGGTGGGGAACGTCTCCTTGGCCGCCTGCTCGATGCCGCCCACGGTGAACACCGCCACCGTGCCGTCCATGCGGGCGATCTCGATCGTGTCGCCGTACTGCAGCTCGTGCAGCCGGGCGAAGACCGCCGTGCGCGTGTAGGTGTCCTTGTGCCCCAGCACCACGGCCGGACCCGCCTGACCGGGAGTCGGGCCGAACCGGTACCAGCCCGCCACGTTCGGATTGTTGGCCGGCGGAGTCTGGATCGCGCCCTTCTTGTCCAGCCCGACCGGCGTGAACGGCGCGTTGATGCCGAGCTTCTTGATGACGATCCGCTTCGGCGTGGACGGCTGCATCGGCGGCGCGGGCGGCAGCGGCGGGACGGGCGGCGGCGCGGTCGGGTCGGCCTGGGTCAGCGCCTGACCGGGCCCGCCCGGCCCGACCGAGGGCGCGAACGCCCCGGTCGTCGGCTGCGCCTGGAGCTTCAGCGGCGTCCGGCCGTCCGCCAGGTCGTACTCCTCCGGATTGTTGATCATGAAGAGCAGACCGACCACCACCGTCACCACTCCGGCGACGGCCGCCAGGATCAGCACGGCCCGCATGACCTGCCCACGGTCCGTACGCGGCTCCGGCCCCGGGTAGGGGGCGCCGCCGTACTGGTAGTACACCGGCTGCCCGTACGGCTGGCCCTGCTGCGGAACGCCCTGACCGTCCTGGTAGGGGTACTCCGGAGGCATCGTCATCCGACCCCCCGATCAGCCTCGCTGCGGACGACGCCGCCGCATGACCAGACCACCCATGCCCGCGGCGACCACCATCAGCGTCCCGGCCAGCACGAACATCCGCCCATCCGGCCCGATGCTTCCGCCACCACCGGTAGCCGCGCCGGCAACGGGCGTCTTGGACACCTGCCGCCGAGGCGTCGGATTCGAGGTAACCGTCTCATACACCGTATGCGTATTCCGAGGAGTAGGCGTAGCCGTCGGCGTGGGAGTCGGCGTCGGGGTCGGCGTGGGGGTGGGAGTCGGGGTCGAGGAATCTGAAGCGGAAGGCGATACGGAGAACGTAATGGCAGCGGCCGTCGCCTCGCTGGCGGTCACCACAGTGCACGTGTACCAGGTGGCAGCAGTAGTCGGCAATGTGGTGGGAACCACCTTGACCGTCAGTCGGTCCGGCCTAACCGCAGCAGTCCCAGGTGCCGTAGGTACCACCGTCATGACCATGGTCGGCAAGGGCAAGGCGGCTGCGGAGGCAACATCGGTGGCAGGAGCAGCAGTTCCAAGGGCTGTCTCAACATCGCTCGGTACGGCGAGGGGCGTACCCGTAACTACCGCTTCACCTTCCAAAACGATCTTATTGGAGGCGGTCGCGGGCAGCGCACTCAAAGCAGGAAGCGGGACAGCACCAGCACCTGAAGGTTGCAAGACCTTCCAGGTGATGGCCACCGAAGCACCCTGTGTCGCAGCGACGGGCTTCGTTAGTTCGAGATTGAACTTATGAGTCGTGGTTCCCGGGTTAGTCCCCGTAGAGACACAGCTGTAAGTGACATCTGCAGCGGTAAGCGCAGCGATGGCCGGCGGACCACCCAGAAGGACCCCAGTACCGATCGTTCCGGCTATGGCTGCCTTGGTGGCGATGCGGCGGCGTGCGTGCGACTTCAGCACGTACTTCTCCATTCCAGCGGCGGCGACCGGTGTACCAGGGCGTCTCAGGATTCCAGTCTGCGGTCACAGTTAGGTACAGATCCTACGGAGAGTTCGTGCCGCCGTGGTGCGGTTTGACGGGTCTTATCCGAGCGTTCATCCATCGCCGCAGGTCAGGGACATGCCTCTCAGGGAACTTTCAGGCGGACCACTCATGACCAAGACCAGCAATTATCACCATCCGTATTGGATCAGATTTGGCCTGTGACCAGAGTGGCTGAAGTGACACTGCGTCATACGCAAGACCCCCTTGATCGCCGGACGAGCACCGCCGATCCGTCGCCGCATCTCGGCAGCATCCTCGTTGCGTCCGACGACACGCCTGTCGCGGCGGATCCCCCTACTGCCGAGGAGTCTTCAAGAGGACGCTCCATAACGCCGGCCCCGCCCGCCAGTCAGTCTGTGTACCGGTGCGTAAGCCGCGGCGCACGTCCTGGCAACACTCGCGACGGTCAGCGGGAGGCGAAGTATTGGGCGACGACCTGGGTGTGCAGCGGGAAGGCCAGCTCCTGAGGCCCGTCGATCACCAGCCATTCGCTGGTCTCGGCGGTGCGCACGACCGGCGGCAGTGCGTCCGCAGTCGTACGCGGCCCGAGGCCGAAGATCAGCACAGTGCCGTCGGGCGCGCTGACGGTGTCGAACAATCGCACGCCGGCCGCGTCGGCGACGACGCCCGTCTCCTCGCCGAGCTCCCGTACGGCGGCCTGCTGCCAGGACTCGCCGATGTCGATGAAGCCGCCAGGGAGGGCAAGCAGGCCGCGATGCGGCTCGACGTCCCGGCGGACCACGAGAAGGCCGTCGTCCACCGGTAGCAGGATGACGGCAACCGGCAGCGGGTTGAGATAGCTGGTGTTGCCGCACTCCTGGCAGCTCCGCGGCCAAGGCAGGCCGGGCGCGTAGGCCGCTCCACAGAAGGAGCAGTGGGAGTTCCTGATCGCCACGCCCGCGAGAGTACCGCTCACGCCGACCGGGAACACGCTGGGCGGAAAGTTCTCCCCCACGGACACTTCCTGGCAGTCGCACACGACACCCTGGTCACGCTGCCCTTCCCGCCGCCCGATGGGTCACGTCACCTACCACCCACACGTACGTCACCCACCCGCTCACCCGCACGCCACCCCACGTCGCCGGGTGGCGTCTCCCCGCCTGCGATGGGCTGTCTCATCGGCGCCGCGTCGGCGGGACGGGGTACGGCGAATGCCGGCGCCGCACAGCGGCGGGCAACCGGCAAACCTCGCCGCAGCCGCATTAGACCTGGTCGAACCGGCCGTCCTTGACGCCGCCGAGGAAGGTCCCCCACTCGCCAGGAGTGAAGAACAGCTTGGG
>NZ_BMNT01000055.1:25905-26389 GCF_014646695.1 Sphaerisporangium melleum
ATCAGGCCGCTTGGAGTCCCGTACCGCGATCAGCCTCTTGGACTGCGCGACCTCGACACAGTTGCCACCGTTGCTACCGGTGTAGCTGGACTTCCGCCATTCCGCCACTTCGACGCAGTTGCCGCCGTTGTTGCCCGTGTAGCTGGACTTCTGCCACCTGACAGTCTCAAGGTCCATCGTTCCTCCGCTGTTCTCGTGATGAGACGACACTTGCAGCGCAGCGGTTCGACCCGAATCGCCTCGAACCCCTCGATGGCGACCGCGAGCTCCTGACGGTCGCCGGTCACCATCCCGCGACAGCGGTGCCCGATGAGTCCCTCACCGGCGCCGCGTCGGCGGGACGGGGTACGGCGAATGCCGGCGCCGCACAACGGCGGGCAACCGGCAAACCTCGCCGCAAGTCGTACTAGACCTGGTCGAACCGGCCGTCCTTGACGCCGCCGAGGAAGGTCCCCCACTCGCCAGGAGTGAAGAACAGCTTGGG
>NZ_BMNT01000055.1:26426-45385 GCF_014646695.1 Sphaerisporangium melleum
GTCAGGCCGCTTGGAGTCCCGTACCGCGATCAGCGTCGGCGACGGTGCCACCTCGACACAGTTCCCACCGTTGTCGCCCGTATGACTCGATTTCTGCCATCGAGCAACCTCAACACAGTCGCCACCGTTGTTTCCGCTGTAACTCGACTTGCGCCACCGTACGGTGCTCATGTCCATCGGTCCTCCAGCGTGCGTTTGATCAGTTCCATCGACATGCTTAGCGGTAGAGCGTCTATCCGAATGGCTTCGAATAGCCGAAGGGCTGCCGAGACATCATCATGATCACTGGTCGTGAGCCCACGGACGGCTGTTTCGAAGTACGCAACTTCTACACCACCCTCCACCGTGGCGACGGAGAATCCAGCAAGGAGACCCGAACGGACAAACCCCTCGGGAACAATCTGAACGCTGATTTCGGGACACGCAACCTCTAGCAGATGTTCCAACTGAAGGCGCATGACATCGGGGCCTCCGACGAGACGACGCAGGACCGACTCGTCGATGACTGCCCGCAGCATAGGCGGCGCAGGGTCTTTGCGAGCCAGGACGACCTGACGCTCTAGTCGGGCTGCAACAGCTTCCTCGTTGTCCCCCAGGAGAGCACGCACGTAGTCCTCCGTCTGCAGAAGCCCGGGGATCATAAGTGGCTGATAGGTCCTAAGCACGGTCGCGGCTTGCTCCGTGTCCCTCCACTTTCCAAACCATGCCGGGAGCGCCTGAGCACGCCTCCAGTCCAGGAGTCGAGAGAGGGCGCCGCCGGTGGTGAGGGTGGTGTCGCAGGATTGGGCGAAGTCGGGGCTGGCGGGGAGTTGGCCGGTCTCCACGCCGCTGATGAGCGACTCGCTGAAGTGGATCTTCTGGGCGAGCTGGGCCTGGGTGAGGCCCGCCGCCTGGCGGTAGTGCCGGAGTTCCCTGCCCCAGATGGCCTGAGGCGTGTACCGATCCACCATGGTGCCCCCATCGCGAAGATTCAAGGAACGGAAGCCGAGCTTCAAGGCGACGAACTGGTAATCGTTCGCCTACTTACCGTAGCCACCTCCCGGCACTCTTGGCATACGAATTCCGCAGCAAGGAGAACGATCATGTCAGGGGCGATCGAGGCTTCCAGAACGGCGCAGGACCACGCCTACGGGCCGGGGACTCCCCTCGTCCTTCTGGGACAGAAATGGATCCCGCGCGACCGCAAATGCGTCGCGTCGGCGCGGCGCTTCGTACGGGACATCGCCCTCGACTGGGCTGCGACCGGGGACACCGTGGAAACGGTGGAGCTGCTCACCTCCGAGGTCGTCACCAATGCGCTGACCCATGGCGCGGTGGCGCAGCCGGCCACGAGTGTGCGAATCACCGTCGGCCGGGACGGGGGCCTGATGACGGTGGACGTCTATGACTCGTGCGTCGCCATTCCGGAGCCGAGGTACGCCGACTTCGGCGCGACCTCCGGGCGCGGGCTGGCCATCGTGGAATGCCTCTCCCGCAAATGGGGCTGGACCCTGCACCCGTACGGGAAGTCCGTCTGGTTCCAGCTCGCCGCATGGATACCGGAAAGCACACAAACCGCAGAAACGCCAGAAGTCGCGGGAAGCACAGGAACCACGACGACATAGCCGAATCAAGCGGATCATAGCCGCCGGAGCGGCGGGGCCCTCGGAAACCCGTACGACTCGGCGACCGGGCCGCCCGTAGGATCGCGGCATGATGTCCTCCCGCCGGCCCGGCACGGTTTTCGCCGATCACACCTTCGCCGTCCCTCTCGATCACGACGAGCCGAACGGCGCGCAGATCGAGGTGTACGCGCGGGAGGTGCGGGCCGGTGGGCAGGCGGCCGAGGGCCTTCCGTGGCTGCTCTTCCTGAACGGCGGACCCGGGTTCGCGTGCCTGCGCCCGCTCGGCGGCGAGGGCTGGCTGGATCGGGCGCTGCAGGACTACCGGGTGCTGCTGCTGGACCAGCGCGGCACCGGGCGGTCGACGCCGCTGGACCGGCGCAGCCTGCCGCGCATCGGCTCCCCCGCCGAGCAGGCCGCCCACCTCGCGCACTTTCGGGCCGACTCCATCGTCAGGGACGCCGAGCTGATCCGCCGCAGGCTGATCGGCGACGAGCCGTGGAGCGTACTCGGCCAGAGTTTCGGCGGGTTCTGCACCGTCACGTACCTGTCCTTCGCGCCGGAGGGGCTCGCGGAGGCGTTCGTCACCGGCGGTCTTCCCGGGCTGACCGCGCCGGCCGACGAGGTGTACCAGACGCTGTATCCGCAGGTGGCGGCCAAGAACTTCGAGCACTACGCGCGCCACCCCGAGGACGTCGAGCGCGCCGTGCGCGTCGCGCGGCATCTGAGCGTCAACGAGGTGACGCTGCCGACCGGGCGGCCTTTCACGGTCGAGGTGTTCCAGTCGCTCGGCAACATGCTCGGCCACAGCACCGGCAGCAAGGAGCTGCACTACCTGCTGGAGGACCCGTTCGGCGGCGGTGACGACCTGACCGACGCGTTCCTGTTCCAGGTGGAGGCCGAGCTGTCCTGGACGGCGGCGGCGCCGCTGTACTCGCTGGTCCACGAGGCGTGCTACGCGCAGGGCGAGGGCGCGACGGCCTGGTCCGCGCAGCGGGTGCGGGCCCGGTTCCCGGAGTTCGACCCGGCGGTTGCCGTGGACGGCGACGGGCCGCTGCTGTTCACCGGCGAGATGATCTACCCGTGGATGTTCGAGACCGACCCCAGCCTGCGTCCGCTGCGGGACGCCGCGCACCTGCTCGCCGAGCGGCCGTCCTGGCCGGCGCTGTACGACGTGGCCCGGCTTGAGCGCAACACCGTGCCGGTCACGGCGGCGGTCTACTACAACGACATGTACGTGGCCCGCGAGCTGTCGATGAGCACCGCGCGCACGATCAAGGGCGCGCGCACCTGGGTGACCAGCGAGTACGAGCACGACGGCCTGCGCGCGCACGGCGACGTGGTCCTGGACCACCTGCTGTCCATGCCCTGACCATGGCCGAAGGCTCATGGATCAGGGGGCAGGCGGCCCCGAGCCGGCGTCCGGTGAGGTGAAGTAGGCGGCGCTCTCGGCATCGCTCGGGTAGTACGACTCGATCGCGATCTCGTCCAGGGTGATGTCCATCGGGGTGCCGAACGTGGTGGTGGTCGAGAACAGGCTCAGCTCTCGTCCGCCGAAGCGGAAGATCATCGGCGTGGCGATCTCGGACTCGATCCGGAGCCCGGCGTCCCCGGGGTGCGGTGCCAGCAGCTCCTCGTACAGCGCGGTGAGCTCGGGGTCGGGAGCCGTGGCCAGCTGCCGGGTGATCCGGGTGCGCAGCAGCGCACGGACGTCGGCCAGGTTGACGATGTGCGGGGCGAGCCCGCGCGGGTCCAGTCCGAGCCGCGCCAAGTTGATCGGCGGGACCAGCAGGTCCGGGGCGACATGGGCGAGGAACGGGTCGAGGGCGCCATTGGTCATCACGATGTTCCACCGGCGATCGATGGCCAGCGCAGGGTACGGCTCGTGCGCGCGCAGCACTCGGGCGATCGCGTCCCAGGCCGCCGACAGCGCCTGCCGGTCGAGTGGCCGCTCGGCGTAGCGGGGCGCGAAACCGGCGGCCAGCAGCAGCCGGTTGCGTTCCCGCAGCGGCACGTCGAGCTGCTCGGCGAGCCGCAGAATCATCTCCGCGCTCGGATTGGACTTGCCGGTCTCCACCAGGCTGACGTGACGAGCCGAGACGTCGGCGGCGATCGCGAGATCAAGCTGGCTGAGCCGCCGGCGATGCCGCCACTGCCGCAGCAGTTCCCCCACCGTGTACATGGGCCTCGATGCTACTCGTCCAGCAGAAACCGGCCATGAAATGGCATTTCATCGACAACCATCGCAGCCGGTGGCCACACTTTCGCCCATGACCACGCCTGAGGACAACAAGAGCATCGTGCAGCAGGCGCTGACCGCGCTGATCGCAACCGGCGACGCCGAGGCGCTCGCGCCGCTGCTGAGTGACGACTTCCGCCATCACCGGCCGGACGGGACCGCAAGGACGAAGGCGGAATGGCTCGCCGCCGTGGACGTCGCGCTCGTCCCGCTGGCCGGCATGCAGGTCGAGATCCAGCACCTGCTGGCCGACGGCGACCACGTCATGATGTACTCGCGGCGCCGGCTGCCCGGCGCCGGGCCGGAGATCGCGGTCGTCGACATCTGGCGGCTCGGCGGCGGGCTGATCGCCGAGGTATGGGAGATCATCGAGCCGGTGAACCGGGCGGCCGCCAACTTCACGTGGTGGGAGTCATCGTGATGATCCGACCTGGTGACGCACCGTGACAGCGGTCGTGAACGGGCCGCGGCGGCCGGACGAAGGACGTTCCGTCGTCGCGCCTCTCAGGCCAGGGCATCACGGTCACGCGGCCACGACACGGAGATCACAGACGCCGACACCTGACGCACTCGCCTGTTAACTCAGAGTAACTTCCGCTGTGAAGTCGATCTACGAGGACGTTCCTCACGACCGAGTGGGAGTTCGATGTTGATATCGCGACGCCATCGATCCGTACCCGTCATGCTGTCCGGCGCCCTGATGACGCTGCTGGCGGCCGCAGGAGCGCAGGTCACGGCCGATACGACCGCGCAGGCCGCCACCGCCGCGCCGTACACCGCCACCACCACACCGCACGCGGCCACCCGGGCCGCCGCCGCGCCGTGTGTGCGGCCCGCGCAGGCCACCTACCCCGTCGACTACTACTGGAAGAACGTGCTCGGCGGCATCCTGGGCAGGGGGTCGGTCCCGGTCACCACCTCGCCGGCGCTGTGGGGCGGGGAGATCGCACCGGGCAGCACCTTCACCGTCACGCTGGCGCACCGTACGACCCAGTGGCCGCTGCTGGTCAGCCGCTACACCACCACCTGGGACCTGTCGTCCCTGCTGGCCGGCGCCGACGTGGTGAGCCAGTCGGGGACCGGCACGATCAGCGGCACCACCCTGTCGATCACCTCTCCCGGCGTCAAGACCGACCCGTCTCCCAAGGTGATCGTCTTCCGCGTCAAGCCGGGCACCGTCGGACGCAGCATGACCATCCGGCCGACCGGCATCAGCAGCGTCATCGCCGCACCGGGCCAGCTCGGCAACAACACTCCGGCCCCGCCGATCCGGATCGTCAACGGCCAGTCCATCTGGCCCACCAACGCCGCGGACGACACCGCCACCACCGTGCAGGACACCGCGGTCAGCGTGCCCGTGCTGAGCAACGACATCGGCAGGTCCCCGACGATCAGCGCCGTCACCGCGCCCGCCAACGGCACCGCGACGATCTCCGGCGGCAGCATCGTCTACACCCCGGCTCCGCTCTTCGCGGGCACCGACACCTTCACCTACACCATCACCACCGACTGCGGGACCAGCACCGCCACGGTCACCGTCGAGGTCGCCTGCAAGTACAAGCCGATCGACCTGGTCAACGGCAGCTTCGAGACGCCGCCCGTGGCCACGGTCGACTGGAACATCCCCGACGCCGCCACCAACCCGGCCGTCGGCTGGCACACCACGGCGAGCGACGGCAAGCTGGAGTTCTGGCGGGGCGGGGCGAGCGGGGTGCCGTCCGCCGACGGCCTGCAGTTCGCTGAGCTCAACGCCAGCGAGGTCTCCACGCTCTACCAGGATCTGCCCACCGTGCCGGGAACACCGATGACCTGGTCGCTATACCACCGGGGACGCCTCGGCACCGACGTGATGCAGGTGCTCATCGGCAGCCCGGGCTCGCTGGCGCCGCAGGTTCCCGCCGGGGCCACCTCCCCGGACATCTCCGACGACAACACCGCCTGGCGCCTGTACTCCGGGGTGTACATCGTGCCGCCGGGACAGACGGTGACCCGGTTCGCCTTCACCTCGGTGTCCGCCGCGGGAGGCACCCCGACGGCCGGCAACTTCCTGGACGGCGTCTCCTTCAGCACCCCGCCCTGCCCGATCATCACCGCGACGAGCAGGCTCGCCACCGCGCCCGGCGCGTCCCTCGCGAAGCCCGCCCCCGCCGACCTGCCGAACGCCAAGCCCGGCCCTGCCGACCTACCGAACCTCAGGGCCGGCACCACGATCATTCCGAACGCCCAGGCCGGCGCGGCGAAGACGGACGGCCACCGGCGTACCCACCACACCCCGGCCCGCCTCCGGAACCACCCGGCGGGAGACCCCGCCTGACCCACCCCTGACGTCCACCCGACCAAGGTGGTGGCCCTCCCCCCAGGGCCACCACAGAAAGCACTGGTCACCTCGGCTTCCGGAGACCTCGCCAGCGCTCCTCATCGCCCTGATCGATCTCCAACGTCCCCCGGTCGAACGCCCGGCACAGCCGAGTCCGGTCGCCACACTTTCCCAAAATATTTTTCGAAAAATACTTTGGGAAAGACGGCCGGTGGATCTACTGTGCTGCCATGGCCGGCGAAGAGCACAAGCGCGTTCTCGATCCTGAGCACGACGCGGCAGCGCTGAAGGCGCTCACCCATCCCTTGCGCATCCGGCTGCTCGGTCTGCTCCGGCAGGACGGGCCCGCCACCGCGAGCGAACTGGCGGCCAGGACCGGAGAGACGTCGTCTTCCACCAGCTACCACCTGCGGGTCCTGGCGAAGTACGCGTTCGTCGCCGAGGCCGAGCACCGCGACAAGCGAGAACGCCGCTGGCGGGCGGTGCACTCGGTGACGTCCTGGAACAACACGGCGATGGACGCCGCGCCGGAGAGCCGCGCCTTCGTCGGCTTCGCTCGCAGACGTCAGATCGAGCACCTGGAGGCGTCCCTTGCCCGGCATGAGGCCGACATCGCCGCCGGGCGGCTCGGCCAGGAGTGGCTGGAACCTGCGAACATCTCCGATTCGCTGCTCCGGCTGACCCCCGAGTCCCTCGCCGAGCTGCGCCTGGTGCTCGATCGGAACGCGGCCGAGCTGACCGCCCGCGACGCGGACGACCCACGCGCCGCGCAGGTCGTCTTCCTGGTCGCGGGACTGCCCCTCGCGCCGCGCGATCCCGCCCCGGATCCGGACACCTCCCCTTCGGCGTCCGCGGACGAGGACGCATCGTGAGCGAGCCGCCCGCCTTACGCACCGCACGGCGCCGCTATGTCACGGCCTGCGTGCTCTTCTGGCTTCCGGCTGCGCTCACCATCGCGCCGTTGATCCTGCTCTTCACCGAACGGGGCATGTCCCTGGTGGCCATCGCGGGCTTCTTCGCCGCGCACTCGCTCACCGCCGCCGCGCTGGAGCTGCCCACAGGCGGGCTGTCGGACGTCCTCGGACGCAGGGCCGTGCTGGCCGCCGCCGGCCTGCTGAACCTCACCGCTCTCCTCCTGCAGGGCCTTGGCACCACGCCGTGGGTGCTCACCTGCGGCATGGTCCTCATGGGCGCGGCGCGGGCCCTGTCCAGCGGGCCGGCCGAGGCGTGGTACGTCGACATCGTCCACGCGCGATCCGGCCCTGACGCCGACCTGCGCCCCGGTCTGGCGCGAGGGAGGTCCGCGACCTCGGCCGCGCTCGCCATCGGCACCCTGCTCGGCGGCGCCGTACCCTGGCTGCTGGCGACAGCCCCGGACGTGGGCACACGGCTGAGTGCGGCGACCTCCGGCCTGGTGATTCCGCTGTCGATCCCGCTGCTGCTGGGCGCCGCCGTCCAGGTCGCCTTCGTGCTGTACGTGCTGTGGGCCCTGCGCGAGCCGCCTCGGCCGGCGGTCACCGTGCGCGGCGTACTACGAGGCGTCCCGGCCACCATCGCCGGCGGACTACGCCTGGGCACACGCGACGCGCTGGTGGGGCGCATCCTGCTCAGCGCGGGGGCCGCCGGCAGCGCTCTGGCCACCGTCGAACTGCTCACCCCGGGCCGCGCCGCGACGCTGACCGGCGCACCGGAGTCCGGTGCGGTGGTCTTCGCCTCGCTCGCCTGCGCCGGATTCCTCTGCTCGGCCCTTGGCAGCCACCTCGCGCCGCTCCTGGCACGCCTCGCCGGCAGCGGCGAGCGAGCGGTGCTGGTGAGCCTCGCCACCAGCGCCTTCGGCCTGCTGCTCCTCGGCGCCACCGCGGCGGCCACCACCGGCGCACCGGCGATAGCCCTCTCGGCCGTCGGCTACGGCCTGGTGTACCTCGGCCGCGGCTGCGCGAGCCCGAACGAGAACGACCTGCTGCACCGCCGCGTCACCCGTGCGGGACGAGCCACCGCGTTATCCGTCCAGTCCCTCGCCCTGCAACTGACCGGCGCCCTCACCGGCCTGCTCGTAGGAGTCCTGCCGCCCGGCCCGATCCCCTGGCTGCTCGCAGGCGCCGTACTGCTGACCGGAGCCCTCCTGTGGACCCACCGCAGCCAACCCGCTCCGGCGCCCGCCACCGGAACGACCACGACGTCGCCGTCCCAAAGCATGGATGCTCCACCATCCGACTGACGGATCAGAGGGTGCCACCACGGTCTGGATCCGCTGTGGCAGGACATCCCGCTGCCGCGCTCCGTGCGACAGAAGGATCATCGCCTGGGCGTACCAGCGATTCCCTCCTCGCTGCGCCTCTCGAATCAGCGGGTGGACTGCGGCGTCCTAGCGGTACCTGTTCCCTACCTTGAGCCTGAGAGAGTGGCGTAGACGATGATGTTGTCGGTGTAGCTGTGCGCCTTGGGGTTGAAGACGCCGCCGCAGGTGATCAGGCGCAGGCTCGGCCGGTCGACGTGGCCGTAGACGCGCTTGGTGGGGAACCGGTTCTTGCTCGCCTGCTCGGCCCCGTCCACGGTGAACCGCGCCACCGAGCCGTCCGCGCGGACCACGCTGATCGTGTCACCACGGGTCAACTCGCGCAGCCGGCTGAACACCGCCGGGCCACTGCGGGTGTTCACGTGGCCGAGGATCACCGCCGGGCCCATCTCCCCCGGAGCCGGTCCGAGCCGGTACCAGCCCGCCAGCTTCGGCCGGTTGAGCGGCGGCACCTCGATCTCGCGGTTACGGTCCACCCCGAGGGACACCAGCGCCGCGTCCACGCCGATGCGCGGAATGCGGACACGAACCGGCGGAGACTTGCGGAGCGGCTTGCCGGGCCGGGCGGCCGGAGACGGCGGGGACGCGGCGGGCGCGGCCGCCACCAGCGGCGAGTTGGCCCCGCCCGGACCGACCGTCGCGGTACCGGCCGCGAGCGGAGCCATCTCGGCCCCGTTCACCGTCGCCGTTCCCGTGCCGAGGCCGGTACCTGACCCGGCAGAGCCCTGCCCGGCACCATCGGTCTGGCCCATCTGGGCCATGAACGGCGTCTGACCGGCATCGCCCACGAGGGCCGGGTCCGATGCGGGAGTGAGGTAGATCAGCAGCCCGGCCATCACCGCACCGATGCCCGCCAGCGAACCGGCGGTCAGCAGCACGGGTGCCATGGCCTTCCGCCAGCGCCCGTCCAAAGGCCGCCCCAGGCCACCCGGGGCCGCGTCCATCCGGTTGCTCATGCTCCTCGGGTCGTCCATGTTCCTCGGGCCGCGCGTGGCCTGGTCCCCGCCACTCTGTCCGTCCTGTCCGGAGTCACCGCCCGCCGTGGCCTCCGGTGGCAGCCTGCCGCTCATTCTGCGCTTCCGCGCCCGGCATCGATCGGGCCGACGGCGCTGTTCGCGGCCAGTGTCCGATGCGCGGCCCGCCGGCGCCGCAGCGCCAGACCGCCAAGGGCGCTGGCCAGGGTCAACGCGGTGCCGTACCCGATGAGCGGACCGGCGCCGACGCCGTCCGGCGCCTCACCCGTATGCGCGCCACCCCTCGGCGTCACCCGCACCTGAGGGGTGGAACTGGCCTTCGGAGTCTTGCTCGCCTTCGGCGTCGGGCTGGCCGTCTCGGTCGGCGCCCCGTGCCCCTGCCCACCCCCGGACAACACGACAACCCCCCGAACCGAGTCATCCCCATCCGACACCCGCCCGCTCCCGCTGCTGCTCGGGCTAGGCGTGGGAGTAGGCGCCGCCACCACATCAACCGTCGCAGTGGCCGGAGTGCCATCGAAGGAGCACACCGCCGTGAACATCGAAGGAGGAACCGCCAGGTCACCGGTGATGAATTCGAAGGCATCCACCGCCATGATCGAGCCGGTCTCCGCCAGGTTTGTGAAGGTCACCGTGTGGTCGCCGTAGTCCAGTTTCTTGTCCCACAAGACCTGCTGAGCCTTGGGCTTCGGCTCGGGCGACTGCTCGTCATGAGCATCGATGACCTCGACCGGTTCCTTCGAATCATCAATTTTGATCGCGACCTTGCCCACCGTCTTGACGCGTTCGCCGATGTAGCGGATGCGGTCGCCGAGGAACTTCACCTCGACGAAGGAGCCCGGCTTGTTGCTCGCATGTAGATCGTTCTGAAAGTCGCCGTAAGACTCCCGCTTGTCCGCATAAATCCAGTCGCCGTGGTCGTCGTAGACGATCGGACCGTGCTGGTGTGTCTTGTCCACGCCGCCGTGGGGAGCGGTGGGGTCGTCGGTGTCGTTGACCCGGACGGTGCTCGCGGGCGGCGTGAAGGTGAGGGTGAGCTGCCCGGGCGTGAGAAGCAGCTTGCCTTCTTTGATGGTCGACACCGAACCCGAGATCGCGGTCGGCATCTCCAGGGGTCCGCCTGCCTGTAACTCGCCCTGCTCTTTGGTGCCGGTCGAGTCAAGTTTGCCCTGCCAAAGCCCGGCCACATCGACGGTCGCGGTCACGGAGAGCCGGCCACCCTTGGCGAAGTGCGCGGACGACACCAGCGGGGAGGCGCTCATTGTCCAGTCCACGGCGATCCGCTCACCCACCCGGACGGTCTTGGGGATCGCGACGTCTACCTGGATGGGCAGCTCCTGGCTCCTCGGGATGAACGCGCCGCCCTGGCAGGTGTACTGGTAGTGGTGATAGCCCGTGTCGGCGACTCCCGGGGCGGCCGGGAGGATTATGGCGCCGGCCGCGCAGGCGGCAGCCAGGGTGGTGGCTGTTGTGAGTGATCTGCGGAACTTGGAACCCCACCCGTTCACGATCGCCTCCGATCACGCCCGGCCCTTGGCGGCCGGAGAAGATCGTATGACTTTGCGGACTTACGCCGGGCTTATCCAGGAGTACCACTGCCGAACGTGGCTGATTTGTAACGTTCCGGAAGGATCACCAGAACAGCGGCACCTAGATCGTGGCCTAGCGATGATCAGACAGGTTCGCCGGTTCGCGCCGTAATACGGCACCGGTGTTCGCCGTATCCCGTCCCGCCGACGCGGCGCCGCCAGAGGACCTATCGGACGGACGGGAAGAAGCCGGTCCGGAGGCGATGCCGACCTCCGACGTCGATGACATGGCGGAAGCACAGGCTTAGCACCCGGGACGCACGGCAGAGACGGCCAGGGCCGACGAAGAGGTCGGGCCCACCATCGCCCGCAGCGGCGGACCGGCGCGCACGATCCGCTCCCGGGTGCGCCAGGACAGGGTGGGGTGGAGGGGTGGGCAGGGAACAGAATTGTATTCTGGTGGGGTCACCCCCCAAGGAGGAGAAGCGAATGCAGCGAGACCTCTTCGAGGAGGAGCACCTGCTCTTCCGTGAGACCGTGCGCGAGTTCATGACGCGTGAGGTCGTCCCGCACCACGCTCAGTGGGAGAAGGACGGCATCGTCCCGCGCGAGGTGTGGAAGAAGGCCGGCGAGCTGGGGATGTTCGGGTTCTCGGTTCCGGAGGAGTACGGCGGTTCCGGGATCACCGACTTCCGCTACAACGTGGTCATCGTCGAGGAGATCATCAGGTTCGGCGCGACCGGGCTCGGGTTCGGCCTGCACAACGACATCATGGCCCCGTACATCGTGGACCTCACCAACGACGAGCAGAAGGGGCGCTGGCTCCCCGGCTTCGCGTCGGGTGAGCTGATCACCGCCATCGGCATGACCGAGCCGGGCGCGGGCAGCGACCTGCAGGGCATCAAGACGACGGCGGTCCGGGACGGCGACCACTACGTCGTCAACGGCCAGAAGACGTTCATCACGAACGGCATCAACTCCGACCTGGTCGTGGTCGTGGCGAAGACCGATCCGACGGCGGGCGCGCACGGCACCACGCTGCTGGTGGTCGAGCGGGGCATGGACGGCTTCTCCCGGGGGCGCAACCTGGAGAAGATCGGCATGCACGCCCAGGACACCGCCGAGTTGTTCTTCGAGAACGTCCGCGTGCCGGTGGCGAACCGCCTCGGCGAGGAGGAGGGGCAGGGGTTCATCCAGCTCATGGTGAACCTCCCGCAGGAGCGGCTGTCGATCGCGGTGGCGGCGGTGGCCGCGGCGGAGTCGGTGCTGGAGACCACCATTGAGTACTGCCGGAACCGCCAGGCGTTCGGCCGGAACATCGGCAAGTTCCAGAACACCCGGTTCGTGCTGGCGGAGCTGTCCACCGAGGTGGAGATCGCCCGGCACTACGTGGACAAGTGCATTCGCGCGCTCAACGCCAAGCAGCTCACTGTGGTGGACGCCGCCAAGGCCAAGTGGTGGACGACCGAGCTGCAGCACAAGGTGATCGACCGCTGTGTCCAGCTCCACGGCGGGTACGGCTACATGCTGGAGTATCCGGTGGCCAAGGCGTGGCTGGACAGCCGGGTGCAGACGATCTACGGCGGCACGACCGAGATCATGAAGGAGATCATCGGCCGGTCCTTCGGTTTCTGATCCGGCCCAGGGACCGGCGAACGCGGGCCGCCACGGACCTTGCGCCGACGCGTCTCACGGGGTGTCGGGCCGCCCGCGGGTACGCAAGGACGGACCACGGGCGTGGAGCGAGCACAGCGATGATCCAGGTTCTGGGCCGGAGTTCGGCAACAGGTCCGCGTCGCCGCGAGGCGGAGCCGGTGCCCGGCCGGTGGGGGTGCGGTGTCAGGCGCCGAGGGAGGCATATGTGGGCCATCAATAATCGGCTCGTCCGCGTATGAAACCCGTCAAAACGCGTCAAGTCCCGTACGCAGCGCGCTTGTCTCATCGTGAGGGCTCCGGTCGCGGGCCGGGGAACCTACCCCGGCCCGCCGGAGGCGTCGCGAGGAGCGCGAGGAGTGCGCATGGGAGAGGGAGTCGCGTCCCCGACCACCGGAAGGCCGGCTTTGATCGTCCGGCCGTATGCCGGTGAGACGGCCTGGTACCCGGGCCCGGTGACCACCCGCCGGCCGGGCCGGTCGCCGCGTACGGGGAACGGTGACGGTGTGGACACGGCACGGGCCGCCGCGGTCGGGGAACGGTGACGGTGTGGAGACGGAACGGGCGGCGGACGCGGCGCGGGTGGCCGGCACGCGGCGCGGGCGGCTGCGTGTCTACCTGGGCGCCGCGCCCGGCGTGGGCAAGACGTACGCGATGCTCGCCCAGGGCCGCCGCGCGATCTCCCGGGGCAGGGACGTGGTCGTCGGCCTGGTCGAGACGCACGGCCGGGCCCGTACCGCCGAGCTGCTCACCGGCCTGGAGATCCTCCCCCGCAGGACCGTCACCTACCGGGGGACGACGTTCACCGAGCTGGACGTGGACGCCGTGCTCGCCCGCAGGCCGAAGATCGTCCTGATCGACGAGCTGGCGCACACCAACGTGCCCGGCTCGCGCAACCACAAGCGGTGGCAGGACATCGACGACATCCTGGACGCCGGGATCGACGTGATCTCCACGGTCAACATCCAGCACCTGGAGTCCCTCAACGACGTCGTCGAGCAGATCGCCGGTGTGCCGCAGCGCGAGACGGTGCCGGATGAAGTGGTACGCCGGGCCGACCAGGTCGAGCTGGTCGACATGTCCCCCGAGGCGCTGCGCCGGCGGCTCGCGCACGGCAATGTCTACCCGCCGGAGAAGATCGACGCGGCCCTGTCGAACTACTTCCGCGAGGGCAACCTGACCGCGCTGCGCGAGCTGGCGCTGCTGTGGGTCGCCGGCAAGGTGGACGAGCAGCTCGAACGCTACCGCGCGGAGCACGGCATCGCGGGCACCTGGGAGGCGCGGGAGCGGGTCGTGGTGGCGCTGACCGGCGGCCCCGAGGGCGACACGCTGGTCCGGCGGGCCGCGCGCATCGCCGCCCGCAGCCAGGGCGCCGACCTGCTGGCCGTGCACGTCACCCGCTCGGACGGGCTCGCCGGCGCCGACCCGGCCCATCTGGCCCGCCAGCGCGCCCTGGTCGAGAGCATGGGCGGCAGCTACCGCCAGGTCGTCGGCGAGGACGTCCCGGGCGCGCTGCTGGACTTCGCGCGCGGGGTCAACGCCACCCAGCTCGTGCTCGGCGCGTCCCGGCGCGGCCGGCTGGCCC
Organism: Sphaerisporangium melleum; assembly: GCF_014646695.1. Taxonomy (GTDB): domain Bacteria; phylum Actinomycetota; class Actinomycetes; order Streptosporangiales; family Streptosporangiaceae; genus Sphaerisporangium; species Sphaerisporangium melleum. The sequence goes on from NZ_BMNT01000055.1 coordinate 40,621, forward strand.
GGTTGCTGTCGCCGGGGGTCGGCATGACCACGGCCGCGCGGTCCGGCTCGGTGGACGTCCATCTGATCACCCACGAACACGTCAGCAAGGGACGGCTGCGGCCGCCGCCGTCCCGCGCCGCCCTCACCAGGGGCCGGCGGCTGGCCGGGTGGGCGCTGGCGGTGGCCGGTGTGCCGGTGCTCGCCGCGGCGCTGGTCCCCTTCCGGGACGCCCTGACACTGCCCAGCGAGATCCTGCTGTTCCTGCTGATGGTCGTCGGGGTGGCCCTGGTCGGCGGGCTGTGGCCCGCGGTGACCGCGGCCGTGGCCGGCTTCGCTCTGCTCAACTGGTTCTTCACCCCGCCGCTCGGCACGCTCAACGTCTCGGAGCCGCAGAACCTGTTCGCGCTGGTCGTCTTCGTCCTGGTCGCGGTCATGGTCAGCACGGTCGTGGTCCTCGCGGCCCGGCGGACCCGGGAGGCCGCGCGCGCCGGGGCGGAGGCCGAGGTGCTGTCCACGCTGGCGGGGCACGTGCTGCGCGGCGAGGCGGCACTGGCGTCGCTGCTCGACCGGCTGCGCGAGACGTTCACCCTGTCGTCGGTGACCCTGCTGGAACGCGTCGGCCCGCCCGGCCCCGAACACCGCTCCGTTCCGCACTGCTGGCGGATCGTCGCCACCTCCGGCGGGCCGCCCTGCAGCACCCCGGACGACTCCGACACCGATGTGCTGATCGACGACGATCTCGTGCTCGCCGTCCGCGGGCACCTGCTGGCCGCGGAGGACCGCCGGCTGCTGGAGGCGTTCGCCGCCGAGGCGGCCGTCGCGCTGCGCCAGGAGCGCCTGCGTCAGGAGGCCGAGGCCGCCAGGCCGCTGGCCGAGGCCGACAAGATGCGTACGGCGCTGCTGGCCGCGGTCAGCCATGACCTGCGTACGCCGCTCGCCTCGGCCAAGGCGGCGGTGGACAGCCTGCGCAACACGGCCATCGACTGGTCCCCGCAGGACCGCGCCGAGTTGCTGGCCACCGCGGGCGAGTCGCTGGCGAAGCTGGACCGGCTGGTGGCCAATCTGCTCGACATGAGCCGGCTGCAGGCCGGAGTGCTCGGCCTCACCCTGCAACCGGTCGCCCTGGAGGACGTCATTCCGCGGGCCATCGACGACCTCGGCCCGCTCGCCGACCGGGTCCGGGACGACATCCCGGTGGAGCTTCCGGAGATCACGACCGATCCCGCGCTGCTGGAGCGCATTCTGGTCAACCTGATGTCGAACGCGGTCCGCTTCACCCCTCCCGGCGAGAATGTCCTGGTCACCGCCAGCCGGTACGGTGACCGGGTGGAGATCCGGGTGATCGACCGCGGTCCCGGCATCGCGCGCGAGGCCCATGACCGGGTGTTCCTGCCGTTCCAGCGGCTCGGCGACCGGGACAACCACAGCGGCGTGGGGCTGGGCCTGGCACTGGCCCGTGGGCTGGCCGAGGCCATGGGCGGCGGGCTGACCCCGGACGAGACTCCGGGAGGAGGACTCACCATGATCGTTTCACTGCCCGTCCACCATCCGTCCATCACCCCGCTGTCCCCTTCGCCGTCCGCGGCCCCGGCGCGTGCGGATGAACGCCCGGAGCCCGACCCCGGACGATCGGCGCCGGAGACCGGACCGGCCGAGGCCACGGCCGAACACCCCAAGGAGGGAGGGTGACGCGGGTCCTGGTCGTGGACGACGAGCCGCAGTTGCTGCGGGCGCTGCGCATCAACCTGGTCGCCCGCCACTACGAGGTGGCGGTGGCCCCGGACGGCGGCGCCGCGCTGCGCGAGGCCGCGCGCTTCCACCCTGACCTCGTCCTGCTCGACCTGGGACTGCCCGACCTCGACGGGGTGGAGGTGATCCACGGGCTGCGCGGCTGGACGCGGGTTCCGATCCTCGTGCTATCCGGCCGGGCCGGCAACAAGGACAAGATCGACGCGCTGGACGCGGGGGCGGACGACTACGTCACCAAGCCGTTCGACCTGGAGGAGCTGTTCGCCCGCATCCGCGCCGTCACCCGGCGCACGGCCGCGCACGAGGCCGGCATCGCGCGGGTCCGCATCGGCGAGCACACCATCGACCTGACCACCAAGACCGTCTCCGGAGACGTCCGGCTGACGCCCACCGAATGGCACATGCTGGAGTTGCTGCTGCGCAACCCCGGACGGCTGATCAGCCAGCGGCAGATGCTCACCGAGGTGTGGGGCGCCGGGTACGGCAAAGAGACCCACTACCTGCGCCAGTACATGGCCCAGTTGCGCAAGAAGCTGGAACGCGACCCCTCCCGCCCGGTCCACCTGATCACCGAGCCGGGCATGGGTTACCGCTTCACTCCCTGACCGCTCCCCGCGGCGGCCGTACACGCGCAAAGGCCTCCGGCACGGCGGGTCGCGCCGTGCCGGAGGGCGTCGGGTGTGCTCCGCCCCGGGTGGTGGTCATCCGGGGCGGCCGGCCTGCGGGACTATCTGGTCCAGGTCCACTTCTGGTTGTTGCCGCCGTGGCAGGAGTAGAGCTGGATCTTGCTGCCGTTGGCGGTCGCGGCGCCGCTGACGTCCAGGCAGAGGTTCGACTGCACGCCGGTGATGCTGCCGTCGGAGTTGACGCGCCACTGCTGGTTGGCGCCGCCGTGGCAGGAGTAGATCTGCACCTTGGTGCCATTGCCGGTGCCGGCGGCGTCCAGGCACTTGTTGCCGTAGACCTTGATCTCCTGCGCGGAGGTCGAGGCCCACGTCTGGTTGGCCTGGCCGTTGCAGTCCCAGAGGGCCACCTGCGTGCCGTCGGTGGTGCTGGCGCCCGGCACGTCGATGCACCGGCCGGAGGCGACACCCTTGATCGGCCCGCTACCGCCCGGCGTGGGGGTGGGCGTCGGGCTCGGCGTCGGTGTGGGGCCGGTGGGCGTGGGAGTCGGGCTCGGGGAAGTGGTGCCGTCCAGGCCGAGGAAGGAGATGGCGTAGGCGAGCTGGCCGGTCATCGGCAGCTGGTGGCCGACACCGCTGATGCTGATCCCTTCGATGGTGGCCTGCGTCGTGGTGGTGCCGTACCGGGTGCGGGTCCAGGACGACTGCGGGTGGTCGGTGAACGCCGGGGTCTGGCTCAGTCCGTGCAGGTTGGTCCACTGCTTGATCTCCTCGCCGAAGTTGGGGTAGGCGAGGGTGGTGTCGGTGTTGCCGTGCCAGAGCTGGATGCGCGGGTAGCGGCCGGTGTAGCCGGGGTACATCGCGCGCGCCTGGTCGCCCCACTGCTGGGCGGTCTTGATCAGGTTGCCGCCGGAACACTGGCTGTTCCACAGCGACCCGTTGGTGGTCGCGAAGCAGCCGGCGGGGACGCCGGAGTACGCCGAGGCGGCCGAGAACACGTCGGGGTACTGCGCGGCGAGCACGTTGGTCATCATCGCGCCGGAGGAGAAGCCGCTGACCACGATGCGGCCCGGGTCGACGTTGTAGCGCTGACGGGTGTAGGCGACCATGGACATGATGGCCGTGGAGTCGCCGCCGCCGTCGCGCCGCAGCGCGTTCGCGGTGGAGACGTCGAAGCACTTCTCGCTGCGGGTGGCCTCGGGGAGCACGATGATGTACCCGTACCGGTCGGCGGCGGTGACGAAGTCACGCCCGTTGCCGCCGAAGATCGCGCTGGCCGAGCCGCCGCAGTAGTGGACCAGGACCAGCAGTGCCGGCTGGGCGGCCACCCGGTCCGGCACATAGATGTACATGTTCAGGTTCGTCGGGTTGTTCCCGAAGTTGGTCACCCGGGTCAGTGACGCGGCCGTGACGGGCCGGGCCGCCAGCAGCATGCCCGCGATCACCAGGGGCAGGGTGGCGACCGCCAACAGGGCTCTGAGCCTTCGTCTCACGGGGGGTCCTTTCGTCTTCCAGAGACATGCGATGACGTCATCGCGCACGACCTCTTCACGGCAGCGGCGAAGAGGCCCGGATGAGTGGCCTTGTTAGCGTTCACATCCGGTCGTCGACCGCGCTTCCTCAGCGTTCGTATTCGGTTGTCGGCCGCGCGGTCCTTCCTGGTCGGGGTGCTCCGGGATGGTGGTGGGCGGAGCAAATACGAGGCCGGGACGCGTCGTCAAGAGTCCGACACATCGCGCGCGAGGCCGGTACGGCGGCCGGGATAGGCCTATCTGCCGTTATCGGTGACACCGCACTTGAGCACCATCGGCCTGGTGATGAAAGTTTCAACGACGTCTGCGCCGCCGACCGCCCAGATCGTCACGGTATTCCGGGAGGCGGGAAGGGGCCTCGGAGCAGGGTGCGGCATAACGACCTGCGGCCGAAAGTTTCGTCATGCTCTTGACATGTTTCGGGATGGTTTCCACACTGAGTCCCCGAGGCGGTCCCGTCCCGTCAGCTCGTGGTGGTGCTGACGGGGACCGCCGTCCGCGCGACACCCTCGCGGTGTGCGCCTTGCGGCTGATGGGGCGCGGCGTCGTTCCGGCGGGGTGCTTCCGCATCCCCCGGTGATCCGTGTCCCTCGTACCCGTCAACCGTCCCCGTTCATGGCTTTTGTGATCCCCGTTATGGAGGCTCAGGCATGGGCTCTAATGCCACCCCCCCGCCGCCTGGAACCCGACGACCTCTGAAGGGCCTGCGGATCCTGATCGCCGGCGCGCTCGGCGTGCTCGGCACGGTCACCGCGCTGACGATGCCCGCGCCGGCCGGCGCGGCGGCGAGCACCCTCGGTGCCGCGGCCGCGCAGAGCGGCCGGTACTTCGGCACCGCGATCGCCGCGGGCAAGCTGGGTGACTCGACCTACACCACGAT
>NZ_BMNT01000056.1:0-1837 GCF_014646695.1 Sphaerisporangium melleum
GTGCAAGGACGCCAACGGCGGCGAGACCGGCGACTGCTGGGCCAAGGCCGACCCGGCTTCCGAGAAGGTCGTCCCCTGGAGCACCAAGCTCGGCCCCACCGCGGACGGCAAGAGCAAGGTTGAGCTGTTCACCAAGGAAGTCACCAAGGAGCAGTACGAGGCCACCAAGAACGGTGACTTCAACTTCAACCAGGCCACGTACAAGAGCTTCCCCAAGGTGGACGCCGACGTCGTGACCAAGGAGTTCTACGACTCCTACACCGGCCCCGGCTACAAGAAGATGGTCGACGGCGCCTACACCATCGAGCACTACTTCCTCGAGTACAAGGCGATCGTCACCCCGGGCGCGGTCAAGTACTACAAGACCGTGTACTTCATCGAGTACTACAAGGACGCCGGTCGCCTGGGCGACAACGTCGGTGGCCAGGGCTTCACCTGGAACCAGAAGGTCGGCCAGCCGGTCTACGTCTTCGGCTACCCCGCGGCCCCGCACCCCGACGGTGACAAGCCGTTCACCGGTGTCACGCCGAAGTGGTGCTACGGCAAGACCTTCGCCGCGAAGGCCGCCGCCGCGTTCAAGGCCGAGGCCCAGATCGGCCTCAAGTGCTCCATGACCGCCGGCTCCTCCGGTGCGCCGTGGATCCTGAAGTACAGCAGCACCAAGCGTCTCGGCTACATCAACGGTGTCTCCAGCCTCATCGGCGACGCCGACAACAACGGCCGGATCGACTTCAGCACCTCGCCGTACTTCGACAGCGAGACCTACTCGATCTACAAGTCGGCCGCCAACCTCTGGTCCGGCTCGATCGTCACCAAGGACGGCGACACGGTCACCAAGGCCTGACGTTCTTCTCGGTAAGAGCGGCAGCAAAGCGCAGGGCTCGGCATTCGTGCCGGGCCCTGCGCCCATTTCCCGGCAATTTGAGCTCGGCTCGTAAATCGGGGCCGCCGGCGTCGTTCGCCTTTCCGGTTGACGGCCCGTCGGCGGCCGGCCGTCTCACCAGGCATTCCGTATCAGGGTGATTTACCTCACACAGCACCGCGCACTTTCCGGTCCCGACGGGAGACGCTCAGGAGATTTGGACCGTTTCCACCTGTGGCGGGTCGGTTCGTGGTGGTCGCGCGCGGCACACCGCGACGCGGGTGCGGGCCCTGGTAGATCGACGTTCTGTTGATCCTTGCCGCCCTTTCTTCATGATCAGACCGATAGGTTCTAACTGTCCCTTTTGGGACCAGTGGGGCAGGAGTCAACTCCTGCGGCAGAACAAGGAGTCTCATTGAATACCCGAGTCAAGCGATTCGTGCTCCCTCTCGGTGGCGCCGCCGTGGCCGCCGGCATGGTCGCGGCATCCCTCACCACCGGAGCGAGCGCCTCCGCCGCGGCCGCGCCGGCCTCCGACGCGCTGGCCGGCACCCAGACCGCCGCCATGAGCACGGTGAAGTTCTGGACCGCCTCCAACGGCAAGGCACTCAAGGCGGCCACCAAGTTCACCGAGGACGCCGCCGTCAAGGGCAGGGTCCGGATGGGCGGCGGTGACGCGGCCCCCGACGGCAAGACCGGCGTCGTGCCGCCGATCGGCCAGGAGAAGGTCACCCCGACCAAGGTGAAGAACGTCAACCTGCCGCGCACCATCGGCAAGGTGTTCTTCTGGTCGGAGGGCAAGCCGTACTGGTGCTCGGCCTCCTCCGTGCAGGGCAAGTACCGCAACCTGGTGGCCACCGCCGGGCACTGTGTGTACGACACCGACGCCAACCGGGACACCCTGGACCGCTGGGTCTTCATCCCCGGCTACTACCAGGGCAAGGCCCCGTGGGGCATCTACGTCGGCAAGTCGGC
>NZ_BMNT01000056.1:1886-3179 GCF_014646695.1 Sphaerisporangium melleum
GCACTTCGACTTCGCCAACTACGAGGACTTCGACAGCGACTACGCCTTCGTCACGGTGTACAACGGCGTCGAGTTCCGGACCTGGAAGGACGTCGGCCGCCTGGGCGACAACGTCGGCGGCCAGGGCTTCTCCTGGAACCAGAAGATCGGCCAGTCGGTCTACGCGTTCGGCTACCCGGCCGGCCCGCACCCGGACGGCGACCGTCCGTACACCGGCCTCACGCCGAAGTACTGCTACGGCAAGACCTCGGCCGCCGGTGCGGTCGCGGGCTTCAAGGCCGAGGCGCAGATCGCGCTGAAGTGCTCCATGACCGCGGGCGCGTCGGGCGGCCCCTGGATCGCCCAGTACAGCAGCACGATGCGCGTCGGTTACATCAACGGTGTGACCAGCCTGGTCGGCGACACCGACAGCAACGGCCGGTTCGACTTCGCCACCTCGCCGTACTTCGACAGCGAGACCTACTCGATCTACAGCGCGGCCTCCAACCTGGCCTCGGGCAAGATCGGTAAGTGACCTGATGACGAGGGCCCGGCTTCGGCCGGGCCTTTCGTCGTTTCAACCTCACTTTTCGGTGAGCTTCACCTTGCTTACTGACCCGTTATTTCCCAGTTTGTCATGTTAAATCACGTATGTCATATGCCTTGGATAAATAAATGACATAGCCTCGAAGCCGTCCCCTTTGGGGCGCATGAGACATAAGTAATGTCTCATGGCAGGACCCGCAGGAGTCATATGACCATCCGAGCAAAGCACCTCATCCTCCCCCTGGGCGCAGCCGTCACCGCCACCGGCATGGTCGGCGCCGCCCTCACCTCGCCGGCCGTGGCCCTGGCCAAGCCCCAGCCGACGAACGTCTCCCTCGCCTCCAGCAAGTCCAAGGCGAGCGACACCGCGAAGTTCTGGAGCGCGAACGGCGGCAGGCAGCTCAAGGCCGCCACCCGCTACTCCAACGACTCCTCGGTCAGCGGCAAGGTCAAGTTCGGCGGCAGCGACGCGGCCCCCAACGGCAAGACCGGCGTCGTGCCGCCGATCGGCCAGGAGAAGGTCACCCCGACCAAGGTGAAGAACGTCAACCTGCCGCGCACCATCGGCAAGGTGTTCTTCCGCGTCAACGGCAAGCCGTACTGGTGCTCGGCGTCGTCGATCCAGGCGAAGTACCGCAACCTGGTCGCGACCGCCGGGCACTGTGTGTACGACACCGACGCCAACCGCGAAACCCTGGACCGCTGGGTCTTCATCCCCGGCTACTACCAGGGCAAGGCCCCGTGGGGCATCTACGTCGGCAAGTCGGC
>NZ_BMNT01000056.1:3210-32704 GCF_014646695.1 Sphaerisporangium melleum
CCACTACGACTTCGCCGTCTACGAGGACTACGACAGCGACTACGCCTTCGTCACGGTCTACAACGGCATCGACGCGCGTACCTGGAAGGACCGCGGCCGCCTGGGCGACAACGTCGGTGGCCAGGGCTTCGCCTGGAACCAGAAGGTCGGCCAGCCGGTCTATGCGTTCGGCTACCCCGCCGGCCCGCACCCCGACGGTGACAAGCCGTTCACCGGTGTCACGCCGAAGTGGTGCTACGGCACGACCAAGCCCGCGGGCGTCACCGCCCGCTACAAGGCCGAGGCGCAGATCGCGCTGAAGTGCTCCATGACCGCCGGCTCGGCGGGCGCGCCGTGGATCGCGAAGTACAGCAGCACCAAGCGGCTCGGATACCTCAACGGTGTCACCAGCCTGATCGGCGACGCCGACGGCAACGGCCGGTTCGACTTCAGCACCTCGCCGTACTTCGACAGCGAGACGTACTCGGTCTACCGCAAGGCCGCCAACCTCTGGTCCGGTTCCATCCGCTGAGCCAGACCGCGATGAGCACCACCGGCCGGCCCGGTCCCAGGACTCTGGGGCCGGGCCGGCCGCGTCGTGTCCGCTACGCCGCGGGCGCGAGGTCACGGCTGCGGCGCACCAGCGCGGCCACCTCGGGCTCGCCGCTGAGCGGCGCGAGGTGGCGGCGCAGGTCGGCGACGTAGGAGCGCGTACGCGCCGACTGCAGCCCCTCGGCGAGGTCGAGCGCCGCGCCGCCGACGTGGCACGCCTGCTCGGCGTCCCCGCACAGGGCGTGCGCGGAGGCCAGCAGGGACAGGTTGAACATGCGGCCCCGCACGAACCGGCCGTCCATGTCGAGCGAACGCCGCGCGTACCGCACGGCCTGCCGCCCCTCCCCGAGGTCCCGGAAGCAGTGGGCGTACTTGGCGGCGAGGTAGGCCTCGTCGAAGTAGCGGATCCACTCGGGCTCCTCGCCGGGACGGCGCCGGTCGAAGGCCAGATCGGCCTCGTGCAGCGCGAGGGCGCACGCCGCGCCGTCGGCCAGCCGGGCGTGGGCGTGCGCCTCCAGGACGTACGCCTCGGCCAGCAGGGAGGGAACCGACGCCTGCCGGGCGGACGCCTGAGCCGCCCGCGCCAGGTCGAGCGCGTGCCGGGGGCGGCCGATGTAGATGGCCTGGTGCGCCATGCCGGCGAGGATCTCGCCGCCGAAGCCGTGGTCGCCCGCGCCGCGTGCCAGACCGAGCGCCTGGATGAGGTAGCGCTGGGCCGGCCCGTGCTGCTCCAGGTCGTAGGCCATCCACCCGGCCAGCCTGGTGGCCTCGGCCGCGGCCGAGGCGAGGGCCCGGCCGGTGGCCTCGCCGTAACCGCCGTCCCTGAGCAGGGGCGTCACCGCCGAGTCCAGGTAGCGGACGATCGCCGGGCGCACCCGGCCGCCGCCGAAACGGTTGTCCAGCTCGCCGAACGAGCGGGTGACCTCGCGGATCGCGGCGATGTCCTGCGCGCCGACCTTGCGCCCCCCGGAGGCCTGCGGCCCATCCCCGGCGGGAGAGGTGAGCCATCGCAGGGCCCCTGTGGAGCCCGCTCCGACGGCGAAGGCGGAGTCGAGCAGGAACCTGCGCCGCTGCATGTCCGCCCTCCATAGTGCTGTCACTGTCGCGACACCCTCCTGCCACGTGTGTGGGAACTCCTGACCGAGGTCGAGGGGCGTGGCTCCCCCCGCCATTCCGAGGTCCTCCGAGGTGACGGGCCGGCCGAGCCGCAACGCGAAGATCTCCGCGAGCAGCGCCGGCACCGGGTCGCGCGGTCGCTGGCCGTCGATCCAGCGCGACACCGAACTGTGGTCATAGGTGAGGGCGGCCAGGCCCCGTGCGGCTCCGAGGTCGTTGAGCCTGCGGGCCAGCTCCTTGTGGGAGAAGCCGGCCTCGCCGATGAGGTGCCGGAAAAGGATGTTGGGCTCGCGTCGCATCGCTCTTTCCCCAAGGAGGATTGCGGCGGATCGGTCGTCGCACTCCGCCCGCGAGCCCCCTGGCGCGTACGCGGGTTTCGTGCACGCCGTCATCCGGCCTGTAACGGAGGGTTCTTGTTATAGCACGATGCGTGACTCCGTACGGGAAATCCCGAGACTTGACCACAGGAGCGATACCTGATGACGAAGACACGGCATTTCACCGGGATGTCCGCGGGACGCGTGAAGGCGGCCCGGGAGAGCACTCAGGTACGCCAAAGGGCGCCAGGCGCCGCGGAGATCCGCGGGCCTGGCGCCCTGAAATGAACGAACCGCTCGGCGGTCCGGGCGTGCGCCGGTGGAGGTCACCGGCCTTCGATCACGCCGGATGCCGCTGTACCGGCGATCCGGGTGCGGCGGTGACGCGCCGGGCCGACGGTCGTGACGCGGTCGGGTGGACGGACGATGCGCCCCGTAGGGCGACGGTCACCTGCGGGCCACGCCGTCGAGGCGGGCCTGGTCGGCGACGGCCCGGGTGACGGCGGGGGCGACGCGCGCGTCGAACGGGCTGGGGATGACGTAGTCCTCCGACAGCTCCTCGGCCACCACGGTCGCGAGGGCGTCCGCGGCCGCGACCTTCATGTTCTCGGTGATCGTGGTGGCACGGACGTCGAGGGCGCCACGGAAGACCCCGGGGAAGGCCAGCACGTTGTTGATCTGGTTCGGGAAGTCGGACCTGCCGGTGGCGACCACACGGGCGTGCCGGCGGGCGACCTCGGGGAGCACCTCGGGCGTCGGGTTGGACAGCGCGAAGACGATCGCGTCGTCCGCCATGGCGGCCAGGGCGTCCTCGGCCAGGGTGGAGCCGGACAGGCCGATGAAGACGTCGGCGCCGGCCAGGGCCTCCTCGGTGGAGCCGGTGTGACCGGCGCGGTTGGTGTCCCTGGCGAGGGCCTCCTTGTAGGAGTTCAGCCCTTCACGGCCCTGGTAGATCATGCCCTTGGAGTCGGAGACGGCGATGTCGCCGATGCCGGCGCCGAGCAGGATGCGGGTCACGGCGACTCCGGAGGCGCCGGCGCCGGCCACCACGGCCCGCAGGTCGCCGAGGGAGCGCCCGGTGAGGCGGGCGGCGTTGCGCAGGGCGGCCAGCACCACGATGGCGGTGCCGTGCTGGTCGTCGTGGAAGACCGGGATGTCCAGGACCGCCCGCAGGCGGTCCTCCACCTCGAAGCAGCGAGGGGCGCTGATGTCCTCGAGGTTCACGCCGCCGAACGAGGGGGCGAGCCGGGTGACGGTCTCCACCAGAGCGTCGACGTCGGTGCAGTCGAGGCAGATGGGCACGGCGTCGACGTTGCCGAACTCTTTGAACAGCAGTGCCTTGCCCTCCATCACCGGCATGGCGGCGGAGGGGCCGATGTCGCCCAGGCCGAGGACGGCGGTGCCGTCGGAGACGACGGCCACGACGTTGGACACCCAGGTGTACTCGGCGGCCAGCTCGTGCTGGTCGGCGATGGCGGTGCAGACCTTGGCGACGCCCGGCGTGTAGGCGAGCGAGAGGTCCGCGGCGTCGCGGACCGGGATGGTGGAGCGGACCTCGAGCTTGCCGCCGCGGTGCATGGCGAAAGCGGGATCGAGGTCGAGCGTTTCGAGTGAAGCGGAGAACGGCGTGACTGCCACAGCGACCCCTGTGTCTCGCGGACGGATTCCTTCGGTAGACGCCGCAGGCGAACGAAGGCCCAGGCTTCTGTAGCCGCCCGGCGGCCGTCGTCGTTGACGGTCGTCTGGTGAGGGGTACGGGGGTCACCCGTCGCTCGATTGTGCCACAGGTCGAGACGGCCGCTGGGCCCGACGGAGCCACGGATCCGAACACCGGGGCCGGCCCCGAAACACCTCGAACCGGATATATGCCCACTTATCCCTCTGTCTTCGACTCATACCCGGTGCCACCGGCCGCGACTCCCCCCACATCCGGCACCCGGTTCCCTGCCAGAAAGAACCGGCCGCCTTTCCGTGGACGTGTAATACTCGACATGCCCGACCGACTCTTACCGGGAGGCTGACCGTGGACCTGACCTCCTACGCCGAGCTCGCGGTGCTCCTGGTCAACGCCGCCGAGGCCCTGGACTCCCTGGAGGGCACCCGGCGGCTGCTGACCGAGGCGGGGCGCGGCGACCAGGCCGCCCGGCTCACCCGGGCGGACCTCGCCATCCTGCGTGAGCTGCGGCGCGAGCTCGCCGCGGTCTTCGCCGCGGCGGCCGGCCGCGACGAGGACGCCGCCGTCGGCCGGCTGAACGCCCTGCTGGTCCGGCACCCGGTGCGCCCGCAGATCTCCGGCCACGACGGGCAGGGCTGGCACCTGCACCTCACCGAGGACGGGCGGCCGTGCGAGGAGTACGCCGCGGGCGCCGTCATGGGACTGACCGCCCTGGTCACCGAGCTGGGCGTCGACCGGCTCGGCCTGTGCCGCGCGGCGGGCTGCCACCGCGCCTACCTCGACACCTCCTCCAACCGGTCCCGCCGCTACTGCTCCGAGCGGTGCGCGACCCGCGCGAACGTGGCGGCCTACCGCGCGCGCCGCCGCACGCTGAGCGGCCACTCGTCCTGAACCCAGGGCGGCCGGTCAGCGCGGGCGCGGGGTTCCGCGCGGCGGCCAGTAGCGCAGCACGACCCGGCCGACCAGCAGGGAGGCCGGCACCGCCCCGAAGTCCCAGCTGTCCCTGCGTCCGGGCGCGCGCTGGTTCTCGCTCTCCAGCCACCAGCCGTCGCCGTCCCGCCACGCCGCCCGTTTCACGATCATCTGCGCCGGATCGGCGGGCAGCCGCGCGACCACCAGGTCACCGGGCCGCACGCGCGCGCCGCGCCGGACGACGAGCCAGTCCCCCGGCCGCAGGACGGGCAGCATCGACTCACCCTCGACGCGTACCCTCATGAACCACATCCCCCTCCGCCCCAAGGGAATCAAGGCGAGTAAGTTGGGACCCGGACAGTGCTGTCTGGTATCAGCATCTAGGAAGGAAACCGATGCTCGCACGACTGTTGCGGCCCGGCCATGTCGCCTCCGCGCACTGCGACCTCCCCTGCGGCGTCTACGACCCGGCTCAGGCCCGCATCGAGGCGCAGTCCGTCAAGGCGATCATGGAGAAGTACGCCGACAACGACGACCCGGTGTTCCGTGCTCGCGCTCTGACGATCAAGGAGGAGCGGGCCGAGCTGGTCAAGCACCACCTGTGGGTGCTGTGGACCGACTACTTCAAGCCCCCGCACCTCGAGCAGTACCCGCAGCTCCACCAGCTCTTCTGGGAGGCGACCAAGCTCGCCGGCGCCGCGGGCGCCAAGGGCACGGTCGACGTGGGCAAGGCCGAGGACCTTCTGGGGAAGATCGACGAGATTTCGAAGATCTTCTGGGAGACCAAGGCCGCCTGAGGCGGGCGACGCCGTTGTCTGGCCTCGCGCGGTGCTCATCGCGCGAGGCCAGCGGCTTTCCACGCCTTCGTCCACCACACCAGGGCACCGGTATGCCAAGGATCGGGCAGCGGGACGTCAGGTGAACGGGCCGCATTTCCACAAGATCACGACTATCGGCGCGTCCCAGTCCTGCAGCATCGGGCACGGGGCGGTAAGTTGCTAATCAGCAGCTCTGTGCGAGGAGGAACGTGACCGACGAGACAGCGACGCGCGCGGACGACATCCCTGACGGCCTCTCGGGGATCCGCGATGCCGTCAGTGTGCGACTGCCTGCAGCCAGCGCATATCTGTCCGTGCTCCGCACGGCCACCGCGGGGCTGGCGGCACGGCTCGACTTCACGCTGGACGAGATCGAAGATCTCCGCATCGCGGTCGACGAGGCCTGCGCCATGCTGCTGGGCCACGCCGTGCCCGGCACCGACCTGCTGGCCGAGTTCGAGCTGACCGGCCAAGAGATGATCGTGCGGGTCGAGGTGAGCACCGTCGGGCAGTCCGAGCCCAAGCGCGACGACTTCGCGTGGATGGTGCTGACCGCGCTCGCCGACGACGTTGACGCCGTGACCGACTCCCCCGACCGCATGGCGATCGTGCTGCGCAAGCGCCGAGGTTCTGCGAGGCTGTCGTGACGGAGAAGACCCGCGCCGTGACCGGCACCGAAGGGGCAGTGCCCGACCGGGTGCGGGCCCGTGGCCTGTTCGGCGAGCTGGCGGAGCTGCCGCCGGACGATCCGCGCCGGCAGCGCATCCGCGACGAGCTCGTCGAGCTGCACCTGCCGCTGGTCGAATACCTCGCCCGGCGGTTCCGCAACCGGGGCGAGTGGCTCGACGACCTGACACAGGTCGCCACCATCGGCCTGATCAAGTCGATCGACCGGTTCGACCTCGACCGGGGCGTCGAGTTCTCCACGTACGCCACGCCGACCATCGTCGGCGAGATCAAGCGGCACTTCCGGGACAAGGGCTGGGCGGTGCGGGTGCCGCGCCGCCTGCAGGAGCTCAAGCTCTCGCTGACCAAGGCGATAAGCGAGCTGTCCCAGCGTCAGGGCCGGGCCCCGACGGTGGCCGAGCTGGCCGCGCACCTGCAGATGTCGGAGGAGGAGGTGCTGGAGGGCCTGGAGTCCGCCAACGCCTACTCCACGGTGTCGCTGGACGCGCCCGACTCCGGCGACGACGACGCGCCCGCGGTGTCCGACTCGCTCGGCATCGTGGACGAGTCCCTGGAGGGCGTCGAGTACCGCGAGTCACTGAAACCGCTGCTCGAACGCCTGCCGCCACGGGAGAAGCGCATCCTGCTGCTGCGGTTCTTCGGCAACATGACCCAGTCGCAGATCGCCACCGAGCTCGGCATCTCCCAGATGCACGTCTCGCGCCTGCTGGCCCGCACACTGGCGCAGCTGCGCGAGGGTCTCACCGCCGAAGACTGACGGCGCCGACCGGTCCGTGCGGACGGCGCGGGCCGCTGCGTGCGGACCGGTCACTGCTCGATCATGGCGCGCGTGGTGGCGGGCGCCAGCAGCACGGCCAGGCCCGCCAGCGCGGCCAGGGCGAGGAGCACCCCGATGACCACCTGCCCCGACTGCACGAGCGAGACGGCCACCGGCAGGGCGAATATCTGCGTGACCACGCCGGGCGCCCGGCTCCACCGGGCCGCCCGCAGCGCGCCTCTGGCGACCCAGAGCAGCGCGGCGCCGGCCACGATGCCGAAGATCCCGACGAACACCGAGCTGGTCACGTCGGCCGGGGCTCCGACGAGCGTCTCCACGGCGACGTAGCCGCCGAGCACCAGGGCGACGGCGCCCTCGACGGCGAGGATGACGGCGGCCACGATCAGGGTCACCGGACGGTTCGACATATCGGGTCACCCTACTTCACGGGGGTGGCGGGTCCCGCGGTGGCTACTCTGGTCGGCATGCGCGCACTCCTCCTGGTCAACCCCATGGCGACCTCGACCAACCGCCGCACGAGGGACGTCATCATCCGGGCCCTCGGCGCGGCCGTCGATCTGACCGTGGAGGAGACCGGCTACCGCGGCCACGGGACGCTGCTCGCGGCCACCGCACGGGAGAAGGGCTACGACGTCGTCGCGGTGCTGGGCGGCGACGGGACGATCAACGAGGCGGTCAACGGCATGGTGCGCGGGGAGCGGCCGGCGCCGGCGCTGATCGTGATCCCCGGCGGCAGCGCCAACGTCTTCGCCCGCTCCCTGGGGCTGCCCAACAACGCGGTGGAGGCGACCGGTGCGGTGCTGGAGGCGCTGCGCGAGGGCCGGCGCCGCCCGGTCGGGCTCGGACAGGCCATCTGGGCGGACGGCGATCTCGACGACCAGCCGGTGGGCGACGAGGCCGAGCCGGAGCACCATCAGGGCCGGCACAGCCGATACTTCACGTTCTGCGCCGGCCTGGGGTTCGACGCCGAGGTCATCCGCGCCGTCGAGGGACTGCGCAGCGCGGGGTACAAGGCGTCTCCGGCCCGTTATATCCACACGATGCTGCGGCACTATCTCATCACCGACCGCCGCCATCCCGCGCTGCGCCTGGAACGCCCGCGGCAGCGGCCGCTGGACGGCCTGCTGCTGGCGATCATCTCCAACACCTCGCCGTGGACCTACGCGGGCAACCGGCCGATCACCCCGACTCCGTGGGCGGGGTTCGACACCGGCCTGGACATGCTGGGCCTGCGCCGCATGGGACCGGCGACGATGTTCGGGCTGACCCGGCAGATCGTCGGGGAGCGGGTCGGCCTGCCGCGCGGACGGCATTTCGTCCACCTGCACGACGAGGACGAGTTCACGCTGGTCGCCCGGCGGCCGATGGCCTTCCAGCTCGACGGCGACTACCTGGGGGAACGCGAGCGGGTGACCTTCCGCTCTATCCCATCGGCGTTACACGTGCTGGTCTAAGTCATTACAAGTCCGGCATGGTGTGATGCATCCGACAGCCATAACCGGCAAAACGTTTTCCCAAACCTCTTGCGTGACCTTGGCATGCCTGAAAAGCTCATCGTGACGTCGGAACGTAGGACGTTTGAGGCTTGACCGCTGCCTCCAAGGTCCTCGTCCTGGCATGAACACGCCCCGGCCCCCCACCCCTAGGCCCGGGTAAAAGTTCGCTCTAGTTAGTGAAATTGTTCACAAACATCCATCAGTCTCCTAACGGAGCCACCGGCTCCACCTACGAAGGAGTGGAACGCATGGACTGGCGCCACCGCGCTGCCTGCCGTGACGTGGACCCCGAGCTGTTCTTCCCGATCGGCAACACCGGCCCGGCACTCATGCAGATCGAAGAGGCCAAGCAGGTCTGCCGTGCCTGCCCGGTCAGCGAGCCGTGCCTGAAGTGGGCCATCGAGTCCGGTCAGGACGCCGGCGTGTGGGGTGGCCTGAGCGAGGACGAGCGCCGCGCCCTGAAGCGCCGCACCGCCCGCACCCGCGCCCGCGCGGGCGTCTGAGCCCCCGCGAACCGAGAAAGCGGCACGTTCCGCAAGCTCCGCGAACCAGGCGCATCGGCTCGGCGGCACGCTCCGCCGCTCAGCGCCACGACGAGCGACCTCGCATCTTCCCACCGCCCCAGCGTCGCGGCGAACGGAAGAGGGGTCCGCGAGAACCGACACGCCCGGCGTCGCCCCGCGCGATGACCGGGCGTCGCAGTGTCCGGGGCCCGCTCAGCCCTGCTGCATCGGAATGGTCACCGAGACCTCGGTGCCGCCGTCCTTGCCCGGCCGGACCGCCAGCCGCCCGGACAGCTCTCCGACCACCAGGGTGCGGACGATCTGCAGCCCCAGGCTGGTGGAGGAGTCGAGCTCGAACCCGTCGGGGAGCCCCTGCCCGTCGTCGGCGACGACGAGGTCCAACCGCTCCTCGGTGCGCGACACGCTCACCGTGACCGTCCCGCTGCCGTAGGAGAAGCCGTGCTGCACGGCGTTCTGCAGCAGCTCGGTCAGCACCATGGCCACCGGGGTGGCGATCATCGCGGGCAGCATGCCGAAGTTCCCCACGCGCCGCACCATCACGTTCGCCGCCGACACCTCGCCGGTCATCGCGATCACCCGGTCGGCGATGTCGTCGAAGTCGACGATCTCCTCCGGCGTGTGCGACAGCGTCTCGTGGACGATCGCTATGGAGCCGACCCGCCGCACCGCCTCCTCCAGCGCCTCACGTCCCTCCGGCACCCGCAGCCGCCGCGCCTGCAGGCGCAGCAGCGCGGCCACCGTCTGCAGGTTGTTCTTCACCCGATGGTGGATCTCCCGGATGGTGGCGTCCTTGGTGAGCAGCTCACGCTCGCGCCTGCGCAGCTCGGTCACGTCCCGCACCAGCACCAGGGCGCCGATGCGGCCGCCGCCGACGATGAGCGGGATCGCCCGTAGCTGCACCACGATGGCCCCCGTCTCCACCTCGGTCTCCCGGGGAGCCCGCCCGCTGGCCACCAGCATGAGGTCCTCGTTGATGGGCTCGCCCGAGTAGCACAGCGCGGCCGTCGTCTTGCCCAGCTCGGTGCCGACCAGGTCGGCGTGCAGCCCGAGCCGCCGGTAGGCCGACAGCGCGTTGGGCGAGGCGTAGGTGACCCTGCCCGCCCGGTCGAGCCGCAGCAGGCCGTCCCCGACCCGTGGGGAGCGCACCAGGACCGGCCCCTCCTCGGGGAAGGGGAAGCGGCCCTCGGCCACCATCTGCGCGAGGTCGGAGGCGCTCTGCAGATAGGTGAGCTCCAGGCGGGAGGGGGTGCGCGCGGAGGAGAGGTTGGTCGAGCGCTGGATGACCGCCACGAAGTGGTCGTCGCGGCGCACCGGGATGGTCTCTTCGCGGACCGGCACCCCGCTGGACCAGTCGGGGTCACCCTCCCGGCAGATGCGGTGCTCGCGCCAGGCGGTGTCGATCAGGGGACGCTCCCCGACGGCCACGATCGAGCCCACCACGTCGTCGTGGTAGACCGTCGGGCCGGTCGTCGGCCGCATCTGCGCCACGGCGACCCACGCGGACTCGTCCCGCAACGGGATCCACAGGATGAGGTCGGCGAAGGACAGGTCGGCGAGCAGCTGCCAGTCGGAGACCAGCGAATGCAGCCACTCCAGATCGGCGGGATCGCAGGTGGTGTGGCGGGCCACCAGTTCACTCAAGGTCGGCACCTGTGCATCATGCGTGCTAACCCCGGCTCGAAGCGAATCGTGGGTGTCCGTACTGGGAAGATTCAGTGAATGGGGCACACCGCAGTGCCCCGCGCACCCGATGGAGCGTCCGATGGACATGGCCACCGGCGGCGGCGACGCGCACCTGCCGCCCGTAGACCCCCTGGCCCGCCTGCGCGTGGCCGCGCAGGCCCGCGAAGCGGCCGGCCTGCGGCGGACCCTGCGCCCGCGCACTCCCGACCACGACGGCCTGATCGACCTGGCCTCCAACGACTACCTCGGCCTGTCCCGGGACGAGCGGCTGGTCGAGGCCGCCGTACGGGCCGCCCGCGAGTGGGGCGCGGGCTCCACCGGCTCCCGCCTGGTCACCGGGACGACGAGCCTGCACGCCGAGCTGGAGGACCGCCTGCGGGCCTTCACCGGCGCGGCGGGCGCCCTGGTGCTCTCCTCCGGCTACCTGGCCAACCTCGCCGCCGTCACCGCGCTCGGCGCGGGCGGGCTGGTGGTCAGCGACGCCGGCAACCACGCCTCGATCATCGACGGGTGCCGCCTGTCGCGGGCGCGCGTCACCGTCACCCCGCACAAGGACGTCGAGGCGGTGGAGAAGGCCCTGGCCGACCGGGACGAGGAGCACGCGCTGGTGGTCACCGACGCGGTGTTCTCCGTGGACGGCGACCTCGCGCCGCTGCGTGAGCTGCACGAGGCCGCGGTGCGGTACGGCGCCCTGCTGCTGGTGGACGAGGCGCACTCCATCGGCGTGGTGGGCGAGCGCGGGCAGGGGGCGGTGCACGCCGCCGGGCTCGCCGGTCACCCGTCGGTCGTGATGACCGTCACACTGTCCAAGGCCCTCGGTTCCCAGGGCGGAGCCGTGCTCGGCGCGCCCGAGGTGATGCGGGCGCTGGTGGACGCCGGGCGGCCGTTCATCTTCGACACCGGCCTCGCCCCCTCCTGTGCGGGGTCGGCCCTCGCCGCGCTTGATATCGTGAGCGACCATCCTGAACTGCCCGGACGGGCCAGACGGCACGCCTTGGCGCTGGCCGGCGCCGCCGCGGACCGCGGGCTCGGGGCCGTCGATCCGGCGGCGGCCGTCGTCCCGGTCGTGCTCGGCCCGCCTCAGGCCGCGCTCGCGGCCGCCGAGGTGTTCGCCGAGCACGGAGTGCGCGTTGGGTGCTTTCGCCCGCCCTCGGTGCCATCTGGCCGGTCTTGTCTGAGATTGACGGCACGCGCCAATCTGGGTTCGGATGATCTAGCGGTGATCGCGGGCGCGCTCACCGCGGTGGCCGAGATGAAGGTGAACGTGTGACGGACGACTCTCCCCGGATTCCCAAGTACTACGACGTCAAACGGAACTTGCTGGAACTCACCAAGTCACTGACCGCCGGGGCCGCACTACCACCCGAACGGGCACTCGCCGTGCGCTTCGAGACCTCCCGCACCACCGTCCGCCAGGCGCTCACCGAGCTGGTGATCGAGGGGCGGCTGCTGCGCATCCAGGGCAAGGGCACCTTCGTGGCCAAGCCGAAGGTCGCCCAGGTCCTCCAGCTCACCAGCTACACCGGCGACCTGCGCTCGGTCGGCCTGGAGCCGGACACCAAGATCCTGGACATCAGCTACATCACGGCCGACGAGGCGCTGGCCCGGCGGCTGCGCATCAACCCGGGCGGCCGCGTGCTGCGCATCCACCGGCTGCGGCTGGCCAACGGCGAGCCGATGTCGATCGACACCACCCACCTGTCCGCCCGGCGCTTCTCGCGGCTGCGGCGCGAACTGGAGATGCACTCCTCGCTGTACGAGACGCTGCACAACGCCTACAACGTCCAGCTCACCGACGCCGAGGAGGTCATCGAGACGGTGCTGGCGACCCCGTACGACGCGCAGGTGCTCGGCGTGGACGTGGGCCTGCCGATGCTGCTGCTCACCCGGCACGCCTTCGACGCCGAGGGCAACCCGGTCGAGTGGGCGCAGTCGCTGTACCGCGGCGACCGGTACAAGTTCGTGACCCGCCTGCACCGGCCGGCGCGACCGGGGTCCTAGGGTGGTGCCGGTGAGCGTCCTCGTGATCACCGGCACCGACACCGGCGTGGGCAAGACCGTCGTCACCGCGGCCGTCGCCGCCCTGGCGCTCGCCCGGGGGGCGAGCGTCGCGGTGGTCAAGCCCGCGCAGACCGGGGTGGCGGCCGGCGAGCCCGGCGACCTCGACGAGGTCATCCGGCTGTCCGGAGTGACCACGACCTTCGAGCTCGGCCGCTTCCCCGACCCGCTGTCGCCCGCCGCCGCGGCCCGCGCCGCCGGCCTCCCCCCGGTCTCCCTGCGATCCGCCGCCGAGCGCGTCGCCGAGCTGGCGGGCAGCCACCGGCTGGTGCTGGTGGAAGGCGCCGGCGGGCTGCTGGTGCGCTTCGACGAGGACGGCGCCACGATCGCCGACCTGGCGCGCGCACTGGGCGCCCCCGTCCTGGTCGTGGCGCGGGCCGGGCTCGGCACGCTCAACCACACCGCGCTCACCCTGGAGGCGCTCGCCGGCCGGGGTCTGGAGCCGGCCGGCGTGGTGATCGGCTCCTGGCCGGGCGAGCCGGGGCTCGCCGAGCGCAGCAACGTCGTCGATCTGGAGACCCTGGCCGCCCGGCCGCTCGCCGGGGCGCTGCCCGAGGGCGCCGGCGCGCTCGGCCGCGAGGCGTTCGCCGAAGCGGCCCATGACGGGCTCGGGCCCCTTCTCGGCGGGGGTTTCGACCCTTCGCGGTTCCGGGCAACCCTTAGTCTGTGACGCGAACCGACGAGGGAGCCGCAGAGCCGATGAGTGCCGCCGAGCCGACGAGCAACGACATACTCGACATCGCCCGAGTGCAGGTCCTGCAGGAGGGCCGCGGGCTCTCCGCCGAGCAGGCCCTGCGCTGTTTGGAGTTGCCCGACGAGCGCCTGCCCGACCTGCTGGCCCTCGCGCACGAGGTGCGCATGGCGTGGTGCGGCCCCGAGGTCGAGGTGGAGGGCATCATCTCCCTCAAGACCGGCGGCTGCCCGGAGGACTGCCACTTCTGCTCGCAGTCCGGCCAGTTCACCTCCCCCGTACGGTCGGTGTGGCTGGACATCCCCTCGCTGGTCGAGGCCGCCGTCGAGACGGCCGCCACCGGCGCCACCGAGTTCTGCATCGTCGCCGCGGTGCGCGGCCCCGACGAGCGGCTGATGAGCCAGGTGCGCGAGGGGGTCAAGGCCATCCGCGACGCCGTCGAGATCAACGTCGCCTGCTCGCTGGGCATGCTCACCCAGGAGCAGGTCGACGAGCTGGCCGAGATGGGCGTGCACCGCTACAACCACAACCTGGAGACCGCCCGCTCGCACTTCGGCAGCGTGGTCACCACCCACACCTGGGAAGAGCGCTGGCAGACCTGCGAGATGGTGCGCGAGGCCGGCATGGAGCTGTGCTGCGGCGGCATCATCGGCATGGGTGAGACCAGGGAGCAGCGCGCGGAGTTCGCCGCCCAGCTCGGCGCGCTGCGGCCCGACGAGGTGCCGCTGAACTTCCTCAACCCGCGCCCCGGCACGCCGTTCGCCTCCTACCCGCTGGTCGAGGGCCCCGAGGCGCTGAAGACCATCGCGACGTTCCGTCTGGCGCTGCCGCACACGATCCTGCGGTACGCGGGCGGCCGCGAGCTGACCCTCGGCGACCTCGGCACCCGCGAGGGCATGCTCGGCGGCATCAACGCGATCATCGTCGGCAACTACCTCACGACGCTGGGCCGTTCCCCCGAGCAGGACCTCGGCCTGCTGGCCGACCTGAAGATGCCGATCAAGGCGCTCTCGCAGGCCCTGTAGACCCCGGCACGGGGCCCGCCACCTGCGACGGGCCCCGATGACCGGCCGAGATGTGTCTCGCAGGATTGATCGCTGCGAGAACAGGTAAGTTCACGCCATGGAGTCTGCAAAGCACGCCGGCGACATCGCGGTCGCCGTCTCACGCGCTTACGGCGCCGAGGCCATGTTCACCTTGTCCGGAGGGCACGTCTTCCCGCTGTACGACGGCGCCGTACACGAGGGCATGCGCATCGTCGATGTGCGGCACGAGCAGAGCGCGGTGTTCGCCGCCGAGGCCACGGCCCGGCTGACCCGCCGCCCTGGCCTGGCCGTGCTCACCGCCGGGCCCGGCATCACCAACGGCGTCAGCGGCGTCGCCACCGCGCATTTCAACGGCTCTCCGGTGGTGGTGATGGGCGGCCGGGCCCCCGCCTCCCGCTGGGGGTCGGGCGCGCTGCAGGAGATGGACCACCCGCCGCTGTTCGAGACGATCACCAAGCTCGCGTTCACCGCGGGTGGTGCCGACACGATCGGCCAGGACGTCGAGATGGCCTTCCGCACGGCCGTCGCCCCGCACCGCGGGCCGGTGTTCCTGGACTTCTACATGGACCACCTGTTCTCGCCCTCGCCCGCCCACCAGGCCGAGACCATGACGCCGTCCCCGCTGGAGCCCGACGCGGACTCCCTGGCCACGATCGCCCGGCTCATCGCCGAGGCCGAGCGCCCGGTGCTCGTGCTCGGCTCCGACGTGTGGATGGACCGCGCCGAGGAGGCCGCCCGCGACTTCGCCGAGGCCCACCGCCTTCCGGTCATCCCCAACGGACAGGGCCGCGGCATCCTGCCGGCCGGGCACGAGCTGCTGGTCACCCGCGCCCGCGGCACCGCCTTCACCCAGGCCGACCTGGTCATCGTCGCCGGCACCCCGCTCGACTTCCGCCTCGGCTACGGCTTCTTCGGCGGCCGCGACGGCGCGCCGCTGGCCAAGGTCGTCCACCTGGCCGACGCCCCCTCTCAGCTCGCCACGCACATCGGCACGGCCGCCTCGGCTGCCGGTGACCTGTCCCTGCTGTTCTGGGGGCTCTCCACCGCCTGCGGCGAAGCCGGGGTGTCCCCGGAGAAGTACGCCGGGTGGGTGAGCACCCTGTCCGAGGCGTCCGCCGCGGCCATCGCCGGCGACGCCGAGCTGCTCACCTCCGACGCCGACCCGATCCACCCGATGCGCATCTACGGCGAGTTCAACCGCGTGCTGGACGACGACGCGGTGGTGATCGGCGACGGCGGCGACTTCGTGTCCTACGCCGGCAAGTACGTCGAGCCGCGCACCCCCGGCTGCTGGCTGGACCCCGGGCCGTACGGCTGCCTGGGCACCGGGCTCGGCTACGCGATCGCCGCCCGCATCGCCCGCCCGTCCTCGCAGGTCGTGCTGCTGCTCGGCGACGGCGCCGCGGGGTTCTCCCTGATGGACGTCGACACGCTGGTGCGGCACAACCTGCCGGTCGTCATGATCTGCGGCAACAACGGCATGTGGGGGCTGGAGAAGCACCCCATGCAGATGCTCTACGGGTACGACGTGGCCGCCGAGCTGCGGCCGCAGACGCGGTACGACCAGGTCGTCACCGCGCTCGGCGGCGGCGGCGAGCTGGTGACCTCGCCCAAGGAGATCGGCCCCGCGCTGCGCCGGGCCTTCGACTCCGGCGTGCCGTACCTGGTGAACATCGCCACCGACCCGCAGATCGCCTACCCCCGCGCCACCACCGGCATCTGACCCGCGCCCGCCGACCGGCGTCTCCGGGCACCGGCCGGGCGGGGCCGACGCGGGAAGGCCGGGGCGGCGGGTTCGTCCCGGCCATCACCAAGCCCCGGCGGAGGTGCCGTGGCGGGGACGGCCGCGCCGCGTGGCCGGGACGCGGAGCCGTCCCGGCCACGGCCGGGCGATGCGAGGTCAGGAGATCCCGGTGGTGGTCGGGCTCGGAGTCGGGGTCGGCGTCTCGCTCGGCTCGCCGCACGAGACGACCTGCTCCACGATGATGGTCACGGCGTGGTCCACCGGCCACGCCTTGCCGGCCGCCGGGGTCTGGTCGACGACGCGCATGCAGTCGAGCTCGCCCGCGTCGCCGCTGACGTCCACGGCGGCCTTGAACCCGGCGGCGCGCAGCCTGGCCACGGCGTTCGCCTGGGTCAGGTTGATCACCGGGGGCACGACCTTCTTGATCGCCGGCTCCTTGCTGACCGTCGGGGACGGCGACGGGGTGCGCGTCCGGGTGGGGGTCGGCGTGGGCGAGGCCTCGGGCTCGGTGGGCTCCGCGGCCGGCTCGGTCTCCTGTGTGCCCGCCACGGTGGGCGGCGTGCTCGGCCGGGGAGAGCGTGGTGGCTTCCTCGGGGGCTTGACCGGACTGGGGGTGACCGCCGGAGTCGGGACCTGATCGGCGGCCGAGGCTCTCCCGGTGCCGACGACCTGGTTGACCAGCACCGCGCCGCCCCCGCCGAGCACGGCGCCCGCGGCGATCACCGCCACGATGACGGTGACCCTGCTCCGCCCCGGCCGCGACGCGCCGCGGCGGCCCCGTGACCCGCGTGACCCGGGCGGGGGCGCGGCGGCCGTCGTGGTCTGCGCGGCCGCCGGGTGTCCCCCGGTCGGCGGCGGGTAGGCGCCGGTGGGCTGCTGCCCGTGCGCCCCGGTCAGATGCGCCTGCGTTCCGGTCTGAGGGGCCGGCGCCCCTGCCTGGGCGTACCCACCCGTCTGCGGGACGTACCCGCCGGTCTGCTGGGCCTGGCCGGGCATGATGTACGCCGGCGGCGGAGCGGACCCCGCACCGCCCTCCCAGCCCGGCTGGTTCATCCGCACCCCGGTCTCCGGGGAGGCGAGCTGATGGGGGTGCCCGGCCGGCCGGGCGGCGACCATGCCGGTCAGCCCGGACACCGCCGCGGAGGCACCCGTGTCGGCCCGCATGGCCTGCCGGGCCGCCATGCTCATCTCGGCCGCACTGCCCCAGCGACGCGCCGGGTCCTTCACCAGCGCGCGTTCGACGAGGTGCCGCACGGCAGGCGGCACGTCCGGCGGCAGCGGCGGCGGGTCTTCGCGGATGTGCTTGAGCGCGATCGTGACCGGGGTGTCCCCGTCGAACGGGCGGTACCCGGCCAGGCACTCGTAGGCCACCACGCCCAGCGCGTACAGGTCGACGGCCGGGGTGACCGGCTGCCCCTCGGCCTGCTCGGGAGCGCAGTAGGCCGCGGTGCCGAGCACCATGCCGGCGTCGGTGAGGCGGTGGCCCATGTCGGCGCGGGCGATGCCGAAGTCGGTGAGCACCAGCGTGCCGTCCGGGCGCACCAGCAGGTTGCCCGGCTTGACGTCGCGGTGCACGATGCCCCGGTCGTGCACCGCCTGCAGGGCCGAGGCGGCCTGGGCGATGAGCTCCATGGCCGGCTCGGGCCCGATGCGGGTGAGCCGGGTGAGCAGGCGGTCCAGCGGCTCGCCGTCGACGAACCGCATCACCAGGTAGGCCGTGGGACCGTCCCCCGGCACATCGCTGACCCCGTAGTCGTAGACGTCCACGACGCCGGGGTGGTTGATCGTCGCCATCGCGCGGGCCTCCCCCTGGAAGCGCGCGGCGAAGCCGGGGTCGTCGATGCGGCCGGGTAAAAGCACTTTCACGGCGACGGTGCGGGCCAGGACGGTGTCCTCGCCACGCCACACCTCGCCCATGCCACCGGCGCCGAGACGGACGTCCAACCGGTAACGTCCCGCCAGCGTGATCCCTTGGGCAACCATCTCTCCCCCGCTAACCCCAATCCGTGCGACCCGACGTCACCCCAGAGTTCTCCAACAAAGCGGATTTGTGTCGCGACCAGGTCACGCCGATATCACAAAACCCTGTGGCCCACCACGCGCGCCGGGGTGTTTCAGCACGTCGTGACGCCGTGTTCGACGCAACGGGCGGACCAGCCCCGCGGCGTCACCTGCACGACCAGCCGCCGTCGGCATGCCGGGCAGTAGCGAGGCGGTTCCATGACCCGTGCGGCACGGCATGCGGAATGATCCTCGTCTCCCGCGAGACGTCCGCAATGGTCGCAGTAAGGGCTCACGCCAAGAGCGTATTCCATCGTTCCCCGCCAAGGCCGCCAACCGGCGAAGGTGCCGCAAGACCGTGCGAAAACGGATGGCGCCGCCCCTGCGAGCCTCGCCACCCCCGGACCGCGTGAGACGGGGCCGGTACGGGACCAGCGCCGCTAGGCTGGGCCGCATGACGCTCGTCCCAGGTCTGCGCGCCGAGATCCTCATCATGGTCGAGCGGAGCGACACCGCGATCAAGGTCGGCAGCGGCGACGTCCCGGTGCTGGGCACGCCGCGGCTGCTGGCGGTCGCCGAGGCGGCCACCGTGCGCGTCGTCCACGACCGTCTCGCCCCCGGGCAGACCTCGGTGGGCACCAAGGTCACCCTGGAGCACCGCGCGGCGAGCCCGGTCGGGACGCACGTGCTGGTCGCCGCCGAGCTGGTCGAGGTGGACGGCCGGCGTCTGGTGTTCCAGGTCACCGCGAGCGAGCGCGAGCGAACGGTGGCGGTGGCCACCATCGAACGCGTCGTCGTGGACCGCGAGCGCTTCCTCGCGGGGCTCCGCGGCTGATCGCACCGGCCCGGTACGCCCCTCCGCGCCGGGCCGGACCGGTTCACTCGATGACCGCGATCAGGTCCCCCTCCTGGATGACGTCGCCCTCGGCGACCTTCAGCGCGGCGACGACGCCGGAGTCCTCGGCGATGACCGGGATCTCCATCTTCATCGACTCCAGGATGACCAGCGTGTCTCCCTCGTTGACGCTGTCCCCCTCGGCGACGACGACCTTCCACACGTTCGCCACCATCTCGGCATGTACTTCCGCCACCGGAACTCCCCTCAATCACTGATCAACTAGGTCAGAAGGCGGGCTGCGCCCATCGTCGCATCCCCAGGCCCGCTCGCGCTCCCCCACTCTGGCCGCCACAGGCGCACCACAGGCCTCACGAGCGCATGCGGGCCACGAGTCCGGTGTCGTAGTCGCCACTGGAGAACGCGGGATCGTCCAGCAGTTCCGCGCAGAAGGGCAGGTTCTGCTTGGGGCCCTCGATGCGGAACGCGGCCACGGCCGCGCGGGCACGGGTGAGCGCCTCGTCGCGGTCGGCGCCGTAGACGCACAGCTTGGCCATGAGCGGGTCGTAGAACGGGGTGACCGTGTTGCCCGCGACATAACCGGAGTCCAGGCGCACGCCGGGGCCGGACGGCTCCTCCCAGACGTCGATCTTGCCGGGGCCGGGGAAGAACCTCTTGGGGTCCTCGGCGTAGACGCGCAGCTCGATCGCGTGCCCGGCCGGCCGCACCTCGGTGAAGGAGGGCGGCTCTCCCGCCGCCACCCGGATCTGCTGCTCGACCAGGTCGATGCCGGTGACCAGCTCGGTCACCGGGTGCTCCACCTGCAGGCGGGTGTTCATCTCCAGGAACACGAAGTCCTGCCGGTCGGTGTCGACCAGGCACTCGACGGTGCCCGCGCCACGGAACCCGACGGTCTCGCCCGCGCGCACGGCCGCGGCGAGCATGCGCTCGCGCAGCTTCGGGGTCACACCCGGCGAAGGGGACTCCTCGACGACCTTCTGGTGGCGCCGCTGCACCGAGCAGTCGCGCTCGCCCAGCGCCAGCACCGTGCCGTCGGCCAGGCCGAGGATCTGCACCTCGACGTGGCGGGCACGCTCGATGTAGCGCTCGAGCAGGATGGCCGGGCCCGTGCCCTCGCCGCCCCCGCCGAAGCGCTCGGCCGCCCGCGTCGCGGTCTGGAACGCCTTGGCCAGCTCGTCGTCGTTCCGCGCGACGCCCATGCCGATGCCGCCACCGCCGCCGGCGGCCTTGACCATGACCGGGTAGCCGATCTCGGCGGCGGCGGCCAGCGCGCCCGGCAGGTCGGGCACCGGCTCGCGGGTGCCGGCGGCCACCGGCACCCCGGCGCTCTCCATCAGGTTACGCGCGTTGATCTTGTCGCCCATGCGCTCGATCGCCTCGGGCGACGGGCCGATCCAGGTGAGGCCCGCGTCGATGACCGCGCGGGCGAAGGCGGGGTTCTCGGCCAGGAAGCCGTACCCGGGGTGGACGGCCTGCGCGCCGGTGGCCCGGCACGCCTCGATCACTTTGGCGATGTCGAGGTAGCTCTGCGCCGGCGCGGCCGGGCCCAGCAGGTACGCCTCATCGGCCTCCCGGACGAAGGGCAGGTCGGCGTCGGCCTCGGAGTACACCGCGATCGCCCGCAGGCCCATCTCCTTCACCGTGCGGATGATCCGCCGCGCGATCTCGCCTCGGTTGGCCACCAGAATGCTCTCGAACACTTACCGCGCTCCCTTCGACGGCTCACCACTTTATGGCCCGGGACCCGCCGGATCCTCTCGCTCCAGAGCACCGATCCCCCGTGTCCCATATGTAGGAACCCCACAACCGGAAGGGAGCGCGGACGGCGGCCCGCCGGGCCGCAGCGGGTTGTCCACCCAGCGGTAAAGACCCCCTTAACTGGGACGACATGCTCAGATCTTGCGGAAATGGAACATGCCTCCCCTCCTGCCGCTGAGCGGCCGGTTGGAGAGTCACCCAGACGGCCACCGTCCCGGCCGGTGCGTCAGAGGCGGACGGCGCAGGCCAGACGGTCGACGACGCGTGCCATCGACTCGACCACCACCGGGTCGTACTCGCCGCCGCCGTCCAGGCGCAGCCGCTCCAGCGCGGCGGCGGCGCGGTCGCGATCGGTGGACCCGCCGACCAGGTCGTCGTAGGCGTTGGCGGCCTTGATGATGCGGCTGGCGAGCGGCGGGGTGTCCGGGCCGGAGAACGGGTCTCCCTGGTGGCGCACGATGTCGGCGACCCGGTCGAGCACCCCCGTCTTCCTGATCACCTCGGCGCCCAGCTCGGCGATGCTGCGCGCCGTCCGCGGGTCGGTGAGCACGGTCGCCCCGCCGGGGATCGGGTCACGCAGCGAGAGCTGGCCGATGTCGTGCATCAGCGCGGCGTACTCGAGCTCCAGCAGCTCGGGCTCGGCCATGCCGAGCTCGCGGCCGATCGCCAGCGCCAGCACGCTCACCCGGCGCGAGTGGCCGGGCTCGACGTATCCGCCGACCTCGGTCACCCTGGCCAGCGCCCGCACGGTCTGCAGGTAGGTCGCGCGGATGCCCGCGTACTTGCGGAAGGCGACCTGGGTGACCAGCAGCGGGGCCGCGAAGACCACCAGCGCGGCGAGGTTCATGCTGTGCGAGGCCAGGGCCAGCAGCGTGCCGGAGGCCGCGACGGCGGCGCCGAGCGGCGCGGCCATGCGCAGCTCGTCCCTGATCGCCACGCGCAGTGCCGTGCGCACCTGCTCGGCGCGCAGGACGGCCGCGATGGCCACGTCGGCGGCCAGCATGGCGGCGATCAGGACGGCCATCACGCCGAGCACCACCCACCAGGTGCCCTCACCGTGCCCGGTGGTGGCGTACAGCGCCGGCGCCAGCGGACGGTAGGCGAAGGCGAGCAGAGCGCCGGACAGCAGCCGTCGCGCGATCGCGTCCAGCCGGGGCGGCCGGCCCACCGCGAGATGCGGCAGCGCGCCGAGCATCATGCCGGCCGACATCACCGCCACGACCTGTAGTGCCGAGTGGCGGGCCGGGACGCCGCCCACGTCCAGCAGCAGGGTGTAGCCGAGAGCGGCCGCGGCGCCGATCGGGGCGACCTCGCGGTTGCCCGGCATGGTGAGCCGGGCCAGCTCCCCGGCGGCCACCAGCGCGCCGAAGGCGATGGCGAGTTGCGCGTCCACCAGGCCCACGGCCGCGGTGTGGGCGAGGCCGGTGACGGTGAGCACGCCGGCGGCGCAGATGAGCAGCAGCCGGGCGGAGTACAGGCCGTGGAGGGGACGCGCGGCGACGCTCATCGCTCGGACACCACCTGGATCGGCGCCGTGGGGTCGTCGTGGTCCTTGGCGACGGTGTCGACGTCCTCCCCGGCCGGCGGGGCGGGCATCGCGCCGGGTGGGTCCCAGCCGCGACGGTCGAGGGCCTTGATGAACGCCGACACCATGACCGGGTCGAACTGCGTGCCCGACCCGCGCCGCAGCTCGGTGAGAGCTTCCTCGATCGGCTTGGCCTTGCGGTAGGCGCGGTCGGAGGTCATGGAGTCGAAGGCGTCGGCCACGGCGATGATGCGGGCGAACTCGGGGATCTCGGCCCCCGCCAGGCCCATGGGGTACCCCCTGCCGTCCTGGCGCTCGTGGTGGTGCATGATGCCGGCGAACGCCTCGTCCAGGAAGTCGATGCCCCGGACGATCTCCAGGCCGCGCATGGGGTGGAGCTGGATGGCGGCGAACTCCTCCTCGGTCAGGTTGCCGTCCTTCTGCAGGACCTTCGTCGGCACGCCGAGCTTGCCCACATCGTGCAGCATGCCGGCGTACCCGATGGCGCGCAGGCGCTCGGGCCCCATGCCGATCTCCTGAGCGATCATGGTGGAGGCGCTCGACACGCGTGTGCAGTGGCCGCGCGTGTAGTAGTCCTTGGTCTCCACCGCCTGGCAGAGCGCGGCGATCGTCGCGTCGTAGGACCGCTGCTGCGCGAGGTACTGCCCGAAGGCCCACCGGGCGATGAACAGCGGCAGCAGCACGAGCACCGCCGAGATCGACTGCACGGTCGCCCACAGGCCCGCGATCAGCAGGCCGAAGGTGGCGTAACCGAGATAGGAGACCAGGAACTGCGCGGCCGAGCGTAGTGGCACCTCACCGAGGCGCAACCGACCGGCCAGCGACACCATGACCGTGAACAGCAGGGCGTTGAGCGGGACGAACACCGCCGCCGCGCCCATGAAGGGGACGAGCAGGTCGGTGAACCGGCCCACGCTCGGGACCGACCGGCTGCCGCCGAGCCACTGGAAGACCCATCCGGCGACATAACCGCACAGGGCGAACTGCGCGCCGTTGAACACCCTCTTGTACAGCTCGAGCCCCGGCCGGACGCTCAGCACCGCGGTGGCGCCGACCAGGGCCGCGCCGACGTCTCCCAGCAGCACCACCGCCGCGAGCGCCGCGGAGAAGCTGACCGACATCGCCGCCTGCTTGACGTTGAGCAGCGTCGGCACCGACTCGCACACCAGGAACAGCAGCGCGAGGACCAGCAACGTGGGCCAGTCGCGCCCGTCCAGATGGCCCGGGGCGACCAGGCCCCGGGCGATCAGCACCACCGCCGTCGCGACGGTGGCGACGAGATACGCCTTCGCCGGCCAAGGTAGTTCACGCACTGCGACCGCCTCGGGCCGTCACGGGCACGTGCTCAGGTCCAGGAGATGCCCGTGGGCACGTCGACCGCGCCTGCTGTGAGAACCACCAGAGCCAGCGCGCCGAGAGCCCATGCCAGGCCGCCGATCCCCACGGCAGCCATCAGGCGTGTGGCCATTGCCTTCACCATGTGACGCCTCCCCATCGAATCCTGGTTCAGGCTACAGAAAGCGAGCGGAGCCGTACGGCAAGTCGAAGAATCGCATCCAAAGCGTAATCAAACCACTACCGTGGGCTAACGAGATCTCGCCCATTCGGCGGTGGCCTTCAGCCCGGTGGCCAGGTCGGTGCGGGGTCGCCAGCCCAGCCCTTCCAGCGCCGGGGCCGGGTCGACCGCCATGGCGGGCAGGTCGCCGAGCCGGGCCGGCGCGAACGACGGCGCGTCGGGGGCGCCCGCGGCCGCCGCGACCAGCGCGTGCAGCTCGCGGTCGGTCGTCTGCACGCCGGTGCCGAGGTTGAACCGGCGCCCGTCGCCGCGCTCTGAGGCGGCCCGGACGAAGCCGTCCACGACGTCGTCCACGAAGACGTAGTCGCGCGTCTGGGAGCCGTCGCCGTAGACGACGGTGGGGGTGCCACGCAGCAGCGCGTCGGTGAAGATGGACACCACTCCGGCCTCACCGGCGGGGGACTGCCGGGGACCGTAGACGTTCGACAGCACCAGCGTGGTGTACGACAGGCCGTGCAGCGCCCGGAACATCGACAGGTACACCTCGCCGCTGAGCTTGGAGGCGGCGTACGGCGAGCGCGCGTCGGTGGCGGCGTCGCCCGGGACGGGGATCACGGCCGGGCGGCCGTACACCGCCACCGAGGAGGCGTACACGACCTTCCGTGCCCCGGCCAGCCGCGCGGCCTCCAGCACGTTGACCGTGCCCTCGACGTTCAGCCGGGCGTCGTGCACCGGATCGGCCACACTGGCGCGGACGCTGATCTGCGCGGCCAGGTGACAGACGACCTCCGGGCGCCAGCCCGCGACCAGCTCCCGGACGGCCGCGTCCCTGACGTCGAACTCGTGGAACCGGAACAGCGGGTGACCGGCCGCGCCGGCGAGGTTCTCCCGGGAACCCGAGGAAAGATCGTCGACGACGGCGACCTCGTGCCCCTCGGCCAGCAGCCGATCGACGAGGGTCGAGCCGATGAACCCGGCACCGCCGGTAACGAGAAAACGCATCCCGGTATCTTAGGCGATCGCTTCCAGGTCTCCCCGGCGGCGCGACCCCGTCTTCCTGCTGCGCGCACCGGCGGCCGGCGGCGTCCCCACCGCGCCGCCGCCCGGATGCGCCACCCCGTCGCCCAGGGTGTCAGTCGGCCGTGGACAGCTCCGCGCGCACGGCCTCGATGCGCCTGAGCACCTTGGCCCGCAGATCCTCCGGAACCGGGTCACAGCCGCAGTGCTTGGCGACGAGCTGCTTGACCACCTGTTCCAGCCCGTACTCCTCAAGGCACGGGCCGCACTCGTCCAGGTGCTCTTTGATGTCCGACCGCCAGCGGTCGTCCAGCTCGCCGTCCAGGAAGGTGTACACCTGGTCCAGCACGTCCCTGCAGTCGGTGTCGTGCGGCTTGCCACAGCTCATGTCAACACCCCTCCAGGGCGCCGGCGCCGTCACCGCGGCCGTGCGCTCCCAGAGGCCGGCGGGTCACACCCCACTGCATCACGACGGATCCTCCGATCGCACAAGCCCGCGTTCGCGCGCGTAATCCTCGAGTTGCGTCCGCAGCTGGCGCCTTCCGCGGTGCAGCCGGGACATCACG
Organism: Sphaerisporangium melleum; assembly: GCF_014646695.1. GTDB lineage: Bacteria > Actinomycetota > Actinomycetes > Streptosporangiales > Streptosporangiaceae > Sphaerisporangium > Sphaerisporangium melleum. The sequence goes on from NZ_BMNT01000056.1 coordinate 28,547, forward strand.
GTCCCGATGGGGGTGCCCATGATGTCGGCGATCTCCTTGTAGGGGAAACCTTCGACATCGGCCAGATAGACCGCCATCCGGAAGTCCTCCGGAAGCGCGGCCAGCGCCTGCTTGACATCGCTGTCAGGCAGGTGTTCCAGTGCCTCGACCTCGGCGGACTTCAGGCCGCCCGACGTGTGCGACTCGGCACGCGCGAGCTGCCAGTCCTCGATCTCCTCGGTACCGGACTGCTTGGGCTCCCGCTGCTTCTTGCGGTAGCTGTTGATGAAGGTGTTGGTCAGGATGCGGTACAGCCAGGCCTTGAGGTTGGTGCCTTCCTGGAACTGGTGGAAGGACCCGAAGGCCTTGGCGAAGGTGTCCTGCAGCAGGTCTTCCGCATCCGCGGGATTCCTGGTCATCCGGAGCGCCGCTGAGTAGAGCTGGTCGAGGTACGGCATTGCGTCCCGCTCGAACCGCTCGCCCCGCTGCTCCAGAGTCTCCTCGGCAGTTGTCTTGGAGACCGGACCCACCCCCTTATACGCGCCGTACACCGCCGAGAATACCGGCTGGCGTACAGCCGACCGATCGCCGACCTCGGCCATCAGCATGGGACGGAACCTCCTCGCGTGTTTACACGCGTCTGCAACACGTGAGGCATAGCATCTGTTCCCGGTAAGTAGAAGGTGACGAACGACCCGGTACGGGGAAAAAGATACGTACCGGCTGGTAGCGATTCCCCGGAGCCCCGACCGTCCAGGAGCCATCGTGCTGCCCATCCCAGCCAGCGAACTGAACGGCTCAGGCACGCTCGGGCCGTACTGGACCTTCTACCACGCGGTGGTCGCCGAGCAGCTCAAGCGATGGCTCCCCGACCAGCCGGGGCTGCTGCTCGACCTTTCCGGGGGCCGGGGCCGCTGGCCCGCCCAGGCGGCGGGCGCGGGACACCACGTCATCGAGGTCGTCGACTTCCGCCGCTCGGCCGCCGGCGCCCTGCGCGACTCCTCCAGCCGCATCCGCAAAGTGCGCGCGGACGACCTGGACTTCCTGCCGGACGCCTCGATCGACGCGGTCGTCGCCGAGGAACGGGCCCTGTCCCTGGAGCTGATGGCGGAGTCCACGATCGAGGACGTCGTACGGGTGCTCAAGCCGGGCGGCCGCCTGCTGGCGTGCGTCGACTCCCTGGTGCTCGGCATGGCGATCATGGCCGAGCAGAACTACTGGGCGCACCTGTGCCAGACCGGCACCGGCGAGGTGATGCTGGTGCCCTGGCCGGACGGGAGCATCACCCGCTGCTTCACCAGCGTCCAGCTCCGTGAGCTGCTCGTCGACGCCGGCCTGGAGGTCGAGTGGATCAGGCCGCGCACCGTGCTGTCGCCCTCCACGGTCGACCACGTGCTCGCCGCCGACACCCGGGCGCTCAACTGGCTCGTGCGCACCGAGCTGGAGGCGCATCCGGACGACGACGACACCGTGGGCATCCACCTCGTCGCCAGCGCCCGCCGCCCCGCATGACCGGCCCCGCCTGGCGGCGGCGCGCCCTGCGATCCCCGGTCAGAACAGGGACGTCTCCGCGCTCTCCGGTTCGAGCAGGTGCGGGCCGTTGTTGCGGACGCTGTTCACCTCGGAGGACACCGGATAGGCGGTGAGCCCGCTGGGCGGGGCGTCCTTCAGCAGGTTGAGCACCTGGCCGGTGTCGGTCAGCGCGGGGTCGAGCCAGTCGGCCCACCTGTCCCTATCGATGATCACCGGCATCCGGTCATGGATGCGCCCCAGGTGGTCCTCGGCCGTCGTGGTGATCACCGTGCAGGTGGTGAGCCACTTCAGCGGATCGTCGTCCGCGCGGGAGGGGTCCTTCCAGAACTCGTACAGCCCGGCCATCGCCATCACGCCGCCATCGGCGGGGTGGATGAAGTAGGGCTGCTTGGTCTTCTTGTCGGCGCGGTACCACTCGTAGTAGCCGTCGGCGGGCACCAGGCACCGGCGCTTGGCGAACGCCCTGCGGTACGACGGCTTCTCGGCCAGGGTCTCGACCCGGGCGTTGATCATGCGCGAGCCGACGGAGGGGTCCTTGGCCCAGCTCGGCACCAGCCCCCACTTGACCACCCGCAACTGCCGTACCGGCCCTGCTTCACCGGTGCCGGCATCGGCCACGTCACCGCCGTGGCCGGCGTCCCCGTCCTGCGCCGCCTCCTGCGCGGGCCTGGCCACCACGGCGTAGACCTTCTTGGTCGGGGCGACGTTGTAGTCGGGTCTCAGTTCCTCGGACGTCCCGTCCAGTCCGACGCCGAGCTCCTCGATCAACTCCTGGCGCTTACGCGCCGACGCGTATCTCCCGCACATACGCATAGCCTGCCGTACGGGCACGTCCCCCGCGCCGGTTCCCGCCAGGCGGCCCCGCGCGGGACGGTAACCGGTCCCAGGGGGCGGCTCCCGGTAGGCTCAGAGCTATGTCAGCTCCCCTGTGGCAAGCGCCCGTGGCGCCCGGCCCCGTCGACGCCACCGTCCGGCTGCCCGGGTCCAAGTCGGTCACCAACCGCGCTCTGCTGCTCGCCGCGCTGGCCGAGGGTCCCGGCACCGTACGCCGCGCGCTGCGCAGCCGTGACGCCGACCTGATGGTGACCGCGCTCCGGTCGCTCGGCGCCGGGCTCACCCCCTCCGGGGAGACCGCCTCCGCCACCGACTGGCAGGTCGTCCCCGGCCCTGTGCGCGGCGGCGCGTCGATCGACGTCGGCCTGGCCGGCACGGTCATGCGCTTCGTCCCGCCGATGGCCGCGCTGGCCGGCGAGGCGGTGGCCTTCGACGGCGACCCGCACGCCCGTGTGCGGCCGATGGGGCCGATCCTCTCCGCGCTGCGCACTCTCGGCGCCGAGGTCGCCGGCGACGCCCTGCCGTTCACGATCAGGGGGCCGCTCGCCGGCGGCGAGGTCACCCTGGACGCCTCGGCCTCCTCGCAGCTCGTCTCCGGGCTGCTGCTGGCCGCTCCGCGGTACGAGAAGGGCGTCACCGTCCGGCACGACGGCCCGCCGGTGCCCTCCATGCCGCACATCGAGATGACCGTGCAGATGCTCCGCGCCGCGGGAGTGACCGTGGACGACTCCGAGCCGGATCTCTGGCGGGTCGAGCCCGGCCCGATCGCGGCCCGCGACCTCACCGTCGAGCCCGATCTGTCGAACGCCGCCCCGTTCCTGGCCGCCGCCCTGATCACCGGGGGAACGGTGACCATCCCCGACTGGCCGCTCCAGACCACCCAGGGCGGCGACGCCCTGCGCACACTGCTGCCCGCCATGGGAGCGACGGTCACCCGCGTGCCCGAAGGGCTGCAAGTCACCGGCGGCGGACCGATCGAGGGCATCGACGCCGACCTGCACGACGTCGGCGAGCTGACCCCGACGATCGCCGCCCTCGCCGCGCTGGCCGGCTCGCCGAGCACGCTGCGCGGCGTCGCCCACCTGCGCGGGCACGAGACCGACCGGCTGGCCGCGCTCGCCACCGAGATCAACGGGCTCGGCGGCGACGTGACCGAGACCGCCGACGGCCTGGTGATCAGGCCGCGCCCGCTGCACGGCGGGGTCTTCCACAGCTACGCCGACCACCGCATGGCGACGGCCGGCGCGGTGATCGGCCTCGTCGTGCCGGGGGTCGAGGTGGAGAACATCGCGACCACCGCCAAGACGCTTCCCGAATTCGCCCGCATGTGGGCCCTGATGCTGGAGGAAGCCCGCTGAGAAGACGGGAGTACGACGAGGACGACGTACGGGTCAGGCCGGGCAAGGGCTCCCGGCCGCGCACCCGGCGCCGTCCCGCGCACGAGGACGCCGTTCCCGGATTCGTGGTCGCCGTCGACCGCGGCCGGTACACCTGCCTGGTCGGGGACGGCATCACCGAGACCGGCGTCGACGGCGGCTCCCCGCCGGGCGCTTCCACCGGGGCGCGCGCCGGCCGGCGCGGCACCGAGCAGCACGCCGTGACGGCGATGCGGGCCCGCGAGCTCGGACGCAAGGGCATCGTGGTCGGCGACCTGGTCAGCCTGGTCGGCGACACCTCCGGCCGGCCGGACACCCTGGCGCGCATCGTCCGCATCGAGCCGCGCACCTCCATGCTGCGCCGCAGCGCCGACGACACCGACGAGGTCGAGCGTCCCATCGTCGCCAACGCCGACCAGCTCGTGATCGTCACCGC
>NZ_BMNT01000056.1:32751-45175 GCF_014646695.1 Sphaerisporangium melleum
GCTCGCCGACCCGCCACCCCGTCCTCGGATGATCGACCGCCTGCTGGTGGCCGCGTTCGACGCCGACATCGAGCCGCTGCTCTGCCTCACCAAGGCCGATCTGGCCGCCCCTGACGAGCTCGTCTCTCGGTACGAGCCGCTCGGCGTGCCGTACCTGGTCGTGCACAAGGGCGCCGACCTCGACCCGCTGCGCGACAGGCTCGCCCACCGGCTCAGCGTGCTGGTCGGCCATTCAGGGGTCGGCAAGTCCACCCTGGTCAACGCCCTGGTGCCGGATGCCGGGCGTGCCGTGTCGCACGTCAACGCGGTCACCGGGCGCGGACGGCACACCTCCAGCTCGGCGGTCGCGCTCGAGCTGCCCGGCGGCGGCTGGATCATCGACACCCCGGGGGTGCGCAGCTTCGGCCTCGGCCACGTGGTGATCGACAACGTGCTGGCGGCGTTCCCTGCCCTGGCCGAGGGCACGGTCAACTGCCCGAAGGGCTGCACCCACCGGGGTGAGGAGTGCTCGCTGGACGCCTGGGTGGCCGCGGGCCACGCCGACCCCGAGAGCCTGGCCTCCCTGCGCCGCCTGCTCGCCAGCCGGGACGGCGCCCCTGAGGACGACTCCCCGTCCGCCGAGACACCCGTTCCCCAGGCCGACTGACCCGCCGCCCACCGGCGCGGGCGCGACGCCCGGCGGGCATGCGGCGCCCCGTCTGACCGCAAGGGCTCGGACGCCACGCCGTACGGGCACGCGGTGACCCAGCATGACGGGATTACGACGCTTTGGAGCGATCGGGACTGCTGAAAGTCGCGGCGGCACGATAGCGTTTGTCGCTGTGACGGGTTACAGCGACGACCTGCGCCTGGCGCACATGATGGCCGACAGCGCCGACGACCTGACCATGCGCCGGTTCCGGGCCGTCGACCTGCGGGTCGACACCAAACCCGACCTCACCCCGGTGAGCGACGCCGACCGCGCCGTCGAGGAGGCCATCCGCGGCACCCTGCGCCGCGCCCGGCCCCGGGACGCCGTGGTCGGCGAGGAGATGGGCAAGACCAGCGGATACGGCTCGCGCTGCTGGATCATCGACCCGATCGACGGGACGAAGAACTACGTGCGCGGCGTGCCGGTGTGGGCCACGCTGATCGCCCTCATGGAGCACGGGCAGGTGGTCGTCGGCGTGGTGTCCGCTCCCGCGCTCGGCCGCCGCTGGTGGGCGGCGCGCGACGGCGGCGCGTGGACCGGCCGCAGCCTGACCAAGGCGTCCCGCTGCCAGGTGTCATCGGTCAGCCGCCTGCAGGACGCCTCGTTCTCCTACTCCAGCTTCGGCGGCTGGGAGGAACGCGGACGCCTTGAGCAGTTCCTCGACCTGGCGAAGACGGTGTGGCGCACCCGCGCGTACGGGGACTTCTGGTCGCACATGATGGTCGCCGAGGGCGCCGTGGACATCTCCGCCGAGCCCGAGCTGTCCGCCTGGGACATGGCGGCGCTCACCGTGATCGTGGAAGAGGCGGGGGGCGTGTGGACCGACCTGTCCGGCGCGCCGAACGTGGACGGCGGCGGCATGGTCTGCGCCAACCCGCACCTGCACGGCGAGGTCCTCAAACGCCTCGGCGACTGACTCCGCCCGGCTCGCACACCGCGCCCTGCGAGCGCCCTACCGCGGGCTCACAAGCCTCGCAGGGCCGCAGGGCTTAACCAGGGATTCGGCGGGCCGCAACGGCCCGCACAGCCGGTCCTGACGGCCCGCACGGGCCTCGCACCCAGCGCACCGCCTGATCGAGCCGCAGTCGCGCGGTCACTCTTGACGGGCCCCACGGACGCGCCGGCGTCGCAGGCGTACCGGTCGCGTCCGCGGAGCCGCCGCTCAGCGTTCGTCCAGCTGGGGTCAGCGCTCGTCCGGAGGCCGTGAGATGACCCGGTCGTCGAGGTAGCAATCGCAGTTACCGCACCCTGGGAGCATGGCCCCTCCTCCTCGCCGTCGTCCCCCCGACGCTACGCCACCACTCCGCTCCGCCGTCACCCTCCGCAAGGAAACAGTCACGATCCCGCCATCCTCTCGGACGGCTCCCGTTGAGGGTCGCGGGACCGGGTACGCGATCAGTGACGGCACACGCATCTCACCCGAGGAGGCCGCCATGGACCGGTTTTCGGCACGCGCGCTGCTGACCGGCGCGTTGACCCTCGCGCTGACCGCTCCCGCGTACGGAGCTTTCGCCGCGACGGCTGCGGCGGAAGGGGCATCAGCAGGGACGCAGGACCCCAAGCCGCGAACCCGCGAGGACCTGACCACGTCGATGCGGGGTGAGGCCTTCGCCGACCTCGCCTACCGGCTGTACGCCGCCCAGGCGCGGCGAGAGGGCCTGACCTCGGTGGCGGATCTGTTCGAACGCACCGCCAAGGTGGAGTCGGGCGAGCATTTCAAGGAAGAGGCCGCGCTGAGCCGGCTGGCGGGCGACGAGGCCACGAACCTCCGGGACGCCAGGACCGGGGAGACCTACGAACACCAGACCATGTACCCCGGCTTCGCGCGGCAGGCCAGAGCAGCCGGTGACACGGAGGCGGCCGACCGCTTCACCGAGATCGCCCGGGACGAGGGGGTCCACGCCGCGGCGTTCGGCGAGGCCTTGCGCGTGGTCGAGACCGGCAGCGGCAGCGTTCCGGCGCCGCCCAAGGTGGATCCGGTGGAGGTCCCGGCGGGCCCGCCGAAGGTCCGCGGGCGGCAGACGAAGGCCGACCTGGACACGGCCATGCACGGCGAGGCCTTCGCCTACGCCAAGTACCGGCTGTACGCCGAGCGCGCCAAGGACGCGGCCGTGGCACGCCTGTTCCGCGGGGACGCCGAGGTGGAGCGGCGCGAGCACTTCGCCGACGAGGCGAAGCTCGTGGGACTCGTGGGCGACACCCGCGCCAACCTGGCCAAGGCCATCGCCGGTGAACGGTATGAGTCCCAGACCATGTATCCGACCTTCGCCAAGCGTGCGGCGGCGGCGGGCGACACCGCGGCCGCCCGGCTCTTCAGGCACAACGCCAAGGACGAGGCCGGCCATGCTCGGGCCTTCCAGCGCGCCCTGGACCGGCTGCCCTCAGGGGGCGCGCAGGACTCGTCCGGTTGACAGATCGCGCCTCAAGGGCGCTGCGAGCCTGCCGAGCGGAGCGAGGCCAAGTATGCGGCGAGGCCCTGGGCGGCGGCTTCGACCATGGTGAGGACGTCGAGGAAGCCGTCGATGCCGCCGTAGTAGGGGTCGGGGACCTCGGCACCGGCGGGAGCGGCGGGGTCGAAGGAGCGGAACAGCCGCAGGTCGGCGCTCGCGGGGGCCAGCCGGCGCAGCTCCCTGAGGTTGTCGCCGTCCATGGCGAGCACCAGGTCGCGCTCGCCGAACCAGGCGCGTTCGAACTGCCGGGCCCGGTGGGTGGAGCCGTCATAGCCGCGGGAGGACAGCGTCGACAGCGCGCGTTCGTCCATCGGCATGCCGGCGTGCCATCCGCCGGTCCCGGCGCTGTCGACCACCACCTCGCCGGACAGCCCGTGGTCGTCCAGCACCCGCCGGAGCACCACCTCGGCCATCGGTGAACGGCAGATGTTCCCCATGCAGACCAGGCACACATGTGTCATGACCGCCATGATGTGTCATGAAGCGGCATGGTCGCGCCTGCCGGCCGGTCTCTTCGGCCGTGAGCGGCGGGACAAGGAGCGCGGGGGACCCGGCGCGGCAAGCCGCCGGACCCGATCGGGTAAGCGGCCGGACACCAAGACGAGGTAGAGCGTCATGACCCGTTCACCACGATAGTGACCCGGCTCGTTCATTCGTCGTTCACCTTGTGCCGGGAATCAGGTCATCTTGGCTCCCTACCGTCCTACCCGTTGAACAAGCAACGTGGAAGGACGACAACCGTGAAGTATGCAGGCCGGCTCGCTGTAGCCGCCATCGCCGGCGTGCTTTCGCTCGCTGCGTGTGGTACCGACAACAACTCCGGTGGCACGGACGCCGCCTCCGCCCCCGCCAGCAGCGGTGACGCCGGCGGCGGCCTCAGCGGCACGATCAACGCGGCCGGCTCCTCGGCGCAGGCCAACGCCATCGCCGAGTGGAAGAAGTCGTTCCAGTCGAGCAACCCCGGTGTGAGCATCAACTACCAGCCCAGCGGCTCGGGCGCGGGTGTGCAGGCGTTCATCCAGGGCACCGTGGCCTTCGCCGGCTCGGACTCGGCTCTGAAGGACGACAAGGGCGAGCCGGCGCAGGCCGACGCGCGCTGCAAGACCGGCAAGGCCATCAACCTCCCGATGGTGACCGGCCCGGTCGCGGTCGTCTACAACCTGCCCGGCGTGGACGGTCTGCAGCTGTCGCCCAAGACCATCGGCGGCATCTTCAACAACCAGATCACCAAGTGGGACGACCCGGCGATCAAGAAGGACAACCCGGACGCCAAGCTGCCCTCGACCGCGATCCAGGCGTACCACCGCTCGGACGAGTCGGGCACCAGCGACAACTTCACCAAGTTCCTCGCGGCCACCGCCGACTGGCCGTACGAGCCGGCCAAGGCGTTCCCTGCCGAGGCCAAGGGTCTCGGCGCCAAGGGCTCCGACGGCATCGCGCAGGCCATCAAGAGCGCCGAGGGCTCGGTCAGCTACGTCGAGCTGTCCTTCGCCGAGAACTCCGGGCTGCAGAAGGCCAAGGTCGCCAACGGCTCGGGCGAGTTCGTCGAGCTGACCCCCGAGAGCGCGGCCAAGACGGTCGAGGCCGCCACGGTCGAGGGCACCGGCAACGACCTCAAGCTGAAGATCGACTACGCCACCAGCGCCGCGGGTGCCTACCCGATCGTCCTGGTGACCTACGAGATCACCTGTGAGAAGGGCCTGTCGCCGGAGGACACCAAGCTGGTCAAGGCCTTCCTCGGCTACACCTCGAGTGACGAGGGTCAGCAGGCCCTGACGAGCCTGGGCTACGCGCCGCTGCCGGCCAGCCTGCTCGGCAAGGTGCGCACCGCCGTCGAGGCCATCTCCTAACGCGGATGGCCACGTCACTTCGTACACGCGAAGGCGGGCCGGCCATGGGCCGGTCCGCCTTCCGGCGCAGCCACGGCGAGGGCCCTTTCCGGTACGCGACGACCGGCGCCGGCATTCTGGTACTCGTGATCATGGCGGCGATCGCGGTCTTCCTCATCGTGAGGGCCGTCCCCGCCCTTCAGGCCAACTCCGCGAACTTCCTCACCGAGCAGACCTGGACCCCCAACGCCTCTCCCCCCGCGTTCGGCATCGCCGCCCTGGCCTGGGGCACGGTGATCAGCTCCTTCCTGGCGCTGATCATGGCTCTGCCGGTGGCGGTCGGGGTCGCGCTGTTCATCTCGCACTACGCCCCGCGCCGCCTCGCCAGCGTGCTCGGCTATGTCATCGACCTGCTGGCGGCGGTCCCCAGTGTCGTGTACGGCCTGTGGGGCGTGATCTTCCTGGTGCCGTTCATGCGCGGCCCCTCGGAGTTCCTCAACACCTACCTCGGCTGGATCCCGCTGTTCGCCGGCGAGTCGGTGAACTCCAAGTCGATCCTCACCGGGTCGATCGTGCTGGCGATCATGATTCTGCCGATCATCGCGGCGATCTCGCGTGAGGTGTTCCTCCAGGCCCCGACGATGCTGGAGGAGGCGTCCCTGGCCCTCGGCGCGACGCGCTGGGAGATGATCCGGATGTCGGTGCTGCCCTTCGGGCGTCCCGGCGTGATCAGCGCGGCCATGCTCGGCCTCGGGCGGGCCATGGGTGAGACCATCGCGGTCGCGCTCATCTTCCCGGCCACCTTCACCGTCACCCTTCAGGTGCTGACCGGCAACGGCAACAGCATCGCCGCCAACATCGCCAACGGGTTCGGCGAGGCCACCCCCATCGGCCAGGGCGCGCTGATCGCCTCCGGCCTCGTGCTGTTCGTGATCACCCTGGTGGTCAACACGGCGGCCCGGCTGGTCATCGCCCGCCGCAAGGAGTACTCGAGGGCCGCCGCATGACGACCACGATCCATGTCCTGCAGCCGGTCTCCATGGGCCGGCGTGTGAAGAACCGCATCGTCCAGGGCCTGGTCTGGCTGGCGTTCGCCATCGCGGTCGTCCCGCTGGTCTCGGTCATCTGGCTGGTGGTCACGAACGGGCTCAAGCGCTTCGACCTGGAGTTCCTGACCCACTCGATGCGCAACATCGGCCCCAGGGACGCGGGCGGCGGCGCCTACCATGCCATTCTCGGCACCCTGGAGCAGGTCGGCCTGGCCACGCTGATCTCGGTGCCCATCGGCCTGCTCACCGCCATCTACCTGGTGGAGTACGGCTCGGGTGGACGGCTGGCCCGCTCCATCAGCTTCTTCGTCGACGTCATGACCGGCATCCCCTCCGTGGTGGCCGGTCTGTTCGTGCTGGCGTTCTGGGTGCTCATCCTCGGTCTCGGCTACTCGGGCTTCGCCGGGGCGATCGCCCTGTCCATCCTGATGCTGCCGACGGTCGTCCGCTCCGCCGAGGAGATGCTGCGCCTGGTGCCGAACGAGCTGCGCGAGGCGTCGTACGCGCTCGGGGTGCCCAAGTGGAAGACGATCATGCGGGTCGTGCTGCCGACGGCCTTCACCGGCATCATCACCGGCGTCATGCTGGCCATCGCCCGCGTGGCCGGCGAGACCGCTCCGCTGCTGCTGACCGTCTTCATCACCGACTCGATCAACTCCGACCCGTTCGACGGGCCGCAGATGGGTCTCCCGCTGTACGTCTTCGACCAGGCGCAGCGGCCGAACATCACCGCGACCGACCGCGCCTGGACGGGAGCGCTCACCCTCATCCTGATCGTCATGCTGCTCAACCTGGTGGCGCGCCTCATCAGCTGGTGGCGTGCGCCCGCCAAGGGCCGATAAGGGGTATCGACAATGGCCAAGCAGATCGAGGTCTCCGACCTCGACGCGTACTACGGATCGCACAAGGCGATCGAAGGCATCACGATGACGATCGAGCCGCGCTCGGTCACCGCCTTCATCGGCCCGTCCGGCTGCGGCAAGTCGACCTTCCTGCGCACGCTGAACCGCATGCACGAGGTCATCCCGGGCGCCCGGGTCGACGGCAAGATCCTGCTGGAGGACCAGGACCTCTACGGCGACGACATCGACCCGGTGTCGGTACGGCGCACGGTCGGCATGGTCTTCCAGCGGCCGAACCCGTTCCCGACCATGTCGATCTTCGACAATGTCGCCGCGGGCCTGCGCCTCAACGGCCGGCGCTCCAAGTCCGAGCTCGAAGGCATCGTGGAGAGCTCACTCAAGGACGCCAACCTGTGGAACGAGGTCAAGGACCGGCTCAACAAGCCCGGCTCCGGCCTGTCCGGCGGTCAGCAGCAGCGGCTGTGCATCGCCCGGGCAATCGCGGTCAGCCCGGCCGTCCTGCTCATGGACGAGCCGTGCTCGGCCCTCGACCCCATCTCGACGCTGGCCATCGAGGACCTGATCTCCAAGCTGAAGAACGAGTACACCATCGTGATCGTCACCCACAACATGCAGCAGGCAGCCCGGGTGAGCGACAAGACGGCGTTCTTCAACCTGGCCGGTCAGGGCCAGCCCGGCAAGCTCATCGAGATGGACGAGACCTCGAAGATCTTCACCAACCCGACGCAGAAGGCGACCGAGGACTACATCACCGGGCGCTTCGGCTGATCCGCTCGTAAAGGAGATGGTGTGAGCCAGCCGCAGGCGGCACCTGAAGTGGACGGGGACACCAGGCCGGCGCCCATGCTGCTGGTTGCCGATCCCGACGCCGACCTTGTCGGGGAACTGGCCGCGGCACTCGAACGCGAGGGCATCCTCGTGGCCGGGGTCCCCGACGGCGCGCAGGCACTCCTCCAGGCGGGTGCCCTCCGCCCGGACGTGGTCCTGGTCAGCGCCACCCTGCCGGTCATCGGACCGGTCGATTTCGTCCGCGCGGTCCGGCTGGCCCGGACCGTGCCCGTTCTGCTCGGCGTGGGCGAGGGCCATGCCGAGCAGGCCGTCCAGGCCCTGGCCGCCGGGGCGACCGCATGCGTGGCCCGTCCCTACCGCGTGCCCGAGCTGCTGCCGCTGGTCCAGGCGGCCTTCCCGGGTGACGGCGGGCGCGGGGTCCTCACGGTCGGCGGCGTCGAACTCGACGTCGGCGCCTACCAGGTGCGGGTGGGCGGGCTGCCCGTCCACCTGCCGCTCCGCGAGTTCGAGCTGCTGCACTACCTGATGCGCAACGCCGACCGCACGGTGACCCGCGAGCAGATCATGCGCCACGTGTGGCACGCGGCGGACGGCATGTCGACCAACACCATCGCGGTGCACGTCAAGCGTCTGCGCGCGCGTCTGGGTGACGACGACGACCGGCTCATCCAGACCGTACGGGGCGTGGGCTACCGCCTGGTGACGCCGGCCTGACCTCCGGACGACCGGCACGCGGCCGGTCGTCCGTGGTTCGTCCTGTCAGGCCCTGGTCACGGCGTGGCCGGCCGCGAGACGGGAGATGGCCTCATCGTCACAGGTCTCCCAGAACCCGCCGACGACGTCCTCCAGATGCGTGAGCGACTCGGCCCGGAACAGCACGTTCTGGTACTTGGTGATGTCGTACACGGTCGTCCCCATCGCGGCCACGTCCAGCGGACGGATGTCCATGCCGCGGAACTCCTCGATCTCACCGTAGGACGACAGGATGCCGGCGCCGTACGCCTTGTCCTCGCCGTCCTCGGCGAGGACGCCGAACTCCATGGTGAACCAGAACGTCTTGGAGACGAACTCCAGCGCCTCCTGCGTCTCCACTCGGCGGGCGGCAGCGCCGGCCAGCCGGTAGAGGCGGGCGAAGCGATCGGAGGCCAGCGCGTTCGCGTGCCCGATCACCTCGTGGATCACATCCGGCTCGGGCGTGTAGAACGGCACCGAATGGTGGCGGATGTACTGGGTCGAGTGGAACAGGCCGTCCGCGAGCACGCCGTAGAACTCGCGCAGCGGCACGAGCCCGGCCGCCGGAAGGTAACGGAACCCGGTCAGCGGCTGGAGCAGGTCACCGACCTCCTGGAGCTGCGGGATCCGGTCGGCGGGCAGTCCGAGCCGCTCGCAGCCGCGTAGGTACTCACCGGCGGCGTACCGGCGGTGCTTCAGCGCGAGCTCGCCCGCGACCAGCGCCCACACCTCGTGCTCCCGCTCGGTGTACTCCACCGGCGGAACCGGCTCCCCCGCCACGTGATTCAGCGCGAGAGCGGCGATGGCGTTGCGGCGCTCACGGTAGACGGGATCGGCGACACCCGGATGGCCTGCGGCCAGCTCGACGACGACGGACCCGTCCTCCCGCGTCGCCACCGGAGCGAAGTATTGGGCTTCTTCGAACATAACAGCAATATCGGCACTCACCGTTCCGGCTGGCAAGAGCGACCATTTTCACTGGTCAGATCGGTCAAAATCCCCGCCCCGGCCTCTCGGATGCTGGTCGATCCGCTCAATACGGCCGCCCTCCGCCGCCCGTTCGGGTCCGGCCCCCGGGACGCCGGACCCGGCTCTGACGGCGGCCTGCGGGAGCGCTCCGGGCACCAGGCGCCGCGCGTCGCCGGGACACGGCACGACGGGCGCCCGCCGGTCGGCGTACCCTCGGGGCCATGCCAACGGCTCACGGCCCCCTGGACGACCTGGACGGGCGCCTCATCGCCACCATGCGGACGCATCCGCGCGTCGGGCTCACCGAGCTGGCGCGGCTGCTCGGCGTCGCCCGGGGCACCGTCCAGGCGCGGGTCGACAAGCTCGTGGGCCGCGGCGTCATCGGGGATTTCGGGCCCACGATCGTCCCCGCGGAGATGGGCTACCCCATCCTCGCGTTCGTCTCACTGCAGATCGCCCAGGGCAGGCTCACCGAGGCCGTGCAGGCGCTGGAGTCCGTCCCGGAGATCCTGGAGGTGTACGGCACCAGCGGCCAGGGCGACCTGCTCTGCCGCGTGGTGGCGCGCTCCACAGTCCAGTTGCAGGAGATCATCGCGCGGGTGCTGTCCTCACCGGCCGTCCAGCGCACCGACACCACCATCGCGCTGTCCACCCAGATCCCCTACCGCATAGAGCCGTTGCTGAAGAGCGCCGCCCACCCCCGCCCCGAGTGACCCCCGAACCCCCACGACCCTGGGCACCCGCGACAACGACCAGGTGCCCCATCGGCCCAGGCGCACCGGGCCAGGTCCTGCTCGGCCTGTGAGGGGTGCACGGGGACGGTCATCGGTCCAGCGCGCCGGGCCAGGGCGTACGCCTAGCCCATCGCACGAGCGCCATGCCCGACCGGCCACCGGTCAGCCCTCCTGGTCAGCCCTCCTGGGCGGCGCACCGCTCCCGGTCCACACACACCCGGTTAGCGAGGGTCTGCAGGAAGATCTGCTGCGCCTGGTCGAAGCCGCCGGCGACCATGGCGGCGCCGTTGGTCACCCGGGCGATCTGCTCGAGCGCGCTCACGTCGACGTCCTCGCCGAAGCCGACCAGCGTCACGGTGACCGGCCGTCCGGCGTCGAACTCCTTCTCCAGAGTGGCCAGGAGTTCCTTGAGCTTGATGCCGCGCCGGTCGTCGTCGCCTCCGTCGGTGAACACGACGATCGAGCTCAGCATGTTCTTCACCTGGCTCTTCGAGGCCGAGCGGAAGGCGGCGAGCAGCGCGTCGTACAGTCCCGAACCGCCCCCGACTTGCCCGGGCAGCTTGCGCAGGGCCCGGACGACCTCCGGGCCCTGTTGCGCCAGCGGGCCGACGGGGACGAGTTGCCGATGGTCCTTGTCGCCGTCCAGCCCGGCCGCGAAGATCCACAGGCCGACGTCCCCACCCTGCGGCAGGGCGCGCACGCCCGCCTCGGCGGCGTCCGCCATCGCCCGCACCCTGCTCGTCCCCAGTCCCGGAACCTCCTCGGCCATGGAACGGCTGACATCCAGCAGCAGGAGCGTGCGGGTGTCGGCGAGGAGCATCCGCATCGACAGCAGTACCCGCAGCCTGGCCATGGCATCCGGGACGGTGAGCTCCCGGGGCGGCTCGGCGCGCACGCCGTGTGCCTCGTCCATGGCGCCGCCGGCCTGGCCCGCCGCGTCGCGGAACCCGTACGACTGCAGGATCGCGCGTCCTGCGGCGGACAGGACGATGCGGCGGAACTCCTCGGCGGCCTGCCGCTTCAGGGCGTCCTTGGTGACCGGGACAAAAGGGTAGTCGAGGGCGAGCGTGCCCTCCTGGGGATACAGTCCCGCCACGCGGGTGTTCGCCCGATCGCTGTTGTACTCCCAGACGGCCTGCTCGCTGACCACGATGATCGGATCGGTTCCCTTGGCCGGCCGCTCGACGAGGTCGAAAAGCGCCTCCTGGGAGGGCAGCACTGACCGGCGCAGGTTCGTCGTCATCCCATTGACGATCTTGAGCATGGCCGGGCGATCGGTCACCACGGACGAGAGCGCGTCCAGCGCGGCCAGCCCCGAGGCGAACCTGCTGGGAGCCGGCAGAGTCGTGGACGCCTTCGGCAGCTTCTTCCTGGTCGCGGCGGTGGGCACGAGCAGCGTCCAGGACGGCTTCACCTTGGCGGACGCGAGCCGGGTGACCGTGGACTCCGCCACGGCCATGATGACCGGGGACCGGGCGATCGGCGTGCCGGCGCCCAGCGAAGTCCGATCGGCGCCCTGCACCCGCGCCAGATCCACCCAAACGGAGGCGTCCGGCACCCAGACGTCCATGAGGTTCTTTCGCGCCGCGAGTTCATCGGCCACGTCCGCGGGGCTCCCCTGGCGGATGGTGATCTCGGCGCATCCGCCCTGCTGGGTGTACTTCTCGGCCACTCGCTCCAGCGCCGGCCCGATCTCGGGTGCGGCCGTCACCCGTAACCCGGGACGCTCGGCGCACATCGAGCGGCTCACCAGGGCGTACGCCCCGCCCGCGAGCGAACCGAGCAGGAGCACACCCAGGACGACGGCCGTGATCGCCCGTCCGTGGGCGGTGGCCAGCGGAGCCGACTCCCGGACGGCCTCCAGCAGGCTCGCTAGTCGGTCGCGCCAGGACGGCCCGTCCTCTTCGTACCGCTCGTCACCGTCGGGGTGCTCGGGATTGCGATGCCTGCCTGTCACGACGTCACGCCCTTTACGGCAACAAAGGACAATCAGCGAAGATCCTGTCAGGTACGCGGAGCCTAGCGCCTTCCGGCACTCACACCCCGAGATCTCGCGATCAAGGATGTAACGGATTGACAGCGGTCGTCAGAACGGCCGGTGAATCGCAGCTGCACACCTGCAGGCAGAGAAGACGCGAGCGCGGAAGACACACGGGAACCCAGAACACTCAGCCCGAGCGTCGAGGGTCGAGGACACGCCAGGAACAAGGACACGCCGCGGGGCGCAGCACGATCCTGTGTGCCGGGAGAAAACCCCCGGAAACGCAGGAAGGCCGCCCGGAACCCGGGCGGCCTACCTACACTCATCTATCAAATTT
>NZ_BMNT01000057.1 GCF_014646695.1 Sphaerisporangium melleum
GGAGTTCCAGTTGCATCCCGAGCAGTCCACCTCCGCGTTGATCGTCCACCACCCCGAAGCCAAGTACTTCAACGTCTGAGCCCTTCCGGGCGGCCGGTACGGTCTTCGGTGTACGTGCCGGCACCGGTAGGGAGAACAGTGGACGCGGTCCTCTTCGACATGGACGGAACCCTCGTCGACACCGAGAAGCTGTGGTTCCAGGCCGAGGCGTCGGTCATGCGGCGCCTCGGCGCGGGGTGGACCGCCGCCGACCAGGAGAACCTGGTCGGCGGATCCATGCCGGCCGCCGTGGCGTACATGCTCGCCAAGAGCGGGGCCGAGCGCGACCCTGACGAGGTCGCCGCCTGGATGATCGACTCCGTCCTCGGCCTGCTCGCCGAAGGCTTCGACCTGATGCCGGGCGCGGCCGAGCTGCTCGCCGAGGTCCGCGCGGCCGGCCTGCCCACCGGCCTGGTCACCTCCTCCTCCCGCCTGCTGGCCGACGCCGTGCTCGGCGGCATCGGCGGCGGCTTCGACGTCGTGGTCACCGCCAACGACGTGGACCTGTTCAAACCCCACCCGCAGCCCTACCTCAGGGCCGCCACCGCCCTCGGCGCCGACCCCCTGCGCTGTGCCGCCATCGAGGACTCTCCCGCGGGCGTGGCCTCCGCCACCGCCGCCGGCTGCGCCGTCGTCGCCGTGCCCAGCGTGCTGCCCATCCCGCCGGCCCCCCGCCGCCTGGTGGCCGAGTCGCTCAAGCAGGTCGGCCTGGCCACCCTCCGCGACCTTGTCGGCCGCTGACCGGCCCGCCGTCCCGGCCGGTGCACTCCAGCGCCCTTCCTCACGCTCCCACGACCGGCTCCTGAGGCCCACTGCCTCCCAAGCCCGTGGATGCCTGTCTCTGCTCGTGGAGAGACCAGGGCTTGCTCGCCCCCCCGCTCGTCGTTCACGGCCCCTGGACCGCGCGGACGCGACCTCCCAACGCCGGACGTCCTCCTCGTGCCCGGGCGGGATCCTCCGGGCGGGGGACGGGCCATCCCAAAGGAGGAGATGACGCCGCCGCCCCACGTGCCAGGATGGAAGGGGAAGAGCGACCAAGGGGGGCGACGCGATGTCGTACGACCAGATCGCCTGGCTGCCGCTGTGCGCCGGGCTGACCGCCGCCGGGCTGGTGCTGAGCTTCCTGGCCCTGCGCAGGCGCGGCGCGGCCGCCGGCCTGCGCGGCGCCGCCTGGTCCCTGATCCCGGTCGCCGCCTACCTCACCGGCGCACTGCCCGCCCTGTGGCAGGCGGGCACGGCGGTGGCCGGCTTCCTGACCGGGCTGGTCCTGTCGCCCATGGTCTGGGCCGGAGTGGCCGTGGCCGGCCTGTCGGCCGTGCTGTTCCTGGTCTCCGGCGTCCTGCGCGGCCGGCGCCTGCGGGCCGGGACGACCGCCGGCAAGCGCACGCGGGGAGGCGAGACCGCCACCGGGCCGACGCCACCCGCCGGCGGCGCCGCGGGCGGCACGGCTCCGACCCAGCCACTGCGCCGCCCCGTCCAGTCCCGGCCCGCAGCTCCCGCCGCCGACGACGACCTGTCCGACATCGAGGAGATCCTCAAACGCCGCGGCATCAGCTGATCGATGATCCGGGCCACGATGGGCCCGTCCGCCGGACGTCGTAATGTTAAGTTCACGTAACGGCATCCAGCGCTTCATGATCTTCAAGGATGCTTCCTGGGAACGCCGCGAGTGTCCGCGGCGGCCGTGATCCGGAACGATTTTCCGCTCTCCGCCCGCCTCGGCGGGAGGCTCTCCGGCTCCGCATCCCCTGTCCCCGCGCGGTTTCCGGGTGATGTCACGGTTCCGGGACACAATCCACACAAGCCCCGGACATTCCGTTCAAGATCAACACGAATGAATTTCGCATGAATCACAGTTGAGCCACATAGCGCGCTCAGGTACTGGTCAGTGCAGCTCAGCACGTAGATTCTGCGTCCGGGGGCCGCACACCTGCGGCCTGCCCGAAAGATGGGCGACGCCTGTGGCCACCCGGCGCCGGGCGGTACATCGGCAGCCACACAGTCGTCTGGGATCCAGGGGGCCGAACAACTATGACCGCACCGCTCGATGTCTCCGGCCAGGAGCTCCAGGCCGCGCCGGAGGCCGTGCTGGACGGGGCGCAGGGCAAGGCGATCGAGGGCCGCTCGCTCGGCCAGATCGCGTGGACGCGCCTCAAGCGGGACAAGGTGGCGCTGACCGGGGCCGGCGTCGTGATCTTCCTGATCCTCGTCGCGATCTTCGCCCCGCTGATCGTCAGTTGGTTCGGGCACCCGCCGAACGACTTCAACCAGGACCTCATCAGTTCCGAGACCCTCGCGCCCAAGGACGGCACCGGCATCAGCGCGGACCACCTGTTCGGCGTCGAACCGGTCAACGGCCGCGACATCTTCAGCCGCGTGGTCTACGGAGCCCGCATCTCGCTGCTCATCGCCTTCCTGGCCACCCTGCTGTCGGTGGCCATCGGCACCCTGCTCGGCGTCATGGCCGGCTACTTCGGCGGCTGGGTCGACTCGGTGATCAGCAAGGCGATGGACGTCTTCCTCGCCTTCCCGCTGCTGGTCTTCGCCATCGCGCTCGCCGGCGTCGTGCCCGACTCGGCGTTCGGGCTCTCCGGCGACGCGCTGCGCGTCTCACTGCTGATCTTCATCATCGGCTTCTTCAACTGGCCCTACATCGGGCGCATCATGCGCGGCCAGACACTGTCGCTGCGCGAGCGCGAGTTCATCGACGCGGCCCGCAGCCTGGGCGCACGCGGCCCGTACATCATCTTCCGCGAGATGCTGCCCAACCTGGTGGCGCCGATCCTCATCTACGCGACGCTGCTGATCCCGACCAACATCCTGTTCGAGGCGGCGCTGTCGTTCCTCGGGGTGGGCGTGCGCCCGCCCACCGCCACCTGGGGCGGCATGCTCTCCGACGCCGTGCGGTTCTACACGATCCCGCACTTCATGTTCTTCCCTGGTATGGCGATCTTCATCACCGTGCTCGCCTTCAACCTGTTCGGTGACGGTCTCCGGGACGCCCTCGACCCGAGGGCTCGCTGAGCTCCATTTGTTCCCCGTAAGTTCCCTGGCTGTCGACACAAGGGGTTTTGTAGATGAAGAGAAGAACCACACTGGGGGTGACCGCTCTGGGCGCGGTTCTCGCCCTGGGGCTGTCCGCCTGTGGTGGCGGCGGCGCGGCGACGCCGGGCCAGTCCGGCGCCGCGTCGGCCGGTGGCGGTGACGCCGCGAAGGCGGAGTTCAACGCCGCTCTCACGCAGGTGTTCAACCCTTCTGACAAGAAGGGCGGCATCATCAAGCTCGCCAACGCGGGCGACTGGGACTCCCTCGACCCGGGCGACACCTACTACGGCTACTCCTGGGACTTCATCCGGCTCTACGGCCGCTCGCTGGTGATGTTCAAGCCGGCCCCCGGCAAGGAGAGCGCCCAGCTGATCCCCGACCTCGCCGAGAGCCTGGGCGTCCCGAGCGACAACGCCAAGACCTGGACCTACAAGCTCAAGCAGGGCGTGAAGTTCGAGGACGGCACGCCGATCACGTCCAAGGACGTCAAGTACGGCGTCGAGCGGTCGTTCGACAAGGAGGTGTTCCCCGACGGGTACACCTACTTCAACGACACCCTCGACTGGCCGAAGGGCTACAAGGGCGCCTACAAGTCCAAGGACGCCAACACCGACTCGGCGATCGAGACCCCCGACGACCAGACGATCGTCTTCCACCTCAAGCAGCCCTACAGCGGCTTCGACTACTTCGCGCAGCTCCCGGCGACGATCCCGGTCCCCAAGGACAAGGACACCGGCGCCAAGTACAAGGAGCACGTGATCTCCTCCGGGCCGTACAAGTTCGACAAGAACGAGATCGGCAAGGGCTTCACCCTGGTCCGCAACGAGAACTGGGACCCGGCCACCGACCCCAACCGCAAGGCGCTGCCCGACGGTTACGAGGTCACCACGAACGTCAACGCCGACGACATCGACAACCGGCTCCTGTCCGGTGACCTGCACCTCGACATCGCGGGCACCGGCGCTCAGCCGGCCACCCTCGGGCGCGTGCTGACCGACCCCAACCTCAAGGCCGGCACGGACAACCCGACGATCACCCGCCTCTGGTACACGTCGGTCAACGGCAACGTGAAGCCGCTGGACAACATCGAATGCCGCAAGGCCGTCCAGTACGCCGCGGACAAGGTCGCCTACCAGACCGCCTACGGAGGCGAGTTCTCCGGCGGTCAGATCGCGACCAGCCTGCTGCCCCCGGGCATCCCCGGGCACGAGGACTTCAACCTCTACCCGCCGGGCCCGGACAACCACGGTGACATCGCCAAGGCCAAGGAGCACCTGACCGCCTGCGGCCAGCCGAACGGCTTCGAGACCAACATCTCCTACCGCGCCGAGCGGCCGAAGGAGAAGGCCGCGGCCGAGGCGCTGCAGCAGTCCCTGGCCAAGGCCGGCATCAAGCTCACGCTGAAGCCGTTCCCGCAGGCCGACTACTTCGCCCTGTACGCCGGCAAGCCGGGCTACGCCAAGGACAACAAGATCGGCCTGGCCGTCAACGGCTGGGGTGCCGACTGGCCCGACGGTTACGGCTTCCTGCAGCAGATCGTCGACAGCCGCGTGATCCGCGAGACCGGTGGCTCCTCCAACGTCAGCGTCCGCGACCCCGAGGTCGACAAGCTGCTCGACCAGGCCTCCCTGGAGACCGACGTCGCCAAGCGCGAGCCGATGTGGGCGCAGATCGACCGCAAGGTCATGGAGGACGCGTTCATCCTCCCCGGCATCTGGGCCAAGAGCCTGCTCATCCGCGGCAAGGGCTTGACGAACGTCTACTACAGCGACGCGTTCGGCATGTACGACTACCTCAACATGGGCCTGCAGTAGCCGGCCCGAACCATCCGTAAGTTCCGATAGACACGTGAACGCGGCAGGGGGCCGGCCCACCGGCCGGCCCCCGGAGCCGGGGGGACTGTGGTCACATACATCATCAGGCGCCTGATCTGGGGTGTCGTCATGCTCGCCATCGTGAGCATGATCACTTTTGCCATCTTCTTCCTGGTGCCGCGCCTGGCCGGCGCCACCTCGGAAAGCCTCGCCGCGCGGTACGTCGGCCGCACGGCGACCGCCGAGCAGGTGAAGCTGGCGGCGGAGCGGCTCGGCTTCAACGACCCGCTGGTCGTGCAGTACGGGCGGTTCGCCAAGGGCATCGTCGCAGGTGCCGACTACAGCTACGGTCCCACCGTCGAGCACTGCCCGGCTCCGTGCCTGGGCTACTCCTTCCTGTCCCGCCTGCCGGTGTGGCCCGACCTGCTGGACCGGGTGCCGGTCACCGGGTCGCTGGCCATCGGTGCGGCGATCATCTGGCTGATCGCCGGCGTGGCCACCGGCGTGATCTCCGCGCTACGGCGCGGCAGCCTGTTCGACCGGGCGGCGATGAGCGTGGCCCTGGCGGGGGTCTCCCTGCCCATCTTCTTCACCGGCATCGTCTCGCTGGTCCTGTTCAGCTACGGCCGGCCGTTCGCGATCACGGCGCCCGGCGGCAGCTACACCCCCTTCCTGACCAACCCCGCCCTGTGGGCCTACGGCCTGATCCTGCCGTGGATCACCCTGGCGTTCCTGTACGCCGCCGGATACGCGCGGCTCACCCGGTCGGGCATGCTCGAGACGATGAACGAGGACTACATCCGCACCGCCCGGGCGAAAGGACTGACCGAGCGCGTGGTCGTGGTCAAGCACGGGCTGCGCGGCGCCCTCACCCCGATCCTGACCATCTTCGGCCTCGACCTCGGTCTGCTCATGGGCGGCGCGGTGCTCACCGAGAGCACCTTCTCGCTGCCCGGCATCGGCAAGTACGCCATCGACGCGATCGTCAACCAGGACCTCCCGAAGGTCATGGGCGTGGTGCTGGTCGCCGCGTTCTTCGTCGTCCTGGCCAACCTCCTCGTGGACCTGCTCTACGCGGTGGTCGACCCGAGAGTGAGGCTGGCATGAGCTTCCTTGAGCTTGAGGACCTGCGCATCCACTTCCCGACCGACGACGGCCTGGTCAAGTCGGTCGACGGGCTGTCGTTCTCCCTGGAGCGCGGCAAGACCCTCGGCATCGTGGGCGAGTCGGGTTCGGGCAAGAGCGTGACGAGCCTCGGCATTCTCGGCCTGCACAAGGGCGGCCGGGCCCGCATCTCCGGCGAGATCCGGCTGGACGGCGACGAGCTGGTCTCGGCCGGCCCCGAGCACGTGCGGGCGCTGCGCGGCAAGAAGATGGCGATGATCTTCCAGGATCCGCTGTCGGCCATGCACCCGTACTACACCGTCGGGGCGCAGATCATCGAGGCGTACCGCATCCACAACCCGGTGAGCAAGGCGGTCGCCCGCAAGCACGCCATCGACATGCTCGGCCGGGTCGGCATCCCGCAGCCGGACCGGCGGGTGGACTCCTACCCGCACGAGTTCTCCGGCGGCATGCGCCAGCGCGCCATGATCGCCATGGCGCTGTCGTGCGACCCCGAGCTGCTGATCGCCGACGAGCCGACCACCGCGCTGGACGTCACCGTGCAGGCGCAGATCCTCGACCTGATGCGCGACCTGCAGCAGGAGTTCAACTCCGCGCTGATCATCATCACGCACGACCTCGGCGTGGTCGCCGAGCTCTCCGATGACATCCTGGTCATGTACGGCGGCAAGTGCATCGAGTACGGCACCGCCGAGGACATCTTCGAACGTCCCGAGCACCCCTACACGTGGGGCCTGCTCGGCTCGATGCCGCGGCTCGACCGCGAGCCGACCGAGCGGCTCATGCCGATCAAGGGCACCCCGCCGTCCCTGATCAACGTGCCGTCCGGTTGCGCCTTCCACCCGCGCTGCGCCTTCGAGGGCCGCACCGGCGGTAAGGCGAAGACCGCCGTGCCCGAGCTCCTGGAGACCGAGGGCGGCCACCTGGTGCGCTGTCACATGGCGGGCGAGGAGCGGCGCGCCATCTGGGAGAACGAGATCAAGCCCAACCTGGAGTCGGTGTGAGCGAGACGCCCGAGCCCCTGCTGTCGGTCGAGGGGCTGGAGAAGCACTTCCCGATCACCAAGGGCCTGATCAAGCGGCAGGTCGGCGCGGTGAAGGCCGTGGACGGGCTGACCTTCGACGTCCGCAAGGGCGAGACGCTCGGCCTGGTGGGCGAGTCCGGTTGCGGCAAGACCACGACCGGACGGCTGATCACCCGGCTGCTGGAGCCCACCGGCGGCACGGTGCGCTTCGAGGGCCACGACATCACGCACATGTCCCAGGGCGCGCTGCGGCCGCTCCGCAGGGACATGCAGATGATCTTCCAGGACCCCTACAGCTCGCTCAACCCGCGGCACACCGTCGGTGCGATCGTCGGCGCGCCGTTCCGGATCCAGGGGGTGAAGACCGAGCAGGGCACCAAGAAGGCCGTCCAGGAGATCCTGGAGCTGGTCGGGCTCAACCCCGAGCACTACAACCGCTACCCGCACGAGTTCTCCGGCGGCCAGCGGCAGCGCATCGGCATCGCCCGCACCCTCGCGCTCAAGCCCAAGCTGATCATCGCCGACGAGCCGGTCTCCGCGCTGGACGTCTCCATCCAGGCCCAGGTCGTCAACCTGCTGGAAGACCTGCAGAACGAGCTGGATCTGACCTACGTCGTGATCGCTCACGACCTGTCGGTGGTCCGGCACATCAGCGACCGGGTCGCGGTCATGTACCTCGGCAAGATCGTGGAGATCGCCGACCGCAAGGGCCTGTACGAGAGGCCCATGCACCCCTACACCACGGCGCTGCTGTCGGCGGTGCCCATCCCGGACGTCAAGGCGCGCGGCGGGCGCGACCGCATCCGCCTGCAGGGCGACGTGCCGAGCCCGCTCAACCCGCCGCCGGCCTGCCGGTTCCACACCCGCTGCTGGAAGGCGCAGGAGGTCTGCAAGACCGTGGAGCCGCCGCTCGTCGCCCTGGCGCCCGGCCACCAGGTCGCCTGCCACTTCCCGGAGAACGCCCCTGCTCCGGCGGACGCGGCCCCCGAAGCCGCCGTCCCCGCCGCGCCCGGCGCCGCCACGGAGTAGCACCTGCTCGATCTCCCCCCGCTGACCGTTCCGCCACGCGCCGTTGACCACTCCTCAGGGTGTCCATGTCGTGACGGTGAGTGGATCTGAGCATGGGGGAGCGAAGGATGATCGCTAGGGTGGGGCCATGACGAGTCGCGTGCCCGGTGACTGGTGTCGCTGGATTCCGGATCAGATCACGGCGGAGGACTACACGGCGTTGCCCGAGGACTTCTGCCGCACGATCGAGGTGATCGACGGTCACATCGTCAAGTGCGAGAGTCCTTCGCGTGTGCACAACCGGGTGGGCAGGCGGCTGGCCGCGACCCTGGAGCAGGCACGGAAGCCGGAGCCGTGCCTGCTGGTGGAGACCGACATCGACGTCCGGATCAGCGACGTTCCGCTCAATCTCCGGCGGCCCGATGTCACGGTGTTCCGTCCCCTGCCCGGCGACCGGCGCCTGTACGCCGGCGACGCCGTGATCGTGGTGGAGATCGTCTCACCGGAGAGTTCGTTCCGTACCGACACCGTCGACAAGAAGGCCGCCTACGCCGCGGCCGGGATTCCGGTCTATCTCATCGTCTTCCTGGACCAGGCGGGCGACGAGGTGGTGCTCATCGAGGAGCATCGGCTCATCGATGAGAGGTACGACCTGGTGTGCGGGCACACCAAGCGGCTGTCCCTCGATGACCCGATCTCGGTCGAGGTGTCGTTCGAGGCGCTGACGTCACCGTGACGCAGGCCGGGGAAGGGCGATGCCGGGGCCGTGCGGTCACCTCGGCCGGTCAGGGAATGGCGCCAGGGGTGATCAGGCCGGTCTCGTAGGCGAGCACCACGGCCTGCACCCGGTCACGCAGCCCCAGCTTGGTCAGCACGTTGCCCACGTGGGTCTTGACCGTCGTCTCGCTGACCACCAGCTCGGCGGCGATCTCGGCGTTCGACATGCCCCGGGCGATCAGCCGCAGCACCTCGAGCTCGCGCTCGGTCAGCCGGTGGACGCGGGCCGGAGTGGCCTGCTGGTGCGCCGAGGGCAGCCGGGCGGCGAACTTGTCCAGCAGCCGGCGGGTCACGCTCGGCGCGACGATGGCGTCTCCCGCCGCCACGACGCGGATCGCCTGCACGAGCTCGTCGGGCGGCACGTCCTTCAGCAGGAAGCCGCTCGCGCCGGCGCGCAGCGCCTCCACGATGTACTCGTCCAGATCGAAGGTGGTCAGGACCAGGACGCGCGGCACGTGCGCGCCCGGGGCGGCGTCGCGCACGATGCGCCGGGTGGCGTCGATGCCGTCGACGCCGGGCATGCGGATGTCCATCAGGACGACATCGGGCAGCAGGGCCCGTGACTGGTCCATGGCGGTGGACCCGTTGCCCGCCTCGCCGACCACCGTGAGGTCCGGCTCGGCCTCCAGGATCAGCCGGAAGCCGGTACGCAGCAGCGGCTGGTCGTCGACCAGCAGCACCCTGATAGTCATCTGTGAGAGTCCTCAAGGGGGAATCGGGCTCGGACCTCGAATCCGCCCCCCTGCCGCGGGCCGATTCGCAGGATTCCACCATAAAGCGCCACACGCTCGCGTATGCCCACCAGGCCGTGACCGGGGCGGTCGTCCGAACCGCGCGCGAGGCGGCCGTTCGCGCCGATGCCGTTGTCCTCGACCTGTACCGTCAGCTCGCCGGGGTCGTGGCGGACGGTCACCCACGCCCGCGCGGCGGGCCCCGCGTGGCGCAGGCTGTTGGTCAGGGCCTCCTGGACCAGGCGGTAGGCCGCAAGGTCGATGCCCGGCGGGAGCTCGCGCCGCTCACCCTCCACCCACAGCTGGGCGCGCAACCCGGCCTCGCGCATCTGGTCGACCAGGCCGGGGAGGTCTCCCATGCCGGGCTGGGGCGCGAGCTCGGCGACCTCACCGGCCTCGGCGTCGGTGCGCAGCACGCCGACGATGCCCCGCATCTCGCGCATGGCGGTGCGGCCCATCTCCTCGATGGCCAGCAGGGCGTCCTTGGCGGCCTCGGGCCGGGTGTCGAGCACCTTGCGGGCGGCGGCCGCCTGGACGGTCATCACGCTCACGTGGTGGGCCACCACGTCGTGCAGCTCACGGGCGATGCGCGAGCGCTCCTCGGCGCGGGCGGCGCGGGTGTCGGCGTCCCGCGCCCGTTCCAGCCGCTCGGCGCGGTCGACCAGCTCGGCGAGGTAGACCCTGCGCAGCCGGACCGAGCGGCCCACCACCCACACGGTCAGGGTCACGACCACGGCGAAGGTCTGCTGCAGCCAGCCCTCCCGGCCGCCGCCGGCCACCACCTCGGCCAGGTGGGAGAACGTGCTCGCCGCGGCGGCCACAAGGCTGAGCGCCAGCCCGCGGTGGGTGGCGACGGTGTAGACCAGGACGAGCGAGGCCAGCCTGGACAGCCCCCCGTCGTAGGCGAGGGCCGCCAGGGCGATCTGGGGGATCTCGGCCAGGCAGATCATCGTGAGGGGCCGGAGCCTGCGCGCCGCCACCGGCAGGCAGGCCAGCGTGATGAGGCCGGCGCTGAGGGCGTCGGGCGTGCGGAACGGCCCGTACCCGGCGGAGGGATCGCCCGTACCGGCCAGCACGGCCGTCCAGATCGACAGCCCGGCCAGCACCAGAGCGAGGGCCGAGTCGCCGATCAGGGGATGGGCTCTCAGCCAGGCCCGAGGGCCGCCGGGGGACGTGCGCACCCTCTCAATTTAGGACGTCTGCGCTGCCCGCCACCCTGCTGCGGACGGATATCCGCCTCATCCCGCGGAAGGAGGCGTCCACGGCGTACGGGGAGCCGGCCGGGGTGAGGTGTCGTCGCCGGCGAGGCGGGCGGGTCCGGGCAGGGCGGGGGAGGGGCCGCCGGGAGGATGAGGATGGGGCCGGCGGGAGAGCGGGCCGGTGGGGATGGAAGGCGCTTTCCGGAGCGGGCGGGAGTGTCAGGCGGTGTGTGCCAGCTCGTCGGACGGTTCGCCGGCCGCCCCCGCCGCCGGCAGGCGCAGCACGACGCTCTGGACGCCTCGCGAGCCCGCGGCGAACCAGAGCGTCCCGTTGTGGGCGTGCGCGATGCCGCGGGCGATCGTGAGCTTCAGCCCGCAGTCCCCGGTGAAGGTGTCGAGCCGGGTGAACCGCTTCATCCGCCCGGTCTCCGATTCCGTGCCGAGGGCGCTGACCGACAGTTCGGCGGTGTCGCCGTCGAGGCGGACCCGGATGCTGCCCCCGCCGCGGCGGCGGGCCTCGGACGCCAGGATGGCGAGCGCTCTGCCCAGCTCGGCGCGGACGGCCTCGACGACGACCGGGCCGTCCGGCAGCGGCGCGAGCTCCAGGTCACCGGGGCGCTCGCCGGTCTCCGCCGCGACCAGTTCCGCGAGGTCGACCCGCTCGGGCTCGGCCCGGCCCGCGGCGGTTCCGGCGGTCAGCAGCAGATCGTCGATCGCCTTCTGCAGCCGGCCGACGCCGCCGAGCGTCCGCTCCAGCAGGCACTCGAGGTCGGTCTGCTCGGGGTGCATGCCGGCCTCCTCCAATTCGGCGCGCAAGGCGGCCACCGAGGTCCGCAGCTCGTGCGCGACGTCGGCGGCGAACCTGCGCTGCTCGTCCAGGACGGCCGCGGCCTGGCGGACGGCCAGCTCGGCCAGTCTCCTGGCGTTGTCGGCGTGCCTGCCGGCCTGCTCGGCCTGCTCGAGCGTGGCCCGCAGAACCGGATCGGTCATGACTGTCCCCTCTCTGGCCACCGGCGACCTTCGGCATCGGTCCCCGCTGCTCGTGGTTCTCTTCCAGACAACCATCTCCGAACCGGGAAAAGGGCCGCTGACCTGGCACTCCTCAGACTGGGACCAGCAGTACCAGGATGCCGATGAAACGGAAGAAGCTTGACATTAACCTCCATACTGGACATATGGACCGTGCTGTGGAACTGGGGGAGTTCCTCCGCTCGCGCCGCGCCCGCCTCCGCCCGCAGGACACCGGCACCGATCCCGGGATGCGCCGCAGACGTGTGCCGGGGCTGCGCCGGGAGGAACTGGCGCGCATGGCGGGGGTCAGCGTCGACTACTACACGCGCCTGGAGCAGGGCCGCAGCCGCAACGCCTCGCCGGCGGTGCTCGAGGCCATCGCCCGGGCCCTGCGCCTGGACGACACCGAGCGCGACCACCTGTTCAACCTGGTCGCGCCCGTGCACGGCCACAGCGGCCACGGGCCGCCGCGGATCGCCGCCGAGACCTGGCAGCTGATCGAGAGCCTGGACGCCGGCGGGATGCCGGCGTTCGTCATGGCCAGGAACGGGGACATCCTCGCCGCCAACCGGTTGTTCCGCGCCCTGGTCTTCGACGTCTACGCGGTGCCCTCCCGCGAGCGGAACCTGGTGCGCTTCACCTTCTTCGACCCGCGGGCCCGGGAGCTGTCCTGCGACTGGGACGAGTGTGCCGGCTACCTCACGGCGATGCTCAAGTTCCAGGCCGGCCGCCATCCGGACGATTCGCGGCTCAACGAACTGATCCGCGACCTGATGGACCAGAGCGCCGACTTCCGCCGGCTGTGGGCGAAGTACGACGTCCACGAGCAGATCATGGGCGTGAAGTGCTACAACCACCCGGACGTCGGACGGCTGTCCGTCGCCTTCCACACCATGTCGCTGCCCGGAGAACCCGACCAGAAGCTCTTCATCTACACGGCCACGCCCGGCACCTCCTCCTCCGACGCCCTGCGCCTGCTGGCCAAGCACGTGGAGGAGGGCGGCCTGTCATCGCCGGACGGGCGCCTGTGACCCGCCCGGCTCAACCGGGGAAGTGCCCGGCCTTCACGCCGCGGCTGAACATGTTCCACTCGCGGGCCGCGAACACCAGCGCCGGCCCGGCCGGCCGCTTGCTGTCGCGCACGCCCACCCTGCCGCCGGGCAGGCGGGCCACCTCGACGCAGTTGCCGCCGCTGCTGCCGGAGTAGGGGGAGCGGTACCACGTCGCCTCGCGTAAATCATCCTTCAGGTGGTCCATCGCTGAATCGTCTCCCTGATCAAGTCGAGCGAAGCGCGCCGCGGAAGCGCCTCAGCACGGATCACTTCATACCGGACGGTGAGCTCTTCGACCTCCGCCGCGCGCTCGACGACCTGGCCCTGCCCCGCCGACTCCAGATAGACGGTGTCGGGCAGGCCGCGGGTCTGGGCGATGATGAACCCGCCTTCCAGTCCGGTGGTGCAATATGCGCTGAGCGGGACGATCTGGATCGTGACATACGGCAGCGTGCCGGCCTCCAGCAGGCGGTGCAGCTGGGCCGCCATGATCTCGGCACTGCCGATCGGCCGGTGCAGCACCGCTTCGTCGAGCACCGCCCACAGCATGGGCGGCTCGGGCCGCTCGAAGATGCGCTGGCGCTCCATGCGCGCCGCCACCTGCTCTTCGACGTCCTCGCAGGTCGCCCGCGGCTCGCCGAGCAGGATCGCCCGCGCGTACTCCTCGGTCTGCAGCAGCCCGGGCACCACCAGCGGCTCCCACGTGCGCAGCGTGGCCGCCTCGCGCTCGACCTCCAGCCAGGGACGGAACCACGACGGGGTGGAGGCGCGGTTGATGAACGGCCACAGCCTCAGCAGCGCACCGTCGACTTGCAGGGCCTTGTCACAGCGCTCGGCGAAGTCGCGGGACGGAGTGCGCCGGGCGTTCTCCACCATGCCCACCAGCGCCACCGAGAAGCAGATCTTCTGCGCCAGCTGCTCCATCGTCCAGCCGGCCGCCATGCGGTGCCGCCGCAGCTCATAGCCGAACAGTGCCTGTGCGGAGGCGGCCGGGTCGAGCTCTCGGGGGGCGGGCATCCTGCCTCCGGTTCGTCGTAATCACTGATCTCCGTGACGTCTTCCACATTTCTTTACACAGAAACTGTCGAATACGCAATGGATGTCCATGGGTACGCTGCGTAGCCGACAGGTGGCAGTCTGGGAGGGACGAGCGGCAGACGGGTGCACGACGGAGGCGACGACGAGCATGCCACAGCTTCATCGTGAGGGCACGGGCGCGCCGCGTCCAGTGGCCCGGGGCACGGAGGCGGTCCGATGATCTATCCTTCCCCCGGCCGCACCGACATCCACGAGGCGCAGCGGTGCGCCAACCTCGACACCGTGCGGCGCGTGCGCGAGACCGTGGCCGAGCTGGTGTGCGCCGAGCGCCGCCGGCGGCGGGCCGAGAGGCTGATCGCCGCCTGGTGCCCCGATCGCGTCCGGCTCGGCCAGGCCCTGCCACCCGCGGCGTCCCGCTCCTGTGAGAGGAGCGGAGCGCCGGGGGCGGCCGCCGAGAGCGGGCACGCCGGCGGCCGGTGAATCTCACAGCTCGTCGGTGGCCGCCCGCCGCGCGCCCCGCACCGTGTCGCCGGGACGGCGGTCGGGCACCGGCGGGGGAGTGCCGCCGAACTCCGGGCACAGCTCCTGGTAGTCGCACCAGTCGCAGAGCCTGCTGCGCCGCGCCCGCCACTCCCTGGTGGTGAGCGACCGTTCGATGGCCTCCCACAGCGCCTGCACCTTGCGCTCGGTGGCCCGCAGGTCGCCCTCGTCGGGGGCGTAGCGGACGATCTCGCCGTTGCCGAGGTACATCAACTGCAGCAGCCGTGGCACGGTGCCGCGCAGCCGCCACAGCACCAGCGCGTAGAACTTCATCTGGAACAGCGCCTTGGCCTCGAAGTCGCGGCCGGGGGCGCTGCCGGTCTTGTAGTCGACCACCCGCACGTCGCCGGTGGGCGCCACGTCGACGCGGTCGATGTAGCCGCGCAGCATCAGGCCGCTGTCGAGCACGGCCTCGACGTACAACTCGCGTTGCGCGGGCTCCAGGCGCTGCGGATCCTCCAGCGCGAAGTAGCGCTCGAGCATCTGGCGGGCCTGGCCGATCCAGCGGTCGTGCTCGGTGTCGTCCTCGAACAGCGTGGCGTACTCGGGCGACTGCTCCAGCAGGCGGGCCCACTGCGGGTCGAGCAGTGCCTGGGCCGCGGCGACGGTGCGCTCGGCGGCCGGCAGGTCGTACAGCCGCTCCAGCACGGCGTGGACGAGCGTGCCCCGCACGGCGGCGGGGGAGGGCCGCTCGGGAAGCCGGTCGATCACCCGGAAGCGGTAGAGCAGCGGGCAGGTCATGAAGTCGCCGGCTCGGGAGGGGGAGAGGCTGCCGATGATCGCGGGCGGCTCCGAAACGCTCATGCCGGAACTGTAGGCGAGCCGGACGACACTTCACGCCCGAGACGCCGGTCAGGTAGGCGTTTGCGCGCCCGAAGCCGCGTAGCATCGAGGCACAAGGAGGGAAGACGACCATCATGAGCACCCAGACCCCGCAACGCCCTGCGTCTCCGGGGCTGCGCATGGGAAGCCCCTTCGGCATCCCCGTGTACGTCTCACCGACGTGGCTGATCGTCGCGGCGTTCATCACCTACACCTTCCAGCCCGTGGTGGCGAGCGACCTGCCGGGCAGGAGCACGCTCACCACCTACCTGGTCGCCTTCCTGTTCGCCGTCTTCCTCTACGCGTCGGTGCTGCTGCACGAGCTGGCGCACTGTGTGATGGCCCGCTACTTCGGCCTGCCGGTGCGCCGCATCACGCTCTATCTGCTCGGCGGGGTCTCCGAGATCGAGCGCGAGCCCGAGACGCCGGCGCGGGAGTTCCTCGTCGCCTTCGTGGGCCCGCTGGCCTCGCTGGGTCTCGCCGCCGCAGGTTTCGCCGTCAGCCTGGTCATCCCCAGCGAGACCATCCCGCATGTGCTGATCTGGCAGCTGTGGTTCTCCAACGCCATCGTCGGAGTGTTCAACCTGCTGCCCGGCCTGCCGCTCGACGGCGGCCGCATGCTGCGCGCCGGGGTGTGGAAGCTCACCCGCAACTCCGTCACCGGCACCAAGGCCGCCGCCTGGTTCGGGCGCGGGCTGGCCGTCGCCCTGGTGGGGCTCACCCTCGGCTCCTCCTGGGTCACCCGCCAGGAGCCCGACTGGGGCCAGTTGCTGTGGTCGGTGCTGCTGGCCTCCTTCATCTGGATGGGGGCCAGCCAGTCGCTGCAGGTCGCCAAGGTGCGCGCCCGCATGCCGCGGCTCCAGGCCCGCACGCTGGCCAGGCGGGCCGTCCCGGTCACCGCCGACGTGCCGCTGGCCGAGGCCATGCGCCGGGCCGGTGAGGCACAGGCCGGGGCCATGGTGGTCGTCGACCATGACGGGCACCCGGTCGGCATCGTCAACGAGTCGGCCGTGGCCGCCACGCCCGAGCACCGCCGGCCCTGGGTGACCGTGGGGTCCCTGGCGCGCAGCCTGGAGCCCGCGCTGGTGCTGCCCGCCGACCTGTCGGGCGAGTCGCTGATCGACGCCATGCGCGAGGCGCCCTCCGGGGAGTACCTCCTGGTCGAGCGGGGCGGCGACGTGTTCGGCGTCCTGGTCACCGCCGACGTCAACCGCATCTTCAGCGGCGTCTGACCCGCACCCTGCCGCCCTCGCCGAACCGTCCCGCCAGAGCCGGTGCGCGGGCTCGCCGCGCCGCCGGCCGCTCATCGCACCCGTCTCGATGTGCGCCGGTCCACTCCAGGCCGGCAGCGCCTGGGCTTCCGGCCGGGGTGCCGGCTCCACGTCCTGCCGATCGGTCGCGGAACCGCCCGGCGTCAGCCGGCACCCCGGCTCCACGCCCCTCGCCCGGCCGGCGGAGTCCGCGGAGGGCCCAGCCCGGCCGGTGTCCTGGCCCTTCCCGACGTCTGCGCCGGCTCGGGGCATGAGAGGGTTCGCCGGCTCGGCGACCGCGGCCGGCGCGGCGCACATTCCGGGGACGTGCGCGAGGACACAGAGGTCTTCCTGGTCTGACGGGTTCTGCCGCCGGTGGCCCGGAAAGGACTTCTGGCGTGGTTTTTGCTACGGTCCGGTGCCAGCGGCAGCCTCATCACCCCCCGCCCGTCCTGGCGAGTCCCGGCCCGGCACCACCCGGATCGCGGCCGGCCGGCGGGAACGGCCCGATGCGGTCTTCCGTTGGTCAACTGGTGTCTTCGGGAAGAGGGAGAGTTCTGTGACGGAGCAAGGCGTGGGGGTGGTGCGTCCGCTTCCCGGCAACGGGTTGATCGCCCACGTGGGCGGCCTGCTGCTGGTGTGCGACGCGGCCGACGCCGTCACCGAGGAGCTGCTGAGCGCGGTGCGGGAGACCGCCGCGGCGGGCGGCGACGGCAGGGCCCTGGCCCGGCGCGCCGCCCAGGTCCTCGCGCGGTCGATGGCCGGCGAGCCGGTCGCCTGCGCCCTCGCCGGCCCCGTGGGCGGCGGCATCGCGGTGCTGGTCAGCGGCGACGCCCAGGCATCGGTCACCGGGCCGGGCACCGAGGTCCGGCTCGACGGCAAGGACGCCCTCACCTGGACCGACCGGCTGGTGAGCGGTCCGATCACCGCCGTCGAGCTGCGCCTGCCCGACGCCGGTGCGCCGATCAGCCGGGCCAGGCTGGACGCGGGGGTGATCCCCGGAGGCGGCGTCAACTGCGACTTCACCGGCCAGGGCGACTTCACCGCCGCGCCCGTCCGGCGGTCCGCCGAGACCTCCACCCCGGCGCCCGCAGCCGAGCCGGCCCCGTCATCCGCGAACTCCGCGAGCTACGTGAGCTCCGCGGTGTCCGCGCCCTCCGGGCCGCAGGTGTCGCCGGACCCTTATGGCGCGCCGGGCCCGGCCGACCCCTACGGCGCGCCCGGCTCCTACGGTGCCGACCCCTATGGCGCGGGCCCGTCCGGCTGGGAGCCCGAGCCGATTCGTCACGAGCCCGCCGCGCCGGTGTCCGGTCCGGCCGAGGCGTCCGCGCCACCGGCCGAGCCGGCGCCGTTCCCCGGTCCGCCGCCCGGCGGCACGCCCGGCCCGTCCCCGGCGCACGAGCAGCCGGCGGCCCTGCTCACCGACCCCGAGATGGCCGCCATGCCCCCCGGCGGTCCCGGCCAGGCGGAGACCTTCGGGAGCCCCGCCGGCGCCGGCTTCGAGTCGTACCTGCCCGATGAGGGCGGCGAGGACCGTCCGGGCCCCGGCGGGCCGCTGTTCGAGCCCACCGAGGCCGCGCCGACGCCCGAGCCGCTCAACCGTCCCATGGTCTACGGGGTCGACTGCAAGAACGACCACTTCAACGACCCCCGCGTGCCCTACTGCGCGGTCTGCGGCGTGGCCCTGGTCCAGCGCAACCTGGTGCCCTACAAGGGGGAACGCCCGCCGCTCGGCGTGCTGATGCTCGACGACGGCACGGCGCTCACCCTCGACGGCGACCACCTTCTCGGCCGCGACCCGGAGCGGGCGCCGGAGGTCACCTCGGGCGAGGCGCGCCCGGCCAGGGTGACCAGCCCCGACGGGTCGGTCTCCCGGCGGCATCTGCGGGTGCGGCTCGACGGGTGGGACGTCAACCTGATCGACCTCGGCTCGGTGAACGGCACCCAGGTGCAGCCGCCCGGCGATCCCAACTTCTACGACATCCCGCCGAACGAGCCGGTGCCGATCCTGCCGGGCACCACGGTGCGCATCGGAGTCTCGCGCACCATGCGCTACGAGGCGCACCGCAACGCCTGACCGATGCTCCGGCGGGGCGCCGGCCGATGCTTCCCGCGTGCGTTCAGCCCTGGAGGGCGCGCTCCACCACGGCGGTCAGCTCCTGTTCGGTGAGCACACGCGGGACGCCGATCGCCTTGGCCTGGACGTAGACGGCGCACAGCCACTCCAGGAGCCTGGCGCGCTCCAGGGCCTGCTCCAGGTCGGCTCCGACGGCCACGGCCCCGTGGTTGGCCATCAGGGCCGCGTGGCGGCCCTCCAGCGCCGCGCGCACGTGCCCCGCCAGCTCGGCGGTGCCGTAGGTGGCGTACGGCGCCACCCGCACCGGGCCGCCGAGCAGCAGCACGTTGTAGTGCATGGGAGGCAGCTCGTCGGTGGTGGAGGACACCACCACGGCGTACTGCGAGTGGGTGTGCACGATGGCCGCCGCCGCGGTGGAGGCGTAGACCGCCAGGTGCATCGGAACCTCCGAGGACGGCTTCAGCTCGCCCTCGATCACGCGGCCCGACATGTCCAGCACCGGGCAGCCGCCGGGGGTGAGCCGGTCGAGCGCCACGCCGCCGGGGGAGACCGCCACCAGGTCTCCCTCGCGGACGCTGATGTTGCCCGAGGTGCCGAGCACCAGCCCGCTCTCCACCATCGTGCGCCCGATCTCGCACAGCCGTTCCCGCTCCCGCGCCAGCCTCATGCCGCTTCCGTCCTCGCGTCTCGTGTGTTCCGATTCGCCCATGATCCCGGTCGCCCGCGGGCCGGGCGAGCGGTGCTCAGGGGCCCAGCCGGTCCAGTTCGGCGGCCATCAGGCGGGTGAGCGTCTCGGGGCCCAGCCGGTCGGGGTAGAGCAGGCGGTGCAGGCTGAGCCCGTCGACCAGGGCCAGCAGGCGCTCGGCCGCGTCGTCGAGGTCGGTGCCCGGCGCGATCTCACCCGCCGCCGCGCCGGACTCCAGCAGGGTGCGCACCAGCAGGCGCAGTTCGCCGGCCTCCTCGCGCTGGACCTCCAGCAGGCGCCCTCCGGCCAGGCTGCGGCCCCAGAACCCGACCTCCAGGGCGGTCTCCCGTTCCCGCTCCTCGTCCAGGGGAAGGTTGTCCAGCAGCACCTCGCGCAGCGCCGCGAGCCCTGAGCGGCCGGTGAGCTTGGCCGACAGGCGCCGCACGATGCGCCGGTGGGAGGCGCGCAGCGCCGACAGCAGGATGTCGTCCTTGTCGGCGAAGTAGTGGGTGAGCACGCCGTTGGAGTATCCGGCCTCCTTGGCGATGGCCCTGGTGGTCGCCGCGTCGATGCCCTCACGCAGGATGACCCGGCGGGCGGCGTCCACCACCTCCTCGCGGCGCTCCTCGTGATCGACGATCTTCGGCATTCCCGTCCCTTCGCCCCTGCCTCGTGGTGTCTTGACATTTTAGTCGGACGCCCGTCTATTATCGGCGATCGCGGAAATCCCCCCATCCGAGAAGGATCCGCCATGAACGTCCTCACCATCGGGGTGCACATCGTCGACGTGCTCGCCAGGCCCGTGGAGTCCATCCCGCACGGCCAGGACACCCACCTGCTCGACCAGATCAGGGTCACCGCCGCCGGGGCCGCCGCGGGCACCGCGGTCGACCTGGCGAGGCTCGGCGTGCCGGTCGCCTCGGCCGGCGCCGTCGGCGCCGACGAGCTGGGCGACCTGCTGCTGATGCTCATGGAACGGCACGGCGTGGACGCGCGGGGCGTCGTGCGCAAGCCCGGCGAGCAGACCGCGGCCTCGATCCTGCCCATCCGCCCCGACGGCGGCCGCCCCTCCTTCCATGTGCCGGGCGCCAACCTCGCCTACGCGTTCGCCGACCTCGACCCGGCACTGGTCACCGGCGCCCGGGTCGTGCACCTCGGCGGCATGGACGTCACCTGGGGCCTGCACGACCCGGGGTTTTTCGAACTGCTCGGCGCCGCCCGGCGCGGCGGGACGGTCGTCACCATGGACCTGCTGTCCACCATGCCCGACCTGATGGCCGGCGCCCGTGCCTTCCTGCCGTACGTCGACCACTTCCTGCCCAACGAGGAGCAGGCGCTACTGATCACCGGTGCGTCCGGCGTCGAGGAGGCCGCGGCCGCCCTGCTGGCCGAGGGCCCCTCGTCGGTGCTCGTCACGCTGGGCGCCGAGGGCAGCCTGGTGGCGACCGCGGCCGGCACGGCACGCGTGCCCGCCCTGCCGGTCCAGGTCGTGGACACCACCGGCTGCGGCGACGCCTACTGCGCCGGGTTCATCACCGGCCTGCTCGGCGGGCGCGAGGTGCTGGACTGCGCCCGCCTCGGCACCGTCCTGGCCTCGCGGGTCGCCGGGGGCCTCGGATCGGACGCGGGGCTGGACGGCCTGACCGCCGAACGGCTCGACCACCTCGCACACGAGAACGTCCAAGGACTCCACGCCGGCGAAGGGATCTAGATCATGTCCGAGACCACCTCCGACGCCGCCCTGCGCGAGCGGGCCGCCAAGGTGATCCCCGGCGGCATGTACGGCCACCTCAACGCCGCCATCTTCGCCCCCGGCTACCCGCAGTTCTTCGTCCGGGGCGAGGGCTGCCGCCAGTGGGACGCCGACGGGCGCGAGTACGTCGACCTGATGTGCAGCTGGGGGCCGGTCATCCTCGGCCACCGGCACCCGCGGGTCGAGCAGGCCGCGGCCGCCCAGCGGGCCGCCGGGGACTGCCTCAACGGCCCCGGCCCGGTCATGGTCGAACTGGCCGAGCTGATGGTCGACCTGATCCCCTCGGCGGACTGGGTGATGTTCTCCAAGAACGGCACCGACGCCACCACCCAGGCGCTCATGGTGGCCCGTGCCGCGACCGGCCGCACCAAGGTGCTGGTCGCCCACGGCGCCTACCACGGCGCCGACCCGTGGTGCACGCCGAGCCTGTCCGGAACCACGCCCAATGAGCGCGCCGACCTCATCGAGTACCCCTACAACGACCTCGCCGGGGCCGAGGAGGCGGCGGCGCGGGCCGAGGGCGACGTCGCCGCCATCATCGTCACGCCGTTCAAGCACGACTCCTTCGAGGACCAGGAGATGGTCGATCCCGTGTTCGCGCGCGGGGTGCGCGCCCTGGCCGACCGCATCGGCGCCGCCCTGGTGATCGACGACGTCCGGGCCGGGTTCCGGCTGGACCTGCGCGGCACCTGGGAGCCGTACGGCGTGCGGCCCGACCTGACCGCGTGGAGCAAGGCGATGGCCAACGGGTACGCCATCGCCGCCGTCACCGGCGTCGACGCGCTGCGCGGCCCCGCACAGACCCTGTACTCCACCGGGTCGTTCTGGTTCTCGGCGGTGCCCATGGCCGCGGCCAGGGCCACCATCGAGACGCTGCGCGAGATCGACGGCCCGGCGCTGATGGAGCGGGCCGGGACGCGCCTGCGCGAGGGCCTCGCCGCGCAGGCGGCGGCGCATGGGTTCACGATCAGGCAGACCGGCCCGGTGCAGATCCCGTGGCTGTCCTTCGCGGGCGACGCGACTTTGGACAAGGGCATGTACTTCTCCGCCGCGTGCCTGCGGGAGGGGGTCTACCTGCACCCCTGGCACAACTGGTTCCTGTCGGCGGCGCACACCGACGCCGACATCGACCGGGCGCTCGCCGGCACCGACGCCGCCTTCACCGCGCTCCGTGCGAAGTTCGGCGCCGACTGAGCACCGCGCGAGGAGGCCGCCGGGGTCAGCCGCGCAGGCGCACCCACTGCAGATCGTCGTGCCAGGTGCCGTCCGGGCCGGGCAGCAGCTTCTTGATCACTGCCTCCCGGACGAACCCGGCGCGTTCCAGCACCCGCTGGGAGGCGACGTTGTCCGGGGCCGTGCCGGCCACCAGCCGGTGCAGGGGAGTGCAGGCGAACGCCCACTCCGCCAGCAGGGTCACCGCGCGGGTCATCAGGCCGCGCCCGCGGAACCGGCCGGCCAGGCTGTAGCCGATCATGCCCTGGGCGAGCGGCGGGACGATGTTCATCAGTTGCAGGTGCCCGGCGAACTCCCCGGTGGCGGCGTCCCGCACGGCCAGCTCGGCCCGCTCGCCCCACAGCCACCACGCGCGGGCGCAGCGGGTGCGGAACCGGGTCTCCGCGAGGTCGGGGGCCTGCGGCGGCACGCTGCGCGCGAACACGTCCGGCTCGCACATCATGTCGTGGTAGGCGGCCAGGTCGCCGGGGCTCAGCGGCTCCAGCCGCACCACGCCGTCGGTCAGCGCGCCGCCGGGCAGCGCGGGCAGATAGGGGCGCTCGGGTGTGCCGGGATCGGTGACCACGCGGGCGAACAGCACCGCGTCGTCCCGGCCGCCGTCCCTGCGCGCGCCCACGCCGCGCTGGACGCCCTCACGGCGGTAGCCCGCTGCCATCGCCACGCGCTGGCTGGCGATGTTCTCCAGGTCGGCGAGCAGTTCGACCCGGGGGATGCCCTGCGCGAAGGCCCAGTCGGTCAGGACGCGGGCCACCGTGGTGGCCAGGCCTCGCCCGCGCGCCCAGGGAGCGACCAGATAGCCGATCTCGGCGTTGCCCCGGACGTCCGGCGGCTTGAGGGAGAAGTCAGCGAGCCACTCGCCGGTGGCGGGGTCGGTGACGGCGAAGCTCGCGCCGCCCGCCTCCCACAGGGCCGGGGCGGTCTCGGTGACGAACCGCCGCGCGTCCTCGGGGGTGTAGGCCACGGGGATGTTCGGGATGAACCTGACGATCTCGGGATCGGTGCAGGCCCGCGCGATCGCGTCGATGTCGCCCTCGGCGAGCGGGCGCAGGAGGTAGGGGCCCGCCGGGACGGCGTCACGGGGAAGCATGGGCAAGAGCTACCAGTATCGGGCGCGGAGCGCCAATCCATTTGCCCCTGGTATGCGCCACCCCAGACCTCGCTTTACCTGATATACCGGTCACCCCAGTGGGACCGGCCGCCCGCGCGAGCGGGGCACGGGCGGATATAGCCTTTCCCGCATGGGTTTCCGCAGGCACGGGCCGTTCCGGCCCGGTGATCAGGTACAACTGACCGACCCCAAGGACAAGCGTCACACCGTGACGCTCAAAGAGGGCGGCGTCTTTCATACGCACAAGGGTTCCATCCCGCACGACGACCTGATCGGGCTGCCGGAGGGCTCGGTGGTGCGCTCCTCCGGCGGCACGTCCTACCTGGCCTTCCGCCATCTCCTGCACGACTACGCGGTCTCGATGCCGCGCGGCGCCGCCGTCGTCTACCCCAAGGACGCCGCGCAGATCGCCGCCATGGCCGACATCTTCCCCGGGGCGCGGGTCGTGGAGGCCGGCGTCGGCTCCGGGGCGCTCACCTGCTTCCTGCTGCGCGCCGTCGGCGAGAGCGGGAAGGTCACCTCCTACGAGCGGCGCGAGGACTTCGCGGAGGTCGCCCGCAAGAACGTCGAGAAGTTCTTCGGCGGCCCGATGCCGCAGTGGCGGCTGGTCGTGGGGGACCTGGTGGCCTCCATCGACGAGTCGGACGTCGACCGGGTGATCCTCGACATGCTCGCCCCGTGGGAATGCGTGGACGCGGCGGCCAAAGCCCTTACCCCCGGCGGGGTTATCTGCTGTTATGTAGCGACAACGACCCAGTTGTCGCGTACGGTGGAAAGCCTCCGCGATCACGGAAGTTTCACCGAGCCGCATTCGTGGGAAACCTTGGTCCGCGACTGGCATGTCGAAGGTCTGGCCGTGCGCCCGGGCCACAGGATGGTCGGGCACACGGGCTTCCTCGTCACGTCCCGTCGCATGGCGGACGGTGTCACGCCGCCGCCCAGGCGCCGGCGCCCTGCCAAGGGCGCGTATGGGGAGGAGTCGGGTACGTGAGCACCCGGGGACGGGTGTGGCGTTCCGGTGGAGAACCATGCCGGCTCGCGCAACCCGGGAACAGAAAACCTTGTCGTTCCGCTTACCTAGCAATAGCTGCCTATAAGGCAATTAGCACCGAACACTGGATGTAATGACACGAACACTCCCTGGCCAGGTTACGGATGCCCCCGAGATAGGTAGGGTCTTGAGTAGTCGCCCTCGACTGGGAAGGAGGTGACTGTGGCAGCTCGCGATGACGCTGAGGCTCGAGCCGCCCAGCGCGAACGAGAGGTCGCGGACCTCACAACTCAGGTCTCCTTCCTCCAGGAGGAGATCACCGCGTTGCGCCGGAAGCTTGCGGAGTCTCCCCGTCAAGCCAGGGTCCTGGAGGAACGCCTCCATGAGCTGCAGGCCAATCTGGCCGCCGTCACCGGGCAGAACGAGCGCCTGGTGGCCACGCTCAAGGAGGCCCGGGACCAGATCGTGGCGCTGAAGGAGGAGGTCGACCGGCTGGCGCAGCCGCCGTCCGGCTTCGGAGTCTTCCTCGAGGCCCGCGAAGACGGGACCGTGGAGGTCTTCACCGGAGGACGCAAGCTCCGGGTGAACGTCAGCCCGGCGGTGGACGTCGCCTCGCTCAAGCGCGGCCAGGAGGTCATGCTCAACGAGGCGCTGAACGTCGTCGAGGCGCTCGGCTACGAGACCGTCGGCGAGATCGTGATGCTCAAGGA
The DNA here is from genome assembly GCF_014646695.1 of Sphaerisporangium melleum. Taxonomy (GTDB): domain Bacteria; phylum Actinomycetota; class Actinomycetes; order Streptosporangiales; family Streptosporangiaceae; genus Sphaerisporangium; species Sphaerisporangium melleum. The sequence continues at coordinate 25,033 of NZ_BMNT01000057.1, forward strand.
GCTGCTCGAGGACGGGCAGCGCGCGCTGGTGATCTCGCACGCCGACGAGGAGCGCGTGGTCCGTCTCGCCGAGTCCCTGCTCGACCAGCCCATCCGGGCGGGCGACTCCCTGCTGCTGGAGTCCCGCTCCGGCTACGTCTACGAGCGCATCCCCAAGTCCGAGGTCGAGGAGCTCGTGCTGGAGGAGGTGCCCGACATCTCCTACGAGGAGATCGGCGGCCTCTCCCGGCAGATCGAGCAGATCAGGGACGCCATCGAGCTGCCCTACCTGCACGCCGACCTGTTCCGCGAGCACCAGCTGCGCCCGCCCAAGGGCGTGCTGCTGTACGGTCCCCCCGGGTGCGGCAAGACGCTCATCGCCAAGGCCGTGGCCAACTCCCTGGCCAAGCAGGTCGCGGAGAAGACCGGCCAGTCCGGCAAGAGCTTCTTCCTCAACATCAAGGGCCCGGAGCTGCTGAACAAGTACGTCGGTGAGACCGAGCGGCACATCCGCCTGGTCTTCCAGCGGGCCCGTGAGAAGGCCTCCGAGGGCACCCCGGTGATCGTGTTCTTCGACGAGATGGACTCGATCTTCCGCACCCGCGGCTCCGGCGTCTCCTCCGACGTCGAGAACACCATCGTCCCCCAGCTCCTGTCGGAGATCGACGGTGTCGAGGGCCTGGAGAACGTCATCGTCATCGGCGCCTCCAACCGCGAGGACATGATCGACCCGGCGATCCTGCGGCCCGGCCGGCTGGACGTCAAGATCAAGATCGAGCGGCCGGACGCCGAGGCGGCCAAGGACATCTTCTCGAAGTACATCACCGCCGAGCTGCCGCTCCACGAGGAGGACCTCAACGAGCACAGCGGTTCCCGCGAGGGGACCGTCGTCGGCATGATCCAGCGGGTCGTCGAGCGCATGTACACCGAGAGCGAGGAGAACCGCTTCCTCGAGGTGACCTACGCCAACGGCGACAAGGAGGTCCTGTACTTCAAGGACTTCAACTCCGGGGCCATGATCCAGAACATCGTGGACCGCGGCAAGAAGATGGCCATCAAGCAGTTCCTGGAGACCGGGCAGAAGGGGCTGCGCATCGCGCACCTGCTCGCCGCCTGCGTCGACGAGTTCAGCGAGAACGAGGACCTGCCCAACACCACCAACCCCGACGACTGGGCCCGCATCTCCGGAAAGAAGGGCGAGCGGATCGTCTACATCCGCACCCTGGTGTCCGGAAAGCAGGGCACGGAGGCCGGGAGGTCCATCGACACGGTCGCCAACACCGGCCAGTACCTCTGATCGAGGGCGGCCTGAAGGCTCTGCGACGGCGTGGTTCCGCGAGGGGCCGCGCCGTCGCCGTTTCCGCTGAGGGCATGCGGGCAGCGACCTAGTGAAGGGCCTGAAGCGGTGGCCGACGGTCTAGGCTCGTGTACAGGCGGCGTGACGGCGGCGGCCGGGTGCGAGGCGGCACAGATGAAGGGCTGAGAGCGTGACGGTACGGCGGGTGATGGGCATCGAGACCGAGTACGGGATCTCCGTACCCGGGCAGCCTGGTGCGAACGCGATGGTCACCTCCTCACAGGTGGTCAACGCCTACCTCGCGGCCTCGGCCGCGCGGGCGCGCCGGGCCAGATGGGACTTCGAGGAGGAGAATCCACTTCGCGACGCCCGCGGCTTCGACCTGGCTCGCGAGATCGCGGACCCCACCCAGCTCACCGATGAGGATCTTGGGCTGGCCAACGTCATCCTGACCAACGGGGCACGGCTCTACGTCGACCACGCCCACCCCGAGTACTCCACTCCCGAGTGCACCAACCCCCGCGCGGCGGTCATCTGGGACAAGGCCGGCGAGCGCGTGATGCAGGACGCCGCGGTGCGCGCCTCGGCGATGCCGGGGAACGCTCCGATCCAGCTGTACAAGAACAACACCGACAACAAGGGCGCCTCCTACGGCTGCCACGAGAACTACCTGATGCGGCGGGCCACGCCGTTCGCCGACATCGTCCGCCACCTGACGCCGTTCTTCGTCTCCCGGCAGGTCGTCTGCGGCGCGGGGCGGGTCGGCATCGGGCAGGACTCCCGCGGCGAGGGCTTCCAGATCAGCCAGCGGGCCGACTTCTTCGAGGTCGAGGTCGGCCTGGAGACCACGCTGAAGCGGCCGATCATCAACACCCGGGACGAGCCGCACGCCGACCCGGAGAAGTACCGCCGCCTGCACGTCATCATCGGCGACGCCAACATGTCGGAGATCTCCACCTACCTGAAGCTGGGGTCCACGGCGCTGGTGCTGGCGATGATCGAGGACGGCTTCCTCACCGGCGACCTGTCGGTCGAGAGCCCGGTGGCGGCGCTGCGGGCCGTCTCCCACGACCCCACCTGCCGGCACGAGGTCACCCTGCGCGACGGGCGCAAGATGACCGCCGTCCAGCTCCAGATGGAATACCTGGAGCAGGCCCGCAAGTACGTCGAGGACCGCTTCGGCTCGGCCGTGGACGACATGACCAAGGACGTGCTCAACCGCTGGGAGTCGGTGCTCACCCGTCTCGCCGAGGACCCCATGCAGCTGTCCAGGGAGCTCGACTGGGTGGCCAAGCTGGAGCTGCTGGAGGGCTACCGCTCCCGCGACGGCCTGGCCTGGTCGCATCCCCGGCTCCAGCTCGTCGACCTGCAGTACTCCGACATCCGGCCCGACCGCGGACTGTACAACCGCCTGGTGGCCCGCGACCGCATGCAGCGCCTGGTCACCGAGGACGACGTCCAGCGCGCCATCGAGCTGCCGCCGAACGACACCCGGGCCTACTTCCGCGGCCGGTGCCTGCGGCAGTACAGCGAGTCGGTGGCCGCCGCCTCGTGGGATTCGGTGATCTTCGACATTCCCGGCCGCGAGTCGCTGCAGCGGGTGCCGACCCTCGAGCCCTTGCGTGGCACCAAGGCCCACGTGGGCGAGCTGCTCGACCGCTGCCGCACCGCCGCCGACCTGGTCAACGCGCTCACCGGCGAGCGCTGACGCCTTTCCCCCGCCCGGCCCCGCCGGGCGGGGGCACGCCGCCCCGCCGGTCTTCGGGCCGGTAGCGATCTACATCGTAAAGGCGCCGGGCGGGAAGATCCCGCTGCCGGTCAGCCGCATCGGCGGCACCGCGATGCCCTCCTTGCGGAGCAGCTCTGACAGCAGCACCGCGGCCTGGTCGCTGGTGAGCCGCTCGGCGGGGTCGGGCTCCAGCAGCCCCTGCAGCAGTGTGCGCAGCGCGCCGGCGCGGCGCGGCGGGCGGTGCTGCTCGGGCGGCCGGGCCGACAGCAGGTCGCCGCCGTCGCTCGCCGGCGGCCTGCCCTCGACCGAGAAGTACAGCGTGGCGCCGAACGACCACATGTCGGCGGCCTGGGTCGCCGGGTGGCCGCGCAGCCGCTCGGGGGCGATGTAGCCGGGGGAGCCGACGACCGGCATGGTGGTGGTGTGCGAGCTCTCGTCCTGGAGCACCGCGATGCCGAAGTCGCTGAGCACCACCCGCTCGCCGGTCAGCAGAACGTTCCCGGGCTTGATGTCGCGGTGCAGCACTCCGGCCGCGTGGGCGTGCCGCAGGCCGCTGAGCAGGTGGAACCCGATCCAGGCGGTCCAGTGCACCGGCAGCCGGCCGAGGTGCCAGGCCGTGGCCTGCAGGGTCAGCGCCTCCACCAGCTCCATGACGATCCAGAGCCGGCCGTCCTCCTCCAGCAGGTCGTGCACGGTGACGATGGCGGGGTGACTGAGCCGGGCGGCCGACCGCGCCTCGCGCAGCGCGTGCCGCCGCGCCGTGTGCACGTCGAACCGGTCGCCGTGCTGGGCCGGGCGCAGCTCCTTGATCGCCACGTCCCGGGCCAGTCGCCGGTCGTGGGCACGCCAGACGATCCCCATGCCACCTTGGCCCAGCGGCGAGATCAGCCGATAACGATCTCCGAGCAGCTGTGCGCGGTCCGCTTTCATGTCACCCGTTCATATCCGGCATCGTCCAAGCCCCCACGGCCGCTCCTGCTGGAGCGGGATGCCTATGGGCGGATCTTCACAAGAATGCCATATGAGCGGGCGGCCGATCGGTTTTATAGCAGCCCGGCACCGAGGATGACGGCGCCGGCGGACAGGCACAGCCCGCCGGCCGCGGTCAGCCAGATGAGCCGGCCCGGCCGCGTGTCGCCCGGCCGCAGGACCGACAGAAAGAACCCCAGGGGCATCAGGATCGGGGCGGCGGCGAACAGCACGCGGACCAGCGTCCTGAGCCCGCCGGACAGGTCGCTCTGGTCCACGTAGAGCAGGGCGACCAGGGCCAGCATCACGAGCACGCCCGCGTGGGCGTGCCCCGCCCGCCACAGGCCGCGCCGCACGGGGTTGTCGAGGTATCCGGGGATGCGCCGGCCGATGAGGCCGAGCAGGGAGGCGCCGCCGAACGCGATCGTCGGAACGGTGATGAAGATCACCCCTGCGGTGGTGAGCGAAGCCGGGGACATGGAACCTCCACCTGATTGGATAGTGATCCTATCCAATCATTGGATAGCAATGCTGTCTAGTGAAATCGGTGGTTCATCCGATTTGTCGTGGCTTGCGGCGGGGAGGCTGTCTGACGGGACGAGTCCCCCTCCTGGCGTCCGGCGTAGATCACAGGACGATCCGCGCGAAATGTCGTCCGGTTCGGGGAAGATATGAAACAGATGCGTCCCCCAAGCGGAGGTACCACATGGCGACGAAGGACACCGGCGGCCAGAAGCAGACCGGCCGGCAGGAGACCGAGGTCGAAGAGACCGAGGCGCAGGCGTCTCCGGACGTCCAGGAGCGTCAGGAAAAGCTCACTGACGACGTCGACGCGATCCTCGACGAGATCGACGAGGTTCTGGAGGAGAACGCCGAGGAGTTCGTCCGCAGCTACGTGCAGAAGGGCGGCCAGTAGAGCCGGCCGATCCGATCCCGCCCGCCGGGCCACGGGCAGGGTGCCTTCCGGCCCGGGTGCGGCGAGCATCCGCCCGTCCTCGGAGACCAGGCGCGACGAGCGCGCCGGTGACCCGGGGGCGGTGAGCACCACCCCGCCTCACCCAGAGGCGATGAGCGCGGTTCCGCACCACCCGGAGAGGCGCACGCGAGCCCCCGGAGGGCGTTCGGGCACCATGAGCCCCGCCCCCCGGGGGGCGGACCCGGCCCTGCCATGACCCCTCCGCGTCCACCTGCCGGCACCCATGGCCCCGCAGCCCTCCGAGGCGGTTCCTTCCCTGCCGCAGGCGTCACCAGGCACTGGCGCCACCGTCGACGGCGTAGTTCGCGCCCGTGATGTACGACGCCCGGTCCGAGGCGAGGAACGCCGCCAGCTCGACGACCTCCTCGGGACGGGCGAAGCGCTTGAGCAGGGTCTTGGCGGTTATCGCGTCCCGGGCCGCCTGATCGTCGCCGAGGTCCCGGTCGCTGGCCGGGGTCAGGACGGGGCCGGGACTGATGGCCACCGCGCGGATCCCATGGGGGGCGCCTTCGAGCGCGAACTGCCGGGTCATGCCGATGACGCCGGCGTTCGCCGCGGTGTGCCCGACCATCGGCGGGACCCCGCCGGCGATCATGCCGGCCATGGAGGCGACGTTGATGATGACGCCGCCACCGCGCCGGACCAGGTGGGGCCAGGCGAAGATGAGCACGACCTTTCCGTCGAGCGTTCCCATGGAGGCCTCCTGTGCCGATCAGATTGCTTGCTTCGTCAAGCAATTAGTTCATAGTACTTGCTTCGCGAAGCACGTAAAATCGCGGCATGACCACGGCCCGGCCGCCACGGCCGCTCACCCCCGACGAGGAGACGCTGGTTCGGGCGCTGACCCGCCTGATGTACGCGCTGCCCCGTGCCATCGACGCCGACATGGTGCGCGAACAGCGGCTGCCGCTCGTCGAGTACATAACTCTGATGCGGCTGTCGGAGGCGCCGCGCCGGCGGATGCGGATGGGAGACCTCGCGGTCGCCTGCGAGCTGTCGCTGAGCGGGATGACCCGCATCGTGACCCGGCTGGAAGGGCAGGGCATGGTCGAACGGGTCAGGTGCGACGACGACGCCCGCGGTTGGAACGCGGTCCTCACCGACGCCGGCCTCGCCCGCCTGGAGAATGCGTGGCCGGTCAACCTGGCCAGCGTGCGGCGGCACTTCCTGGACCACCTCGAAGGCATCGACGTCGCCCGGCTCGCCCGTGCGGTCCAGCGCGTCGCGGGCGACGGCTGAGGCGCGCGGCCCCCTGCCCGGTCTGGATGTGTAAAGCGGCTTTTCGCGAAAGATGGGGCTGGATGGGCGAATGTGGTTCGCCCTGAGCTGATCGTGGGAAGTGCAACCACCACAGCACCAGCAGTAGGGTCGGCCTAGGAGTACGTAAGTCCTTGGGAGGGAGTCGCGTGGCAGCACAGCGGGGCTGGATGAACAACCTGTTCCTGGACACGGGATCCACATCGTTCACCGAGTTCGTCGGGTCCTACGCTCCGGGGCTCCTCCCGGGGAGATTCGAGTCCCTGGCGGCCTCCGTCGGCGACCAGATCCCGCACGCGACGACGATCGTCGCCGCGACTTTCGCGGGCGGCGTGGTCATGGCGGGAGACCGGCGGGCGACGTCGGGCAACTACATCTCCCAGAAGGACATGGAGAAGGTCTTCCGCACCGACGACTACTCCTGCATGGGCATCGCCGGGACGGCGAGCACCGGCATCGAGCTGGCCCGTCTGTACGTGGTGGAGCTCGAGCACTACGAGAAGCGCGAAGGCCGCATGCTCTCGGTCGAGGGCAAGGCCAACCGGCTCGGCACGATGATCCGCGGCAACCTGCCGCTGGCGATGCAGGGCATGGTGGTGGTGCCGCTGTTCGCCGCCTACGACGTGGACACCGGCAGGGGGCGCATCTTCTCCTACGACGTCGGCGGCGGCCCGTACGAGCAGACCAACTACGCCTCCATCGGCTCGGGCTCGCTGTTCGCCCGAGGGGCGCTGAAGAAGCTCTACCGTGCGGGCGCCTCGGCCGAGGACACCGTGCTGACCCTGGTCCAGTCGCTCTACGACGCCGCGGACGACGACTCGGCGACCGGCGGTCCCGACGTCACCCGCAAGATCTGGCCGCTGGTGACGGTGATCGACGAGGACGGCTACCGTCGTCTGTCCGACGAGGAGGTCGAGGGGTACGTCCGCCAGGTGCTCGACCGCCGCCTGGCCGACCCCGACGGGCCCACCGCCCCGCTGCGCTAGCCACCAGTCACGGCCACGAGAGGATCACCACCGGTGTCCATGCCCTTTGGATATGTGTCCCCCGAACAGGAGATGCGGGACAAGGCCGATTTCGCGCGGAAGGGCATCGCGCGCGGCCGCAGCGTCGTGGTGCTGCAGTACGAGAACGGCATTCTGTTCGTTGCCCCGAACGCCTCCCGGGCGCTGCACAAGATCAGCGAGATCTACGACCGCATCGGCTTCGCCGCCGTCGGCAAGTACAACGAGTTCGAGGCACTGCGCCTCGGCGGCATCCGCTACGCCGACATCAACGGCTACACCTATGACCGCAGCGACGTCACCGCGCGGGGCCTGGCCAACCTGTACGCCCAGTCGCTCGGCATGGTGTTCACCGAGTCGCGCAAGCCGTACGAGGTCGAGCTGGTGGTCGCCGAGATCGGCGACGCCCCCGAGGACGACCAGATCTACCGCCTGACCTTCGACGGCTCGGTCACCGACGAGCACGGCTTCGTCGTGATGGGCGGTGTCGCCGACACCGTGGCCGGCCGGCTGAAGGACCGCTTCCGCCAGGGCATGCCGCTGCCGGAGGCCCTGGACGCCGGCCTGGCGGCCCTCACCGAGCCGGGTGGCGAACGCCCGCCGGTGTCCCAGCTCGAGGTCGCGGTCCTCGACCGCACCCGCGAGCACCGCAAGTTCCAGCGCCTGACCGGCGCCCGGCTCGAACGGCTCATCACCGAGGGCACCGCCGGCGGTCCGCCGGCCGAGCCCGGTGAGCCCGAGGCCGGCGGCGGGCCGGCGACCGCCCCCGAGGGGGAGATCGACACCGGCTCCGGCGGCTGAGCCGCAGGGAGCCGCCCTCCCCGCGAGGTTCGACCCCGTTGAGCCGTCGCGCCGAACCCGCCGGTTCGGCGCGGCGGCTCAACCGTTCATGACGTCCTCCGGCACTCTGGCGCGTCTCCGCCGCACTCCCCGTGCCGGGTGCCGCAGGCCGCGGCGAAGGCCGGCGGGCCCACCCTGATGATCATCACTCGGGATGGGCGGATCGCGAAGGTCGTAGGGATCTACACCCCCTAGACGGCACGCTGGAAGCTCCTGGACCCGAAACCCGGCGAAGATCTCTCCCCTCCGGGGCCTGGGGGACATAGTGTGATGTGATGGATCGTCGCATCTTCGGCTTGGAGAACGAGTACGGGGTCACCTGCACGTTCCGCGGCCAGCGCAGGCTGTCCCCGGACGAGGTGGCGCGCTACCTTTTCCGCAGAGTCGTGTCCTGGGGCCGATCGAGCAATGTGTTCCTGCGCAACGGCGCCCGGCTGTACCTCGACGTGGGCAGCCATCCCGAGTACGCCACCCCCGAGTGTGACAACGTCGTGGAGCTCGTCACCCACGACAAGGCGGGGGAGCGCATCCTGGAAGGTCTGCTCGTGGACGCCGAGAAGCGTCTGCGCGAGGAGGGCATCGCCGGGGACATCTACCTTTTCAAGAACAACACCGATTCGGCGGGCAACTCCTACGGCTGCCACGAGAACTACCTCGTGGGCAGGCACGGCGAGTTCGGCCGGCTCGCCGACGTCCTGATCCCCTTCCTGGTCACCCGGCAGATCATCTGCGGCGCGGGCAAGGTGCTGCAGACGCCGCGCGGCGCGGTCTACTGCGTCTCGCAGCGGGCCGAGCACATCTGGGAGGGGGTGTCGAGCGCCACCACCCGGTCGCGTCCGATCATCAACACCCGCGACGAGCCGCACGCCGACGCCGAGCGGTTCCGCCGCCTGCACGTCATCGTGGGCGACTCCAACATGAGCGAGGCCACGATGCTGCTCAAGGTCGGCGCGACCGACCTGGTGCTGCGCATGGTGGAGGCCGGCACGGTGATGCGCGACCTGAGCCTGGAGAACCCGATAAGGGCGATCCGCGAGGTGTCCCACGACATGACCGGGCGCCGGCGGGTGCGGCTGGCCAACGGCCGTGAGGCGTCCTCGCTGGAGATCCAGCAGGAGTACCTCTCGAAGGCCCGTGACTTCGTCGACCGGCGCGGCGGCGACGCGATCACCGAGCGGGTGCTGGAGCTGTGGGAGCGGACCCTGCGCGCGGTGGAGACCGGCGACCTGGACATGGTGTCCCGCGAGATCGACTGGGTCACCAAGTACCAGCTCATCGAGCGCTACCGCGCCAAGTACGACCTGCCGCTCTCCTCGCCCCGGGTGGCACAGCTCGACCTCGCCTACCACGACGTGCACCGCAAGAGGGGCCTGTTCTACCTCCTGCAGCGGCGGGGCGCCGTGGAGCGCGTGGCGTCCGACCTGAAGATCTTCGAGGCCAAGTCGGTGCCGCCGCAGACGACCCGGGCGCGGCTGCGCGGGGAGTTCATCCGCAGGGCGCAGGAGAAGCGCCGCGACTTCACCGTCGACTGGGTCCACCTGAAGCTCAACGACCAGGCGCAGCGCACCGTCCTGTGCAAGGACCCGTTCCGCAGCGTGGACGAGCGGGTGGACAAGCTGATCGCCGGCATGTGACCGGCGGCGGCCGCCTGCGGGCGCGCCGCGGCCGGTGCCGATGAAACTTTCGCCGGTCGCCCTCGGCAGGGGCGACCGGCGGAGTCGGCCGGTTCCGGGCCGAGGATCGGACCCCGGCCGCGGCGCAGGTCGGCGGGCCCGGCGGAGAAGCACGGCCGAAAGTACGGTCAGGCTTCGGCAAGATCGGGGCGGTCGCGTCCGGGCGGTGGCGGCCGTCGGGTAGTGTGACGCGAACGTGACGTCTCTCCGAGGGATACCCATGCGCCGACTGGCCCTACTCGCCGCTCTGCCGTTGCTGTTCGCCGCCGCCTGCGGCGGAGGCGGGGGAGGCCAAGACGTCACCGCCAAGACCAGCGAGTCGTCCAGCGGCGTGAAGGTCGGAGGCGAGTTCGGCAAGAAGCCGCAGGTGACCTTCCCCGCCGGCAAGCCGCCGACCACCTCCTCCTCCCAGCAGCTCTCTCCCGGCACGGGCGCTCAGGTCAGGGACGGCGACTCGGTGGTCGCCAACCTCACCGCCTACAGCTGGGACGGCAAGACCAACGCCGCCCAGGGCTCCACCTACGACGACGGCGCGCCCCAGCTGATCAAGGTCGATCCCAAGCTGCCGGGCGTGGTCTACAAGGCGTTCCAGGACAGCAAGCCGGGCGGGCGGTTCCTCGCCGTGGTCGCCAAGGACAGCCTGACCCCCCAGCAGCTGGAGCAGGCCAAGTCGCAGGGCGCCGACACCTCGATCGCCAGCGTCTACGTCATCGACGTGATGGGCGTCCCGACGGCCAAGGCCGCCCAGGGCACCGCCACCGACCCCGGGGTGAACGGCGTGAAGCTGGAGAACCCCGGCGGTGACCAGGCTCCCAAGCTGACCACCAAGACCAGCGAGCCCGCGCCCAAGGACCTCGTCAGCAAGACCGTGATCAAGGGCGCCGGCCCGGTGGTGAAGTCCGGCCAGACCATCCTCGTGCACTACACGGGCAAGATCTGGGGCAGCGACACCGAGTTCGACAGCAGCTGGGGTCGCGGCGAGCCGGTGATGTTCCCGATCGGCGTCGGCAAGGTCATCAAGGGCTGGGACCAGAGCCTGGTCGGCGTTCCGGTCGGCAGCCGGGTGCTGGTCTCCATCCCGCCGAGCCTCGGCTACGGCAAGGCCGGCTCGGGCGACAAGATCAAGGGCACCGACACCCTGGTCTTCGTGGTCGACGTTCTCGGCGCCTACTGACGCCTCTCCGATACGCTCCGCCGAAGCGCCCGGTGCCTCAGGCACCGGGCGCTTCGCCGTGGACGGCCCGCCCCTGTCCGGCTCCGCGGAACGGCCCGGGCGCACCGCGGGCAGATCCCGCCGCCTGGCGCCGGGCCTCCGCTGACGACCCCGGCGGGCCCGGGCCAAGTGTTGATCTACATTGTAAAGGCGCCCGGTCTGGTGCCATCCTGAAGCAGAACGACTTCAAGCTCGCCGACAAAGACAGCACCATAACCACGGCTGTGGTCCCGCCAGAGGGTGATCCCGTCTGGTGCGCTGTCCACGAACGTTGACCGGGTCGGACTCCGTAGCCGGCGCCGGCACGACCCACCGCCCGGCGCCGATCACATCCCGCGCATGGCCGGAGTGTGGAACCGTGCCCGGTGAACGTATGCGGTCACCGCAGAGGTGGATATAGGCGCAAAAGCGATCGCCCGGGCCGGAGCCCGGGCGATCAGTGGCGGTACGCGTCCGAAGGGCGAGCCCTCGGTGCGCGGCTTACGGAGTGGCCAGGTTGAAGCTGCGTACGGTCACGGCGCCGCCGAGGGCCTGGCTGGCGTAGTTGAAGATGCCGAACCGGTGCCCAGGGAAGAACGGCCAGTTGTTGCCCATCGTGAGCGCCGGGCCGAGCGTGGTGAAGTTCGTCCCGTCGGTGCTGTAGGAGAAGCGGGCCTGCCTGCCGGTGCCGGGCCGGATGTCGGCGGTGGACCGCAGCCAGATCTTGCCTCCGGAGATCGCGGCGCTCGCGGCCTCGGTGCCCGTACCGGTGGTGTTCCAATTGGAGTCCATGGTCAGCCCGTTGGTCATGACGACGCGGGTGGTGCCGTTGTCGCGTTTGACGCCGATCCAGGCCGAGGAGTCGCGAAGGATCGCCAGCCCGCTGCGGTCACCGTCGCGCATGGTCGAGTAGTCCAGCTCGATGGTGGCCGTCGAGCTCGGTCCCTGGGTGCGGTGGGTGAGGGTGTTGCGGGCGTTGTACAGGTCGTTGGTCACCGTGGCGGTCTGCAGCCGCAGCCCGTTGTTCACCGAGTACTTGGTGGTGTCGGGGTTGTGGTTCCACTCCCACTGCGGTCCGAGCGTGGTGCCGGCGAAGGTGTCGGTCCCGGTCAGCGGCTTCACCTGGCGCGGCGGTGCGGGCAGGTTCGGCTTGGGGTAGGTCGCGCCCCAGCCGCCGTTGACGGTCTGCACCGTGGGCCAGCCGTCACTGCTCCAGGTGATCGGGGCCATGGCGGGGACGCGGCCACCGGGGTAGGCGTCCACGAAGGCCATGTAGTACCAGGCGCCGTTCTGGGTCTGCACCAGGCCGCCCTGGTGCGGCACGCCGCCGCCGGAGATCGGGCTCGGCATGTTGAGCAGCACCTGGCGCATCTCGTACGGGCCCCAGGGGCTGGTGGACCGCAGGATGTACTGGCCGTTGGCCGGCTTGGTGAGGAAGATGTAGTAGTACCCGCCCCGCTTGTAGAAGCGCGACCCCTCGAGCGTGCCGACGCTGGAGGGCGTCTGGAACACCTGCTGGGAGCGCACCTCGGAGGTGCCGTCGGCGGAGAGCTGGGCGACGCTGATGGTGCTGTTGCCGTAGGCGACGTACATCGTGTCGTTGTCGTCGACGAGCAGCCCGGCGTCGTAGTAGCACTTGTTGATCACCGAGCGCCGCTGCCACGTGCCGTCCACCGTCGCGGAGCTGTAGACGTAGGTCTTGCTGAAGTCGATGCAGCCCAGCCAGTAGAACTGGCTGTTGCTCGGGCGGTAGTTGAACGCCGAGGCCCAGATGCCCTTCACGTAGGCGCGGCCGCCGTTGAGGCTGTAGTTGTTGCCGAAGTCGAGGTTCGGCACCGAGTGCCCGGCGAACTCCCAGTTCACCAGGTCATAGGACCGCAGGATCGGCGCGCCCGGCGAATAGTGGAAGGTCGAGGACGACATGTAGTAGGTGTCGCCGACGCGGATGATGTCGACGTCGGGGAAGTCCTGCCAGACCACCGGGTTGTTGTACGTGCCGGTGCCGGGATTGCCGGAGTCGCCGACCCGGACGAGCTGCCACTGCTGGTTGTTGCCGCCCAGATCGGTGTACTGCACGATGTTGCCGCCGTCGGCGGTGGAGGAGTTCTGCACCTCCACGGCCTTCCCGCTGTGGCGGGCGAGCAGGCGGACGTAGCCGCCGCTGGAGTCGGCCAGGCGGAACTGCTGGTTGTTGGCGTTGTTGTCGCTCCACTGGATGACGGCGGCGCCGTCGGCGGTGGAGGCGCCGGTGATGTCCAGCACCTTGCCCGACAGGCGGGACTTGAGCCGGTAGTAGCCGCCGCCGGAGTCGACGAACTGCCACTGCTGCTGGTTGCCGTCGTTGCGGGCCCATTGGACGATGCGGGCACCGTCGTTGGTGGCCAGGTTGTACACGTCCAGGGCCTTGCCGCTGTTGCGGTTGACCAGGACGTACCAGGCGCCGGTGTCGACCGTCGCCGCGGACGCGGGCGCCGGGTTCATCGTCGCGGCGGCTGTGCCGACCATGAGCATCGCGACGAGAGCGGCGGCGACCCGTGACCAGAGTCGCCGCCGCCGGGGTACGGCCCGTATGGCCTCACCAGTGGCAGTCATGATCCTCCTTCGAGGACGAGGGGGGTGAACGGTCCGCGGCCCGGCGGACACGCCGAGGGGACCGCCCGGCGCCACGGCCCGCCGAGCGGGGGCGCCGGGTGGTGGGCGGGGTGAGGGATCTGGGGGCAGACCTCGGGAGCCAGAGGGGTCCCGGGTGACCCCCACTCGCGTTATCTCCAGACTGTGAGCGATAACAGATCGTTCGTCAAGCCGAAACATACGCGACATGATCGGCCCGGCCGGCCGCGCGAGGCCACGGCTGGCGAGCATGCTGCCGAGGCCCTTTCGAGGGTCCCGGGAAGATCGGCCATCCCGCCACGGCGGCAGGTGTCCAGCGCCCGCAGGCGATGCGGTACGTGGGGCTTCTCGTGCGGCTTCCCCGCGTTGTCCAGGTCTTTTGCCGCGCGGTGCCCGCTGTGGGGAAGCCGGTTCGATGCCGGGCGGGGGCGGCGTCCGCGGGCACGAGTGCGAAGGGCGGAAGCGGTGCTGGAAAGCACCCGGGTTCCTGAAACTTTCATGAAGAGAACCGGGATAGTGCGGGTACGTTAACAGAGATCGATGTTAACGATCACAAGTACGGCGGGCGGAACCGGAGCGGTGGGCGCGAGGGGCGGCGGCCTAGACTCCCGGCTGTGAGCAGTGATGATCTGGACGTCCTCGTCGTGCTGCGCGATCCGGTGCGGCGTGCTCTGTACGAGTACGTCGTGGCGCAGGGGCACGAGGTCGGCCGGGACGAGGCCGCGCGCGCGGCGGGCGTCGGGCGCACGCTGGCGGCGTTCCATCTGGACAAACTCGTGGAAGCCGGGCTGTTGGTGTCGGGCTTCCGTCATCTCACCGGGCGTACCGGTCCTGGGAGCGGGCGTCCCGCCAAGGTGTACCGCCGCTCCGCCGTGGAGCACCAGGTCACCGTCCCGCCGCGCGACTACCGCACGCTGGCGCTGGTGCTCGCCGAGGCGGTCGACGTCCTCGGCGGCGAGGACGCCGCGCAGGGGGCCGCCCGCCGGGTGGGCGAGCGGGCCAAGGCCGGCGACCTGCGCGAGGCGCTGACCGAGCGCGGCTACGCGCCCTACGACGAGGGCGGGGTGACGCGCCTGCGCAACTGCCCCTTCCACGTGCTGGCCGAGGAGCGCCCGGTGCTGGTCTGCTCGCTCAACCTCGCCCTGTGCCAGGGGCTGCTCGCGGCGGTGGGGGAGCGTGAGGTCACCGCCCGCATCGATCCCCGGCCGGGGGAGTGCTGCGTCTCGTTCTCTAAAAATAATGATCATTGACATTAGATGTCCGGCCGTGGTTCGGTGAGCGCATGCACCTGGCCCAGCTCAACGTCGCCCGCATGCTCGCCCCCAAGGACTCCCCGGAGCTCGCCGGCTTCATCGCCGGGCTCGAACCGGTCAACGCCATCAGCGACTCCGCGCCGGGCTTCGTCTGGCGGCTGAAGGGCGGGGACGGCCCGACCGACACCGTCCAGCACGACCACGGCGACATGCTGCTGATCAACTTCTCGGTGTGGGAGTCCCGGGAGGCGCTGTGGGACTTCGTCTACCGGACCGTGCACCTGGATTACCTGCGCCGCCGCCGCGAATGGTTCGAGCGGATGGCGGAGCCCTACAGCGTGATGTGGTGGATCCCCGCGGGGCACATCCCGGCACTGGACGAGGGAATGGCCAGGCTGGAGCGCCTGCGCGCCCACGGTCCCACTCCTGACGCCTTCACCTTCAAGGACTTCCACGAGCCGCCGCTGCCCGAGGCCGGCGGGCGGGAGGTCGCCACCGCCGAGGCGGGCGACGGCGCCGGCGTGCTCACCGAGAAGCTCCTCGTCACCTATGAGGGCATGGAGCCGGAGTAGCCGCAAGGCCACGGGGCCGGCGACCCGATGCGGGCGCCCGGCCCCGGCCCTGCGCCGCCACCGGCCGGGCGGGATGCCCGTTGACTCACGACGCCTCGTTCAGTACCGTGCAGAAAAATCAACGAAGTTAACGTTCCGAACGTTTTCCGCATTGGTGTGATGACGCGAGCGGTCGACACGTCATACGTCTAATCAGATCATGTGTGGCTCTATTGGCAAGGGGCCGGCATCATATGCGATGTTAGCGCTAACAATACGTCTCATCTGCATGTTAGCGCTCACATTGTTCGCCGGGCATGGCGCATGACCGCGTCCGGCGGAGTCACGGGGCGCAAGGTGGTCAACCGCAATCTCAGGAAGGTGATCGTGGCCAGCAGATTACGTTTTCCGGGCAACGTCGGATTCAGGCGCGTCGTGCTGTCGCTCATGGGCCTGCTCTGTGCCCTGGTGGTGTTGCCGGCCGGTGCGGCGCGGGCTGACAATCCGGTCGTCCAGACGATTTACACGGCCGATCCGGCGCCGATGGTG
>NZ_BMNT01000058.1:0-17627 GCF_014646695.1 Sphaerisporangium melleum
CGCCAGAACCGAGCGGACCAGGTGCTGGCGATATCCCATGCGCCCGGTCACCCCATTCATGACCACGCCAAGGGTCTGCATCCAATTCTCCTCATGTGAGAGCGGTGACGGTGCGAAAGCGCGGCCTCGGAGCCGGGTCGCGCGAGCAGGCCCCGGCTCAGCGGACCGTGATGAGCCGGCCGGACACGGGCGGTGTGCTCTCCCGGAGGCGTACGGCCGTCGGAATCCACACCGTGGGGATGCCGGCCTCTCCCGCGGCGTCGTCATCGGCGAGCGCGAGTCGCATGGCCTCGAGGCCGGCCGTCCTCAGGGGGACCGTCACGGTGGTGAGCGCCGGCACGACGTCCACCGCCGAACTTATGTCGTCGAAACCGGCGACCGCGACGTCACGACCGGGCACCAGACCCGCGTCCCGCAGGGCGCTCATCACGCCGAGTGCCATCGCGTCGTTGACCGCGAAGATCAGCTCGATGTTACGCAGGCCGCGTTCGACGAGTTCACGGGCCGCTTCATAGCCGCCGCTCCGGGTGAACTCCGTCTCCATGGCGAAGTTCGCGTCCATGGAGATCCCTGACTCCTCCAGGCCGGTGACGAAGCCCGTGTACCGGTCGTAGGAGGTCCTGATCCGGTGGGGCGCGTGAATGATGCAGAGCCTCCGATATCCGGCGCCGGCCAGCTCACGCGCCAGCAGCCTGGCGCCGTCGACGTTGTCGATGGCGACGGTGGGGAAGGGAAGCTCGGGCTGACTGATCAACACGACGCGGCCACCCGCCGCGCGGTACTGCTTGAGCTCGTCGATGAGCGCGCCACGGGTGTCGGTGTCGTTGATGCGGCTGCCGGCGATGATGATGATCTGCGGACGTTGTCCGCGCAGTGTTCTGACGAGCTGGACTTCGCGCTCGGGCGAGCGGTCGGCGACGGTCATGGTGACGACGAGACCGCCGGCCTCGGCGGCGTCGATGATGCCGACGGCGATGGAGGAGAAGTAGGGGTCGGCCACATCGCTCACCACCAACGCGACGGTGGGGATCGACCCCTTCGCGGTGGCCTGCGCCGACACGTGTGGCACGTAACCGAGCCTGGCCGCTGCGGCGAGGACACGGGAGACGTTGTCCGACTGGACGTTGCGGGTGCTGCCGTTGAGGGCACGAGAGGCCGTGGCGGCGGAGACACCGGCCTCCCTGGCGACGTCCTGCAATGTCACCGAGGACGGGCGTTGCCTCGCTGTGGCTGTGAGGCGTGAAGACGCGGGCGTCTTCGAGCGGTCATCCATTGCACACCTTTGGTCAGCACATCCCGTGGCAGCGAGCTATGACAGACGCGGGAAATCGCATTCCCCAAGTCTGTCCGCGCAGTGCCCTGCCGTCAACCGCGGTGCCCGCGCGGGCCGGGTACGGCCGACGGCGCGCGGCGGCGGATCGGCGGACGAGGGCGGCCGGCCCGGGTGCGGACGGGGGGCCTCGGTGCGGGCCGGTCGACGCACTCTTCGCCAGGACCTCGGGCTCAGGCGTCGCGTGGCACGTCGGCCGGCTCACCTGCTCCGCGGCATGGTGCTGTCGCGAATGACCAGATTGCCGCGAGCCGTGAAATTCGTCGGCCGGGTACGCGTGGCCAAAGCCAAACGTATCGACATGGTGCCGACATCGGCGAGCGGGAGGGCCACGGTCGTCAATTGGGGGGTCACGTCGACCGCGAGCTGTATGTCGTCGATTCCGGTCACCGACACGTCGTCGGGCACCTTGACGCCGGCGGCCCGGAATGCCGACATCACGCCGATGGCGACCATGTCGTTTATGGCGAGAACGGCGTCCGTGCCGCCAAGACCCCGCTCGGCCAGCGCGCGGGCCGCGTCGAAGCCGCCCTGGCGGTTGCCCTCGCAGCTCACCACCTGAATGTGCGGTTCTTTCCCTCCGGCGCTGGTCAGCCCGTCGATGAACCCCGAGACGCGGGCGGAGAAGTTGGCGCTTCCGTGGCTGCCGCCGAAAATGACGACGTTCCGGTGGCCGGACGTGGCGATGTAGTTTCCGGCCGAGTACCCGGCTCCGTGGTTGTCGAGGTCGATCGAATCGAAGGCCTCGTCCGCCACGCCCACGATGACGACCCGGCCGCCTTCCCGCTCATAGGCCTGCAATTCCCGGAAAAGCTGTTCTTCGAGGGCGTTGGACTGTAACCGGCCGGACGTCAGGACGAGCGCGCGCGGCCGCAGGCCGCGCAGCAGCCGAACGGTGCGCAGTTGTTTGTCCGGTGTCCCGCGGGTCGAGGAAACAGTGACGAAAGCGCCAGATTTACGGGCCTGGCGTTCCATCGCCGCCACGACCATGCCCATCGAGGGGGTGGTGAGATCGTCGGCGACGAGCGTGATCGCATCGCTCGCCCGGCGCATCGCCCGTGCCGACGCGTCCACGGTGTAACGCAGCGCGGACGCCGCGGCGAGCACACGTTCCGCGTACTCGGGCGCCACCGTACGGGAGCTGCCGCCGAGCACCCGGGAGGCCGTCGCGACCGAGACACCCGCCGCCGCTGCGACATCACGCAAAGTGACGGTTGATCGGGGCGGATGGGGCATGTGCTGGTTCCTCCCGTGCCTGGCGGCCACCTCGGTCGATGCGACGATACTCGACCGCTGCCGAACGCCTGGGCGGCCCCACCCGTGCTCTGGGCCTCCCGTGCGACGGTGCCCTGAATCCGTCTCGTGGTGGACATTCCCTGGTAGAAGCCCCTGAGCGGCAGTTCCGGAACCGCCCGATCGGGCGTTCACGGGGCGGCCGGCCGCCCCGCGAACGATGTCCGATCGACCAAGTGGGGCCCATTGACTCACTTCCAGAGCGAGCTTATGGTGCGGAATGCGTTTTCCCATATTTCCCGGTGCCGGAGCCAGGTGCTTAAGGAAGGTCCACCCCCCGATGAAGATCAGATCATTCGCCGGCGGCGCCTTGCTGCTCGTCGGCACACTGCTGGCCTCGGCGTGCTCGGCGCCGGCTCCCCATGCGCTGCCCGAAGCGCCTGCTCAGCCCCCCGCACTGCCCGCCTCCCCCGTCACGCTCAACATCCTCGACGTGTCGGGCGACCTGGCGCACATGAAGCCGGTGATCGAGAACTACAAGGCCGCGCATCCCAAGCTCGTCTCCGGCATCACCTACGAAACGGGCTCGCCCGCCGACGTCGCCGGCAAACTCGCCGCCCAGCAGGCCGCGGGGCGCGTCTCGATCGACATCGTGCTCACGGGCATCGAGGGACTGTCCAACATGCGTTCCCGCAACACCCTGCTGCGGCTCCTGCCGAACTATCAGCCCGCGTTCCCGGATCTGGCCTCCCAGCTCACCGCGTCCGGCTCGGTGTTGCACGAGGCGGGCGGCGGGTACGGCATCCTCGACTCCGCGGACCCCAACGGGCCGCTGCTCACCTACTCCGCGTCCAGGGTCGGCACCCCGCCCACCACCCCCGAGGCGCTGCTCGCGTGGGCGAAGAAGCACCCGGGCCGGTTCGGCTATCCCACGCCCACCGGTGGCTCGGGCCCGGCCAACCAGTTCATCGACGCGCTGCCGCACATGCTCGGAGACTCCGATCCCGGCGACCCGGCCACCTGGAGCAAGACCTGGGCCTACCTGGCCGAGCTCAACAAGTACACCGGCAAGTACTTCGCCAAGACCGTCGAGGCCTTCGACGCCCTCACGAAGGGCGCCATCGACCTGACGGTCACCTCGGGCGGCTGGGATCAGCAGCAGCACGCCAACGGGACTCTCGGCGAGGACATCCAGGTCGTCGCCTTCGACGACCCCAAGCTCGTCATCGAGGGGCGGTTCGTCACCGTCCCGCGCGGCATCGAGCCCGGCACACTGGCCGTGGTCCTCGACCTGGCCAAGTGGATGCTCAAGCCCGACCAGCAGGCCCTCACCTATGCCCTGCACGGCAGCGGCTTCCCGGTGAAGGGAGTGGAGCCGTCGTTGGCGCCGCCCGGCATCGCGGCCACGTTCCAGAAGTTCGGCCGCCCCGAACTGGTCAAGAAGCTGCAGGACGAGGGCACGCCGGTCGCGCCGCTGGCGGGCGCTCAGGTGCAGGCCATGTTCGCGGCGTGGAACCAGAAGATCGGTTCCCAGAAGTGAGCCCCGGCGCCGCCTTCCGCGAGTTGCGGATCCGCGGGCTCGGCCGCAGGTTCGGCAACGGGTTCACCGCTCTCGACGGACTGGATCTCGATATCGGGGGCGGCGAGTTCATCGCCCTGCTCGGTCCTTCCGGATGCGGCAAGTCCACCGCGCTCAACCTGCTGGCCGGTCTGCTCGCGCCGACCCGTGGCTCGATCTGGATCGACGAGCAGCGCGTGGACACCCTGCCCCCGGAGAAGCGCAACTTCGGCATGGTCTTCCAGAACTACGCCTTGTTCCCCCATCTCACCGTCGCCGAGAACGTCGCGTTCGGGTTGAGGATGCGCAAGGTCGGCAAGGCCGAGCGCGCCGAGCGTGTCCGCAAGGCGCTGGAACTGGTGCGGCTGACGGAGCAGGCCGGCAAGCATCCCGGGCAGCTGTCCGGCGGCCAGCAGCAGCGCGTGGCGATCGCCCGCGCCATCGTGGTCCGGCCGCGGCTCGTGCTCATGGACGAGCCGTTGTCCAACCTGGACGCCAAGCTGCGCCTGGACATGCGCACCGAGATCCGGCTGCTGCACCAGGAGCTCAGCCTCACGACGGTGTACGTGACCCATGACCAGGCCGAGGCCCTCTCGCTCGCCGACCGGCTCGTGGTCATGCGCGCGGGCGTGGTGCAGCAGATCGGCAGGCCGTCCGAGGTGTACGAGCGCCCGGCCAATGCTTTCGTCGCGGCCTTCGTCGGCTATCGCAACGCTCTGCCGGGCCGCCTGATCGGCGCGGACGTCGAGATCGAGGGTCTCGGCCGGATCCGCCACGGGGATGGTGATCTGCCGGCCGAGGGGGAGGCTGTGGCGATGATCCGGCCGGACGACCTGGTGATCGGTGGTCCGGAGGCCGGCCGGCCGATCTCGCTGACGGTGCGGGTGTGCGAGTACCAGGGGCGGAGCTTCGCGGTGGAAGGCCGTGCGCCGGACGGCACGGTGCTGCACGCCGCCTCACTGGAGCCGCTCGCGCCCGGCGATCATGTTAGCGCTCACATCCGGCCGGAGAGAATCCGGGTCTTCCCGCGAGCCGACCAGCCGAACAGGGCCGATCCGGCGCCGGCGGAAAGCATGGCGCGGTCGTGAGCGCCGCCGTCGCACCCGAGCGGGCCGCCGGCAGCGGCCGGCGGGCCCGGGCCGGCACGCCCGGGATCTCGCCCGTGCTGTGGCTGGTCGTTCCCGGCGTCCTGTTCATGCTGCTGTTCTTCGTCTACCCGCTCTGCTACGGCGTCGGCCTTTCGTTCCAGGGCGAAGGCGGCCCCTTTTCGGCGTACGCGGACTTCTTCGCCGACCGGTTCGTCAGCGACCACGGCAGCCGGGAGTCGATCCTCGTCACTCTCCGGCTCGCACTCGCCGCGTCACTGATCAACGTGGGCGCGGCGCTGCCCATCGCCTACCGGATGCGCGGCCCGATCCGCGGCAAGCGGATCATCACGGCCACGGTGCTGATCCCCATGACCCTCGGGACCGTGTTCGTCGCCTCGGCGATGAACAACGTCCTCGGGCCGGCCGGCTGGATCAACAAGGCGCTGCTGGCGGTCGGCCTGGCCGACGAACCCGTCGCGCTGACCGGCAACTTCACCGGCGTGCTGCTGTCGCTGGTGATCAGCGGGTTCCCCTTCTCGTTCCTGCTCATGCTGGGTTACGCCTCGGGGGTCGACCCGAGCCTGGAACAGGCCGCCGCCGTGCTCGGCGCCGGTCCGCGGGCCCGGTTCCGGCTCATCGCGCTGCCACTGCTGCTGCCCGGCCTGACCATCACGTTCTGCCTGTCGTTCGTGCTGGCCTTCGGAGTGTTCCCGTCCGCGACCCTGGTCGGCAACGACGCCGGACCCACCCGGGTGCTGTCCAAGATCGCCTACACCGAGTACGCGAACGCGCAGTACGCCACCGCGTCGGCCACCGCCGTGATCATGGCGGTCGTCCAGCTGGCGGTACTCGGCCTCGTGCTGGCGTTGCGGAGCAGGCTCTACCGCGGCTCGACGGCGGGAGGGAAGGGATGACGGCCGACACCGCCGTACGACGCCGGATCACGCTCACCGGAGCGGTCACCTGGACAGGCCTGTGGGCCTTCATCGGCGGGCTGCTGATCGCCGTGACGGCGGTCGTCCTGTCGTCGTTCACCCAGCAGCTGAGCTCGGGCTGGCTGCCGGGAGCGCTCACCACCAAGTGGTACTCCGGCGCGTGGTCCTATTTCGACCTGCCCAGCCTGCTGACCACGACATTGCTCGTCGCGCTCGCCGTCGTCGCGCTGTCACTGCTGGTGGCCGTCCCGACGGCGTTCGCCCTGTCGAGACTGAGCTTTCCCGGCAAGCGCCTGGTCATGCTGCTGTTCCTGGTGCCGCAGGTGATCCCGACCATGAGCTACGCCGTGCCGCTTGCCACCCTGGTGTACCAGCTCCGGCTCAACGACACCGTCCCCGGACTGGTCCTGGTCAACCTGGTGCCCTCGCTGCCGTTCGCCGTCCTGGTCCTCATTCCGTTCGTCGACCAGATCGACCCCCGCGTCGAACAGGCCGCCCGCGTCTTCGGAGCGGGCACCCGCCAGGTGTTCGTCCGGATCCTGGCCCCCCTGATGGTTCCCGGGCTGCTCGCCGCCGGGGTGCTGACCCTCGTCCGGGTGGTCGGCCAGTTCGAGCTCACCTTCCTGGTCGCCGGGCCCAACAGCCAGACCATCGTCGTCGCGTTGTTCGGCGCGTCCCTGCAGGCGGGTCAGCTGCCCTCCCAGCAGATCGACGCGATGGCCGTGATCTACATGCTCACCACCCTTGTCCTGCTTCTGATCGCGCTGCGGTTCGTGGACCCCACCTCGGTCGCCGCGCGGACCCGCCGCTGAGGAGACATCCGCATGACCAACAGACGACCCGTACGGGTCGCCATCGTGGGCACCGGCGGCATCGCGGAGGCCGCCCATGTGCCGGCCCTGGTGGCCCAGGGCGACCGCGTGCGCATCGTCGCCGCCTGCGACGTCGACCCCGCGCGGGTCAAGTCCTTCTGCGACGCCCACGCCATCTCCGGCGTCTACACCGACCTCGGGGCGTTGCTGGAAGAGGCCCGGCCGGATCTGGTCCACCTGTGCACACCACCGGGCCTGCACGCTCAGCAGGCCCGGCGATGCCTGCTGGCGGGCGCGTGGGTGTGGACGGAGAAACCGCCGTGCCTGTCGCTGGCCGAATACGACCTGATCACCGAGGCCGAACAGACCAGTGGCGCCTACGCCAGTGTGGTGTTCCAGCACCGCTTCGGCGCGGCGGGCCGGCACGCGGCCGGACTGATCGCCTCGGGGGAGCTCGGCCGCCCCCTGGTCGCCCACTGCGCCACCACCTGGTATCGCCCGCCCGCCTACTTCGATGTGCCGTGGCGCGGAAGCTGGGAGAGCGAGGGCGGCGGCCCGACCATGGGCCACGGCATCCACCAGATGGATCTCCTGCTGGCGCTGCTCGGCGACTGGAGCGAGGTCACCGCCATGGCCGCCCGCCTGGACCGCGACGTGCAGACCGAGGACGTCTCGGTGGCGGCCGTCCGGTTCGACGGCGGCGCCCTGGCGACCATCGTCAACAGCGTCCTGTCACCGCGCGAGGAGAGCCACATCCGCATCGACCTCACCGAGGCCACCGTCGAGGTCAGGCATCTGTACGGCTACGGAAACGGCGACTGGACCTATACGCCCGCCCCGCACGTGACCGACCCGGCCCGGCTCGCCGGCTGGGCGGCTCCCCGCGGCGACCAACCGAGCTCCCACGCCGCCCAGCTGGCCGCGTTGCTCGACGCGTACGACCGGGGCGAGCGGCCGCAGGTCAGCGGCCCGGACGGGCGGCGCACGCTGGAGCTGGTGACCGCGATCTACCGGTCGGCGTTCACCCGGACCACCGTCGCACGCACCGACCTGACCGCCGACGACCCCTTCTATCACCGTCTGCACGGCGACACCGGCGGCTGGGCTCCGCCGGCTCCCAGCGAAAGCGAGTGATCGTGTCCCCACTGACGCTCACCGACTCTGACCACGCCTCCTTCTCCCTCACCGGGCACGGCGTGGAACTCCTGCGCTACACCTACCGCTCCGACGCCGCCGCGGCCGAATGCCCGGCTCCGTACCTGCACCCGCTGCGCACCCTCGGCGGGCAGGTCGTCACGGCACACCGGCCGCACGACCACCGGTGGCACAAAGGGCTGGCCATGACGCTGTCGCACGTGTCCGGAGCGAACTTCTGGGGCGGCCCGACCTTCGACGCGAGCGCGCCCGGTCATGGCTACGTCCAGCTCGACAACGTGGGACACCTCCGGCACGACCGTTTCGACGTTCTGGAATGCGATGGGCGAGAGCTGCGGTTCGCCGAGCGCGTGACGTGGGTAACGGCCCAGGGAGAGGAGTGGATCACCGAACTGCGCACCGTGCGCGTCCACGATGTGGACCCCGGCACGCGAACCTGGGCACTGGAATTCGGCACGGCCCTGACCAACATACGCGGTCGCGACCTCGACCTCGGCAGCCCCACCACGGCGGGCCGGCCCGACGCCGGCTACACCGGGCTCTTCTGGCGCGGCCCTCGTGACATGACCCACGGCACGGTGCTGACGGACGAAGACCCCGGAGGAGAGGACGCGATGGGCCGCGCGACGTCGTGGCTGGCGTACCGGTCTCCGCACGACGAGGTCGACGCCGCCTCCACCCTCATCTTCCATCAGGACCCCGCGCACGCGGGCGCCCCCGACCGGTGGTTCGTGCGCAGCGAGCCGTTCCCCGCGGTGGCCTTCTCGCTCGCCTTCCACGAAGAGGTGGTCCTGCCGGCGGGCGAGACCTTGCGGCGCCGCTACCGGATCGTCGTCGCCGACGGCCTGTGGGAACGCGACGCCATCGGTGGATACCTCAAGGAGCACCCATGGTGATCTTTCCCGGTGGCACCGGCGTGTCGGGGCTGGAGGTGTACGGCTGGGAGGCCGCCGACGGCTGCCACGGCGGGTCCCCCCATCTGCACACCGCCTGTACGGAAGGCTATGTCGTCGTCGCGGGACAGGGAGAACTCCAGACTCTCACGCCCGCCGGGTACACCTGCGTACCGCTGCGGCCCGGCACCGTCGCGTGGTTCACCCCCGGCACCGTGCACCGGGCGGTCAATCACGGTGGCCTGCGGGTGCTCGTGGTCATGCAGAACGCCGGGCTGCCCGAAGCGGGCGACGCCGTCCTCACCTTTCCCCCCGAGGTGCTGGGAGACGCCGACGCCTACCGCACCGCCGCGACCCTCGACCCCGGGGACCCGGAAGGCTCGGCGCGGCGGCGGCGGGACCTGGCCGTGGCAGGCTTCCAGATCCTGCGCGACCACCTGACCAGGGGCGATCCCGAGCCGCTGTTCGACCTCTACCGGCAGGCCGCCGAACTGGTCCGGCCACAGGCCGCGGCCTGGCGCGACATCGTCGCCGCAGGCCCCGCGGCGGCCCTCGCGGCCACTTCCCGGCAGATCGACGCGCTCGTGGCGGGCGACGGCGGCCACCTGCGGGAGGCGGAGGTCCGAAAACTCGACGCCCCGGCTCCAGAGGACCGCGCGTTCGGCATGTGCGGTCGCCTGGAGACCTACCGGCTCGCCTGACGCGGAGCCGGCCCCATGTCATCCGCCGCAGCGGCGGCGGAAGCCGGATGTGCCATCAGGCACACGACACCACGAAGGAGAACCCACCCCCCATGAGAATCCCCAGGATCCTGACGGCGACGGCGGCCGCTGTGCTGCTGGCGCCCCTGGCGGGCGCTCTGCCGGCGCACGCGGACGCGATCACGCTGACCGTCGACTACGGAGCGGACGCAGGTCCGTCCAACCAGGTCGCCAGCGGCTTCCTGCACGGCATCGAACCCACTTCGCCGGCTCAGTACCTCATCGACGGCGTCAAGGTGGTCGCCATCCGCGGCGCCGACCACCACCCGAACCTGCCCAGCCTGTTCGACCGGGCCACCTACAACAGGGTCGCGGCGACCGGAGCGAAGCTACGGGTCGGGCTGTACTACTCCGCCACGAACGCCTCCAGCCCCGACTACGGCTACTGGCCGGGCGACGGCGGAAACTGGGACCGCTGGCGGACCATCGTCAACCGCCTGTACGACGAGGCCCGGACCAACGGCTACCAGGTGGACTCCTGGATCACCTGGAACGAGCCGGAGGCGCAGTGGAGTTCCACCGCGCGGCCCTTCACCACCTACCTCGCGGCGCACAACGTCGCCTACGACACCCTCAAGGCCCGGGACCCCGGAGTGAAGATCGAGGGGCCCGAGCTCAGTTCCTACAACTTCTCGCGGATCACGCAGTTCCTCACCTACTGCAAGCAGAACACCTGCCTGCCCGATGTGCTCAGCTGGCATGAGCTCACGGCCGCCGCGCCCGACATCCCCGGCCACACCGCGCAGATCAAGCAGTGGATGATCGACAACGGCATCACTCCGATGCCCATCACGATCACCGAGTACCAGGGCTCCGGGTACGGCAACTCCGACGCCTGGGATCCCGGCGTCAACGTCCGGTTCCTCGCGCAGTTCGAGCGGAGCGTCCCCAACGGCCTGGTCGACGCGCTCGACTCCGACTGGGACTACATCGGCAGCGACGGCAACTTCAAGGCGACGCTCGGCAACAGCGCCGACAAGGCCACCGGCACGCTGCCCAAGGGCCTGTGGTGGAACTACAACACCTACAAGGACATGACCGGCAGGCTCGTCCGGACCACGTCGTCGGCTCCCGCGACCGTGGACGCCTTCACCGCCGTCGACTCGGCCCAGCGCCGCTCGGTCGGCCTCATCGGCAACCAGAACACCGGCACCCACACCGTCACGCTCAACCTGCGCAACATCCCCGCCGTCCTGCAGCGCAACGGCAGGATCCACCTGACCGTCACCCGCTTCGACGACCTCGGCGCGCTGACCAATCCGGCCAAGGTGCTGGAGCAGGACTACACCGTCTCCGGCAACAACACGACGGTGACCCTGCCCGCGCTTCCCGCGAGCGCTTCGCTGCGCTTCGACGTCAGCCCGGTCGTCGCCGGCAGCGCCGCGACGGTCTACGAGGCCGAGTCACTGCCCGTCACCTCGACCGCAGGCGTCGTACGCCGCAATTATTCCGAGTCCGGCGCCAGCGGCGGCCAGGCGAGCGCCCTGGAGTCGACGGCCGTGGGCCAGTCCGTCACCTACACGATCAACGTCCCTGCCACGGGCGTCTACGCGCTGAGCGCCAACCTCAAGAGGGAGGCCAGCCGCGGCTTCTTCCAGCTCTACGTCGACGGCAAGGTCTTCGGCCCGCCCCAGGATGAGTACGGCGCCGCCGCCTACTACCGCACCACTCTCGGTCACCTCCAGTTGACCGCCGGACAGCACACCCTCGAGTTCAGGGTGGTCGGCAAGCACGCGTCCTCCAGCAACCGGTGGATGGTCTTCGACCGGTTCGAGATCGCCCCCTTGCCCTGATCGCGCCACGCCGCCTCCCGTCGCCGTGGCGAGGGGAGGCGGCCGGCGTCGGTCCCGCTCGGGGGGGCGCGGCGTTGACACCGGGCTCCTCTGCTCTTCGACGGCGTCTTCGCCCCTGCGCCCAGAACTCATCGACCGGTGGGACCTGCGCATCTTCAGCAGACGGTAGGGGTCCTTGGGGGAGTCACAGGCACGATCCGCGGCCCTCGGTGTCGCCGACGATCGCGAAGAGCATGTGACGCAGGGCCTGGACCTGGTCCTGGCCGAAGCCGTCCAGGACCGAGGCCTCGACGGCGGCGCAGGCGTCGGCCACTTTCGAGCGCACGGCCTCGCCGTCGTCAGTGATCACGGGGATGCGAAGGCGGCGGTCGCGGGCGTTGCTGTGGCGCACGACGAGGCCCCTGCGTTCGAGCCGGTCCAGCTGGCTCATCAAGGTGGTCTTGTCCAGCCCGAGGGATTTGCCGAGTTCGCCCTGAGTGAGCCCGGGGGCCTTATCGAGGGCGCTCAGCACGATGTAGTCGCGCAGCGAGAGTCCGTGCTGCTCGGCCACTTCACCGGTCGCGCCGCGCATGCGCTGAGCCGCCCGGTGCAGCAGCCAGGTGATCTCGGAGTGGACGGAGGGGCTCGGGCCGACGACCTCGGGCGCCGACGACGGCAGGCTTCGCATTCAAGAACCGTACGTCTTCAGCGGGACCACGCCGCGGCCTCGGGTGTCAGCAGAGGGATGCCGTCGTAACAGCCGAGGTCATGCGCGGGGACGATCCGCATCAGGCCGTCCAGGGCGATCATGCGGAGCAGGTCCTGGCGCAGCCGGCCGGGATCGCTGTCGGCGAGTCTGCTCAGCAGCCACGGCCGTTCGACCCGCCGGCGGATGCCGTCGATCTGCCAGGTCAGATCGCCGATGAAGGCGTACCGCTCGCCGGACGGCACGGTCACGAATACGATCACCGAGCCGGTCGTGTGGCCTCCCGCGAGAACGATGACCACCGAGCCGTCGCCGTACACGTCGTGGCTCGACGGGAACCCGAGGTAGGACCGGCCGTCGAACCCGTACTCGTGGATCTCGTGCCCCGGCGACACGTGGCGGTAGACCTTCCCGTCCGGGTCCTCGGCGGCGTACCGCCGCTCGTTCGTGTTCATCCAGACCGGCGTGCCTCGCAGGCTGTCGAGGCCGCTCGCGTGGTCCCAGTGCGAGTGGGTCAGCAGCACGCCCCGCAGTCTGCCGCGGTCGTAGCCGGCGGCGTCGAGCTGCTCGCCGACCGTCCGGCCCACCCGATAGGGAGCGCGCACGAACCGGGGAAGCATCGCGACGTGTGCCGCCACGTCCGCGCCGAAGCCCGCGTCGATCAGCAGATCCCCTTCCGGGTGCCGCACCAGGACCGCGGACGCGGCGAAGTGGCGCTTGTCGCGGAACGATCCGCCGCGGAAGGCGAGGGCCGCCCGGGTCTCGTACGTGCCGGTGGGGAGGTGGTAGACGGCCATGTCCGCGGGTGGGTGAGCCTCGGGCAGAGGCTGCGTCCAGGCGGCGGGCTTGGCGAGAGGTGGCATGCCGAGATCGTATGACCCAAGAAAGTCTGAGGCAAGAATTTCTTCATGGCAAACTTCCTGGTTGAGACGATCGCGATGATCCTCGATCATCACCGTGCGACAGGGGACGCCCGCCGGCTCTGCCCGGCGGCAGGTGTACGGGGTCAGGGGGGCGGAAGTTCGCCTGAACCTCGGGGGGTGAGGCGGGTCGGGAGCCGGATGAGCTCGACCGGGCCGTTCTCGCCGGCCAGGCGGCGGAACAGCGGCTCGGCGGACGTGCGGCCGAGGCCGATCGGGTCTTGGGCCACCACGGTGATCGCGGGTGTCAGCAGGTCGTATCGGAGTGCGATGTCAACCGTGAACGCCGAGTTCGGACGACCTGTCAGGTGACCGGTAGGGCGGTGCGGTGGGGGCCGTCGGTGGTGTGCAGGTCGGCCTCGATGCGGGCGGCGGCCGCCAGCAGCGAGGGCAGCAGGTCCTCGCGCGCGGACTCGACGGTGGTGCGGCTGGCGTGCGACGAGAGGTTCACGGCCGCGACCACCCGGCCGCCCCGGTCGCGGATCGGCGCGGCGATCGACCGCAGGCCCTCCTCAAGCTCCTGGTCCACCATGGCCCAGCCCTGCTCCCGCACCCGTTCCAGCTCCGCGACGAGCGCTTCACGTGAGGTGATCGTGCGCGAGGTGCGCCGCTCCAGCCGGGCTGTGGCGAAGTACGCGTCCAGGCCGGCGGGCGGCAGGCCGGTCAGGAGCACCCGGCCCATCGAGGTGCAGTGGGCGGGGAAGCGGGTGCCGATGCTGATGGTGACCCGCATGATGCGGGTGGTCGGCACGCGGGCGACGTACACGATGTCGGTGGCGTCGAGCACCGAGACCGAGGCGGACTCGTGCACCTCGGCGACCAGCCGCTCCAGGTGGGGGAGGGCGACCTCGGGCAGGGAGAGGCTGGACAGGTAGGCGTAGCCGAGCTCCAGCACCCGGGGGGACAGCGCGAACAGCCGCCCATCGGTGCGGACGTAGCCGAGCTCGACCAGGGTGAGCAGGAATCTGCGGGCCGCGGCGCGGGTGAGCCCGGTGGCCCTGGCCACCTCGCTCAGGGTGAGCTCGGGGTGCGCGGCGTCGAAGGCCCGGATGACCGCCAGCCCGCGGGCCAGCGACTGGACGAACTCCTCCGCCATGTTCAGGTCCCCTCTCGCGGTGACCGTTATACCAAGGCCGGTCGGTCCGTGGACGGAGGGGCGAACGGCCACGAAGGCGAGGGGTTCAGCCCGAGGCCGATCCGTCCGTGGACAACAGAGGGCGACGCTCGGCGTGGTCGGTCAAAGGGCCGGTCTTTACCGGGGTTTCGGACGTTGACGTGATCTGGTCGCGGGGATAGCTTGCACTCAAACGTTCGCCATGCGAAGCAACCGTTCGCATAGCGAACGCACGTCGCTGACCACCTCCCTGAAGCGCCCATGGCGGACGGCGGTGCCGGCTCAAGCGACAGCGCACCACGGAAAGGGCGTTGAGCATGGAAGTCCTCGACCCGAAGATCTGGTCCGGAACGGTCTACGGCGGCAGCGGCTGGACGAGCTCCCAGGCAGGCGACGCGGCGGTGATCGAGCCCGCCACCGGCAAGGAGATCGGACGCGCCGGGATCGCCGGGCCCGCCGACATCGCGACGGCCGCCGCGCAGGCGGCGAAGGCGCAGCGCGCGTGGGCCGCCACCTCCTTCGAGGAGCGCGCGGCCGTCCTGCGCCGGGCCGGGCGGCTGTTCGAGGAGCACGCCGCCGACATCCAGCACTGGCTCGTCCGCGAGTCGGGCTCGATCCCCGGCAAGGCCGCCTTCGAGACGCACGTCGCCGCCCAGGAGTGTTACGAGGCCGCCGCGCTGGCCTCCCAGCCGCCGGGGGAGATCCTGCCGACCGCCAAGCAGCGCCTCAGCCTGGCCCGGCGCGTCCCAGCCGGCGTGGTGGGGGTGATCTCGCCGTTCAACGCGCCGCTGATCCTCGGCATCCGGTCGGTCGCCCCGGCGCTGGCGCTGGGCAACGCGGTGGTGTTCAAGCCGGACCCGCGCACCGCCGTGTGCGGCGGCGTGGCCATCGCGCGGGTGCTGGAGGAGGCCGGGCTGCCGGCCGGCGTGCTGCACATGCTGCCCGGCGGGGTGGACGCGGGCGAGGCGCTGGTCGCCGACCCGAACGTCAGGGTGATCTCCTTCACCGGATCGACGGCGGCCGGGCGCAAGGTGGGCGAGCTGGCCGCGCGGCACCTCAAGCGGGTGCACCTGGAGCTCGGCGGCAACTCCGCGCTGGTCGTCCTGTCCGACGCCGACCTCGACCTCGCCGTCTCGGCCGGCGCGTGGGGGTCGTTCTTCCACCAGGGCCAGATCTGCATGACGACCGGACGGCATCTGGTGCACGCCTCGCTGAAGGACGAGTACGTCGAGCGGCTGGCGGCGAAGGCGGACGCCATGCCGGTCGGCGACCCGGCCACCCAGCAGGTCGCCCTCGGCCCGCTGATCGACGAGCGCCAGCGGGACAAGGTGCACGCGCTGGTCACCGGCAGCGTCGACGGCGGCGCGCGCCTGGCGGCGGGCGGCACCTACGAGGGCCTGTTCTATCGGCCGACGGTGCTGACCGACCTGACCGCCGCCGCGCCCGCGTACGCCCAGGAGGTCTTCGGCCCGGTCGCCCCCGTCGTGTCGTTCTCGTCGCTGGAGGAGGCGGCGTCGCTGGCCGCCGAGAGCGAGTACGGGCTGTCGCTCGGTGTGCTGACCCGGGACGTCATGCGGGGCCTGGCGCTGGCCGACCTGGTGCCCACCGGCATCGTGCACGTCAACGACCAGACGGTGGACGACGAGGCGGTGGCGCCGTTCGGCGGCGTCGGCGCGTCCGGGACGGGGTCGCGGTTCGGCGGCACCCGGGCCAACGTGGAGGCGTTCACCGAGACCCAGTGGGTGACCATGCAGGGCGACATCGCGCGTTACCCGTTCTGATCGCCATGAGAAGACCGGCGGTGGCCAGGGGGTCCGGACGGTGCGATCTGACGCTCACCGATAGGCTCAATCGGCTGTGAGCTCCCCGCACCTCCCCCAGCCCGATCCCCAGCCCGATCGTGAGCCCGCCGACCGCCCCGGCCCGGACCCTTCCGGCACCGCGAAACCGGCCGGGGCCTTCCCACCGGCGTCCGGTCTGGTGGGGGTTCTTCTGGTGGCGGGTTTCGTCCTGGCCTCGGTGAACCTGCGGCCCGCGCTCGCCGGGGTGTCGCCGCTGCTGGCCGACATCATGCGCGACCTCGGCCTGTCCCCGGCCGGAGGCGGGGCGATCACCACGGTGATGGTCGTCTGCCTGGGGCTGCTGGCGCCGATCGCCCCCGCGCTCGCCGCCCGCACCGGCCTGGACCGCACGCTGCTGATCGGCCTGCTCATCCTGGCCGGGGGCGTCCTGGTGCGCGGGTTCGGCGGCGCCCTGACCCTGTACGTCGGCTCCGCCCTCGCCGGCACCGCCATCGCGATCATGAACGTGGTGATGCCGGGCCTCGTCAAGCAGCACTTCCCCGGCCGGATCGGGCTGTTCACCGCCATCTACGTCTCGGGCCTGGTGGCGGGCGCCGCGTCGGCCTCGGCGCTGATGGTGCCGATCGAGCAGCGGTACGGCTGGCGGGTGGCGGCCGTCTCGGTGGCGATCCCCGCGCTGGCCGCCGCGCTGCTGTGGGCGCCGCAGGCGATCGGCCGCCGCGCGGCGGGCAGGCGCGGCACCGCCGGGCACCGTCCGTACGCCGCACTGCTGCGCAGGCCGGTGACCTGGCACGTCATGGCGTTCATGGGTCTGCAGTCGCTGACCTTCTACGTCCTGCTGGCCTGGCTGCCCACCATCTTCCGGGACGCCGGACTGGCCGCCGACCGGGCCGGATATCTGCTCGCGCTGATGAATCTGGCGCAGATCGCCGCCACCCTCACCGTGCCGCAGCACGCGGGGCGGTCCAGGTCGCAGGTGCCGCACATCGTGGTGGCCGCGCTGCTGACCGTCGCCGGGTACCTCGGGATGCTGTTCCTGCCGATCACGCTGCCCTGGCTGTGGATGATCATCCTGGGTCTCGGCCAGGGGGCGTCGCTCGCGCTCGCGCTGCTGATCATCACGCTGCGGGCCCCGGACCCGGCCTCGGTGACCGCGTTGTCGGCCGTGGCGCAGTCGTCCGGCTACCTGATCGCGGCGGTCGGCCCGTTCGTCTTCGGCCTGCTGCACCAGCTCGTGGGCGGCTGGACGATCCCGTTGGCGGCCGGGCTGGCGGTGTGCGCGTTCCAGCTCGTCTTCGGTGTGCTGGCGGCCCGCCCCGAGCGACCGTCCGATCGTCTCGCGCCGAGCTGAGCCGGGCGGGGGTCAGGGGTTGGTGGGGGCCAGGTCGGCGCCGATGGGGACGGCCGGGTTGAGGCTGTTGTCCACGACCATCATCTCGTACGGGAACCGGCCGACCCCTCTCTTCCACTGCACCCCCACCGGCTGCTGGATCGCCACCCCGGGCACCGGCCCGCGGGAGAAGTCCAGCACGCCGGACATGCCGGAGT
>NZ_BMNT01000058.1:17663-36493 GCF_014646695.1 Sphaerisporangium melleum
AGTTCAGCGTGCGCAGCCGGGCCGCGACGGCCTGCCGGTCGCGCGGCGTGTCCACCCCGGTGAACGCCTGGTGGGCGATCTCGAACAGCGAGTAGACCGAGCCGAGGGTCTGCAGCCACTGCCGGCCGGTCGCCGACTGGTAGGCCTCCGCGAGGTTCCTGGCGCTCTCGCCGTCCAGCGAGGAGGTGTTCGGCATGTACGGGCCCCACCACGAGTCGGTCGCGATGTTCTCCACCAGGTTCCCCAGCGGCAGTGTGTCGGAGGGGAACAGCAGGACCTTGGCCACGGTGGCCAGCCGGGGACGGAACCCGGCGACCGCCGCCTGCCGCCACATGCGGTTGAAGTCGGGGGTCAGCGGAGCGTTGATGAAGATCTCACACCGCTCGCGCCGGAACTTGGCGATCATCGACTGGAAGTCGCGGCCCTCGGTGTAGGCGCCGCCGTCCACCCAGGTGTACCCGGCCCGCTCCAGGATCGGCGGCCAGGCCTGGCGGAAGGCGCGGCCGTCCGGGTCGTCGGGGAACATCGCCCCGACCACCTTGTTGGTCGACACCCTCTCCCACATCGGGACGAAGCATCCGCCGAACTGGTCGACGCCGAGGAAGAACATGGTGGTGTAGGTGAACGGGCGGGGGTGAGAGGGATCGGCCTGCCGGGAGAAGTACCACGCCTCCCACGGCACGACGGTCGCGACGCAGGGCACGCCCGCGCTCTCGCACTCCGCGGCCACCGGGTTGGTGGTCTCGGGCGCGGAGCTGGTGACGATCATGTCGGCCTTGTGGTGCTGGATCAGCTCCCGGGCCGCCCGCCCGGCGAGCCGCGGGTCGGACACACTGTCCTTCACCACGATCTCGACCGTGTACTTCCGGCCGCCGACCGTGAACCCCTGGGAGTAGGGCGGAGTCTGGCGTACGCGGTCCACGACGAAGGCGTCCCCGGAGGCGAAGTTCGCGAGCGCTCCGGACTGCGGGCTGACGAAGCCGATCACGATCGTGTCTCCGCTGCTCTGGAAGCCGCCGGTCGCCCCGCAGGCGGTGCCGGTCGCGGCCAGGGTACCGAGGCCCACGCCCTTGAGTAAGGCGCGGCGCGAGAGAGGTGAGCCGGGCAATGCAAGCCTCCGATATCGGGACACGCGGTCGAGGCCGGGGCCGATGGGACGCCTCCGGGCCGGTCGGCGGGGTGTGCCCGATCCGGCCGGAAGCGCTGCTGGTTCTCCCGGTACATGAGGGGTGATCGTGCTTTGTCCTGATGATTACCGATAAGGAGGGACGGTGGCTGCTGATCGGGAATCTTGGGCACGGTGTGTCGCGCCGTGCGGTCGCGGCAGCGGTACCCGGATGGGCCGGCGGGCGGTCGTCCCGGCCTCGTCGTCCGAGTGCTGCGAGCAGCGGCGGCGTCGGAACCGGAGCGGTTCGCGCCGGTGATCGGCGTCGCGGCCCAGGAGGAGAGCGCTTTCTCGACCCCCTTTCCTATCCTTTTCCTATGGAACTGGCGGAGATCCGCACCTACCTCGTGAAGTCCACGAAGGGCATCTCCCGCTCATCCGCCCACGTCCTCCCCTGGGGTCTGGACGGCGACCGCCGCTGGGCGGTGATGGACCCGAGGGGCGGGGTGATCTGGGTCGGTGAACACCCCCGGCTTCTCACGGTCTCGGCCGCCGAGACCCCCGAAGGCGGCCTCCACCTGTCGGCGGATGGCATGACCGAACTCAAGGTCCCCCCGGCCACCGGCGGCCCGATCCCGGTGGCCTTCCCCAACCTCGACCGGGCCGTGCTCGCCCACGCCGACGCCCACGAATGGTTCACCCGGCTGCTCGGCAAGCCCGCCCGCCTCATCTGGCTGGCGGACCCCGGGCACCGGACCGTCGCCGAGGAACAGGACGGTTACCGCGCAGGAGCCGGCAGCTTCGTCTGGGACACACCCCTCATGCTGATCTCCACGAGTTCGCTGCGGCGCCTGAACGACTGGATCGCCGAAGGCGCCATGACACGCCAGGAGCAGCCCCCGGACCCTCTCGGCATCGTCCGCTTCCGGCCCAACGCCGTCATCGACGGCGCCGAACCCTTCGCCGAGGACGCCTGGACGTCGGTGCGCATCGGCGAGATCGACTTCCGGGTCTCGGAGCTGTGCGACCGCTGCGTCACGACCCTCTGGGATCCGGTCACCCTGGACCGCGGCACCGAACCTTTGCGGACCCTGGCCAGACGCCGCCGCTGGGACGGAAAGACCTGGTTCGGCATCCGCCTGGTGCCCCGGAACCTCGGCGAGCTGCGCGTCGGCGACGAAGTCCGGCCGGGCTGACCGGTCAGGCGCTTCAGGGCCGCCGCCGGCGGTCCGCGAGCCGACGGGGGAGCGAAGGAGCGAGTACGGGGCGGCGCGCGTGTCATGCCGATGGAATGCGCCCTGACCAGCCCTAACATCGAGCGTGATCAACGTCAGAGTGCCCGTGACCGGCACGACGGCCGTCCTGCTCTCAGTCCTGCTGTCCCCGATGCCCGCCGCGTCCGGCCCGGTATCGCATGCTATGGCCGGCTCCTCGGCGTCCGGGGCGTATGGGGTCACCGCGGGCCACCTCCGGCCGGTGTCCACGCGTCCGATTCCGGGCGTCGAGGCGCGTACGGTGCCGGGGGCCTCAGCGGGGGACTTCGGCGGGCGCCCGGCCGTCATCGGGCACCGCGGCGCGTGCGCGTACCGGCCCGAGCACACCCTGCTCTCCTACCGGGCCGCCGTCGAGGCGGGGGCCGACTACGTCGAGCCCGACGTGGTGTCCACCAGGGACCACGTGCTCGTCGTCCGGCACGAGAACGAGATCTCGCAGACCACCGACGTCGCCCGCCATCCCGAATTCGCCTCGCGCAGGACGACCAAGGTGATCGACGGCCGCTTCCTGACCGGCTGGTTCACCGAGGACTTCACCCTGGCCGAGTTGCGCACGCTGCGCGCGGTGGAGCGGATGCCGGAGATGCGTCCGCTCAGCGCGGCCTTCGACGGCCGGGAGCCGATCGCCACCTTCGAGGAGGTGGTCGCGCTGGCCGTACGGTCGGGCGTCGGCGTCTACGTCGAGACCAAGCACCCGGGCTACTTCGCCTCGATCGGGCTCCCGCTGGAGGAGCCGGTCCTTTCGACCCTGGCCGCGCACGGCCGGCGGGAGCGGTCCGACCCGGTGTTCATCGAGTCGTTCGAGACGGCGAACCTGCGGGCCCTGCGCGCCCGGACCCGCCTGCGGCTCGTCCAGCTCTACGAGTCCACCGGGGCGCCGCGCGACCTGGTCGTGCAGGGGGACCCGCGCACCTACCGCGACCTGGCGACGCCGGAAGGGCTGGCCCAGGTCGCCTCGTACGCCGACGCGGTGGGCGTCCCGACCGGCCTCGTCATGCCGGTCGACCGGGACGGCCGGCCGGGCCCGGCCACCACGCTGGTCGCCGACGCGCACCGTAGTGGCCTGGCCGTCCACGTGTGGACGGTGCGGCCGGAGAACGCCTTCCTGCCCTTGCCGTTCCGCCGTGGCGATCCCGCGGCCCGCTGGTACGCGCGGACGCACGGGGACGTGACCGGCTGGCTGCGCGTCCTGTACGGGCTGGGGGTGGACGGGGTGTTCACCGACGACCCGCTGGCGGCCCGGCTCGCCCGCGACCTCACCGTGGCCGGCGCCGGTGGGACGGCCGGGCGTGGCGAGCCGTCTCGCCCGGCTTCCGGCCCGTGGCCGCCCGGCCCGGCTCCCGGCCCGGTGCGCTCTCCGGAGGATCAGGCCAGCGCCACGGCGGGCGCCGGCCCCGCGGCGACGGGGACGGTCTCCCGCGGCGTGGCGTCCGGCTCGGGGTCGATCGGGCGGAGTTCGTCGGCGTAGCTCACCGAGGCGCGGCGCATGACGCCGTCCTCGCTGATGGAGTACTGGCCGAGCCGCCACAGCGGGGGAGAGTAGGCGTGGATCGACACGCTGGCCGCCGCGTGGCCGTTGATCCGGTGGATGTGGTCCGGGCCGAACGACAGGAATTCGCCCTCGGAGACCAGTGTCTCCAGCGGGGCGCCGCCGATGCGCGGGTTGGACTCCTTCAGCGCGCCGGCGACCACGCGGACCGCCCCGGAGGACACGTCGTGGTCGTGCCAGCCGGTGTCGTCCTCGGGGCGCCAGCAGATGACCCAGATGTCCACGAAGGAGTCGCGGTGGAGCGAGGCGTAGTGGCGGGCCTCTCCGCTGTCGCCGAAGGCGACGTGCGGCCGCCACAGCTCGGGACGGCCCGCGAGGTCTTCGACGAGGGCGCGCAGTTCGTGCTTGTCCAGGTAGCGGTCGGGCAACGACTCCCAGGTCATCGGTGCGGGGCTCCTTCCAGGTCGAGTAGGCGCTGGGGGTTGGTGAGCGAGATCTGCTGCTCGATCGCCTCGCCGAGCAGCGTGCGGGCCGGCGCGGCGTAGGGGGCGTCCGAGCCGAGGACCACGACCTCGACGCCGACCACGCGGGTGATCGCGTCGATGGCCTGGTGGCCGTAGGAGGAGGTCTCCAGGAAGGCGTCCGGGTCGACGGCGCCGCGGGTGGAGCCGCCCCTGGTGATGAAGCGCTCCACGTGCAGGGGGGCGAGCCCGGCGAGCAGCGCGAAACAGACGCGCAGGCGGGGGTGCCGGGGGCGGCCGGACGCCGCGAAGGCGTACCAGGCGGCGTGCATCTGCTGGACGTACGGCACCACCGCCGGCCACCAACCGAGCTCCGCGGGCTCCGCGGGCTCCGCCGTGGTCCCGGAGCCGGTCGGCGCGCTGTGCGCGGCGGCGGGGCCGGGGTGGACGAACAGCGGCAGGCCGCGTTCCTGGAGCAGGTCGAGCAGCGGGGCGACCCGGGCGAGGCCCCCGGCGTCCAGCAGGGCGGTCGCCGGGAGCTGGAGCCCGGCGAAGCCGGCGTCCAGCGCGTCGGCGGTGCGGGCGGGGTCGATCTCGCTGACGCAGGCGGCGGCCCAGGCGCGGAACGACGGCGGCAGTCCGAGCGCGCCCTGGTGGTAGGCGTCGATCAGCGGCCAGGCGTCCGCCGGGGGCAGGTGCTCGATGCCGAGCGGGCTGGACAGCGACACCAGCGCGAGGCCGAGGCCGTGCTCGCGGTTGAAGGCGAGGCGGCGGCCGAGGTCGTGGTCGAGCGGATCCACCTCGTACGGCGGCTCACCGTCGAGGTGCAGCATCCATCCGCGCAGGTAGGGCGGCGTGGCCCGCTCGCGCAGTGCCGCCGCGAACGCGGGCGTCCAGATGTGCTGGTGCACGTCGATCCGCATGCCACCTCCTCGCGGGACCACTGTAACCTATAATACCTACACATATAGTCGGTATCCCAGTACCCGCCCAGTGAAACGGTTCACTGATACGTTTCAGTGAACCGTTTCAGTAGCCCGCCCGTCAACCGGTGCGCAGGGGGATCGCGTACGTCAAGCCAAGAGGACGGGCACTCCGCCGGAGCGGCGGGCGGACGGCATAGGCTGGTCGGATGCCGCGTTCCCAGTCGCGCAAACGGGCGACCATCCGTGAGGTGGCGCAGGCGACCGGTCTGTCCCCGGCGGCGGTCTCGTACGCGCTGCGCGGTATGCAGGTCTCCGAGGAGACCATCGAGCGGGTGCGCCGGGCGGCGGCCGAGCTCGGCTACGAGGCGGATCCGATCGCCCGCGCCCTGGCCAGCGGGCGCACCGGCATGATCGGTGTGCTGTGCGGCTCGCTGGAGGATCTCTGGCAGCAGTCGCTCGCGATCGAGCTCGGGCGCGCCCTGAGCGACAGAGACCGCTATGCCCTGATCCTGGACGCCGGGAACGACCCCGCTCGTGAACACGCGCTGGCGACCCAGCTGCGCGACCAGCGCGTGGACGGGCTGATCGTCCAGCCGGTCGATCCCGCCGCGCGCTTCTGGGCGGAGCTCGCCGAGGGCCTGCCGGTGGTGGCCATCGGCGACGCGCTCCTGGACGCGCGTACGGCCGGTGAGGTGGTCTTCGACAACCGCAGCGGGGTCACCCTGGCCCTTTCCTACCTCCGGGAGAAGGGGCACCGCCGCATCGCCGTGCTGACCCCGACCCGCCCCAGCACCCCCGACCGGCCGGCGGACGTCCACGTGACCGCCGAGGCCGAGCGCCTCGACCTCGCGATCGACGTGGTGACCACCCCGGACGGGCTCGCCGCCACCACGGCGGCCGCGCACGCCCTGCTCGCGGGGAGCTCCCGGCCGAGCGCGGCCTTCTGTTTCTCGGACTCGATCGCCTACGGGGTCTACGCGGCGGCGGCCGAGCTCGGCCTGCGCATCCCGGACGACATCTCGGTCATGGGGTACGACGACCACCCGATGTCGGGGCTGCTCACCCCGGGACTGACCACGGTGAACTGGGACATCGACGGCATCGTGCGGGCGGCCGTCCGCCTGGCCGTGGCGGCGTCGGACGGGCCGCACCGCAGGCGCCGCATCATCCAGGCCCCTGAGCTGCGCGAACGCGACTCCGTGGGCGGCGTGCGCGACTGACCCTGGAGCACGCGCCGCGGGAGCGGCTTTCGCCCGTGCGCCGGCCGGGCGGGCGCGCCGTCCGGCACACCGGCACTAGGAGAGCGGCGGCGCCCCGTGGGCTCCCGCTGCGCTCTCAGTCGTCGTTCAGGCCCAGCAGCATGTCGAGGATCCAGGTGATCACACCGACGAGGATGGCGCCGAGGAAGGCCGCCCAGAAGCCCGAGACGTGGAACGGCAGGTCGAGCTGTTCGGCGATCCAACTGGTCAGCAACAGCAGCAGGGCGTTCACCACCAGGGCGAACAGGCCCAGCGTGAGCACGTAGAAGGCGCAGCCGAACGTCTTGATGATCGGCTTGAGCACCGCGTTGATGATGCCGAATATCAGGGCGACCGCGATCAGCGTGCCCACCGAGGCCGTGGTGGTGGCCCCCGAGACGGTGATGCCGGGGATCACGCGGGTCGCGGCCCACAGCGCCGCTGCGACGACAAGGATCTTGATAATGATCTTCACCTTGCCGATGCTCCCACCACTCGCCGGTCGGCGGTAGGGGCGCAGGACCTGGGGCCCGCGGTTTCCCGCCCCTGGAAGATCCACTTTGTCGGGCGTTCACCGGCCGGACGCGGGCGGCCGTGCCCGCTGATGATCGGCTTGGTACGGGCGCCCGGTACGTGATCGACTGGGGGGTATATCCCGCTGATCGCCGGGAAGGTCGCTAACGAGAGGTGAAACGGTATGAACCAGGACGAACTTGAGTCGCTGTCGCCCAGGGAGCTGCACGACCGGGCGGTGCACTACGCGGTGACGCACGGCGACCTGGGCTTCCTGTGGGACCTGCTCAAGGTGATCCCGGCCGCCGAGGCCGCGAGCGGCCACTCGGCCGAGACGGCCAACGACCTCAGCCGGGTTTCGGCGCTGCTGAGCGACGCGGTGGCCTCCGGTGAGGGTGAGCTGGGCGAGGCGCTGCGGCCGGTCTATGTGGAATACCTCTCCAAGCACCCCGATGCCTGACGGGGACGCGGCGTGCTTCTAGGCTCGATGCCATGGCATCGGTGAATGTTGAGCGTACGGACAGTGGATACGAGGCGCGCAACGGGCGCGGGGCGGTCGTCGCGATCGGCTCCGGCGACGAGGAGGGCGCCTTCACCCCGGTGGAGCTGCTCCTGGCCGCGGTGGGCGGCTGCAACATCGTGAGCGTCGAGCCGCTGACCGCCCAGCGCGGCCACCGGCTCGTCCGGCTGGCGATGACGGTCGAGGCCGAGAAGGCCGAGCCGAACCTGCTCGGCACGGTCACGATCACCTACGACGTCGAGCTGCCCGAGGGCGACGAGAAGGCGGACGAGGTGTTCCGGGCGGTGGCGCACCGGGTGCACGAGAAGTACTGCACCGTCAGCCGCACTCTGCAGGAGGGCGTCGAGGTCGCTCTCGAGATCCCCGAATAGCCGCCGGGGCCGGCCGCAGCGGTCAGGCCCGTGGACCTAGACCGAATCTATACCGTGGGATGACGAGCGCCTCAGGCCCCGGTATGTAGTGTTAAGGCAGGTCAAGGGGGATGCGACCGGCGCCCGGAAGGGCGCTGCAGAGCTTTCACCAGAAGGACGCGGTGGGGGACCGCGTCCGCTCAGCGGGACCGCCCGATGCCTTTGGGGGAAGGCATCGGCGCCGGACCGTGAAGAGGTCGGGGCCGGACAGGCGGGGGACTGTCCGGCCCCGACGCATTGTCCGGCCCGGGTGCGTGCCGTCCGGTGCCGAGCCCGGCCTCGGGCCGATGTCCCCCGGCCTTCCCCAGGTGCTCCCTTCTTCCTCCCCGCGCCGATGTGCGTGTCCGCGGGGCGCCCGGTGCCCGTGATGCGGGCAGGTGTCCTCTCGGCCGATGGCGGCCGTGGAACCACGGAACGGGGAAGCGGCGACGCGTCACGTGGAGCGAGGAGTCGTGGGGCTTTCTTGGCCGACGTACGGGTCCGCCGGGGGCGAGGCTCAA
The DNA here is from genome assembly GCF_014646695.1 of Sphaerisporangium melleum. Taxonomy (GTDB): domain Bacteria; phylum Actinomycetota; class Actinomycetes; order Streptosporangiales; family Streptosporangiaceae; genus Sphaerisporangium; species Sphaerisporangium melleum. The sequence goes on from NZ_BMNT01000058.1 coordinate 26,100, forward strand.
GCCGGGTAAAGAGATCGTGATTCGCCGCTCTGACACCGCTTGTCACACCGGTCACAGTGGCGATGTCCCCGCCAACGCGCGACCGCCTACCAGGAAGGGGAAAACGCCGTCTCTGTCGGCTTATCTACCCCTTTGGTAGATCTTCGTATGGTTTATTGATACTTCGTTTGCTTTGTCCGTTCTTGACCGGTAATGTCAGACATCACAACGGACGGTGACCTGGTCTTCAGCCGGAAGGCCGCCGTCCAGCGTCGAGTCCCAGGGGTCCACCAGACCCACGGGAGCCGGGGAACCAATCTTTCCGGGGTGAATCCGCGCGAGCGGTAGGGCGACTCCACGCCCGAACCCGTCAGCTAACCCGGTAGGCGTCACTGGAGAGGAGACACGAGTGGACGACAATCCGCCTCACTCAGTAGTCCTCCGGGCGACCTTGGGCCCGGATCTCGCCGTCAGAAGCGGCACGCGCGTCGGCTTGTAACAAGCCCGACCAGGCGATTTTCCCGCCTTGCGACGCGGTGGCCTCGCCACCGTTCCATCGACCCACGTAAGAAAGCGCTCGCGCGGCACGACCGTGCCCTCGTGGCACCGTCATGCCCCGGAGAACGCTTTCCTGTCCCGGCACCGAACCCCCTGACGATTTCGGGGCCCGGGGTCCCTTGTCTTCTGATGAAAGATCCTGACCTCCCTATGTCTTCTTTCATGAACACCCCCGCTTGTCGTATGGCTTCGAGCATCGTCGGCGCCGCAATGGTCTGCACCGCAGTGGTCGGCACCGCCGGTACGGCGCACGCCGCCAGCCCCGCGCGGCCGGAGGCCGCCTCCACCGAGCGCGTCCTGCTGAAGGGCTCCACCAAGGCGTCCTACTTCTGGGACGACGCCTCCGGGCGTCAGGGTGACACCGGCCTCCCGGCCATCGGCAAGCCGATGCAGAAGGGCCTGTTCGCCAGCCCGAGCTGGCCGCTCGGCACCGAGGGGTACGTCGTCTACAACGGCAGGAAGGCGCCGTTCTTCATCGGCGACCGCGGCCCCGGCATCCCCTCGGAGAGCGGCGTCATGCTGGACATCGACGGCAAGACCTTCGCCGAGCTGACCGGCGGCGACTTCGACGACTCCTCCCTGATGGTCACCGGCTTCGGCGCCGGTCACATCAAGGTCGACTACGTCATCACCAAGTGGGGCGACGGCGTCGGAAAGAAGAACTACCCGGTCCCCTTCTCGGCCGGTGCCTGGGGCGTCTATGACCGCAAGCCGGCCAAGCCCATCGTGACCCTCGCCTCGGTCCGCTGACCCCGAGCGGGCCTCGGCCCTCCCTCCGGCGCCTCCCCTCCGCCGGAAGGCGGCGTGCCGGTACTTCCCCCTGGTACCGGCACGCCGCGCCGATGTGCGTAGCTTCGTCGGGACTGCTAAAGTCGCCGTAGTCAACGCGCCGCTAGCTCAGTTGGTTAGAGCAGCTGACTCTTAATCAGCGGGTCCGGGGTTCGAGTCCCTGGCGGCGCACCACGGTCACTACCGATGACCCGGGCACTCTCCCATCGCGGAGGGTGCCCGAAGTCATTTCCGGGCCGGCCCCGCGTTCCCCATGCCGGGGGAGGCCGCCCGTGATCTCAACGGCCTCCCGGAGCCCGCTGGATGAGGGGCGGGACGGCGTTCTTCGCCTGGTCGAGGGCGCGGTCCGGCCACCACTGGCCGGCCGCCGGGGTGACCAGGCCGTACACCGGGTCGGCGGGCCCGGAGGTGCCGCGGGTGCAGCGGCCGTTGGAGAAACCGGGGCTGTTGAGCCAGAGCAGCGCGTCGGCGAGCCGGTGGCCGGTGCCGGTGGTGGGCCGCGCCCCGGCGCCCCGGCCTGGGGGATTGCACCATTCGTCGGGCACCGGATAGCGCCCTCTCGGGGCCGCCCACTCGCCCCTGCCGTTCCTGCTGGTGTCGACGACGAAGTGCGGGAGACCCGCGAGGCCGTCCGGCACGTCCGCGATCTGGGCCGGCGCGCACGTGGCGGTCCGCGACGCGGTCTTGAGGTACAGGCACTTGGACATCCGCACGCCGTACGCGAGGGACCGTTCGGTGGTCCGGTAGCCGACCATGTTGACGTAGAACCCGTCCGCCCGGCGCAACCCGGCGTTGAGCAGCCGGTCGGCCGTGTCGCCGAACGCGGGCCAGCCGTCCAGGCCGCCGTCGAGGTAGACGGCGGTGTGCCGCAGGGCGCCCAGGCTGCGCACGGCGTACGACAGGTCGCTGTACCGCTGTCGCCCGGCCTCCTCGCCGCCCTGCGGGCACTGCGGGCTGCCGGGCATCCGCGCCAGGCTGCTGGGCTCCAGCATCACGACCGCAGGCCGGCCGCCGATGCCCTCGGCCACCGCGTCGATCCACGCCTGGTAGTCGCGCGGGCTCGCGGCCCCGCCGTTCCAGCAGTCGCGGCCCGGGATGTGGTTGGTGACGAAGACCGGGACGGTGCCCGCCTGTGCGGCCCCGGCGACCGCCGTGCGGGTGACGCGCGTGACGTCGGCGGGCGAGCCGCCGGTGAGCCACATGGCCTGCGGGATCCGGGACAGGGCCCGCATCAGTGAGCCGTCGGCCGTCCTGCCCTGGGCCGACCAGGTGCGCGCCTGGCGGGCCGCGTCGGTGTCCGGCTGGACATAGAACCGCACTCCGCCGGCGTCCAGCGGATTGTCCCCGGCGGGCCTGGTCACCGGCCGCGCGGCGGGGGTGTCGCCGGGCGGCGCGGTGGTGGGCCCGCTTCCGGCCGTGCCGGTGGTGGGCTCGTTCCCGGCGGCGGGCCGCTCCGCGGTGCTCCTGGCCGGCGGCTCCGTCGTGGCGGAAACGCGAGGGGCCAGCGGCGGCGGGACGAGCGAGAGGTTCAGCCGGCTGCCGGCGATCGCGCCCGCCGTCCCGAGGGCGAGGACGGCCGCTCCGGCGCCGGCCCACAGCAGCCGGCGCGTCCCCGCGGCGCGGCGACGGGAGGAAGCGCGGGACCGGGCGAGGCGCCTGCGCAGGCGGGACGGGGCGAACCGGCGGAGGGAACGGGCCGGGGCGGGCCACCAGGAGCGGCGCCGGGCGGGGGAGGGAGCCGGAGGGACCTCCATCCCGGCGCCGGTCGCGCGCGCCTGCCGGTGGGCGGTGCCCGCGGCCAGCGTCTCGATCACCTCGGCGGCCGTCGGGCGGGCGGCCGGGTCCTTGTCCAGCGCCCGCGTCACCAGTTCGCCGAGGACGCCGTCCAGCGGGGGAAGGCGCGGCGCGTCGTGGACGACCCGGTAGAGCACCTCGTGTCCCGCTCCGGCGCCGAACGGCGGTTGCCCGCACGCGGCGAAGACGACCACGCCCGCCCAGGAGAACATGTCGGAGGACGCCGAGATGGTCAGGCCGCGCACGTGCTCGGGGGACATGTAGGCGGGCGTCCCCATGACCGTCATGGAGTGGGTCGAGGTGTCCGGCAGGGTGGCCAGCCCGAAATCGATCACCTTGGGGCCGACCGGGGACAGCAGCACGTTCGACGGCTTCAGGTCCCGGTGGATCACGTCGGCGGCGTGGATGGCCCGCAGTGCCACCGCCATGCTCATCGCCAGGCCCTCCAGGGCGGACCCGGCCAGGGGGCCGCGCCTGCTGACCGTCTCAAAGAGCGTGGGCCCCGGTACGTACTCGGTGACGAGGTAGGCGGTGTCCCCGTCGACGTCGGCGTCGATCACGGGCGCGGTCGAGAACGGGGCCACCCGGCGGGCGGCCGCCACCTCGCGGCGGAACCGCCGCCGGAAGTCGGGCTCCCGGGCCAGGTGCCGGTGGATCACCTTGACGGCCACCTGGACGCGCGAGGGCCCCTCGGCGAGGTAGACGACGCCCATGCCGCCCTCGCCGAGCCTGCGCAGGACGCGGTAGCCGCCCACCTGCCACGGATCGATGTCGGGGGACCTCCTGCCCGCCGGATGCCCGTGCCCGGCGTCGCGTGCCGTCGCCGGCCCGTGGAGATCGACGCCGGGATCCCTCCGGGACCTGATCGTAATCGGATCCTCCTCTCGGCGCGGCGGAGACCGCTTGAAGAGCGATACGGCCGCGCGGGCGCCGGGGTTCAGCGGCGGCACGGCGTCCAGCTATTCGGACATATGGGAAATACCGCCCGGAATCTTATAATAAGATGTTAAGTAGGCTCCAAGACGTCGTTATCCTCGTTTGTCGGGAGAGGGCGGTGGAGAGATCCGGGGTGGGCAGATTTCGAACGAGTCGCCCGGCCGTTCATCTCCTTCCGGGAGCCGAACGGCGATTATCGGGCGACCCGACGTCAAGGGGGAAACGCGATGCCCGCCATCAAGAAATACGCCGCGACGCTCGCCGTCACCGCCGCGCTCACCGGCGGCCTCATCGGTCTGAGCAGCGCGACGGCCACCAGCGCGTCCGCGTCCGCCGCCGTCACCACGGGGGGCGACTGGGGCGGCGGAGGCGGCGGCCACCACGGCAAGTGGGGCGGCTGGCACGGGGGCCACCACAACAACTGGGGCGGCGGCGGATACGGCTACGGCTCCGGACTGGACGGCTTCGGCCTCGGCCTCGGTCTCGGCTTCCCGCTCTGGGGCTTCGACGACATCTGGTGGTGATCACCCGCGCGGACCGGGCGCCACGGCCTGATCGGCGGGGCCGACCCGCGTGACAAGGGAGACCGACGACTTCATGTGGCCTTTTCCGGCCGGTGACGATCAGCCGGAAAAGGCCGCCAGGTGATTGCGAGAATGCCCTGGAGTGCCTGCACTCCAGGGCATTCTTCACGGGGAATTCAGCGGACGGACGCCACGTCACCAGCCCGGGTGGCAGCCGCGCCCGGCCGGCGCGGCCGCCAGGCTCTCGGCGCACATGCGGCCGAGGCGCCCGCCGTGGAACACCAGCGGGTCGTCGTCCACCTCGTTGGTGGTCATCGCGACCACGCTGGCCAGGATCAGCTCGTGATCGCCCACCACATGGCAGACGGACATGACGCAGTCGAGCCAGGCGAGCGCGCCGCCGATCGCCGGATGGCCGCCGTCCGGCGCGGACCATTCGACGCCGGCGAACCGGTCGCTCCCCTTCGCCGAGAACGACCGGCACACATCCGCCTGCCCGACGCCGAGCACGCTGATCGTGAACGCGCCCGCGTCCCTGATCCGCGGCCAGGTGGTGGAGGTGTGCGCGGCGCAGAACCCCACGATGGGCGGATCGAGCGACACGGAGGTGAAGGAGTTCACCGTGAACCCGTGCGGCTCCCCGTCCGACATCGCCGCGATCACGACGACACCCGTCGGGTAGCGCCCGAGCACCCGTCTCAGTCTCACGCTGTCGATCATCACTGCTCCCGGAACTCGGCGACGTGGTCCGGTGGCCTACCCGGCCGCCCATGGCCGCCCGGCGGCGGTCGCGGCGCGCCGGGTCACCGCTCCTCCCAGGCCCGCTTGAGCCGGTCGAGGTGGCGCAGGCCGTCCAGCACGGCGTCGGTGTCCGGCACGAAGTCGATCAGGCAGCCGATCTCGTCCACGCCGATCTCCTCCAGCGAGCGCAGTACGGCCAGGCCGTCATCGACGGTGCCGAACAGCCCGCCGGTCTCGAAGTACCGGTCGAACGACACCTCGATGAGGAAGTCGACGTCCTCCGGATCCATCGACTCCGGATCGATGCCGGGCATCAGGTCCTGCGCCGCGGCCAGCACCAGCCCGAGCGAACTGCGCAGGTAGTCGGTGAACGGCCGGTGGATCGTCTCGCGCACCTTCGCGCGGTCCTCGCCGAGGAAGGTGTGCAGCATCAGCACGACGTGGCCGTTCCCGTCGTGCGACGCGGCGTAGTGCTTGCGGTAGTCGGCGACCTTCTGCACCAGGTCGTCCAGGCTCTGCCCGAGCAGGTGGGTGAGGACGCCGACGCCGAGTTCGCCCGCCTGGCGGAACGTCTCCGGGTTGCCCGAGCTGGTGAGCCACACCGGCAGCTCCCGCTGCACGGGGGCCGGATAGCTCCGCACCATGGTCGGTTCGCCGGCCCCGTCCGGCAGCTCCACCTGCTCCTGCCGCCACAGCCGCCGCACCGTGTCGATGGTCTCCGTCGTCACCCGCCTGCGCTCGGCGTAGGCGTCCGGGCGCAGCGCGAAGTCCACCAGGTGCCACCCCGGCGCGAAGGAGATGCCGGCCCGGCCGCCGGACAGGTTGTCCACGACCGCCCACTCCTCGGCGATGCGCACCGGGTGGTGCAGCGGGGCCACCACGCTGCCGGCGCGGATCGCGACGCGTTCGGTGACCGCGGCGACCGCCGCGCCGGTCACCGCCGGGTTCGGGTAACGGCCGCCGAACTGGTGGAAGTGCCGTTCCGGCGTCCACACCGCCGAGAACCCGTGGGTGTCGGCGAACCGTGCCCCTTCCAGCAGCAGCCGGTACCGGTCGGTTCCCGTCCTGACGTCGTCCGCGAAATAGAACAGGCCAAAGTCCAACGGTCTCTCCTTAGCTGCCGCGCGAGGCACCCGGCCGGGCGCCGGCGCGCGTCCGCCGGGTGGGCGTCATCGGTTCCCGGCACCGCGCCGGCGGGCCGGAAAGCGCCGGTGCGACTCCGGTACTCATCAGAGAAACGGTTGCGCGACCGGGGTACCCGTACCACCCTTATGGCCCCCTGCCTCCCCGCGGCGGGGCTTGCCCACCGGCCCCGGACGGGGTCCCGCAGACCCGGGTACCTGCGGAGCGAGGGCCCGGCCGGACCGGCACGCGAGCTTGACCTGCGCCGTCGCGACCGGCGGACCGGGCGTGCCGCCGGGCGTCTCCACTCCCGGCAGGTAGGGGTCGGGTAGGGGAATCACGCCGCCACAGTTAGGGGGTCGGCCTCGTAGCCGCCCGGGGAGCACATCCACTCCAATGGGGCGTGACTTGGGCGGGTCGTCCAGTGCACCCGATGGCCGGCGCATCGTCGAGAACCCGCTCATCGCCGAAAGGACATGCGCGACGTGACTTTGACCACAGAACGCGGGCTGGGGGAGGCCGTCGACCTACGGGCGAAGGTGGCCGACCTTGGGCTGCGAAAGGATCGAGCGCGCGGCCGTGACAGCAAGCGGGCGACCGAACAGCAGCGCGCCAGGGGGAAACTCACCGTCGACGAACGGCTGGAGCTGCTCTTCGACCCCGGCACCTTCACCGAGATCGAGCCGCTGCGCACGCACCGCGCCACCGGCTTCGGCATGGAGCACCGGCGTCCGGCCGGAGACGGCGTGGTCACCGGCTGGGGCAAGGTGGAGGGCCGCACGGTCTTCGTCTACGCCCACGACTTCCGCGTCTTCGGCGGCTCGCTCGGTGAGGCGCACGCCCAGAAGATCCACAAGCTGATGGACCTGGCGGCGTCGACCGGCGCGCCGCTGGTCAGCCTCAGCGACGGAGCGGGCGCCCGCATTCAGGAGGGCGTGGCCGCCCTGGCCGGCTACGGCGGCATCTTCCAGCGCAACGTCCGGGCGTCCGGGGTGATCCCGCAGATCAGCGTGGTGCTCGGCCCCTGCGCCGGCGGCGCGACCTACTCGCCCGCCCTCACCGACTTCACGTTCATGGTGAAGGACATCTCGCAGATGTACATCACCGGGCCGGGCGTGGTGGAGGCCGTCACCGGCGAGAAGATCAGCCACGACGGTCTCGGCGGCGCCGATGTGCACGGCCGGGTGTCCGGAGCCGCCGGTTTCGTCTACGACAGCGAGGCGGACTGCCTGGAGGAGGTCCGCTACCTGCTGTCCCTCCTGCCGTCCAACAACCGGGAACTGCCGCCCGGCCTGCCCACCGCCGACCCGGCGGACCGGCGGTGCGAGGCGCTGCTCGACCTGGTGCCGGTGGACCTCAGCCGGTCCTACGACATGCGCGACGTGATCCGCGAGATCGTCGACGTCGGCGACTTCTTCGAGGTGCACAGCACGTGGGCGACCAACGTCATCTGCGCGCTGGCCCGCATCGACGGCCAGGTGGTCGGCATCGTCGCCAACCAGCCCGCGTCGATGGCGGGCGCCCTGGACATCCACGCCTCCGAGAAGGCCGCGCGGTTCGTCCAGTTCTGTGACGCGTTCAGCACACCGCTCGTCACGCTGGTCGACGTACCCGGCTTCCTGCCCGGCAAGGACCAGGAGCACGGCGGCATCATCCGCCACGGCGCCAAGCTGCTGTACGCCTACTGCAACGCCACCGTCCCCCGGGTCCAGGTCATCCTGCGCAAGGCCTACGGCGGCGCGTACATCGTCATGGACTCCCGCTCGGTCGGGGCCGACCTGTCCTTCGCCTGGCCGACCAACGAGATCGCCGTCATGGGCGCGGAGGGCGCCGCCGGCGTGGTCTTCCGCAAGGAGATCGCCGCGGCCGCCGATCCGGAGGCGACGCGCGCCCGGCTGATCGAGGAGTACCGGCAGGAACTCATGCACTCCTACTACGCCGCCGAGCGCGGGCTGGTGGACGACGTCATCGACCCGGCCGACACCCGCGCCGTCCTGGCCGGCGCGCTCGGCATGCTCCGCACCAAGAACGCGAAGACCCCCTACCGCAAGCACGGAAACCTGCCGATGTGATGACCGGTGACGACCAGGCCGCGCCCCGCGGAGAACGCCCGGTGCGCTTCGTACGCGGCGCGCCCCGCCCGGAGGAGGTGGCCGCGGTACTGGCCGTCCTGCGGCGCCCGCGCCCGGCCCGGACGTCACCCGGCGACGCGAGGCGGGCCGGCCCGCGAACCCCGGCCGTGATCTGGGACCTGCCGCGAGGCACCTGCGAGGCGCCGCATGGCCTCCGGGACGAGTGGGAGGCGTTCCGCCCGCCCACCGCGTGGTCGTCCCGCTGAACACCGCCCGGCGGCGGCCCACCGAACGTGGACACCGTCCGGCCACGGACACCGTCCGAGCTCGGCGACCCCACCCGAGAGCGGACCTCAACGGAAGGAATGTCGAGTGACCCCCGAAACCGGACGGTGGATGCGGCGGTTCCGGCCCGCGCCGGACGCCCGCACCCGCCTCATCTGCTTTCCGCACGCCGGCGGCTCCGCGGCCTACTTCCACCCGGTCGCCAAGGCGCTCACCCCTGGCCTCGACGTCCTCGCGGTCCAGTATCCGGGCCGGCAGGAACGCCGCCAGGAGCCGTGCATCCAGGACATCCCCACCCTCGCCGACCGCCTCACCGCCGAAGTGCTCCCCCTCGCCGACCGGCCGATGGCCTTCTTCGGCCACAGCATGGGCGCGGTGGTCGCCTTCGAGGTCGCCCGGCGGCTGCAGGCCCGTGGCATCGCACCGCAGGTGCTGTTCGCCTCCGGCCGGCGCGCGCCCTCGTGCCTGCGCACCGAGACGGTCTACAAGGAGGGCGACCAGGCGCTCATCGCCGAGGTGCGCCGGCTGGGCGGCACCGACGTGCGCATGCTCGAAGACCCCGAGATCGTGGAGATGATCCTGCCCTCGCTGCGCGGCGACTACCGGGCGATCATGACCTACCGCTGCCCGCCCGACGCGCGCATCGACGCCCCCGTCATCGCACTGACCGGCGACGCCGACCCGCACGTCACGCTCGACGAGGCCATGCGCTGGAAGGAGCACACCAGCGGGCCGTTCGAGATGCACGTCTACTCCGGCGGCCACTTCTTCCTGAACGCCCACGCGGCGGCGGTGATGCGGCTGATCACCGAGAACGTGCCGGCCACGTAGGCCCCGTTCCGCACACCTCCCGCGAACAGCGTCCCCATTCCCAGGTCCCCTGCCGGCAGCGCGAAGAGTACGAGGCGAGAATGGCTGCGAACGACACCAAACTCATCGAGGCCCTGCGGTCGTCCCTGAAGGAGACGGAACGGCTGCGCGCGCAGAACCGCTCCCTCACCGAGGCGGCGCGCGAGCCGATCGCGATCGTGGGTATGGCGTGCCGTTTCCCCGGTGGTGTGGTGTCGCCGGAGGGGCTGTGGGAGCTGGTCGCGGGTGGTGGCGATGCGATCGGGGAGTTCCCGGTCGATCGTGGGTGGGATCTGGAGCGGTTGTACGACCCGGACCCGGGTCACCACGGCACCTCGTACGCGCGGCACGGCGGCTTCCTGTACGACGCCGGCGAGTTCGACGCCGGGTTCTTCGGGATCTCGCCGCGCGAGGCCCTCGCGACGGATCCGCAGCAGCGGCTGCTGCTGGAGACCTCGTGGGAGGCGATCGAGCGGGCCGGGCTCGACCCGCACGCGTTGCGTGGCAGCCGTACGGGTGTGTTCGCCGGGGTCATGTACCACGATTACGCGCCGGGGTTGTCGTCGGTGCCGCAGGAGCTGGAAGGGCTGGTCGGTACCGGTAGTTCCGGGAGCGTCGCCTCGGGCCGTGTGTCGTACACGTTCGGCTTCGAGGGTCCTGCGGTGACGGTGGATACGGCGTGTTCGTCGTCGTTGGTGGCGTTGCATCTGGCGGCGCAGGCGTTGCGTGCGGGTGAGTGTGATCT
>NZ_BMNT01000058.1:36547-37180 GCF_014646695.1 Sphaerisporangium melleum
CGGTGGTGTGACGGTGATGGCGACGCCGGGGACGTTCGTGGAGTTCTCCCGGCAGCGTGGTCTGGCGCCTGATGGGCGGTGTAAGGCGTTCGCGGCCGGTGCTGATGGCACCGGTTGGGGTGAGGGCGTCGGGATGCTGCTGGTGGAGCGGCTGTCGGACGCTCGGCGTAACGGTCACCGGGTGCTGGCGGTGGTGCGGGGTTCGGCGATCAATCAGGACGGTGCGAGTAATGGTCTGACGGCGCCGAACGGCCCGTCGCAGCAGCGGGTGATCCGCCAGGCGCTGGCCAACGCGGGGCTGACGGTCGCGGATGTGGACGTGGTCGAGGCGCACGGTACGGGTACGGCGTTGGGTGATCCGATCGAGGCGCAGGCGCTGCTGGCCACCTATGGTCAGGACCGCGACGCGGATCGGCCGTTGTGGCTGGGGTCGGTGAAGTCGAACATCGGTCACGCGCAGGCCGCGGCGGGTGTGGCCGGTGTCATCAAGATGGTCATGGCCATGCGCAACGGCGTCCTGCCCAAGACCTTGCATGTGGACGAGCCGTCGCCGCACGTGGACTGGTCGGCGGGTGCGGTGGAGTTGCTGACCGAGACGCGGGAGTGGGACCGGCCGGACCGTCCCCGCCGGGC
>NZ_BMNT01000058.1:37230-37701 GCF_014646695.1 Sphaerisporangium melleum
GTCCTTCGGCGTGAGCGGCACCAACGCGCACGTCATCATCGAACAGGGCGGCGTGGCGGACCTCCAGGAGGGCCCGGAGCCCGCGGAGCCCGGCACGGATACGGCCATTGCTGACGCAGAGGCGGCGCCGCCGGTGGTGCCCTGGCTGCTCTCGGCCAAGACCGCCGAGGCGCTGGCCGGTCAGGCGAGCCGGCTGGAGACGTGGACCCGAACCCACCCCGAGGCCGTCCCGGCCGAGGTGGCGCGGACGCTGGCGACCGGTCGCGCCCGCATGGAACAGCGCGCGGTCATCGTCGGTGTCGATCGGGATGAGTTGGTGGCGGGTCTGCGTGCGCTGGCCGATGGTGTCCAGGCGCCGGGTGTGGTGACCGGGAGTGGGTCCGGTGGGAAGTTGGCCGTGCTGTTCGCGGGTCAGGGTGCGCAGCGGGTCGGTATGGGTCGTGAGCTGGCGGAGCGTTTCCCGGTGTTCGC
>NZ_BMNT01000058.1:37909-39912 GCF_014646695.1 Sphaerisporangium melleum
TTGTTCCGGTTGCTGGAGTCGCTGGGTGTGCGGCCGGATGTGCTGGCCGGTCATTCGGTGGGTGAGATCGCCGCTGCTCATGTGGCGGGGGTGTTGTCGCTGGCGGATGCGTGTGCGCTGGTGGCGGCTCGGGCCCGGTTGATGCAGGCGTTGCCGTCGGGTGGCGCGATGCTGGCGGTGGCCGCTTCGGAGCAGGATGTGCTGCCGTTGCTGGCCGGCCGGGAGGGCGAGGTCGGGGTCGCGGCGGTGAACGGTCCGTCGGCGGTGGTGGTCTCCGGTGCCGAGAAGGTGGTCGAGGAGATCGCCGGTGTGCTGGCGGAGAAGGGCGTGCGTACGCGCAGGCTGCGGGTGTCGCATGCGTTCCATTCGCCGTTGATGGAGCCGATGCTGGCGGAGTTCCGGGACGTGGTGTCGTCGCTGGTCTTCGCTGAGCCGTTGATCCCGGTGGTGTCGAACGTGACCGGGCAGGTTGCGGAGCCGGGACTTTTGGCCGATCCGGGGTATTGGGTGCGGCATGTCCGGGAGGCGGTGCGGTTCGCCGACGGGGTCTCCGCGGCACGCGCTGCGGGGGCGACGGTCTTTGTCGAGGTGGGTCCGGATGCGACGCTGACCGCGCTGGCGCAGCAGAGCCTGGACGCCGACGAGATGGCGTTGCTGGTGCCTGCGGTGCGTAAGGACCGGGACGAGGTGCGCGCGTTAGTCCAGGCGCTGGGCCACCTACACACCCGCGGTCTCACCCTCGACTGGGAGGCGGTCCTCGGTTCCGCCGGCCGCGCCCCGCTGGATCTGCCCACCTACGCCTTCCAGCACCAGCGGTACTGGATGACGGCGCGCGCCGCCGCCGGGAACGTGGACGCGGTCGGGCTCGCGTCCGTCGACCACCCGCTGCTCGGTGCGGCGACCGAGGTGGCCGGCGGCGAGTCGGTGGTGTTCAGCGGCCGGCTGTCGGTGGCCGCGCAACCCTGGCTGGCCGACCACGTCGTCAACGGCACGGTTCTGCTCCCTGGTACGGCGTTCCTGGAGCTGGCACTGCGCGCCGGCGAGGAGGTGGGCGCCCCGGTCGTCCAGGAACTCACTCTGCGTGCCCCGCTGCTGCTGCCCGCGGAAGGTGGCAGGCAGGTCCAGGTGCTGGTCGGTGCGCAGGACGCCTCTGGTGCGCGTCCCATCTCCATCCACTCCCGAGCCGCGAGCGCCGACGACGAGAACGCGGGCGAGTGGGTGGCGCACGCCGAAGGCGCCCTTACCGCCGAGTCCACGCCCCTGCCGGAGGCCGGGCTGGAGCAGTGGCCGCCGGCCGGCGCGGCCGAGCTCGACACCGTGGACGCGTACGACGTGCTGCTCGGCATGGGCTACGCGTACGGACCGGTCTTCCAGGGCCTCCAGGCCGTCTGGCGGCGCGAGGACGAGGTCTTCGCCGAGGTCACGCTGCCCGAGCACGCTCATGGTGAGGCGGTTCGGTTCGGTGTCCACCCGGCGCTGCTGGACGCCGCTCTGCACGCGCAGCTCGTGGCGGGGGATGGCGGGCAGACGGTCCTGCCGTTCTCCTGGTCCGGCGTGCGGCTGCACATCGCCGGCACGAAGAGCGTGCGGGTGCGCATCTCCCGTACGCGCGGTGGATCCGTCGCGCTGACCATCGCCGACGCCACCGGAGCCCTTGCGCTGTCGGTGGAGTCGCTGGCCGTACGGCCCGTCTCCGCCGAGCTGCTCGACCCCGCCGCCCGTCACGCCGAATCGCTGCTCCAGGTGGAGTGGAAGGTTCAGTCGATCGCGCACCTCGTGCCCGAAGCGCTGTCGCTTTCATCGGACCAGTCGACGAGGCCCGCGCTGGTCGCCCTGGCCGATGCGAAGGCGGCCGTCGCCGAGGGCGGCGCGGTCCCCGAGGCGGCCGTGTACGTCGTCGCCTCGCCCGCGACCGGCGTTCTGGAAGCCGTGCGTGCGTCCACTGCTCAGGTGCTGGGTGCTGTGCAGGAGTGGCTGGCGGATGAGCGGTTCGCGGGTTCGCG
>NZ_BMNT01000059.1 GCF_014646695.1 Sphaerisporangium melleum
TCACCGCCGGCATCGACGACACCGGCCGCTTCCACCTCACCGCCCAGGCATCACTGAACCACCCGGCCCCCATGGACCAGGACCTCGCGGCCGAGCAGGCCGCGGCCGACCGGGCGAGCCCGCTGCGGCGCTTCGCCTCCTGATGCGAGCCCGGCCGCGCCGGGACGGCACGGGCGCCAAGGCTTGCGACGTGCTCTTTGCGGCGGTCGGGCGGCCGGTTGGGGGGATGTTCGGTAAGTTGGGTCGGGTGTCTGTCGCGCCCGATCCGTCGCAAGTGTCCACTGTGACGTCGTCCGCCCGTCTTGCCTGGCTGGACGCGCTGCGCGGCATCGGAGCCGTCGCGGTGGTGGCCGAACACCTGCTCCCCTGGGTCGTGCCATGGCTGCGCCCGTACACCTTCAACCTCGGCGTCTACGGCATCATGGTGTTCTTCCTGGTCAGCGGGTACATCATCCCGGCTTCGCTGGAACGGCACGGAGACGTCAGGGCGTTCTGGATCGGCCGCGCCTTCCGCCTGTACCCGTTGTACCTGGCCGTCATCGGGCTGGTGCTGGCCATGTCACCGTGGCTGCCGGTGCGCCAGGCGGTGCCGCGGGACCCGGCCTCGGTGGCCGGGCACGCGACCATGCTGCTGGACGTGGTGGACATCGCCGGCGTGGCCGACACGATGTGGACGCTGTCCTACGAGATGGTCTTCTACCTGCTGGTCACCGCCCTCTTCGTGACCGGCGTCCACCGGCGCAGCGGTGTTCCCGCCGTCCTGCTCGCCGTCGCGGCCGTCATCGTAGGGATGTTCGTCCCCGCCGCGGCGCTGCGCGGCGGCTGGGTCGCCTGGGCGTCGGCGGGGGTGTTCGCCGCCGGGCTGGCGTGCGTCGTCTCCGGGCGGTGGCGCAGGACGGCTGCCCTCGCCCTCGGCGGCATGGCGCTGGTCCTGCTGTTCCTGGGCAGCAGGGTGCCCTGGCTCGGCGTGCTCATCCTCGCGGTGATGTTCGCGGGCACCGCCATCCACCGCTGGGAGCACGGGACCGGCCCGTTCTGGCCCGTCCCGCTCACCCTGGCGCTCGTCGCCGCCGCCCCGGCCGGCGCCGTCCAGGCCGGCTGGTGGTGGGTCCAGCCGGGTGTGTGGATCACCACGATGGTGCTCGTCGCCGCCACCTTCGCGGGCGCGATGGCCCTGCGCCGCCGGCGCGTGCCCCGGGTCCTCACCTGGCTCGGCCTGATCAGTTACTCCCTCTACCTGCTGCACCACCCGCTGCTGCGGCTGTACGTCTGGCTGACCGGCGACCTGCGCTGGTCGCCGTGGCACCTGCAACTCCTCATGGCCGCGCTGTTCGTGGCGCTGATCCTTCCGGCGGCCTGGCTCACCCACCGCTATGTGGAACGCCCCGCGCAGCGCCTGGGCCGCCGGCTCTCCGCTCGCGCTCTGCCCCATGGTGAGCGCTTTCCGAGCGCCTCTCCGGCTGCTTAGCTGGTGTCCGGCGTCCACGCCGCCCCGCCGTCCCGGTGCGGCCCGCGACGCGTGCCCGTCTGACACGAGATGAGGGGAAGACACCTTCCGTGATCTCCAGTCGCCGCGCGTCGTCCGACGCGCCTCGATGGCGGGTCCGGCTGCTGATGGGGGCGGCCGGCACCTGGCTGGCGTACGTCGCCCTGCAGCACCTGCTCTCCGGCCGTTTCTGGCTGTGGCTGCTGCCCGACCTCGCCCCGCCCCTGGTGTACCTGGCCGTGCCGCTGCTCATGCTGGCCGCCGTGCCGCTCGCCGGGCGGGCCTGGCGGTGGTGCGCCGCCCTGACCGCCGCCGCGCTGCTGCTGGGCGCCGGGCAGAGCGGCCTCAACCTCGCCGCGCTGCCGGGCGGCGGGTCACCTCCGCCGCCCGGCGCGCTCCGGCTGCTGTCGTGGAACACCGAATACTGGTACCAGGACGACGACCCCGGCCGGTTCTACCGCTTCCTGAAGGACCGGCGGGCCGATGTCTACCTGCTCCAGGAGTACATGAACTGGGACAACGGGGATCCGCTGCCCTTCGATGACCTCGCACGGCTGCGCCGGGAGTTCCCCGGCTACCACATCGCGCACCTGGGCGAGCTGGTCACCCTGTCGCGCCATCCCATCGTGGCCACCCCGCCGGTCGGGCCCGCCCGGGCACTCGGGCCGCGGCCGTCCTGGCGCGCGGAGTTCGACCTGGGCAAGGTCCTGCGTACGGACCTGCGCGTGGGTGACGCTGTGCTCTCGGTGTACAACGTGCACATTCCCACGCAGTACATGCTGGACGAGAACCCGCTGACCTCCGCGTTCTATACCAAATTGCGGGCCAGGGACGCGGCGCGCCGGGCGCAGTTCGACGGCCTGCGCGCCGACGTGGCCGCCAACCCGGGGCCGGTGCTGGTGAGCGGTGACTTCAACAGCACCGCCGCCATGGGCGACATGGGCTGGCTGTTCGGGCGGCTGTCGGCCGCCAACCGGGCGGCCGGCGATCTGCACCTCGGGAGCTGGCCCGCGGGCGGACCGGCCCTGTGGCAGCTCGACTGGACGCTGACGGCACGGGCCACCGTCCACACCTACCGCCTGACCGACCCGCTCGGCATGTCCGACCACCGCGCGCAGGAACTGGTGATCTCCGTGCCCCCGGATCGGCGCCCGGCCACGCCGAACACCCCGGTACCGGCCGGCGCGCCCGCCTTCCCGCCGCCGCTCGCCGCCGCGCGACACCACCGGCCCGGCCCTTGGCCGTGACCCCGGCACGGCCGAGCGGTTCGCGGGACAGGCTGCGGTCCCGCGCCCTTGCGGAGGCCGGCGCAGGCGCGCGCGGGGATTGTCGGGGAGGTTTGGTAGAGATGGGGGATGAGCGTGAGCGTTGAGGAGTTCCTGGGCTTGCTGAACAGGCTGCCCGAGGTGCGGCAGTCCGACGGCGGCGACTGGGTGTCGCTCAAGGTGCGGGGTAAAGGCTTCGGCTACCTGTGGGAGCGCACGCGCACCGTCGGTCTCAAGGCCACGATCGAGGAGCAGCTCGCGCTGGTGGCCGAGCGGCCCGAGGTGTTCGAGGTGCAGTTCACCGCCGGCCGGTTCGGCTGGGTGGTCGTGCACCTGGACAAGATCGACGCCGACGAGCTGTTCGAGCTGGTCACCGAGGCGTGGTGCCTGACCGCCCCCGCCGAGCTGGTCGCCGTCCACGAGGACCAAGGCCTGTTCGGCCTGCTCCGCTGACCACCCGCCCGATGCTCCCGCGGTGCGGGAGCACTGCGACGCGAGCGATGGTGCGCCCCTTCGTCACGAGGGGGAAGGTCGGGCCGGGAAGCGGGCCTGGCTTCGGCGCACGTATCCCATCGTCGCCGCACCGATGACCTTCTACCGGCCTGAAGCAGCGTCCCCGATCCTCGCCGACCTGCTCGAACCGGCCGTGATCCGCTCGGCCTCCGCTTCGTCGGCGGACCAGCCGCTGCGACGACAGCGCCGGGTGGCGCGTTGGGCGGCCGGGCCAGGACGGGCGAGGAGCGGCAGGGCCGGAGCCTTGGGCCGCCCCTCGCCTCCGGTCAGGGCGGTCAGACGACCAGCAGCAGGGACACCGTGGTGTGCAGGGTGACCTCGTGGGTGACACTCCCGCCGAGCAGCGCGCCCACCCGGCCGTGGTGCCGGGGCCCGAGCACGATCAGGTCGCTGCCCAGCTCCGCGGCCCGGGACAGGATCAGGTCCGGGACGTCGCCGCGCAGTGCCCCGGCCACGTCGCCGGCGGCCTGCAGACCTGCGGCCTGGAGGCCCGCGACGGCCCGGTCGACGATCGCCCGCGCGGCCGTGTCCTCCTCCAGGTCGACGACCTGGTCTCCGACGATCTCACTCTCGTTGGCGTGCAGGACGTGCACCCGCGCGCCACCGGCCTTGGCGAGACCCTCGACGATGTCGATGATCTTTTCGCCCCGTTCCGAGCCGTCGATGGCGACCAGAATGTTCTTGAACATCTTTCCCCTCCGATTTTCCGGTCGCGGCGCGCCCGCGCCGGGAGGGCGCGGTACCGCCGCGTCGACCGGCGGACCCGCCGAGAACGGTGATCTCGGGCGACGCCGCCCCACCCGCCGGGGAGAGCGGGCCCGGCACGTGGTGCCCGCGGTCCCCTCCGGCGGGGAAGCGACCGCCGGCGGGGTGACGCCGGGCGGTCCAGCCGGTCGGCGGCAGCATACGCCCGCGGATCACGCGCCCCGCGCCCGCCCCCGGCTCGAACGCCCGCGTCCCGCCCGGCCGTCCCGCCCGGCGATCCGCACTGATGAGGCCTGGGCGCGGGCGCTCCCGAGCGTCCATGCGGCGCCGTCCGGAGGGCCGCCTCACGTTCGCGACCAGGCATCCGGAAGATCGGGCCCCGGCGCGTCAGCGGCCCGCGATCGCCAGATAGTGCTCGTTGTACATGACGCCGAGGATGTTGCCGAAGGGGTCGACGACGGAGGCGGTGACGAAGCCGGGGCCGTGCTCGGTCGGCTTGCCGTGCGGCGTCGCACCCAGGGACAGCAGCCGCTCGAAGGCGGCCTCGATGTCGTCCACGTGCCAGTAGACCACCGCGCCGCCGGCCTCCTCCGAGCGGGGACGGGGCGCGAAGCGGGCGGCGATGATGCCGAGCTCGTGCTCGTAGTCGCCGACGCGGAACTCCGCGTAGGCCGGCACCCCCTCCACACTGCGCGTGAAGTACGGCTCCAAGCCGAGCAGTCCGGCGTACCAGCGGACGGCGGCGGTGACGTCGTCGGCGTAGAAACTGACGGTGGTGAGGCCTCGCAGCATCGGACGGTTCCTCTCTCTCGGTCGGGGACACCACTCATCCTCCGCGGCAAAGTGCTCACCTTCCGAGCACTTTGCGAGGAGAATTCCGGGCATGCGCGCCGACCGCCTCGTGGCCGTCCTGCTGCTGATGCAGAGCCGTGGCCGGGTGACCGCGGCCGAACTGGCGGCCGAGCTGGAGGTGTCGGTCGCCACCGCCCGCCGCGACCTGGAGGCGCTCGCGGCGGCGGGCGTCCCGGTCTATCCGCAGCCGGGTCGCGGCGGCGGGTGGTCGCTGGTCGGTGGCGCCCGCACCGACCTCAGCGGTCTGACGGAGGGAGAGGCGCAGGCGCTGTTCCTGCTCGCCGGTCCGGCCGCCACCGTTTCGGCCGAGGCCAGAGCGGCGCTGCGCAAGCTGGTGCGGGCCCTCCCCCGGACCTTCCGCGCCGACGCCGAGGCCGCCACCGACGCGACCGTGATCGACCCGGTGCGGTGGGGCGAGCGTGACCGTCCCCGGCCCGCGGTCGTGGACCTGTTGCGGACCGCGGTGATCCGCCGCCGTGAGGTCCGCCTGACCTACGCCGGCCGCGCCGGTGAACCGTCGGAACGGCTGGTCGCCCCTTGGGGTCTCATCGACAAGGACGACACCTGGTACCTGCTGGCGGGCACCGAGCAGGGCCGGCGGACCTTCCGGGTGGACCGGATCATTCAGGCCGAGCCGACCGGGCGGACCGGCGAACGCCCCCATGGCTTCGTCCTCACCGCCGCCTGGCAGGAGGTCGTCGAGGAGATCGAGCGGCGGCGCTCACGCACCTGGGCGACCGTGCTCATCGAGGAGCGGTTCGTGCCGGTCCTGCGCGACCGGTTCGGCCGGCACTGCCACCCAGAGGGCGAAGCCGGCCAGGGGCGGGTGCGGGTCCGCCTCGGCGCCCCCACCCCGCTGGACATCGCCCGCAACCTCGCCGGATGGGGCGCGATGATCGAGGTCGTCGGCCCGCGCTCCGTCCAGGACGAGCTCGCCCGCATCGGCGCCGAACTGCTCGCCCGCTACGCCGCCGAGCCGACCGGCTGATCCCACCCGCGGCCGTAGCCGGTCGCGGGGCCACCCGGCGGCGGCCGAGGGCGACGGGCTTTCCATAGCTTCGGACTGCTCGAAAGTTGGTCGTTGACGAAGATTTGCTACCTGCTATCCATGAACCAGGTCAGGAAATTTCACCCACCCGCACCACCCAATCGGGGGCTCTCCCATCCCATCCGCCGCCCTAGGAGGACGCGCATGGCGCGTAACCAGCCCACCGACCCACCCATCGACCTGTACGCCGCCGTACAGGGAGAGGTCTCCTGGTTCTGCTGCGGCTCGGCCTGGGGGCCGTGCAGCAGCACCGGCCATGGGGCCTGCGGCACCTGCAATTCGGGGAGCATGCAGCACGCCTGGCCCAACACCTCCGACGCCTGCCTGTCCATCACCCGCCCGGACGCCTGCGGGGTGTCGCTCAGCCGCAGGACCTGCGGCTTCGCCCACCGGACGACGGCACTGTGCAGCGGCGCCAGCGTCGTCACCACCATCGCCGACTGCGGCCCGCAGACCGACCTGTTCTGCGGCGAGCGCAGTTGCTGCGGCGCGACCTGCGCCAGCAACCGGCTGATCGACCTGACGCCCGCCGCGTTCAGCCAGATCGCGAGCCTTTCCGCCGGTCTGCGGCCGGCCGAGATCTCGGTCCCCTAGGAGGCCGCCGATGACCACCAGAAGGCAAGTGCTCAGATCCGCCGTGCTCGGTGGCGGCGCCACCGTCCTGGCCGCGACCGCGCTGGGCTCGCTCGGCCCCGAGGCGGCCTTCGGCGCCGCCGCCCCGGCCGTCACGCCCGGCGCGCCCGACCCGAACTTCGCCGAGGGCCGCATCCGCTCCATCAAGGACAACACGCTGTTCGTGCTGGGCTCGAACATGGTGTTCCACCGGATCCGGGTGGTGGACGGGACGAGCCTGTGGAAACTCGGCCCGGTCGCCTTCGACCAGGCCAAGCCCGGTGACGGCCTGTACGCGCGGGGCGTGCGCATGCCCGACGGAGTGCTCGCCGCCGAGTCGGTGTGGCTCAACATCGTCAACATCAAGGGCCATGTCCGCACCATCACCAGCGAGAAGATCCACCTGGACCACAACGGCCAGGAGATCCTCTGCCACCAGGTGCCGGGCAAGTCGGTCGCGGTCTACTCCGACGCGCCGCCCTCCGCCGACCTGTCGCTGCTGCGCGTGGGCCAGCACGTGCAGGTGCTGGGCGCCTGGCGTCCCGACACCAACCAGGTCGACATCGCCACCGTCTTCTCCCCCCACTAGGAGCACCGGTTGAACGGGATCGCCGCGCTGCAGCCGTACGTCATCGGCCCCCTCCTGGTGTGGGCGGCCGTGCTGAAACTGACCGGACGCCGGATGCGGGCCCAGGCCGGCCGTACCGCGCTGGCGCGGCTGGTGGGCGCGGCGCGCGCGGTCCCGGCCCTCCGGCTCACCGGCCTGCTGGAACTCGCGGTTGCGGCGGCGTTGCTGCTGCCACCGGTCTCGCCCGCGGACGGCGTGGCCGCCGCCGTGCTGTCCGCCGGCTTCCTGGCCTACCTCACCTATGCCCGCCTGGCGGCGCCGGCGTCGTCGTGCGGGTGCCTCGGCGCACACGCCCGGCCGGTGAACGTGCGCGGTTTCGCCCGCGCCGGCCTGCTGCTCGCCATGAGCGTCGCGGCGATCTGGGCCAGGCCGCACCCCATCGACGCGCCTCTGGCCGTCCTGGGCCTGGCGGAGGCCGCCGCCCTGGTGGCGTTGTCACCGGAGCTGGACCGCGCGTGGCTGGTGCCGCTGCGCCGGCTGCTGGTCCGGCTGCGCAGACCGCTCACCGTGCCCACGCCCGGGGAGGTCCCGCTGGAGGTCAGCCTGCGCCTGCTCTACCGCAGCCCGGCCTACTGCTCCGCGTCGGCGCGGATCACCTCCGACGTGCGGGACGCGTGGGAGGAGGACGGCCTGCGCTTCGTGGTGTACACGGCGGGCGCGCGGACGGCGGTCTTCGCGCTCCCCCTGGCCGGCGACGACCCGTCCGAGGTCCGGGTCGCGCTCACCGACGAGCCGGCCATGGCCTGACCTCCCCACCCGTGCCGGGCACGGTCCCCCTCTGCGGCACGAGCGCTCACGCGTAGGCTGTCAGGGACGAGCGGGTGCCGGCCGGGTGGTGACGGGAGGCGGCTGTGACAGAGCGCAAGCCGATCGGGGTCTCCTTCGAGACGTGGGTCGACCGGCAGATCCGCGAGGCCGCCGAGCGCGGCGCGTTCGACGACCTGCCGGGCGCCGGCAAGCCGCTGCCCGGACAGGGCGAGGCGCACGACGACATGTGGTGGATCAAGCGGAAGCTGCAGGAGGAGAACCTGTCGTTCCCGCTGCCCGCTTCGCTCGCCCTGCGCAAGGAGGCCGAGGAGGCCCTGGCCGCGGTGGCGCGTGCCCGCTCGGAGGACGAGGTGCGCGCGATCGTGGCCGACATCAACCACAAGATCATTGAGGGCACCCGGAAGGCCATGTCCGGGCCGCCGCTCAATCTGATGCCCTACGACGTCGAAGAGATCGTCCAACAGTGGCGTGACGGCCATCCCGCCCCGCCCGCCCCTGCCCTGCCCCCGCGAAGCGAGGCACGCCCGAAGCGGCGCTCCTTGTTGCGATGGCTGCACGGCCGCGCCGGCCGCTGACCGCACAGGCCCGAGGCGAGATCGCCGGCCGGGTGAGCAGCCGCCGGACCGCTGGTCACGCCGCACAGGGCGAGCCTGCCGACGACAGGGCGCCCAGGAACGGGGCCTTCAGTGCCCTCCCGGGGAGCCATCGCGGCCCCATGCGCGCAGCTCACGGGCGGACGGGGAGGAGCCACAGGGTGTAGGGGTCGAGGCCGGTCCCGGGGACCACATCTCCGGCGCGACCCGCGACGAGCCAGCGCGCGTCGGGGCTGAGCCGCAGCAGGCCGATCTCCCCGGTGGTCACCTTGACCTGTCCCGCGGGGAGGTCCCGGTCCGGACGCCAGGCCAGCACCCTGCCGTCGCTCGACCCGGCGAACAGCAGGCCTCCGTCGCTGATCGCGGTGTCACCGGTGTACGACCGCGGGGCGACGTCGATGGTGAGGTCTCTGGTCGTGGTGCCGGTCGCCGGGTTCCTGACGAGCACGTGCGCGTCGGAGGTGCCGACGCTCGCCCAGCGGGCGGCCGGGCTGTAGCGTGCGGGGTGGAAGCACACACACCACATCGTCGAGCGCAGGCGCCAGTCACCGGTCCGCCAGGCGTCGTCGCCGAAGATGTCGCCGGTGTGCAGGGCCCCGCCGTCGGCGGAGAACGCCATGCTCGTGTACACGTGCCGCTCCCCGCCCTTCGCGGGCGACGGCTGCGACAGCAGCGCCACCCGGCGGCCCGAGGACACCTCGAAGACCGAGACGTCGTCCGTGCCGACCGCGAGCAGGCGCGCGTGGCGGTCCAGGGCGAGCGCGGTGGTGACGCCGTACACGCCGTCCGCGGGGAACTCGACGAACCGGCCGAGGGCGGGCCGGGCTGTGTCGAGCAGCTGGACGCCGCCTGCGGTGGCCGCGGCCACGGTGGCCCCGTCGCCCGAGGCGGCCAGCGCCATGACCGGCGAATGCGCGACCTGCAGGACGGCCTGCGGGGTCGCCGCCACGCCCGCTGCGCGGAACTCCACCCTGCCCGTGGAGGTGCCCACGACCAGCCCGCCGCCTCCGGTGAAGGCGACGGCGGTGACGGCCGAGCGGTCCAGCGGCTCGGCCACTCGGACGGCGGGGGCACCGATCAGGGCGGCGGGCGGCGGGTCCACCGGCGCGGAGGGCAACCGCCCGCCGAGGACCAGCGCGGCGGACATCCCGGCCCCGACGCCGACGAGCGGGAAGGCCCTCATCCACCGGGGGGCACGGGTCATCGCGAGCCCCGGCGCGCCGTGGGGATCGGGGGCAGCGGGGCGCCGGCGGGGACCGTCCGGCTCGGGACCGGCCGCGCGTCGGCGCGCTGGAGAATCCAGGCGTCGGAGAAGTTCCAGGCCCAGGAAGCGCCCCGGGGGCCGGCCGTCGTGGTGAACCCGCCCGGCGGCCCCACGTCGATCGTCTCCCGCTCACCGTCCACGATGACGTCGAGCCGCAGCCGCCACTGGTACGTCGCCCGGCGGGCGCTCGCCGACACGGTGAACGCCTCGGTCTCGCCCTTGGCAAGGGTGAACCCGAACGGCGCGCCCCCGTTCGACTCGTAGGCCACCCGGGGCGGCGCACCGTCGAGATCGACGGAGAACGCGCGGAACGCCACCTCGCCCGCCCCGGGACACCTAGCCGGAATTCCGCCCATTGGCGGCGTTTTTCGTATTATCTGGACACGGATTCCGTCGACCAGCACCGCACCGTCCGCCTTGCCCTGCAGAATGACCCGGACCACGGTGCTCTCCGCGTCGACTCCGCCGTTCTTCACCGCCCACCCGTGGAATCCGTCGCAGCCCACCCCCGGGTCGCCGGAGGTCCGGGTGCCGGCCGGGATCACCGTGACCCGGCCCGTGCCACCGATGCCGCTCATCCGCGCCGGATCGGTCTCGAAGGAGATCGCGATGGCGTCCCTCGGCGGCGTCCGCGCGGCGAGTCGCGTGAGAAGTGTGGTCGCGCCCCAGGACACCGCGGTGGTGAGCGCGGTGGCCATCACCAGCCCTGGCACGCTGAGCAGACGGTCGCGCAGTGACCGCCCTCCACCATCCGGCCCCGTCACGCCTCCCCCTCCGCCGATCGGCCGCCCCGCCGTCGGCTCCCCCGCCGCGGCACCGCCGGACAGTGTCGTCACCGTCCGCCCGCCGGCCTCCCGTCACGCCGGGCCGGCGGGAAGGACCCGCCGTCCGCGCGCATGGGCACGTCCCGCAGGTGCAGGTGGACTAAAGCACATTGCCCCTTGAATTTCACAAGCCTTCGGAAATGACCATCAGCCGCCCGCGGCCGTTCGTTACACGAAGCACACACCACGACATGCCGGCTGGCGACTCGAGGTCCCTTTCGGCCGGCGGGTATTTCGCGTCCTCCTCGCCACCCGGGGTGGGCGCGGTCCACGCCGAGGGGACGACCGCGGGAACCGCGCCGGGCCGCGGGACGGATGGCGCCGGCAGGCCCGGGGGCGTGGGCCGGGCCTGCCGGGGCCGGTCACGGGTGGGCGGTGAAGTCGCCGAAGCGGCCCTGGTGGTAGAGCAGCGGGTTGCCGGGGTCGTGCACCTCGGCCTCGGCGACCAGCCCGACGACCAGGAAGTGGTCGCCGACGGTGACGGTGTCGTAGGGCAGGCAGACCAGGTGCGCCGAGACGCCCTGCAGCAGCGGGGCCCCGAGGGGGCCGGGCCGCCACCGGGTGGGCTCGGCGAAGCGGTCCACGCCCTTGCTCGCGAATCGCGACGCCAGGCCGGCCTGGTCGCCCTTGAGGATGTTGACCGCGAAGTGATCGGCGGAGCGCAGCCACGGCCAGGTGGTGGACGCCCGGTCGACGTAGAAGGCGACCAGCGGCGGGTCCAGGCTCACCGAGGAGAACGAGGTCGCGGTCAGCCCGACGGGCACGCCCTCGTTCTGCGCGGTGATGATGACCACGCCGGCCGCGTGGATGGCGAGGGCCTGCCGGAAGGTGCCACCGGTGACGGCCACCCCGGAGCCCACCGGCCGCTCCCGGCGCTGGTCGTGGGGGCCGGCCGCGCCGGCGGGCACGGCCCCGTTCGCGGCTGTGGCCGGGTCCCCGGCGCCGGGCCGGACGAGGGCGACCACGCCGGAACGGTCGCCTGGCACGCCGTCCGGGCCGCCGGCACCCGCCGGAGCGCCGGCGGCGGACGGCGCGGAGCGCGCAGCCGCGGCGACCGGCCGCAAGGACGGGGCGACCGGCCGCAAGGACGGGGCGGGGCGCGGGACCGGGACGCCGGGCAGGGGGGACGGCGCGGCGTCGTCGGGCTCGGGTCCGCGGTAGGAGGCGCGCTGGGCGGGGACGGTCATCGCGCGACCTCCCGCGCCGGCGCGGCGCCCAGTTGCGGGGCGACCTGGCCGGCCCAGGTGCCGAGCACCGCGTCCAGCTCGCCGAACTGCGACTCCAGCAGTGCCAGCCCCGGGGTGGGCACCTGGGCGCCGAGCTCGGCCAGCACCGGCCGCAGGTGCAGTTCGACGGCCAGCGCGTGCCGGGGGTCGCCCATGAGCAGCAGCGGCAGCGCCACGGTGCCGGTCAGCGCGCCCGGTGGCAGCCGGTCGAGGAAGACCTTGAGCAGGCCGGTGTAGGTCGCCTTGTAGGTGGGACTGGCCACCACGAGCACATCGGCCGCCGCCACGGTCTCCAGCGCCGCCCGCACCGCGGGGGACGGACCGGGGTCGAGCAGGCGCTGTCCGAGCGCCGACAGGTCCACGACCTCGGGGGCCGTGTCGTGTCCGGCGCGCCGGGCGACCGCCTCGGCGGCGGCCACCGCGGCGGCCAGCGTGCGGGACCCCACGCGGGGGTTGCCGACCAGGGCGACGAACGAGCTCATGACGCCACCGCCACATCCACACGCGCCTTTTGACCCGCGCCCGCCGCACGGCTCGCGGTGTACCGGGAGGCGGGCCGGGGCAGTCCGTAGTTGCCGCGCAGCGTGCGGCTTTCGTACTCGGTGCGGAACAGCCCTCTGACCTGCAGGTCGGGCACCACGTGCTCGACGAACGCCGTCAGGCCGTCGGGCAGGGTGGGGGGCATGATGTTGAACCCGTCGGCGGCGCCGTTCTCGAACCACGACTGGATCTGGTCGGCGATCTGCTCGGGGGTGCCGGCGACGACGCGGTGACCTCGGCCGCCCGCGAGCCGGCCGAGCAGCCGCCGCACGGTCAGGCCCTCTCTGCGGGCGAGGTCGATGATCAGTTTGCGCCGGCTCTGCGCGCCCTCGGTCTCCACGGGGATGGCGGGCAGCGGCCGGTCCAGGTCGTCCTCGGTCAACTCGATGCCGACCAGGTGGGAGAGCTGCGCGAGACCGTAGGCGGGAATGATCAGGTCTTCCAGCTCGCGTGCCAGCCGCTGCGCCTCCTCCTCGGTGCCGCCGATGATCGGCGAGATGCCGGGCAGGATCAGCAGTTCGCCGGGGCTCCTGCCGTACCGGGCCAGGCGGGACTTCAGGTCGGCGTAGAACTCCTGGCCTTCGGCGAGGGTCTGCTGGGCGGTGAAGACGGCCTCGGCGAACCGGGCGGCGAACTCCTTGCCGTCCTCGGAGGAGCCGGCCTGGACCAGCAGGGGGTGGCCCTGCGGCGAGCGGGAGGTGTTCAGCGGCCCGGCGACCCGGAAGTGGGTGCCGTGGTGGTCCGCCGGGTGGATACGGCCGGTGTCGGCGTACTGCCCGAGGCGGCGGTCGCCCACGATCGCGTCGTCCTCCCAGCCGTCCCATAGCTTGGTGACGACCTCCAGGAACTCGGTCGCCCTGGCGTAGCGGTCGGCGTGCGCGGGGCGTTCCCTGCCGAAGTTCCTGGCCTCGGCCTCGCCGGCGGAGGTGACGATGTTCCATCCGGCCCGGCCGCCGCTGATGTGGTCCAGCGAGGCGAACGTGCGGGCGACGTGGAACGGCTCGTTGTAGGTGGTGGAGACGGTGGCGATGAGCCCGATGTGGTCGGTCACCGCCGCGAGCGCCGACAGCAGGGTGAGGGGCTCCAGCCCGCCGATCGCGTTGTGCCGGACGTCGCCCTGCAGTGCCAGGCCGTCGGCGAGGAAGACCGAGTCCAGCAGGCCGCGCTCGGCGATCCTGGCCAGTTCCTGGTAGTGCCGCACGTCGGTGAGGCGCGCGGGTTCGGTGCGCGGATGGCGCCAGGCCGCCTCGTGATGGCCGACGCCCATCAAGAAGGCGTTCAGATGGAGCCTGCGGGTGGTCATGAGGAGGTCCTCCAGGTCGAGAAGCGGCGCTCCACACTGACGAGGAGCAGATTGAACAGCAGGCCGAGCACGGAGATGGTGATGATCCCGGCGTACATTTCGGGGATGCGGAAGCTGAACTGGGCGTCCTGGATGAGGTAGCCGAGGCCGGCCTTGGCGCCGACCATCTCGGCGAACAGCAGCACGAGGATCGAGTACGCCCCGGCGAGCCGGATGCCGGTGAAGACGGTGGGCACGGCCGCCGGCAGGATCACCTTGCGGAACAGCCGCAGGGAGCCGAGCCCCATCGACCGGGCCGACTTGATCAGCAGCGGCTCGACGGTGCGCACCCCGCCGATGGTGTTCAGCAGGATCGGCCAGGCGCAGGCGTACAGCACGAATATGATCTTGGACGGCTCGCCGAGGCCGAAGATCAGGATGAACACCGGGAGCAGGGCCACGGCGGAGGTGTTGCGGAACAACTCCAGGACGGGGCTGAGGAAGTCGGCGACCGGCCGGTACCACCCGATCGCCAGCCCGAGCGGGATGGCCAGCACGATGGCCAGGCCGAAGCCGGCCAGTGAGCGCACCAGGGAGGCCTGGAAGTGCTCCAGCAGCCGCCCGTCCGCCAGCAGGTCGTACCAGGCGGTCAGGACCTCCGACAGCGGCGGCACGAAGACCCGGTCCACCGCGCCGGTGCGGGGAAGCAGCTCCCAGGCGGCCGCCAGCAGCGCGAGGGCCAGCGAGCGGCGCAGCCACAGCGCCGCCCGCGCTCCGGCCGCCCGCCACCCCCGCCTGGCGCCCTCGCGGGCGGGGGTCACGGGACCGGCGGCGGCGGTCGTGGCGGTCGCCGGGATCGCGGGACCGGAGGCCGGACCGGGAACGGAGGTGACGTCGGCGCCAGAGGCCGCACCGGTGCGCGGCCGGTGGCCGGTCGGGGTGGCGAGGGTGTCAGCCAAGGGTGCGCTCCTGCTCCTGGGCCGCGGCGACCTCGTCGCGCAGCAGGGTCCAGATCTCGTGGCGGTACTCACCGAAGCGCGGATCGGCGCGCAGGTCGCCCTCGCGCGAGCCGAAGGCCACCTCGATCACCTTCTTGATCCGCCCGGGCCGGGAGGTCATCACCGCGACCCGCCGGCCGAGGTACACCGCCTCGTCGATGCCGTGGGTGATGAAGACGATGGTCTTGCCGGTCTTCTCCCAGATGCGCAGCAGCTCCTCCTGGAGCGACTCGCGGGTCTGGGCGTCCAGGGCCGCGAACGGTTCGTCCATCAGCAGCACGTCCGGGTCGAAGGCGAGGCTGCGGGCGATCGCGATGCGCTGGCGCATGCCGCCGGACAGCTCGTGCGGGTAGCGCTGCTCGAACCCCGCGAGCCCGACCAGCTCGATGTAGTGCCGGGCGAGCGCGCGGCGTTCGCGCCGCGGCACGTCCTTGGCCTCCAGGCCGAACTCGATGTTGGCCAGGGCGGTGCGCCAGGGGAACAGGGCGTACTGCTGGAAGACGACGCCCCGGTCCAGGCCGGGCCCGGTCACCGGGCGGCCGTCGATGAGGATCTCGCCGCCGCTCGGCGCGGTGAGGCCGCCGATCAGGTCGAGCAGGGTCGACTTGCCGCAGCCGCTCGGGCCGACCAGGGTGAGGAACTCCCCCTCGTGCACCGCGAGGTCGACGCCCTCCAGCGCGGTGAACGGCCTGTCGGCCCCTCTGACCTGGAAGGTCTTGCCGACGGCCCTGACGTCGATCTTCGTGTGCACCAGGGTCCGCCTCGGGACGCCGATGGAGACCGCCGTCACCGGCGAGGCCTCCCCGGACGCGGTACGGTGGCCGGCGATGGTCATGACGCACTCCCTGTGGCGTACGGGTTGTAGGCGTTGGTGAACAGGTCGGCCACCTTGACCTGGCCGGGTTCGATCTCGCCCTCGCGTTCGAGCCAGTCGGCCCAGGTCTGGAAGTCCCGGGCCTCGATGACCCCGCCCTTCTGGGCGACTCCGCTGCTCTTCCAGAAGCCGATGGCGCTCGCGTCCTCGTTCCTGCCCCGGGCTGCGATGATCTTCCGGTACTCGGCGACCACCTCTTCCCGGGAGTGGTCCTGGGTCCACCGCACCGCCTTGGCGAAGGCCTCGACGAACTTCCTGGTGGTGCCGGGGTTGCGCTTGATGAACGGCTCGGTGAGCACGACGCTGCCCGCGGTGAACGGGCCGAACAGGTCGATGTCCGTGAACAGCGGGTGGATGCCGCCGCGCTCCAGTGCCTTGTCGCGCAGGATGCCCGACAGCGCGGCGACGTCGATCTGCCCCTGGCGCAGCGCCTGCTCGGTGCTGACCGGCGGCACCACGACCAGCTCGACCTTGTCGATCTCCTGCGGGGTGAGCCCGCCCCGCTTGAGGTACTCCTTGAGCACGGCCTCCAGGTGGGCGCCGAGGGTGTTGACGCCGATCTTCTTGCCGATCAGGTCGCGAGGGCCCTTGATGGGCGAGCCGTCGGGGACGTAGTAGCCGATGAAGCTGTCCTTGTCGCTGCCGTAGTAGCCGACCACCGCCTTGATCGGCGCGCCGGCGGCGGCGAGCTTGACGATCGCGCCGTTGAACGCGCCGCCGAAGTCGGTCTGGCCGGTGGCGGCGGCCTGGATGTCCTGCGGGCCGGAGATGGTGTTGCCGATCCACTTGAGCTTGACAGGGGCGAGGTAGCCGAGGTGCTCGGCCAGCTCGGGGAAGGTGACGGCGCCGACGCTGCCCTGGTAGCGCAGCTCGGTGACCTCGGCGCCGCCCGCCCCGGCGGCGCCGGAGGCCGAGCCGCACGCGGCCAGGGTGATCGCCAGCAGGACGGGGACGAGAGCATGTCTGTGTCTGATCACGGAAAAAGTGGTCCTCGTGAGGGGAAACGCGTTCCCGCACGGCCGCACGCGGGCGTGCCGGAGGGACGGTCGTTTCGCGGAGTGGGTCGTCTGGGGCGTGGACACCGTCGGCCACGTGGAAAGCGGGGAGGCGGCCGCACGGCGTGGCGCCGCGTGCTCCGCTGTCGCGGTACGGCGCCGGTGCCGCCCGCAGGATTCGGCCCGCCGGGCGGCCGGCGATGCCGGCGGCCGGGACGGGTGCTGAGAGAGATGCCCGCGGCGTGCGATCAGCGACACTGTGCGCTGGCGGTGTGGCCCAGGTCCACGTGCCAGCGCCGGGTGAGGTCAATCCCTTGGCCCATGCCCCGAACCTACGACGCACCGCGAGAGAAGTCAATATTCCCTACCGGTTGTCCATGAATATGGCCGTGCTCCGCAAGGTGATCGACATCCCGGCCGAACCGGCCGACCCCAAGGACCTGCCCGAGGTGCTCAAGCCGTTCGGCGCGGTGCCGCCGCTGGTCACCGACATCGACCTGTCGGTGGACGACCAGCGCCTGTACGTCTCCTGCTGGGGCACCGGAGAGATCAAGCAGTACGACGTGAGCGACCCGTTCAAGCCGGTGGAGCTCGGCTCGCTGCGCATCGGCGGCGTCACCGGCACCCGCGCCCACCCCGCCGCGCCGGACGTCCCGCTGCGCGGCGGCCCGCAGATGGTCGAGGTCAGCAGGGACGGGCGGCGGCTGTACGTCACCAACTCCCTGTACGGCGCCTGGGACGACCAGTTCTACCCCGAGGGCGTCGGCGCCTGGCTGGCCAAGATCGACACCGACGCCTTCGCGTTCGACGAGCGCTTCTTCCCGCACGGCCACGACTTCCGCGGCCTGCGCCCGCACCAGGTGCGGCTGCAGGGCGGCGACGCCTCCTCCGACTCCTACTGCTACCCGTGACCACCCCCATGACCATCGCGGCCGCCCTGCTGCTGGGCGCCTTCCACGGGCTCAACCCCGCGATGGGCTGGCTGTTCGCCGTGGCCCGCGGCCTGCAGGAGCACAGCAGGACGCGACTGCTGTGGTCGCTGCCGGCGATCGCGGCCGGGCACCTGGCGGCGGTCGTGGCGGTCGCGCTCGCCGGCGATCTCGGCATCGCGGCGCTGCACACCCTGGCCATGTTCACGGCGGCCGGTGTGGTCGCGCTGGTCGTCTACGAGGTCGCCGGGCTCACCGTGCTGCGCCGCGCGTGGTTCAACCTGGACCGCATGTGGGCCGCGGCCCTGGTGGCCGCCGGGCTGCTCACCCTCGCCCAGGCCTGAGCGGTCAGCGCAGGACGCGGGCGGCGACCCGCCTTCCCCTTTCCCCGCCTACCCGCTCGGCGGCCCGGCATGCCGCCGCGCGCGTTCCCCTCCGGCCCCGGGCCCCCGCGGGTAGGTTGGAGCACCATGGGAGACGACACGCAGGACACCCGGATCTCGCGGGGCACGCGGCCGGCGGGACGCACGTGGCCCCTGTCGCGGACACGGCCCGCACAGAGCTCGCGCCGTCTCACCTGCGCGCTCGCCGCCGTCACCCTGGCCGCGGGCACCGCCTGCGGCGCGACCTCGCAGACCGGGCAGGTGGCACCGCCGTCCGCCGCGACCGTCTCCGCCTCCTCGCCCGCCGCGGCGGGGTCTCGCACCCCGGCGGCCGCGACGACGGCGCAGGCGTGGCTGCCGCGCCCGGACGCCGAGATCCCGCAGGACCCCGGCAAGCTCGCCCGCGAGCTGGACCGCACGATCCGGGCGCTGCGCGCGGCGATCGACGCCTGGCGGCGGGACGGCGACCCCGGGCGGGGCCGGCCGCCCGAGCCGGTGGTGCTGCTCGCGCTGCACGAACAGCGCATCTACCGCTACACCGCCCGGCACCCCGAGGTGGCCGAACGCGCTTTCGCGCGGCTGAGCCCGGCGTTCGCCACGCAGGCCCGGAACGACACGACCGCGGTGCGCGAGCTGCTCTCCCTGGCCCACCCGGTGAAGGGCGCGGTGCGGTTCAAGGTGCGCGAGCCGGAGCCGGCGGACGTCCTGCTCGGCCACTTCAAGCGGGCCGAGCGCCGGTTCGGCGTCGAGTGGGAGGTCCTGGCCGCCGTGATGCTGGTGGAGACCAAGTTCGGCCGGGTGCGCTCGGCCAGCCACGCGGGCGCGCAGGGCCCCATGCAGTTCATGCCCGCCACCTGGAAGGCCTACGGCATGGGCGGCGACATCCACGACACCGGGGACGCCATCGCCGCCGCGGCCAACTACCTGCACGCCTCCGGCGCTCCCCGCGACTACCGCAAGGCGCTGTACGCCTACAACCACTCGCAGGCGTACGTGGACGCCGTCCTGCTGCACGCCCGGCGGATGAAGCGTGACGTGCGCGGTTTCTACGCCTACTACAACTGGCAGGTGTTCGTCCTCACCACCGACGGCGAGCGCCGCCTGACCGGCCCCTGACCCGCGGCGTCCCGCCGCGCGGACCGGGCGGCGCCGGTCCGGTCCGCCGTTTCCCGGTGCGCCGGACCGGCCGATCCGCCCGGACCGAAATCACGGCCATTATCTGCCGGCGAAATTGCGTCCTCCCCAGTACGGGCCGGGCACGGTAAAATAACGGGACCACGGTGCTCACCGGACACGGCGCGGGGTGTTTCCCGGTTGAATCCCTATGTCGGAGACCCTTCCAAGGAGTGGCCGGCGGTCCTCGACGTCGCCGCGCTGCTGGAGAGCCGATGGCAGGGGCGCCCGTTCCGGCAGTTCCTGCTCAAGGTGCACAGCCGCTGCAATCTCGCGTGCGACTACTGTTACGTGTACATGATGGCCGACCAGAGCTGGCGTTCCCGGCCGATGGTGATGGCTCCCGATCTGGTGAAAATCGCCGGGCGGCGGATATCCGAGCACGCCAGAGCGCATTCTCTGCCCGCGGTCCGGGTGATTCTGCACGGCGGGGAACCACTGCTCGCCGGCCGGGAATACCTGTCCGGAATCGTGGAGTCGATTCGCGGCGAGGCGGGACCCGGGCTGCGCGTGGAGGCGGCCGTGCAGACCAACGGCGTCCTGCTGGACGAGGAGACCCTGCACGCCCTCGACCGGCTCGGCGTGCGGGTGGGCGTGAGCCTCGACGGCGGGCCGCGCGCCAACGACCGCAACCGCCGGTACGCCGATGGCCGCGGCAGCTATGAGGCGGTGGCCCGCGCGCTGCGCCTGCTGAACCGCCCCTCCTTCCGGCACCTGTACGGCGGGTTGCTGTGCACGGTGGACCTGGCCAACGACCCCGTGGAGACCTACGAGGCGCTGGCCGCGTTCGACCCGCCGGTGATCGACTTCCTGCTGCCGCACGGCACGTGGCGGTCTCCTCCGCCCGGCCGCGGGCCCGATCCGGCGCGCACGCCGTACGCCGACTGGCTCATCCCGATCTTCGACCGGTGGTACTCCTCGCCCGGGGAGATGACGGTCCGGTTCTTCCAGGAGATCGTCCACCTGCTGCTCGGCGGCGCCTCCGAGAGCGAGTCCATCGGCCTGACCCCCACCACGCACGTGGTGGTCGAGACCGACGGGACGATCGAGCAGACCGACTCGCTCAAGGCCGTCGGCCAGGGCGCCCCGGGGACCGGGATGAACATCAGGGAGCACTCGTTCGACGCCGTGCTGCGCCACCCGGGGATCGTCGCCCGGCAGCTCGGCTGGGACGCGCTCGGCGACGAGTGCAAGAAGTGCAGGTTCGGCCGGGTCTGCGGAGCCGGGCTCTACACGCACCGGTACCGGCCGGGCACGGGATTCCGCAGCCCGTCGGTGTACTGCGCGGACCTGTACCGGTTGATCGGGCACATACGGTCCCGCCTCATCTCCGACCTGCGCGGCCCGGACGGGTGAGCGCCGGTCGCGGGTGAGCGGCCTGAGCGCACGGGTGAAGGGAGCGCGATGGCGCCGAGATCGCAGGCACTGCCGCCGGACGTGGTGGCGGCCCTGGCCGCGGGAGGCGGCGGCGGGCGGGCCGCCCGGCACCTCGCGGCCCTGCAGGAGCGCGCCCACCGGATGCTCCTGCTCGGCGTGGTGCGCGAGGCCACCGCCTCCGGACACCCCGGCGCCCCGGCGACCGCGCGGGCCTTCGAGCTGCTGGCCGGCCTGGAGAGGCGCGCGCCGGACGCCGTCCGGCGGGTGATCCGCCACCCGTCGGCCGGAGCGTGGGCGAGGGCCGCCTACCGGCAGCTACGGGCCGGCGTGAGCGGGGGGCAGGCGATGCGTACGCGCGAGAGCGGGCCCGGCCGCCCGCGCACGCGGGAGAACGGGCACGACCCGGCGCGCGGGCGTGACGGCGGCGGGCACGACCCGAAGCGGATGGGAGCGGTCGCCGCGGCCGCCGCCGCCCTGGCGCGGTTCCCGTGCCGGGTGGAGGTGCCCGCCCCCGGCGGGTGGGCGGACCTGCCCGGCCTCGGCCGGGTGCGGGCGCGCGGCGGCGGCCCGGAGGCCGTCGTGCGGGTGGGAGAGGACGGCGGGCTGGAGGTCGACGGGGAGCCCGCCGTGCTGGAACCGCTGCACGGGCTGGTCACCGAAGACGGCGGGCTCCGGCTGCTCGTCGACGACCTCGACGCCTACCGGTGGGATCCGGCGCGGGTGCCCGGCGGGCGGCTGGCCGCCGCCGAGCGCGAGCGGTGGGGGCGGTGCCTGGACGGCGCCTGGCGGACGCTGCGCTCCCATCACTGGACGGTCGCCGAGGAGTGCCGGGCGATGCTGACGGTGCTCACCCCGATCAAGGGCACGGACACCGCGGTGGACAGCGCCTGTTCGCCCGACCACTTCGGCGCCATTGCGCTGTCACCCCCGCCGGACGCCCTCTGGCTGGCCATGACGTTCGCGCACGAGTTGCAGCACGCCAAGCTGGGAGCCCTCGCCGACGCGGTGCGGCTGACCCTGCCGGACGACCGGCTCTACTACGCGCCCTGGCGGCACGACCCGCGCCCGCTGCCCAGCCTGCTGCAGGGGGCCTACGCGCACCTGGGGGTGGCGGGGTTCTGGCGGCGGCAGCGCGCCTTCGAGCCCGGCCTGCGGCCGCACGTGGAGTTCGCGCACTGGCGGGCCGCCACCCACACCGCGATCGGCACGCTGCTGGGGAGCGAACGGCTCACCGACGAGGGGCGGCGGTTCGTCTCGGCCATGCGCGCCACGGTGGCACGATGGCTGGCCGAGCCGGTGCCCGGCGAGGCGCTGGAGGCCGGCCGCGCCCAGGCCGCCGCCCACCGCACCCGCTGGCGCACCCAGCACGGCCCGGACGCCTAGCGCCCCGCCCGGCGAGGCTCCCGCAGGGCGCGGAGCCGGTCAGAGCATGGGCGGGTCGAAGTCCCAGTCGATGCGGTCGCCGCTCTGCGCCTGGGTGCGGTCGGGGTTGCCCGAGGGCATGGTGCGCTCGTACCGGGCGAAGGTGTCCTTGTGCAGGGCGTCGGCCTCGGCGTGGGCACCGTGCGCCCGGCGGTCCAGGACGAGGTTCACCGCGACGGCGAGCGACAGGAAGTGGTCCTCGCCGAAGAACGCGCGCGTGCGCTCCAGCACCCCCTCGCCGAGCTCGCAGGCCTCCCGCGTGCGGCCCTGCGCGGCGAGGTCGCCGGCCAGGTTGATGGCCGCGGTGAAGGTGTACTCGTGGTCCTCGCCCAGCCGCTCGGTCAGCCCCCGCAGAGCGATCTCGTCCAGCTCGCGGGCCCGCGGGGCGTCGCCGCGGTGCCGGTAGATCAGGGCGAGGTTGGTCGAGCAGCCGTGCGTGAAGGGGTGGCCGGGTCCGTAGACCCGTTCGTACCGCGCGGAGGTGTCGCGGGCGAGGGTGAAGGCCGCGGCGAAGTCGCCGAGGCGCCGCAGCGCGTTGGCCAGGGCCACCGCCGCCGACATGGTGAGCGGGTTGTCCCCGCCGAACAGCTTGTCGGCCCGTTCGTAGGCCTCGCGCGCGAGCTCCAGCGCGCCCTCCAGGTCGCCCGCGCGCCGGCGCGCGATGGAGAGGTCCTTGGCGGTCAGCACGGTGACCGGGTGCTCGACGCCGAGCTCGCGCCGCCCGTAGGAGTAGGCCTCCTCCCCCAGGTCGCACGCGGCGGTGTAGTCGCCCGACAGCCGGACCACCCGGGCCAGGCTGTTCCAGGAGTCCAGCATGTCGCGTTTGCCGACGCCGGTGTCGGCGCTGCTCTGCAGCAGGTAGGCCAGCTCGTGCAGCCGGCGCCCGGTGGTGTAGTCGCTGAGCAGCACGTAGTCGATCGCCAGGTTGTTGATCACGCGGAGCGTGGCGGGCGAGGTCTCGCCCATCACCCGCTCGTGGGCGGCCCGGGACAGGGCGTCCTGCTCACGAGCGGCGTGGAACTCGCCGGCGGCGCGCAGGTTGCCGCCGTAGCTGTTGGTGACCCGCAGCGTCTCCTCGTCGTCGGGCCCGAAGACCTCGCGCATCAGCGCCAGCGTCACCTCGTTGCTGGTGCGGGACGCCTCGTACTCGCCGAGCTGCCACAGGACGTTACCGAGATGCCGGCGCAGCCGCAGCACGTCGGGGTCGCGCGGCCCGGAGGCGGCGGTCCACCTGTCCAGGAAGTCGTCGGCGTAGGTCCTGGCCAGCTGGTAGTTCCCGATGTGGTACAGGTAGCGCACGATGTTGATCGCGAAGGCCCGCACGCGCGGGTCCCGCGACTCGGCCAGGCGCGAGGGCCCCACGTGCGGGACCAGGTCGGCGAAGCTGCGCCACTTGGTGGTGTCCTCGGGGTCGGCCGGGGCGCCCTCGGCCAGGAGCAGGTGCACCTCACGCCGGAACTCCTGGCGCTGGGGCTCGTCCAGGCTGTCACGCACCAGCGCCTGGATCAGCCGGTGGACCTGGACGGTGCCGGCGTCGGAGTCGACGCCCACCAGGGCGAAGCGGCCGAGCTCGGCGAGCGCCCGGCTCAGCAGGATGGTGTCCGACAGGATGTGGCGCATGTGGTCGATGTCGGCGGTGCGGTTGCCCCGCCGGAAAAGGTCGCGGGGGATCGGGTCGGGGCCGAAGAAGGCGCAGCACCGCAGCATCTCGGCGGCCTCGGGAACGCGGTCTTCGACCTGGCGCACCGACAGCTGCCAGGCTCCGGTGACCGAAAGCGGGTATTCGGTGGCCTTGCCCTGCTTGAGCAGGTTGCGGGTCTCGGCGGCCAGCCGCTCGATGTACTCGTCGACCGAGATGCCGCTCTGGAGCTGGAAGGCCGCCGCCTGGTCCAGGGCGAGCGGCAGGTCGCCGAGCTCGTCGGCCAGCCGGTCGGCGCCGGCGGGGTCGACGTTGCGCATGAGGCGCTTGCTGAGGAAGGCCAGGCTCTCCTCGCGGGTGAAGACGTTGACCGAGACGGTCTCGGCCGCCGCGCTCCAGCCGTTGTTGCGCGAGGTGATCAGCACGTGGCCCGGCCCGCCGTGCGGGATGAAGTCCATGATGCCTTCGGGCTGGTCGGCGTTGTCGAACACCAGCAGCCAGTTGGCGTACGGCTCGCCGCGCTGCAGGGCCTCGCGCACGGAGGCCGCGGCCTCCTCGGTGCCGACGACGCCGCCCGCGGGCAGCCCGAGCCGTGGCGCGAGGGCCGCGAGCGCGCCCCTGACCAGGTCGACCTGGTCGGCGGGGATCCAGGAGACCAGGTCGTAGGCACCACGGAAGCGCCAGAGGTACTCGACGGCGAGCTGGGTCTTGCCCACGCCGCCCTGGCCGTGCAGCGCCTGGGGGAGCACCGCCGCCCGGGTGGAGGTCCTCAGGCTGCGGCGCACCTCGGTGAGCAGGGCGTCCCGGCCGGTGAAGTTCTTGTTGCGCGCCGGAATGCGGTCGCCCCACACGGCCGGCACGCGATCTGGGATCTGCTCGGGATTCAGCATGTTCACCGGGGGCCTCCGCCGCGTCGAAAGCACGTGTCTCCAGCTTATGCTTGATACAAGCCATTTCGCGCAGCAGAATCAATAGAGCGGTACGCGTTCTCCGGCAAACCCTGGCGCTAAACGTAATTACGGACGTCCATAACGGTCACTGCGAGGTCGGATCGGAGCGGAATGAACGACGAATTGGGTATCATCGATGTCCCCGGCTACAGCTTCGAGGAACTGAAATCCGTGCCCAACGAGCGGCTGCGGCGCGCGCTGTCGCGGATCTCCGAGGCCCCGGAGGTGGCCTCGTTCACCTTCCAGTCCTCCCTCTGATCGGCTCGGCGCCGGCCTCGGGCACCGCCAGGTGACCGCCCGCGGCGACGACACGGTCATGGGAAGCGTCCCATGGTCCGGCAGGAGTTCACGTGAGCAGTGTCCGGGCCGGCCGGCTCAGTGACGACGACTGGGATCGCCTCATCGATCAGTTGAGGCAGGGCGACTGCGCTCCCTTTCTCGGTGCCGGGGCCTGCAGCAAGGTCCTGCCCACCGGAGGGGAACTCAGCCGCCGGCTGGCGGAGAAATACCGTTATCCCTTCGCCGACCGCGGCGATCTCGCGCGGGTCACCCAGTACATGACCATGCGGTTCGGTGACGACGCGATCTATGTCAAGTCCCTGGTCCGCCGGGAGCTTCTGGAGATGTCCGGCGGGACGCCCGATTTCTCCGATCCGTTCGAACCGCACGCGGTGCTCGCCGATTTTCCCATACCGGTCTTTCTCACCACGAACTATGACGACTTCCTGGTGCAGGCGCTGAAACACGCCGGCAAGGACCCGCAGCACGCCATATGCCCGTGGAACAGCGGCATAGATCCGAACAACGGCCCGTTCTCCAGCTCCACCGGGTGGAACCCGCGGCCGGAGACCCCGCTGGTGTACCACCTGCACGGCACGCTGGAGCACCCGCAGTCGATCGTGGTCACCGAGGACGACTACCTGGAGTTCGTCACCGGCCTGGCCGCCGACCGGAGCATCCTGCGGCCCTCCATCCAGGCGGCGCTCACCACCAAACCGCTGCTGTTCATCGGCTACGGACTGCGCGACGCGACCTTCCGCCAGCTCTTCAAGGGCCTGCTCAGCGCGGTCCCCGAGATCAACAGGCGGGCGCATGTCAGCGTGCAGCGCCGGCCGCGCGAGGACGGCATCGGCCCGGAGGTCGAGCAGTCCACCATGGACTACCTCTCCAGCTTCTACCGCAGATGGCGGATATCCATCTACTGGGGGACCCTCGACGAGTTCATGACCGAACTGCGGCACCGGATGGGATAGGGCGATGGACAGCAGCGGCACAGCGCACCGGGCGAAGGAGCCGTACGTCGGCCCGCGGTCGTTCACCCGCCGGGAGAGCCATCTCTTCTTCGGCAGGGACCGCGAGAGACACGAGCTGGTGGACCTGTGGCAGGCCAACCGGCTGACCATCCTGTCCGGGCCCGCGGGAGTGGGCAAGTCGTCCCTGCTGGAGGCGGGGGTGCTGCCGCTGCTGGACCCGGGCAAGACCGCGGTGCTGCCCACGGGAGGGGTGACGCGCCGCAGGACGATCCCGGTGGCGGTCCTCTCCCCCGGCGCCAACCCGCACGTCTTCGCGCTGCTGACCTCCTGGGCGCCGTTCAGCCCGCCCGCACAGCTGGCCGAGACGACCATCGCCGACTTCCTGCGGCACCTGCCGGCCAGGACCGACCCCTACGGCGACCCGCTGCTCACCATGCTCGCCATCGACCACCTGGAGAACCTCTTCGCCGACCTCGCCTGGCGGGAGCCGCACTCGGAGGCCTTCCTCGGCGAGCTCGTCGCCGCGCTCGAGGCCAGCCCGCACGCCCGCCTGCTGATCGTGGTCAGCGACGATCACCTGCCGTCCATCCTGAGCTACGGCGAGCTGGCCGCCATGGCCAAGGCGCGCTTCCCGCTCGCGGCGCTCGGCGTGCGGGCCGCGCTGAGCGCCTGCCGGCGGCCGTTGCAGGGCGCCGGGCGATCGTTCGCGCCGGGCGCCGCCGAGGAGCTGGTGGACGACCTGCGCCGGGTGCGGCTCGGCGGTCCGGGCGAGGAGGTCACCCTCGTGCGCGACACCGTCGAGCCGGTGCACCTGCAGCTCGCATGCGCCGGCCTGTGGCGGTCCCTGCCGGACGATCACACCGTCGTCACCGGGCAGGACGTGCGTGCCGCGAGCCCGGACCGGGCGCTCACCGAGTTCTGCGACCACGTGCTGCGGGAGGTCGCCCGCGACCACTTCCACGGCGAGACCGAGAAGCTCCGCCTGCGCCTGCGGCAGGTCTTCCTCGACGACGCGCGGACGCCGAGGCGGGTGCAGCGCGGCGTCACCGAGACCTCGGGGCTGCCGGACGCCGTGGTGCGCACGCTCGCCGACCGGCACATCCTGCGCCTCGGCCCCGGCGGGCGGGTGCGGCTCGCCTCCGACCGCCTGGCCGGCCCGCTGCTGCGCAACGGCCCGGCCGGCCACGACGCCGAGCGGCCCGGCCCCGCCGCACTCCTGCACGTCGCTGACCTGGCGCTGAGCGAGGGACGCCTGGACGGCGCGGTCAAGCACGCCGAGGAGGCGCTGCGCCACGCCGGGGGCGACGCGCGCCTCCAGGCGGAGATCGAGGTGTTCCTCGGCGACGTGCACTACCTGGGCGACCGGGTGGCCGAGGCGATCACGCACTACCGCCTCGCCGTCCGGCACCTGGCGTCGCTGCGCGGCACCGACGGCGCCATCGCCACCCTGTTCGCCGCCCTCGCCCAGGCGCAGCTCCGCAGAGGTGACCTGGCCGCCGCGCTGACGGAGCTGCGTTCGGCGATCACCCGCAACCCCGGCGACCTCGGCGTGCGCGTCAAGCTGGCCTGGGCGCTGTGGCAGGGCGGCCGGCCGCAGGCCGCGCTGGACGCGATCGACGAGGCGATCGACCTGGGCGGTGATGTGTCGGCGGCGATCAGAGCCCGGGGGGAGATGCGCGCGGACCTCGGCGCGGCGGCCCCGGCGCTGCGCGATCTGGAACGTACCCTCCCGCACCACTCCCCCGCCGCGCGGGCGGCGTACGCCCTGGCGCTGGCGCTGAACGACGAGGTCGCCGCCGCCGGTCGCGCCGTGCCGCCGGTCGAGGAGGAACGGGACGCGTCGGTGCTGCTGCGGGTCGCGCGGGTGATGAGCCTGACCGGACGGGAGCAGGAGGCGGCGCAGCTCGCCGGACGTGCCCGGCTGCCCGGCGGGCGACCGCCGCTGCCCGCTCATCTGACCGGCGTGGCGGAGCGCTTAACAACCCTCGGTTGATTCGATCAAAGCATGGCAACCGGCCCTCATTGATCACTAAGTTCTTCCCATGCCGTCACGGAATCGGCGCTCGCCCGCGAGCCACGACAGGGAAACCGGGTTACG
The DNA here is from genome assembly GCF_014646695.1 of Sphaerisporangium melleum. Lineage (GTDB taxonomy): Bacteria > Actinomycetota > Actinomycetes > Streptosporangiales > Streptosporangiaceae > Sphaerisporangium > Sphaerisporangium melleum. The sequence goes on from NZ_BMNT01000059.1 coordinate 27,698, forward strand.
TTACTCGACATCGATGACCGTACGGCGGAAGACCGAGGCGTGAGCGCAGGTGCCGGAGACGCGTTCGCGCAGCAGCACGCGGTGGCTGGTCTGGACATGGGTCTCGTGCGCGATGTCCATGCTCGGGAACCGCACCCTCGGCGTGACCTACCCCCTGCTCGCGCTGTCCCTCACCGGGTCGCCCTTCGACGTCGGCTGGGCCGGGTTCGGGCTGACGCTGCCCACCCTGGTCGTCTACCTTCCGGCCGGGGTCATCGTGGACCGGTTCCCGCCCCGGCTGATCATGCTGGCCTGCCAGGCCGTGCGCGGCCTGGCCGCCCTGACCGTGTCGGCGCTGCTGGCCCTCGGGGAGCTGCGGATGGCCTACCTCATGGTGGGCGCCATCGCCGAGGGCACCATGTGGGTGCTGTACACCGTCGCCGAGACCGCCCTGATCCAGTCACTGGCCTCCGGGAAGACCTTCGCCCGTGCCGCCTCGGCCAGTGAGAGCGCGACGCACCTGGCCGTCATGGCCGGACGCCCCCTCGGCGGCCTGCTGTTCGGGCTCGACCGCGCGGTCGCCTTCGCCGGCGACGCGGCGCTGTTTCTGGCCTCGTTCCTCTCGCTGCTGGCGATACCCGACGCCGGGCGACCACCCGGCACCGCTTCCGGGGCGGATCGCGGCGTCGGCCGGCTGACGCCGCGATCTCTTTACCGGGAGGTCAGCGAAGGGGTGACCGCCCTGTGGGGCAACCGCTTCCTGCGTGAGGCGGTCGCGGTCACCGCCGTGACCAACCTGATGGTCAACACCGTCATCACCGTCTTCCTGGCCGGGTCGGCGGACATCTCACCGGCGCAGGTGGGCCTCGCCCTGGCGATGGGCGGGCTCGGCGGGTCGATCGGCTCGGTGGGCGCGCCGTGGCTCTTCCGCCGCCTGCCCTCGCTGCGCAGCACCCCGACCCTGTTCCTGCAGGTGTGGATCTGGTGCCTCGCCCTGGCCGTCGCCGCCGTCCTGCGGCCCCCGTACTCGTTCGCGCTGGCCGTCCTGCTCACCGGGATCACCGGTTCGCTGGGGAACGTGGCCATCCGGCTGGAGGAGCTCGGCAAGATCCCCGGCGACCGCATCGCCCGCGCCATGAGCGCGCACCGGCTCGTCGTCCACGGGGTGGTGTGCCTGGCGGCGCCGGTCGGCGGCGTCCTGGTCGCGCGGCTCGGCGTCGCCGACGGCATGGTCTTCCTGGTGGCGGTCATGCTGGCCTTCGCCCTGCTGTTCACCGCGCGCTGGTGGGCGCGGGGCCGCCGGGGGCGCGGCGGCGCCACCGCGCCCCGGCGGCTCCGGCCCCGCCTGCTCACCTCGCTGGTGGCCGGGCTGCACGAGGACGAGGTGTCCCCGATCACCCGTAAGTGAACGAGCGCGAACCCGCGCGGGTCACCGGCCACCGGTGAAGTACCGGGCGGGGATGAACAGCTCGTGCCCGGTGTCGAAGCTCACCCGCACTCCGGCGGTGGTCCACTCGGCCGCCGTGACCGAGCGGGCGGAGGTCTCGATGTCGACCCGGTGGCCGTAGGAGAGCCCGGGATCGCGGCCGACGACGATCTGGTGCGACTCCCCGGCAAGGGAGCTGCGGCGGACCAGGGCCAGCACATGCGGCGAACCGTCGTCGTACGCCACGGTGGCCGGCTGGTCGCCGCGGTAGACCACCTCCGTCCGCGGCCACCGGGCCGCGACGGTCAGCGCCACCCCCAGCGCGATGCCGAGAACGACCAGCCCCAGGCTCCTCAGCCGGGCGGATCGGCCCCTGCGGGCCGGCGGCGGTGCTTCCACGGCCAGGGACGAGGTCATGCGCGGCCTCCGTAGGTTCGGCTCCTCGGTTTCGTCTGTCTCTTGGTCGCTCGCGCACGGGGAAAAGTTCGCGGGCGGCGGCGCCTGTTCCGCGCACGGGTACCCTTGCGCCCCTCCTCGCCGGCGTCCGCGATGAAAGCGAAGGTCTGCCGCAGGTAATGCGTTTGTCAGGTTCGGGTGGGCGAATGGGTTCCTCATTGCCTGGCGCCGCATCTGACGGCTAACGTCGGGACCGTCCTGACCTGTACTTTTACCAACCTTGAAAGGAGGGTCAGCGTGCGAGCCGGCCTGCCGTCGTCGTTGCTTCCCGCGTCGGTGCGGGCACGCTCGACCCTGATCATCAGTGGGATCTGCCTGATCTTCCTGACCATCATCGGCGTCGGCATGGACTTTCTGGTCATGGACCGGATCCAGGCGCACGACATGCGGGACGCCCAGCGGGCCGCCGCCAACTGGATCGGATCGATAGAGCCGGGCGTGATACCGCGGCCGAAGCCGGAGGGGCGTGCCGACTTCTTCCAGCTCGTCGACGCGCGCGGCCGGGTGGTGGCGGCGAGCGGCGCGGCCGCCGGCCGGCGGCCGCTGGGCCCCCAGCGGCCGCCGGTCGACAACCGCATCCAGGAGGGCGCGACGTGCCAGGCCCCCGGCCGGTGCGTGCTGTACACCGTCATCCGGATCCCCCCGTTCGAGACCCGCGAGATCTGGGGCGGTGAGCCGCACTACGTCTTCGCCGGAGCGGAGCAGCCGTGGCTCCTGGACGCCCACCACCTGGAGCTGGTCACCGCCGCCGGAATCCTGCTGGCCACCGGGCTGAGCGCCTGGGGTTGCTGGTGGGCGGGGGGCCGCACCCTGCGCCCGGTGGCGGCGATCCGCGCCACGATGGCGGAGATCACGGTGAGCGATCTGAGCCTGCGGGTGCCCGAACCGCCCGGCCGGACCGAGTACGCACTGCTCGCCCGCACCGCCAACCAGACGCTGGCCCGGCTGGAGGAGGCGGTCAAGCAGCAGCGGCGGTTCGCCTCCACCACCTCGCACGAGCTGCGCACCCCGCTCACCGCCCTGCGCGCCCGGCTGGAGGAGGCGGTGCGCTATCCCGGCGACGTCGATCCACGCGAGACCGTCCGGGACGCGCTGACGCTCACCGAGCGGCTGCACACGATCGTCGACGACCTGCTGGTGCTGGCCCGCCTGCGCTCGGGAACCCCGGCCGAGCACGAACCGGCCGACCTCGGCGGGCTGGCCCGCGACGCCATCGCGTCCCTGCCGGACGGCGCGCCGATCTCCGTCCGCGCCGAACACGGAGTCGTCGTGCTCGGCAACCCGGTCCAGCTCGTCCGCGTGCTGGACAACCTCCTGGCCAACGCCCGGCGGCACGCCCACAGCGCGGTGGAGGTCGCCATCGGGCGGGTGGACGGCCAGGCCGTGGTCACCGTGACCGACGACGGCGACGGCGTCGCGCCCCAGGACCGGGAACGGATCTTCGGGCGGTTCGTCCGCCTGGAGGACGGGCGCCGGCGCGAGCCCGGCGGCAGCGGGCTGGGCCTGGCCATCTCCCGGGACATCGCCCACGCCCACGGGGGGACCCTTCGCGTGGAGGACTCGCCACGCGGTGCGCGGTTCGTCCTGCGCCTGCCGCTGATGGCCGCCGCCGAGCCGCTCACCGGCCAGATCGGGTCCGCTCCCCTCTCCCCCGCCGCTCCGGCCGAGTCCGCCGCCCCCTCCACCGGCATCCCTCGCGGTGCCGCCGGCTTCGCCGCCAATGCGCGGATGACCGCATGGCGTCACTGACCGGGGCTCACCGTCCGGCGGGTCCCGCCCGCCCCGTTCCCCTTTCTCTTCCCTCGCCTGCGCCGGCACGAGTCCGCCCCCGCCGTCCCCACGCGGAGGCCGCCGCCCGCCCGAGCCCCCGTAAGGAGCCGCCCCATGCCGGATGACCCCTCCGTCGACGACCAGCTCATCAACGCCGTCAACGCCCGCGACCTGGCCGCCGCGACCCGCCTGTTCGGCCCGCGCGCCACCTACGTCTGCCCCGGTGGCGTCGCCGAAGGGCGCGAGGAGATCGGGTCCTATTTCGCGATCTACTACGACGCGTTCGCCGACCTCACCGTCACGGCGCACGAGAAGAGCGCGTGCGGCGATCTGGTGACACTGGAATGGACGCTGACCGGCACGCACACCGGCCCTCTGCTCCTGCCTGGCGGTGATCTCGCCGCTCCCACCGGCCGGCGGATCGCGGTCCGCGGCTGCCACGTGCGCACGATGGACGCCGGCATGATCGCCACCCTGCGGGTCTACTACGACCAGCTGGAGCTGCTCACCCAGCTCGGCATCTCCTGCCTCCCCGTCTGACCGCCCGCGCCGCTTCCCGGTGCCCGCGGCCGCCGCCCGTCACGGCCTTGTAAGAAGTGGCGGCGGGAAACGCTTCTAGGCTGAGCCGCGTGATCATATCGCGAGGAGCGGCCGCGCTGGCAGCGGCGACGGCCTTACTGGTCGCCGGATGCGCCGGCGGCGGATGGGACGAGGCGGCGAACCCGGCGCGCGGCGACGCGCCGCTGTCGGCCCCGGTGACGCCCGCGGCGACGCCGACACCGGGAGCCCGCACACCGGCGGCGGTGCCCGCCGCCCTGGACTTCTCGGCCAGGACGCTCGACGGCCAGGAGTTCCGCGGGACGAGCCTCGCGGGCCGGCCGGTGGTGTTCTGGTTCTGGGCCCCGTGGTGTCCCAAGTGCCGGTCGGAGGCGCCCGCGGTACGGGCCATCTCGGCCCGGCACACCGGCGTCGCGTTCGTCGGGGTGGCGGGGCTGGACACCGAGGCGGCGATGAAGGAGTTCGTCCAGCGCACCGGCACCGGCGGCATCGTCCAGCTCTCCGACACCAAGGGCGCCGTGTGGACGAAGCTGGGCGTCACCGAACAGTCCACGTTCGTGTTCATGGCGCCGGACGGCTCGACGACCAAGGCCTCCGGTCCGCTCGACCGGGATGCGCTGGACGGCCACGTCCGCGCGCTCCTGGCGGGATAGCCGCCGTGCCCGCCCACCGCTCCCGGACACGCGCGCCCCTTGAGTGCGGCCCCCGCATCCGGCCTGCGAGGGCCATGGCCGCCCTCCGGCCCACCCTGCCCGCATCCTGCGCGCGAGCGCCGCGGTGAGCGGCGGCGAGCTGCCGCTGGCCCTAGCCTTCACCGCGGGGACGGTGGCCGCGATCAACCCCTGCGGATTCGCCATGCTGCCGGCCTATCTCACCCTGCTGCTGGCCGGCGACGGGGTGGACCGGCGCGGGCCGCTCGTCCGGGCCCTCGTGCTGGCGGCGGCGATGACGGCCGGGTTCGTCACCGTCTTCGGCGGCTTCGGCGTCGCCATCTCGGCCCTCGCCGTGACCGCGGGCCGCTACCTGCCGTGGGCGACGCTGGTCGTCGGCGCGCTGCTGGCCGGCCTCGGCGCGTGGACGCTGAGCGGACGAGAACTGCTGCTCCGCGTCTCCGGCCCGGCCACCGGCCGCCCCTCCACCGCACCACTGTCGCTTTACGGGTACGGCCTCTCCTACGCGGTGGCCTCCCTGTCGTGCACGGTGGGGCCGTTCCTCGCGGTCACCTCGGCGTCGGTGTCCGGCGGAGGGGTGCTCGGCGGGGCGGCGGCCTTCGTGGCGTACGCCCTCGGCATGGGGCTGGTCGTCGCCGTGCTGTCGCTGGCCGTGGCCCTGGCCCGCGCCACCGTGGTCGCGCGGCTGCGCCGGCTGCTGCCGTACGTCTCGCGCGCCGGCGGCGCCCTGCTCGTCCTGGCCGGCGTGTACGTCCTGTACTACGGCTGGTACGAGCTGCGGGTGCTGGGCGGGGCGGAGGCCGACGATCCGGTCGTCGGGGCGGTGACCAGGGTGCAGGGCCTGATCTCCGGCGCCCTGGCGTCGGTGGCCGCCGGCTGGGCGCTCCTCGCCCTGATCGTGCTGTCCTGCGCCGCGTTCGCCGTATGGGCGCTGTGGCGGCGCCCGCGGCGGGTCAAACCGTAACGCCGTCGACGCCCGCGATCCGGCCGCCCCGATCAGCCTGCTCGGCCCGCCCGCCACCCATGGCACGAGGCGATCGGGCCCTATGTCCGGCCACCCGCGCCGCTTCCCGGCGGCCCACGGCCGCCGGGTGGTTTAATGACGCGGTCGCGGGGAGGGCGGATTATTGATCGGCACAGGCGACTTATGGCTTATATCCAAATTCATCGGATTTCGTAGCTGGGATGAGCTGGACGCGTTCACCGCGGATCACGCGGCGCGATTCCACGATGCCGTGCCATACCGGCTCACCCTCATCGCCGAGCACGCGCGCGGGCAGGGCGACACGGCCGCCGCGGCGGACATCGAGCGGCGGCTCGCCGCCCTGGGGCAGGCCGGTCCGTCGGATCTCCCCGGTGCCGGTGGCCCGGGAGGTGCCGCAGGCCACGGCGCCCCGGCAGGTCCCACTGATCCCGCGGCCCGCGGCGATGACGGCGGGCCGGCCGAACGCGGTGACCTCGCCGACCTGACCGCCTACCGGCCGCTGGCGCTCGCGTACGACGTGCTGGACGCGCCGAGCTGGGAGGCGGTCCTGGAGCTGGGCGCTTCGCCCGCCGAAGTGGCGGCGGGCGACCTGGACGCGGCGCTCGCGTCGGTCGAGGCGGGCGCCCTGCGGGCGGGGGACGACGACACCGCCGACGCGGCCCGGCGGCACCGGGCCGTACTGGAACGCGCGCGGACCGCGGGCACGGCCACCGCCCTGGCCGAGGCGGCCGCCACCCCCTCGCTTCGCGAGCCGAAGGACCTGCCCGCGTGGATCGAGGTTCTCGGCCACCTCACCGGGGTCGCCGACGAGGACGTGCCGGAGGTCGTCGCGGCGCGGCCCGCGCTGCTCAGCGCCGACGGGGACGCCCTCATGCGCAGGCTGTTCACCACATTGGTGGCCGAGCAGGCCCACGCGCCGGCGCTGCTGCTGGAGGAACGGCGGCTGAGGCTGGAGCGGATGCGGCGGCCGGGCGGCCCGGACGGCCCCGCCGCGGACGGCGCCCTCCCGGTCCGGGAGCTGATGGCCTTCGCCGAGGAGTCGCTGGCCCGGTTCGACACCTCCGGCGACCAGCGCGCACTGGAGAGGTCACTCGTCCTGCTGCTGTCCGCGTTCCGCCACCTGTACCGGGAAGGGCTGCGGCCGCCGGAGGACGACGGCGCCGCCGGTCACCGTGCGAGCACGGAGAACACCGGGAACGCCGCCGAGGGCGACGCGCCGGCCTGGCCGGTGACGAGCCGCATCGCCTCGGCCTTCCGCCGGCGCTGGCGGATCAGCGGCGATCTTTCCGACCTGCGACTGGCGGTCGGCCTGCACTGGGCCGCGCTGGACTCCGCCGCGGGGGAGACCTCCGCGCAGACGCGTGCGCCGCTCCTCGCCGAGCTGATCGACGCGCTCACGCCGTGGATCAACGTCACCGGGGACCGGTCGCTGATCCCGTCGCTGGTCACCCTGTCGGAGGAACTCCTCCGGCTCCGCGACCACCCCACCCGTGAGCGGGCCGACGCGCTGGTGAACCTGGTGGGGAGCCTGCTCGCGCTGTTCGGCGACGTCGGGGACCCCGCGCTGGTCGAGCGCGGCCTGTCCCTGTGCCGTGAGGCGCTGTCGCTGCCGGGGAACCGGCCGGGCTTCCGGCTCACCCTGCAGGTGCAACTGGTCACGGCACTGGCCTACCGCTACCAGCTCACCAGGCGGGACGACGGGCTGGACGAGGCCATCGGCGAAGTGCTGGCCACCGTCGAGAACGCGCCGGAAGACGACGGGAACGCCGGTGGGTACGCCGCGGCGCTGGGCGCGTCGCTGATCCAGGTGTTCACCGCGACCGCCCGGCTCGGCCTGGCCGACGCCGCGGTCCGGCTGCTCGAACTGGCCACCGCGCGGCTCGCCCCGGCGCCGCCGGTCAGCGTGCTCACCGACCTGTCGACGGCGCTGCTGCAGCGGCACCAGCTCACCGGCGACCCCGGCGACCTCGACCGCGCCCTGGACGCGGGACGGCTGGCGGTGCGGCAGGCCGACCGGCGCGACCCGCGGGCGGGCGGCGTGCTCATGGCGCTGGGCAACGCGCTGTGCCTGCGATATCGGCAGCGCAAGGACCAGACCGACCTGGACGAGGCCGTGGGGACGCTCGGCTCGGCGGCCGAGCTGTCCGGCGGGGCCCAGCGCCTCACCGTCCTGGCCAACCTCGGCATGGCACTGATCGACCGCTACCAGAGCGGCCGGGAGATCGCCGACCTGGAACGGGCCATCTCGGTGCTGGATGAGGCGGTCAGCGGCAGCGAGCCCGGCGAGCCGAACCGGCTGCGCCGGATCGGCAGCCTGGCCGGGGCGCTGCGGCTGCGCTCGCGCCGGGCCGAGGGGACGGCCGCCGACCTCGACCGGGCGGTGGCCATGCTGGAGGAGGCCCTCGCCACCGCCCCCGGCGGGCACCCCGGCCTGCCGTTCGTCTGGTCGGCGCTCGGCCTGGCCCTGTGGAGCAGGTTCCACCGCGACCACGACGCCGGGGACGTCCGGCGGGCCGAGCGGCTGATGCGCGCGACGCTCCAGGCGATGCCGGGGACGTCCTCGCTGCTGGAGGAGCTGCTGTGGGACTACCTGCTGGTCGCGCGCGACCTGGCCGCGTACGACCGCACGTCCGCCGGCCTGCCCACCGGCGACCTGGACGCCCGGGTGAAGCAGACGCACCGGCGGCTGCTGGGCCTCGTGCGCGCCGGCGCCGATCCGGACGCGCTCCTGGACGAGCCGGCCGCCGACTGGCGGCGACCGGGCGCCTCGTCCGCGGGGACGCCCGGGCCCGTCGCGGCCGGAGCGAGCGATCCTGCCGGAGAAGACGGCCCGGACATAACGGACCGGTACGACGGAATGAACGGGCCCATCGGGCAGACCGGACCCGACGAGGACGGCACACCCGGCGAGCCCGACCGGTTCGAGGGCCTGCCGGACAGCTTCAGGCTGCTGGCGGTCGAGGAGGCCGGCCGGAACCTCACCATCCCGGAGGCGCTCTGGTCGCTGATGAGCCGGCTGGAGGAGGGGTGGCTGAGCGAGGAGCAGAGTGAGAGCGCGGTCGTCGCGGACGCGGAGGTCTGGGGCAGGGTGCTCGCGCATCCCGCGTTCGACCGCATCGAGGAGCGCGGGCGGCGGGCCCTGCTGCTGCGCGCGATCGTGACGCTGTACTTCGCCTACCAGGCGGAGGAGAGCCTGCGCGGCCTGGACCGGGTGCTCGCCGCCTTCCATCGGCTCGTGGCGCTGCTGCCCGAGGACCATCCGTGGCACCCGATCGTGCTCGTCGACATCGCCCGCATGCAGGCCACCCGGTACCTCCACACGGCCGACGTGCGCGACCTGGACGCGCCGTTCGGCCTGCTCGCCGGCCTGGCCGCGCGCCTGCCGGCGGCCGCCCCTCGGCGGATGACCTGCCTGGAGCACCTGGCGGGCCTGCTCGGCCGGTACCCCGACGCGGCCAGGCGCACCGAGTCGCAGGCCCGCCGGCTCCACCTGGTGAACCGGCTGTTCGACGAGCGGCCATCCGACGCCGATCCGCCTGCGGTGACCCGGGTCCTGTACGCGCTCATCCGGGGGCACATGGAGCTCGGCCAGGAGCCCGGCCACGAGATCGAGGCGCTGAGCCGGGCCGCCGACCTCGCCGACCTGCTCCCCGGCGGCCCGGCGACGGACCGGGAAGATCCGGAGGAGCCGTCGCTGGCCGAAATGCTCCGCGCGCACGTCGCCGGCCTGGCCGGGGCCGAGGGCGAGCGCATCGAGACCGACCTCGGCGAGCTGACCGACGTGGCCCGGCGGCTGGACCCCGAGGCGGGCGCGGAGCGCGTCCGCCGGCTGCGCCTGGCCTCCCGTCAGCTGTCGCTCGCCGCCGATCCCGGCACCTGGTTCGTGGTGCGCGCCGCGCTCGTCGCGGACCTGTCGCGCACACTGTCGGGCGAGCGCGCGGCCAACATCGAGGAGGCCATCGCCCTGGCCAGGGAGGCGCTGGCCGAGGCCGAGGTGCACGGCGACCCGGACACCACGGCGGTGTTCTGCACGCTTCTGGCCGAGCTGTATCCGGATCGGGTGCGCGGCGTCCGGGCCGACAACGTCGACCAGGCCCTGTCCTTCGCCCGCCGCGTCGCCGAAGAGCCGGCCCCGGGCTCGCCCACCTGGATCCGGGGGCAGCGGCAGACCGCGTACATCCTGACCCGGCGGATCAACGGCGACCACCGGGCCGACCTGGAGGAGGCGCTGGACCGCTGCCTGCGGGCCGCCGCCGTGACCGACCGCGAGAGCAGGCCCGGTGAGTGGGCGGGCGTGCGGTTCACGCTGGGCACGGTCTACACCGGCCGGGTCGCCGGACAGCGCGCGCAGAACCTCGAACGCGCCATCGCCGCCTTCGAGGAGGCTCTCGGCGTACTGACCCTGGAGGACGACACGCACGACTGGGCGAACACCCACCACAACCTCGCCGGCGCCTACGCCGACCGCCTGCTCGGCGACCGAGAGGACAACCTTCGCAAGGCGGCCGAGCACTACCACCAGGAGCTGCGGTTCTTCGACCGGGCGGGCTGGCCGGGTGACTGGGCGCTGGCCCAGCTCGGCCTCGGCGACGTCTACAGCCAGTCCCGCCGGCCGGCCCCGGCGGAGACGATGCGGCTCGCGGTCGCCGCCTTCGAGGACGCGCTCACCGTGTTCACCAGGGACGGCGACCCGAGCCGCTGGGCCGAGGCGCACAACTCCCTCGGGCTGCTGCTCATCGACGCCGACGCCGTCGGCGGCCGCGTCCGGGAACCGCGGCGCGCGCTGGAGTGCTTCCAGGCCGCGCTGGAGGTGTTCACCCCCGAGGCCGACCCGTACCGCCGGGCCCGGGTGCTGATGAACATGGCCGGTCCGCTGATCATCCTCGCCGAGGAGGAGGCCGGCCACCCGGCCGCGGCACTCGGCCACCTGCGGTCGGCCATGGCGTACGCCCAGGAGGCGGCGGCGGCCTTCGACCGGGACGTGCACCCTCTGGACTGGGCGCGCGCGCAGGCCGCCGTCGCCGAGTGCGCGCGGCGTCACGCCGAGCTGCGCCGGCGAGCGGACGTACAGGACGCCGTGCCGGTCATGGAAGACGCGCGGGACACGGCGCGGGCGATGGAGGACGCGCTGGAGGTGTTCCGGGTCAACGGCCTGCTCCGGGAGACGTGGAACCTGGCGGGCGCCCTGGCCGAGCATCACGCGGCCCGGGGCGCGTGGGGACGGGCCGCCACGGCCTACCGCGCCGGCGCGGCGGCCGCCGAGGCCCAGTACCAGGCGTCCCTGCTGCGCGAGTCGCGCGACCTGACGCTGGCGTCCATCCGCCCGCTCGTCGAGATCGGCGTGGCGGCACTGGCCAGGGCCGGGGACCGGGACGGCGCGCTGGTCGCGGTCGAGCGGGCGCGGGCCCGCTGGCTGGGCGAGGCGCTGGCCCGCGACCGCGTCGACCTCGACCGGCTGGCGCGGGATCACCCCGAACTGGCGGACGCCTACCGCGCCGCCTCGCACGCGGTGCTGTCGCTGGAGTCGGCCGAACGCGCACCGGCTCGGGCCGAAGGCGATGATGAGCCGGCCCTCCCCATCGCGCGTGAGGCGGACCCGGCCACGGCCCCCACCACTCCTCCCATCGGCCCGCCGAAGGCGTACCCGCCCGGCGAACCGGACGCCCAGCACTTGCCGCACGAACCGAGCGCCCCAGGACGGGAGAGCCGTCCAGACGGGCAGAGGGAGCCCGGCGAACCAGGCGGACCAGACGGATCGGACGAGCTGAGTGAACCGGCCATGCCGGACGGGCGAAGCGAACCGGACAGCCTCGGCGAGCCGGGCGGTCCGGGCGAGCCGGGCGGTCCGGGCGAGCCGGGCGGTCCGGGCGAGCCGGGCGGTCCGGGCGA
>NZ_BMNT01000060.1:0-33877 GCF_014646695.1 Sphaerisporangium melleum
GGACAACGTACCGACGAAGTCCGGCCTGCCATCCCCATCGAAGTCCGGCGCCTCACCCGTCGCATCCTCAGGCTCGGTGGGGGGAGGCGGTGCTTCGAGACCCAGCGGCTCGCTGTATCCCACGATGTCCGTATCGGTGCGCGAGTAGCTACGCGAGCTGATCTTGTCGCCACTGTTCCCTTCGATGGTGTAGACGGTGCTCGACGTCGAGGACGTCACGATGCCGACGTGGTCGATATCGCCGCTGTGGTCCCAGTCGAAGACCAGTGCATCACCGGGCTGCGGCGCATACCCGCTGGAGCGAGCGTGCCAGGTGCCGTACTTGGTGCCGTAGTCCTTGAAGGACGCGGCCCATCCCGTGAGAACCCCCCCGTTGCCCTCCGCGATATCGGCGTACTTCACTCCGGCGTTCTTCCATACGTACTTGGCGAAGTCGGCACACCAGTCGCTGTCGCGAAACTGGACGCCATCGGCGTAGCCGCAACCGGAGGCCGGCTTCCAGCCGCGTAAGACCCCCGTGTAGTAGTTGCAGTTACTCCCGGCAGGCCTTTCCACGTTCCGCTCGGGATCCTTGAGCTGCGCCTGAGCGACGGAGACGATCTCACTTCTGGTCGCCGCGGCGGCAGGCGTGGCCGTCAGGGCCACCACCGCGAGAGCCGGAACCAGGACCGCCGAAACCGCCGGCAGGCTGGACCAACGCGAACGCGTACGAGTCATGACAGATTCCTTTCAGGGGGAAGATGGTGTGAGGTCCGGGACCCGCCGGCTCTGATCCGGAGTGGCCGCGGAAGGTAATTCAGTGCGCCGGTCGCGCAGTGGCGCGATTCCGTCAAGAGAAAAAGAGAATAATGTCCACACGCTAATCACTCAGGCCGCGCTCACGGCCATACCGGCACCACCGCGAACAGCTGTGCGGAATCCTCTGGAGAAGACTCTCGATGACCCCCTTTCGGTAGTTCGTTCTGCTACCGAAAGAGTGCGCCCGAGCACTTCGAGTTCCCTTCAGAAATACTGCAGCCGTTCTCAAGATCGCCGACTGCCGAACTCAAACGAGCGGCGCCGTGCCGCATCTCTGCCCTTGACCTGCACAGACGCTCTCGCGTGCACACCGGCGGTACATCTCTCCCCGGCGGCCGGACGTCGGGCCGCAGAGCGGGGGTAGATCGTCAGGGGTACGTTCACCGAGCACCTCCGGCTGATGGCCGCCGATCGCAGGAACGGCCCCGGACCGTCTTCCCGCGTCATGAGGAGACGTCCACTACGCCATCCTGTCGACTGTGGTTAACGCCAGGTCACGGCAGGCGGATGTGATATTGAAGGCACTGTCACAGGCACTCCGCTCCGTGGACAGAGAAGAGGCCGCCGGTCTGGCCGAATTCACCGAGTGCGGGCTTGGCGAAGGACGCGCACGAGATCTACGACGGACACTCTTCCCTACCCCTACATCTCCGAGTGCCGCGCGAAAGGCCGGGAGGAGGGCCTCGCCGAAGGCGAGACCAAGTCGGTCCTGCTGGTGCTGGAAGGGCGCGGCCTCGCCATCACCGAAGAGCAGCGCGAACGCATCACGTCCTGCACCGACACCGGCCGGCTCGAGAAGTGGCTCCGCCTCGCCGGTGTCGTGGCGACCGTCGACGAGTTGCCGACCTGACGAACGACGAGCCCGTTTCCCTCAAATTGGCGGCGGGGGCGTCAGTCGGCGGGGGTGGCGGCGAGGTCGCGGACGAGGGCGGCGAATCTGCGGACCAGCGGGGTTTCGGCGCCGTCCACCCAGGCCAGGGCCACCCGTAGCGGCTCGACGTCGGAGAGCGGGACCCAGGCCAGGTCCGGGCGGGTGTAGTACCGGGCCATGCCCGCCGGGGCGAAGCAGATGGCGGCGCCTCCGGCGACCTGCTCCAGCATCTCCTCGACGTTGTCGTTGGTCGGCCCCCAGCGTGGTTCGGACCCGTCCGGCCGCGGGTTGACCGCCCACCAGTCGACCCATACGCGCGGCGCCCGCTCGGTCCACATCAGCGGCTCGTCGTTGACCTCCAGCACCGAGATCGCCTCCCGTCCCGCGAGGCGGTGCCCGGAGGGGAGCCCCGCGACACGTCCCTCGGTGAACACCACCTCGGCGTGCAGCCCGGTGAGGTCCACCGGCAGCCAGACGAAGGCGACGTCCACCAGGCCGTCACGCAGGGCGGCGGCCTCCTGGCCCCAGTCGAACCTCTTGGGCTCCACTCGCACGCCCGGGTTGCGCCGGGCGAACTCGGCCCTGGCCCGGGTGGTCAGCTCACCGGCGCCGCTGGCCTCGAATCCGACCCGCAGCACTCCGGCCTCGCCGCGCCGGTGCCGCCCGGCCACCGCCGTCACCCGCGCGGCCTGGTCGAGCGTGTGGCGCGCCTCGGCCAGCACGTCGCGGCCGGCGGCGGTCGGGGTCACCCCGCCGGAGTGCCGGTCGAACAGCCGCACGCCGAGCTCGGTCTCCAGGCTCTTCAGCGCGTAGGACAGGGCGGGCTGGCTCATGTACAGCGCCTCGGCGGCCCGCCGCAGGTTGCCCGCCTTGTCGATCGCGACCAGATAGCGCAGCTGCCGCAGCTCCATCCTGCGATGATAAGCGGCCTTTATCGAGCCGGTGATCTTCTGTCTTGGACGATCCGCGGCGATGCCCGGCATAACGGAGACCTCGGCGTGCTGAGAACGCCCTGGACGTGGGGATGAACGTATGACTACTGAAGGCACCCCGGCCGGCCGGGTCTGGCTGATCACCGGCGCCACCTCCGGCTTCGGCCGGGCCATCGCCGAAGCGGCGCTCGCCGCGGGCGACATCGTGGTGGCCGCCGCCCGCAGGCCCGAGGCGGCCGGCGACCTGGTGGCCGCCCATCCGGACCGCGCCTTCGCCGTACGGCTGGACGTCACCGATACCGCACGCGCCGCGGCCGTGGCCGGCGAGGTCGTCCGGCGGCACGGCCGCATCGACGTACTGGTGAACAACGCGGGCCGCAGCCAGATCGGCGCCGTGGAGGAGACCACGGAGGAGGAGTTGCGCGAGCTGATGGAGCTGCACTTCTTCGGCCCGGTGGCGCTCGTGCGGGCGGTGCTGCCGCACATGCGCCGCCAGGGCTCGGGGGTCATCGTGCAGATGAGCAGCATGGGCGGCCAGATGTCCTTCGCCGGGTTCGGCGCCTATTCGGCCACGAAGTTCGCGCTGGAGGGCCTGTCGGAGGCGCTGGCCGACGAGGTCGCCCCGTTCGGCGTGCGGGTGCTGATCGTCGAGCCGGGCGCGTTCCGTACGGCGCTGTTCGGTGACGCCCTGTACCGTTCGGCGGCGATGGAGGCGTACGAGGAGACCGTGGGGGCGACCCGGACCATGGCGAGCGGGGCGGACGGCAAGCAGCCGGGCGATCCTGCGCTGGCGGCCGCCGCCATCCTCACCGCTCTGGAGGCCGATCCGATGCCGTTGCGGCTGCCGCTGGGCGACGACGCGGTGGACGCGCTGACCGCGCACGCGGAGCGCGTGCGCGGGGAGCTGCGCACGTGGGAGGCCGTGGCCCGGGACACCAGGTTCGGCTGACCGGCCGGGCCGGCCCGTGGATCAGGTGGCCCGAACCACGGGCCGGGCCGTGGTTCGGGCCACCTGATCGCGCCGCAGACAGGCGGCTTCCGGGCGGCGAGTGCGACGGCGCTCGCCGTGGCCCCTGCATAGCCGGACCCGTGCGAGGGGGCACGGGTCCGGCTTCGCCTCTTGCGACATATGCCTATATGGGCATATGATGAGCACATGGCACGAGCGGCAACCACGACGGACGCGTTCAACGCGGTGGCCGAGCCCCGGCGCAGGGAGATCCTGGACGCCCTGATCGGCGGGGAACGGACGGTCACCGATCTGGTCGAGGTGCTCGGGCTCCCGCAGCCGCTGGTGTCCAAGCACCTGCGGGTGCTCAGAGAGGTCGGCCTGGTCGACGTGCGCGAGGAAGGACGGCAGCGCGTGTATCGGCTCAACGGTCACCCACTCAAGCCCATCCACGACTGGGTGAAGAACTACGAGCGTACCTGGACGCAGCGCTTCGACCGGCTGGACGCGGTGCTGGAGGAACTCAAAGAAATGGAGCAGCGGAATGACCGTGACGGCGAGTAGGCACACTGCGGTGGTCACCCTTCCCACCGACACCCAGATCATGATCACCCGCGAGTTCAACGCGCCCCGGCACCTGGTGTGGCAGGCGTGGACCACCCCCGAGCTGATCAAGCGGTGGTGGTCCGGCGGCTACGGCGAGGTCACCCTGGCCGAGGTGGACCTGCGGGTCGGCGGCACCTGGCGCTACGTCATGACGACCGACGCCGGCTTCGAGGTCGGCTTCCACGGCGAGTACCAGGAGATCGTCCCCAACGAGCGCATCGTCTCCACCGAGGTCTTCGAGGGCATGCCCGACGCCGCGGCCATGAACACCCTCACCTTCACCGAGCAGGACGGGCGTACGACGCTCAGCATCCTGGTCGAGCACACCGACAAGGCGTCCCGCGACGCCCACGTCAACTCCGGCATGGAGGGCGGCATGCAGCAGTCCATGGACCGGCTGGAGGAAGTGGCCATCTCCCTGCTCTGACCGCCCCGCCCGCCGTCGCGCCTTCCCCGGCGCGACGGCGGGCCCGGCCGGGCGGGGACGGGTACACTTGCCGTATGCATCGTCTCGCGTGTCCGAGCTGGTGGCGCTCCATCTAGGAGCGGCCATCTCTCGCACGCGCACGGGCC
Source organism: Sphaerisporangium melleum (assembly GCF_014646695.1). Taxonomy (GTDB): domain Bacteria; phylum Actinomycetota; class Actinomycetes; order Streptosporangiales; family Streptosporangiaceae; genus Sphaerisporangium; species Sphaerisporangium melleum. Next base: position 4,730 of record NZ_BMNT01000060.1, read on the forward strand.
GTTCGGACGAACGGCCCTTTCTTGTCTCCTCTCCCGCATCTCCGGGACGGGCGGGCCATCGCCGAACGGCGCACCCGCCATCACCCGACCGGAGAGGAACACGACCCGACATGACCGGCAACCCCGGCATCATCGCCGCACCCCAGCCCTCCACAGCAGCCGCGACCGCTGAACAGGCCGTCCCCACCGGCGGCGGGGACGACGGCACCGCCCCGGACGCCGCGCTCGGGCTCGCCGCCGCCGTGCGGCGCAGCGCCGAACTCGAGGAGGCGATCGCGCGGGACCCGGGCCGCTTCCAGGTCTCGACCGGCGACCGCCCGACCGGCCGGCTGCACCTCGGCCACTACTTCGGCACCCTGCACAACCGCGTGCGCCTGCAGGACCTCGGCGTCGGCATGACGGTCGTCATCGCCGACTACCAGGTGCTGACCGACCGCGACGTCGCCACCCGCCTGGCCGAGCACGTGGAGGAGCTGGTCCTGGACTACCTGGCCGCGGGCATCGACCCGGCCCGCAGCACCGTCTTCACGCACAGCGCCGTCCCGGAGCTGAACCAGTTGCTGCTGCCGTTCCTGAGCCTGGTCTCGGTCGCGGAGCTGAGCCGCAACCCCACGGTCAAGGACGAGATCGCCCAGTCCCGCCGCTCCGCCGTCAGCGGCCTGATGTTCACCTATCCGGCGCATCAGGCGGCCGACATCCTGTTCTGCAAGGCCGGCCTGGTGCCGGTCGGCCAGGACCAGCTCCCCCACCTGGAGCTCACCCGTACCATCGCGCGGCGGTTCAACCATCGGTACGGCGCGGCCGGCGCGCCGGTGTTCCCCGAGCCGGAGGCCCTGCTCTCCGCGGCCCCGCTGCTGCTCGGCACCGACGGTACGAAGATGAGCAAGAGCCGCGGCAACGCCATCGCCCTGGCGGCGAGCGCCGACGAGACCGCCCGGCTGATCCGCGGGTCCAAGACGGACGCCGAGCGGCACATCAGCTACGAGCCGCAGACGCGGCCCGAGGTGTCCAGCCTGGTCCTGCTGACCGCCCTGTGCCTCGGCCGCGACCCGCGCGAGGTCGCCGAGGAGATCGGGGGCTCGGGCGCGGCGGCGCTGAAGGCGGCGGCCACCGAGGCGGTCAACGAGTACCTCGCGCCGATGCGCGCCCGCCGCGCGGCGCACGCCGCCGACCGCGGGCACCTGCGCCGGGTGCTGCGCGAGGGCAACGAACGCGCCAGGGAGGTCGCCCGGACCACCCTGGCCGAGGTCCGCGCGGCCATGGACTCGGTGTTCTGAAGGCCTTCGCGGGGCTCTCCAGCAGCCCTACCTACCGCCGGCCGGGCGGACATCCCGGCCGACGGCCCCCTAGAGCCGGGTGGCGCTCGCGTGCCGTGCGCCGGTCATCCGGCGGTCCGGCCGCCGTCGGCCGGGGCGATCGCGCCGGCCATGCGCACCTGCAGCGTCCGGAACCGTTCGACGAGTTCGGCGGGCTCGTGGACGGTGAACTCAAAGCCGAGCAGGGTCACGTGCAGGGCCAGCCCGTCGAGGTTGTCGGAGCCGGCGCGCAGGGTGCAGGTGCGCTCGTCGACCGCTTCGACCAGCCCCGTTTCGGCCGGCACCCGCGCGGCCACCTGTGCCGCCGGCGCGTACATGGTGAACCGTCCCTGGTAGCGGTACCGGCCGACGCCCACCGCCCAGGACGCGTACGCGCCGGTGTCGCCGGACGGCGGCTCCCGCGGGGTGAACCGCGGACCGGCCGGGGAGAGCGGCCGCAGGCGGTCGAGCCGGAACGTCCGCCAGTCCGCCCGGCCGAGGTCGTAGGCGACCAGGTACCAGCGGCGGCCGGCGTGTACCAGCTTGTGCGGCTCGATCGTCCGGGTGCTGCCGGCGCCCGCGTGGTCGCGGTACTCCACGCGCAGCCGCTGGTGGTCGCGGCAGGCGGCGGCGACCGTGGTCAGCAGCTCCGCCGAGACCACCGCGGCCGGCCGGTGGTGCACCACGGTGGCGGCGTCCAGCGCCGAGACGCGGTACCGCAGGCGCGCAGGCAGGACCTGTTCCAGTTTCGCCATGGCCCGTACCGAGGCCTCTTCGATCCCGGCCACCGTGCCGTTCGCCGCGGTGCGCAGTCCGACGGCGACGGCGACGGCCTCATCGTCATCGAGCAGCAGCGGTGGCACGGCGGCGCCGGCCCCTAAGTGGTACCCGCCGGTGTTGCCGATCGTGGCGTGCACCGGGTAGCCGAGCTCGCGCAGCCGGTCGACGTCACGGCGCACGGTGCGCACCGTCACACCCAACCGGTCGGCCAGTTGCGGACCGGACCAGTCACGGCGCTGCTGCAACAACGCCAATAGCCGGAGTAACCGGGCGGAGGTCTCGAGCATGGCCCCATCCTGGCAGCCAAGGAGGACCGTTCCTGTCCTCCTTCGCTGCCAGGATGGTCGTGCGGGGGTCGTCCGACCAGGTCATGCCGGATGCGACGGCGTGGCGTGCCATCTGGTTCCTGTCGGGAAGGCACCGGTCGTCCGGCGCCGAGCGTCCGGAATCCGGCCCCGGCCACGGCACCGTTTTCACCTGTGAGGCCGCACGCCTCGCGCCGATCGCTTGGAGACCCTCTTGACCACCGAGATCAAGCCGTTCCGCGTCGACGTCCCGCAGGCCGAGCTGGACGATCTGTGGCGGCGTCTCGCGGCCGTGCGCTGGCCCGGCCAGGTGACCGGCGCGGGCTGGAGCCGTGGCGTGCCGCTTGCGTACCTGAAGGATCTGACCGAGTACTGGACGACGTCGTACGACTGGCGGGCCACCGAGAAGCGGATCAACCAGCACCCGCAGTTCACCGCCGCGATCGACGGGCTGGACATCCACTTCCTGCACATCCGCTCCCGCCACGAGCAGGCGTTCCCGCTGCTGCTGGCGCACGGCTGGCCGGGGTCGATCGCGGAGTTCCTGGAGGTGATCGAGCCGCTGACCGATCCGGCCGACCCGGCCGACGCCTTCCACCTCGTGATCCCGTCGCACCCGAACTTCGGGTTCACCGGGCCGGCCGGGGCGGGCTGGGACGCCCACCGCATCGCCACCGCCTACGCCGAGCTGATGGCCGCGCTCGGCTACGACCGGTACGGCGCGCAGGGCGGTGACTTCGGCGCGTTCATCGCCCCCGACCTCGGGCGGGTGGACGCCGAGCACGTCGCCGGCGTGCACGTCAACGCGGCCACGGCCGGGTTCATCCCGTTCGGCGGGGTGCCGGAGGGCACGGTGCCGACCGACGCCGAGCAGGTGCGGCTCGACCGGATGAACCGGTTCCTGGCGGACGGCAACGGCTACTTCCAGATGCAGGCCACCCGTCCGCACACGCTCGGTTTCGCCCTCGCCGACTCCCCGACCGGCCAGCTCGCCTGGATCGGCGAGAAGTTCCACGACTGGGCCCACCCCGCCGGCTCGATCGGGGCCGAGCACGTCATCACCCACGCGATGATCTACTGGCTGACCAACACCGGCGCGTCCTCGGCGCAGATGTACTACGAGTCCGTGCACACCACCAACCGGCCCACGCCGTCGCAGGTGCCCACCGGGGTGGCGAACTTCGCCGAGGACATCGCGATCCGGCGGTTCGCGGAGCCGCTGAACAACATCACCCACTGGTCGGAGTACGACCGTGGCGGGCACTTCGCCGCCATGGAGGTGCCTGACCTGTTCGTGGACGAAGTGCGCACCTTCTTCCGCACCATCCGCTGAGGGGAGCCGCCGGGTCGTCTGGTCGGGCGGACTCGGTGCCGGTAGCCGCTGGTTCTCGTCCGCCGCGCCTCCGCGGCGTCCACTGACCGGCGAGCCGCCGTGCGCGCCGTCGCGGGGTATCGCCATCGGCACCGCATCGACGATGGCGGACGGCCGGGAAGGTCCCTCTCGCCGGTGAGCATCAGCGGGCCCGCCGAGATCGGCCCGCCCCCGGCGTGCCCCGGCCACGTAGGGTCGGGGCATGTCCGAGGTGATCGTGGCCGCGCGCGGTGTCGAGGTGACGCTGGGCGGGGTGCCCGTCCTGCGGAACGCCGGTTTCACGGCCGCCGCCGGGGAGATCGTCGCGGTCCTCGGGGAGAACGGCGCGGGCAAGTCGACGCTGCTGCGCTGCCTGGCGGGCCTGCACCCGCCGCTTCGCGGCCGCATCGACGTCCTCGGCGGGCCACCGGTCGACGCCGCCGTGTTCTGGCGGCGGGTCGCCCTGGTCGGCGACGAGCCCGCCTGGTATCCGGGGCTGAGCGTTCAGGAGCACCTGGAACTGGCGGGCGTCGTCCACCCGGGCGGCCGGCTGACCGTCGGCGCGGCGCTGGAGGTCTTCGCGCTGGACGGGCGTGCGGACATGTCCCCGCTGACCCTGTCCACCGGCCAGCGGCAGCGGCTGTCGCTGGCGATGGCGCTGCTCCGGCCGAGCAGGCTGCTCCTGCTGGACGAGCCGGAACGCGGGCTCGACACGGCGTTCCGGGCACGGCTGGCAGAGATCTTGACGGGTTACGCGGACGAGGGCGGCACGGTGGTCATGGCGACGCACGACCTGACGCTCGCGACCGCCACCCGGGCCCGCCTGGTCACCCTGGAGGCCGCGTCGTGAATCCCGCGCGCGCCTACCTCCGTTCCCGGCGGGGACGGCCGATGACCTGGTCGGACCGTTACGCCATGGCGTTCGGCGCCGGCCTCGCCGTCGTGGTCGTGGGGCAGTGGGCGGCCACGGCGGTGCGCGGCCTGGCCATCGGGGTGGACGCCGCAGGGCTCGGGCCGGTGCTCGCACTGGCCGCGGTGTCCTACGCGGGTTACCTGGCCGTGGCCCGTGCTCTCGGCCCCGTCGTGCTGCCCGCCGCCGACGCCGCCTGGCTGGTGCTGTCGCCGCTGCCGCGCCGCTCGGTGCTGGGCAGGAGCGCGGCGGTCCTGCTGGTGCTCGCGCTCGGTGGCGGGGCGGCGCTCGGCCTGGCCGTGCTGTCCGCGTTCGGCGCCCCGGACGGCCTCATCCTCCGCCTGGCCGCGGCACTCGTGCTGGGCGCCGGCGCGACAGTGGGCGGCATGGCGGTGGCGGTTCTCGCCCAGGCGTCCCACTCCTGGGACGTCCTGCTCCAGGTGGTGATCGCGGGCACGGTGCTCGCGGCCGTGCTGGTCGCCGTACTCGGCGGCGGCGCCGGACGGCAGGCGTTGCTCGCCGTGGCGGGCGCGCCGGCCGCCGCGGCGGTGGCGGCGGCCGGGCCGGTCGCGGCCGTGGCCTGCGCGCTCGCACACCGGGCGTGGACGACGCTCGACCGCATCCCGGCCCGGGCGATCCTCGGCTCCTCGGCCCGGACTGGGCGGGTGGCCTCGGCGGCGGTGACCATGGATCCCGGCGCGCTGACCTGGGCCGTGGAGGACGAGCACTGGCGAGGGCGCGTGCTCGGCTCCCGTCCCTGGCCACGGCTCGCCGGCCGGAAAGCCCTGGCCCTGGCCTGGCAGGACTGGCGGCGCATCGGCAGGCGTCCGGGACGGCTGGCCGTGCTGGCCGGCGCGGCCGTGCTGCCCGCCGTGGCCGCCCAGGCCGCAGGGGGCATGTCCGCGATGCCGGCCGGCGTCCTGCTCGCCGGGACGCTGGCCGCCGCGGCGATGTGCACGACCGGGGCCCGCCGCGACGCCGCCGACCCGGCCCTCGCCCGGCTGCTGGCCGTGGACCGGCGTGCACTGGCGGCGGCGCGCGCGCTGCTGCCCGCGTTGCTGGCCGCCGCCTGGTCGGCCCTCGCGCTCGCCGGGCTGGCGGCGGCCGGCGCCCTGTCCGGCGGCGCCTGGTGGCTGCTCGGGCCGGCCACCGCTCCGGCCTGCGCCGCGGCGTCGCTGCGCATGGCGGGCCGCCCTCCGGTCGACCATTCGCTGCCGGTCATCGACACCCCGGTCGGCGCCCTGCCGGCCGGGCCGCTGATCTGGGCGGTGACCGGCGCCGACCTGGCGCTGCTCGGCTGCCTGCCCGCGCTGGTGGCGCTGACCGCCCCGGCCTCTCCCCCGGGATCTTCCCTGATCGTCCAGGCGCTGACCGCAGCCGCCGTCCTCACCGCCTTCCTGCTCCGCCAGGGCCGGTCAGGCCGCGAGAGTGCGACCTGACACCGTGGCCCTGATCACCCGGCACCGGCTCACGAACCCGTGCTCTCCGTCTGCAGGGAGGGCACGGCGCGGGTGCGGTGGGCGGCGACCGCGCTGCGGGTCTCCTCCTCGATCAGGTCGGCGTTGATCTGGGCTCCGGCCAGCGCCCCGGCCGCCGCCGCGGCGCCCACCTGGGCGGTCAGATCGGCGACGTTGCCCGCGACCCAGAGCCCGGGCACGTCGGTGGCACCCGCCGGACCGGACGGGATGTACTCTCCGCCGCCTTGCGGATGCTCCACCGGACGCAGGCCGAGCGCCGTCAGGAAGCCGGCGCGCGCCACCATCCGCGGCGCCACGGCGAGCGTGTCGCGGCCGACCACCGTCCCGTCGCTGAGCCGCACCCCCACGAGACGGTCCTGCTCGACCTCCAGGGACGTCACCGCGCCCTCCACCACCGCGATGCCCCGGGCGGCCAACCGCTCGGCCTCCTCCCCCGCCGGCGCCGCCATGGTGTGGGCGAAGAAGGTGACGTCCGCGCTCCACTGCCGGAACAGCAACGCCTGGTGCACGGCGAACGGCCCGGTGGCCAGCACGCCGATCGCCCGGTCGCGAACCTCCCAGCCATGGCAGTACGGGCAGTGCACGACGTCCTGCCCCCAGCGGTCCCGCAACCCCGGCAGTTCCGGCAGTTCGTCCACCAGTCCGGTGGTCACCAGCAGCCGGCGGGCGCGGACCACGCGGCCGTCCGCCAGGGTCACCGCGAACCCGTCGTCGTCGCGTGCGGCGGCGCCGACCTCGCCGCGCACCACCTGGCCGCCGTAGCGGCGCACCTCCTCCCGGCCGCGGTCCAGCAGCTCGGTCGGCCGGATGCCGTCCAGGGCCAGCAGGGCGTGCACCCCTGCGGCCGGGGCGTTGCGCGGCGTACCCGCGTCGACCACCACCACCGAGCGCCGCGCCCGCGCCAGCATCAGCGCCCCGCTCAACCCGGCGGCACCACCGCCGGCCACCACCACGTCATAGCCGTCTCTCAGCTCATCGGTCATCGTGACCACCTCCACGACGACCATGCGATCCCACTCGACGCCACGGCAATCTTCTTTGCTGTTATGGCAAACGGGAGCTTTCTATGTAAAACTAGCAGGTTAGGATGGTTTCTCTGCCGGAAGCGTACGGTGCAGTCATGCTTCGTCGCGATCGGAAAGGTCGTGGATGACCAGACACGAGGTGGACGTCGTCGTCGTGGGCGGCGGGGGGATGGGGTCGGCGGCCGCGTGGCGGCTGGCCGGGCGCGGAGCCGACGTGGTGCTGCTGGAGCGGTTCGAGCCGGGGCACGTACGCGGCGCCTCGCATGGCGCCTCCCGGATCTTCCGCGTCTCCTACACCGAGCCCGTCTACATCAGGCTCGCCCAGGAGGCCGAGCGGTCGTGGCGGGAGCTTGAGGCCGCCGCGGGCGTCTCGCTGCTCACCGTCACTGGTGGAATCGACCATGGACGGACGGACGGCCTCGGCGTGCTGGCCGAGGCGCTCGAGGCGGCGGGCGCGCCAGGTGAGTGGCTGGCCCCGCAGGAGGCCGCCGAGCGCTGGCCCGGCCTGCGTTATGACGGCAAGGTGCTGTTCCATCCGGCGAGCGGGCGACTGCACGCCGACGACGCACTGTCGGCGCTCCAGGCGCAGGCGGCCCGGCTGGGCGCCGTCGTCCGGCACGAGACGCCGGTCACCTCGATCGTGGTACGCGGCGACGACGCCGTCGAGGTGCGCGCCGGGGAGGACGTCTACCAGGCGAAGAGAGTCGTCGTCGCGGCCGGGGCATGGACGCGGAAGCTGCTCGGCGGACTCGTCCCGCTGCCACCGCTGCGCGTCACGCAGGAGCAGCCGGCGTACTTCGCCCCGCTGCGCGAGATGGCGTGGCCGAGCTTCGTGCACCATCTCGACGGCGAGTCGCCGGCGGCCACCGGGTTCCCGAGCGGTGTCTACGGCCTCGGAACGCCCGGCGAGGGGATCAAGACCGGGTTTCACGGCACGGGTCCGGTGGTCGACCCCGACGACCGGGACTTCCAGCCGGAGCCCGCCCAGTTGCGCATCCTGCGGGAGTACGCCCGCGCGTGGCTGCCCGGTGTCGACGCGGACGCCTTCACCCCGATCAGCTGTACCTACACCACGACGCCGACCGCCGACTTCGTCCTGGACCGGGTCGGTCCCGTCGTCGTGGCGGCCGGCTTCTCCGGGCACGGCTTCAAGTTCGTTCCGGCGGTCGGGCGGATCCTCGCCGACCTCGCCCTCACCGATGCGCGGCCCGACGTGCGCTTCGCGCTGAGGCGCCCGGCCGGGGCCTGACTCCGAGAATCCGAGCCGTTCCCACCTCGCCGGCTCCGGGCACCGCTCGAAGCCCGTGGAGGTCCGGGTGCCGTGATCACTCGGGCTGGGCCGGGCGGCAATCTTCTTTGCCGTCATGGCAAACTGGCCGCATGGAGAGCGATCTCGGCCGGGCGCTCGGCGCGGTCGGCCCGCGGCTGCGGGAGCTGCGCCGCAAGCGCGACACCACGCTGGCGGAGCTGTCGTCACAGACCGGCATCTCGGTGAGCACGCTGTCCCGGCTGGAGTCCGGCGCGCGGCGGCCGACCCTCGAACTACTGCTCCCCCTGGCCCAGGCGCACGGCGTCACGCTCGACGATCTCGTCGGCGCCCCGCCCACCGGCGACCCGCGCATCCACCTGCGCCCGGTCACCCGGCAGGGCATGATCATGATTCCGCTGACCCGCCGGGCCGGGGGCATTCAGGCGTACAAGCTGGTGTTCTCGCCCGGCGGGCGTGCGGAGCCCGATCCGCGGACCCATGAGGGCTACGAGTGGATGTACGTCCTCAACGGGCGGCTGCGGCTCGTCCTCGGCGAGCAGGATCTGGTGCTGTCGCCCGGCGAGGCGGCCGAGTTCGACACCCGCCTGCCGCACTGGTTCGGCACGGTCGACGGCGAGCCGGCCGAGGTGCTCAGCCTGTTCGGCAGACAGGGCGAACGCGCCCACCTGCGCGCCCGCCCGCGACGTCGAAACGCCTCCGGCGACGCCTGAGCACCGAGGGCGGCGGTCAGGCCGAGGTGGCCCGCACCGCCTCGATGATCAGGGCGGCCACGTCCTTCGGACGGGACACCGCGACCGCGTGCGAGGCGCCTTCCGCCTCGACGATCGTCGCGCCGGCGCGCTCGGCGCCGAACCGCTCGACGTCGGGGTTGATCGCCTGGTCGGCCCCGGCGATGAGCGCCCAGGCGGGCTTGGTCTTCCAGGCCGCCACCGCCGCGGTCTCGCCGAAGGCTCCGGCGGCGAGCGGCCGCTGGGTCAGCGCCAGGACCTCGGTGACCTCACGGGGGACGTCCGCGGCGAAGATGTCCGGGAACGCCTCGGGGGTGATGCGCACCTCCACCGCGGGCTCGCCGCCTTCGACCGGGTAGGTCCACTGCCGCAGGTTGGTGGCCAGCGGCGAAAGCGGGAAGCGCCCCTGCAACTCCCCGAGGCTCTCGCCCTCGTCGAGGGCGTAGGCCGCGACGTAGACCAGGCCGACGACGTTCTCCGCCGCGCCGGCCACGGTGATGACCGCGCCGCCGTAGGAGTGGCCGGCCAGCACGACGGGGCCGTCGATCTGGGCGGCCACCGAGGCGACGTACGCCGCGTCGGAGGCCAGGCCGCGCAGCGGGTTGGGCGGGGCCACCACGGAGACGCCCTGCGCCCGCAGTTCGGCGATGACGCCGGACCAGCTCGACGAGTCGGCGAACGCGCCGTGCACGAGCAGGACGGTGGGAGTGGTGCTCTCTGTCATGGGATCTCTTTCAGGTCGCGGGTTCACGGCGCGGGGTCGAAGTCCCCGCGCCGATCGAGGGGGCCGGTATGACCGGTCCCGGCGTGGCCGGGGCGTGCCGATGGGGTGCCGAGAAGGCGCCCAACGCCGGCTGGGCCGACATACAGCAGCAAGCCTGGCAGAGCGCTCGGTAAGCCCGCGTCAGTAAGTCGACTGGCCCTTTCCCCCGCCGCGCCGATCGGCGCCTGGGGTGTGCCCGCGTGTGTTCCGCCCCTCCGGGGCGAGCGGCGCTTCGAGGACGAGCGCCGGGGTGGTGACATGGCTGACCGGACCCGGCGGGGTCACGTCCGCCGGGTCCGGCCTGTCTCAGGGGGTGGGTCAGGTCAGGGGCTGGTGCAGGTCGCGGTGGGGGTGGCCGCGGTGCCGTTGGCGGTGAAGCCGAAGGTCGTGGAGCCGCCCGCCGCGATCGAGCCGTTGTAGGACTCGTTGCGCACGGTCACGCTGGAGCCCGAACCGCTGGACACGCCGTTCCACAGGCTGCTGATGGTCTGCCCGCCGGGCCAGGTCCACCGTACGGTCCAGCCGTTGACCGGCGAACTTCCCGCGCGGACGGTGACCGTCGACTGGAACCCGCCGCCCCAGCTGTTGGTCGTCTGGACCGTCGCCGAGCACGCCCCCGGAACCGGAGACGGCGACGGGGAAGGGGAAGGCGAGGGTGACGGAGACGGCGACGGCGACGGGGTGACCGACGGGGTCGGCGTGGGCGTCGGGGAGGGGCCGGGGCCGGCGCTGTTGAGGACGTTCAGGACGGCGTCGTAGGCCTGCTTCTTGTTGTAGTTGCCGTCGAACAGCAGCGGGGTGTCGCCACTGCGCCAGGAGTACTTGTCGGTGACGCCCCAGACGGTGATGCCCGCGCAGCGCGGCACGTTCACGCAGGCCTGGGCCACCCGGCGGTAGGCGTCGGCCTGGGTCGAGCCGGAACCGCCCACGTCCAGCTCGGTGATCTGCACGTCGACGCCGAGCGCGGCGAACTGCTGGATGTTCGCCTGGTAGTTGGACGGCGGGTTCCCGAAGTGGGACTGCAGGCCAACGCAGTCGATCGGCACGCCCCGCGCCTTGAAGTCCTTGACCATGTTGTAGACGCCACGGGTCTTGTTGGCGTTGGCGTCGTCGATGTTGTAGTCGTTGTAGCACAGCTTGGCGCTGGGGTCGGCCGCCCGCGCGGCGCGGAAGGCCTCCTCGATGAAGCCGTTGCCGAGCTTCTGGGTGAAGATCGAGCTGCGCAGCGTGCCGACCGCGCCGCCGTCGTTGAACGCCTCGTTGACGACGTCCCAGGCGTAGATCTTGCCCTTGTAGCGGCCCGCGACCTGGTTGATGTGGTTGACCATGGCGCTGCGCAGGTCGTCGGCCGACATGTTGCTGTTCACCCAGTTCGGCAGCTGGGCGTGCCAGACCAGGGTGTGGCCGCGGATCTTCATGCCGTTGGTCTGGGCGTGGCTGACCAGCCGGTCGGCCGAGGTCCAGTTGAACGAGTTGCGGTTGGGCTCGATGGGCCCCCACTTCATCTCGTTCTCCGCGGTGACCTGGTTGAACTCCCGGTTCAGGGTGGTCACGTACGCCGACTCGCTCAGCCGGTTGACCGCGACCGCGGCGCCGAAGTAGCGGCCGCTCTGCGCGGCGGCGGCGCCCAGAGTGCTGGCGGCCTGGGCGGGGGTGGGCACCGCGAGAGCGGAGACCGCGCCCAGCACGCCGAGGGCGCCGGCGATCAGCGCCCGGCGGGAGCCGCTGAGCGGCCGCCGGGCTCGTTCGGGAGATATGGCGCTTTCGCCCATGCCTGAGCCTCCACTGCTGAGTCGTTCGAGGGGACGCGGAGTGCATCCGCGGAATCGACGCGTGGCGCCGGCGAGAGGGACGTGTGCCGGACGGGCATCGCGTACTGCGGCCCCTGCCGCTCACCACCGACTCCGGCAGGAGGAAGCCGCTTCGGGGACTCAGTCTGGAAACCCGTACGTAACGTGTCAAGGCCGTGCCCCGATCGTTTCGGTGGGCCGGCGAACGAACGTCCCCGTGTGCTGCGCGGACGGCACGCCTGCTCACCGTAAGTTTCACCCGGCCCCGATTCCGGCCGCCGCGGGCCTCTCATCTCGATGAATGTTTCATCACCGCACCCCCGCCGGGATGTGCGGCGTCGCGGTGTCGGCGCAGATGACGCGCGACGGGCGGCGGCGAGGCCGGGGCCCCTGGGAGCCACCGCCTTGACGGAGGTCGGCGGCGTCGTATTTGCTCCGCGCACCACCACCTTCAGCACGCGAGGAAGGAGCACGCCACTCCGAGCAGGCACTGTTAGCGCTAACAGACGGGTCTTCCGTTCACCGGCGACGCACCGGCGACCGTGTGCCGCGGGACCCCGGGCGACACCTCCCGCGATCCGGCCCTCACCACGCGCGGAGGCCTCGCCGATATCGACGCCCTCGACGACGTTCCAGAAAGGTGCTCCGTGTGCCGAATAGCAGCGCCATGACGGCCGGCGCATGGCCATTCCGTGCCGGAGCGCGGCCTGCACCCCCGTCCTCGGCAGCGCACCACGCGCCACCCCCGGCCGTCACCCGCGCCCACCGTCCCGTCCCCGTGCCCGGCTGCCCGAGAGAGCCAGGCACAGGGCTGTTAACGCTAACAGATCAGCGTGCTCGCCGCCCTCAGGCAGAACCCGAGCGGGCACCTACGCAGACCACCGTGGCAGCGGCCACATCGGCACCCGAACAGCGCCGACGGCGTGCCGGGTCGAACCGCGCCACGGCCTGACAGGCGGGCGGCCCGCCGAGGCCGGCACCGTGCACGGCGCCGGCGACCACCCCGATTCACCGATCCCTCTGGAGGATTACCGTGCGTCTCACCCGACATCGGCGCCGGCTGGTGGCCGCGCTGGCCACCGTGCTCAGTGTCTTAGGAGTCATGACCGCGGTCTCCGCACAGGCCGCCGCGGGATGCCGGGTCGCCTACACGGTGACCAACGAGTGGGGTGGCGGGTTCGGCGCCAACGTCGAGGTGACCAACCTCGGTGACCCGGTCGACGGCTGGCGGCTCACCTGGTCCTTCACCGCCGGGCAGACCATCTCCCAGCTCTGGAACGGCAGCCACACCCAAAGCGGCGCGCAGGTCACCGTCACCAACGCCTCCTACAACGCCGCCATCCCGACCAGCGGCAGCGTCAGCTTCGGCTTCAACGGCACCTGGACCGGCAGCAACCCGGTCCCGGCGAGCTTCGCCCTGAACGGGACCACCTGCACCGGCTCCACCACCAGCCCGTCCCCGAGCCCGAGCCCGTCGCCGAGCCCCTCGCCGAGCCCGAGCCCGTCGCCCAGCCCGTCCCCGTCGCCGTCTCCCTCGCCGTCACCGTCCCCGTCCGCGGGCCCGTGGCCGCCGTCGTCGACGTACTCCAACCCGGTGCTGTGGCAGGACCTGGCGGACATCGACATCTTCCGGGTGGACGACACCTACTACTACTCGGCCTCGACGATGCACTACTCCCCCGGCGCGCCGATCCTGCGTTCGTACGACATGGTCAACTGGGAGTACGCCGGCCACTCGGTGCCCAAGCTGGACTTCGGCAGCAAGTACGACCTGAACGGCGGCCAGGCCTACATCGACGGCATCTGGGCGTCGTTCCTGAACTACCGCAAGAGCAACAAGACGTTCTACTGGGGCGGTTGCATCGACTTCAGCAAGACCTACATCTACACCGCGAGCGCGGTCGAGGGGCCGTGGAACCGGCACACCACGATCAACAAGTGCTACTACGACGCCGGGCTGCTCGTCGACGACAACGACACGATGTACGTCGCCTACGGCAACACCAGCATCAGCGTGGCCCAGCTCTCGGCGGACGGGAAGTCCGAGGTGCGCTCCCAGCAGGTGTTCCAGACGCCGTCCAACGTCGGCACGCTCGAAGGCTCGCGGTTCTACAAGCGCAACGGCTTCTACTACATCTTCCTCACCAAGCCGGCCAACGGGCAGTACATCCTGAAGTCCTCCAGCCCGTTCGGGCCGTACGAGATGCGCCAGGTGCTGCTGAACATGCCGGGCCCGATCTCCGGGGGCGGCGTGCCGCACCAGGGCGGCCTGGTGCAGACCCAGAACGGCGCCTGGTACTACATGGGCTTCCAGGACGCCTACCCCGGCGGACGGGTGCCGGTGCTGGCCCCGATCAACTGGTCCTCCGACGGCTGGCCCACCGTCCAGACCGTCAACAACGCCTGGGGCGCCTCCTACCCGTACCCGAACGTGCCGCGGCCGCCGCGCCAGGTGAAGCCGCCGACCGGGACCGACACCTTCGCCGGCACCACCCTCGGGCCGGAGTGGGAGTGGAACCACAACCCCGACGACACCAAGTACTCGGTGAACAACGGGCTGCGGCTGCAGACGGCGACCGTCACCAACGACCTGTACAAAGCGCGCAACACGCTGACCCGCCGGATCCAGGGACCGACCTCGACCGGGACGATCGAGCTGGACTACTCGGCCATGCGTGACGGCGACCGGGCGGGCCTCGCGATCCTTCGCGACTCCTCGGCCTGGATCGGCGTCAAACGCGACAACGGGCAGAACCGCGTGGTCATGACCAACGGCCTGAGCATGGACTCCAACTGGAACACCACCGGCACGGGCACCGAGGCCGCGAGCGCCGCGATCTCCGGAGGCAAGATCTGGCTGCGGGCCAACGCCGACATCCGGCCCGGCACCGGCAGACAGGTCCGCTTCTCCTACAGCACCGACGGGACGAACTTCACCACGCTCGGCCCGGCCTTCACCATGGGCAACGCCTGGCAGTTCTTCATGGGCCATCGCTACGCGATCTTCAACTACGCCACCCAGTCGCTGGGCGGCGCGGTGAGCGTGCCGCGGTTCACCATGACCACCCCGTGACGTAACCCGCGCGGCACAGGAGCCGGCCGGGCGCCGTACGGCGCCCGGCCGGCTCTCCCGGCGACACCACGCACCCCGCCCCCGCCCCCACCAGGGCGAGGGCGGTCGTGACACGCCGGGGGACCCGGCCGGCCCGCCCGGTCCCCCGGCGCCACACCCCGCTCACAGCAGTGCGCGGCCCCCCGCGGGGCCGCCGAAGTCCCAGGCGGATTCACGCCCCGATCGGCAATCCTTTTCCCTTTTTCCGCCCATCCCCGCAACCGAGGAGAAGCATGTCCCCCTCACCGCTCAGCCGCCGCCAGCTGTTCCAGGCCGCCGGCGTCGCCGTCGCCGCCTCCGCCGTCGGCCAGATCGCCACCACCAGCCCGGCCGGCGCCGCGACCTCCACCTCCGCGGCCGCAGCGGCCGTGGTCCCCCCGGCCCGCACCGACATCGGCGTGTCGGCGTACGCGTTCGAGCACGGCCAGGTGCGGCTGACCTCCAGCCGGTGGATGGACAACCAGAACCGGACGCTGTCGTACCTGCGGGACGTGGACGTCAACCGGCTGCTGTACGTCTTCCGGTCCAACCACCGGCTGTCCACCGCCGGCGCGGCCTCCAACGGCGGGTGGGACGCGCCCTCGTTCCCGTTCCGCAGCCACATGCAGGGGCACTTCCTCACCGCGTGGTCCCAGGCCTACGCCGTGCTCGGCGACACCACCTGCCGGGACAAGGCGACCTACATGGTCGCCGAGCTGGCCAAGTGCCAGGCGAACAACGGCGCCGCCGGCTTCAACACCGGCTACCTGTGCGGCTTCCCCGAGTCCGACTTCTCCGCCCTGGAAGCCCGCACGCTCAGCAACGGCAACGTGCCGTACTACGTCATCCACAAGATCATGACCGGCCTGCTCGACGCGTGGCGCTACATCGGCAGCACCCAGGCCAAGGACGTGCTCCTCGCGCTCGCCGGCTGGGTGGACTGGCGGACGAGCAGGCTGTCGTCCAGCCAGATGCAGTCGATGCTCGGCACCGAGTTCGGCGGCATGAACGCCGTGCTGACCGACATCTACCAGCAGACCGGCGACGGGCGCTGGCTCACCGCGGCGCAGCGGTTCGACCACGCCGCCGTGTTCAACCCGCTGGCGTCGAATCAGGACCAGCTCAACGGCCTGCACGCCAACACGCAGGTGCCCAAGTGGATCGGCGCGGCGCGCGAGTACAAGGCCACCGGCACGACCCGCTACCGCGACATCGCCACCAACGCCTGGAACATCACCGTCGGCGCGCACACCTACGCCATCGGCGGCAACAGCCAGGCCGAGCACTTCCGGGCGCCCAACGCGATCGCCGGATACCTCAGCAACGACACCTGCGAACACTGCAACACCGTCAACATGCTGAATTTGACCCGGGAGCTGTGGCTGCTCAACCCCGACCGGGTGGCGTACGTGGACTTCTACGAGCAGGCGCTGCTCAACCACGTCATCGGCGCGCAGAACCCCTCGGACGGCCACGGGCACATCACCTACTTCACCCCGCTCAAGCCGGGTGGCCGCCGCGGTGTGGGCCCGGCGTGGGGCGGCGGCACGTGGAGCACCGACTACAACTCGTTCTGGTGCTGCCAGGGCACGGGGGTGGAGGTCAACACGAGGCTGATGGACTCCATCTACTTCTACAACGACACCACGCTGACGGTGAACCTGTTCATGCCGTCGGTGCTGAACTGGACCCAGCGCGGCATCACCGTCACCCAGACCACGACCTACCCGGCGAGCGACACCACCACCCTGCAGGTCACCGGCAACGCCGCGGGCAACTGGACCATGCGCGTGCGCATCCCGAGCTGGACCACCGGCGCCACCATCAGCGTCAACGGCACCCAGCAGAGCGTGACCACCACCCCCGGCAGCTACGCCGCCCTCACGCGCACCTGGGCCGCCGGCGACACCGTGACCGTCCGGCTGCCCATGCGGGTGGTCATGAAGGCCGCCAACGACAACCAGAACGTGGCGGCGATCACCTACGGGCCGGTCGTGCTGTCCGGCAACTACGGCAACACCAGCCTGTCCGCGCTGCCCAGCCTCAACACCGGCTCGATCACCCGCACCAGCACCACCGCACTCACCTTCACCGCGACCGCCAACGGCTCCACCGTCAACCTCATCCCGTTCTACGACGCTCACGGGCACAACTACACCGTCTACTGGAGCACCACCGGCGGCGGCACCGGGACGGGAAGCCACCGGCTGATCAACGCGGCCAGCGGGCTGGCGCTCGGCATCCAGAACATGTCCACCGCCGACGGCGGCCTCGCGCTGCAGTGGACCGACAACGGCACCGCCGACCACAACTGGGTGATGGTCACCGACGGGGACGCCGTGAAGCTCCGCAACGTCAACAGCGGCAAGGTGCTGGGCGTGGAGAACATGTCCACCTCCGACGGCGCCCGCGTCCTGCAGTGGTCCGACAACGGCACCGCCGACCACCGATGGGTCATGGTCAACAACGGCGACGGAACGTACAAGATCCGCAACGTGAACAGCGGCAAGCTGCTCGCCATCCAGAACAACTCCACCGCCAACGGCGCCCAGGCCGTCCAGGACTCCGACAACGGCACCGCCGACAACCGGTGGCGGCTGGTCGCCAACGGCTAGCACCCGCCGGCGAGCGCGAAACCGCTCGCCTGGGTGAAAGGGCACCGTCCCGGGGACGACACCGAGCGCCGGGCCGCATTGGCGGCCCGGCGCTCGGTGTCCCGGACGACGTCCGGCGGGGAAGGCCCCGGCCGCCGGCGGGTGCCGGCGGCCGGGGCGGGGGTCAGCGGACGCCGATGGTGCGGCTGCCCAGGACCTTGGGCGCGGTCGCCGGGGTACCGGTGACCGGCCAGTGGGCCAGGGCGGTGGTGGGCGACGAGGCCCGCTGGATCAGGTACGACGTGCCGGCCTGCGCCGGCACGGCGATGGTCGCCCCGGTCTGGTTGCTCAGCACGGTGCCGCCGGAGCCGTCGACGACCGTGACGTTCTGGCCCGGCCACGGGTTGCGCACGGTGATGGTGCCGTTCGCCCCGGCCTGGACCGCGACGGTGACCAGGTTCCCGTTGCGGATCTGGACGTAGGCCTTGCCCTTGTGCTGGATGTACGCCGTGCCGTCGGCGTCCCAGCCGCTCGGCCAGCCCGGTGCGATCCGCACCGTGCCGTCGTAGCTCTGTACCAGGGCCTCACCGATCGACGCGGCGGTCACCCCCATCTGCTCCAGGTACGGGTTGGTCGTCTTGGAGACGTCCCAGCTGGCGAACCCGTTGGGGAAGACCTGGTACTTGTTGACGTTGGCGATCAGCGCGGTCCGCATGTCGGCGCCGAGGCCCAGCCGGGCCGCGTGCAGCGCGTCGTAGCTCCAGTCGGTCTCGGTCTTGTAGCTGCGGTGGCTGAAGGTGCGCTTGGCCAGGTCGGACTGGTTGCCGGTGTCCCCGATCAGGTTGTAGGGCCACACCGCCTCCAGGCCGAGGTTCTCCACGTTGTGCTTGGCGGCCGTCGGCTGCGCGGACAGGGCGATCATGTCGTTGCCGGCCGCGTCGCTGGACGGGGTGAGCACCTGGGTCTGGCCGAAGTCGGTACGGGGCAGCGGCCGGATCTTCGGGATCGCCGCCTGCAGCCGGCTCACCAGGTCGGAGTCGAGGCCGAGGGTCTGGGCCGCCGACACCGTGACCGGGAAGAGCGCCTGCATCGCGGCCACGTCGGTGACCGGGTCGTTGACCGCCCACTGGGTCTCGTGGGCGTTGGAGGTGGTGTGCAGCAGGCCGTCGGAGCCGGTCTTGGCGTGCGACAGCAGGAACTTCGCCGAGTCCCGCATGATCGGGTAGTTCGCCGACAGGAACGCCCGGTCGTCGGTGGCCAGGTAGGTCTGCCAGATCCACAGCCCGATCTCGGCGCCGGTGGTGACGGTCTGGGAGTTGTACGACGGGGCGATGCGCGACTCGCAGGACTCGTTGCCCGAGTACCAGGTGCCGTTGCCGTTGAACCGCATCGTCTCGGGCACGCAGATGCCCTCGTGTCCCGGATAGTGCGTGGTGGTCCAGGCCGTGATGTTGCTCAGGTTGGTGCGATAGAGGGTGAACATCGGCGCGTTCAGGGAGAAGGCACCGGCCGCGAGGTTGGCCTGGATCATCATCCGCAGGTTCCAGAACCAGTACCCCGCCGGGTACCACGGCTGGGTGTCCTGGCCGACGTTGAACAGGTTGGCCTCGCCGGCCTGGGTGCCCGGGAGGGTGTCGCGGTTACCGGCGGCGATGGCGAACTGGTACAGCGTCCGCATGTTCTCGAAGTACTCACCGGACCCGTCGGCGGACGTGATCTTGATCAGGCCGGTCGAGTTCCAGTAGTCGTGCCACCACGACAGGGTGCTCGCGGCCAGGTCGGCCGAGCCGCGGGTCAGGTCACCGCCCAGCAGGGTGGTCGCGGTGGTCAGGGCGCTGCCACCGGTCCAGCCCGGGGACACCACGATGACCCGGAACGACCCGTCGGTGTTGGGCTGGAAGCTCACCTGCGCCGTCCGCGAGTCCGGGTTGGTCGCCCGTACGTTGCGTCCGCCCGCGCTGACGCCCGCCATCGACCCGAACGTCCGGCCGGAGCCCCCGGTGCCGCCGTCGGTCCAGGTCTCGGAGAGCGTCGCCACCGAGCCGGACGCCTCCGCCCGCGGGTTGCGCGGGCTCCACAGCTTGACCTGCGCGGTCTGCGCACTGTTGGGGTCGGCGCCGGTGACGTCCACGACCAGTTGCGCGGTGTCGGCCCGCACGTACGCCTTGAGCGTCATGCCGCCGCCGGACTCGTACAGCGTCCCGTCGTACAGGTCCATGTAGCCCTTGAAGTCCGAGGCGCCGGTCAACCGGCTCAGACCGGGGATGAACACCTGTCCCGGCGACTTGCGGTCGGGGAAGGTGTCGTTGCGGTTCAGTTGCGCGGTGAACCCGTTCGCGCCCCACGCCGCCACGCCCAGCGTGCCGTTGCCCAGCGGAGCGAACTGGGTCGCGCTGGTGTTGGCCCGGTTGAACACGATATTCGACCGGCGCACCACGTTCGGGGTGTCCACCACGAACCGGCCCGCCTGCCACGCCGTCGTGGTGGCGCCCGGCGACGGGGACGTGCTCGGCGAGGGGCTCGGCGACGGACTGGGTGAAGGACTCGGCGAGGGTGAGGGACTGGGCGAGGGTGAGGGACTGGGCGACGGGGACGGAGACGGGCTGGGGGACGGCGAGGGGTTCACCGTGCCGTCACACGTGGTGCCGTTGAGCGCGAAGCTCGCCGGGGCCGGGTTGGCGCCGGTCCAGGTGCCGTTGAACCCGAAGCTGACGCTGCCGCTGGTCGGGATGGCGGCGTTGTAGGAGGCGTTGGTGACGGTGACCTGCGCGCCGCTTTGGGTGTGGCTGCCGTTCCAGAGCTGGGAGATGATCTGCCCGGCGGTGAAGGACCAGGTGAGCCGCCAGCCGTCGACCGGGTCACCGAGGTTGTCGATGACGACGTTGGCGCCGAAGCCGCCCTCCCACTGGTTGGTCACCGTGTAGGTGACCCGGCAGGCAGTGGCCGCGTGCGCGGACGAGATCGGGGTGAGGGCGATGGCGACGGTGGCCACGATGGCGGTGATGGCCGCCAGGGCCGGCCGTAGCCGATGGGGGATGACTCGCATCTGACTTCCTCGGGGAGTGGTGGACGGTCGCGAGAAGACCTGGAGCCGGTGCGGCCTCCTGCGGCACAGGTGGCCTGCGGGCGGACGCCGCGAAGGCACGGCGGCGCGGCCTGCGGCTTCCCGCTCCGCTCGGTCGCACGGGGCGATCGACGTACTCGGTGGTGCCACGGCCGATGCGGAGGGAAAGCGGTTGTTAGCGCTAACAGCCCCGTCCGCCGGACGACCGCGTCCGATCGCGCGGACGGAGATGGGAGCACCGTCCGCGAAGCCAACCCGACCGGGTGCGGCACGTCAACGAACCGGCCGCCGCTCCCCCGGCACGGTGGCCGGAGCCGCAGGTCCGACCTGCGCTTTCCGGCCGGCCGGCGCGGGTTCGCCCGCCCACCGGGCCTGCAAATTTCAGCCTGGATACGGCGTTTTTTCCGGATGAAAGTGCCGCCGAACAATGGGTGAACCGCCAGGCCGTGCACGACGATTACCGGGAAAAGCGCAGGTGCCGGCCCAAGTGAGCGCGGCCGGTCGCGTAGCCGGCACCGGAAAAAATTTCCGGTGCTTTCCGCGCACTTCCGCCTTCGCCCATCCACGGTGTTCCGCAAGCCCTGCGCGGGCCGAGGTTCGCCCGGTGCCGAGCGGCGCTCCTAAACTACGGTCATGACCGCTTTGGGGGAGTCATCCGTGCCCGGCGCCGAGCCGCTGACCATCGCGGAGCTCGCCGAGCTCGCCGGGGTGTCCAAGGCCACGGTCTCCAAGGTGGTGAACGGGCGGTCCGCCGTCGCGCCCGGCACCCGCTCTCTGGTCGAGGGCCTCATCCGTGAGCACGGCTATCGCCGGCAGCGACGCCGGGGCAACCCGTCCGCCCTGCTGGAGGTGATCTTCCATGAGCTCGCCGGCGACTACCCTACGGAGATCATCAAGGGGGTCGGCCAGGTGGCGCGCGAGCACCACCTGGCGGTGTCGGTCTCCGAGCTGCCCGGCGGCGCCGGCGCCGGCGACTGGCTGGAGGACGTGCTCACCCGCCGTCCGGCCGGGGTCATCGCGGTCTTCTCCAGCCTGACCGACGTCCAGCACGACCGGCTCGCCACGCGCGGCGTCCCCCTCGTCCTGCTGGACCCGATGGGCGATCCGGCCCACCCGGTGCCCTCGGTGGGCGCCGGCAACTGGAACGGCGGGCTGGCGGCCACCCACCACCTGCTCGCGCTCGGGCACCGGCGCATCGCCGTCATCACCGGCCCCGCCCGCGCGCTGTCCAGCCGCGCCCGGCTCGACGGCTACCGCGCGGCGCTGGACACCGCCGGCGTCCCGGTCGACCCCGAGCTGATCTGCCAGGGCGACTTCCAGATCGAGGACGGCGTGACCCACACCCACCGGCTGCTGAGCCTGCCCGATCCGCCCACCGCCATCTTCACCTGCAACGACGGCCAGGCCGTGGGCGTCTACCGCGCGGTCTACGAGCTCGGGCTGCGCATCCCGGACGACCTGAGCGTCGTCGGCTTCGACGACATGCCGCCGACGCGGTGGGCGATCCCGCCGCTGACCACGGTCCGCCAGCCGCTCACCGAGATGGCCGCGACCGCTGCCGACATGCTGATGACGCTCGCGGGAGGCGAGCCGCTCGTGCGCAACCGCATCGAGTTCGCCACCGATCTGGTCGTACGCGAGAGCACCGCGCCGCCCAAGCGCTGAGCGGGTGCGCCCGGCGGCTCGGGCGTTCCCCCGCGCGGCGGCGCCGGCTCGTCCTGCCCGGCCGACAGGGCGGGACGACCCGGCGCGCCGTCACGCCTCGGCGGCGCCGTCCCGCCCTTCGTAGTCGAACCAGTCGAAGGCCGCGTCGCCCTCGGTGACGTACATGCCGGCCACCCGCCCGGTGAACCCGGTGGCGACCTCGGTGGACAGGTAGCGCCCGTCGAGTTCGGCCAGGACCACCCGCTCGCCGGTCTCCACGCCCAGGGAGACCGTGTCCGGTCCGTGCGGCCCCACGCCGAGCGGTCCGGCGTCCACCTGGCCGGCCGCGGTGACCGTCGGCGGCAGGATGCCGGTGGTGCGAACGTCGATGAACAGCGTGAGCGGCCCGGGCGGCACCGGGCACCGCGCCACGACCTGGCGCAGCGGGCCGATCCTCGCGATCGCCGACGCCTCTCCCTGGTACACCTCGATGTCGTAGTGGTGGGCCTCGTCGAGGCGCAGGGTGAGCCCGGCGCGGGCCGCGCCGGGGTCGAGCCGCGCGCTGAACCGGCAGTCGTGGTGCTGCTGACGCCGCCCGACGAACGTGTGGCCCGGCCGGTCGAGTGTCGGGCCGGTGGCGTGCAGGGTCAGCCGGCCGGGCCGCTCGCTCAGCGACCAGGCGCCCTCCGGGCGGTCGCGCAGGGAGATCCAGCCCGGCGCGAGCACCGGGCCGTCGAAGTCGTCGCGGACCGGGGGCGGCGGCAGCGGGTGCCAGGCGGCCGGCGCGGGATGTTCGTCCTCGACCGGCCCGACGACCGGCCAGCCGTCCTCCCAGGTCACCGGGGCGAGGAACGTCTCGCGGCCGAGCACCTGGAACTCCGGCGAGAAGCCGCGCGCACGGACGGCCAGCATGATCATCCACCAGGTGCCGTCGGGCGCGGAGACCAGGTCGGCGTGCCCGGTGCTCTGGATGCGCCGGTCGGTGCCGCGGTGGGTGAGGATCGGGTTGCCGGGGGCGGGCTCGTACGGGCCGCGCGGCGAGCGGGCGCGGGCCACGGAGATGGCGTGCGCGCGTTCGGTGCCGCCCTCGGACAGCAGCAGGTACCACCACTCGCCGATGCGGTAGAAGTGCGGCGCCTCCGGGTATCTGCCGCCGGTGCCCGACCACATGCGCACGGGACCTTCCAGGACCTCGCCGGTGGCCGGGTCGATGCGGGACAGCCGGGTCCCGGAGGTGGAGCACCAGCAGGTGCCGTCCTGTTCCCAGGCGAGGTCGGGGTCGACGCCGGGCAGGTCGATCCAGACCGGGTCCGACCAGGGGCCCTCCGGGCGTTCGGCCGTCACCAGGAAGTTGCGCCGCTCGTCGCCGCTCATGTTCGTGGTGATCACGTAGAACAGGCCGTCGTGGTGCCGGATCGTCGGCGCGTAGATGCCGCGGGAGGCGAGCGCCTCGGGGGGCAGGCGGAGCTGGGAGGGCCGGTCCAGCACGTTGCCGATCTGCCGCCAGTGCACCAGGTCACGGCTGTGGAAGATGGGCACCCCGGGGAAGTACTCGAAGCTGGAGCACACGAGGTAGTAGTCCTCCCCCACCCGGCAGACGCTCGGGTCGGGGTGGAATCCAGGGAGCACCGGGTTGCGGTAGGTCCGCACGTTGGGGAGGTCCTTTCTGCCGGGTTCGTTGCCGTCAGCGCCGGGCGGCTCAGCCTTTGAAGGCGCCGTCCATGATCCCGGCCACCATGCGGCGTCCGACGAAGGCGAACAGGACGAGCAGGGGAAGGGTGGCCAGGAAGGAGCCGGACATCGCGAGCCCGAGGTCGATGTTGAAGCTGTTCTGCAGGGCCTTGATCGCGATCTGCACGGTGTACATCTCCGGCGACTTCAGCACCACGAACGGCCACAGGAAGTCGTTCCAGGCCGTGACGAAGCCCAGCAGCCCGAGCACGAAGGCGGCGGGACGCACCAGCGGGAACACGATGCGCCAGAAGATCTGCCAGGTGGAGGCGCCGTCGATGCGGGCCGCCTGCAGGATCTCGTCACTGATGGCCGAGGAGATGTGCTGACGCATCCAGAAGATCCCGAACGCGTTGGCCAGGCCGGGAACGATCAGCGCCTGCAGCGTGTCGGTCCAGTTCAGCCAGGAGACGATCATGTACTGCGGCACGATGGCGAGCTGTGTCGGCACGGTCATGGTGAGGACGACGACCAGGAGCAGCACGTCCCGTCCGCGGAAGCGCAGTTTGGCGAACGCGAAGCCGGCCAGCGCGCACAGCACCGCCTGGCCCGCGCCGATCACCCCGGCGACGATCAGGCTGTTGATGATCGACTGCACGAAGGGCACGGTCGAGAAGACCAGGCCGGCCAGACGGAAGAAGTTGCCGCCCGGCAGGATCTCGGGAGGCAGCCGCGTCGCCGTCGCCGTGTCGGTCGTGGCGACGACGAACATCCAGTAGAGCGGGAACAGGCAGGTGAACGCGGCCAGGATCAGCAGCGCGTAGGTCCACCAGCGGACGCGGTCGCCGGACCGCCGCCTGGTCGTCGTGGTGGTCGTGGTCGTCATGGTCGCTCCGCTCATGGCCGTTCCGGGCGGATCCGGGTGGACAGGAAGTAGTTGATCCCGGCGAGGACGACGACCATCACGAACAGCGCCACGCCGATCGCCGAGCCGTAGCCGAACCTGAACTGGCCGAAGGCCTGCTCGTACAGGAAGAAGGTCAGCGTCTGGCACTGCCGCACCGGACCGCAGGTCTGGGTGCCCTTGGAGATGAGCAGGGGCTCGGTGAAGATCTGCAGGCCGTAGATCGTCGACGTCACGACGGTGAACACGATGACCGGCCGCAGCGACGGGAGGGAGATGTGCACGAACTGCCGCCAGTTGCCGGCGCCGTCGACCGCGGCCGCCTCGTAGATCCCCCGGGGGACCGCCTGCAGGGAGGCGAGGTAGAGCAGCGTCGTGTAGCCGAACCACCGCCAGGTGACCATGACGGCGATCAGCACGTGGCTGCCCCACACCGACTGGATGAAGTCGATGGGCCCGATGCCCGCCAGGCCGAGCAGCCAGTTGAGCAGCCCGTAGTCGCGGTCGAACATCTGGGAGAACACGATCGCGGTGGCGGCGACCGAGGTGATGTACGGCACCAGCATCGACATGCGGAACAGCAGCGCGAAGCGCAGCCGGACGTGGTTGAGCAGGTGCGCCAGCAGGAGCGCGCCGAGCAGTTGCGGCACGGTGGACAGCAGCCAGATGCTCAGGGTGTTGCGCGCCGCGTTCCAGAACCGGGCGTCGGCCAGCAGGCGGGCGAAGTTGTCCAGCCCGATGAACAGGTGGTCGCCGATCGGGTTCCAGTCGTACAGCGCAACGTAGAAGGTGAACAGCAGGGGGAGGAGGCCGAACACCGCGAAGATCACGAAGAACGGGGCGATGTAGGCGTAGGGGGCCACGATCTCGGTGAGGCTCCGCCGCGGCCTCCCGACCGGTGCGGGCGGGGCAAGGGGTGCCCGGGCGGGGCTGATACTCGTCGTCACGCTTCTCGTCGCTTCCCCGCCGGCGGCGCCGGGCCCTCGCGGGCCGCCCGCGCGCCGCCGGCGCTCGTGGCAGGAGGTCCTAGCCGCCGATCGCGGTCTTGATGTTGGCCAGCGCCGCGTCCCACGCCTTGGCGGGGTCGCCCTTGCCCTGCTCGACGTTGGTGATGGCGTTGAGGAACTCCGTGCCGATCGCGACGCTGTCCGGCCCGATGAGGAACGGCTTGAGGCCGAGCAGGGAGTCGGTGTAGATCGTGCCGATCGGGGCGTCGGAGAAGAACGGGTCCTTCACCGAGGTCAGCTTCGGGTCCTTGTACACCGACGGGGTCGGCGGCAGCGATCCGGCGTCGAGGAAGTGCTCGAGCAGGCCCTGCGGCGACAGGTTCGTGGCGATGTAGTCCCAGGCGGCCTTGGGGTTCTTGGCGCGCGCCGGGATGGCGAGGTAGCTGCCGCCCCAGTTGCCCGCCCCGCCGGGGATCGTGGCGATGTCCCACTTGCCCTTGGTGTCCGGGGCGTTGTCGCGGATGGAGCCGAGCATCCAGGAGGGCGCGGCGACGGCGGCGTAGTCGCCCTTCTTCATGGCGGCGCTCCAGCCGTCGGTGAACGAGCTCTGCTTGGCGGTGATCCCGGCGGTCACGGCCTTGATCCCCAGGTCGAAGGCGAGCTTGACCTGCGGGCTGCGGTCGTACACCGCATTGCCGGCCGGGTCGTAGTACTTCTCCGACCCCTGGTTCACCACCTGGGAGAAGACGCCCGTCGCGGCGTTGTCGATGAACGCCTTGTCGGTGGCCGCGGTGTACTTCTTGCCGGTCTCGATGAAGGCGTCCCAGGTGGGCCAGAGCTTGGCCACCTCCTCGCGGTCGGTCGGCAGCCCGGCGGCCTTGAACAGGTCGGTCCGGTAGGCGATCGCCATGCCGCCCACGTCGGTGGGGATGCCGATGATCGTGCCGTCCTTGGTCACCGCCTGGCTGATCACCCAGTCCAGGTAGTCGCCCTTCATCTTGTCGGCGCCCAGTGTGCGAAGGTCGACGAAGTTCTGCGGCTGCTGCACGAACTTGGGCAGGTCGTCGCCCTGGATGAGCACCAGGTCGGGCACCTTGCCGCCGGCGAGCGCGGTGGTGAGCGCCTGCGCCGTCTCCTGCGCGTTCCCCACCTCGGTCAGCTTGACCTGGACGTCCGGCTTCTTCTGCTGGTACTGGGTGACGGACTGCTTCTGGTTGATCCCGGTGAACGACCAGAACTCGAAGGACTTGCCGTCGGAGCCGGCGGAGGACGTGCCGCCCGACGTGCCGGAACAAGCTGCCATGGTGAGAGCCGCGGCCACGGCGACCGCGACCGTTGAGACGTTGCGGAATTTCACGGCGACCTCTTTCACCTGCTGTGATCGGGGGCGGGGTCAGCGCGGCGCGACGGATGGACGCGGAAGGCCGGAGCCGCGTTGCATGTTGCGCTCCTTACGTTTCGGTCACGGACCGACCGAAATCCGGCTTATGGCTGCACGGCGAAGCCGGGTTCCCGTGCCGAGGGGCACCGGCCACGGCCTCGGCCGCGGCGCCGACCTGGCATTTCGAGAGCCAGAGCTCTCATTTAGGCGTGGTGAGGCAGAAACGTTTTGAGCACCAGGCCGATCGTTAACTCGGGACACTAGGTCGGAGACAACGAGCCCGTCAATAATCCAACAGCAATGTCTCCGAAACAATCGGGCTACGATTGCAACTTTCGGAGTTACACTGCCAGCATGTCCGCGACGACAGAGCCGTCCTCCCCCGCAGACCCGCCCCAGGCGCTCACCATCGCGCAGATCGCCGAGCTGGCCGGAGTGTCCACGGCCACGGTCTCCAAGGTCGTCAACGGCCGCACCCAGGTCGCCCCCGAGACGCGCACCCTGGTCGAAGGGCTCATCCGCAGGCACGGATACCGGCGGCAGAAGCGGCGGCCGAGCCCGGCCCCCCTCATCGAGCTGGCCTTCCACGAACTGGAGGGCACGCACGCCATGGACGTCATCAAGGGCGTCGAGCGCGTGGCGCGCGAGCACCGCCTGGGTGTCGTGCTCTCGGCGACCGAGGGCAGGCGCGCCCCGTCCCGCGGCTGGATCGAGGACGTGCTGAGCCGCAGGCCCACCGGGGTGATCTCCATCTTCTCCCAGCTCACCGACACCCAGTGCGCGCAGTTGCACGCCCGCGGCATCCCCCTGGTGCTGGTCGACCCGAGCGGCGACCCGCGCCACCAGGTGCCGTCGGTCGGCGCGGGGAACTGGTCGGGCGGCCTGTCGGCCACGCGCCATCTCCTCGACCTCGGGCACCAGCGCATCGCCATCATCACCGGCCCCGCCCGGGCCCTGTCCAGCCGGGCGCGACTGGACGGCTACCGGGCCGCGATGGACGCCGCCGGGGTGCCCGTCGACCCGGCCCTCGTCCTGGAGGGCGACTTCAGCGTGCTCGGCGGCCTGGTGCACGCCCGCCGTCTCCTCGCGCTGCCCGAGCCGCCGACCGCCGTCTTCACCTCGAACGACGCCCAGGCCGTGGGCGTCTACCACGCCGCCTTCGAGGCCGGGGCGCGCATTCCGCACGATCTGAGCGTGGTCGGCTTCGACGACATGCCGATGGCCCAGTGGCTGGTCCCGCCGCTCACCACGATCCGCCAGCCGCTCACCGACATGGCCGCGGCCGCCACCGGCATGCTGGTCACCCTGGCGCAGGGCGGGCTGCTCCCGCAGAGCCGCATGGAACTCACCACCAGCCTGGTTCTCCGGCAGAGCACCGCGCCGCCGGCCGGCTAAAGATTTCGGACCCGCGGCCGGAGGATTACCGAAACCTTCGCATCCTCCAGAGAAGCCGGCAGAACAGGCGCACGGGACGGCCGATCGGCGGAGATGGCCGTTTCGGGCACCGTGGGCGGCGACCTGAAATTTTCAGATCGAGACCGAGCGATTTCCGTGGCCCGATTCCGGCACCCCGGCCGCCGGACGCCGCATCGCGTGCTCGCCTTCCCGCGCGCTCCGGCGGGGGGACGACTCGACGGCCACCTTCGCCGGGCAGCGCCGGGCGATGGCCCTCACCTGCGCCGAAACCGGAACCGCTCCCGGACCGGGCCACCTGGCACGCGGATGGGAGGCGACCGAAAACGGGTCCGTTGACGATGATCGCCGCGCCGCAGCGGCCGCCGGCGACCGCTGGAGCCGGGACCGCCACCGCCGGGCCATCGTTGACTTCATCGCGATCACCGATCAGGATCGGCTCGTAATCTTCGCGACACGGACGGGAAACGTTCGTGGACGAGCGGCGCCGCTCATCGCGCGAGGGGCCGGCCCCACGCGCGCCATGAGCCGTCGCACCGGCGCCGAGCCGATCGGCGTCCCGGGGGCATGGATGGAAAACGCTCCTGAGTCAAGGCGGTACGCAGTGTTAGCGCTAACAAAATACCCGTACATCACACCTCTCCTGCCAGGCCTCAAGCTCGGCAGCGCTCACATCGAAGGCGCGCCGGACCCCACTCCGTCATGAGTCGTCCCCCCTGGAAAAACGGAGGAGCGCGAGGTCTC
>NZ_BMNT01000060.1:33917-37709 GCF_014646695.1 Sphaerisporangium melleum
CGTCGCCCGGATCGGCGCCGGCTCATGGCGTGCGGGCTCGTGCCGCGCGGCATGAGCCGGCGCCGCACAGTGCGACGTCCGGCCGCTCCCCTTCCCCCGAGGACCGCAGTCCCCCGCAGAAAGGTCAAGCCCTCGTGACCCTGTCCCGGAGACAATTCACCAAGGCCGCCCTCGGCTCCGCCGCGCTGGCCGCCGCCGGCGCGGTGCACCTTCCCCGCGCCGCGTCCGCGGCCACCTACACTGCCTACGCGTTCACCTACTTCACCGAGTCACCGAGCTTCCAGGGCGCGGACTACGGCCTGCACCTGGCGGTCAGCCGCGACGGGCTGAACTGGACCCCGCTGAACCAGAACAACCCCGTCGTCACGCCGACCTCAGGCCAGCAGGGCCTGCGCGACCCGCAGATCTTCCGCAAGAACGACGGCACCTTCGTCGTGGTCGCCACCGACCTCAAGGGCACCAACTTCGGGCTGAACAGCCAGTACCTGCACATCTGGGACTCGGTGGATCTCAGCTCCTTCACCGGATACCGCCACGTCCGGTTCCAGACCACCAACGACCACACCTGGGCGCCGACCATCTTCTGGGACGCCTCCCGGCAGCAGTACGCCATCGTCTACTCGGCCGCCAACATCCTGCGGGTCAACTACACCACCGACTTCCACACCGTCAGCGCCGCCCAGACCTTCTTCAGCCCTTCCTCCGGTGTGCTGGACGGGGACGTCGTCGTGGACGGCGGCACCACCTACCTCTACTACAAGAACCTCTCCAACGGCCGGCTGTACGGGGCGCGGTCGTCCACCGGCGCCCCCAACAGCTTCACGACCTACACCGCCGGGGTGATCCAGGGCACCGCCATCGAGGCACCCCTGCTGCACAAGACCATTCAGGGCGGCTGGCGACTGTGGGGTGACTCCTTCGGGCCGGTGAACTCCGACTACTACCTGTGGCAGTCCTCTAACATCGGCGCCGACGCCTGGACCCTGGCCAACCAGCGTGACTACACCCCGCCGCTGAACGCCAAGCACGGCTCGATCACCCAGATCACCGACGCCGAGTACAACGCGGCGGTGAACCGCTGGGGAACGCCCAACTGGGTGCGGCTGAAGTCCTCCAGTCACCCGGACTACTTCGTGCGGCACCTCAACGGCGTCGGCCGGATCGACCCCTACCCGTTCGACCCGTACCGCGACCAGATGTGGCGGATGGTCCCGGGCCTCGCGGACGCGGCCGGCGTGTCGTTCGAGTCGGTCAACAACCCCGGCAGCTACCTGCGGCACTCCAACTACGCGATCAGGCTCGCCCCCAACGACAACACCTCGACCTTCCGCGCCGACGCCACCTTCTACCGCGTCGCGGGGCTGGCCGACTCGGCCTGGTCGTCGTTCCGCTCCTACAACTTCCCGACCTACCACCTCAGGCACAGCAACTACGTGCTGCGCATCGACCCGATCAGCGCGTCCTCCAGCCTCAGCGACCGGCAGGACGCCACCTTCCGGGTCACCTCGTAACCGGCGAGGCCATCGACACCTGCCCGGGCCGGAGTGGCGCTCCCGGCCCGGGCAGGCACCATCCACCCCCGCGCCCCGGTCCACGTCACCGCTGCTGGTCCGGCACGAAGGGAATCGACGTGAAACCAAAGCTCAGAGCCATGGTGGCGAGTCTCGCCGCGCTCGTGGTGGCAGCGAGCACGCTGCTGCTGACCCGGCCGGTCGAGGCCGCGTCGCTCACCCGGGTGACCGGTTTCGGAAACAACCCGACGAACCTCAACATGTACATCTATGTCCCGGACCGGGTGGCGGCACGCCCTGCGCTGCTTGTCATGGTGCACTACTGCACCGGCACGGCCAGCGGGGTGTTCGGCAGCTCCGGCCGCGACTTCGCCACCGCGGCCGACCGCTACGGTTTCGTGATCGTGCTCCCCGAGGCGACCCGCGACGGCCGCTGCTTCGACGTGTCCACGGCGAACGCGCTGCGCCGCGACGGCGGCAGCGACTCCACCGGCATCATGTCCATGGTCACCTACGCCCGCCAGCGCTACAACGTCGACCCGGCCCGCATCTCGGTGGTCGGCTTCTCCTCCGGCGCGATGATGACCAACGTGCTGGCCGCGGAGTACCCCGACGTGTTCTCGGCCGCCGCGGCGTTCTCCGGCGTTCCGGCCGGGTGCTTCGCCACCACCAACGGGTCGCTGTGGAACAGCCAGTGCTCCGGCGGCAGCCTCGTCAAGACCGCTCAGCAGTGGGGTGACCAGGCCCGCGCGATGTACCCCGGCTACACCGGCCGCTACCCGCGCATGCAGCTGTGGCACGGCACCGTCGACACCACGCTCTCCTACGTCAACTTCGGCGAGGAGATCAAGCAGTGGACCAACCTGAACCGGGTGAGCCAGACGCCGGCGTTCACCGACACGCCCCGGTCGGGCGTCACGCGCACCCGCTACGGAGGCTCCGGGGTGCAGCCCCCCGTCGAGGGGTGGAGCTTCGCCGGCGCCGGCCACGGCCTGCCGCTGGACGGCCTGTACGGCAACGCCATCACCTTCCTCGGCCTGGACGGCACCACTTCCCCGTCCCCCTCCCCGAGCCCGTCGCCGTCCCCCTCCCCCTCGCCGTCGCCGAGCCCGTCTCCGTCTCCGTCCCCTTCACCTTCCCCCTCGCCCTCGCCGGGCGGGCCGGGCGCCTGCCGGGTCACCGCGACGGTCAACGCCTGGAACACCGGGCTGACCGAGAACCTCACCATCACCAACACCGGCTCCGCCGCCGTCAACGGCTGGTCCCTGGCCTTCACCCTCCCCGCCGGCCAGACCATCACCTCCGGCTGGAACGCCACCTACAGCCCCGCAAGCGGACAGGTCACCGCCAAGAACGTGAGCTACAACGGCACCCTGGCCGCCGGAGCCTCCCTCGACATCGGCTTCCAGGCCAACCACACCGGCAACGCCGGCAAACCCTCCTCCTTCACCCTCAACGGCGCGACCTGCACCACCGCCTGAGGGTCCCGACGAGCCGGCCGGCGGCGCATCGGGTCGCCGCCGGACCGGACCCGGCTCGCGCCCCGGTGCCCGCCGGCCCCCGCCGCCTCCCTCCCGTACGGCCGGCGGCACCGTGAGGTGAGCTCCGCCCTACCCGCCCCCTTCCGCCCGCGTCATTCGGCGCGGGGAACCACCACGTCGAAGGAATGGGAACCACCCATGCGACATGCCAGATCTCCCCGGCGGTTGTGGGCGCTGGTCGCCGCCGCCGTCACTCTCGCGACCGGCGCGGTCGGCGCGGCCGGAACGCATCTCGCGTCCGCGGCGGCGGCCGGCTGCCAGGTGACCTATACCGTCACCTCCGAATGGCCCGGCGGCTTCGGCGCGAGTGTGAACGTCAACAACCTGGGCGACCCGATCGACGGCTGGCGCCTGACCTGGTCGTTCCCCGCCGGGCAGAGCATCACGCAGATCTGGAACGGCACCCAGACCCAGTCCGGCGCCCAGGTCACGGTGACCAACGTCAGCTACAACGGGAGCATCCCGACCGGGGGCAGCACCAGCTTCGGGTTCAACGGGTCGTGGACCGGCTCCAACCCGGTGCCGTCGAGCTTCGCCCTCAACGGCACCACCTGCACCGGCGGCGTCAGCTCCCCGACGCCGACACCTAGCGTGACGCCCACTCCGACCCCGACGCCCAGCCCCAGCGTGACGCCCTCACCGCAGCCCTCGAACCGCCCGTGCGACATCTACGCCGCGGGTGGCACGCCCTGTGTGGCGGCGCACAGCACGACCCGCGCGCTGTACGGCGCCTACAACGG
>NZ_BMNT01000060.1:37766-38768 GCF_014646695.1 Sphaerisporangium melleum
GTACCAGGTGCGCCGTTCCTCGGACAACACCACCCGGGACATCGGCGTGCTGAGCCCCGGCGGAGCCGCGAACGCCGCCGCGCAGGACTCCTTCTGCGCCGGCACGACCTGCCTGATCAGCATCATCTACGACCAGTCGGGCCGCAACAACCGGCTCACCCAGGCGCCTCCCGGCGGCTTCCAGGGCCCGGCACCGGGCGGGTACGACAACCTCGCGACCGCGACCAAGGCGCCGACCACGGTCTACGGGCAGAAGGCCTACGGCGTGTACGTCGACCCCGGCGTCGGGTACCGCAACAACACCACCAACGGCATCGCCAAGGGTGACCAGCCGGAGGGGATGTACGCCATCTTCGACGGCACGCACTACAACGGCGGCTGCTGCTTCGACTACGGCAACGCCGAGACCAACAGCCGCGACAACGGCAACGGCACCATGGAGGCCATCTACTTCGGCAACAACAAGGTCTGGGGCACCGGTGCCGGCAACGGCCCCTGGATCATGGCCGACCTGGAGAACGGCCTGTTCTCCGGCGTGAACCAGAAGAACAACGCCGGCGACCCGACCATCACCCACCGGTACCTGACCGCCATCATCAAGGGCGAGCCCAACCACTGGGCGATCCGCGGCGGTAACGCCCAGTCGGGCGGCCTGGGCACCTTCTACGACGGCAAGCGGCCCAACGTCTCGGGCTACAACCCGATGAAGAAGGAAGGGGCCATCATCCTGGGCATCGGCGGCGACAACAGCCACGGTGCCGCCGGCACGTTCTACGAGGGCGTGATGACCTCCGGCTATCCGACGGACGCCACCGAGAACGCCGTCCAGGCCAACATCGTCGCCGCCGGCTATCGCTGACCGGTCACCGGTGACATCGCACGGAGTGCGATGAGCCGACGACGCCGGCGCCGTGATCAGTCTTTCACGGCGCCGGCGGTCATTCCGGCGGCGACGTAGCGCTGGGCGATGATGAGGAGTGCGGCGGCGGGGATGGAGGCGAC
>NZ_BMNT01000061.1 GCF_014646695.1 Sphaerisporangium melleum
CAGTACTCCTTGTCGCCCACCGTGAAGAAGACCTTACCGATGGTCTTCGGGAGGTTGACGTTCTTGACCTTGGTCGGAACGACCTTCTCCTGGCCGATCGGCGGAACAACGCCGGCCTTGCCGTCGGGGGCCGCGTCGCCGCCACCGAGCTTGATCTTCTGGTTGGTCTGCTCGGCGCCGGTGAACTGAGCGGCGCCCTTCAGGTTCGCACCACCGTTGGCGGTCCAGAAGGTGGAGATCTTCTGCGCGCTGGTGGCGGAGGCCAGGGAGACGACCTTCTTGGCCGGCGCGGTGGCCGCGTTGGCCGAGGTGACCAGGGTGGCGCCGATCATGCTGGTGGCGGCGAGGGCGCCACCAAGCGGGAGGGCGAGGCGCTTGACTCGGGTGTTCAAGGAAACTCCTTGGGCTGGCGTGGAACGCTTCCTGCGCCCCATGCGTCAGTAAAGGGATAGCCATGAAGATACAGAGAAGATCTTCTGCGCGGTAATCGGAATCATGCCGATTTCGGGGCTTCGCCCTACGTGATCTTCCTGTGATCGTTTGGCCGGTCGACAGGCCGTGTCAGAACCTTGTCGCGATCTCGCCATTCGCCCAGGTGGGCCCACTGATGTGACGGTTGGTGCACCTGTGACACCGGTCAACCACCCCTTGACTCCTCGGCGAGCCGTGTGACGCAGATCACATGGAACCGGGGGAGCCAAGTCGAGGGGTGGGTACGTCTAAGGACTCCGCGAGTGCGACAAATCCGGCAAAGCGCCCAAAGTGCCGCTCTGGAGCGGGTTGGAACGGACCAACCGGCCGATCGCTCATCCGTAACGTGCCGGTTCCGCGCCGTACGCCGGATGGTCATGGTCCCGTGCCGGATCCGAGCCGCCGGGAACCGTCTCCCGGGCCCTGGCCGCCCGGCGGACGGTGTCCCGGCATGACAGCGCCCGCAGGGCATCCGGTCCTCGTCGGACTTCGGTGCCGTGCGGGCGACGGGCTCTGCTGTGATCTCCGGTGACGGAACGGACCCGAAGGGCCGGCCGGATCAGCCGGTCTTCTGCCGGGAGGCGTAGGAGTAGACCAGGTAGGTGGCCTTGTCGAAGTACGGGGAGGAGACACCGTCGTACCGGCCGTCGCCGTCCAGGTCCCAGGTGATGCTGTTCACGCCGTTCAGGTAGCCGATGCGGCGGGTCTGGCTGTACTTGATCACCCACGGTCCGCCGCTGGCCCCGGCGGTGAAGGCGCATCCCGGGAACAGCACGCCACCGTTGAGGTCCCACTTCTCCGTGGCGATCTTCCTGGTGCCGCGGGTGAGGCAGGACTCCATGGTCCGCCCGTTGTAGGGCCTGGTGCCGTCCGGATGCGGGCCGGCGGGGTAGCCGAACGCGTACGCCGCCACCTTGTAGCCCCGGTTCCAGGCGAAGCCCTGGCCCCCGACCCGGTTCTCCAGCAGGCCGGTGTCCACCCGCTTGTACAGCGGCTGCCCCTGCGCGTCCCGCTTCGGGGTGCCGTTCGGGTCGGTGTCCGGGTCCCACCGGTAACCGGGGTGGACGGTCACGAAGGCGTAGTCGAAGTCGAAGTCACCGGTGGCCGCGTAGTTCTCGTTCAGGTGCAGCGTGTGCCCGACGTAGATGCCGTACGGCGTCTGGCCGTCCCGGTAGGAGGGGATGAAGACCCAGTACTGGACCGGCTTGCCGTTCTTCACGTCGTACGCGCAGTGCCCGGCGGTGGCGACGACGTTGCCGTACTTGGAGTGCACGGACGAGGCCGAGCACCAGTACTCGGTGGTGCCGTTGCGGAAGAACACCTTGCCGACCGTCGGCGGCAGGTTCACGTTCTTGGAGCCCAGCGTTCGGGGGGCCGCCTTCGGCGGGACCACGCCCGACAGCGCGGTGGTCTTGGCGTTCGGCATCGTGACCGTGGCGCCCACCTTGGCCGCGCCGGGCGCGGAGGCGGCGGCGGTGCTGGTCGCCCCCGGGGTGGCCCTGGTCCCGGCGGTTCCCGTGGTGGCGCTCGCGCTCGCCCCGGGGCTCGCCGCGGCGGTTTGGGGCGCGTAGCTGCTGGCCCGCTTCAACCGGTCGGGGGTCCACCAGTCGACGACCTTCTGCATGTCGGCGTCGCTCTGTGCCAGCGGAACGGAGGTGATGCCGGCGGGCGCGGTGACGGTGTCGGCCAGCGCCTGCACGGAGCCCGGGCCGGCGGACAGGGTCACACACGCGGCCGCCAGTGCGCCGCAGAGTGTGAGCGCGAGCCGCCTCGCTCGGGGGGACATTTCGTACCTTCCGCTGATCAGTAGGACGCATAACACAGTGAAGGGCGATTTTCCCAGATCAGTGGCAAAAGGGCACGAGAGTTCGCTGACCTGGGTTCACTTCGTTATGGAGGGGACTGCCGGAGGAGTGGGTCGCCGGAGGCCGGGCGGTAGGCCCGGTAGGGGGCCGGATACAGGTCCGGACCCCCTACCTTGCCGTGACCGTCGTCAGCTCGACGTAAGCTTCCCGGTCCACAGGTTGGCCGCGGCCTTGTAGACGCCGTAGGTGTCGCTGTTGAAGTACGGCGTCGTGATGTGGTCGTAGCGGCCGTTGCCGTCGGTGTCGAGAGTCAGGCTCACGACACCGTTGAGGTAACCGGTCCGGCTCGTGTTCTTGTACACGATCAGGAACGGGCCGCCGGTCGCGCCAGGAGTGAAGGCGCACTTGATGGCGAGCTGCTCCTCGGCCTTGTACTTGCCCACGGCGGGCGCCGGGGCCGTCTGGCCGTAGCACCACTTCATGGTCTCGCCGGTGTAGGCCTTGTTACCGTCGAGGTGCGAGGCGGTCGGGTAGCCGAAGCTGAACTGCTTCGCCTTGGTGCTGCGGTTCCAGGTGAAGCCCTGGCCGCCGACGTTGTCGCCCAGCCGGCCCGCGTCCACGAAGGTCTTGATGGTGAACACGGTCTTGTAGTACTTGACCGACGTGGTCTTCTTCACCCAGTACTTCACGAAGTAGTGGGTGATGGTGTAGGCCGAGTCGACGATCTTCTTGTAGCCGGGGCCCTTGTAGTTGTTGTAGGTGACCTCGTCCACGAACTCCGTCGCGGTCTTGGCCGGGGCCTTGGCGTAGTTCTGCTTGGAGTTGGCCGCGGGGGCCTTGTCGTACTCGTCCTTGGTGACTTCCTTGAGCACCTTCTGGCCGCCGGCGGTGCCCCACGGCAGGACGGTCTCGGAGCCGGTCGACTTCGACCAGGCGTCCGCGGACTCGCCGCCCTTCTCGTCGACCTTCTTCTGGTACTCGTCCTTGGTGATCTCGACGTCCTTGGCCCACTTCGGGCCCTTGTAGGCGTCGTAGGTCTCCTTGTCGACGGCCTTCTCGCCGGTCTGCTTGATGCCGTTGTAGACGTTGACGAAGGCGTAGTCGTAGTCGTAGTCCTCGTACACCGTGAAGTCGGTGTGCAGGTTGACCTTGTCGCCGACGTAGATGCCCCAGGGCGCCTTCCCCTTGTAGTAACCGGGGATGAAGACGAAGTTGTCGACGTAGGTGTTCTTGTCGGTGTCGTACACGCAGTGGCCCGCGGTGGCGACCAGGTTGCGGTACTTCGACTGGACGGAGGTACCGGAGCACCAGTACGGCTTGCCGTCGACCTGGAAGAACACCTTGCCGACGTTGGTCGGCAGGTTGACGTTCTTGGAGGTGCCGGCCGTCTTGCCGCCGGCGCCGATCGGGGCGATGGAGCCGGCCTTGCCGTCGGCGGAGGCCTTGCTCGTGCTCGCCTTCAGCTTGCCCGACACCGAGGAGTCCTCGTTGAAGTGCTTCGCCGACTTGAGCTTGCTGGGGGTCCAGACTCCCGCGATGGCCTTCGCGTCGGTCCCGTTGTGCGCCAGCTTGCCGGACTTCACCGGAGCCGGCTTCGTCGCGGCACTGGCGGTGGTGGTGAGGGTCGCGCCCACCATGCCGGTGGCGATGAGGGCACCACCGAGAGGGAGGATCAGGCGCTTTGCTCGGGTGTTCATTGAGCTCCTTCTATGTCATGGGTTGCCCGGGAAGGACCCATGCGTACGTAAAGAGACGCGAACGACCGTACTCCGGCGATCTTGACTAGTGGCCCCAAAACCGGACAAATCTGGGTGTCTGTTACCGGCTTGTTATGAAACCGGGGGAACCGGAGAGATACCTGATGCGTCGAATTTCGCTCGTTGATCATGGAGTTGGGGGCACCGTGCGGCCCGTGCGACGGCTCCTGAGCGGAGGGCGGCGGCACAGCCAACAGAAGCGCCGACCACAAGGCGGGAGGAAGCCGACCGCCCGACGTCATCGAAAGAGATCGGGGGAACCACCATGCGCCGCCTCACACTGGGCCTGACCTGCACGGTCCTGCTCCTGGGGGTGGTCGCGGCGTTGTCGCCGCTGCCCACCACCGAACGCGACGCCGCCGCCCCCGGCCATCTCTCCGAGCGGCCGGCCACCCACCTGCTGTCCGGGCTCCTCCCGGCCGAGGCGTACCGCGAAGCCCCCGGGGAGCCCGGTCTGCACGCGCCGGACGGCGAAACACGTCCGGGCCCCATCCCTGGACACCCGGACTCCGTCTTCGGCTACTCCGAGTTCGTCTTCGGCGAGACGCACCCAGGGCCGGTACGCGCGCACGAGGAGGTGCAGGAACCCGCGGCCGGGACAACGGGCCGGCAGTCCCCGCCCGGCGTCCCCCGTCCCGGCGAAACCGCTCGGCCGGCCCCGGCCAAGAACGTGAGCCGCGTGCTGCTGCTGACCGTCGCTCGCGGCGAGTCACCCACCCCGGCCGACAAGGCCGTCCTCCTCCAGTGCGGCCCGCCCGCCGGATCCCACCCCAAGGCGGCCGAGGCCTGCCGGCAACTCGAGGGCGTCGGCGGCGACCTCAACGAGCTCCACGTCGCCCCGGACACCAAGTGCACCAGGGAGTACGACCCGGTGACCGTCTTCGGCGCGGGCTTGTGGGACCGCAGTCGCCTCTCCTACGAGCGCACTTTCGGCAACCGCTGCGAACTCAAAGCCACCACCGGCGCCGTCTTCACCTTCTGACAGCCGAGCTCAATACATACCCACCGCCGCTGGGCCGAGCTGCACCGGCAACATTCCTTTGCGGCGTGGTCCCTAATGGGTCGTCACTATTGCGGTGATATGTTGCGCCATAAATATCGCCGATCGTAAGTATCCGTCACCATCCCTGGGCTGAGCAGCTACTTCGTCGACCTTGGCGCATCCCGGCCAGCGGAGCTGATCGCTTTCGGACGTGGGCGCGTTACGGACTCTCTCGGCGTGTCGATGGTGGTAGTTGTCACATTGCTCAAAGATCGTTCCAAGCGTAGAAGAATCCTGACAGCTCCACTTACGACCCATGAGGTAGTTTGTGAAACGCTCAGGATTAGGCAGATCACGCACCGTACATGTCAATGGTGGTCCACGGCGGACTTTGGCCGCCCTCACCGGGGCGACCATGGTGGCGTCGCTACTGGCTGTGGGTGGCACGCCCTCGGCGACCGCCGACACCAAGCCGGCTGCGGCCTCAGCTCAGCCCAAACCGACCAGCACCGCGTTCCCTCGCCCGGCGGATCCGGACGCGAAGCTGCGTGCGGGCATCGCCGAAGCGAAGAAGCAGAACCGGCCGGTGGAAGTGACCGAGGTCGCGGCGGAGACGTCCCGGACATGGGCTTACCCGGATGGGCACCTGGTGACGGAGTCCTACTCCGCCCCGGCTCGGCTCAAGCAACCGGATGGCACCTGGGCCTGGATGGACACGTCTCTCGTCGAACAGGACGGAGTGCTCAAGCCAAGGGTCGCAAAGGCGGACGTCCAGTTCTCGATGGGCGGAAGTGGCCCGTTCGCCACCATGGAGCGTGCCAAGGGGCAGGAGTTCAGTCTCTCGTGGGGGAAGGCCCTGCCGAGACCGGTGGTCAAAGGCAACGTCGCCACCTACGTCGGTGCAGCCGGCCCCTCCGCGGACCTCGTCGTCACCGCCCTCACCACCGGCTTCTCCCACGACGTGGTGCTACGGGAGCGCCCCACGGGTCCGGTGGAATTCCGTATCCCGGTCGAGTCGTCGGGTTTGACCTTCGGTAAGAGTGAACAGGGCGGCCTTCAACTCACCGACACGAAGAACAAGGTGGTCGCGGAAGCTCCTGAACCGGTGATGTGGGATGCCGGTGCCGATGGACAGCAGGGCGGTGAGGCGCGGAAATCTCGCGCAGGATCGATCGCAACGTCCGTGGTGCGCGAGCATGGTCAACAGGTGCTGGTGCTCAAGCCGGACGCCGCCTGGCTGGCCGCTCCCACTACTCGCTACCCGGTCACGGTGGACCCCACCACGACGCTCAACGTCGTCACGGATACGACGCTGGGTTCCCGATCGGAGTGCGGGAACTTCGACTCGCCGCAGGAGACGCTGCTGACGGTCGGCGGCACGCTGTACACGTGTGCCGGCACGAGCAAGTTCCAGTACTTCCGCTCCTATCTCAAGTTCGACACCAGCGCGCTGGCCGGGAAGGCCATTTACACGGCCGCGCTGCAACTGTGGCGAACACAGGCGGCGGGATGCGCATCCCGAGGAGACGGCCGTATCCGGGCCGGCCGCCTCACCGGGTCTTGGACGGCCGGTTGGATGACCTGGGCGAACAAGCCCGCCACGGCAGAGGACTCGGTTTACACTCCTTGCCCCACGACCGGAGTGACCACTCCCGGCGCCATGTCCTGGCCGATCACCGACTGGGTGAAGAAGTGGGTCAGCGGCACGCCTAACTTCGGCGTCGAACTGCAGGGTCCTTCAGAGAGCCTGGTCAACAACTGGGACGGCTACTCGGTGACGTTCCATTCCGCGGAGATGACCGGTACCGGTGCGACCCCACCCAAGTTGATCGTCCAATACTTCCTGCCGCCGGAGATCCCCACGGTCACTGCCGAGTCGGTGGACTCGATGGATGGTGACCACGCCATCGTGCGGACCAGTTCCGTCAAGGTGGGGTACCGCAGCTCCTCTGTGGATGGACGCAATCTCGACTACTACCTGTCTGTGCTCGACTCCACCGCGCCTCTCCCCGCCTGGACGACCGGTGGCGGAGCCGCGGCTCAATGGAGTTTCAGCGAAGGCGCGGACTCTGCCGACTCCAGCGGCAACGGGCATCACCTGAGCTACGTCTCGGGTCGCTACACCAGCATCACCGGGAAAGATGGCAAGGGCATGCAGTTCAATGGTGCTCCCACCATCCCTTCGGACGGCAGCACCGGTGCATTCCTGCACACCGACAAGAGCTTCTCCGTGAGCGGGTGGGTTCGTGGGGACACGACGGCCGGAGGCGCACTGTTCAGTCAGCGCACCGCTGCCGGAGAAGGCTTCCTGGTCTGGTACAGCGGCAGCACCCGCAACTTCAGCATGACCATGTACAACACCGCCACGAGCACCAGCGGTACGACGATCACCTCGTCCGCGACCGTGCCCATTGGCACGTGGGCGCACGTGGCCGCGGTGTACGACGCGGCCGCACACAAGATGCGGCTCTACGTGAACGGCGTCCAGTCCGCCGAGGGGAACCTCACCTCAGGCTGGGACTCTTATACCAACGGTACGTTCTTCATCAACCCCAGCGGTGGGATCGTGACACCCGCCAAGGTCTCCTACGACGAGGTCCGCGCCTACCAGCGTGCCCTCAGCGAGACCGAGATCAAGTGGATGCTCAACCTGACCCCGCCCACCAGCGGCAACCTCCCCTCCGGCCAGGCCGCCACGAAAACCTACGACGTCAGCAACGTCGACACCTTCAAAATCTCCGTCCGAGCCTGCCTCAACGGCATAACCCCCACCACCTGCAGCGAATCCCCCTACTACAGAATCACCACCGACGCCCCAACCCTCCCGTCCGATACCCAAACCGGCATGGAGGACCCCACCCAGCCGATTTTGTCCGGCATGGTCAGCCGCCCCTCCGGTGGTCCGGTCACGGCCAAGTACTACCTCTACGACAACAGCGGGAGCCCGGTGGGAGCCGCTCCCCTTGGCAGTCGCAGCCTGCATGGTGGCGAGCGAGCTTCCTTCCAAATCCCAGCCAACACGGTGCAACCCGGAACCACCTACAAATGGCAGATGGTCGCGTGCGCAATCGACCCGAACGGAGTCAGCGAGGTATGCACATCTAAGACCCCGCAGGTCTCCTTCACGACTCCCGGCGCGCCACCACCGCCCCCTGTTGAGGACGTCCGGCACCTCACCCTGGGCAAGGACAGCTTCGTCATCAAGACCGTCAAGACCGACCCAACAGCTTGTGACGGTGGCCCGTGCACGGTGACCGACTCGGCTGTGCTGCGGATCGGCGGCGTCGGCGCCGACCGTACGGCCGCAGTCGTCAAAGTCAAGTTAGACGAGCTTCCTGACGGGGCCGGGGTGTCCGAAGGCATTCTCAAGCTCGGTACGCCTATTTGTGACGGAGGTGCCTGCCTGTCAGACGCGGTGATCACGGCCGCGCCACTGAAGAGTCCTGTTACTTCTGAGACGAAGGCTTCGGACCTGGTAGGTGACGTCGATACAGATGCCGAGCCGTACAGGCTGCCGGTAAGCGCGCCACAGGCCGACATCGCAGGGTCGGAATACGAGTGGCTGCTACTCAATTCCAACAAGGACGAGGTCACTACCTTCGCTGATGCAGCGGCCGTTGAGCAGCCGTCGCTGGCGCTCACCTACCTTCCTGCGGGCCCTCCGAGTGCAGTGCTGAACCTGGTCGCGCAAGCTGGTGACGCCAGTGCGATCGCGAGTTGGGGGATGCCGGCGAGCAACGGAAGCGTTGCACTACTGTCCGGCTACGACGTCGAGGTGGTGGACGGCGATGGGATCGCTGTCAAGGCCCTGGAGGTCAAGGACCCGTACGTTGCCATAACAGGACTGACGAACGGCCAGTCCTATGCGGTCAGAGTGAGGTCCAAGACGCCATTTGGGACCAGCGAATGGGAAAGCACATCGGTAACTCCCAAGGCTGTCCCACCGCCGCCCAGGAATGATGAGATTTGTACGCCCTTCCTCGATACACCGCCAGTGAACACAGTAACGAGCGCGACCACAGAGACCGGCGCGCAGGAGTATGTCA
The DNA here is from genome assembly GCF_014646695.1 of Sphaerisporangium melleum. GTDB lineage: Bacteria > Actinomycetota > Actinomycetes > Streptosporangiales > Streptosporangiaceae > Sphaerisporangium > Sphaerisporangium melleum. The sequence continues at coordinate 9,062 of NZ_BMNT01000061.1, forward strand.
ACAGGGTCAGGCACTACTATGAAGCGCAGGACGCGGTGCTGGAAGGCCGGGCATCCACAGTGTGGGAAGCCCCAGGCGTTACCCCCAGCGCACCAAACACGGCCAAGCTCTCGCTCCTGAATGCGGCATTGGTCGAACAGAGAAGTGCCTTGGAGAGTCTCGGGCAGAGTCGTACGGATTCATCAGTTACTCTCGACAACAGCGTTGTTCAAGGCATGTCGGACGGCACTGTCCGCGTCATGACCAACGTGACACGAACTTGGACCGAACCGGATCAGCCCGCTGAAGGAGCCAAAGTACGCGCTACAAGCGGCCAGATCGAACCGAGTGCACCCACGATCAACGTCCATGTCTTCGACCGCTGCGGAAATATGACAGTCATTCAGGTACCGCTAGATGTGGAGCAGGACTCGAGTGACTTCGATGCGTTCGACGTGGCGTATCTGTGGGATAGTAGCGGTCCCCCGTCGACTGCGTCTGCAACAGCCGGCTACAGCAGGCAGTCGTTTGCAGGAGTGGCCGACGTACCGCCGCCTCCGGCTAATGAGAAGTATTGGCAGTACGGCTGGAACATGGTGGCGCTGCAGAAGAACTGGATCCTGGGCATCGCCATGTCTTCCCACTGGAAGCCGTTCCCCAACTGTTCGAAAAGTTCATGCTCAATGCCACTCCAGTGGGGGCTCGATCCGGTCAGGAACGCAATGAAGTTCTATCCCCGAGGTCGCAGCTGGGGTACTGGCCCCAATGCGCCAAAGGCGAGTTGGACTAGTGACCTAGCCAAGTACATCCTGAAGCATTCAACCGCTAGCATAACCACTGAAAGCTGCTTTAAGGTGCGAAAGAAGAACACCGTGAACACGATTAGTTTCAAGGTTGGCTTCGAAGGCGATCAAGCGGTCGGTGACGTCAATGGCAGCTTTCAGATCTCAACGGAGATGAAAGACGCCTGTGAGAGAGTTACAAGCAAGTGGATACGAGGCTACCCGAACAAGCCGGTCACCTTCGACCCTGACCTCGGGTTGGGCGAGTGCGAGGATGTCGTGGGTAACTGCGGAATCGCTTCCTACCGTAGTCGCATCGACGGCTACCTTATGTTCAAATTCTACAACAAAGGCGAGAAGAAGGATTACCAAGAAGTCAGAACCACGGTTCTCTGTGACGCTGCCCTGCCAAACGGTACACAGGGCGGTATGTCTGTGACGAAGAATTGCATCAGAAGCCTCTGATGCGTGAGTCCGGGGCGAGGCGTGATGGTTCGCGCCTCGCCCCGGCGCATATTGGGAGGAGTATTACGATGTCCACAGTGGGTGGTCCGGCTCTGCTCGCCTTGTGTTGCGCGGTCGTGGTGGCGTGCAGCGCCCCTCATCAAGGCGAGGATCAACGTCGGCTGGTGCACGACTATACTGACATTGACCGATTCGGCTATGTCATCGCCAACGCCTTCCGTGCGACGCACCCTGAATACCGGCTGACCGAAGCCGGATACGCACAGGTGCACCGAGCGGACGAGATGGCCATTGAGCTACGGATCGAGCCGGCGCTCACTTCCGATATTGTGGGTAGTGCAAAAGCGATTTTCTCTGTGCGTCAGGATGGCACCTCTGGCCGCATCTACTACACGGACACCTATAATCGTACACTCGTGTCGGTCCGCGATGTGGTCCGTCAACTCGACGCAAAATCACCTCAACTTCCTGTCTTAACTGCGGCATTGAGTCACCTAGGACGCCGCGATGATAAGAACGTGCCAAGCAAGAAGGTCGTGGACGACGAGTTGAAGCGTGCGGGCCGCGCCAAAGAGGTGACCGCGGTAGTCGAATTAGAAGATCCGCTGACCGCGAGCGACATCCGGAGTAGAGGGTATCTAAGTCTCAACAACGCTGTATTCTTGCCTGCTTCGTCCGGTGGTGCGCCAATCGCTTGGGATTACTATCCGACCTGGTTCTGCAGTACCTGCGGTGGTGACGATCGCCACATGACGAGCGACTTCCAGACCTGGGTTTCCTTCCTGCAGCCGTCAGATGATGCCGCACTACGTCCGTTAGGGTTGAGTCTTGCCCGGCTCAGGGAGGCGGCGCACAGCGGGAAGATCTACGGCTATGTTGAATATGACGCGAACCCCGATCTCCTTCGTGAATTGCTAAAGAAGGACTATGTCAAGACCATGTACCTCGTCCGGACTCGGAAGTACTGCATGGACTCTGCCCTTGGTGAGTGTGTTCCTGGTCGGTGGCCTAAGACTGACCACCTGTACGGTTAGCTTGAATTTCGCCGGCAAGACTCGAAGCCATGTATCGGTGGACTGGATTGCGACGCCGAGCAGACTTGTTATCACCGAGGGCAGCCGTTCACCGGAATCGCGTATGATCATGATCTGCCCACCGGAAATTCCGAAAGAACTTACCGGCCGGGTCTGCAGTATGGCCCGAGTCGCGGTTGGTATCCGTCGGGCGGCCTGAGGTCGGGGACCATGTACGTGGACGGGGTCGTCCACGGGTGCCATCGTGAGTTTGTGGAGGACGCCACGATCGTTCTCGACCTGAGGTACTCGCTGGACGTCTTGTGTCTCCAGAAGACGCAAATGGAGGCACGGGGACGGACGGGTGAGGTCGGTGGATCATCCGGTGGGGTGGCTCTGTCGTGATTTGAGGGTGCGTCGTGAGGCCTGGTCGGCCAGGCGTATCGGTTCGGAGATGCGATATCGCGGCGTGCTGTTCAGTGTCACCTGGCATGCGTCTTCCAGGCTGATCATGTGGCCGATCGAGACGAAGACCGGTTTGACGTGGTCGGCGGTTCTGAGGACGGTTCCGAGCACCTCTCCCTTGTCGGTCAGCGGTGAGCGGTCTCCCCTGCGTGGTCCGGGTTCTGCGTACTCGCCGATGAGAGCCTGCTTGGCGACGCCGATCGTCGGGATGCGGGTCGTGACGCCGAGATGGCAGGCGAGGCCGAACCTGCGTGGGTGGGCGAGGCCGTGCCCGTCGCACATGAGCAGGTCGGGCAGGTGGTCGAGCTTCTCCAGGGCGGCGAGGAGCGGGGGGAGTTCCCGGAAGGAGAACAGGCCGGGGAGATAGGGGAACCTCGGCCTGTCCTCGTGTACGACGACGTCCTGTACCTCCAGCGTGGCGGCGTCGAGCACGACCACGGCGGCGATGAGCCGGTCGTCATTCTTGCTGTAGGTGACGTCGAGGCCGGCCAGGCGCTGGATCTCGTGGGCGGCAGGGCCGGTGCGCGTGACGGAGCGGCGAAGGCGGGACTGCAGGGCGGTCGCCTCTTCTGCGTCGGCGGGCCACGGTTCCTGAGGGTTCACGTCGGATCACAGTGCCAGATGGAGGCGGAGCGCGCAGTCCGCTTGACGCTACCACTGGTCGTGAGGGTGATCAGGGATGGAGGGAGAGGCCCTTGAGGGTTTTGTCGAGGAGGTTCTTGGGGGCGTGGAGGGCTAGGCCTACGAGGGGGAGGGTTTCGGCGGGGTGGGCCTGGACGGTGGCGCGGTTGGCTTCGTCGTGGCCGGTTTTGAACATGTCCTCGATGTAGACGGCCATGGGGATGCCGCGGGAGAGGGCGCGGGTGTGCACCAAGGTGAGGCCGGCGGCGTCGGTGGCGTAGACGAGGATCGGCTGGCGGATCATGGCGAGGTAGGGGTTGCCGTCGGCGTCCGCGTACGGCTCCCCGATGACGTCTTCGGCGCCGGCGGCGATGGCGCTCGCCAGGAACGCGGTGACGTTGAGCTTCTGCCAGACGGCCAGGTCCTCCCGGACGACGATGCCGATTTTGGTGTCGAAACGCATGGCCATGGAGTCTGCCGGGTGGTGGCCCGCCGGGTCTTGTACGCCAGTGCGGGGCAGCGGGTGACCATCCTCTATGTCCAGCCGCAGCTCTCCGCTTCCGGCAGCGCCAGGTAGGCGTGGTCGCGCAGGCGGCCGAGGTCCTGGCCGGACAACGGAGTGCCGAGGGGATCGACGGCGCGCGGACGGTGGCTCCGGCACCAAGAGTCGTTCAGTACCCCAATTCCAGCCGTCGTCGAGAGAGCGGCGGCGGCAGAATGAGGGGTGTGGGAGGGGACTGGTCGCGGTACTGGCGGGCGGGGGATCGGCCGCTGGAGGCCATGCACGCGCACTTCACCCGGCACGTGTACCACCGGCACAGTCACGACACGTACTCCTTCGGGATGACCGAAGAAGGCGCGCAGAGTTTCACCTGCCGGGGCGAAGCACGGACGAGTGCGGCCGGCATGGTGATGGTGTTCAATCCGGAGGATCCGCACGACGGGCACGCCACGTACGAGGCCGGCTTCACCTACCGGATGGTGCACATCGGGCCGGAACTGATCGCCGAGGTGCTGGGTGAGGCGGCGGGAGGCGTGGCAGGGCTGCCGCTCTTTCCGCAGCCGGTTCTGGACGATCGCGGGCTGGCGGGCCTGGTGGGGCGGTTGCACTCCGCGCTGGTGGGGGACGCGACGGTGCTGCTCCGCGACGAGTTGCTCGACTCCACGGTGGTGGAGGTGGTGCGCCGCGGTGCCCGGGGAGTGATGAGCGGCGCCCGCGCGGCGCGGCTCGCCGGGGGTGGACGGCCGGAGCTGCGGACAGCGCGGATGGTGCGGGAGCTGCTGCACGACGCGGACGACGGGAGGGTCTCGGCGCGCGATCTGGCCGCGGCGGCGGGGCGCAGCCGGTTCGCCGTGTACCGGTCGTTCCGGGAGGCGTACGGCATGGCGCCCAGCGACTACCAGCGGCAGCTCCGGTTGCGGACCGCCCGCCGGTTGCTCTCCCAGGGGTACGCGGCGGCGGACGCCGCAGCGGTCACCGGCTTCACCGACCAGGCCCACCTGACCCGCTGGTTCTCCCGGTACTACGGCATCACCCCCGGTGCCTACCGCAAAGCTCTCACCGCGGGCGGGTAGAACGGCTGCCCGAGCCGTGGAGATGCGCTCTTGCCGCTTGGCCGGTGCCCGCAGGCGCGCCGGGTCGAGGACGTTCGCCGGTGGTGTCGAGTCCGAAGCCTGCGGCGAGGATGTCGTCCAGTCGCTCCGCCAGCGTCGGGTCGCCACTTCGGAAGAGGGGCAGCCGGGGACGCGGCTGGACGGCGAGTCGTGAGGCGTCGTCTTGGAGCGATCGTTCGATGGCGTTGCGCATGTACTCCTCGTCGGAGACATGCTGCCTTCGTGCGGCTTCCGAAACGCGTCGCCGGAGGCGTTCGCTCAGGTGCAGGCTCACCTCGTCCATTCCTCCACGGTAGCCAAGGCCGAATCGGGACTCCATCAGATGACCCTTCGTACATCACCGTGTGCGGAGCGTTGGATAGGTGGTGTTGGCGGGAATGCCGGCCCGGGGGTCATTCGGTGATGAGGATCATGGTGCCGAGGGGGAGGTGGGTGGCGGCGTCGAGGGCGGGTTTGGGGAGGCGGACGCAGCCGTGCGAGATGGCCTCGCCGAAGACGCCGGAGTCGGGCCAGCCGTGCAGGCCGATGGTGCCGGGGCCGCCGTCGTAGGTCCGCAGCTTCTCGGAGTGCGAGCCCAGCGGCAGGATGACCGGGCTGTAGTCGACGCCGGACGGCGCGAGCGAGGCGAGTAGGAAGGTGCGGCCGACGGGGGTGGGCGTCTGGCGGGTGCCGATGCCCACTTTCCACGAGCCGGTCTCCCGGCCGTCCTTCAGGATGGCCATCCGCCGGTCGGACAGGTCGATGCGCACCTGGTACGGGCTGCGTGACTGTTTGATCTGGCCGTCGGCGGCGTGGATCCAGCCGGTGGAGCGGTTGGGGCGGCTCGGCAGCAGGACGCGCATCCAGCCGGGGCGGGTCTCCACCACCGGTAGCCAGGTGGGGTTGTCCAGTTGCTCGGCCGGGAGCACGGCGATCGCGGGGCCGCCGGGTTCGGCGTACACGACGGTGGCCTTGCGGGGATGGACGACGAGGCCGTCGCTGAAGGCGAAGGGCTGAGGGTCGGGTCGCGCCTTGCCGACCGTGGTCCAGGTCGTGGAGTGGGGGAGAGCGGCGAACTGCTTGGCGGTGACCTTCGCCGGGGCGATCGGGGGCGGTGGCGCGGGCGGCTTGGGCGGGACGGCGAGCTCGCGGTCGAACTTCCAGTTCGTGAAGATCACCAGGATCGCCAGGCCGGTCAGGACGGTGGCGGCGAGCGCCGCGGCGAGGACGAAGGTGCGAGTGGGTCGGCGGCGAACGTACATGGGACCCCCGGGATGTACTTGTCACTACTTCACGGTGGAGGGGACACCTGTCCATTCCGAGCCTTGAGGGCCCGTCCGATGTGTGGACGGGCCCTCGGGGCCGCGGACGTTGGATCAGCCCGTCACGGCGAAGTGCCGGACCGGAGCGGGCTTCTGGTAGTGCTTCTTGTAGTGCTTGTAGTGCGGCTTCTCGTGGTGCTTGTGCATCGGCATCCAGCGGTGCCTGCGGGAGTCCCAGTACTCGCGGTGGCCGCCGCCGTTGTCGGAGAACCCCTCGATGTACCGGCGGATGCCGCGGTCGAGCAGGATGGTGTTCCTGTCGTCGTTGCGCCACCACTTGTCGCAGCGCTCACGGAGCCTCTTCCACTCCTCCTTGGTGTGGTGCTGGGAGATGTGGTGGCGGTCCTCGGCGTCCCTGAGGCGCCGGCAGTGCCGGGCGAGACCTTCGTCCTCGTCATCCTCGTGGACGACCGTGGGGTCCTCGGTCTCCTCCTCCTCGTCGGCGTCCTTCGCACCGTCGACCTTCGAGGGCACGACCTTCTTGCCGTCCACCAGGTCGACGACCTGGATGAGCGGGTTGGAGGTGCTGGTGCCGAAGGACGCGTTGCCCACGTACGTCGCCGTGAGCGTGTGCGAGCCCTGGGTCAGGTTGACGGTGATGCTCGCCTGGCCGATGCCCGTCAGCGGGGCGGAGCCGATGAGCACGCCGTTGTCCAGGAAGTTGACCGTCCCGGTCACCACGAGGCTGCCGGTGGTCGGGGCGACCGTGGCGGTGAGCGTGATCGGGTGTCCCTTGGGCGACGGGTTGCGTGAGGAGGTCAGCTGGGTCGTGGTTCCGATCGGCTGCCGGGCGACGGCGGCGTGGCCGGATGTGACGGGCCCGGCCGGAAGCAGGGATGCCGCCTTGCCGAGGTCCTGTGGTGCCGTCGCGCTCGCGCTGCTGGGTGCCACGGCGAGTGCGCCCATCGCGAGAGCGCCCGTGAGAGCTGCAGTCAGCCATGAACGACCGACATTACGTTGGATAGACCGTGGGTGACCGACGTCTTTCATAAAGCGGTCCTTTTCTTTTTGCAGTTCAAAGTAAAGGAGCACCTCGATGCTGGCGCGCCTGCACGTCCGACCCTACTCATGCTCGACGTCGATACCGTTGTCCGACATGCGGGAGATTCGCGCGAGCGGCGAGTTAATTGCAAAAAATAGAAGGTGGCTAGTCGGTCATTTTTCGTGATAAGTCGGGCGGGCCACTGGTCCCCACCGGCTCGGAAGCGCCTACGGCTGCGGGGAAACCGTCACTTGCCGGAAATCGGGCGAGCCGGGACGCCGGCCGAGACCGGCGCGCCGGATTTCTTTGGTGGCCGGCGTGTCGGCGTCGGTGATATGAGGTGATTCGGGAGTGATGGCGGTCTTTTCCAATAACCGCCGATAAGCGGCGGAAATGTGGAGGAACGCGATCCATGCGGAGGAGATGAGAGGAGCGCGGCTCTCTGGCAGAGATGTGCGCGGCCGGGGGTTCACTCTTCGGGGCGCCGGGCGCCGCACCGATCCCGAAGAGAGGCCGGGATAGGGTTCGGCCATGTTCGCCGTGACATGCACACGTACCGATCGGGACGATCCCGCGTCCGGACTCACGCTGGGAGAGGTTCCCGAGCCGAAGGTTCCCGAGGGGTGGACCACGGTCAGAGTGCGGGCCACCGCCCTCAACCACCACGATCTGTGGACGCTCAGGGGCGTCGGCATCCGCCAGGACCGGCTGCCGATCATCCTCGGCTGTGACGCGTCCGGCCTGGACGAGGACGGCAACGAGGTCATCGTCCACTCGGTGATCGGCACCCCGGTCGAGGGGGACGAGACGCTGGATCCGAAGCGTTCGCTGCTGTCGGAGCAGTACGACGGCACGTTCGCCGAGCGGGTCGCGGTGCCGCGCCGCAATCTCGTGCCGAAACCCGCGGAGCTGTCGTTCGAGGAGGCCGCCTGCCTGCCGACGGCCTGGCTGACCGCCTACCGCATGCTGTTTGAGAAGTCCGGGCTGCAGCCGGGGTCCACGGTGCTCGTCCAGGGGGCCGGAGGCGGGGTGGCGACCGCGCTCATCGCGCTCGGCCGCGCGGGCGGCTACCGGATGTGGGCGACGAGCAGGTCCGCGGAGAAGCGGGCGAGGGCGCTGGACCTCGGCGCCGACCAGGTGTTCGAGCCCGGCGCCCGCCTGCCCGAGCGGGTCGGCGCGGTGATGGAGACGGTGGGGCAGGCGACCTGGGACCACTCGCTGAAGTCGCTGCGCCCCGGTGGCCGCATCGTGGTCAGCGGGGCGACGAGCGGCGCCGTGCCGCCGGCCGACCTCAACCGGGTGTTCTTCCTGCAGCTGTCGGTGGTGGGCTCGACGATGGGGACGCGCGACCAGCTCGGCCGGCTGGCGACGTTCCTGGCGCAGACCGGCGTACGCCCCCTCGTCGATCGGGTGCTGCCGCTCGACCAGGCTGCGGAGGGGTTCGCCGCGCTGGAGCGGGGCGACGTCTTCGGAAAGATCGTTTTCACGCCGCCCGCGAGCGGCTGACCGGTTCCGGATCAGGCGGTTCCGGAGCGGACGGCCGCGGACCGGACGGGCCGGGCAGGGCTTCCGCGGCCAGCCCCTGAGGGCTGGACCGGCCCGGAGTGAGCTCCGGGGCGGACGGCTCGGAGCTCACGGTGTCCGGGATGATCGCGGGTGAGAGCGGACCGGGTGCCACCGGGCCGAGGGCGGACGGAGCCGGCAGGACGGGTCGTCCGGCCGGCTCGCCGGCCCTGACGGTCTCCGGCGGGACGAGCTCCACCCGGCCGCGGAGCAGCAGCGGCGGGCGAAGGCCGTACACGATCATCAGGGCAGCGCCGATCGGATGCGCCGGGCGGCCTCGTACAGGGCGTCCTGCGCTGTGGCCAGGGCGTCCTCGCTGACCGTGGACGCCGCGGCCGCGCCGTGGATCTCCTCGACGAACTCGGCGAGCATGCGCCCGAGCTCGGCGTCGTGGTCGCGCGAGCCGTGCCCCTCCCCGGCGACGCCCCACACCCCGCGCAGCCAGTCCTGCTTCAGGCGCTGGGTCTGCTCCTTCCAGGCGCGCTTCTGCCGCTCGAACTCCTGCTTCTGCTCCCGCCACGCCTGCTTCTGCTCCTGCCATGCCTGGCGGTGGTCGTCCCGGGCGGCGCGGAAGTCGTCCCTGGCCTGCCGCTGCTCCTCGTGGCCGGTCTGCCGTACCTCGCGGGCCATCTGGGTCAGCTCGTCGCGCAGCGAGCGCACGGTGTCGCGGACGTCCTCCTTGACCTCCCGGGCGATGTCGCGGACCGACTGGGAGATCTCCTGCTCCAGCTCGGCCAGCTCGTCCATGCGAGCCTCCAGCTCGGCCCGCCCCTTGGGAGTGACCGAGAAGACCTTCTTGCCGTCCACGACCTCGTGGGTCACCAGGCCCTCCTCCTCCAGCCGGGCCAGGCGCGGATAAATCGTGCCAGGGGAGGGCGAGTAGACGCCGAGGAAGCGGTCCTGCAGGAGGCGGATGACCTCGTAGCCGTGCCGCGGGCTCTCCTCGAGCAGCTTGAGCAGGTACAGCCGGAGGCGTCCATGGGCGAAAACGGGGCTCACTGGTCTCTCCTCAGTAGCGTCACATCGGCCGACACGGTGGTGGCCGACAGCGAGGCCATCCCGCCGCCGAGCCGGCCGGCCACCGACCTGAGGCCGGGGCGGCTGGTGTCCTTCAGGCCGGGGAAGGCGGTGTGCAGGCGGCCGGACGTCGAGCGCAGGGTCACGTCGGCGTCGGCCGAGCCGGGCAGCCGCACCATGAGCGCGCCGGAGACGCTGTGCAGGGTGACGTGACCGGTCGGCGGCAGCTCCAGGTCGGCGGTGATCCGGCCGGAGACGGTGTTGGCGCGCAGGCGGCGCGGCGTGCCGCCGGCCACGGTGAGCTCACCGGAGACGCTGGTGAACGACAGATCGCCGGCCAGGCCGCGCGTCTCGACCTGGCCGGACACGGTCTCGGCTCCGATCTCGCCGCTGACCCCGTCCAGGACGATCTCGCCGGACACGCTCTTGACGTCGGTGCGCCGCTCGAAGCCCGCGACCACCGCCGAGGCGGAGATCACCCCTGCCTGCACGGGGCAGTCCTTGGGGACGGTCAGGGTCAGGGTGATCTCCCGGGAGCCCGGCCGCAGCCAGCCGAGGATGCCGTCCCAGGTCAGATCCTTGTACGCGACGGTCAGCCGGCCGTCGTCGTCCTGCTCGACCAGCAGCGGCGGGGTGTGGATGTCGCTCACCTCCAGGCTCGGCGGCCCATCGCTGGCGAGGACGGCGAGGCGCCCGGCCACGATGCGGACGCTGAGCGCGCTCACCGCCTCGAAGGTGAGTTTCTCCGGCTTCTCGATCGTCCACTTGGGCATGGCCTCGCCCTTCGACGGCGTCAGGGGGACGGTTGTCCGGTGTCCTACTTCCATGAAACACGATATATCGCGTCAGCCAGAAGTCAAGATGTATCGCGTTATCGTCCCGTCAGGCCGTGACCTGGGCGGCCCGCGTCCGGTCAGTCGTCCTCGTCGTCGTCCAGGCGGGCGAGCCAGGTGGCCAGCCGCTCCACCGGGACCTCGAACTCCGGGTTGAGGTCGACGAACTCGCGCAGCCGCTCGGCCAGCCAGGTGATGCCGATCTCCTCCTCGCCGCGCCGTTCGACGAGCTCCTCGATGCCCCTGTCGGTGAAGTACATCTCTTCCTCTCCGTCGCTGAAATATGCGGACATACGGGGAAGTCCCCCACAGGGGGCCTGTGGGGGACTTCCGTGGGACCGATCGATCGAGGCGCTCCGCCGCTCGGCTACGCGAAGGACTCGCTGATGATGTGCTCGATCTCGGCGTCGTGCGCGGCGTGCGAGCCGGTCGCCGGGGAGGAGTTGGCCGCACGGGAGACCCGGCGCAGCCGCCGGCCGTCGAGCAGGCCCGGCTCCTCAGTGAGCTTGAGCGTGAGGTACGGCCACGGGCCCATGTTGATCGGCTCGTCCTGCGCCCAGACCAGCTCGACATCGGCGCCGTACCGGGACAGCTCCTTGCGCAGCTCCTCGGCCGGGAACGGGTAGAGCCGCTCCAGGCGGACCACCGCGATGTCGGTCTTCCCCTGCTTCTCGCGCGCGGCGGCCAGGTCGTAGTAGACGCGACCGGAGCACAGCACCACCCGCCGGACGTTCGACGGGTCCACGGTGCTGTCACCGAGCACCGGGCGGAAGGCGCCGGAGGTGAACTCGGCCGTCGCCGAGGCCGCCGCCCGCAGCCGCAGCAGGGACTTGGGCGTGAACACCACCAGCGGCCGGTGCCGGCCCGACAGCACCTGCCAGCGCAGCAGGTGGAAGTAGTTCGCCGGGGTGGTCGGCTGGGCGACGGTCATGTTGTCCAGCGCGCACAGCTGCAGGAACCGCTCGATGCGGGCCGAGGAGTGGTCGGGGCCCTGGCCCTCGTAGCCGTGCGGCAGCAGCAGCACGACCGACGAACGCTGGCCCCACTTCTGCTCACCCGAGGAGATGAACTCGTCGATGATCGACTGGGCGCCGTTGGCGAAGTCGCCGAACTGCGCCTCCCAGGCCACCAGGGCGTCCGGCCGCACGACGCTGTAGCCGTACTCGAAGCCCATGGCCGCGAACTCCGACAGCAGCGAGTCGTAGACGTAGAACTTCGTGGTGCCCTGGTTGAAGGCCTTCAGCGGGGTGTGGTCGCCGCCGGTGACCCGGTCGACCAGGACGGCGTGCCGCTGGCCGAACGTGCCGCGCCGGGAGTCCTGCCCGACGAGGCGGACCGGGTGGCCATCGATCAGCAGGGAGCCGAAGGCCAGGGTCTCGCCCATGGCCCAGTCGATGGCGTCCTCGGTGACCATCTGGCCGCGGCGCTGCAGCACCGGAGCCAGACGCGGGTGGACGGTGAAGCCCTCGGGCAGGGTGAGCTGGGTCTCGACGACCCGCTTGACCACCTCTTCGCCGATGCCCGTCGGGGTGTCGTCGTGCGACCACGGCACGACCTCGTCGGCGGCGGGCTTGACGACGGCGCCCGGCTCCAGGGGCTTCTTGCCGGCCTCGCGGGTCTCGGTGAAGGCCCGCTCGAGCTGCTCCTGGTAGTCGCGCAGCGCCTGCTCGGCCTCCTCCACGGTGATGTCGCCACGCCCGATCAGCGCCTCGGTGTACAGCTTGCGGATCGACCGCTTGGCGTCGATCAGGTCGTACATCAGCGGCTGGGTGAAGCTCGGGTTGTCGGTCTCGTTGTGCCCGCGGCGGCGGTAGCACACGAGGTCGATGACGACGTCCTTGCGGAACTTCTGGCGGTACTCGTAGGCGAGCTGGCCCACGCGGACCACGGCCTCGGGGTCGTCGCCGTTCACGTGGAAGATCGGTGCCTGGATCATGCGGGCCACGTCGGTGGCGTACACGCTGGACCGCGAGGAGGCGGGCGAGGTGGTGAAGCCGACCTGGTTGTTCACCACGACGTGGACGGTGCCGCCGGTGCGGTAGCCGCGCAGCTGCGACAGGTGCAGCGTCTCGGCCACCACGCCCTGCCCGGCGAACGCCGCGTCGCCGTGCACGAGCACCGGCAGGACGGTGAAGCCCTCCTCGCCGCGCTCCAGAAGGTCCTGCTTGGCGCGCACCACGCCTTCGAGGACCGGGTCGACGGCCTCCAGGTGGGAGGGGTTCGCCACCACCGAGGCGCCGATCTTCTTGCCGCTCGGGGTGGTGAAGTCGCCCGACGCGCCGAGGTGGTACTTCACGTCGCCCGAGCCGTGCGCGCTGCGCGGATCGATGTTGCCCTCGAACTCGCCGAACACCTGTGCGTAGGACTTGCCGACGATGTTGGCCAGGACGTTCAGCCGGCCGCGGTGGGCCATGCCGATGACGACCTCGTCGAGGTCCTCCTCGGCGGCGGAGCTGATCACCGAGTCGAGCAGCGGGATCAGCGACTCGCCGCCCTCCAGCGAGAAGCGCTTCTGCCCGACGTACTTGGTCTGCAGGAAGGTCTCGAACGCCTCGGAGGTGTTGAGCCGGCGCAGGATGTGCAGCTGCTCCTCGCGGCTCGGCTTGGCGTGCGGCTTCTCGACCTTGCTCTGGATCCAGGCCCGCTCTTCGGGGTTCTGGATGTGCATGTACTCGATGCCGACGGTGCGGCAGTAGGAGTCGCGCAGCACGCCGAGGATGTCGCGCAGCTTCATCAGCGGCTTGCCGCCGAAGCCGCCGGTGGCGAACTCCCGCTCGAGGTCCCACAGGGTGAGCCCGTGCGACTTGATGTCGAGGTCGGGGTGCTTGCGCTGGTTGTACTCGAGCGGGTCGGTGTCGGCCATGAGGTGGCCGCGCACGCGGTAGGCGTGGATCAGCTCGATGACGCGGGCGGACTTGGCCACGTCGTCGTCATGGGTGGCCGAGATGTCCTGCACCCAGCGGACCGGCTCGTAGGGGATGCGCAGCGACTGGAAGATGTCGTCGTAGAAGCCGTTCTCACCGAGCAGGAGCTGGTGGATGCGGCGCAGGAACTCGCCCGACTGCGCGCCCTGGATGATGCGGTGGTCGTAGGTGCTGGTCAGCGTCATGACCTTGCTGACCGCGAGCCGGTTGAGCGTCTCGGGGGAGGCGCCCTGGTATTCGGCGGGGTACTCCATGGCGCCGACACCGATGATCGTGCCCTGGCCGGGCATCAGGCGGGGGACCGAGTGGACCGTGCCGATGGTGCCGGGGTTGGTGAGGCTGATCGTGGTGGCGGAGAAGTCGTCCACGCCGAGCTTGTTGCTGCGGGCCTTGCGGACGATCTCCTCGTACGCCGTCCAGAACTGGCGGAAGTCGAGGGTGTCGGCCTTCTTGATCGACGGGACGAGGAGCTGGCGGGTGCCGTCGCTCTTCTGCACGTCGATGGCGAGGCCCAGGCCGACGTGCTCGGGCTTGACCAGCACCGGCTTGCCGTCGACCTCGGTGTAGGAGTGGTTCATGTCCGGCATCGCCGACAGCGCCTTCACGATGGCGTAGCCGATGATGTGGGTGAACGACACCTTGCCACCCCGCCCGCGGGACAGGTGGTTGTTGATGACGATGCGGTTGTCGATCAGGAGCTTGGCCGGCACGGCGCGGACGCTGGTGGCGGTGGGGACCGCCAGGCTGGCGTCCATGTTGGCCGCGGTTCGCGCGGCGGCGCCGCGCAGCCGGATCTCCTCGGCCCCGGACGAGACCGCGGTGGCCGCGGGCTTGTCCTTGTCGGGCTGAGCAGGAGGAGCAGGGGGAGCCGGGGTCGTCTTGGCGGCCTTGGGGGCGGCCTTCGCCGGCGCGGGTTGCGCGACCGGTGGTGCGGTGGCGGTGCCGGTTGCGGCTTCGGCCGTCGCGCCGTTGGACCCCGCGGGCGCCTGCGCGCGGCTCGTCCCGGACTCGGGGTTGTAGTCAGCGAAGAAGTTCCACCAGGCACGGTCGACAGACTCCGGGTCCTGGAGGTACTTCTGGTACAGCTCGTCGACAAGCCACTCGTTCTGCCCAAAGTTGGTCAGTGGGTTTGTCCGCGACGACTCAGACGACACGGCGGAAATCGCCCTCTTCCGCAGATCGGCGTTGTTGATTAGAGAACCTGTCCAAGGCTACTCGCACGGTGAAGTGTCATGTGCGTCCTGGGCCGGGCTCACGGCCCGATCATCCCAGGACCGTTCAAACTGGTCACGCTCGCCTAGTCAGTCCGGGGGGTGAGGCCATGCTTACCTCCGGGGCCCGGTGTTCTCCCGTCCTCGCTACCAGCCTGCCTCATCCGGCCGCGGGAGGCCACCCGGCGGCGGCCACGGCGAGCGACGGCGGGCCCGGCCGGAGCCCCGGGCGGCGTGCGCGGGAGCCGGCAGGCGACGGGCGCCGGGCCGCGAAGAGTGAGACGAATTACAGCGGACTACAGCGCATGAGGTCCTCAGGACGGGGAGACCAGGCGCGACTCGACGCGGACCCCGGGGCTGATCTCGCGCAGCAGAGCGCTCAGCTCCTCGCCCGCGGCCGACAGCTCCGTGAGCGACATCGGAGCCAGCCGCTCCAGCAGGAACAGCGCGTCGGTGGTGCTCTCGGTGATGCGCGTGCGCACGCACTGGCGCCAGTTCCACCTGCGGCAGGTGACCCCGCGGTCGTCCCGCCAGACCACCTCGCCGATCTCGGGGTGGTCGATGACGGTCTCGCCCTTCTCCATGGCGTCGAAGGGCTCCTCGCCGCTCGCGCGCACCAGCCGGGCCGTGCCCTCGTAGTGCGCGAGGTCCTCCCCGCCGATCGGCAGCACGTGGCGGATGCTGATCGCGTTGTAGGCGTCCACGACCAGGTTGATCTCAGGGGGCGGCAGGCGGCGCACCAGGGCGTCCACCGAGGGCCGGGTGCGCTGGGGCTTGGCGCCGAAGGCGCGGTAGGCGTCCTGCCAGGCGAGGACGTTCTCGTGATCGGGGCCCACCCCGGCCGCCGCAGCCCCGGCCAGCCAGGCGCGCGAGCGCTCGTCGGACGGCCCGTTGCGCAGCCCGTACGCGCCGATGGCCAGGACGTGGAAGTCCGGGCGCAGCTCGGTGACGGCGTCGTCCACCCAGATGGCTTCGATCATGCCGGACACTTTATCCGGGTACGGCGCCGGGCCGCCGCCCCGAGAGGCGGCGGCCCGGCGTGATCCCTGTTGCCCGAGGGCCGTAGGTCAGGAGGAGCAGGCGGAGCCGTTGAGGGTGATCAGGTCGGGGTTCGGGTTGGCGCCCCCCGTGCTCGAGCCCATGAACCCGAAGGTGATGGACTGACCGGGCTTGATCTTGGAGTTGAAGGACTGGTTCTTGGCCTGGACCGTCGCGCCGGCCTGGGTGAGGGTGGCGTTCCAGGGCTGGTAGGCCTGCTGGCCGCCGAGGAAGGCCCACTTCAGCGTCCAGCCGTCGACCGTCGTGGTGCCGGTGTTCTTGATGGTCACCTGCGTGGTGAACCCGCCCGGCCACTCGCCGTGCGTGGTGTAGGTGACCTGGCACTTGCCGGGGTCCTTGACGGTGCCGTCGCCCTGGTCGGCGATGAACGCCGAAATCCACGACAGCGGCGAGTTCCAGTTGATCGTCAGCTCGTTGGTGGACCAGGACTCGATGTCGTCGATGTAGCAGAACTGCGGCTTGCAGCCCTGCAGCTTGGCCTGCGCCACCGGGTCCTGGATGCCGGAGTTCGCACCGCCGGCCAGGGTGCCCTTGGGCGGGTTCGGCAGCGAGGCGTCGAGCTGGTGGGAGTACCACCGGCTGTGCTGGTTGTGCGAGTTCACCTCGCCGTACCCGGTGACGTAGGACATGTTCAGCGCGTTGCGGCCGAGGATGTAGTCGACGCCCTGCAGCACGCCGTCGCGGTACTTGCGGGTGCCGGTGATGTCGTAGGCCGCGGCCATGACCACCATGTTGTTCAGCACCTGGCTGTTGGAGCCCCAGTCATAGGTGGACGGGTTGTACGGCACGCCGTACGGGTGGGCGGTCAGCGTGGCCAGGTACTTGTCGGCGCCCTGGACCACCGACCGGCGCACCTGGTCGCGGCCGGGCAGCGCGTTCGGCACGGTCGCGAGGTCGATGCGGCCGAGCTGGGGCAGCAGCTGCCAGGAGAAGCCGCGCTCGTCCCAGATGTCGGCGGTGTGGTGCGGCGAGTTCAGCACGAAGTCCTTGAACTCCTTCTCGCCGGTGGTGATGTACAGCTCGGCGGCGGCCCAGTAGAACTCGTCGCTGACGTTGGCGTCGTCGTAGGTGCCGCCGCCGGTGCCGTCGGAGGGGGAGGCCAGCCGGTCGGGGTTGGCCTTGGCCGCGGCCCACGCCTTGCGCGCGGCGGTGAGGTTCTTCGCGGCGAACGCGGCGTCGTAGGGGGCGAACACGCGGGCCGCCTGCGCGGCGGTCGCGGCCAGGTTCAGCGTCGCGGCGGTGGAGACCGGGTGCAGTTCGCGCTTCTGCGGGTCGAGGTGCGGCAGCAGCGGCAGACCGGTCCAGTTCTGGTCGTGGATCTTGTGGTGCGCCATGCCCGCGTACGGCTTGCCGTCCGGCACCTGCATCTTCAGCAGGAACTCCTGCTCCCAGCGGGCCTCGTCGAGGATGTCGGGGACGCCGTTGCCGCTCTCGGGCAGGGTGAGCGTGCTGTCGCCCAGCGCGCTCGCGGTCGGGGCGTTCTTGGTGCGCTCGAACTCGCTCATGAGCTGGGCGACCGAGATGCCGCCGTTGACGACGTACTTGCCGTGGTCGCCCGCGTCGTACCAGCCGCCGGAGACGTCCTGGGTGTAGTCGCAGACGCCCGGCTGGCAGGGCACCTGCGTGTCGCCCTGGTTCGGCGCGACTCCGACGTGCCCGGCCGGCCTGCCGTAGCCGGGGCGCAGGTCGTCTCTGATCGGGGTGCCGCTGCGCTGGGTGTAGTAGAACTTCAGCGCGTCAGTGCGCAGCGTCTGATAGGCCGTGCCGCCGATGTCGAACGGCCGGCTGGTCTCGCCGTCGGCGGTGAGCGTGTAGCCGGTCCCGGCCTTGGTGTAGGAGCCGAAGTCGATGGAGTGGACGTTCTGCCCCGAGCTGCCGTCCACCCCGCGCGGCGTGGAGGTGCCGGAGGCGACGACCGTGCCGGAGGAGTTCTTGAGCTTCCAGGGCAGCGCCGTCGTGGACTCGGTCACCACGGTGGCGTTCTTCGGGCCCTTGGGCAGGTAGGCCACCTGGTTCACCCGCACCCGCGGCCCGGTGTCCGGTACGTACACCTCGGGGTCGGCGCCGCCCTTGAGGCTGACGTCGTCCATGCAGAACCGCCAGGGCGTCGCGCTGCCGCCGAGCTGGAAGACGACCTGCCCGTTGTCCAGGTCCACCGGCGAGGTGAAGGTGCTGGAGTAGGTGTCGCCGTCCGCTGTCATCTGCGGGTTGATCGCGACGTACGCCGTGTACGGGTCGACCGGCATCTGCACCAGCGCCCGCGCGGTCTTGGCCGGATTCGCCGAGGCGGAGAAGCCGAAGGAGTAGATCTCACCCTGGACCAGCGGGATGTCGTTCTGGCCGATGATGACGTCCCACGGGTTGACCGTGTCACCGGGGATGTCGGCGCACAGCCGGCCGCCGGTGGTGTCGAAGGTGATGTTGTCGGTGTGCCACCAGGGCTCACTGCCGCTGTCGAACGTGCCGTTGCGGATCTGCTCCGGGCCCTCCTCGGCCGCGGCCAGGGCCCGGGCGGGTGGGGCGGTGGTGCCGGACGCGCGCGCGGCCGGGGTGGTGAGGGCGGACGCGGCCAGCGTGGCCGCCGCGGTGACGGCCAGTGAGGCCGCCAACCGCCGGGATGGTCTGATCACGCGATTTCCCCAGGGTGTCAAGGTGCGAAGGATCGGGCCGGCCGGGGGGCACTGTCATGGGAGCGCTCCCAAGGCGGCGGTCCCCGCGATGTTTCCAACGCGTGACCAGACCGTCAATGGACCGATCGCGCACCTGTGGCCGCCCCGGAAGCCGCGCGCGGCGCGCGAGCGGGGCCCGCCGGTCGCCCTAGGTGTGCGGATTGCCCGCCGCCTGCCTTCCGGCGCTGGTCCGGGCCTGCGCGCGGCCACCGGAGCGCGCTGAAAGTTTCAGCCGCCCGCCGCGGGTGAGCGGGTGAGGGATTCACCAAAGAAAGCTTTGCAAATAGAGCTTTGCAGAGCTACCTTTGCGATATGCAGGAATGGCCGGAGAGCGCGGACACCTACCACGTACGAGACCCGCGGGTGATGAAGGCCGTGGCCCACCCGCTGCGCGTGCGGCTGCTCGGCGCGCTCCGCGTCGACGGGCCCGCCACGGCCACCGAGCTGGCCGCCAAACTCGGCGAAAGCTCCGGTTCGACCAGCTATCACCTGCGGCAGCTCGCGCGGTACGGCTTCGTCGAGGAGGACCCCGAGCAGCGGGACGCGCGCGAGCGCCGCTGGCGGGCGGTCCACCAGTACACCGCCTGGAGCGAGCTGGAGCTCGGCGGCACGTCCGAGGGCCGGGAGGTGGCCGGGTTCATGCGCGACCGGCAGACGGAGGTGCTGCTCGCCAATCGCCGGTCGTTCGAGCGGGACCGCGACTCGTGGGGGCCGGAGTGGATCGAGGCGGCCGGCATGTCCGACCACCTGGCCCGGCTCACGCCCGCGTCCATCACCGCCCTGTACGCCCGCGTCCAGGAGCTGATCCGCGAGATGGAGGCCGTAGACGCGGCCGATCCCGCCGCCGAGCGGGTGATGCTGCACCTCGCCGCCTTCCCGATCAGGGGGTACGACCTGTGACCGCCTCCCGCGACTCCGAACCACCGGCCTCCGGCGACCCCGTCGGAGCGCCCGTCTTAGGCGATGCCGCTGAGGCCCACGCGAGCACGACCGGTCAGTGTGCGTCCGAGAGCGCCGCTCCTGGTGAGGGGCACGATGGCGGGTTCCGGGCGCTGTCGCCGCGGGAGGCGCTGCGGCGGTACGTGCTGGTCAGCTTCCTGACCTGGCTGCCGCCCGGCCTGATGGTCGCCTCCTCGGTGCTGCTGATGACCTCGCGCGGCCTGGACCTGGCGCAGGTGGGCGTCGTCACGGCGATCTTCTCGGCCGTGGTCGTGCTCCTCGAACTGCCCACCGGCGGTCTGGCCGACGTGGTCGGACGCCGGGTGGTGCTCGCGGCGTCGGCGCTGTTCAGCGTGCTGGCGCTGAGCCTGATGGCGGTGGCCCACTCTTTTTGGGCCTTTGTCGTGGTCGCGGTGCTCAAGGGGGTGGCCCGGGCGCTGGTCAGCGGGCCGGCCCAGGCGTGGTACGTCGACGCCGTGCACGCCGCGGAGGGCCCGGAGGCCGACCTCAAGCCGGGCCTCGGCAAGGGGGAGGGCATGGCGTCGGCGTCGCTGTGCGCGGGGACGCTCGTGGGCGGCTTCCTGCCGCTGGTCGTGCCCGGCGGGCTGGCCGTGTCCATGATCGCAGCGGCCGGGGCGGCGGCCGTGCTGTTCGTGGTGGTGCTCTTCGCCATGCCCGAGCCGCCACGCCCGCGCCCCTCGGCCGGGACGGTGCTGCGCGGCGTGCCGGAGGCCATCGGCTCCGGGCTGCGGCTGGCGGTGGCGTACGCGGGGCTGCGCCGCCTGCTGTTCATGGCGTTCGT
The DNA here is from genome assembly GCF_014646695.1 of Sphaerisporangium melleum. Lineage (GTDB taxonomy): Bacteria > Actinomycetota > Actinomycetes > Streptosporangiales > Streptosporangiaceae > Sphaerisporangium > Sphaerisporangium melleum. The sequence continues at coordinate 29,301 of NZ_BMNT01000061.1, forward strand.
CCTCGGCATCGGGCTCAACGCCATCGAGATGCTCACTCCGGGACGGCTCGCCGCGCTGAGCGGCGCGCCCGAGTCCGGTGGCTTCGTCTACGCCGTGGTCGCGGCGGCCGGCTACGGGGCCAGCGGGCTCGGGGCCTGGCTGGCCCCGCAGGCGGCGCGGCTGCTGCGCGGGCCGGTCGCGGCGGCGGTCGTGGGCACGGTGGCCGGCGCCGCGGCGTTCGCGTTCCTCGCGGTCTCGGTCGCGTTCAGCGGGGTGGCGGGCATCGTGGCGGCGGGCGCGGCGTACGTCGTGATGTTCGCGACGGTCACGGTGGCCGAGATCGTGCGCGCCGAGATGCTGCACCAGCGGGTCTCCTCCGCGCGGCGCGCGACGATGATGTCGGTGGACTCGTTGCAGCTCCAGCTCGGCGGCATGGCCGGCTCCCTGGCCCTCGGGCTGCTGGCCGCGCGTGCGGGCACGGCCGCCTCATGGTGGGTCGCGGCCGGCGTCCTGCTGCTGTCCGCTCCGCTCTACCTCCGTCTCCCGGCCGCCCGCCCGGCGGCCACCGCCGTCCCGGCGGACCGGCCGGTGCCGGCCGTGGAGCAGGCGGCAGGCGGCTGAGCCGGCCCGCGTCCGCCGCTCCCTGACCGCCCCGGGTTCCCGGCCGTCCTGGATCCGGGCCGTTCCCGTGGTCCCCAGATGGTCCGATCTCGCACCCGGACCGCGTAGAACAACATTCGGTGCCGGGTGCACAATCGAGGCGTCGGCGTCACGGGCCCTGCGGGGCCCGCGGCGCGCGGGTGGGCGAGCGAAGGGCGTTGCGCATGAGCGAGCAGGGGGCCGGACCGGCCGTGGCCGCGACCCGGCGGGCCGCGGCGGGGGAGGAGGAGCGCGGCAGGCGGGTGACCCCGGCGGTCGAGGAGCAGCGAGCCGCGTGGCTGCGCGGCGACCTGCCGGAGGTCGAGCAGGTCCGTCCCGGGTTGTGGTCCATCCCGGTGCCGATCCCGATCAACCCGCTCAGGTACGTCCTGGTGTACGCGCTGGAGGTGCCCGGCGGGGTGGCCATCGTGGACGCGGGCTGGAACACCGGCGAGGCCTACCAGGCACTGGAGGCCGGGCTGGCGAAGGCCGGGTACGCGATGGCCGACGTGCGCGCGGTGCTGGTGACGCACATCCACCCCGACCACTACGGCCTGGCCGGACGGGTGCGCGAGGCGTCCGGCGCGTGGATCGGCCTGCACCCGGCGGACGCCGCCCTGCTGACCGAGCGCTACGAGGAGACCAGGATCGACGCGCTCGTCGAGCGGGAACGCGCCCAGCTCGCCCGCGGCGGGGTGCCGCCGCTCAGCCTGGACGAGCTGAGCGGCGCGTCCAAGATGATCAGGCACTACGTCACCATGGCCGCGCCCGACCGCCTGATCGAGGACGGCCAGGACCTCGGCCTGCCGGGGTGGGACCTGCGAGCCGTCTGGACCCCCGGCCACTCGCCCGGCCACCTGTGCTTCGTCTCCCCGTCCAGGCGGCTGCTGTTCTCCGGCGACCACGTGCTGGCGCGCATCACCCCGATCGTGGCCGTGCACCCGCAGTCGTCCCCCGACCCGCTGGCGGACTACCTCGGCGCCCTGGCGGCGGTGCGCGACCTGGACGTGGACGAGGTGCTGCCCGCGCACGAGTACCGCTTCCTGGAGCTGGCCGACCGGGTGGACTACGTGACGGCCCACCACGGCCGGCGGCTCGCGGAGATCGAGTCGGTGGTGGCGGCCGGGGGCGGCGCGACCTGCTGGGAGATCACCACCGGGCTCACCTGGTCGCGGCCCTGGGAGAAGATCGAGGCGTTCATGCGCAGGGCGGCGACCAACGAGACCCTCGCCCACCTGGTCTACCTGTCGGCACGGGGCCGCGTCCGCCGCGTGCCGGGCACGGGCCCCGGCGAGCCCGACCTCTGGTACTCCACCGCCGGCCCGGACCACTCCTGACCGGGCGGGAGGCCGTGCGCGAGCGGTCGTTTCCCGGGTGAGGTCACCTCCCGATCGGCCTCCCAGTCCTGCCACCGGCTCCGGCCGAGCGGCTGAACGCTTCCCGGCGGCCGCCCGTATCTCCCCGTGAACCGGGCGCGGCGCAGCCGCCGCTCCGGGCGCCGAACGGCCGTCGCAGGGCGAGGTGGGTGTGTGTCGATGGGCAGTCTCCGATGCGTTCGGGCGATCGGTGTCGCCGTCGCACTGGCGGTGCTGGGCGGGCCGGCGCTCACCGGGTGCGCTGCGGCGCCGGGCGAGGACGCGGTCGTGGCGGCGGCCGGCTACGAGGACGTGGCGAAGCTGCCGTACAACCTGGTGGACGTGCTGTTCTCCCGGGAGATGATCCTGCACTACCGGCAGGGGGTCACGATGGCACGGCTCGCCCCGGGACGCGGCCGCGACCCGTTCGTGCTGAGCCTGGCCGCGGACGTCCTGCGCGATGATCCCGCGCGGGTCGGTCCGCTGGCCGCCTCGCTCACGGCATGGGAGTTCTCGGTGCCCGACGCGGACAAGCCGCCGCTCCACCAGATGGAGGGCATGCTGAGCCCCGCCCAGCTCCTGCTGCTCAAGAAGCGTTCCGGCGCGGAGTTCGACCGGCTGTGGCTGACCGCGTTCGCCCGGCACACCGACTACGGCGTACGCCTCGCTGAGAAGGCCGGTAGGGAGGGCAAGGACGGCAGGACGGTCGAACTGGCCCGCGCCGCCGCCGCCGTCCAGCGAGCCCGGCTCGCCGGCATCGTGGAGCACCTGAAGAAGCCGTGACGCCCGAGGTGGTCAGGAGAGGCGGATGGCGCCGCGGCCGGTGATGAGCGGGAGGTCCAGGAGGGTGCGGACGCCGGCGGGCGCGGCGCACACGGCGGGGATCGCGTTGACGGCGTGCGCGGCGGCCCCGGCGAGGCCGTGGGAGAGCTCGTCGATGGTGAGCGTGAACTGCGGACGGCCCTCGATGTGGATGGCGAACCCCGGCGCGGGCCACCGGCGCACCTTGGCGGCGTCGGACTTGTGGACGCACTCGACGGTCATGAACGGCCGCCCGCGCACCAGGCCCGAGAAGATCCAGCGGGAGGCGCAGACCGTGCCCTGCCGGACGACCCCGGCCTTGATCTCGAACTCCTCGGTGGCCAGCTCGTAGTCGTCGGTCTCCTCCACCTGGTCCAGCTCGACGCCGAGCGCCTCGGCGACGAGCTGGACGCTCTCGGAGAACAGCGCCCGCTGGACGGCGCGGAACGGGCGCACGGTCTGCGCGTAGTCCCTGGGGACGCGGCCGAACCCGATGAGGTCCATGACGATCTGCCGCGACGGGTGCCCCACGTAGTCGGAGGACTCGCGGACGTAGATGTGGTCGAGCCGGGCCGAGAGCCCGCTGAGTGCCAGCGGGAGCAGGTCGCTCATGAAGCCGGGGTTGATGCCGGTGCCGTACACCGAGGTGCCTCCGGCGCGGCAGGCGTCCTCCAGCTGTCCGACCACCGCGGGCCCGTACACCTTGGGGTGGATGAAACCGGTGGTCGTGATGACGTTCTTGCCGGAGGCCAGCAGCGCGCACACCGTGCGCAGGTCGGTGGCGTAGTGGCCGCCGAAGTAGGCGGCGGGCAGGGGCATGTGCAGCACGCAGTCGGCCTCGGTGGCCATGATCAGGTCGACGTCGTCCACGCACGGCACGCCCGTCTCGGGTAAGCCGACCAGGCCTCCGGCGTCCAGCCCGGCCTTGTCCGGGTCGTACACCAGGACGCCGGCCAGCTCGAACTCGGGCCGGGTGATCACACTGTGCAGCGCATAGCTGCCGACGGCGCCGGTGGCCCACTGGATCACGCGGAGGGGCGGCTGTGCGGGCATTGGTGGCCTCCAGCCCGGGGGGATCGGGCGAGGCCGTGCGGAGATGGGGATCGGTTCCGACCCTCGCCTGGACGGGGCAAGAACTATAGCAGAATCCGACCCGTCCGATCACTATGCGCTACGCCCCCGGCGGGCCCTCGTTTGAGCGCCGGACATGAGGGGCATCGCGGGCGGGGCGGGATATTGTGGGTCCGCCTTCCAGAATCTTATTCTCCCAGGGTCTCCTTGATCGTCCGTGCATCTCTCGAAGGGTAGGCGGCATGTCGGAACTCAGGTTCGACGGAAAGGTCGCGGTCGTCACCGGCGCCGGGCACGGTCTCGGCCGGTCCCACGCGCTGCTGCTCGCCGAACGCGGTGCCAAGGTCGTCGTCAACGACCTCGGTGGCGCGCTCGACGGCTCCGGAGCGTCGACGGGACCGGCGGCCGAGGTCGTCGAGCTGATCACGAAGAACGGCGGCGCGGCGGTGGCCAACGCCGACAACGTCGCCACGCCCGAGGGCGCCGAGGCGATCGTCCGCACCGCGGTCGAGGCGTTCGGCCGGGTGGACATCGTGGTGAACAACGCGGGCATCCTGCGCGACAGGTCCTTCGGCAAGATGACCGTCGAGGAGTTCGACGCCGTGCTCGCCGTGCACGTGCGCGGCACGTTCCTGGTGAGCCGGGCGGCCTTCCCGCACATGAAGGAGCAGGGGTACGGCCGCATCGTGAACACCACCTCGCCGGCCGGTCTGTTCGGCAACTTCGGCCAGGCGAACTACTCCACGGCCAAGATGGGCCTCGTGGGCCTGACCAAGACCCTCGGCATCGAGGGCGCCCGGGCCGGGATCAAGGCCAACGCGATCGCGCCCATCGCCTGGACCCGGATGACCGAGTCCCTGCTGCCCGCCGAGTTCGAGGAGAAGTTCACCGCCGACCGGGTGAGCCCGCTGGTGGCCTACCTCGCCCACGAGAGCTGCGAGACGAGCGGTGATGTCTTCAGCGTGGGCGCCGGCCGCGTCGCCCGCGTCTTCGTGGCCGAGGGGCCGGGCTGGCGGACCGACGACCTCACCGTCGAGGCGATCCGCGACAACTGGGAGGCGATCATCGCCGAGGAGCCGCACCTGCCGACCACGCTCGGCGAGCAGGCCACCGCCTCCATGAAGGCGATGCTCTGAGGCGCCCTACCTGTGCCGGACGACGACCGGCCGTCGCGCGCGACGGCCGGTCGTTCCGTTTCCCGGCGGCCCTCTCGCTCGCGGCGGTGGGTGGAGTGAGCTGGATCACTCGCTTTTGCTGATCGCAACGAAAGTTGGTGATTGTCATCAAAAAGTGCTTTTCACCGATGGTGCGAGTGGTCTAGCTTCGGCGACACATCACTCCACATCGGAGGTGCTGTGAAACGCATGCCCGCACGGCCGGACAACGTGCACCAGGCGACCCTGCTCCGCCTGCTGCGCGACGGCGGCCGGTCGCGCGCCGAGCTGGGCGACGACGTCGCCCTGTCCCGCTCGAAGCTCAACCTCGAGCTGGACCGTCTCATCGAGACGGGCTTGGTCGAGCCGGCCGGTCTGGCCGCCTCGCGCGGCGGGCGGCGGTCGGGGATGGTACGGCTGTCGCCGCAGATCCGGTTCGCCTGCATCGACATCGGGGCCACCTCGGTCGACGTGGCGGTCACCAACGGCGAGCTGGAGATCCTCGGCCACATGAGCGAGCCGAGCGAGGTCCGCGAGGGCCCGGCCGTGGTGCTGGGCCGTGCCATGGACCTGCTGGGCAAGCTCCGCGAGCAGGGGCTGTACACGCAGCTGCACGGGGCCGGCATCGGAGTGCCCGGCCCGGTGAGCTTCCGCGAGGGCGTGCCGTTCGCGCCGCCGATCATGCCCGGCTGGGACCGCTACCCGGTCAAGGAGGCCGTCAGCCAGGAGCTCGGTTGCCCCGCGATGGTGGACAACGACGTGAACCTCATGGCGCTCGGCGAGCTGCACGCAGGGCTGGCCAGGCAGGTGGACGACTTCCTGCTCATCAAGATCGGCACCGGCGTCGGCTGCGGCATCGTGATCGACGGCAAGATCTACCGCGGCGTGTCGGGCAGCGCGGGCGACATCGGGCACATGCGCGTCGACGACCAGGGGCCGGTCTGCACCTGCGGCAACACCGGCTGCCTTGAGGCGTACTTCAGCGGCGCGGCGCTCGCCAGGGAGGCCGTCCGCATCGCCCCCCGCTCGCCGTACCTGGCCGAGCGCATCGCGCTCGGGATGCGGCCGACCGCACAGGACGTGGCCGTCGCGGCGACCATGGGCGACCCGGCCGCGCTCCAGCTCATCCGGGACGGCGGCCGGCACGTGGGTCAGGTGCTGGCCGGACTGGTCAGCTTCTTCAACCCCGGCCTGGTGATCATCGCCGGCGGGGTGGCCCGCCTGGGACACGTGCTGCTCGCGGAGATCAGGAGCGTCGTGTACCGCAGATCGCTGCCGCTGGCGACCGGCAACCTGCCGATCGTGCTGTCGGAGTTAGGCGACACCGCAGGGGTGATCGGCGGAGCCCGGCTGATCAGCGACCACGTCTTCTCCGCCGCATGACCCCCGCGAGCCGGCGCACCGCCGCACCGGCCCCCCGTCCCCGTCCCACCCCCCACCTGATCCACTTCGGAGGCCCCCGTGAGCGACCTGCTGGTCATGCGAGGGATCGTGAAGCAGTTCCCCGGCGTGCGCGCCCTGGACGGCGTCGATCTGGACGTCCGGGCGGGTGAGGTGCACTGCCTGCTCGGGCAGAACGGCGCGGGGAAATCGACGCTGATCAAAATCCTCGCCGGCGCGCACCGCCCGGACGAGGGCACCGTGACCTTCGGCGGCGAGCCGGTGAGCTTCTCCGGGCCGATGGCGGCCATCAGGTCCGGCATCTCGACCATCTACCAGGAGCTCGACCTGGTGGACGGCCTGTCGGTCGCCGAGAACGTCTTCCTCGGCCACGAGCAGGCCGCGTACGGCTTCACCCGCAGGCGGGACATGAACCGCGCCGCCGCCGCGCTGCTCGCCCGGCTCGGGCACGGCGAGATGCGCCCCACCACCGAGGTCGGACGGCTCCCGGCGGCGGGCAAGCAGATCGTCAGCATGGCGCGCGCCCTGTCCCACCAGGCGCGGCTGATCGTGATGGACGAGCCGTCGGCGGCCCTCGCGCACGACGAGGTCACCAACCTGTTCCGCGTCATCAGGGACCTGACCGCCCAGGGGGTGGCGGTCGTCTACATCTCGCACCGGCTGGAGGAGATCCGCGAGATCGGCGACCGGGTCACCGTGCTCAAGGACGGCAGGACCGCCGCCGTCGGGCTCCCGGCCCGCGAGACGCCGACCTCCACCGTCGTGTCGCTGATGACCGGCAGGGACGTCGAGTACGTCTTCCCGCCGCGCCCCGCGCCCGGGACACACGACGGGCGTCCGGAGGTGCTGCGGGTCGAGGGCCTGACCCTGCCCGGCGGCTTCGCCGACGTCTCGTTCGCCGTCCGGGAGGGGGAGATCGTCGGGCTGGCCGGCCTGGTCGGCTCGGGCCGGTCGGAGATCGTGGAGACGGTCTACGGCGCGCGCCGGCCCGCCGCCGGCCGGGTGGTGCTCGCCGGGCGGCCGGTCCGGCCGGGCAGCACCAGGCGGGCCGTGCGGCTCGGCATGGGCCTGGCCCCCGAGGAGCGCAAGTCGCAGGCCCTGCTGATGAACGAGACCGTCGCGCGCAACATCACCATCGCCGGGCTGAGCAAGTACTCCTGGTTCGGCTGGATGAACCGCAAGGACGAAAGCGCCGAGGCCGCGCGCCTGGTCAAGGCCGTCGACATCCGGCCGCCCGACCCCGCCCGCCCGGTGCGGACGCTCTCGGGCGGCAACCAGCAGAAGGCCGTGCTGGCCCGCTGGCTGGTCGAGGACCGCAAGCTGCTGCTGCTCGACGAGCCGACCCGCGGGGTCGACGTCGGGGCGCGGGCGGAGCTGTACGCCGTGATCCGGCGGCTGGCGGACGAGGGCGTCGGCGTGCTGCTGGTCTCCAGCGAGGTCCCGGAGGTGCTCGGCCTCGCCGACCGGGTCCTGGTGCTGCGCGAAGGCAAGGTCATCCACGAGTCGGACGCCCGCGACCTCGACGAGCCGCGCGTCCTGGACATGATCATGGAAGGGAGTGCGCTGTGACGGACGCGCACGCCACCGACGGCGGCGTCCCGCGGGACGCCGGCGCCTCGGACGGCACAGAGCAGACCGCGGGCGGCGTCTCGCAGGACGTCCCGCCGCCGGCGGACGAGCACACCCGCGTGGAGACGCAGGCCCGGGCGGCCGCGCCGAACGGGTCCGCCGGCCCCGGCCTGCTCGGCCGGGTCGGCCAGGCCCGCCATATCGGGCTGGTGGTGGCGCTGGCGCTGCTGGCGGTGATCGGGCTGGTCACCGTGCCGGAGAACTTCGCGACCTCGTCCAACCTGGTCAGCATCCTGGCGCTGGCCTCCACGATCGGTGTCATCACCGTCGGGATGACCTTCGTCATCATCGGCGGGGGCATCGACCTGTCGGTCGGGGCGATCATGGCGCTGGCGTCGGTGTGGGCGACCACGCTGGCCACGCAGGCGTACGGCCCGTTCGTGATGATCATTTGTGCGGT
>NZ_BMNT01000062.1:0-21584 GCF_014646695.1 Sphaerisporangium melleum
GAGGGGTTCCGGTGTTTTGTGGAGTGCAGTGCGCATCCGGTGGTGCGGGTCGGGATCGAGGAGTCGCTGGAGGCCGCGGGGGTTGCTGATGCCGCGGTGGTGGTGGGGACGTTGCGCCGGGGTGAGGGTGGGTTGGCCCGGTTGTGGGCCAGTGCGGGGGAGGTGTGGGTCCGGGGCGGTCACATCGACTGGGAACGGGCGTATGAGTCGTCGCAGCCGGGTGTGGTGGACCTGCCGACCTACGCCTTCGACCACCAGCCCTACTGGCCGAAGAACGTCCAGGTCAACGGCGACCCGGCCTATCTCGGCATGGGCGCCGCAGGGCACCCGCTGCTCGGCGCGGCGGTCGCGCTGGCCGACGCCGAAGGCGTGCTGCTGACCGGACGGCTCTCCCGCAAGACCCACCCCTGGCTCGCCGACCACACCGTCAACGGCCAGGTCATCCTCCCCGGCACCGCCCTGGTCGAGCTGGCCGTGCGCGCCGGCGACGAGACCGGATGCGACCTGCTGGAGGAACTGACCCTGCAGGCACCCCTCGTCCTGCCCGAGCGCGGCGGCGTCCAGGTGCAGATCGCCGTGGGCGCTCCCGGCGAGGACGGCCGGCGGACGCTGACCATCCACTCCCGGGCCGACGAGGAGCCCTGGACCCGGCACGCGGTCGGCTGGCTGGCCAAGGACACCGGCGCCGTCACGTTCGCCGAGGCGTCTTGGCCGCCGGACGGGGCGACCGCGCTGCAGGCCGGTGAGGTGTACGAACTGCTGTCCGGTGTCGGCATCGAGTACGGGCCCGCCTTCCGCGGCCTGCGCGCGGTGTGGCGGCGTGACGGGGAGCTGTTCGCCGAGGTCGCGCTCCCCGAGGAGGCGGCCGGCGAGATCGCGGGGTTCGGGCTGCACCCGGCGCTCCTGGACGCGGCGTTACAACCGCTCGCCGTGAGCGGTTTCTTCGACGAGCAGGCCGCGGGCGGTCCGCTCCTGCCCTTCGCCTGGGCGGGGGTGCGGCTGGCCGCCACCGGCGCCGCCACCCTGCGGGTGCGGCTCGCTCCGGCGGGGCCCAACGCGGTCCGCATCGAGGTCGCCGACGCCACGGGCGCGCCGGTCGCCTCGGTGGACTCCCTGGTCGTGCGTCCGCTGGCCGCCGAGGACCTCGCCGCCGCCGACCCGCTGCGGGACGCGCTGTTCGCCCTCGACTGGCTTCCCGGACCGTCGCCCGCCGCCCAGGTCATGGACGACGCGCGTTACGCGGTCGTCGGCGGCGACGGTTCCGCCCCGGCCACCGCGCTGACCGCCGCGCTCACCGCGGCCGGAGCCCAGGTGGACGTCCTCGACGCGCTGAGCACTCCGGACCACCCCAGCGCAGCCCCGAACCCTTCGGATGAGCCGTCCATCGCCGATGCGCACACCGAGTCGGACGATTCGGACACCCCGCTGCCCCGCATGGCCTTCCTGCCAGTCGCCTCCAGCTCCGGCGAGCAGGACGTGGCCGCCGCCGTGCGTGCCGCGACCGGCGCGGCGCTCGCGGCGGCCCAGGCGTGGACGGCCGACGCGCGGTACGCCGACGTGCCGCTGGTCGTCGTCACCCAGGGCGCCGTGTCCGGCGAGGACCTGCCCGCCGCCGCCGTGTGGGGGCTCATCCGCACGGCCCAGTCGGAGAACCCCGGCCGTTTCGTGCTTCTGGACGTGGACGGTACCGAGGAGTCCTGGCACGCCCTGCCGGCCGCCGCCGCGTCCGGCGAGCCGCAGCTCGCCCTGGTCGAGGGCGGCGTGCTCGTCCCGCGGCTCACCCGCCACACTCCCGCGCCGCCCGGCGCCACCCGGGGCCCGGCGGAGGGCGTGGCGAGCGTCGAAGGCGCCGCTTCCGGCGCGGACGGCGCCGCGAAGCCCGTCGTGTGGGACGCGGAGGGCACCGTCCTGATCACCGGTGGCACCGGGACGCTCGGCGGCATCGTTGCGCGCCACCTGGTGACCCGGCACGGGGTCCGCCGGCTGCTGCTGGCCGGCCGCCGCGGCTCGGACGCGACCGGCGCCGCGGAACTGGCGGCCGAGCTGTCCGAGCTGGGCGCGCAGGTGACCGTGGCCGCCTGTGACGCGGCCGACCGGGACGCGCTGGCCGGGATGCTCGCCGGTGTCCCCGCCGAGCATCCGCTCACCGGGGTGGTCCACGCGGCCGGGGTGCTGGACGACGGCGTCCTGGCCGCCCTGACCCCCGAGCGCCTCGACACCGTGCTGCGCCCGAAGGCCGACGCCGTACTGAACCTGCACGAGCTGACCGCGCACCTGCCGTTGACGGCGTTCGTCGTCTTCTCCTCGGCCGCCGGCGTCTTCGGCGGGCCGGGCCAGGGCAACTACGCGGCGGCCAACGCGTTGGTCGACGCCCTGGCCGTCCGGCGCCGCGCGCACGGCCTGCCCGCGGTCTCCCTGGCCTGGGGCCTGTGGGAGCAGGACAGCGGCCTGACCGGGACCCTCGGCGAGGCCGACCGGGCGCGCCTGGCCCGTACCGGTGTCGTCCCGCTGACCACCGAGGACGGCCTGGCGCTGTTCGACGCCGCGTGCGCCGCGGGCCGGGCGACGTTGGTACCGATCCGCCTGGACCTGCGCAGTCTCCGGGTCGCGGCCCAGTTCGCCGCGCTGCCCGCCATCGTGCACGCGCTGGTGCCGGTCGGCCGGCGCCGGGTGGTGGGCGCCGACCCGGCCGCCGCCTCCGAGCTGCGCGAGCGGCTGGCCCGCATGCCGGAGGCCGAGCACGCGCGCGTACTGATGGACCTGGTGCTCGACCAGGTGGCGGCGGTCCTCGGCCACGCCGACCCGACCGTGCTGGAGCAGGACCGCCCGTTCAACGAGTCCGGCTTCGACTCGCTGACCGCCGTCGAGTTCCGCAACCGGATGAACGGGGCCACCGGGCTGCGGCTGCCCGCCACACTGATCTTCGACTACCCGACGCCCGTCGCGCTCGTGCGGCACCTGGGCGCCCGGCTCACGTCCGACGGGTCGCACCGCGCCGCGCCGGCGGCCAGGGCACGGGTGGCCCGGGAGGAGGAGCCGATCGCCATCGTCGGCATGAGCTGCCGGCTGCCCGGCGGGGTCACCGGCCCGGACGGGCTGTGGGAGCTGGTCGCCGAGGGCCGCGACGCGATGTCGGGATTCCCCGAGGACCGCAACTGGCCGCTGCAGGACCTCTACCACCCCGACCCCGAGCATCCGGGCACGACCTACACCCGCGAGGGCGGCTTCGTCCACGACGCGACCTCCTTCGACCCGGCGTTCTTCGGCGTCTCACCGCGCGAGGCCCTCGCCATGGATCCCCAGCAGCGGCTGCTGCTGGAAGGCGCGTGGGAGGCGCTGGAGCACGCGGGCATCGACCCGGCGGCGGTACGCGGGGGCCGGGCCGGGGTGTTCGTCGGGCTGATGTACCACGACTACGCGATGCACCTGCAGAACGCGGGAGACGATCTGGAGGGCTTCGTCGGCACCGGCGTCGCGGGCGGCGTCGCCTCCGGCCGGGTGTCCTACACCTTCGGCTTCGAGGGCCCGTCGGTGACCGTGGACACGGCCTGCTCCTCCTCCCTGGTGGCGCTGCACCTGGCCGTGCAGGCGCTGCGCCGGGACGAGTGCTCGCTCGCCCTGGTCGGCGGGGTGACCGTGCTTTCCACTCCCTCGGTGTTCGTCGACTTCAGCCGCCAGCGCGGCCTGGCCCCGGACGGCCGCTGCAAGTCGTTCGCCGCCGGCGCCGACGGCACCGGCTGGGCGGAGGGCGTCGGCATGCTGGCCGTGGAACGGCTCTCCGACGCGCGCCGCAACGGACACCGTGTCCTCGCCGTGGTGCGCGGCAGCGCGGTCAACCAGGACGGCGCGAGCTACGGTCTCACCGCGCCCAACGGGCCCTCCCAGCAGCGTCTCATCGAGCAGGCGCTGGCCGACGCGCGGCTTCGCACCGGGGACGTGGACGCCGTCGAGGGGCACGGCACCGGTACGAAGCTCGGCGACCCGATCGAGGCGCAGGCCATCGTCGCGACCTACGGCCAGGACCGCCCGCAGGACCGTCCCCTGTGGCTGGGGTCGGTGAAGTCCAATCTCGGCCACACCCAGGCCGCCGCCGGTGTCGCGGGCGTCATCAAGATGGTGCAGGCCATGCGGCACGGTGTGCTGCCGCCCACCCTGCACGTGGACGAGCCGACCGGGCACGTGGACTGGACGGCGGGCGCGGTCCGCCTGGTCACCGAGGCGACGCCGTGGCCCGAGACCGGGCGGCCCCGCCGTGCCGGCGTCTCCTCGTTCGGCATCGGCGGCACCAACGCCCACGTGATCCTGGAGCAGGCCCCGCCGGAGCCGGCCGCCGCCGCGACCGCCACCCCCGACCGGCCGATGACCGCCTGGGTGCTGTCGGCCAAGACGCAGGACGCGCTCATGGAGCAGGCGCGCCGGCTGCGCGACCACCTGGCCCGCCGCCCGGAGCAGTCCGCCGCCGAGATCGCCTGGTCCCTGGCCACCACCCGGTCCGCCTTCAAGCGCCGCGCGGTCGTCCTCGGCGCGACGCGCGACGAGCTCGCCACCGGGCTCGACGCCGCCGTCGCCGGCACCCCCTCGGAGCGGGTGGTCACCGGGTCGGCCGGCCGCGGCCGGACGGCGTACCTGTTCACCGGCCAGGGCAGCCAGCGGCTCGGCATGGGAGAGGAGCTGTACGCCGCCTACCCCGAGTACGCCGAGGCGTTCGACGCGGTGTGCGCCCGCTTCGACCGGCACCTGGACCGCCCGCTGCGCGAGGTCATCACCGGTGACGCCGGGCTGCTCCAGCAGACCCGCTACACCCAGGCCGCGCTGTTCGCCGTCGAGGTCGCGCTCTACCGCTGCCTGGAGGCGTGGGGGGTGCGGCCGGACTTCCTGGCCGGCCACTCCATCGGCGAGATCGTCGCCGCGCACGTCGCCGGGGTGCTGTCGCTGGACGACGCCGTCGCGCTGGTGGCCGCCCGGGGCGCCCTGATGCAGGCGCTGCCGCCGGGCGGCGGCATGCTCGCGGTGCGCGCGGCCGAGGCCGACGTGCTGCCGCTGCTCGACGGGTACCACGATCGCGTCGGCGTCGCCTCGCTCAACGGGCCCGCCTCCCTGGTGCTGTCCGGCGCGCAGGACGCGCTGGACGAGCTGGCCTCGGTGCTCGCCGAGCGCGGGCACAAGGTCAGGCCGCTCGCGGTGAGCCACGCGTTCCACTCGCCGCTGATGGAGCCCGTCCTGGCGGAGTTCACGGCGGTCGCGCGCGGGCTCGCCTACCGGCCGCCGAGCATCCCGATCGTGTCCAACGTGACCGGTGAGATCGCCACCGCCGAGGAGCTCACCTCGCCGGACTACTGGGCCCGCCACCTGCGGCAGCCCGTCCGCTTCTGCGACGGGGCGCGTGCCCTGCGCGCCCAGGGCGTCACGACGTTCCTGGAGCTCGGCCCGGACGCCGTCCTGTCGGCCATGCTGCCCGGCTGCCTGGACGGCTGGACCGGGGTCGCCGCGCCCCTGATGCGCCGTGACCGGCCCGAACCCGCTGCCCTGGTGGAGGCGCTGGCGCAGGCGTACGCGCACGGCGTCGCCGTCGACTGGGGCGCGGTCGCCGGGCGCGGCGCGGCGGTCGAACTGCCGACTTATCCGTTCCAGCGGCGGCGGTACTGGCCGGAGGCGCCCGCCGCCGCGGTAGCCGTCCCGCCCGGCGGCCACGAGCTGTGGGACGTGATCGCCCGCCGGGACCTCGACGGGTTGCTCGGCATGCTCGGCCTGGACGAGCGGGCCACCGCCGGTGAGCTGCTGCCCGCGCTGGCCAAACTGTACGAGAGCACTCCGCACGCGGCGGCGGTCTCCGGCACCGGCGGCGGGCTCGACGGCCCGGCGGTGCCGGACGATGCTTCGGAGACCTCCGGAGAAGGCGGAGCCGAGGAGTTCCGGCGGCTGCTGGACGCCGCCCCGCCCGGCGACCACCCGGGCATCCTGCTCGACCTGGTCCGCAGGCACGCCGCCGACATCCTGCGCTACCCGCTGCCCGAGGACGTGGAACGGGACGCCGAGTTCTTCGACCTGGGCTTCTCCTCGATGGCCGCCGTGGAACTGCGCAACCGGCTCGTCGGGCACACCGGCATCGCGCTCGCCGCCGACGCCGTCTATGAGTACCCGACCCCGGCCGAGCTGGCCGAGCACCTGCTCGCCCAGGCCCGGGAACACCTGCTCTCGCCCTGCTGAACCCAAGCTGTCCCGCCGGACGCCTGAGCGCCCGTTCTCCTGCCGAGAAGTTGAAAGGACGATGCCGTGCTGGACGGATGCACCCCCTGGCCAGAGGAGTTCGCCGAGCGCTACCGCGCGGCCGGCCGCTGGCGGGACGAGACGCTGGGCGAGCTGCTCGCCCGGCAGGCCCGCGACCGCCCCGGGAAGACCGCCCTGGTCGTGGGCGCGCACCGCTGGAGCTACGCCGAGCTGGACGCCCGCACCACCCACCTGGCGGGCGGCCTGCACGCCGCCGGCATCGGGCCCGGCGACCGCGTCGTCGTGCAACTGCCCAACCTGCCGGAGCTGGTCCCGCTGCTGTTCGCGCTGTTCCGGATCGGCGCCCTGCCGGTCATGGCCCTGCCCGCCCACCGCGGCAGCGAGATCGGCTACTTCTGTGAGTTCACCGAGGCGGTCGCCTACGTCATCCCCGACACCCATGCGGGATTCGACCACCGCGAGCTGGCCGCCGAGGTCGCCGCGCGGGTGCCCACGCTCAAGCACGTCCTGGTCGCCGGGGACGTGGGCGACCACGACGGGTTCACCGCACTGGACGGCCTGCCCGCCGGGGACGTCTCCGGCCTGCCGCGTCCGGACCCGGCGGACGTGGCGCTGTTCCTGCTGTCCGGCGGCACCACCGGAGTCCCCAAGCTCGTCCCGCGCGGCCATCAGGAATGGTCCTACAGCGGGCGCGCGGTCGCCGAGTCCTGCGGCTACGACCAGGACACCGTGCACATGGTGAGCCTGCCGCTGTGCCACAACTGGCCGCTGACCCACGGACTGCTCGCCACCTTCCACGCGGGCGGCACACTCGTGCTGGCCCCCGGGCCGAGCCCCGACGTGGCCTTCCCGCTCGTCGAGCGCGAGGGGGTGACCGAGACCGGCCTGGTCCCGGGGGTCGCCCTGCTGTGGATGGAGGCCGCCGACTGGGGCGAGCACGACCTGTCCAGCCTGCGCCGCGTCACCATCGGCGGCACCAAGCTCCAGCCCGAGATGGCCCGCCGGGTCGAGCCGGCGCTCGGCTGCCGCCTCCAGCAGGCGTTCGGCATGGCGGAGGGCCTGTGCGGGTTCCACCGGTGGGACGACCCGCAGGAGGTGGTCCTGATGAGCCAGGGGCTGCCCGTTTCACCGGACGACGAGCTGCGCGTGGTGGACGAGGAGGACACCGACGTCGCCCCCGGCGAGGTCGGGCAGCTGCTCGCCCGAGGCCCCTACACGGTCCGCGGCTACTACCGTGCGCCCGAGCACAACGCCAGGACCTTCACCGAGGACGGCTTCTACCGCACCGGCGACCTGGTGCGGCTGCTGCCCACCGGGCACGTCGTCTTCGAGGGCAGGGTCAAGGACCAGATCAACCGCGGCGGCGACAAGATCGCCGCGGAGGAGGTGGAGAACCACCTGCTCGCCCACCCGAACGTCCGGGAGGTCGCCCTGGTCGGCCTGCCCGACGAGGTGCTCGGCGAGCGCGGCTGCGCGTGCGTCGTGCCCCGAGGGGAGGCGCCGACGCTCGCCGGCCTGGCCGCCTTCCTGCGCGAACGCGGGGTCGCGGCCTACAAGTTCCCCGACCGGCTGGAGATCGTTCCCGCTCTTCCGGCGACCGCGCTCGGCAAGGTCAGCAAGAAGAAGCTGATCGCGATGTTCGGCTAGCATCCGGCGGCCTGCCCGCCGGAGCCGGCGGTGACCGCCGGGCAGGTCCGGCCGGTACCTCGGCGGGCACGTTCACCGGCATCCGGACGGTGCCCGCCGGTCATGTCCGCCGCACGTGATGGCAGGTCCGGCCGGTGCCCGACGGGTACGGCCGGCCGGTACGACCGAAGGGTCCCCCCATGCACCACCCCGGCATCGACCTGTCCGGATTCCTGGAAGCGCACGCGAAGGCCCTCGCCCGGGCGCGGGGCGACGCATGCCCGGTCCTGGTCATCTGGCGGCAGGAGATCGGCGACGTCGACCCGGCCGGGCTGCTCGGCTCCCTGTTCGCGCCGGCGGTCCGGGCCTTCACCTGGATCTCTCCGCACCGCGGCGTCGTCGCCCTGGGCGCCGCCGCCGACTTCTCCGGCAGCGGCACCGGCCGGTTCGCCGCCGTCCGGCACGGCTGGGAGAAGGCCGTCCGCAGTGTCGCCGCCGGCGCCCCCGGCCTGGGCGCGACCCCGTCGCTGGTGGGCGGTTTCGCCTTCGCGCCGCGCCCGGGCCCGCTCCCCGAGGCGCTGATGTGGCTGCCGCGGGTCCTGGTCAGCCGCGAGCCCGGCAGACCCGCCACGCTCGCGCTCGGCCTGTGCGTACGGCCGGGCGACACCGGCCCGGAGGAGGCGCTGCGGGTGGCCGCCGAGGCCGCCGCCCTGCTGTCGTCCCCCGCCACCAGGCCCGCTCGCCCGCCGTCCCGGCCGGCCGGGACCGTGACCGAGATCCCGTCCGGCGCCGAGTGGAAGGCGCTGGTCGCCCGGGCCGTCGAGCAGATCGGACGCGGCCGGTTCGCCAAGGCGGTGCTCGCCCGTCAGCTCAGGGTCAGCACGCCCCGCGCGGCCGACGTGCCCGCCGTGCTGGCCGCCCTGCTCGACGCCCAGCCCGCGAGCACCGTCTTCGCCGTCGCCCACGACGGGCACGCCTTCCTCGGCGCCACCCCCGAGCGGCTGGTCGGCCTGCACGCCGGCCGCGCCGAGTCGATGAGCCTGGCGGCGTCCATGCCCCGCGGCGAGACCCCGGACCAGGACGCGCGACTGCGCGCCGCGCTGCTCGCCGACGGCAAGAGCCGGCGCGAGCAGACCATCGTCACCGCGGCGCTGCGCGAGGCGTTCCACGACGTGTGCCGGCACGTCACGGCGGCCGGCGAGCCGCACGTGCTCGACCTGCCGGGTATCCGGCACCTGCGCAGCCACATCGTCGGCGAGGTCGCCGACCCGGAGACCGCCAGCGTCCTGGACCTGGTCGAGCGGCTGCACCCCACGCCCGCCGTCGGCGGGCACCCCCGTGCCGCGGCGCTCGACTGGCTCGGCGAGGCGGAGCCGTTCGACCGCGGATGGTACGCCGGGCCGGTCGGCTGGATGACCGACGACCAGGAGGGCGACTTCGCCGTGGCCCTGCGCTCCGCCCATCTGCACGGGGACACCGCGACCCTGTACGCGGGGTGCGGCATCGTGGCCGGCTCCGATCCCGACACCGAGCTGGCGGAGACCTGGCTGAAGTTCCGCCCGATGCTGACCGCCCTGGCGGTGCCCGCCGCCGGACCGGCCGTGCGCGCGCGGCCGCGCTGACGGCCACGGCGCGGGTGGCCTCCGGTGACGCCCGGCCGCGATGATCGCGAAGGCTGGACATGGCCGGGCCGTGGCCGCGAAGCTCCTGCTCGGGAAGCGCGGAGCCGTCCGAGCGTGGCCGGCCGGCTTCCCGTCCGTCTCGAGAAGGGACAGTGAATGATCAAGATAGCTGGGCTGACCAAACGCTACGGCGACCGGACCGCCGTGGACGGGCTGACCTTCACCGTCGAGCCGGGCCGGGTCACCGGATTCCTCGGCCCGAACGGCGCCGGCAAGTCCACCACCATGCGGATGATCCTCGGCCTGGACCGGCCGGACGCCGGCACCGTCACCATCGGCGACCGCCGCTACGTGGACCTGCCCCGGCCGATGCGCGAAGTGGGCGCCCTGCTGGACGCCCGCGCGGTGCACCCCATGCGCACGGCGCGCGACCACCTGCTCTGCCTCGCCCAGACCAACGCGATCCCCGCCGCCCGGGTGGACGAGGTGCTGGAACTGGTGGGCCTGACCTCGGTGGCCCGCAAACGGGCCGGCACGTTCTCCTTAGGCATGGGCCAGCGGCTCGGCATCGCGGTGGCCCTGCTCGGCGACCCCAAGGTGCTGATGTTCGACGAGCCGGTCAACGGCCTGGACCCCGAGGGCATCAAGTGGATACGCGAGCTGATGCGCGGCCTGGCCGCCGAGGGCCGCACCGTCCTGGTCTCCAGCCACCTGATGAGCGAGATGGCGCTCACCGCCGACCACCTCGTCGTCATCGGCCGCGGCAGGCTGATCGCCGACGTCTCGATCGACGACTTCGTCCGGCAGGGGTCCGACGTGCTGGTCCGCGCCGATGACCAGGACTCCTTCGCCGGGCGCCTGACCGAGCTGGGCGCGACCGTGCGGCCGGACGACGACGGCGGGCTCGTGGTGACCGGGCTGGAGCCCAGGGAGATCGGCCGGGCGGCGCTGGCCGCAGGGGTGGTGCTGTCGGAGCTCACGCCACGGCGTGTCTCGCTGGAGGAGGCGTACATGGACCTGACCCGTGACAGCATCGAGTTCCAGGCGAGCGCCGCGTGAGCGCCCCCTTCGCCGACACGGCCAGGTCCGAGTGGACCAAGTTCCGTTCCGTGCCGTCCAACCCGCGCAACCTGGTGGCCGCCGTGCTGCTCATGGTCGGCCTGGGCGCCGTCACCGCGAGAGGCGCGGGCAGTGGCTACGCCGCGATGCCGCAGCAGGCCCGCGAGCTGTTCGACCCGGTGCATGCCAGCCTGTACGGCGGGTTCCTGTTCGCCCAGATCAGTGTGGGCACGCTCGGCGTGCTGATGGTCGGTTCCGAGTACGCCACCGGCATGATGCGCACCAGCATGACCGTGGTGCCGCGCCGCGGGCGGCTGCTGGCCGCGAAGATGGTGACGTACGGGCTGATAGCCCTGGTCGTGGGCGTAGTGAGCAGCTTCGCCGGGTTCCTCCTCGGCCAGGTGACCATCGCGTCCGGTGGCGCGCCGACCGCGACCCTCGGCGACCCCGGAGCCCTGCGCGCCGTCGTCGGCATGGGCGTGCTGTGGGCACTGGTCGGGCTGACCGGTGTGGCGATCGGCACCCTGCTGCGGGCCACGATGAGCGCGACCACGCTGCTGGTCACGGTCAACTTCCTGATCCCCATCATCGGGCCGCGGCTGCTGTCGGACGCCGCCGGGAACTGGCTGGAGACCTACTGGCCGATCTCGGCCGGCCTGCAGATCATCAATACCGTCCAGGACCCCGACCGGCTGACCCCCTGGACCGGCCTCGGCCTGATGGCGGCGTTCACCGCCGCGCTGCTGGCCCTGGCCTTCGTCCTGTTCCGCGAACGCGACGCCTGACCCGCCGCTCCTCCGGCACCCCCGGCGCCTCCCCAGCCCACTGAGCCGGCAGACCCTCCCGGCCGTTCCTCCCCACCGCCCGGCGGCTCCCGGCCGCCGGGCGTCCGGCTGCCCGGCCACCACGCGGGCGCGCTGGTCCGCACCGGTTTCGAAGCGGTCGCGGGGGCTGGACCTAGTGGGCACTAGGGGTTACCCCTGTTTCCGGCGCTGCCGAATACTGATGCCGCTTGGCCAGCGGTTTCACGGGGAGGAGCTCCAACAGTGGCGCCGAATTTCGCGAACGGCCAGTGCCGGTCCTTCCGCGGCGACGGCCGGCCCGACCTGCTGGTGCGAGACACCGAGACCGGCGAGCTGCTGGTCTACCCGCACAGCGGCCGGTTCGACGGCGCCGCGACGTACGACGCGCCCGTGCTGATCGGCAAGGGATTCGGCTGGCAGCGGTTCTTCTTCGTCCGCGCCGTGGACGCCAGTGGCGACGGCCGCGCCGACATCTGCGCGTTCAGCGCCGACGAGTTCGACATCAACCCCGGCGAGAACGGCGAACACGGCTTTTTCCTGCTGCGCAACCTCGGCCAGGGCGCCGAGATCGGCCCGTTCGCCGAGCCCATGCGCGTGTCCGGCCGGCGCGACGACGGACAGAAGTGGGAGACCATCGGGTTCGCCGACGTGACCGGCACCGGCACCGACGACACCTTCGGCCGGGGCAAGGACGCCGGCAACGTCGACGTCTTCCCGCACCGCGACCGGGGCGTCGTCCGCGACGACACCTACGACAAGGACCCGGTACGCCTCACCGAGGTCGGCGTCGACGACCTGCCGGTGGCCATGGCCGACTTCACCGGGAACGGCGACCTCGACCTGCTGGTCCGCCGCGCCAACGGCGACCTCGACCTCTACGAGTTCGCCGCCCGTCCCGGCACCCCGGCCGCCGCCGCGACCGCCGGCACCTGGCACACGGTCGCCCGGGGCTGGCAGGACATGCGGCTCATGGCGCTCACGGACATCGACCTGGACGGCCGCCCCGACCTGCTCGGCGTGGGCGCCGACGGCACCCTCGTCGCCTACCGCCACTCGGGCGGGTTCGACCCGCGCCACCCGCTCGGCCTGTTTCGCGAACCGGTCGCCATCGCCACCGGGTTCGAGAAGTACGACGTGCTCAGCTGACCACCAGAAGGCGCCCGCCGGCCACACCGGCCGTCCCCATTCGCTTCCCGTCGGAATCTGGATTGGTTCGAATGTCCTCAGCACATTTCCCCGCTGGTTCTTCCGCTGGTTCCTCCGACGACGCGGTGGCGGTCGTCGGTATAGCGTGCCGCCTGCCCGGAGCCCCGGACCCGCGCGCGTTCTGGCGGCTGCTGAGCGAGGGCCGCGACGGGATCACCGAGGTGCCGGCGGGCCGGTGGGACACGCCGGAGACGGCGTCCCTGCGCGGCGGCTTCATCGACGGCGTCGCCGAGTTCGACGCCGCGTTCTTCGGCGTCTCGCCGCGCGAGGCGGCGGCCATGGACCCGCAGCAGCGGCTGGTCATGGAACTCGGCTGGGAGGCCCTGGAGGACGCCGGCATCCTCCCGGCGAGCCTGCGCGGCACCGGCACGGGCGTGTTCGTCGGCGCCATGGCCGGGGACTACGCCGCCCTGGTCGCCGGCGGCGGGCCCGCCGCGGTCGACCGGCACACCCTCACCGGCCTGGGCCGCGCCCTGCTCGCCAACCGGCTGTCCTACGCGCTCGGCCTGCACGGCCCCAGCCTCACCGTCGACTCGGCGCAGTCGGCCTCGCTGACCGCCGTCCACCTGGCCTGCGAGAGCCTGCGCCGCGGCGAGACCGGGCTGGCCCTGGTCGGCGGGGTGAACCTCAACCTGACCGCGGAGAGCACCCTCGCCGCCCTGCGGTTCGGCGCCCTGTCGCCCGACGGCCGGTGCTTCACCTTCGACGCCCGCGCCAACGGCTACGTGCGCGGCGAGGGCGGCGGCATGGTCGTCCTCAAGCCGCTGGCCCGCGCGCTCGCCGACGGCGACCACGTCTACTGTGTCATCGCGGGCAGCGCGGTGAACAACGACGGCGCGAGCCAGGGCCTGACCGTCCCCGACCAGCAGGCCCAGGCGGAGGTCGTCCGGCTGGCCGTCGAGCGCGCCGGTCTGACCCCCGCCGACGTGCAGTTCGTCGAGCTGCACGGCACCGGCACCCGGGTCGGCGACCCCATCGAGGCACGCGCGCTCGGCGCGGCCATCGGAGCCGCCCGCAAAGCACCTCTGCTGGTCGGTTCGGCCAAGACCAACGTGGGGCACCTGGAGGGCGCCGCGGGAATCGTCGGCCTGCTCAAGACCGCCCTCGCCATCCGGCACCGGCGGCTGCCCGCGTCGCTGAACTACGCGACCCCGAACCCGCTCATCGCCTTCGACGAGCTCAACCTGCGGGTCACCACCTCCTCGCGCGCCTGGCCGAGCGAGGACGCGCCGCTGGTCGCCGGGGTCAGCTCCTTCGGCATGGGCGGTGCCAACTGCCACGTCGTCCTCACCGAGGCGCCGCCCCGCACCCCCGCCCCCGCCGCGACGGACGGCCCGGCGGGCCGTCCGGTGGTGGTGCCCCTGTCCGGGCGCACCGAGGCCGCCCTGCGGGCCCAGGCCGCGCGCCTGCGCGACCACCTCGGCGACGACGACGCACCGCTCGCCGACCTCGCCTACTCACTCGGCACCACGCGCACGGCCTTCGCCCACCGGGCCGCGGTCGTCGTGGACGCGCCCGAGCGGCTCGCCGACGCGCTCGCGTCCCTGGCCGGCGGCGAGCCCGCCGCCGAGATCGTGACCGGCCGGGCCGGTGACGCCCCGGCCATCGCGTTCCTGTACTCCGGGCAGGGCAGCCAGCGCGCCGGCATGGGACGGGAGCTGTACCAGGCCCACCCGGTGTTCGCGCGGGCGCTGGACGACATCGCCGCCGTCTTCGACGCCACCCTGCCGCGGCCCCTGCTGGAGGTGATGTTCGCCGCCGAGGGCTCGCCCGAGGCGGAGTCGCTCGACCAGACCGGCTTCGCCCAGCCCGCGCTGTTCGCCTTCGAGGTCGCGCTCACCCGCCTGTACGAGCACTGGGGTGTCCGGCCCGGCCAGCTCATCGGGCATTCGATCGGCGAGATCACCGCGGCGCACGTCGCCGGGGTGCTCTCGCTCCCCGACGCGTGCGCGCTGGTCGCCGCGCGCGGCAGGCTGATGCAGGAGCTGCCGGCCGGTGGCGCCATGATCGCCGTACAGGCCACCGAGGCCGAGGTCGTCCCCCTCCTCGACGCCTCGACCGGCGTCGCCGCAGTCAACGGGCCGGAGGCGGTGGTGGTCTCCGGCGCCGCCGGCCGCGTCGCGGAGATCGCCGAGGAGTTCGGCGCGCGCGGGCGCAAGGTGCACCGGCTGCGGGTCAGCCACGCCTTCCACTCGCCCCTCATGGATCCGATGCTGGCGGAGTTCCAGCGGGTGGCCGAAGGGCTGTCCTACCACGAGCCGGTCATCCCGGTCGTCTCCAACCTCACCGGCGCCGTCGCCTCCGCCGAGGAGCTGTGCTCACCCACCCACTGGGTCCGGCACGTACGCGAGGCGGTGCGGTTCCACGACGGCGTCCGCGCGCTGGCCGGCGAGGGCGTGACGACCTTCGTGGAGATCGGGCCGGGCTCGGTGCTCACCGCGATGGGACAGCACTGCCTGCCTCCGGACGCCGAGGGGGAGTTCGTCGCCGCGCTGCGCGACGGCCGTCCCGAGTGCCGCACCGTCGCCACGGCGCTCGCCACCATGCAGGTCAGGGGAGCCGAGGTGGACTGGGCGGCGCTGTGTCCCGGTGCGTCCCGCGTCCCGCTCCCCACGTACGCCTTCCAGCGCGAGCACCACTGGCTGCCCGCCGCCGACGGCGCCGCGGCCCCGCGCCCGAGCATGCCGGGCACCTCCGGCACGCCGGGTGCGCACGAGCCCGCCGCGTCCGCGCTGGCCGCGCGGCTGGCCGGCCTGGGCGAGCAGGAGCAGGAACGCGTCCTGCTGGACCTCATCAGGACCACCGTCGCGCTCGTCCTCGGCCACGCCACCTCCGCCACCGTGGACACCGGCAGCGCGTTCAAGGCCCTGGGCTTCGACTCGCTCAGCGCCGTCGAGCTGCGCAACCGGCTGAACACCTCCACCGGGCTGCGCCTGCCCAGCTCGCTGCTGTTCGACCACCCCACGCCGGTGGCGCTCGCCGCCCACCTGCGCGCGGAGCTGCTCGGCGGCGACGGCGCCCCGCAGGTCACCGCCGTCCGGACCGGTGGGTTCGACGAGCCGATCGCGATCGTGGGCATGGCCTGCCGGTATCCGGGCGGGGTCGTCTCGCCCGAGGAGCTGTGGGACCTGGTGGCCGCGGGTCGTGACGTGATCGGTGAGTTCCCCGCCGACCGCGGCTGGGATCTTTCCCGGCTGTACGACCCGGACCCGGCCGCGCAGGGCACCTCCTACGCGCGGCACGGCGGCTTCCTGTACGACGCGGCCGACTTCGACGCGGGCTTCTTCGGCATCTCGCCGCGGGAGGCGGCGGCGATGGACCCGCAGCAGCGGCTGCTGCTGGAGACCTCCTGGGAGGCGCTGGAGCGGGCGGGCATCGCCCCGGCCGCGTTGCGCGGCAGCCGGACCGGCGTGTTCGCGGGCGCGATGGCCCAGGACTACGGCCCGCGGCTGCACGAGGCCGAGGGCGCCGCCGAGGGGTACGTGCTGACCGGCAGCTCCACCAGCGTGATCTCCGGCCGGGTGGCCTTCTCACTGGGCCTGGAGGGTCCCGCGGTCACCGTGGACACCGCCTGCTCGTCGTCGCTGGTCGCGCTGCACCTGGCCGTGCAGGCGCTGCGTTCCGGTGACTGTGACCTGGCCCTGGCGGGCGGCGCGACCGTGATGGCCTCCCCGGGCATCTTCGTGGAGTTCTCCCGGCAGCGTGGTCTCGCGCCCGATGGGCGGTGCAAGGCGTTCGGCGCGGGCGCGGACGGCACCGGCTGGGCCGAGGGTGTGGGCGTGCTGCTGGTGGAGCGGCTGTCGGACGCCCGCCGCAACGGTCACCAGGTTCTCGCCGTGGTGCGGGGTTCGGCGGTGAACCAGGACGGTGCCAGCAATGGCCTGACCGCGCCGAACGGCCCGTCCCAGCAGCGGGTGATCCGGCAGGCGCTGGCCAACGCGGGGCTGACTCCAGCGGATGTGGACGCGGTCGAGGCGCACGGCACCGGGACGACGCTGGGAGACCCGATCGAGGCGCAGGCCATCATCGCTACCTACGGCCAGGACCGGGACGCCGATCGTCCGCTGTGGCTGGGGTCGCTGAAGTCCAACATCGGCCACGCCCAGGCCGCCGCCGGGGTCGGCGGTGTGATCAAGATGGTCATGGCGATGCGCAACGGCGTCCTGCCGCGGACCTTGTACGCCGAGGAGCCGACCCCGCACGTGGACTGGACGGCGGGCGCCGTCGAACTGCTCACCGAGGCCAAGCCCTGGGACCGGGCGGACAGCCCCCGCCGCGCCGCCGTCTCCTCCTTCGGCATCAGCGGCACCAACGCCCACGTCATCCTCGAACAGGCCGCCACACCCCCCGCCCCCGCCGAGTCGTCCGAGCCCACCGGCGTCGCTCCGCCCACCGGGGAGCCGGGCACCCTGCCGATCGTGGCCTGGCCCATCTCGGCCGGCAGCGCCGAGGCGCTCGCCGGGCAGGCACGGCGGCTCGCGGTCTGGATGGACGAGGACACCCCGCTCGCCGGCGTCGGCGCGGCCCTGGCCGGAACCCGGGCGGTGCTGGACCGGCGCGCCGTCGTCCTCGGCGCCGACCGCGCCGAGCTGATGGACGGCCTGCGCGCCCTGGCCGCCGGCGCCGAGGCGCCCGGCGTGGTCGCCGGCACCGGGACCGGCGGCCGGATCGCCGTGCTGTTCACCGGCCAGGGCAGCCAGCGGCTCGGCATGGGCTCCGAGCTCGCCGCGGCGTTCCCGGTCTTCGCCGCCGCACTGGAGGAGATCTGCGCCGCCTTCGACCCGCTGCTGCCGCGGCCCATCCGCGAGGTGATGGCCTCCGGCCCGGCCGAGGTGCTGGACGAGACCGGGATGACCCAGCCGGCGCTGTTCGCCTTCGAAGTGGCGATGTACCGGCTGCTGGAGTCGTTCGGCGTCCGCGCGGACGTCCTCGTCGGGCACTCGGTCGGCGAGATCGCCGCCGCCCACGTCGCCGGCGTGCTCTCGCTCCCCGACGCGTGCGCGCTGGTCGCCGCGCGTGCCGGGATGATGCAGGCGCTGCCGCCCGGCGGGGCGATGCTCGCCGTGGCGGCGTCCCGCGAGGAGGTCGAGCCGCTGCTGGAAGGCCTGGAAGAACAGGTCGGCATCGGCGCGGTCAACGGACCGGCCGCCGTGGTCGTCTCCGGCGCCGAGGCGGTGGTCGAGGAGATCGCCCGCGTCCTCTCAGGCCGGGGGGTTCGTACCCGCCGGCTGCGGGTCTCGCTCGCCTCGCACTCCCCCCTGATGGAGCCCATCCTCGCCGAGTACGGGCGGGCCATCGCCCCGCTCACCTACCACGAGCCCGCCATCCCGATCGTCTCCAGCGTCACCGGCCGCCCGGCGGAGCCCGGAGAACTCGCCGATCCGGACTACTGGGTGCGCCACCTGCGGCAGGCCGTCCGGTTCGCCGACGCCGTCGTCGCCACCGACGCCGCCGTGTTCCTGGAGGTCGGCCCGGACGGCGTCCTCACCGGTCTCGCGCAGCAGAGCATCGACGAGGGTGTCTTCGTCCCGGCCTCCCGCAGGGAACGCGACGAGGTCCGCACGTTCGTCCAGGCTCTCGCCCGGCTGCACGTCGCCGGGGTCGCGGTCGGCTGGGACGCCTTCTTCGCCCCCGCCGCCCCCGCCCCGCTCGATCTGCCCACCTACGCCTTCCAGCGCCGCCGGTACTGGCTGGACGCCGGCCGGTCCGGTCTGCCCGCCGACCAGACCGGCCTGTTCGACATCGACTGGGTTCCGCTGCCCGTCACCTCCGGCGAGACCCTCGCCCCCGGCGACGTCCTGCTCCCGTGGCCCGGCGACGGTCCCGTCCTCGACGAGGAGCACGATCGCCTTGGCGCGACCGGTGGCGGGCTCGACGACGAGGGCCGCGCGCGGGAGATCGTGGCCCGGGTGCTGGCCGCCGTCCAGGAATGGCTCGCGGCGGATCACCCCGGCTCGTCCCGGCTGGTCGTCCTCACCCGGGGCGCGACCGGTGAGACGCCCGACCCGGCCGCCACGGCGGTCTGGGGCCTGGTGCGATCGGCGCAGACCGAGCGGCCCGGCCGGCTCGTGCTGCTCGACCACGACGGCGCCGCCGAAGACGACCTGATCGCCGCCGCGCTCGCCTACGACGAACCGCAACTCGCCGTCCGCGACGGGCGGATCACCGTCCCCCGGCTGGTCAGACGGGCCACGCCGTCCGGCCCCGCACCCTGGGTGCAGGACGGCACCGTGCTGGTCACCGGCGCGACCGGCGTACTCGGCCGGCTGATCACCCGGCATCTCGCCGCCCGGCACGGCGTACGCCACCTGGTGCTGGCGAGCCGCCGCGGGCCGGACGCCCCGCAGGCCGCCGAACTCGCGGCCGAGCTGAGCGAGCTGGGCGCACGCGCCGAGCTGGTCGCCTGCGACCTCGCCGACCGGGACGCGCTGGAAGCCCTCATCGCCTCCCACCCGTCCCTGACCGCCGTCGTGCACATCGCCGGACTCGTGGACGACGGCGTGATCTCCGCGCTCACCCCGGAACGGCTGGACACCGTGTGGCGGCCCAAGGCCAGGGCCGCCTGGCTGCTGCACGAGCTCACGAAGGACCGCGGCCTGTCGGCGTTCGTGATGTTCTCCTCCCTCTCGGCGACGCTCGGCAGCGCGGGCCAGGCCAACTACGCCGCCGCCAACGCCTACCTGGACGGGCTCGCCCGGCACCGCAGGTCGCTCGGCCTGCCCGCGACCGCGCTCGCCTGGGGCCTGTGGGAGGACACCGCGGACTCGGGCGGCATGGCGGGCAAGCTCGACACGGCCTCGCTGGCCAGATGGGCCCGCCTGGGCGTCGCGCCGCTTCCCCAGGACGAGGGGGTGGCCCTGTTCGACGGCGCGCTCGCCGGCGACGCCACGACCGCCGTCACCGCCCGGGTGAGCCTGGCCAAGGTCGACGACCCGGCGCCCGCGCCGCTGCGGACGATGCTCCGCACATCCACCGACCGCCGCACGACCGGTGGCTCCACCGGTGCCGCCCTCGCGCAGCGCCTGCGTGGGCTCGGCCAGGAGGAGCAGGAGTCCCTCCTGCTCGACCTGGTCCGCGACCTGGCCGCCCTGGTGCTCGGGCACGTGACGCCGTCCGTGATCAGCGCCAAGGGCGCGTTCAAGCAGGCCGGGTTCGACTCGCTGACCGCCGTCGAGCTGCGCAACCGGCTGAACGCGGCGACCGGACTGCACCTGCCCAGCTCGCTGCTGTTCGACTACCCCTCGCCGGCGGCGCTCGCCGCGTACCTGCGCACCGAACTGCTGGACGGCATCGAGGCCGAAGCGGAGGTGCGGGGCACCCGCCGCGCGGACGCGGGCGGGTTCGACGAGCCGATCGCGATCGTGGGCATGGCCTGCCGGTACCCGGGCGGGGTCGTCTCCCCTGAGGGTCTGTGGGAGCTGGTCGCCGCCGGTCGTGACGTGATCGGTGAGTTCCCCGCCGACCGCGGCTGGGACCTGGACCGGCTGTACGACCCGGACCCGGCGAGCAAGGGCACCTCCTACGCCCGGCACGGCGGCTTCCTGCACGACGCCGCGGGCTTCGACGCGGGGTTCTTCGGCATCTCGCCGCGCGAGGCGCTCGCCATGGACCCCCAGCACCGGCTGCTGCTGGAGACCTCCTGGGAGGTGTTCGAGCAGGCCGGCCTCGACCCGTCCACGCTCTGGGGAAGCCGGACCGGGGTCTTCACCGGCATCGCGCCCCAGGAGTACGGGCCCCGGCGGCACGAGCCCGCCGACGGCGTGGAGGGATACCTGCTGACCGGCGGAGCCGCCAGCGTGGCCTCGGGCCGGGTGTCCTACATCCTGGGGTTCGAGGGTCCCGCGGTCACTGTGGACACCGCGTGCTCATCGTCGCTGGTCGCGCTGCACCTGGCCGTCCAGTCACTGCGCACCGGCGAGTGCGACCTCGCCTTGGCGGGCGGCGCGATGGTGATGGCCACGCCGGGCATCTTCGTGGAGTTCTCCCGGCAGCGTGGTCTCGCGCCCGATGGCCGGTGCAAGGCGTTCGGCGCGGGCGCGGACGGCACCGGCTGGGCCGAGGGCGTCGGCGTGCTGCTGGTGGAGCGGCTGTCCGACGCCCGGCGCAACGGTCACCAGGTGCTGGCGGTGGTGCGGGGTTCGGCGATCAACCAGGACGGTGCGAGCAATGGCCTGACCGCGCCGAACGGGCCGTCGCAGCAGCGGGTGATCCGGCAGGCGCTGGCCAACGCGGGGCTCGCCCCGGTGGACGTGGACGCGGTCGAAGCGCACGGGACCGGTACGACGCTCGGCGACCCGATCGAGGCACAGGCCATCATCGCCACCTACGGGCAGGACCGGGACGCCTCGCGCCCGCTGTGGCTCGGCTCGCTGAAGTCCAACATCGGCCACACCCAGCACGCCGCCGGCATCGGCGGCGTGATCAAAATGGTCATGGCGATGCGCAACGGCGTCCTGCCCAAGACCCTGCACGCGGACGAGCCGACCCCGCACGTCGACTGGACGGCGGGCGCCGTCGAACTGCTCACCGAGGCCAAGCCCTGGGACCGGCCGGACCGTCCTCGCCGCGCGGCGGTCTCCTCCTTCGGCGTCAGCGGCACCAACGCTCATGTGATCCTCGAACAGGCCGAGTCCGCCGAGCCCGCTCCGGCCCCCGCGGATGAGAGCGGGCCGGTGGCCGTGCCGTGGCCGATCTCGGCGAAGTCGGCGGTGGCGTTGCGTGCGCAGGCGGGGCGGCTTGCGGAGTGGGTGCGGGCGTCCGCCGGGGTGGATGTGGTGGGTGCCGCGGGGGCGCTGGCGGCCGGTCGTGCGGTGCTGGAGCATCGTGCGGTCGTGGTCGGTGCGGACCCTGCCGAGATGCTGGCGGGTCTGGCTGCGCTGGCCGCGGGTGAGGCCGCTCCGGGTGTGGTGACCGGGAGTGGGTCCGGTGGGAAGCTGGCCGTGCTGTTCGCGGGTCAGGGGAGCCAGCGGGTCGGTATGGGTCGTGAGCTGGCGGAGCGTTTCCCGGTGTTCGCGCAGGCTCTGGACGAGGTCTGCGCGGT
>NZ_BMNT01000062.1:21632-27412 GCF_014646695.1 Sphaerisporangium melleum
CTGCTGGCGTGCTCTCTGCGTGAAGTGATGTTCGCCGGTCCGGCCGAGGTGCTGGACGAGACCGGGATGACGCAGCCTGCCCTGTTCGCGTTCGAGGTGGCGTTGTACCGGCTGGTGGAGTCGCTGGGTGTGCGGCCGGATGTGCTGGCCGGTCATTCGGTGGGTGAGATCGCCGCTGCGCACGTGGCGGGGGTGTTGTCGCTGGTGGATGCGTGTGCGCTGGTCGCGGCCAGGGCCCGGTTGATGCAGGCGCTGCCTTCGGGTGGCGCGATGCTGGCGGTGGCCGCTGCCGAGCAGGATGTGCTGCCGTTGCTGGCCGGCCGGGAGGGCGAGGTCGGGATCGCGGCGGTGAACGGTCCCTCTGCCGTGGTGGTGTCCGGCGCCGCAGAGGTGGTCGAGCAGATCGCTCAGGCGCTGGCCGAGAAGGGCGTGCGTACCCGCAGGCTTCGGGTGTCGCACGCGTTCCACTCGCCGTTGATGGAGCCCATGCTCGCCGAGTTCGAGCAGGTCATCGCCGCCCTGAGCTACCACGAGCCCGCCGTTCCCCTCGTGTCCACCCTCACCGGCCGGCCGGCCGAGCCAGGTCTGCTCACCGACCCGGCGTACTGGGTGCGGCACGTGCGCCACGCGGTCCGCTTCGCCGACGGCGTCGCGGCGGCCCGCGCCACCGGGGCCACGACGTTCCTCGAAGCCGGTCCGGACGGCGTGCTCACCGGCCTCGCCCAGCAGAGCCTCGACGAGGACGCCCTGGCCTTCGTCCCGGCCGTCCGCAAGGGCCGCGAGGAGTCCCGCGCGCTGCTGGAGGCCCTCGGTCACCTGCACGCCCGTGGCATCGCGGTCGACTGGACGGCGCTGCTCACCCCCGCCGCGCGGCTCTCCCTGCCGACCTATGCCTTCCAGCACCAGCGGTACTGGCTGGAGCAGGGCACCGGCGCCGGCGACGTGACCGCGGTGGGGCTGGAAGCGGTCGGCCACCCGATGCTGACCGCCGTCGTCCCCGACCCCGGCTCCGGCGCCATCACCCTCGTCGGACGGCTCTCTCTCGCCGCGCAGCCATGGCTGGCCGACCACGCGGTCAACGGCACCGCCATCCTGCCCGGCACGGGCTTCCTCGAGATCGCTCTGCGCGCCATGGCCGAGACCGGGGACTGCGACACCGTCGCCGAGCTGGCTCTGCACGCCCCCCTCCCCATCCCGGACGACCACGCCGTGCACCTGCAGGTCGTCGTGGACGGCCCGGACGACACCGGACGGCGCGGCATCGCCCTCTACGCCAGGACCGAAGGCGCCTCCACCTGGCGGCGGCACGCCCAAGGGGTGCTCGCCGCCGCCGGCCCCGCACCCGGGTTCGACCTCGCACAGTGGCCCCCGCCCGGCGCGGAGCCCATCGACGTCGGCGGCCTCTACGACGAGCTGGCCGCGACCGGCCTGGAGTACGGCGACGCGTTCCAGGGCCTCACCGCCGCCTGGCTGCGGGACGGCGAGGTCTACGCCGACATCTCCCTGCCCGTTCACGCCCGGGACGGCGCCGAGAAGTTCGGCCTGCACCCCGCCGTCCTGGACGCGGCCGTGCACTCCATCACGCTCGGCGGCCTCCTGCCCCCCATGGAGCCGGGACGACCGGTGCTGCCCTTCGCCTGGTCCGGCGTCGCCGTCCACGCGGCGGGCGCCCCCACGCTGCGGGTCAGGACGCGGGGGACCGGGCCGGGTGAACTGTCGATGTTCGTCGCCGACGAAACCGGTGCGCCGATCCTCACGGTGGAGTCCCTCGTCGTACGGCCCACCGGAGCCGAGCGGCCCGCCGCCGCCACCCCGTACGTGCTCGACTGGACCCCGCTGCCCGCACCGCTCACCGACGGGTCTGTGACCGGGCAGGTGGTCGTCCTCGACGACGCGTCCTCGCTGCGCGCGGCCATCGGTGCGCCGGGCGACCTGCCGGAGCCGGTGGTCGCGCGGGTGCCGGCCGGCACGGGACGCGCCGGGACGTACGCGGCGCTCGACCTGATCCAGGAGTGGCTCGCCGACGAGCGGACGACCGGATCGCGGCTGGTGCTGGTGACCACCGGGGCGGTCGCCGCAGTCGAGGGCGACGTGCCCGACCTGTCGGCCGCGCCGATCTGGGGTCTGGTCCGGTCCGCGCAGTCCGAACACCCCGGGCGGTTCGTCCTGCTGGACACCGACGACCACCCCGACTCCGCCGCCGCCCTGGCCGCCGCCTGCGCGTCCGGCGAGCCGCAGCTCGCCCTGCGCCGCGGCACGGTCGTCGTCCCCCGCCTCGTCCCGGCCCCCGCGGCCGGCACCGGCCGGACGCCCGCCACCCCTGAGCCCACCACCTCCGCGTCCGCCGTCTCCCCGTCCGCTGTTTCTGCGCCCGCCGTCTCCGCGTCCGAAGCGCCGACCTCGGCCACCCCGCCGCCGTCCGTCGCGGCCGGTGCGTTCGGCGGACCGGGCGGCACCGTTCTGGTCACCGGTGGCACCGGCGGCCTCGGAGCCCTGGCGGCGCGGCACCTCGTCACCGAGCACGGCGTCCGGCACCTGCTGCTCGCCACCCGCCGCGGCCCGGACGCCCCCGGCGCGGCCGACCTGACCGCCGAACTCGCCGCACTCGGGGCGCAGGCCACGATCGCCGCCTGCGATGTGGCCGACCGCGCGGCACTCGCCGCACTGCTGGCCGGCATCCCCGCCGACCGGCCGCTCACCGGAGTCGTGCACCTCGCCGGTGTGGTGGACGACGGGGCCGTGACCTCGCTGACCCCCGAGCGGATCGACCGGGTCTTCGCCCCCAAGGCCGACGCCGCCTGGCACCTGCACGAACTCACCAAGGACCTCGGCCTGACGGCGTTCGTGCTGTACTCCTCGGTCGCTGGCACGATCGGCAGCGCCGGGCAGGCCAACTACGCCGCGGCCAACACCTTCCTGGACGCGCTGGCCCTGCACCGCCGCTCCCTCGGACTGCCCGCCGTCTCCCTGGCCTGGGGCCTGTGGGAGTCCGGCAGCGGGATGGCCGGTTCCCTCAGCCACGCGGACGTGGCCCGCCTCGGCCGCGTCGGCATCGCCCCGCTTCCCGTCGCCGAGGGCATGGCCCTGTTCGACGCCGCGCTCGCCCTGGACGACGGCGTCCAGGTGCTCGCCCGGCTGGACACCGCGACGCTGCGCCGCCAGGAGGAGATCCCGGCGGTGTTCCGCGCCCTGGTCAAGGCGCCGGCCCGGCGGACGGCGCCGGCCGTGCAGCCGGCCCGCATGCTCGCGGACAAGGGCGCGCTGCTCCAGCTCATCCGGACGAACGTGGCGCTCGTCCTCGGCCACACCGACGCCGCAGCCGTGGACGTCGCCGCCGCCTTCAAGGATCTCGGCTTCGACTCGCTCAGCAGTGTGGAACTGCGCAACCGGCTCAACGCCGCCACCGGGCTGCGGCTGCCCGCCACGCTGCTGTTCAACTTCCCCAGCCCCGGAGAACTGGCCGCGCACCTGCACCAGCAGCTGTCCGGAGCCACGCGGCCGGCCGGCGGCACCACCCGCGGCTCAGCCGTGGCCGGGCGGGCCGTCGCCGACGACCCGATCGCGATCGTCGGCATGGCCTGCCGGTATCCGGGCGGGGTCGTCTCGCCGGAAGGGCTGTGGGAGCTGGTCGCCGCCGGGGCCGACGCGATCGGCGAGTTCCCCGGCAACCGCGGCTGGGACCTCGCCCACCTGTACGACCCGGACCCCGCGAACTACGGCACCAGCTACACCCGCGAAGGCGGCTTCCTGTACGACGCAGACCGGTTCGACGCCGCCCTCTTCGGGATCTCGCCCCGCGAGGCCACCGCGATGGACCCGCAGCAGCGGCTGCTACTGGAGACCTCGTGGGAGGCCATCGAACGGGCCGGCATCAGCCCCACGGCCATGCGGGGCAGCCGGACCGGCGTTTTCGCCGGGGTCATGTACCACGACTACGGGACGCGCCTGCCGCAGGCCCCCGAGGGCTATGAAGGTTTCGTCCTCAACGGCAGCGCCGGCAGCATCGCCTCCGGCCGGGTCGCGTACACCTTCGGCCTGGAGGGCCCGGCGGTCACCGTGGACACCGCCTGCTCGTCGTCGCTGGTCGCGCTGCACCTGGCCGCGCAGTCGCTGCGCGCCGGCGAGTGCGATTTGGCCCTCGCGGGCGGCGTGACGGTGATGGCCACGCCGGGCGTCTTCGTGGAGTTCTCCCGCCAGCGCGGCCTGGCCCCCGACGGGCGGTGCAAGGCGTTCGGCGCGGGCGCGGACGGCACCGGCTGGGCCGAAGGCGCGGGGATGCTGCTGGTGGAGCGGCTGTCGGACGCCCGCCGCAACGGTCACCAGGTGCTCGCGATCGTCCGCGGCACCGCGATCAACCAGGACGGCGCCAGCAACGGCCTCACCGCGCCCAACGGTCCCGCCCAGGAACGGGTGATCCGTCAGGCGCTGGCCAACGCGGGCCTGACCCCGGTGGACGTGGACGCGGTCGAGGCGCACGGTACGGGGACGACGCTGGGTGACCCGATCGAGGCGCAGGCCATCATCGCCACCTACGGCCAGGACCGGGACGCCTCCCGTCCGCTGTGGCTGGGGTCGCTGAAGTCCAACATCGGCCACACCCAGGCCGCCGCCGGGGTCGGCGGGGTCATCAAGATGGTCATGGCCATGCGCAACGCCGTCCTGCCGCGGACCCTGCACGCCGGCACCCCCTCGCCGCACGTGGACTGGACGGCGGGCGCCGTCGAACTGCTCACCGAGACGCGGGAGTGGGACCGGCCGGATCGTCCCCGCCGGGCCGGCGTCTCGTCCTTCGGCGTGAGCGGCACCAACGCGCACGTGGTGATCGAGCAGGCTCCGGATGCCTCTCCGGCCGGCGACGATGGTGCTCCGGTGGCCGATGGTTCGCGGTCCGAGGTCGTGCCCTGGTTGTTGTCGGCCAATGAGGAGGCCGGTCTGCGTGCGCAGGCGGACCGTCTGGCGGCGTGGGCCGTGCAGGACGACACCGCGCTTCCGGTGACGGGTACGGCCCTGGTCTCGGCCCGCGCGGTGCTGGAGCGTCGTGCGGTGGTGCTGGGCGCGGATCGGGATGAGTTGGTGGCGGGTCTGCGTGCCCTGGCCGCGGGTGAGTCCGCTTCTGGTGTGGTGACCGGTGGTGGGTCCGGTGGCAGGGTCGGGGTGCTGTTCGCGGGTCAGGGGAGCCAGCGGGTCGGTATGGGTCGTGAGCTGGCGGAGCGTTTCCCGGTGTTCGCGGAGGCGTTGGGCGAGGTCTGCGCGGTGCTGGACCCGTTGCTGCCGCGTTCTCTTCGTGAGGTGATGTTCGCCGGTCCGGCCGAGGTGCTGGACGAGACGGGGATGACGCAGCCTGCTCTGTTCGCGTTCGAGGTGGCGTTGTACCGGCTGCTGGAGTCGCTGGGCGTACGACCGGATGTGCTGGCCGGTCACTCGGTGGGTGAGATCGCCGCCGCGCATGTGGCGGGGGTGTTGTCGCTGGCGGATGCGTGTGCGCTGGTGGCGGCCAGGGCCCGGTTGATGCAGGCGCTGCCTTCGGGTGGGGCGATGCTGGCGGCGGCCGCTCGTGAGCAGGATGTGCTGCCGTTGCTGGCCGGCCGGGAGGATCAGGTCGGCATCGCGGCCGTGAACGGTCCCTCCGCAGTGGTCGTTTCCGGCGCTGAAGCGACGATTGACGAGATCGCGGCCGTACTGGCCGAGCGTGGGGTGCGTACTCGCAGGCTGCGGGTGTCGCATGCGTTCCATTCGCCGTTGATGGAGCCGATGCTGGCGGAGTTCCGGGACGTGGTGTC
>NZ_BMNT01000062.1:27486-31604 GCF_014646695.1 Sphaerisporangium melleum
AACGAGCCGTTGATCCCGGTGGTGTCGAATGTGACCGGGCGGGTGGCCGAGCCGGGGCTTTTGGCCGATCCGGGGTATTGGGTGCGGCATGTGCGGGAGGCGGTGCGCTTCGCCGACGGGGTCTCCGCTGCGCGTTCGGCTGGAGCGACGGTCTTTGTCGAGGTGGGTCCGGATGCGACGCTGACCGCGTTGGCGCAGCAGAGTCTGGACGCCGATGAGATGGTGCTGCTGGTGCCTGCGGTGCGTAAGGACCGGGACGAGGTGCGTGCGTTCGTCCAGGCGCTGGGCCACCTGCACACCCGCGGTCTCACTCTCGACTGGGAGACGTATTTCGCGAACGTCCCGGCCCGGCACGTCGACCTGCCCACCTATGCCTTCCAGCACCAGCGCTACTGGCTCGACTCCGGCCGTCCCACGGGTGCCTTCGCCGGGGGAGGGATGGTCTCTCTGGACCATCCGGTGCTCGGCGCCGTCGT
Organism: Sphaerisporangium melleum; assembly: GCF_014646695.1. Lineage (GTDB taxonomy): Bacteria > Actinomycetota > Actinomycetes > Streptosporangiales > Streptosporangiaceae > Sphaerisporangium > Sphaerisporangium melleum. Next base: position 27,963 of record NZ_BMNT01000062.1, read on the forward strand.
GCCCGCACCCGGTTCCGACTCGATCACCCTTGTTGGGCGGCTCTCCGTGGCCGAACACCCCTGGCTGGCCGACCACGTGCTGGCCGGTCAGGTCGTGGTGCCGGGTGCGGCGCAGCTCGAACTCGCCATCCGCGCGGGTGACGAGGCCGGCTGCCCCGTGCTGGACGAGCTGACCCTGCAGTCACCGATGGTGCTGCCCGCGCAGGGCGGCCTGCAGATCCAGGTCGTGGTCACGGTGGCCGACGACTCGGGACGCCGCCAGGTGACCGTGCACTCCCGTGCCGAGGACGGCACGGACTGGCGGCAGAACGCCCAAGGCTTCCTCACCCCGGCCCCGGCAACGGCCACCGCCACGCCGTCGCTCGCGCAGTGGCCGCCGGCCGGCGCCGAGCCGCTCGCGGTCGACGAGCTGTACGACCGCTTGGCCGCATCGGGCATGGTCTACGGTGCCGCCTTCCAAGGGCTGACCGCCGCCTGGCGCAAGGACGACGTGGTGTACGCCGAGGTCGCCCTGCCCGAGCAGGCGCGTCAGGACGCCGTGCGCTTCGGCATGCACCCGGCCCTGCTCGACGCCGCGCTGCACCCCGTCGCGCTGGACGGTCTCCTGCCGGCCGCCGAACCGGACCGGCCGTACGTGCCGTTCGCCTGGAGCGGGGTGACGCTGCACGCCACCGGCGCGACCGTCCTGCGCATCCGGGCGACCCCTGCCGGCGGCCCCGGCGTGGTCGCCCTGACCATCGCCGACGCGTCCGGCGCGCCGGTCATGGAGATGGGGTCGCTCATCTGCCGCCCTCGATCCGCCGAACGGGAGGCGCCACACCGCGACAGCCTGTTCCAGGTGGACTGGGTACCGGCACCCGTGCGGACGGCGCCGGAGGAGCTCCGGTACGCGCTGGTGGACGTGCCGCCGAGCCCGTCGCCGGCTCCCGAGGCGATCAGGCGCGCCACCGACGCCGTACTTTCCGCGATGCGACAGTTGCCCGCCGAGGAACGGCTGGTGGTGGTGACCCACGGGGCGGTGGCGACCGGCACCGAGGACACCCTGCTCGACGTCGCGCAGGCGGCGGTATGGGGTCTGGTGCGTGCCGCGCAGACCGAGCAGCCCGGCCGCTTCGTACTGCTGGACACCTCTCCGCACGCCGACGCCGGCCTGGACTCCACGCTGGAGCGCCTGGTCGAGCGGGCACTGGCCGCCGGCGAGCCACAACTGGCGTCGCGCGAGGGCGAACTTCTGGTGCCACGGCTGGCCAGGGTCGCGGCCACGGACGACCGTACGTCCGCGTCCGGGCCCGTGGTGAACGATGCAGGCGCGCCTGAGCCGGCGGAGCAGCACCCGCCGGTGTTCGGACCGGACTCGACGGTGCTGGTCACCGGGGGCACGGGCGGACTGGGCGCTCTGGTGGCCCGTCATCTGGTCGCCGCCCACCAGGTCGGGCGCCTGCTGCTGGTGAGCCGGCGCGGCCTCGCGGCACCGGGCGCGCAAGAGCTGGCCGCCGAACTGGCCGGGCTCGGCGCCGAGGTACGGGTCGTGGCGTGCGACGTCGCGGACCGGGAGGCGCTGGCGCAGGTCGTCGCGTCCATGGAACACCCGCTCACCGCAGTGGTGCACACGGCCGGCGTCCTGGACGACGGCATCGTCACCTCGCTCACCCCGGAGCGGCTGGACGCCGTCCTGCGGCCCAAGGCGGACGCGGCCTGGCACCTGCACGAGCTGACCCAGGGCCTCGACCTGACCGCGTTCGTGCTCTTCTCCTCGATCTCCGGGACCCTGGGCAGCCCGGGTCAGGGCAACTACGCCGCCGCGAACACCTACCTGGACGCGCTCGCCCAGTACCGCCGGGCGCGCGGTCTGCCGGCGACCTCGCTCGCCTGGGGGCTGTGGGCGACCGGCATGGCAGGCGACCTGGGCGAGCAGGACCTGCGCCGCATCGAGCGGACCGGCATCAGACCTCTGTCCGATGGCGACGGCCTCGCGCTGTTCGACGCCGCGGTGGCCCACCACCGTCCTGTGCTGGTCCCCGCGTCGTTGGACATGCCGGCTCTGCGCGACCAGGGCAGCGCGCTGCCGGCGATGCTGCACGGCCTTGTCCGGGTCCAGACCGCACCGGCCCGCCGTGCGAGCACGGCCACGGCGACCGCGACCGACCTGCTGGCGCTCGTGCGTACCCAGGTGGCCCTCGTACTCGGCTTCGCCGGCGCCGACCAGGTCGAACCGGCCAAGCGGTTCCAGGATCTCGGGTTCGACTCACTGATCGCGGTCGAGTTGCGCAACCGGCTCAACACCGCCACCGGGCTTCGCCTGCCCGCCACGCTCGTCTTCGACTACCCGACCGCCGAGGCGGTGGCGGGCTTCATCGCTGCCGAGCTGACCGGCCGCCGTGTCGAGCAGGCGGCGGCCGTGAGCGCATCGGTGGTGGACGAGCCGATCGCGATCGTGGGTATGGCGTGTCGTTTCCCCGGTGGTGTGGTGTCGCCGGAGGGTCTGTGGGAGCTGGTCGCGGGTGGCGGCGATGCGATCGGGGAGTTCCCGTCGGATCGTGGGTGGGATCTGGACCGGTTGTACGACCCGGACCCGGAGAGCTACGGCACCAGCTATGCCCGTCATGGTGGGTTCCTGTACGACGCGGGGCAGTTCGACGCCGGGTTCTTCGGGATCTCGCCGCGCGAGGCGCTGGCCATGGACCCGCAGCAGCGCTTGCTGCTGGAGACCTCCTGGGAGGCGATCGAACAGGCCGGCGTCAGTCCGCTGGGGCTGCGTGGCAGTCGTACGGGTGTGTTCGCCGGGGTGATGTACCACGATTACGCGCCGGGGTTGTCGTCGGTGCCGCGGGAGCTGGAAGGGCTGGTCGGTACCGGTAGCTCGGGGAGCGTCGCCTCTGGCCGGGTGTCGTACAGCTTCGGATTCGAGGGCCCGGCGGTGACGGTGGATACCGCGTGCTCGTCGTCGCTGGTCGCGCTGCATCTGGCCGTCCAGGCGCTGCGCTCAGGGGAGTGCGACCTGGCGCTGGCCGGCGGCGTGACGGTCATGTCCACCCCGGGGACGTTCGTGGAGTTCTCCCGGCAGCGTGGTCTGGCCCCCGATGGTCGGTGCAAGGCGTTCGGCGCGGGCGCGGACGGCACCGGCTGGGGTGAGGGCGTCGGTGTGCTGCTGGTGGAGCGGCTGTCGGACGCCCGTCGCAACGGGCATCGGGTGCTGGCGGTGGTGCGTGGTTCGGCGGTGAACCAGGACGGTGCGAGTAATGGTCTGACCGCGCCGAACGGCCCGTCGCAGCAGCGGGTGATCCGCCAGGCGCTGGCTAACGCGGGGTTGGCCCCGGTGGACGTGGATGTGGTCGAGGCGCACGGTACGGGTACGGCGTTGGGTGATCCGATCGAGGCGCAGGCGTTGCTGGCGACGTATGGCCAGGACCGTGACGCGGATCGGCCGTTGTGGCTGGGGTCGGTGAAGTCGAACATCGGTCATGCGCAGGCCGCGGCGGGTGTGGCCGGTGTCATCAAGATGGTCATGGCGATGCGCAACGGGGTCCTGCCCAAGACGCTGCATGTGGACGAGCCGTCGCCGCATGTGGACTGGTCGGCGGGTGCGGTGGAGTTGCTGACCGAGACGCGGGAGTGGGACCGGCCGGACCGTCCCCGCCGGGC
>NZ_BMNT01000062.1:31641-31956 GCF_014646695.1 Sphaerisporangium melleum
CTCGTTCGGGATCAGCGGCACCAACGCCCACGTCGTCATCGAGCAGGGCGAAGAGATCGGCCAGACCGGTCAGAGCGGCGCGACCGACCCCACGATCGGGGACGTCGCCGGCTCGGCGGCCGATCTCGGTCAGCCGATGCCGTGGCTGGTCTCTGCCAAGGATGACCAGGCGCTGCGTGCGCAGGCGGCCCGGTTGGCCGCCTGGACCACTGAGGCGACCCGGGACGCCACGTTCGGGGAGGTGGGTGCGGCTCTGGCTCGTGGTCGTGCGGTGCTGGAGCGTCGTGCGGTGGTGCTGGGCGCGGATCGGGATGA
>NZ_BMNT01000062.1:32239-33887 GCF_014646695.1 Sphaerisporangium melleum
TTGCTGCCGCACTCTCTGCGTGAGGTGATGTTCGCCGGTCCGGCCGAGGTGCTGGACGAGACGGGGATGACGCAGCCTGCCCTGTTCGCGTTCGAGGTGGCGTTGTTCCGGTTGGTGGAGTCGCTGGGTGTGCGGCCGGATGTGCTGGCCGGTCATTCGGTGGGTGAGATCGCCGCTGCGCATGTGGCCGGGGTGTTGTCGCTGGTGGATGCGTGTGCGCTGGTCGCGGCCCGGGCTCGTCTCATGCAGGCGCTGCCTTCGGGTGGCGCGATGCTGGCGGTGGCCGCTTCGGAGCAGGATGTGCTGCCGTTGCTGGCCGGCCGGGAGGACGAGGTCGGGATCGCGGCGGTGAACGGTCCGTCGGCGGTGGTGGTCTCCGGCGCCGAGAAGACGGTCGAGGAGATCGCTCAGGCCCTGGCCGAGAAGGGCGTGCGTACGCGCAGGTTGCGGGTGTCGCATGCGTTCCATTCGCCGTTGATGGAGCCGATGCTCGCCGACTTCCGGCAAGCGGTGTCGTCGCTGGTCTTCAACGAGCCGTTGATCCCGGTGGTGTCGAATGTGACCGGGCATGTTGCTGAGCCGGGGCTTTTGGCCGATCCGGCGTACTGGGTGCGGCATGTCCGGGAGGCGGTGCGGTTCGCCGACGGAGTCTCCGCGGCACGCGCTGCGGGGGCGACGGTCTTCGTCGAGGTGGGTCCGGATGCGACGCTGACCGCACTGGCGCAGCAGACCCTCACCGGCGAGGAGGTCTGCGTTCCCGCTGGTGGACGGGGTAACGCGAAGCGCGGGCAGCAGGAAGAGGCCGTCGCGTTCGACGAGGGCCGTGCCTTCGTGGCCGCCCTGGCCCACCTGCACACCTGCGGCGTCACCGTCGACTGGGAGACCTACTTCGCCAACGTCCCCGCCCGGCACGTGGAACTGCCGACCTACGTCTTCCAGCACCGGCACTACTGGATCCCCGTCCGGGACCGCGCCGGCGCCGGCGACATGAACGGAGCCGGCCTCGGCACTGTGGACCATCCGTTGCTGAGTGCGGTGACGGAGGTGGCCGGTGGCGAGTCGTTGATCTTCAGTGGGCGGTTGTCGCTGGGTGCGCAGCCGTGGTTGGCCGATCATGTGGTGAACGGTGCGGTGGTGTTGCCGGGTGCGGCGTTCGTGGAGTTGGCGCTGCAGGTGGGGGCCGAGGCCGGGTGTGGGTCGCTGGAGGAGTTGACCATCGGGGTGCCTTTGGTGGTTCCGGTGGCCGGTGGTGCCCGGTTGCAGGTGCTGCTGGGTGGGGTGGACGAGGATGGCCGGCGTTCGGTGACGATCCACTCCTGTGCCGAGGACGGCGCCGATTGGGTCCAGCACGCGCAGGGCGCGCTGGTCGCGGCGTCCGCGCTGGAGTCGATCGAGAGGATGGAGCAGTGGCCGCCGGCCGGTGCTCAGCCGATTTCGGTTGACGGCTTGTACGACGACCTCGCGCGGGTGGGCCTTCAGTATGGGCCCGTCTTCCAGGGTGTGGTGGCGGCGTGGCGTGCGGGTGGGGAGGTGTACGCCGAGGTCGTGCTGCCGGAGCAGGGGCGGGTGGGTGTTTCGCGGTTCGGGGTGCATCCGGCGTTGCTGGATGCGGCGTTGCATGGGATCGGGTTGGGTGGTCTGCTGCCGG
>NZ_BMNT01000063.1 GCF_014646695.1 Sphaerisporangium melleum
CAGGGCGAGAAGATCGGGAACTTCGAGCGGCTCCTGAATGCGCGCGAAAGACACGCGACGGGGACCGGCGGGTACGGTGGAGGCGTTGCGCGAGGCTGCCAAAAGATGTCCTTCCGAGGGTTCGCGGCGGACCGACTACGTGCACGCCGGGCGACATCACAGCCGTTGCGGAGGGGTGGGATGCCGAGGGCGAGCGTGGAAGGGCAGCATAAAGCAAAATGCAGACAAATGTCCACGCGTATACAGATTGTCAACCTCAAACCCGCCATCAGGATTGCACGCACACGCGGAAATCGTCAAGCCACCCCCAAAGACTCCGCATCCGGGACCGGCGGCCCATGTGCCCCGGAGGTCGTCGCCGGCCTGCGCGGCCGGCCGTGCTCAGGGCGCCGCCCGGTCCGTACGACGGCGGGCACCGGCGCCGGCCTCGCCCTCCCACCCCGGATCGCCGGCGGCGCGGGCGTAGCGGCGGGCCAGGTGCGCGAAAGCGGTTCTGAGCTCGGCCGGGCCGACGACCTCGATGTCGGCGTCGAACCTGCCGACCGCGGCGGCCAGACCGGCCCACGACCACGAGCCCAGGACCAGGCGGCAACGGGCCGGGCCGAGCTCCTCCACCACCCCCTCACCGGTGTAGCGGGACACCGCGGCGGCGGGCAGGTCGAGGATCACCTCGCCGACGCACGGCCGGCCGCCGGAGCCGCCGGAGCCCTGGAAACGGTCCGACACGAAGGCGGCCACGTCGCCGCCGGGCAGCTCGCGCGGGGTGAAGCGGGGTCCCGCAGGGGGGCGCGGGCTGATCCGGTCGGCGCGGAAGGTGCGCCAGTCCTCGCGGTCGAGATCCCAGGCCACCAGGTACCAGCGTCCACTCCAGGTGACCAGGTGATGGGGCTGCACCCGGCGCGGCGGCGGCGCGGCGCCGTCCGCCTCTTCTCCCGGTCGCGGGGGATAGTCGAAGCGCAGCACCTCGCGGGCGTGGACGGCGGCGCTCAGTGCCGCGAGCACACCGCTGTCGACCTGCGGGACCATCCGGCCGGCGGGCCGTTCGACGACGGTGACCTGGACGGTGTCGATGCGGCGGCGCAGCCGGGCGGGCATGACCTGCCGGACGGTGTTCAGCGCGCGCGCCGCGGCCTCCTCGATGCCGGCTCCGGCGGTGGTGGCCAGCTGGAGCGCGACGGCGAGCGCGACGGCCTGCTCGTCGTCGAACAGCAGCGGCGGCAGCCGCGTGCCGGCGTCCAGCCGGTACCCCCCGTCGGGGCCTTTGGCGGCGGCGATCGGATAGCCGAGCTCGCGCAGGCGGTCGACATCACGCCGCACGGTGCGCGGGCTGACCTCGAGGCGTTCCGCCAGCAGCGCGCCCGGCCAGTCACGGCGTACCTGCAGCAGCGACAGCAGGGCCAGTAGTCGCCCGGAGGTCTTCGGCATGTCCGGCATTCTGCCCGAAGAACAGGACACATCCTGGCCGCTTCTCCTGCGAGCGTGGTCCTCGTTCAGACGACGCGGACGACCGAAAGGCCCAGCACCGTGACCACCACGACAACCCTCCCCGCATCCCTCGACGCGGAGCGGGCCGACCTGCTCGCCCAGCTCGCGACGGCGCGAGCGGCCCTGACCGCGAGCACCCGCGGGCTCGGCGACGAGCAGGCCCGCCAGTGCCCGACGGTCAGCGCGCTGTGCCTGGGCGGCCTGGTCAAGCACGTGGCGTCCATGGAGGAGACCTGGCTGCGGTTCGTGGTCCACGGCCCGTCGGCGATGCGCTACGACCTGCCCGAGGGGGTGACCTGGGCCGATATCGCGGCCGGGACCGCACGCGCGTACCCGCAGTGGATGATCGACCACCGCGAGGACTTCCAGATGCGGCCCGGCGAGACCCTGGCGCAGATCCTCGGCCGCTACGAGCGGGTCGCCGCCCGGACCGGGGAGATCATCGCCGCGGTCTCCGACCTGTCGGCCACCAGGCCCCTGCCCGAGGCGCCCTGGCACCAGGCGGGAGAGGTGTTCAGCGTGCGCCGGGTGCTGACGCATCTCATCGCCGAGACCGCCCAGCACGCCGGGCACGCCGACATCCTCCGCGAGACGCTCGATGGGCGGCAGGCCGGCTGACGCCGACCGCCGCCGTGACGACCTCGAGGTCATACTGCAACCGAAAGGAACGACGTCAGGCGTGAAGACGCGCGAGCCGGCGCGGACGGGTGTCCGGGCCCGCCCCCACACCCCGCCCCGGCCTCACCCGTACGTCGCCGCGCAGGCGACCGGGCGGCGAGCGGGCCACGGAGTGCGGCGATGACCGTTCTCGGCACCCGGGCGCTCAACCGCGCGACGCTCGCCCGGCAGTTGCTCCTCGACCGCGCCGATGTGCCGGTCCTGGACGCCGTCGCGCACCTGTGCGGCCTGCAGGCGCAGGAACCGCAGGAACCGTTCGTCGGGCTCTGGTCGCGGCTGCGCGCGTTCGACCCGGCGGTGCTCTCCGGCCTGCTGGCCGGGCGGCACGTGGTGCGCACGCACCTCATGCGCCGCACCGTGCATCTGCTCACCGCCGACGATGCCCTGGCCTGGCGGGCCCGCCACGGCATGATGCTGCGCCGGCGGGTGCTCGGGGCCTACCGCCGCGAGCTCGACGGGGTGGATCTCGACGAGCTCGCGGCGGCGGGCCGGGCGGTCATGGCCGACGGCCGGCCCCGTTCGATGGGCGAGCTCGCGCGGGCGCTCGCCGACCGCTGGCCGGCACCCGGGCACCGGGCGCTGGGGGAGATGCTGGTCGCCGCCCTGCTGCCGATGGTGCAACTCCCGCCACGCGGGCTGTGGCGTACGCGGGCGGGAGTGCGCAACGCGCTGCTCTCCTCCTGGCTGGGCCGTGAGATCGACCCGCCGGCCGCCGGCGGTTCCGACCCGGTCGGCCAGGCGCTGGTACGGCGCTACCTGGCCGCGTTCGGCCCGGCGGCCACCGCCGATCTGCGCGCCTGGTGCGGCCTGGCCGGACTGCCGGCGGCGGTGGCCGCGATACGCGAGGAACTGCTCGCCTTCCGGGACGAGCGGGGACGGGAACTGCTGGACCTGCCCGACGCGCCGCGTCCCGATCCCGGCACCCCCGCCCCGGTGCGGTTCCTGCCGGCGTTCGACAACGCGCTCCTCGGCTACCACGACCGCGACCGGATCGTGGACGACGCCCACCGCGGCCTGTCGGTCGCGGGTGCGCGCGTCGTCCTGGTGGACGGCCGGGTCGCCGCGACCTGGACCGGTGCGGCCGGCACCGACGCCGGAACGGTGACCGTCACTCCGCTGCGCCGGCTGTCGCGGTCTGAGCACGCCGACGTGACCGAGGAGGCGCAGGCGCTGGCGTCGTTCCTGTCCGGCGACGACGACGGCCGCGTACGGATCGACACCTCTGCCCGCTGAACGCCGGCCGACCGGTCCCGTGGGACCCGGCGTGTGAGAGCCGCCCGCCGGGATCGGTCCCGCGAAGCGGCCGGCCGAGGCCGCGGGGCACGGCCGGCCGCCAGACCCGCGATGACCTGGCCGGCGGCCTCGATGACGAATCAGCCCTCACTGGGGCAGCGCGTCCCATCGATCGGCGGATGTCGCCGGGGGCCCGGACATCTCTTGTGCGGAGAATCACGTAACCATGTTTCTTCCTCGTGTGTTACGCGACCCTTGACATTCCTCCGCATTGTCGGCGAATAATCTATTACGGGGAACAACAGGGACAACGGGGCGTCAATGGTTCAGCCGGGCGGCTTGCCCACGGGGGTTGTGCAGTGCTTCGAGTGTTCTTCACGCATGAGGACCTTCATCGTATTCGCGTGGCCGGTCGGCCCGATCCTTTGTGGGAGGTCATACTCAGTATCGGCTTACTCGCCTCCACGGAAAGCCGTGTCGCTCTCGCGCCATGGCGGGCGCAGGCCCGGACCGCGCTCCGCGACCTGCCCAGAGAACAGCTGCTGATGCTGCGCCATCTCGTCCCGCCGGTAGGGGACTTCCCGGACTTCCTGACCCCGGCGCAGGCGTCCGCGGGAATGGAGGCGGGAATCGAGGCGATGCTGAACACGCCGCGGCACCGGCTGCGCCGTGAGGTCGCGGTCCTGCCGACGGTGCCCTCGTGGCTGAGCCCACTGGCGGATGGGCGCGTGGAAACGCTCACCCTGCTCGCGAGCGCACTTCGCGGCTACCACGCGACGGTCGTCGCGCCGCACCTGCCGGTGATGCAGGGCGTCGTCGACTTCGAACGGGCCATGCACGCCAGGTCTCTGCTGGACAGCGGCCCCGAAGGGCTGCTCAGCGGGCTCGGGCCCACCATGCGATGGAGGCGGCCGGTCCTGGAGGTCGACTATCCGGTCAAGCACGAGATCCACCTTGACGGGCGGGGCATCCTGCTGCTGCCCTCGGCGTTCTGCTGGCGGGTCCCGGTCAGCCTCATCGACCCCGATCTGCCGCCTGTGCTCGTCTACCCGGCCACCCGCAACCTGGAATGGTGGTTCAAAGACGACACCCACAGGTTCCAGACGCTGGCGAACCTCCTCGGCACCACCCGCGCGGCCTGCCTGCGCGTCATCGAGGGCGGCTGCACCACCAGCGAGATGGCCCGGCGAATCAGCGGCACGCCGTCCAGCGCCAGCCAGCATGCCACCACGCTGCGCGAAGCCGGCCTGATCAACTCCAATCGCCAGGGCAACACGGTGATACACACGCTCACCCCTCTCGGTGCCGACCTGCTCAAAGTCAATTCATAAGTGGCGCCACCCGAAAAGGCTCGATGGCACAGCCCGATATCCGGCGAACTCTTGTGTCGCAGCTGTTGACCGCGTCCTGACATAAAGCTTTACAGGGCGGGCATGGTCGCCTCATAGGATGGCCTTCGACGGCTCCGCCGATATCGGGCAACCGCCGGATGCGACCGCCGAGGGCCGCAAAGGCCCCTCGGCGTGGCTTCGGCCGGCCCGCTGCCGCTACCCGGCCGAGGGACCACCACCACGGCGATGCCGCTTCGGCGGCGGTCATCCGGTTCAGCCAGCAGGGCCGTACCGGCCGGCCCGTGGACGCGAAAGCCGCAGCATCCGGAGCGGGATCGCTCTCCCGGCTCCAGCTGTCGCGCGGAGCCGGGAGTCCTTCGCCGGATGCTGCGGCTTGCTCAGATCACGAAGACGGCGGCGCTGCTCTGCCGCCGGCCGTCAGCAGTTGTTCGACCAGCGGTGGCTGGCGATGTTGTTGTTCGTCGTCTGGCCCTGACCGGCTTTACCGTCCCAAGAATAGTAGATGCCGCTGAGATTGTTGAGATAGCGACCGTTCCACAGGCAGATGTGGGAGCCGCCGTAATTCGGCGAGTAGAAGAGGTCGACGTCTTCGTACGCGCCGGCGTAGCCGCGGTTCTCCAGGGAGCTTGCCCTATTGCGCATCCACGTCGTGTTTCCGGAGCAGTTGTCCCAATTGCTGTCATTGCCGGTCCAGCGGCACCAGGCGCCGGTTCTGTCGTAACCGTCCCATGCATAGAGGTTGCCATCGGCGGCCGCCGCTGAAACGGGGGCGGGCGACGGTGTGTTATCCGCCGGCGCGACTGGTATGGGGTCGGGCGACGGTGTGGCATCGGCCTGCGCGACGCCGGGGGCGGTGAGCAGTGCCAGGACGGCGACTCCTAAGGCCGCCAGGGCGGTGCTGGTCCTGTTCATTGTTCTCTCCTTCGATGGATGGTTGAAGCGGGTGCTATCTGGTCTGAATGGAACGAGCGCATCCCAGCGCATCGAGTTCCAGTCGCGCCGGGTACGTACTTCGCCTGAGTACGCACGCCGAAGTTGCTCGCCGTATCTCTGGTCCAGGCGGCGGATTGTGGCAGAGTCCGTTGCTCGTTGCGCATCCGGGCTCAGCCATCGCTGTGGTCGTCATGGTCGTTGGCACGATGGGTCATGCACCGTGCTCGGCCACATCGCCGGATACTGCGGAACGCCGAGATCTCAGCGCTGTTCTACGGCCGCTCTTCAGCAGTTGTTCGACCAGCGGTGACTGGCGATATTGTTGTCCACCGACTGGCCCTGGCCGAGTTTACCGTCCCAAGGAAAGTAGATGGCGGTCCAATTGCTGAAATATCGACCGTTCCACAGGCACATGTGGGAGCCGCGGTAATTCGTTTCGAAGAAAAGATCGACGTCTTCGTACGCGCCGGCGTAGCCGCGGTTATCCACGGAGCTTGCCCGCTTGCGCATCGACGTCGTGGTGCCGGAACAGGTGCCCCAGTCGGGGTCGTCGCCGAGCCAGCGGCACCAGTCGCCGGTTCTGTTGGGACCGTCCCATGCGTAGAGATAGCCATCGGGGGCCGCCGCTGAGACGGGTGCGGGCGTCGGTGGGGCGGCCGCCTGTGCGACGCCGGGGGCGGTGAGCAGTGCCAGGACGGCGACGCCCAAGGTCGCCAGGGCGGTGCTGCTTCTGTTCAATGTCCTCGCCTTCTCTTCTCGGATGGATGGCTCCGCCGGGTGTCATTCGGCCGCGACGACGGAACGAGCACGTGCCAGCCCGTCGAGTTCCAGTCGCAGCCGGGTACGTTCCTCGCCTGAGTAGGCGCGCCGCAGTCGCTCGCCGTATTTCTGGTCCAGACTGCGGGCCGTGGCAGAGAGCCCGCTGCTCGTCGCGCAACCGGCCTCAGCGACCGCTGCACGTATCTCTCCTTCCTTCGGGGTGGCCTTGCCGGGAGCCAGGAAAGCGGTGCGCGCTTCATAGGGATCGGCATAATCGAACCCCTTTTTGCGCATGCACGTGGACCATCTCTTGGCCGCCCCGGTGAAATCGGCGTCGGCGATGACCTGCCTTTGGCGGATTCCATTGAGTGCATCGGTCACGGTGGTGACCCGAAACCACACATTCAGGTCTCCGTACAGGTCCTTTTGAGCTTGTGCGACACAGCCGTCGTCGATCCGGCCGACGGTCAGGCCGTTCGGTGCCGTGACCTCCAGACGTCTGGCGGATCGGCTGCCGTGGAGGGCGTCCAACGCTCTGCGCTGTTGCTCCGGCGGCAGATCATCGAAGTACCGCCGGTTCGGATCGGATGTGCGCAATTGATCGCGCCGGGCTTGGATGTCTCTGCCGTAGCCATGCCGGGAGGCCCACCGCACATCGTCGATGACATACGGAAAGTCGCGGTCTTCGGGTATCGGCCGCCGCGGAAACGTCCACATCTTGAAGCCGTGGGACGCCATACAGGAACGCGTCAGCAGTTTCTCGGCGTCGTGCAGCAGATCCTTCTCCCGCTCGGTGAGCGGTCGAGCGGCGTCGACCGACGCATCCCCTGCCTGACCGAAAACCGGCTCGTTCAGCACATAAAATGCCGCCGCCAGCACGGTCCCCGCCGCCAGCATGGCAGCAGTTCGTCGGTGCAACCGCATGCCGAGCTCCTCCCCCCGTACGACGCGCCATCGCCTTTCCCGGGCAATCTCTCGATCCCTGATTCGGGACGGGACCCCCATTTCGCTGAGCCGGGTCGTGGCGGTCGATTTCCTTTATCTTGGCCATCGCCGCCGCGGTCGCACAACGTCTTTTCATCTGAGTTGAAACATCGATGTCAGAGGGAGGAGCAGGTGCCGGCGACGGCGGTGAAGCGCAGTTGAGCCCCCGGGTGCGGGGTCCCCGGTCAGCGCCCACCCCCGCCGCAGGGGGGCTTGGGGCTTCGTCAGCGCGGGGTGCGGCCGAGGTAGCGGAGCAGGTCGTCGGCGACCGGGGTGGCGGAAGGGGCGTCGGCGGCCTCGACCACGGGAGCGTAGGCGCCCCACTGGCGCAGCGGTTCCACGATTTCCCGCGCGGCGGCGTGAAGGTGACCCGCCAGCTCCTCGTCGAGCGGGGAGGGCCGGCCCGTGGCGATCGCGATGTCCCACGCGTGCACGGCGGCGTCGAGCGCGCACATCACCGCCGCGACCGGAGTGGGCAGGTCACCGTGCGGCAGCGGCGTCGGAACGGTCTCGGTGTCGTCCGGCACCGTCGCCCACGCCGCGCGGGTCTGCTCGATGGCGTCCTTCACCAGTTGTGCCGCGGTGCCGTCAACGGTTCCGGACGGCGAGAAGGGGTCGTAGGCCGGGCCGGTTCCGATGCCGAGCATCTTGGCGTAGGCGAGCTGGTCGCCCGCGGCGTGCTGAATCACCTGGGTGACCGTCCATTGCGAGCACGGGGTGGCGTCGTCCCACTGGTCCTCGCCCACTTCCGCGACGCTGTTCTCCAGAGCCCGGTACGAGGCGGTCAGCACCTCACGCCAGACCGGCCGCAGGGAGGTGACGGTGGCGGTGCCGATGGTGTTCATGATCTCGCCTTTCGATCTCTTTCTTGCCTGTGACACCAACCCTAGGAGGCTATTAGGCTACTTTCGTGCCTAATAGCGCCCGGCGAGGGGGAGATCTCGATGGCTGCGACCACGACCCGCGTGCTGCGCCTGCTGTCCCTGCTGCAGGACCGGTCGTACACCGGCCGTGAACTCGCCGAGCGCCTCGGCATCACCGAACGCACACTGCGGCACGACGTTCAGCGTCTGCGTGAACTCGGCTATCCCGTGCACGCCGAACGCGGCGCGGTGGGCGGATACCGGATCGGGCAGGGCGCGAAGATGCCCCCGCTGCTGCTCGACGACGACGAGGCGGTGGCCGTGGCGGTGGCCGTCGGCCTCGCCGAGGACGGCTCCACCGGGATCGCCGACATCGACGCCAGCCTCACCCGGGCGCTCGCCAAGCTCCAGCAGATCCTCCCCAAACGCCTGCAGCGCAAGGTGACCGCGCTGCGGGCGGCCACCGCGGTCGGCCCCGCCACGGTCGGTTCCCGCGAGCCGGACGCCCCGGTGCCCGCCGCCACCCTCACGGTGGCCGCGGGCGCGATCCGTGACGGCGCCACTCTGCTGGTGGCCCATGCCGGCACCGAGACCGAGGTGGAGCCCTATCGCCTGATCAGCTGGCGCCGCCGCTGGTTCCTGGTCGCCTACGACCTCGGCGCGCACGCCTGGCGGGCGCTGCCCGTCGCCGACCTGACCCGCCTGCGGTCCGCGTCCCGCCGTTTCGCCGCCCGCTCCCTGCCCGATGACGACCTCGTCGCCTTCGTCCTGCGCGAAGTGGCGCAGACCGGCTGGAAGGTCCACGCCCGCGTCACGGTCCTCGCTCCCGCCGAGACCGTGATCGCCCGCATCAACCCCGCCGTCGGTGTGGTCGAAGCGGTCGACTCCCACACCTGCGTCCTGGTCACCGGCGCCGACGCGCTGGAGACCATCGCCATCTACCTCAGCATGCTGATGATGGACTTCCGTGTGGACGGCCCACCTGAGCTGGCCGCCCACATCGCCACCCTGGCCCGCCGCTACACCGAGGCTCTCGGCGGTTCGTAGGGCAGCGTCGCCGTGGCGCCTGCCGCAAGGGCCGGTCAGGATCGCTGGACTTCGTCGAACAGGGCGATGGCCTGGGCGGGGTCGGGGCTCACGAGGCGTTCCAGACCGGCCGCCGTGATCTTCGCCCACCTGCCGGCCCGGGCCCACATCCGTTCCTCGAAGGCACCGACGGCCTCGTCCAGATCGCCGGCGGTGGCGACGGACTCGGCGAGTTCGGCGCCTTCCAGCATCGCGAGGTTCGCGCCCACGCCAAGTGGGGGCATCAGGTGGGCGGCGTCGCCCAGCAGCGTCACACCGGGGACGTGGGCCCAGGTGTGGGACACGGGCAGGACATGGAGAGGGCGGGGGACGAAGGTGGTGCCGCGGCGCAGCAGGTCGAGGAGGGGAGCGGCCCAGCCGTCGAACAGGGGCAGCAGGCTTGCGAGAACGGCCTGTGCGCCCGCCCGGTCCAGGCCTGCGCGCCGCTTCAGGTTGGCCTGCCAGTCCAGCGGCGCGCGGAACTGGGCGTACACCTTGACGTGGCCGTCGCTGTTGCGCTGGGCGACCAGGCCGCGGTTCACGCCGTACACGGCCAGGGAACCGTCGCCGATCAGCCGGGCGAGGTCGGGGTGGCGGGTGTCGACGTCGTCCAGGGAGGTCTCGACCGCGGTGACGCCGGTGTACTGCGGCGTCGCGGAGGACACCGCCGGGCGGACGCGGGACCAGGCGCCGTCCGCGCCGACCACGAGGTCGAACCTGTCCTGCCGCCCGTCCGCGAAATGGACCAGCACGCCGTCCCGGGTGCCCGGCACCACCTTCGTCACGCTCCGTCCCCACCGGACGTCCAGGGGGCCGAGCAGCAGGTCCCGGAGTTGCCCGCGGTCGATCTCGGGATTGGCCCGCTCGCCGGGACGGGGCCGCCAGTCGCGAAGGACGGTCCCGTCGGTGTCCAGGATGCGCATGGACTGCCCTTCGGGACGCGACAGCACCTCGAACTCCGCCAGCACCCCCGCCTTGCTCAGCGCGAGCTGGCCCATCCCTTCGTGCAGGTCGAGCGTGCCGCCCGGGGGACGGGCGCCGGGCGAGGCATCGCGTTCGAGAACGGTGACGGGGTGGCCGTGACGGTGCAGGACGCGGGCGAAAGTGAGACCCGCGGGGCCGCTTCCGACCACAGCGATACGCCGTATCATACGCTGTATCATAAGGTCGTACTGTAAATGGCAGATACGACATATCGCAACAGTACGATGGGGGCCATGACTGTCTGGGACCGGCCTGAGCCGCGGTTCCGTGCCGCGCCGCTCGGCCGGGAGCGGATCATCGCCGCAGCTATCGCGCTGGCCGACGATGGCGGGCTGGAGGCCGTGTCGTTGCGCAAGGTCGCCGCCCGGCTGGACGCCCGCCCGATGCGGCTGTACGGGTACATCTCCACCAAGGAGGAGCTGTTCGACCTCATGGTGGACGAGGTCCACGCCGAGATCCTGCCCGAGGAGCGGCCCGGGGACTGGCGGGAGGTGCTGCGCGTCCGTGCCCATCGCACCAGGCAGGCCGCCCTCCGTCACGAGTGGCTGGCCGACCTGCTCGGCGGCCGTCCGGCTCTGGGCCCGAACGCTCTCGCCGTGGCCGAGGCCACGCTGGCCGCCCTCGACGGCCTCGCCGACATCGACACCGTCATGCGCGCCGTGGAGACCGTCAGCGCCTACACCACCGGCGCGATCAGGCGTGAGGTCGCCGACCTGCGGGCCGAGCGCGCCACGGGCCTGTCCAAGCGCGAGTGGCAGCGCGCCTTCGGCCCGCATGTGAGCAGGATGCTGGCCACGGGCCGGTTTCCCGCGCTGGCCAAGGCGGTGCACGACGGCACGGAGCCGGACGCCGCGACGTCCTTCGCGACCGGCCTGGACTGGGTCCTGGACGCCGTGGCCACCAGACTCACCCCGCCGCCGGTGTGACACGGCGACCCGCTCCGCCGGCCCGGCGAGCGGTTCGGCCGGCGGTCACCGGCACCACGCGCCGCCTGGGCACTCGGGCTACCGGGATC
Source organism: Sphaerisporangium melleum (assembly GCF_014646695.1). Lineage (GTDB taxonomy): Bacteria > Actinomycetota > Actinomycetes > Streptosporangiales > Streptosporangiaceae > Sphaerisporangium > Sphaerisporangium melleum. Next base: position 11,352 of record NZ_BMNT01000063.1, read on the forward strand.
GAGACGAGCGGCACCGCGGACGCATGGTCCTGGCCCCCCTGGCCGTGGCCGGCGCCACGGCCAGGGGCGTCAGCCGCTGGGCGGTCATCTCCGCGCCTCGGCAGGGGCCTCCGTCCAGCCGGCCGGCGGCTGCCCGGCGCCACCATCATCGAGCGAGATCATCTCTGACCTGGGTGTACATGGCATGTATACATGATGTGTATAGTCCTCTCCATGTCACTCGGACAAACCTTCCTCGGGCTCCTGGAGTCCGGCCCCCGGCACGGGTACGACCTCAAGCGGACCTACGACGACCGGTTCGGCAACGCCAGGCCGCTGCACTACGGGCAGGTGTACGCGACGCTGTCGCGGCTGCTCAAGGACGGGCTCGTCGAGCTGGACGGGGTCGAGCCGGGCGAAGGACCGGAACGCAAGCGGTACGCGATCACTTCGGCCGGGGTGACCGACGTGGGACGCTGGCTCGGCACGCCGGAGAAGCCGGAGCCGTACCTGCAGAACACCCTGTACACCAAGATCGTGCTGGCGGTGCTGACCGGCCGGCCGGCCGCCGACCTGCTGGACGTGCAACGGGCCGAGCACCTGCGGCTGATGCGCGAGCTCACGCGGCGCAAGGCCGAGGGCGACCTGGCCGAACAGCTGATCTGCGATCACGCGCTGTTCCACCTGGAGGCCGACCTGCGCTGGCTGGAGTTGACCTCGGCGCGGCTGGACGACCTGGCCGCGCGGGTGCGCTCGTGACCGGCTCGCCGCTGCTGGTCGCGGCGGACCTGCACAAGTCCTACGGGCCGACGCCGGCGCTGGAGGGGGCCTCGCTGGCGGTGTGGGCCGGGGAGGTGGTGGCGATCATGGGGCCGTCCGGGTCCGGGAAGTCGACGCTGCTGCACTGCCTGGCCGGGATCGTGGTGCCGGACTCCGGGCAGGTGCGATACGACGGCCGGGAGCTGTCCGGCATGCCGGACGCGGCGCGCAGCGCGCTGCGCCGCACCCGGTTCGGGTTCGTCTTCCAGTTCGGGCAGCTCGTACCGGAGCTGACGTGCGTGGAGAACGTCGCGCTACCGCTGCGGCTGGAGCGGGTGCCCAGGCGGGAGGCCGAGCGCCGGGCCGCACAGTGGCTGGACCGGCTGGAGGTCGGCGACGTGGCCGGCAAGCGGCCGGGCGAGGTGTCCGGCGGGCAGGGCCAGCGGGTGGCGGTGGCCCGGGCGCTGGTCACCACGCCGCAGGTGGTGTTCGCCGATGAGCCAACCGGCGCGCTCGACTCGCTCAACGGCGAGCGGGTGATGCGGCTGCTCACCGCGGCGGCCCGGGAGACCGGCGCGGCGGTGGTGCTGGTCACCCACGAGCCCCGGGTGGCGGGCTACTCCGACCGCGAGGTCGTCGTCCGCGACGGCCGCACCAGGGACCTGGAGCGCACGTGGTGAGCGAGGTGCTGCTCGGCGCGCGGTTCGCGGTCGCGGGCGGCCGGGACGGCTGGACCCGCACCCTGTTCACCGCGGTCGGCGTGGGCGTCGGTGTGGCGCTGCTGCTGCTCGCCGCCTCGGTGCCGGGCGCGCTGCAGTCTCGTGAGCAGCGCGGCCAGGCCCGCGCCGGCTTCCACGCCGGTGACGTGCTGCCGGCCGGCCCCGGCACGGTGCTCATCGCTAGCGTGGTGACGACGTTCCGCGACCAGGAGGTGTACGGCAACCTCGTGCGCGCCGAAGGTCCGGACGCCCCGGTGCCGCCGGGGCTGGTGGCACTGCCCCGGGCCGGCGAGGCGGTGGTGTCACCCGCGCTGCGAGACCTGCTCGACTCGCCGGAGGGGCCGTTGTTCGCGCCGCGCCTCGGTGGTGCGCGGGTGACCGGTGTGATCGGCGACGAGGGGCTGCTCGGGCCGGGCGAGCTCGCCTTCTACCTGGGCAGCGACACGCTCGGCAGTGGACGGGCGGTCCGGCTGGACCGGTTCGGTGAACCACAGCCGGCCCACGAGCCCTTCGGCCCTATGCTGACGCTGCTCATCGTGATCATCTTCGTGGTGCTGCTGCTGCCGATCACCGTGTTCATCGGGGCCGCGGTGCGGTTCGGCGGGGAACGCCGGGACCGGCGCCTGGCGGCGCTGCGGCTGATCGGCGCCGACCGGCGGATGACCCGGCGGATCGCCACCGGGGAGACGGCCGTGGCCGCGCTGCTCGGGCTCGCCGCCGGCGGCCTGCTGTTCCTGGCCGGCCGTGCCCTGGTGCCGCTGGTCACCCTCTGGGACATCAGTCTGTACGCGGGGGACGTGCGCCCCTGGCCGCCGCTGGTGGTGGCGATCGCGCTGGCGGTGCCCGCCCTCGCGGTCGTGGTGAACCTGGCCGCGCTGCGTGGCGTCGCCGTGGAACCGCTCGGGGTGACCCGCCGCGGGGTGCCGCCACGCCGCCGGATCTGGTGGCGGCTGCTGCTGCCGGCCACCGGCCTGGCGCTGCTCGCCCCGATGGCCGGCGGGGGCGGCGTCGCCGCGGCGCCGGCCGAATACCAGGCCGCCGCCGGGACGGTGCTGGTGCTGGTCGGCGCGGTCGCGCTGCTGCCGTGGCTGATCGACCTGCTGGTACGGCGGCTGGGCGCGGGACCGGTGGGCTGGCAGCTCGCGGTGCGGCGGCTCCAGCTGGACAGCGCCACCTCGGCCCGCCTGGTCGGCGGGATCGCGGTCGCGGTGGCCGGGACCATCGGCCTGCAGATGTTGTTCGCCGCGGTGGAGAACCGGTCCAGGACGGCGGGCGACGACGTGACCCGGGCCCAGGCGATCGTGCGGACCTTCGGCCGGACCGACCTGCCGGAGTCACTGGCCCGGCTGCGCGGCACGCCGGGTGTGGCCGGCGCCGTGGGCACGTACGAGATCGCCGCGGCGCTCCCGCGCGGTGGGCCCGACCGCCTGCAACTGCTCGTCGGCGACTGCGCCGAACTGGCCGCGTTCGCCGACCTCGGCCGGTGCGCCGACGGCGACACGTTCCTGGTCCGGTCGGCGGAGAGCGGCTCGGTCACGGCCTCACAGCTCCGCCCCGGCGGCCGGGTCGCCCTCGGTGATGACGGCCGCCCCTGGACGGTGCCCACCGGCGCCCGGCGGGTGCCGGCCCGCGCGCAGGGACCGGTGGCCCCCCGCGACGCCATCCTGGCCACGCCGGGCGCGCTCGATCCGGGCACCCTGCCCGAGCGGGAGACGGCCACCTTCGTCCGATTCGTACCGGGCGACCCGGACGCGCTGGAGCGGGTGCGCAGCACCGTGCTGGCAGCCGACCCGCTCGCCCAGGTCGCCGCGCTCACCCCGGTTCGGGAGAGCAACCGGTTCGCCTCGATCCGGCGGGGCCTCTACCTCGGGATCGTGGTCACTTTGCTGCTGATCGCCTCCAGCATGCTCGTCGGCGTGCTGGAGCAGCTGCGAGAACGCCGCAGGCTGCTGGCGATGCTGGTCGCCCTGGGCACCCCGCGCCGTTCGCTCGGCCTGTCGGTGCTGTGGCAGACCGTGCTGCCGGTGCTGGTCGGGCTGGTGCTCGCGGTCGGCTTCGGGCTCGGGCTCGGCGTCGTGCTGCTGCGCATCGCGGTGGTGCGGGTCACGATCAGCTGGGCCGCGGTGGGCTGGTCGGCCGGGCTCGGCGCCGCCGCCGTGCTGCTGACGACCGCGCTGAGCCTGCCCGCGCTGTGGCGGCTCACCCGGCCGGACGGCCTGCGTACCGAGTGAGCCGCACCCCGCGAGCCGGGCCGCCGGAGGTGTGTTCGGCGGCCCGGAGGTCAGGGGTTTCTCAGGGATGTCCTCCGCCGGTCGGAGGAGCGGTTCGGCCGAGCGGCGTATGGAGGAACGACGGTCCCACGGGGAGGCTGGAGCCACCAGGACCGGCATTCCCGGTGCCGGTTCATGAGCTCACCGGGCCCGTCCCGGTGAAGAGCAGGAGCCGAAGTGAAGCACACGATGCTGACCGGCGCAGCCGTCGCACTCGCCACGACACTTCTCGTCGCCGCGTGCGGACCGTCACCCACCACCGGGGGCTCGGCGCCCGGGCAGGCGAGCACGGGCACGACCGCCGCTGCGCACGCCGGCCACGGGGGAGCGTCAACGGCACCGCCACCGAAGCCGTTACGGGCGTCCGAGCGGTTCGTCGAGCTGAAGCCGCCCCGGCCGTACACCCCGGCCGCCCCCTCGGGAGGAACCGACGAATATCGCTGCTTCCTGCTCGACCCCGGCCTGACCGGCCCGGCGTTCCTGACCGGCAGCCGGTTCCTGCCGCAGAACACCGCGATCGTGCACCACGCGATCATCTTCCAGATCGGCCCGGACAAGGCGCAGGCCGCCCGTGACCTCGACGCCCGCACGCCCGGCGAGGGATGGACGTGCTTCGGCGACGCCGGCGTCCAAGACGGCGCCTGGGTCGGCCACTGGGCTCCGGGGGCCGACGAGACGCTGTTCTCGCAGAAGGTCGGGTACGCGATGCCGGCCGGTAGCCGGCTGGTCATGCAGGTGCACTACAACCTGCTCGCCACCGGCGGCAAGCCCGGCCAGAGCGACCGGTCGGCGATACGGCTGCGGGTCGCCGACGGGGAGAAGGGCTACACACGCCTTGCGACCGGGCGTCTGGCGGCCCCCGTCGAGCTGCCGTGCGCGAGCGGCGAGTCCGGTCCGCTGTGCGACCGCAAGGCCGCCGTCGGCGACCTGTCCCACCGCTTCGGAGCGCAGGCCGAACAGACGGTCGGCATGCTCGGCGAGTTCTGCGCCAAGGGCGCGGCCGTCCCTCCCGGTCCCACCCAGCACTGTGACAGCCCCGTCGAGCAGCCGGCGACCATCTACGGCGTCGCCGGGCACATGCACCTGCTCGGCAGGTCCATCACGATCGACCTCAACCCCGGCAAGCCGGGCGGGCGGACCCTGCTGGACATCCCGGTCTACAACTTCGACGACCAGGCGATCCGGCCGCTGCCCAAGCCGCTCACCGTCAAAGCCGGGGACACCCTCCGCGTGACCTGCACCCACGACGCGGGGCTGCGCACGATGCTGCCCGCTCTGCAGGGCCTGCCGCCCCGGTACGTCGTGTGGGGGGAGGGGACCAGCGACGAGATGTGCCTCGGCCTGCTGATCTGGTCTCCGGCCGGCCGTTCCCAGGGTTGATCGCCCAGGCCGGCGCATCCGTACCGTCCGTACTCCGCACACCGCCGCGCACGGCGCGGGCGCCCTGCGTTCGGTGGGGTCGCCCCGACCACCATCCCACGGTTCCCCTGGTCACCAACCAGGTCCGCGCCGACGACCTGCTGCGCATGTTCGGCCGCGACGGCCGCCCCACCCCGCTCGGGGCGGCGTTCGCCGAGTACGGGCGGATCGCCAAGACGGAGCACCTGTTGCGGGTCATCGACCCGGTGGACGACACCTACCGCTGTCAGATGAACCGGCAGCTCACCGTGCAGGAGTCCCGCCACAAGCTCGCCCGCGACGTGTGCCACGGCAAGCGCGGCACCATCCACCAGGCGTACCGCGACGGGATGGAGGACCAGCTCGGCGCGCTCGGCCTGGTACTCAACACCATCGTGCTGTGGACCACGAAGTACATCGACGCGGCCGTCGCCCAGCTGCGTGCCGAGGGCCACGAGATCCGCGTCGAAGATGTCGCCCGGCTCTCCCCGCTCAAGCACCGGAACCTGAACCTGCTCGGACGCTACAGCTTCACCGCGAGCGTCCCGGTCGCCGGCACCCTGCGGCCGCCGCGTGATGCGGACGCCCCGGACCTGGACGAGGACGACGACGGGCAGGAGTAGCACGCCGCGCGCTCTTCGGCTCAGGTCGCGCGCGGGACGCCGTGGCGCAGGCCGTCGAGGAGGAGGTTGGTGATCTGGCGGGCTTCGTCGAGCCACCCGTCGCTCACGCGCATGGCGCAGATACCGCCCAGGGCTCGTAGCAGGGTGGGGCCGGTGACGTCACCGCGGACGGTGCCGGCCGTGGCGCCGGCGTCGAGGAGGCGGGTGAGGGCGTCGCCCATATGGGTACGGGCGTCGCCGAAGACCGGTGAGTCGCTCGCCATGATGCTCTCCAGCGCGACGGACATGCCTTTGCCCACGGCCGCGTGGTCGACCAGCAGGAGCAGGAAGCGGCGCAGGGCCTCCGCCGGGGCGTGGTGCTCCAGCAGCTGCTCGGGTGCGGCGCACAGGTCGTCGACTTCCTTGCGGTAGACCTCCTCGATCAGTGCCTCGCGGGTCTCGAAGTGCCGGTAGAGCGTTCCGACGGCGACTCCGGCGCTGCGGGCGATCTCTTCCACGTGCGCGTCGGTGTCACCGGCGAGGAATGCTACGCGGGCAGCGGACAGCAAGGCTTCACGGTTGCGGCGCGCGTCGGCGCGCAGCGGGCGTGGTGACGGCAAGGGACCTCCATAAGATGAGTCCGGTTCCGTTTATGTGTATCGTTTCCGGAGTCAGGTTCATCTTACGGAAGGACTATCCGATGCCGATCACCGATGAGGGGCTGGAGGGCCTGCGGGTCCTGGTCACCGGCGGCAGCCGGGGCCTGGGTGCGGCGACGGTGCGCCGGTTCGTCGCCGCGGGCGCGACAGTGCTGACGGCCTCCCGCAGTCGGCCCGGAGAGAACAGCGGCGCCACCTTCATGCCGGCGGACCTCTCCACTCCGGAGGGGGTGGCCGACCTCGGCCGCCGCGTCATCGACCACGTGGGCGGCGTGGACGTCCTCGTGAACAACGCCGGCGCGGCGAGCCCCCCGGCACCGACTCTGAGCCGGTCGGACGAATCCTGGCACGCGGACCTGGGGATGAACCTCCTGAGCGCCGTGCGCCTGGACCGGGCCCTGGTGCCGGGCATGGTCGAGCGAGGCTCCGGCGTCGTCGTGCACGTCTCCTCGATCGCCAGCCGGCTGCCCCAGCGCACGGAAGCCTCCTACGCCGCAGCCAAGGCCGCACTGAACGCCTACAGCCGAGAACTGGCCACCGAGGTCGGCGAACACGGAGTGCGCGTGGTCTGCGTTCTTCCCGGCTTCGTCGTCACCGACGGCGCCACCGCCCACCTGCGGCACATGGCCGAGCAGCAGGGCGTGACCAGGGACGAGATCACCCGCCAGATCGTGGACCACCTGAAAATCCCCATGCACCGCCCCGGAGACCCCGAGGACGTCGCCGAGATGATCGCCTTCCTCGCCTCCAGCCGCGCGAGATGGCTCACCGGAGCACAGTTCCGCGTCGACGGTGGCATCCTCCCCACCGTCTGAACACCAGCCGGCACCAAGAACAGGACCACCATCATGCCCCTCACCCTGACCTCCGTGATCATCGACGCCGCCGACATCGAGACGGAGGGTGCCTTCTGGCACCGCCTGCTCGGCGGATCGACCACCACCACACCCACCCACCACTTCATCCAGGCACCCGGCCTGCCCGTGATCGTCGTCCAGTCCGCCCCCGGACACACCGCCCCGGGATGGCCGGACGGCGCCCCCCAGCAGATGCACCTCGACTTCGGCGTTGAAGACCTCGCGACCGCAGACCGCGCCGCCATCGACGCCGGTGCCACGCGCCTGCGCCCCACAGAGGAGTCCAGCTCAGACGCCGGCACCGGCAGCCGTGTGTACGCCAGCCCCGCCGGACACCCCTTCTGCCTCCGCGCGGCCTGAGGCGCGTTCTCCGCCATGGACCTCACCGCCCGCCACCCGCGCACCGGCGAACTGCTGTCCACCGTGAAGTTCATGGTGCAGACCCTCGCCGCCGCCGGCGAACTCCAGCGAGACCTCCAGCGCGACCTGACGCACGACGGACTGCGGGCCGCCGAGGCCAAGGGCAGCAAGGGCGGACACCGCCCCGCCGTGCGGTCGACAAGACCGGCACGGTCCGCACCGCGTACGTGGAGGGCCGCTCGATCGCTGCCCTCGCCCGCGACCACGGCGTGAGCCGCGGCGCGATCCGCACGGCCGCCGCCGACCTCCTGCCCGACCACACCGCTGCCGTTGAAGAGATGAGGCCACGGGCGAGGCGTCGGAGTTGCGGATCAGGCTCGGACGAACGCTCCGGCTGAAGCGCGTAGCGCGGTGACGACGGCCATCACCGCAGGATGCGCGGCGGCACCACTGCGATACCCGATCCGAGTGCGCCGCCGGGTCGGCACGGCGATCAGCCGTACCGCGGGCTTCGATACGGTCGCCAGTTGGGGCACCAGCGCGACCCCTTGATCGGCGGCGACCAGGGCGAGCACGGCGTCGAAGTCGTCGATGTGGTGGCGTGCTCGGGGGGTGAAGCCCGCGGCCCGGCAGACCCTTAGGGCGACCTCGTGGCACAACGTTCCAGGGGGGCCAGGATCCACTCGGTGTCGCGGGTGTCGGCGAGGGCACTGACCGGCGCGTCCGCCGCGACCGCCAAGTGCACCGTCTCGTCGAGCAGTGACACCGATTCCAGCGCCGGGTCGGTCGCGGCCGGCACCACGTCGTAGTCGTGCAGTAGTCCCACGTCGAGCCGTCGGTCGCGCAGCGCGGCGGGCACCGCGATCGGATCCAGCTCGCTGACCGACAGTTCCAATCCGGGATGGTCGCGACCGAGCGTGACCAGCGCCGCAGGCAGCACGGTGCGTACGGCGGTGGGGTGGGCACCGATGCGCACCAGGCCGGCGGGCTCGGAGCGTACGGCGGCCAGCGCCGCGGTGGTCTCCTCCAGGGCGCTCAGCACCGCCGCTGCGTGACGAACCAGCACCCGCCCGGCCGCCGTGAACTGCACCCGGCGGCCGTTGCGCTGCAACAGCGCCACGCCGGCCTCGCGTTCCAACGCGGCCAGCTGCTGCGACACCGCCGAAGGCGTGTAGGCGTGGAGGGCCGCGACGGCGGCGATCGTGCCGAGCCGGTCCAAGTCGCTCAGCAGTCGCAGCCGGCGCACCTCGAGCATCAGCTTTCCTTACGGATGGGCGAAGTAATCGGAACTGGATCTTACGGCTGTTGGTCGGCAGGCTGAGAGCATGATGTTGACCGGCGTGCACGTCCCCTTGATCACTCCCTTCGACCGGGCCGGGGCGGTGGCTTTCGAGGTACTGGAGGAACTCGCGCACCAGGTCCTGGCCGCCGGTGCCGCCGGTGTGGTGGCTCTGGGCACCACCGCCGAGGCCGGCGCGTTGGGCGCTGCGGAACGGGCCAGAGTGCTGGACGTGCTGAACACTGTGTGCCTGCGGCGGGGCGTGCCGCTCATCGCCGGGGCCAACACCGCCGAGGACCTGCGGGAACTGGCCGGTCACCCGGCGGTGACCGCTGCGTTGTGCCTGGTGCCGCCGTTCGTACGGCCCGGCGAGGACGGCGTGGTCGCCCACTTCGCCGCGCTGGCGGCGGTAAGCCCGGTGCCGCTGGTGGTGTACCACGTGCCGCACCGCACCGGGCAGCAGTTGTCCGCCCGAGCGGTACGGCGGCTTGCCGCCATCGACGCGGTGACCGGCATCAAGTACGCGCCCGACGCCGTCGACGCCGACGCCGTCGATCTGCTCACCGACCCGCCCCACCGGTTCGCCGTGCTGGCCGGCACCGACACGCTGCTGTCGCCGATGCTGGCGCTCGGCGCGCACGGCGCCATCGTGGCCTCCGCGCATCTGGCCACGGCGCGGTTCGTCGCGCTCGCCAATGCCTGGCAGGCCGGACATGCGGATCATGCGAGGCCGCTGGGACACCGGCTCGCGCGACTGTCCACCGCGCTGTTCGCCGAGCCGAACCCAGCCGTGATCAAGGGGGTGCTGCACGCGCAAGGTCTGATTCCCACCCCGGCGGTCCGGCTGCCGTTGCTGCCCGCCGCTGAGGCGAACATCGGCACAGCGGTGCAGAGCCTGCACGACATGCGGACGTCACCCGCCCGGCAGCCGGTCGGTAGAGCCGGACCTTGTTGACCCCTTTTATCCTGGGGAGCAGGTCCAATCCGAGCAGCCGGGAGGTCAGTACGGCCAGCCGGGGACGTTCAGGCGGACGCGGTAGAGGCCGAAGTTGCCGGTGTTCCCGCCCCGGGACGGCGTGCCCGAAGTGATGTACAGCGTCCGGCCGTCGGAGCCGCCGAAGGCGACGTTGGTGGTGTTCAGCCCGGCGGAGATGGTGCCGAGCTGCGCGCCGGACGGTGCGTACACGTGGACCTTGCCGTCGTTGAAGGAGGCCTGGTAGAGGTTGCCGGCACAGTCGATGGTCGCGCCGTCCGAACCGTTCAGGGAGGCGAAGTCGGCCCGCGTCCCGACGCTGCCGTCGGCGTTGACCGGCCACTTGTAGATGCGTCCCGTGCCGTTGCCGCCGACGTACAGGGTTCTGCCGTCGGGGGAGAGCACAATGCCGTTCGGCTCGCGGATGGTGTCGTCGATCAGTGAGACGACGCCGTCCTTGACGCGGAACACGCCGGTGCGGCCGGACATCTGGTCGGCGCGGTTGGCGCGCTGGAAGTCGGGGTCGGTGAAGTACACGCTGCCGTCGGCGCCGACGGTGAGGTCGTTCGGCGAGTTGAAGACGCGGCCCTGATAGGAGGAGGCCACTACGCCCCGCGTCCGATCCGGCAGGCGGAAGGAGGAGACGCTGCGCTGGTCGTGCGTCGCGGCCAGCAGCGTGCCGCCGTCCCGGCTGAGCGCCAGCCCGTTACTGCCCGACCCGGCGATGAAGGTGTCGAAGGTGCCCGGTTCGGTGAATCGCAGCACGTCCGACGGCTGGACGCCCTCGGACCCGGTGCCGTCGCGCATGAGCGACAGCAGCAGGGTCTGGGTGGTGGCGTCCCAGACCGGGCCCTCCAGGAAGTTGAACCCGTCCCGGATCTTCGTGGCGGTCACCGATGACGACGGCAGCGGGTTGGGGTAGCTCGCGCCCGGCGTGCACGGCCCGACACCGGGACGCGGCGTGCCCGGCGAGGGGGTGACGCTCGGCGTGGGCGTGGGGGTCGGTGTCGGGGTGACCGTGGGGGTGGGGGTGACGGGCACGGGCCCGCTGCACATCACACCGTTGAGCCAGAAGGTGCCGGGTACGGGGTTGGCGCCCGTGGACGTCGCGGTGAACCCCATGCCACTGGCCGTGGCACCGGTGGCGATGGAGCCGTTGTAGGCCAGGCTGGCAACGGTCACGTGCGCACCGGACTGCGACCAGGTGGCGTTCCAGCCGGAACCGAGCTTCTGACCGGAATCGGGGAAGTCGAACTCCAGCTTCCAGCCGCTGATCGGATCACCGAGGTTGGTGATGGCCACATCGCCCTGGAAGCCGCCGCCCCACTGACTGACGATCTTGTAGGTCACCTTGCACCCGGCGGCGGCCGCCGCCGGCATCGTCGCCGCCGCGACTCCACCGGAGACGACCAGCGCGGCGGCCAGCCCGGTGGCCGCGAGAGTGGCGAGACTCCGTCTCATCTGGGCGTCCTTTCGAGCGACGACGGGCGGCCGCGTCGAAGTGCCGGCCGGGGGGCGGGATCCACGGGCACGCCACGCGGCGCACCGCCGACCGGCGTCCCGATCCCAAAGATTAGGTGGACGGCCGCGATCGGTCGCCCGTCACGGCGTTCGCCGTAGGGGAGGCGGCGGGAGCATCCGTCGCGCGGCGGCCGGTCGCGCGCCGCGCCGGAGGCCGCGCCGGCCTGGGCGAACGCGGTCGGCCGCCCGCCCGCACGAGCCGATCGACGGCCGCGAGCGGCCCGGGCCGCGGCGCTGAAACGTTCAGCCCCGTCGAGCGCCGTGGCATGCGCCGGCGTGACGGTGAGCGGCGACCGCCGCGGCGCCGCCCGCGTGTCCGGTTCGAGGGGTTCTGTCGTCCATGTCAGTCACCCTTCGCAGCGCGGCCGAGGCGCAAGGCCGAGATGAGGAAGAAGATGCCGCCGGGGATGGCGTAGCCGGCCGCGTTGGCCAGCGTCGGGCCGGGCGCGGAGGCGCCCACGATGAAGAACGTGCCCGCCAGTACGGAGATGGCGCCGCTGATGATCATCGGCCACTGGCCGCCCATCGTGCGCCGGGTGACGCCCACGATCAGCTGGACCAGCCCGGCCACGATCGCCCACGCGCCCCACACGCGCAGCACCGCCGGGATGCCGGACGCGCAGGCGATGGCCACGCCGATCGCGGTGACCAGGCTGACGGCGACGTTCACGTACAGCAGGGCAGGTGATCCGGTGGTGCGCGAGGCGCGGGCGTCGACGACGGCGGCGGCCACGTCGAACAGCGGGTAGAGCACGAGCAGGGTGACCGCGAGCGGGCCCAGGTTCGCGGCGGTCGTGAACATCACGAGGGCCCACACGATGGCGAACGCGAACCGGACGAAGTACAGCCGGCGCAGGGCGGACGCGGTCCCGGACATGCCGGGCGAAGCAGCGATGGAGGTCATGGTGGTCCTATCGGTGGATGAGCGACGAGGAGAGCGGGCCGGCCTTCCGATCAGGTGGGCGAGGGCGATGGCCTGGCTCTGTCTCCCACGAGACCGAACGTTCTGTCTTGGCTCAGCATGGCAATGCGCGGCGCGAGCTGTCAAGACCGAACGTTCTACCCGCTAGGATGGCGGCATGCCCAGCCCATCCGAGAGCCGGCCGTCCGAAGCGCGGTCCCGGCTGCTCACCACGGCCATCCGGCTCTTCTACGCAGAGGGCATCCACGCCGTCGGCATCGATCGCATCGTCGCCGAAGCGCAGGTGACGCGGGCCACCCTCTACCGGCACTTCCCCGGCAAGGAAGACCTCGTCCTCGCCTACCTGAGTGAGGTCGACCGGGCCATGCGCGGCCAGGCGGACGAGGCCGTCGCCGCCGGGCTATCGGCCGCCGACACCACCCGGGCGCTCAGCCGGTCCATCGTCCAGATGATCCGGTCCCCCGGCTTCCGCGGATGCGCCTTCCTCAACGCCGCCGCCGAGTATCCCGACGCCCAGTCCCCGGTGCACAAGGCCGTGCTCGCCCACCGCCGATGGTTCCTGGAAACCGTCACGGAACTGCTGGCCACGATCCAAAAGGCCGGCGCCGAGCCCGCCGCCCGCCACTTCGTGATGATGCGCGACGGCGCCATGGCCGCCGGCTGCCTGTTCGACCCGGAGCTGATCTGCGAGACGTTCCTGCGCGGAGTCGACAGGCTCCTGCAGGTGTATGCGGCCACGGACCACAGCGGGCCGGTGGGCGCCTGAAGCCGCGGGAGGGCAACGGGTCGAGCCCCCGCCGGCGGTCACCGGCCGGATCCCACGGCGCGGGCTCGGCAGGCGCCTCGAAGTCGTCGCGCTCAGCGCACCAGCCCCGGCACCACGCTCTGGCCGTCTCCGCGCACTGTGAAGAGTTTCCTGGCCTTGCCCGTCCGCACATCCACCGCGTAGACCGCGGGCGTAGTGGCGCCCGGCGACTCGGGGACGGCCAGCACGGTGACCTCCGTGGCGTTCAACCAGCTCCCGAGCCGTGAAGGATGGAGCCCTTCCGGCAATCCGGAGATGACGGTACGGCTCTCCCGGCCGGCCTGTATCGCACTGAAGGTCACCAGAGATCCGTCCTGCCGCACCATCGGTCGCCGGTTGCGGTCGACGGTCTGTCCCAGCCGGGCGAGCGTCCGTCCGTCAGGTGCGAGTGCGCTGTAGGAGTACGTGAAGTCCCCGATGGTGATCGGGTCATGGCCGAGCACCCACACCTGGCTGGTCATGTCGTACGGCTTGGCCAGCACGACGGGTCCCGAGCCGTCCGATACGCTCACCGGCCACCATCCCCGCTTGAGGTCGGTCACCGTTCCGCGTTCCACGTCCACCAGCTTGTTCGGCTCCCGCCGGCCGCCCCACCCCGACACGATGAAACGCAGCCCGCTGGGCGACAGCCGCAGCGCGTACTCGACCGAGAAGTCGTCCGCGGGCTGTTTCAGCGGCGCCTGCCACGTCTTGCCGCTCGCCAGGTCGCGTACGACGATGCCGCCTCGCTTGACGTCGTAGTAGGCGATCCTGCGGCCGTCGGCCGTGACCTCCAGCGGTCCGGTCGTTTCTTTGCCCAGTCGATAGGTGTCGCCCTGGCGCGTCACGATGTGCCACGTTCTGTCGGTGCACGAGCCTCCGATGCAGCCTGGACGGAAGGCCTGCTCCACCGCCCCGACCCCCTTCGCCGGCAAGGGCAGGGCCTTGGCCTGCGGCCGGGCGAGCACGGTCGGGGCCATGGGAGGCAGCTGGAGCAGCAGGCCTGTGCCGCTGAGCGCGAGCAGGCAGGTCACGGCCACCACGGCCAGCCGGCCGGCGCGTCTCCTGCGCGCGCCTCGCACCGCCTGTGCCGCCAGGTCGACGGTGGGTGCCTGCTCGGCCAGCGCGTGCAGGTCCTCGCGCAACGTGTCATTCATCGGTACACCTCCTTCGGGGCGAGCGCGCGCAGCTTGGACAGCGCGTAGCTGGTCTGGCTCTTGACGGTGCCGACCGAGACGTCCATGAGCTGGGCGGTCTCGTGCTCTGAGCGGTCCTCGTAGAAGCGCAGCACGATCACGGCCCGCTGTTTGGGCGTGAGCTTCGCCAGCGCGTGGCGCAGGGCGAGACGGCGCGCGGTCGCCTCGTCGTGCGGTTGCCCCGGTTCGGCCGTCTCCGGCAGCTCGGCCCGTGGAAATTCGACCTGCTTGCGCCTGCGCCACGAGATCGTCTGATTCACCAGGGCCTTGCGGGCGTAGGCCTCGGGGTTGCCGTCCTTGGCGAGTTTCGTCCAGTGCGAGGCGACACGGGTGAGGACCGTCTGCAACAGGTCCTCGGCGAGATGGGGGTTGCCGGTGAGCAGGTACGCCGTCCGCATGAGCGACTGCTGACGGGTCCGTACGAACTCGTGGAACCCCTCGTAACGGTCCATGTATGAATCAACTCCGGCGAAGGGCTCCAGGTTGGAACGCCCGCCGTACTCCACAGCGGACAAGGGGCCCTGAGCTCCGCTCACAGGCCCCTTGTCCGGCATGATCGCTCAGGTCACGCGGATCGGAACGGCGATCCGCGACGAGCAGTACTGCGGGGATCGCTAACCGCGAGTTTTCGGTCGAATGCCCGTCGATCCCAGGACGGTGACCGTGTGGATGGTGTGCGCCGGCCCGATGGCCGAGTTCCCGGCCAGCCTGATGGTGTAGGTGTGTTCGCCGGCCGTGGCGGGCGTATCGGCGAAGCCGAACGATCCGTCAGAGGCAGGAGCGACCTTCGGCAGCGCTTTGGAGGTGACGGTGCCATCCGGGCCGACGACCTTGCGTGAGACGGTGATCGTGGTCGGCGGGAAGACGACGCCGTCCGCGCCGAAGCTGCCGCTGAACTCAAGTTGATCGCCGACGACGCCTGTCGCCGGTCCGTCCACGGTGAGCACCGGCTGATACGAGGTCACCGTGACGGTCGCCGAGGCGCCGCGGCCCCGGTACCAGGAGTTGCCCGGCCAGTACACCCGATACTCGAACGTTCCGCTGGATGGGGGAGTGTCGGTGAATTCATAGGTCCCGTCCGCCGCAGTGGTGATCTCCTGGAAGGGCCGGGAGGTGCCGTCGGGAAGCCAGCGGTTCACTTCGAGCGTCTGCACGCCGGGCAGTGATCCGGTGCTCAACGTGAGCCGCCCGCTGAGGGTGAACTGCTCGAGCGCGGTCGCTTCGGGGGGAGCCGTCAAGGTCAGGGTGGAGGAGTGGAAGGGCGAAGGCGGCAGCCGCCACAGATGCATCCGCCCGGTGTCCGGCTCCTTCAGCACCCCCCAGATGAGTGTGCCGTAGAAGGCGATGCTGCCCGCCACCAGTTCTTTCCCCTGGTGGTCGGTCGCGTAGATCACCTCCGCTGTCGTCGCGTCGTACACCACGAGCTCCGCCGTGTCAGAGGAGTTCCGGCCTCCCACGACGTAGGCGCCGTCCGGGTCGGCCGTGATGGCGGCGGCGAGACCATGATCGCTTGACTCGCTGTCGCCGAAGGGACGGGCTTGAGCCAGGGTCGTGGTGTCCCAGGCGTCGAACCGGTGGGTATCGGCCGATGCCGACAGCGCCGTCGACCCGTCCTCGGTGAGGGCGAGGTCCCGCAGGGGCGGCAGCCCGCCTGTGTCCTGGCGGATCTCGCCGCGCGGGGTGGCCGGGGTGGTGCTGACGTCGTACACCCTGATCACGGCGGGGGTGACTCCCGGCTCCGCGGTCACCAGCGTGTTCCTGGCGACGGCGACCAGCGGAGGCCGGGTCGTTCCCGGCCCGATCGGGACGGGGGTGGGGGCCGCAGCCGACAGAATGAGGCCGACGACACCGCCCTCTCCCGCTTGGCCGCACCCGTATCCGACCCACAGCCGGTCGTAGGACTGCACCAGATTCGACGGGCACGGGTAGGCGGCGAGGTCGATACGCCTGGTGATGGTGACCGTGACGGTGTCGATCTCGATCACCTCGTGCGAATCGCGCAGCGCTGCGTACACCTTTCTGCCGCCGTCCGGCGCGGCCAGGGCGACGGCACCGGACAGGCCGCCGATCGTGTCGATGAGCCGGCCGTCGAGGGAGGTGACGATGATCCGGTCGTCCGCGGCGACGAAGACCTTGCTGCCGCGCGCCACCACGTCTCCGCCCCGCCCGGCCGCGACGCCGAGGTCGGTGACGATCCCGGCGGCTGCGGCGGCGGGCGCCTGAGCGATGAGCAGGGCCGCCATCAGGAGCAGGGCGTTGGCCAGGGCGACTAATCGGCGCGGCAGCGGAGCCCGAACGAAGGTCGATGGGCGCACATGCACTCCAATCCGGAGGAGGGGAGGAGCGAGAGCTTCGGCATGGCCCGGGCACTCGCTTCCACTGACGATCTTCGTTAATCGAACGTATATTCGCATGGCGCGGCATCGCCGTCTAGACGCCTGCGGATGTCGCGATGCGCAGGGGGCCCGGCTCCTTCGAGCGCTGTCTGGACGCTCAGACGGGCCCGCACCCCGTGGTTGCCCGCCGGTGGCCGTCCGATCGGATTACTTGCGGGAAGTCTCCTTCTCGTGAGTTGGGCGAGCCCGGAGACACGCAACAGATCGCCTTTTCTGGATTTGAATTTCTGGAAAATAGAAAACTGTTAGAGTCGGGCCGTGGCGATCACGGAGACGGAGGGCGCGGCGGAGCACGGGCGCGCCGCGGGATCTGACGGCGAGGGCACGAGCGAGGGCGGCACCGGCGCGGTGACCGCGTGCAAGCACTGCGGAACGGCGATCGAGCGGCGCGCCGGCCGCGGCCGGCCCCGCGAGTACTGCCCAGAGCGTGACTGCCAGGCCGCGGCCAAACGCGAACGCGAACTGCGCCGGGCCACCCCCGGCCTGGAGGGGGCACTGGCCCGGGCCGAGGATCTCTACGGCCGCATGGAGAAGGGCCTGGCGGCGGCCATCGCCCCGCTGGCGCAGGTGCTCGCCGACGAGCTCAGCCCGGCCGGAGTGGAGGCGAAGCTGAGCGCCGTCCAGGCCGAGGCCCACACCCGCGTCGCCATCGCCCGCACCGAAAGGGAGCAGGCGTTCGAGCAGGTACGCCTGGCCCGCGAGGCCACCGAGCACGCCCGCAGGGAACGCGAGGAGATACGAGAGCGCATGCGCGAGGCCCTGGCCGAGCGCGACACCGCCCTCGCGGACGCCGAGACCGCCCGCGAGCAGGCGCTGGCCGCCCTGCGGGAGGCCGCCATGACCGAACGGCGCGCCGAGCAGGCGGCCGAGCAGGCCGAGCGGCGCGCCGCGCGGGCCGAGGCCGAGGCCGACCAGGCGGCTCGGCAGGCCCGGGAACAGGTGCAGGCCGCATCGGCCGAGGCACGCCAGGCACGCGAGGAGGCCGGCCAGGCGGGCCGGCTGGCCGAGCAGGCCGACCGGCGCGCCGACCGCGCCGCCGCCGAGCGTGACGCCTCCCGGACCGAGGCCGAGATGGCCCGCCGCGCGCGCACCGAGGCTGAGCAGGCCGCGGCCGCGGCCATCGCTCGGGCGCAGGCCGCCGAGGCCGAACGCGACCGTGCCCTGGCCAGGGCGGCCGAGGCAGAGCAGGCCAGGGCCGAGGCGGTGGGACGGGCCGCCCGCTCGGCGGCCGACGCCGCCCAGGCCACCGCCCGCGCCGCCGAGGCCGACCGCAAGGCGGGGGCGCGTGTGCGCACCGCCGAGCGGCAGGCGGCCGCGGCGGTGGCGGCCGCGGTGGAGGGCGAGCGCACCGCCGCCGCCGAGCGCGACCGGCTGGCCGCCCTGCTGGAGATCGAACGGGCCAGGGTGGCCGACCTGCGGGCGCAGACCGAGACCCTGCGCGCGGAGTCCGCCGGGCTGCGCGAGCGCGCCGTCACCGCCGAACTGCGCGCCGCGGCCGCGCCTCCATCCCCGGGGCGCCCGCCCGGGCCCGCTCAGAGGTGATCGGTCGCGTGCCGCGGACCTCGAGCTCCGGTTCGCCCGAAGCCGTGGAAGTACGCGAGGTGGAATAGCGGCACTGTCTCGTCCCGGTCTCGATCGCGACGCCTCGATCTGTTCATGTTCGCGATGCGCCCGTCTCGGCCCCGAAGTCCTAGCCCAGACACCGGGGAACAAGTAACCCGCCGGTAGGAAGTGGGCTCTACGGGGTGGGGTTGAGGGTCTTGTGTACGACGCCGACGGACACCTTGACGGCGGCGGCGATCTCGCGGATCGAATGGCCTTCGGCGCGGCGGGCAAGGATCACGCGGCGCTTGTCGTCGTCGACGACATCAACGACGACGACAACGATACGGCCGCCAATGCGGCCGCGTGCGCGGGCGGAGTCGAGGCCGTTTTTCGTCTTCTTCACGATGTCGCGGCGTCGGTCTTCGGCGAGGGCGAGGGCGAGGGCGAGGATGAGGGAGCGTTCGGTGTGCTCGCCGGCGGCGATGCCGTCCAGGACTTTGACGGCGATGCCGCGTTGGAAGAGGTCGTTGAGGACGATCAGGCTTTCGAGGAGGTTGCGGCCGAGGCGGTCGACTTCCTGGACGGTGAGCATGTCGCCGTCGCGGAGGTAGCCGAGGGCGGCAGTCAGGCCGGGCCGGTTGTCGACGGCGAGTTTGCCGCTGATCTTCTCCTCGAAGACTTTGAGGCAGATCGGGCCGAGGGCGTCGTGCTGGCGCCGGGTCTTCTGTTTGTCGGTGCTGACGCGGACCAGTCCGATGAGCGCCATGGGGTCCCTTTCTGTTCATCAAACGCTTCAGGCAGCGATCTGAACGCCAGCAGTTGATGAACGGGAAAATGAACGGTCCTGACGGGAAGTCGGGCCGCAAGGCGGCTCGGCGGGGCGCGTTCGGTAAACGGTCGATTGATGAATGCCCCCTGTTCATCGGGGCGGGCATCGCCGTGAGCGTTTCATCAGTAAGACGCGCGCCCCGACCTGCTTCCGGTGCCGAGGGAGGCCGCGCCACAGCCGAACTCGAGGTTGCGGTGGGTCGCGTATAACGGTGCCGCCGCCCCTCGGTCACTGCCAGGAGAGCCGTCCACCTGCCCAGCCTCCTGGACGCGCGCGTGAGCCCGGTGACCAGCAGGTCCACATAATTCACAGTCTCAGCGGCCGCTCGCGGGGGATAACCCCACTCCACTCTGGTCTCAGCACCACCACCAACAGACATGCCAGCCAGATCGTGCGAGCTGCCGGGATCTCGAATGATTGGGCAGACACGGCGTACCCTCTGCTCTCGAAGGATCACTCATGTCCCGCACCCCCCGCAGGCACCGGTCCATGTACCGCGTGCTGTCGTCTCTCACCGTGCTGACCCTGGCTGCCGGCGCCGCCACGGCGTGCGGCAGCAACGATTCCTCGTCCAGTTCCTCGGCCTCTACGTCCGCCATCCCGTCCGCTTCTGCGGGGACCGGCAAGGCGGCCGAGGCGAAGCTGCACATGGTCGACAACGACGGTCACCGCCTGGCCTTCTACGCCATACAAGGCAGCGGTTCCACCATCGTCCTGGACTCGGGCGGCGGCGAGGACTCCTCGCAGTGGAAGGACATCGCCCCCAAGGTTCACGCGGCCACCGGCGCCACCGTCATCACCTACGACCGGGCCGGCCTCGGCAAGAGCGACGTGGTGCCCGGCGCGTGGAAAGTCCAGAGCGCCGTCAGCGACCTCAAGGCGGGCCTCAAGCAGTTGGGCATCACCAAGGACGTCACCCTGGTGGCCCACTCCCAGGCCGGCGAGATCGCGAACAACCTCGCCCAGGACGATCCGGAGATGCTCTCCGGCGCGGTCCTGGTCGACGCCAACCTCCCTCAGTTCTTCACCGACGAGGAAATCCCCCGCCTCGTCGCCGCGACCCAGCCGGACGTCGACGCAGCGAAGAAGGACCCCGAGAAGCCGGCTAACCGCCAGCTCATCTCCACCGCGGAGGGCTTCGCCGAAGCGCACCAGGCCTTCCACAAGGTGGTGTGGCCCACCTCAGTGCCCGCAACGGTCATGGTCTCGGAGAAGACCCCGTTCGCAGGCTCTCCCCCGGACGCCCAGCACTGGCGTGATGCGGCTGCCTCATTCGTCAAGGAAGCGCCCAACCGGACGCTCGTCACCGCCAAGGGCACCTCCCACGAGGTGCCGACGGAACGCCCCGACCTCGTACTCAAGGCGATCGAAGACAGGTTCGCCGCACAGCACTGACCCCAAGGACGCCGGCGGTCTTGCAGACGAGGTCGGACCGCCCGGTACCAAGCAAGTAAGTGGCCGGTTGGACGGCATGCACACCGTCCAACCGGCCACCCTCGTTCTGCAGCGGTCACAGTGCGCCGGCGGTGAGGTTGTGGCGGCCGAGCAAGGTTCGGGTTGTCCCTGGTCCTGTCCGGAGGTTCTCGCACCGCCACTTATACGACGCAGTACGGCCGTGGGTGTCTGCCGACCGCCTCGGTCATGTCCGCGGCCTTGTCGAGCATCTGCTGGACCCGCTTGCGGCTGAAGGAGACCAGGAGGAGGGCGAGGATGTAGACGGCCACGGTGTGGATGCGATCGCGGACCTCCAGTGACCCGCCGATCAGTGCCCGCATCGTCACCTCGCCCCGGGCCAGGCGGCGGGCGGCCGTGGTGACCGTGAACTCGTGCTCCGTCGGTGCGAAGCGGGCCACCGCGTCGACCTCCCGCACGAGAGAGGCCGGGACTCACGGGAGGCCGGTGTCCCGGAGCATCGACAGGGCGTCGTCGTAGAAGTTCGCGGACACGCCCTTGGCGAACTCCAGCTGGTCGTCCTCCAGATGCGCGAGATGCTCGATAATCGCGGCGCGGTCGCGTGCGGCATAGGCCCGGAGCAGGTCATGGCCCCGCCAGGACGCTTCGTTCATCCGGGGGGCGGTGAGGTCCTTGGAAGGCGTGGGTCTCCGTCATCGTGTGTCCATGGTCGATCGGGCGGCGGTGTCCGCTGGGGTGCGGGGCCGGGGCACGGCAGCGGACACCAGGTCGAGCCGCTTGTCCATGTCCAGGCGGAAGGTCCCGTACGGGTTGACGTTCGACCAGAACAACGCGGTCAGGCCGCGCCGGTCCTCGTCGCTCAGCTTCTTCGCCCAGGCCGGTTCGGCCAGGACCTGCTGCACCAGCAGGGTGTTGACGTGCACGAGCCTGGATCGGCTGACCGGTACACCGCTGAGCGTGTACGACGCCGCCTGGAACCTCATCACGTGGAACCGGTTGTGGGCCGCGCTGTTCGGCGACCCGCCCGCGTCAGGTGGCTTGGGGGGAATGCGGTGCTGTGATCGAGACGGCTTGGCGGCCGACCGGCACCGCAATCCTGTTCCGCGCCCCGCGGCCGCTCGGCTCGTGCTTCACCGTGACATCGTCCCCGCCGGGGGGCCGCCCGGATCCGGGCGGCCCCCCGATTTGACTAGTTGCAGGTTTTCGTAATTCTCTATATACGCAATTACGTGATGGGTGTCGACGAGGAGGTGATGTCAGGTGGGACGTGGCCGGGCCAAGGCCAAGCAGGTGAAGGTCGCTCGCGCGTTGAGGTACAGCCCTGGCGGTGATCTCGATTCGCTGCGGCGGGAGCTGGGCGTGGATGTGTCACCTGCCGCACCTGCGGAGCCGGAGGACACCTGGGGCGAGGCCGGCTCCGACGGCGGAGGGGAGCCCGCCGCGTGAGCGCGCTGGTGGGCGATCGCCGGCTGCGGGCGACCAGGGCGCGCCGGGCCTCGGCCGCGGCGCGACGGGACGGTGCTGACATCAAGGCGCGGACGACCGCCTGGCAGGCGGGTGCCCTGGTAGGACCGGCCGCCGCCGAGATGGTCGAGGGCGGGGGCGGGTGATGACGGTCCCGCTGTATCAGGCCAAGGCCGAGTTGTTCAGAACGCTCGGGCATCCGCTGCGCATCCGGGTGCTTGAGCTGCTGTGCGAGGGGCCCAAGCAGGTGCGGGAGTTGCTGGCCGCGATCGAGGTGGAGGCGCCGAATCTGTCCCA
>NZ_BMNT01000064.1:0-10543 GCF_014646695.1 Sphaerisporangium melleum
ACCGGCAGAGCATGCCGATCGGGAACTTCCCCGGCAGCTTCGGCTCCACCTACACCACGATCATGAGCGACACGACGAACAACCTGTTCGAGGCGGTCGAGGTGTACAAGCTGCAGAACCAGAACAAGTACCTGATGATCGTCGAGGCGATCGGTTCGCAGGGCCGCTACTTCCGCTCGTTCACCGCCGACAGCCTGAGCGGTTCTTGGACGCCGCAGGCCGCGACCGAGAGCAACCCGTTCGCGGGCAAGGCCAACAGTGGCGCCACCTGGACCAACGACATCAGCCACGGTGACCTGATCCGCAACAACCCCGACCAGACCAAGACGGTCGACCCCTGCAACCTGCAGCTGCTCTACCAAGGCCGCAGCCCGAGCTCCAACGGCGTCGACTACGGCCTGCTGCCCTACCGCCCGGGCCTGCTGACCCTGCAGCGCTGACGGCATTCGGATGTGCCTGACGCCCCACCGCCGAAGGCGTACGCCGGGGCACGTGAGCACACCCGAACATGATCGGGCCGGCCGTCGCCACCACCGGACGCGCTGACCACCGGTCACCACCAGGAGACCCCCGGACCAGGCGGTCCGGGGGTCTTCGATGTCCGGTCATGTCAGGGCTCGTCAGCCGGGTTCCGCCATCGCCGTGAGGCGGCGGGCGAGCCGGGCGACCGCGTCCCGCAGCTCCGCGGGCTCCAGCACCTGCGCCTCGAAGCCGAGCCAGGCGACGTGCACGGCGATCCGGTCCAGGTCGTCCCCGCCGACGATGAGCACGCACCAGCCGTCACGGTCGTCCTCGACCCGGCCCACCGAGGACGGCACCAGTTCCCGGACCCGCTCGGGCCGGGCGCGCAGCCGGACCCGGGCGACATGGCGGTACGGCGCCTGCGTCACCGACCGGTGCACGTAGGCCACCGGGTCCGGATGCTCCCGCGCCCGGAAACGGAAGGTCGTCGCCGCCACCTCGCGCATCCGGTCGAGCCGGAAGGTGCGCCAGTCCGCACGGTCGAGGTCCCAGGCCATCAGGTACCAGCGGCGGCCGGTGGCGACCATCCGCACCGGCTCGGCGGTGCGCTCGTGCTCCCCGCCGTGCCGGCCGGCGTACCGGAACCGTACGCGCACGGTGTCACGACAGGCCCGGGCCAGCGTCACCAGCAGCTCCGCGTCGATCTCCGCGGCCGGGCCGGCCAGCGTCTCGGTGGCGCCGAACACCGCCCGCACCTCCGCGCGCAGCCGGGGCGGCATCACCTGGTCGAGCTTCGTGAGCGCTCGCAGCGCCGCCTCGCCCGCCCCGGCGACCGTTCCCCCCGACGCCAGCCGCAGGGACACCGCCGTCGCTATCGCCTCCTCGTCGTCGAACAGCAGCGGCGGCAGGCGGGTGCCCGCGCCGAGCCGGTAACCGCCGCCGACGCCCGCGCCCGCCAGCACGGGATAGCCGAGCGCGCGCAGCCGCTCCACGTCGCGGCGCACCGAACGGTCGGTGACCCCCAGCTCGGCGGCGAGTTCGGCGGCGGTCCAGGACGGCCGGTGCTGCAGCAGTGCCAGCAACCGCAGCACCCGCTCGGTCGTCCCCACCACGTTCATTCGCCCATCGTGACACGGATAGCGGAAGGCAGCTGTCCGCTATCTGCGCGAGGGTGGTGCCATGACCCACCTCACATGGAACTCTCAGCTCCGGGACCAGATCGCCTGGCACTGGACCGAACAGTTGCGCGACCGGCTCGACGGGCTCACCGACGACGAGTACTTCTGGGAGCCGGTGCCCGGCTGCTGGAACGTCCGCCCGCGCGGTACGGGCACCGCCCCGATCCAGGCCGGGACCGGGACGGTGACCATCGACTTCGCGATGCCGGTCCCCGAACCGCCGCCGGTCACGACGATCGCCTGGCGACTCGGGCACGTGATCGTCGGCGTCCTCGCGGCGCGCAACGCCGCGCACTTCGGCGGCGCGCCCGTCGGCTACGAGTCGTTCGAGTACGCCGCGACCGCCGCGGGGGCGCTGGCCCAGCTCGACGCCGAGTACGCCACCTGGCTGGCCGGTGTCGAGTCCCTCGGCGAGGCCGGTCTCGCCCGCCTGTGCGGCCCGGCGGAAGGGCCGTTCGCCGAACGTCCGATGGCGGAGTTGGTGCTGCACATCAACCGCGAGCTGATCCATCACCTGGCCGAGGTGTGCCTGCTCCGCGACCTCTACCGGAACACCGAAAGGCGGGCGAGCTGAGATGGCGCACGAGGTTCAGATCACTTTCGACTGCGCCGACCCCGCCGCTCTGGCGGAGTTCTGGGCCGAGACCCTCGGCTACCGGCTGCAGGCCCCGCCGCCGGGGTTCGAGTCCTGGGAGCAGGCGCTGGAGGCGATGGGGATACCGCCGGAGAACCGCAACGACGCCTCGGCGGTGGTCGATCCGGCCGGCCGCGGGCCGCGGCTGTTCTTCCAGCGGATGCCCGAGCCCAAGCAGGTCAAGAACCGCGTGCACATCGACGTGCGGGCGGCCCCCGGATCGCAGGGCGACGCGCGGATGGCCGCCCTGGAGGCGGCGGCCGAGCGGCTGGTCTCCCGCGGCGCCGCCCGGCTCCGGCGATTCGAGCCGGCTCCTCCGCTGGAGGCCGGGCACATCATCATGGCCGACCCCGAGGGCAACGAGTTCTGCCTCGACTGATCGATGAGGGGAATGCCGGGCGCCTGCACCCGGCATTCCCTTCACCTGCGGATCCGCCGGCCCGCTCCGCCGTGATCGGCACACCCTCGCCGCACGCCACCGTCGCCGGGCCGTGACACGACCATGACACCGCGAAGACCAGGCGGGCACACGGCCGGTCGATAGTGCGTCGGGTTGACCGGCGGGCGGGTCACGGAGCGTGCGGGTTCATCGGCGATGTCCCGGCCGTACGGGAGGGCCCGGTGCCCGCTCCGCCCCGGACCGCCCACGGCCGCGGCGAAGGCGATCAGGAGGAGTAGACGTGGTTGATGGCGGAGCATGGGACCGGCGTTCGCTGTTGCGGGGCGCCGCCGTGGTGGCCGGTGCCGCCGTGACCGTGCCGCTGTTGGGCAGGGCGGCCACGGCGCGGGCCGGCGGCGGTGACGCGGACGCGCTGTTCCAGGCCGGGCATTTCCAGCAGGCCGGCCGCGCGTACGAGGAGATCCTGAGCACAGACCCAAAGAACGTGCACGCGGCCCGCCAGCGCGGCTATGTGGGGCTGCTGTCCAACCGGTTCCCCGACGCCGAGAAGTACCTCAAGAGGGCCATCGAGCTGGCACCGGCGACGAGAAGGCCAACCGGCTGCGGCCGAGCGGTTGCGGATCCGCACCGACCACGACCGCCCGATCGAGACGTCGGCCGGGGGCGATTTCCTCACCGCCTACCCCTGCTACCCGAAGGAGGTACGCCTCGGCGCCGCCGCCGCCCACGACGCCTACTGCTACGTCGACAATGTGCTCGACCACGAAGGGTTCGACGTGCTGGCCAACTTCGTGCACAGCTTCTACAAGCCCTGCAACCTCACCCTCGACTTCACCGGCATGAACCTCTACATCGCCCCCGGCAAGGCCTCCTGATCGCCGCGGCCGTCACGGTATCGCCGCGGATGAGATCAGGCCCGGAGACCGCATCCGTCCCGCGCGGGGACCGCGACGGGACGGAAGGCCGTGGGCAGGGTGGGGCCGCGGGCGGTGCGTGTGACCGCCCGCGGCCCGGTGGGACCCTATGTCAGCTGCGCACGCTCCACTGCTGGTTCGTGCCGCCGTTGCAGGACCACAGGATGAGCTTCGTACCGTTGGCGGTGCCGGCGGCGTTGGCGTCCAGGCACAACCCGGACTGCACACCGGTGATGGTGCCGCTGGAGTTGACGTTCCACTGCTGGTTGGTCTGTCCGTTGCAGTCCCAGATGATCACCTGGGTGCCGTTGGACGTGCCCTGGTTGTTGGCGTCCAGGCACTTGTTGCCGAACACCTGCAGCTGCTTGCCGGAGGTGTAGGTGAACCGCTGGCTGGTGGCGCCGTTGCAGTCCCACAGCTGCGCCTGGGCGCCGTTGGTCGCCGTGCCGCCGGTGATGTCGACGCATCGGCCCGACTGGGCGCCGACGATCGTGCCGTTCTGCTGGTTGCCACCGCCGTTGCCTTGCCGGACGAGCGACTTCGACTCGGCCGAGCGGTTCCCCTGGGCGTCCACGACGTAGAGCCGGTACTCGCCGGCCGACGTCGGAACGGCGATGGAGGTCGCGGTGCCGCTCGCCCTGGTCATCGTGCTGCCGGCGGTGAAGGTCGTCGTGCCCAGCGGAGCCAGCCAGACCGACTTGCCGGCGTCGCCGGTGCTCCGGATCGGAATCGAGGTCACACCGGCACCGACGAACGTGCTAGCGGGCAGGACGTAGTCCGGCAACGAAAGATTGCTCTGCGGGATGATGTTCCGGTACGCGTCCTCAAGGCCGGAGTTCACGGCGATGCCATAGGCCTGCGCCGGCCACACGTAGTCGGAGGACACGAGGATGTCCTGGACCGTGCTGTTCGGCAGGTTCTTGTTGGAGACCTTGTTGATCGGGCCGTACGTCTGCGTGATGCTCAGGTCGTGCTTACGGCCGAAGTCGTCGGAGTTGATGAGCCACGTGACGTTCTTGTCCACGCTCAGGACGTTGTCCCGGAACGTCATGTACGCCGAGCCCTCGTCCGGGTGCAGGCCGTACTTGTGACCGGACGGCACGCCCTGCAGGTAGTTGTTGGTGATCGTGGTTCCCGGCTGGCTGCCCAGCGTGTAGATCGGGGCCGTGTCACTCAGGCGCTGCACCGTGTCGATGATGTGGTTGTAGCTGATGGTGTTGTTCTTCGCCGTGGTGGTCGGCCGGTTGGGCGCGATCGAGCCGGACGACCCGTCGAAGTTCCACCATCCCCAGCCCATCGTGATGCCCGACCACGGGGACTTCTCGATGCGGTTGTGCTGGATGGACAGGGTGTCGGCGAAGTACGCCGTGATGGGGCTGTGCCCGTTGAACAACACGGCACTGTCGTAGATGTAGTTGTTCTTGATGTCGATGTTCTTGGGGGCGCCTTCCACCGCGACGGGATACTTCTCGCGGTTCGACGAGGTGTAGTCCCCGATGTAGACGTGCTGCGGGTGGCCCACGACGATCGCGGATCCGGCGATGTCGTTGGTGAAGTTCCCGATCAGCTGGGTGTTCACCACGTCGTTGGCCATGGTGATTCCGTCGACCCCGGTGTGCTGGACCCGGTTGCCCTGCAGGACGAGCCCGTCGGCGTTCTCGATCTGGACGGCGCCGGGTGCCATGTCGACGTTGCGGTAGTAGTAGGCGTGGAAGTTCTGCTTGGCGTACGCCTGCGCGCCGAGGTTGCCCTGCTGGGCCTGCTTGAACGCCGAGCCGGCCACGTTGAACAGGTTCCAGTCGGAGTGCTGCACCGTGAGGCCGGAGAAGGTGATGTTCCGGACGCGACTGCTCGTGGAGGTGCCGGCGACCTTGATCAGGGTGGACACGTTGTTCGGCGCGAAGACCGTCGCGGTCGACATGTTCTCGGAGCTCGACTTGTAGTAGTACAGCGTCTTGCTCGTCTTGTCGAAGAAGAACTCGCCCGGCGCGTCCAGGAACTCGTAGGCGTTCATCAGCTTGTGGCTGCCGTTGATCTGCGCGTTCCCGTTGAAGGCGCCCTGCGCGATCGCCGCACCCGGCTGCTGGAACTGAGCGATACGGTTCGACCCGTCAGAGGTGACCTGCCGGACGCTCACGATGGCCGTGGTCCAGGTCGTCGACGTCTCGATCTCGATGTCGTCCTGGTTGTTCGGGATGGCGGGGAAGTCGTTCAGGTTGTACTTCGCCCCCGCGCACTGCGAACCCGACTCCCACGCCCAGGCCGCCTGCCCGGCCGTGATGTTGTAGGTTCCGGAGCATCCCCCGGAGTTGACCGTCTTCGAGGCCATGTACGCCCGCTTGTCGTTGACATAAAGGGCGCGGAGCTTGTTGCCGCGATTCAGCGGGGCTTTCCAGATGTTGCCGCTGTGCTGCGTCCAGCCGGTCACCTGAACGCCGCCATTGAGGACCGGCGTCTCGTTCTGGTAGGCGGCGTAGAAGACCCGGTAACCATTGGTGCCGGAGTCGGCGGCCGTGAAGTCGATCGTGCTGCCGACCGGATAGTCGCCACCGCGGAGGTACACGTAGATGTCGCCGGTCATGCTGGAGTTCACCGTGCGAACGACGTCCCTCGCGCGCTGCAGCGTTTTGAACGGTGACGCGAGCGTTCCAGGATTGGCGTCGTTGCCGTCGGGGGCGACGTAGTAGGTCGCCTGGGTCGCCGCCGAGGCCGGGGAAGCACCGGTGAAGGCCGGCAGCAACACCGCGGCGACGAGCACCGCAAGCGCTGCCAACGCTTTCTCAGTGGTGGACAGGGCTGACTTCACGCTCTATTCCTTTCGCTGGTTCCGAGCTGACGTGCCGCCCGCGCGCTGTTGTCGCCGGGGGGTGTGGGCGGTGCCGGCCGGTCTCGCGCATCGAGCATTCGCCACAGGCGGCTCATGTGCTCTCCGCATGCGAAGGACGAGCTCGCCGATGCTGAGGGACGCTGGTGGTCCGCCCCGGCGCCGCGATGACGAGGGTCACCGCCGCCGGGGTGCGAGAGGTCTCCTCATCACGCCCCAAGAATCCGTGGCAGACATGGCGTTACCATTCGTGACGTTCGTAACGTATAACGTATGCCGACTGATGTATGGGGGTAATGTCGCATTAACAGAGGTGTCTCGCAAGAGTCGATCGAGCGGCGGAACCGCACCCTGGCCCACCCCGGCACCACACCGCCGGGGGCTCTCGCGTGACACGGCGGACCTCCCGCGGGTCGCGGTGGCACCTCACCGCGCACGGGCACGGTACGACCTGGCAACTCGCGGACCCGATCTACCAGGTCAGGGGCCGAGGCGCCCGGCCCTGCCCGGTCACCGACGGCCCGGCACAATCCTGCACGCGGCACCCGCGACACACCAGATCCCCGATGAGCCGGCGCCTCTCCAGGGCCGAGCGAGGAGGGAAACCGCGTCCATCGGCAGCGGCGCGGCACGCGTACCGCTGAAACTTTCAGCGACCGGGTGTGATCACCGTCGCCGGACGCACCGAGCCGCCGGCACGGGGAAGGCCGGCGTCAGGAGTCGGCAAGCGGGAACCCGGTGGTCTTCTTGATGGTCTTCATGGTGATCTGCGAGTTCATCCGGGCGACGCCGGGGAGGCTCGCCAGGTCGCTCATGTAGAGGCGCTCGTAGTCTTCGGCGTCCTCGGCGACCACCCAGAGCAGATAGTCCGGATCGCCGAACATGCGACGGCACTCGAGGATCTGGTCGATCTCTCGTACCCGCGCCTCGAACGCCTCGATGATGGCCTGGTTCTTGACGCCCATGTTGGCGTGCACCAGCACCTGGAAGCCGAGACCGACCGCTGCCGGGTCCACCTCGGCGTGGTAGCCGAGGATGACACCGGCGGACTCGAGGTTGCGCACGCGGCGCAGGCAGGGCGAAGGGCTGAGCCGCACCCGCTCGGCCAGTTCGACGTTCGACAGCCTGGCGTCCAGCTGCAGCTGGTGCAGAATTGCGCGATCAACATCGTCCACGGCAGAAAATTCTAAGCTAATGGCATTCGGTAGTGGAACTAGCCCAGGGATCGATTTACTTGGGGTGGAATCACACAGTTTGAGGCGGTGGATGCGTCGTGGAACCTGCGCAAGAGCAGGGAGGGGAGCGGCTGCCGGTCATCCGGGACGCGGTGGGCATCGGGCTCGCGACCAGCACCTACGGGCTGTCGTTCGGGGCGCTGGCGGCGACGGCCGGTCTCGACCTCCTGCAGACGTGCGCGCTGTCGAGCCTGATGTTCACGGGCGCGTCGCAGTTCGCGATGGTGGGCGTCATCGCCGCCGGCGGAAATCCGTTCTCCGGGGCGGCGGCCGCCGCGCTGCTCGGCGCGCGCAATGGGCTCTATGGTCTGCATCTGGCCCCGTTACTCCGGCCGAGAGGCCGGCGGCGGCTGTTCGCCGCACAGTTCGTGATCGATGAGAGCGCCGCGATGACGATCGGCAGGCGGGCGCCGGAGGCCTGGCTGGGGTTCTGGGCCGCGGGGCTGTCGGTCTTCGCGTTCTGGAATCTGGCCACCCTGCTGGGTGCGCTCGGGGCCAGGGCGTTATCCGACCCGTCGGTGCTCGGGCTGGACGTGGTGGCGCCCGCGGCCTTTCTGGCGTTGCTCGCGCCCCGGATGACCAGCCGGGAACCGTGGCTGATCGCCGCGCTCGGCGTGGCCGTGGCGTTGCTCCTGGTCGGGCCACTGCCACCTGGTCTGCCGATTCTCGCCGTCGCGTGTGCCGCGACGGTCGCCGGACTCGTGCTCAGCCGTGGCGAAGCCGCGAGCGCCCCGCCGGAGCAGACGGAGCAGGGAGGGATGGAAGTGATGGACCAGTGATGCTCTGGGCCGCGATCGGGGCGGGTGCACTGTGTTGTTATCTGCTCAAGCTCGGTGGTCTCTCGGTGCCGGAACGGGTGCTGCGGGATCCACGGATTCAGAAGGTGGCCGCGCTGCTACCGGTCGCACTGCTGGCCGGTCTCATGGCCATCCAGGCGTTCTCCAGCGGGCAGCAGGTCGTGCTGGACGACCGCGCGGTGGGGCTTTCCGTGGCATTGCTGCTGGTCATCCTGCGTGCGCCCTTTCTCGCCGTGGTGGTCGGAGCCGCCCTGGCGACGGCACTACTGCGCGCGCTGATCCCCTGACCGCTTCCCCCGTTTCTCGAACGACTGACCACTTCTGCCCCTCTCGGGAATTCCCCCCGGCTCGCCGGCCGATCCGTCGAGCGCGGGTGAACCGCGGCAGTGGGATTTCGTACCGGCAAAGCCGAGAAGAGCCCGTTCAAAGGACTCGTCATGGATCCACGCGTACACGGGCCGCCTCAGGAGCGTCGGCCGTTCGACCGGCCTGTGCGGAAATTCGGCATTCCAGCGAACCAGCCTATTGAAGGCACTTCTCGACCGCCCAGCGGACACCGGCGACCTTGACCAGGGCCATCAAGGGCTGCAGGGCTGCTGGGCAGGCGCGTAGCAGCGGTAGACGGCAGGCTCGTTGAAAATGACCATCCAGCCGTCAGGATCCACGCTGTGGCTCGCGGCCACCGCACGATCTTTGGTTGTCTTCACAAACTCCGAAAGATCACGCGGTGGCCGTCTCCCAAGCGACCCCAGCGCATCAAGATCGCCAAGTCCCACCGGAGTACTAGATGGTCACCCCACAGGGGGGCGGACGGTGCGCGTCACGGGCACTTCGCGCGCATCTTGGGGCTCCAGCCGTTGTGGACGACGTACTTGCTTCCTGCGTAGTAGCTGACCTGGCCCTGCAGGCGGTAGGTGAAGGTGGTCCCCCGCTTGCAGCCCTTGTACAACGTCCTCTTGCCGGCCCCGTACCAGGAGGCGCTGGAGATGTTCTGCCAGCCCCACCAGCGCTTGCGCTGAAGCATGATCTTGATGCGCTGGTTGCGGGAGCAGCCGATCGCCTGGCCGGTCGCGGCCACGTGTCCCTTGCGCATCTCCGGACGGTACACACGCACCTGACGGCAGGACATCGCCGTCGAGTCGGCCGCAGCGGCCGTGGTGACGGTGGTGAGGGAGGTCTGGGCGCTGGTCTCGACGGACGCCTGTGCGGGGGCGCCCGCGGTCAGAGCCGTGGCGGCGATCGCCGCACCGAGGACCATCGTGTTGAGCGTTCGCATCGGCTTCTCCTTGGTGCTCGTCGTACTGGACACCGTGAAGGTAGCCAGGCCGATGTTGAGAACCTGTTGAGCATCTGTTGAGCGAACGATCAGCGAGTACTCCAGTGACACATCGCGATCCTGCTTGGGATCTGCGCTGGTAGTGGCAGCGCCGGGCGGTTGGCTGATGGCGGCACCGCCAGTCTGACCAGCGCAGGATGTCCGTGATCGTGTGGGTCGTGGTCAAGAGCCGGCCGAGATCCGGCAGCGCTACGGCCCTGACGACCTGGTGGCCGCCACCATCGCCAAGGCGACCCCGTGCATCCTGTCGGCCGTGCGATCCATCGAGGGGCGGTTGGCGTTCAGCCGGTGTACGGCTCGCCGGTACCGCTGAGGTAGTGGCCAATGCGCAGCCGCATCGAGACGCCGCCTTCAAGATCTCGTTCGCCCGAAGCCACTCCGCGTTCCCCGCGCGCAGCCGCTAGATCTCCTCCGCATCCATCGTGGTCGTACCGGGACGCCGCCCGGCATCGATCTCGGTCCGGCGCACCCAGGTGCGCACCGTCTCAGCCGCATCGATCCCCAGCTTCACCGCGACCGCCTTCATCGCGGCCCACCACGGCCTCCGTCAAACTCGGCGACAACCAGGCGAAACCAAGATCATTGGACGTATATTGCACGGGTGTCGAGATGCGACTGCCGCAATTGCATGCCGCTGCTCTCCCCGGTCTCTGCCCTGTCACCTACTCTTGGCAATAGGCGCAGGTCAGGCTGCGAATCACAAGGTCAACCAGGTGCCCCCGGCAGGATTCGAACCTGCGGCACCCGCTTTAGGAGAGCGGTG
>NZ_BMNT01000064.1:10589-27032 GCF_014646695.1 Sphaerisporangium melleum
TCCCTCACTGCCACGTCTCCCTTTGACCTGCCGAAACACCCCAGTCGCTGTGGTTCCGGCTCTTGATCATTGCCCGAATATTGGGCGTCTCGCCTACGACTGCTCGGCATGCTCTGGCGGCCGATGTTGCTGTCAGTGCTGCCAGACTGTGCCGTCGTCAACCCTCCATCACCTGCAAGATCTCAATGGCTTGGAGTACGTCTGTAACCACATGGTCGGCCAGGTGGTCAACACCAGGGCAGGTCCCCCGGTCGATCCAGATCGTTCGGAGACCCGCGGCGCGTCCGCCGGCGATGTCGGCGATGAGGCTGTCGCCAATCATCCAACCGCCCCCGGTGAGAGTCATGCCGCAGCGCTTGGCCGCGATCTCGAACAGGGCGACGTCGGGCTTTCGTATGCCTTCAACTCCTGACAATACGTAAGCATCAATGGCCTCGACTAACCTGGTTCGCTGAATCTTCCCACGCTGATTGTCCGCTGTCCCGTTGGTCACGACTGCCACGCGCCAACCGGAGGCTCGTAGCTGAACTAGGCCATCCAGAACTTGAGGTCGACAACGCACGAGGCCCGGCATGCGCCTCCGGTAGCGGTCCCAGAGCTCCTCAACGCCGTCCGGCAGAGTGAAGCGCTCGCGAACCTTGGCGAAGAAAAGCTCGCGGTGCGGAATACCGCCCCGGTCGAGAGTGACCATGAAGTCAACTGCTTCCGACCCTAAGCCGTGCTCTTCGGTGAACTCTCCGACCCACGTCCGGAACGCCTCGTCAAGATCCACAAGGGTGTTGTCAAGGTCAAAGAGCGCAAGTCGTTGCACAGGGAGATCCTACGACCACAACGGCGATCATGAAAGACGTTCTGGTGTCCGACGTTCCGCTGCGTACAACTTATCCCACTTTGCCTTGATTCACCTGATTTGCGGTCCTGGCTTGAGTATGTGCAGTCCGATATGGTGTAACAACCTGGCACTTACCCCTGATCTATTGGCGGGCGCGGAGCCCGCATGATGATTCACCAGGGAGGCGCGGCATGAGCGAAGAGATAATCACCACGAGATCAACGTCTAGAATCACAGCTGATGTTAATCCCATAGTGCTGCGTGAGGGTGAGCGCGCCCGACTGGTATTTAAAGCCACGCTCGTAGACACAGAGGGTTCTTCAGCCCCTATTGTCAAAGGCCGATTCGTTTACCAGAAGAAGCGTAGTGCAAATATATGGCAGGATTTCGACGCTATCAATCTTGGGACCCTCAAAGATGGAGAGGGGGTACGTCTGGACCTCAAAAGCGAAGAGGTTCTACGCCTTTTCGAGTTTCTTGAGCAGCTCTACGACGTGGCCCAGCAGCACGGTATTCAACACGGTCAAGTCGAATTCATTAGGGCGCCTAGAAACGAGTCTGTTCGCCAGTTGCTCAGAGATGGAAATCTGGACGACATATTTGGAGTTAACGCACACGGTGGAACGATCCTTCGGAGGTTCCTGGACTGGATTGCTCGGAGACAGTCCGCCCAGTTGGCAAGCGTGCTCGGGGAACTTGATGCGGCTCAGCTACTGAACTTCGACGCAGCTGTTGGCGCCGCGCGCCTGAGCGCTTTCATCAAGGAGTACGAGTCGAACGAAGAGCGAGAAGAGGAGGGTTATTGGCAGAAGCTTCTGACTGCAAACAGCTGGGTACTCTCGCAGGTGTTCGCGCATCCTGTAATCGTAATACGCGGACAAGCTTACGTCGGCGGGAAGGGCATCGACAATCGCGATGGGAACGTCACGGATTTCCTCTATGCTAATCCTCTTACCGAAGATGCGGCTCTGGTAGAGATAAAGACGCCTCAAACCGACATGCTAATGGTGGGTAAGTATAGAAACAACACCTGGTGTCCATCCAGTGAGCTAAGTGGCGCCGTTCAGCAGTTGCTCGTGAACAGATGTTCCCTTGTGGATAATTATGACGCCCTCTTGAGAGAGGATGATCCACCCGCCTTCAAAACATTCAATCCTAAGGCTCTGCTGATAATTGGCAGCGTTCGACGGGAGCTCACTGTTACAAGCAAGCGTCGCGCTTTCGAGCTGTATCGGCGCAATCTACGCGACATCGAGGTCGTGACCTTCGATGAGTTGTACGAAAAGGCTCAACAGCTTATCGCGTTACTGGAACAAAGCCGATAGGCGGCGCGAGGCTGTCCAATTTAATCCGCTGGTTGGAACATGCATCGTGAACGAAGAAACCCGTGCAAGACGTGTATGGCATGATTTGAGCAGGTGGCTTCTAGCCTCTCTTGCCGCGACCCCCGTCCCGCTCATTTGGGATGTGCTAAAGGATCCAATCGGAATATTCTGGGCGGTTGTACTTCTAGGTGTACTGTCAATCGTTGTCACAGCTATCAATCGCCTCATCTTCGGCGAGTTATGGCGATCGGTATTTATGATTGCGTATCGAGTACTCTATCCCTTGAGGATGGCTAGATGGATAGTGATAGAGTTCACGAAGAAGGGTCTCTCACGTGGCAGTCGGATCAACAAACGCTATCCCACGTATGACAAATTTGTGCAGGAGGACCAGCGCCGTTCGAACCGCCGGCAGATCGACTTTGGTGTCTGTTGGTCGGAGGGTCCATCGCGAGGCGTTCGGGTTACCTGGCACGCGGGTAGTGGCGAGCTCGTAGCTGCAGGTGCAGGTAATGGTGAGCCGGTCGAGGTCATTGCGACGATACAGAGCGAGCATGAGATATTACATCGACTCGAAAATTTTGAATATGCAAGTCCGTCACTGCGGTGGGTGCGCCGTCGTGCTTGCGGTTGGTCAGTGCCGCTACCACCGCGCGGGAAAAGGTGGTTGATCGAGGACAGTCGCAAGCCGGAGCCACGGCCGACCCCACCGCCAGCAAGCGCTCCCCGTGCAGTCGGAGCATACTTGGGACGAAAAGATGTTGGACCTGGTGAGGTGCTCATATCGGATATTGAAGGTCAGCGTCCCCTGTATCACCATCTGGCGCACTCACCTACGGGTTTCTCCTGGGGCTACACCGGGGAAGGGCCACATGACCTCGCGAGAAGCGTACTGGCGGATCGCCTGGGCTGGGTGCCCAATATGTTGATTTACTCGGAATTCTGCAATGACGTTGTTTATCGACTGCCGGACGACTTTATCTTGAAGTTCGAGGAAGTCGACAAATGGATCCGAGAGCACAGTTGCCTTATTGGCCGAAACCCAAAGGCGGACTTGTCTGATCCCATCGCCGCCGGTCGGTGAAGGGTGGACAGACCTCATCATGAATATCGTATGCGCGGGCTAAAGCATTGTCTGACCTGGGGCGGTTTTGAGTTCCGGCAGGTATTGAGACAGCCTGCCCCTAATGCTATCAAGAAGCAGATCGACACTCCCGCCTTGTTCTAGGGCTGCTTGTGGCGCGACCTCCAGGGCGAAGTGAGCAAGAGCCTCTGCATCTGTGCCGATTATCTTAACAAGGTTGATCTCATTAGGAGTTACATCTGTCGAGACGTCTAGGTCAAATACGTAAATCCAGGCAGACGGGGTTTCATTGTGGACCTGATCCGGCATCGCGAGTCGGAATGTACCGTCACCGTGGCCCACCAAATCGGGCTTCCCTAGATGGCGTTGCCAGCTGTCCCATACTGCAGAAGGGATAGCAAATACGCATCCCGCAGACTGTCCGTGACTACCCACGTGGAACTTAAACATCATTTGATAGAAAGTTCTCTTGAATACATTCGAGATGTTCGGTCCCTCTACTTTTTCGGAGAGCCACTCGGGGTGCTGGTAAACAGTCGGACCAAAATCACTACTGTGTAGGTGTAGGGCTGAGTTGAGGTTCTGCACGGCATGAGAATATGATCCATGGAAATCCATGGTCTGAATTTCGAAGATTCCGTAGCGGCCTACAGCAATCGATCCGTTGGGGGCTGGTCGGACCTCAACCACTGTTGCATCGAACGAGAATTGCGGAGAACGCTCCGTGGGGCTGATGCTTATTTCCCCACCCAACTTGGCGTGGAAGTACACCAAGCTAGGCACGCCGCTTATGACCGCTTGCCGGAACTCCTGCGCGCGGACGATGTCGCGGAGCACTGGGGCCGCCACGATATTGATCGGGGTGCTTGCGTCGTGTCCGAAGAGGCGGCGAGCTGCGTCCTCCAGAAGGTTCGAGTCCAGAGCCCGGATGGGGCAGACTAGCCAGTCCTGGCGCGGTCCGTTGCTCACGCTGCTGATGGTGCAGACGCCGTGTGAGCGGAGAGGCTTCACGCAGTCTCTAAGCTCCCCGGTGAGATCACTCAGAAACGGGCAACGCTTGCTCTGCTGGTCGTTGAGGCTGGCTTCGGTCGCTGCAACGACCGGGAAGACGCGATGCCCGAACCATTCGGCGATGTGGTTGCCGGCCTTGCGTGTGGTGCGTGGGGTGCTGTTGTCCAAAGATCGCGTCACGAGAGCCTAGTCTGCCGTGTATGGATCTCCTAGGCCATGGAAAAGCGCTGTCTGCTTGGAGACGGAGCCGCGAGCAACTTCGATGAAGCTCGCTGAGAGCTCGAACCCGAGTGCGTTCCGTCCGTTGCGAAGGGCTACTTCTAGCGCTCTGCCGGTGCCGCAGAACGGGTCAAGGACAGTGCCACCAGGAGGGCATGAGCTCAAGATCCGGGGTTCTATGAGCGCGTAGGGGAAGGTTGCCGAGTGTCCGTCCGACCCTGGGGCAACGTTGACTGTCACCACGTCGCGCGTGCCGTCTTCGGCTTCGCTCAGGTCGTAGTAGTAGCTGGCTCGACCTTCCTTCGGTCGCTTCACGAAGTGAAAGAAGTGCTCATGTGAGAGGCGAAGACGATCCTTCTCCGGCCTAGGTGCGATGTTTGGCTTGCTCCATATGAGGTCGTTTCGCAAGATCCAACGTCGCTCCTGCATCGCGATGGCGAAGCGCGCTGGGATCAGAAGCAACTGCTTCTCCTGGCGGTAACGGCCCATTGGAGTACGGCGACGGCTTCGCGGGTTGTCGCCAAGTCCCTGGCGGCCGTCATGCCGCAGACTAGACCATCGGGCAAAGTAGGTGTCGCCTAGGTTGATCCACATGCTTCCATGCGGCTTCAGCGCGGGTGCTCCTCGCTGGAAGATCTCAACAAGATGGCCGATGAACCATTCGGGGAGAGGTTCAAGTCCAAGGACCCCACGATGGGCTCGGTACCACTCGTAGCCCGGTAGCTCCTCCTGAGAGTGTCCCTCGGCCTTCCACTCAGCCAAGATGTCTTCATTGTGATCCATGCCGTACGTTCGCAGCCCCCAGTAGGGCGGTGACGTAATGATCAGGTCAATGGACTCTGGCTCAAGCTTCGCCATGAGATCGTAGGCGTCACCCTGGAACACCTCACCCTGGGCAGGCAGCGGGAGATCGTCAAGGGGCTCAGCACTCATGGCCGACAGCCTAAAGGTGATCCGTGACAGTCCGAGCAATCCTGTGGATGTTGACTCGGCACTTTGGTTGCAGTGGTACAGCTGCTGTGGGTGTCACCGGGGCCGTCACATCAGTGATCCGATGGCAAGCGGGCTTCGGCGCGCAGGGCCGCCAGGCCCGAGCACCGGAGGCCGTGCGGCAGCCGATCGCCCTGACCACATATGGCGCGTACCGAAGTGGGCGATCGTCACGGCGTTAAGTGGTCTGTTCTGCTGGCCTCGCGGGCGCGTGGGGCGGTGCGTGCCCGGACCGGCCGGAGAGCCGCAGCCGGGCACGCAGACCGACCGGCGCGCCCGGCGGGCCGCGTAGCGGGCCGCCTTTAAAGACGTGGAGAAAGTCCTCATCGAGGGGCGTCGGTGTCCTGGTCTTGGCCGCGTTTTGGCTGGTCAGGGTGCCGGGTGGTTCGCTGGGGCTGTGGGGTCGGCTCGTCGTCTTCGTCGGGGGCGTCTTGCGGGGTGATCCGCTCGGGTGGCCGGCCGGTGGCGGGGTCCGCGGCGAAGGTGCCGATGTTCTTGACCGTGTAGATGAGTCCTTCGGCCAACAGGGCGTTGATGACCTTGCGGGCGGTGCGGCGGGCGATGCCGAATTCTTCGGCCATGCGGGGCTCGCCGGGGACGGGGTAGCCCGGCTTGTAGACGCCGGCTTTGATGCGGCGGCGCATCTCGGCGAGTACCTGCTCTGACTTGGGCTGATCAGGCCGGAAGTCGATCACAGTCTGACGATAGGAATCGAACGGTAGGCCCAGGTCACGAGACGTTACGAGGCGTACCGATCAGCAGGGGTAGGCAGGAGTAGGCAAGTCTGCTTATGATGCGCGCATGGATGCACCGGAGCGGGACCCCGTCGCTGGGGTACAGGCTGCTGTTCTGCGTCAGTTGGATTTGAGTACGCCCAGCGTGGCGCGGATGTACGACTACTACCTGGGTGGCAAGGACAACTTCGAGGTTGATCGTGAGTGCGCCGACGAGGTGCTCCGTAGGGCGCCGTTGGTGCCGGTGGTGGCGCAGGCGAATCGGGACTTCCTGCGGCGGGCGGTGCGCTACCTGGCGCGTGAGTGCGGGATCCGGCAGTTCCTCGACATCGGGACCGGGTTGCCGACTCAGGACAACGTGCATCAGGTGGCGCAGCGGGTGGATCCGCGGGTGCGGGTGGTGTACGTCGACAACGATCCGTTGGTGTTGATCCACGCCCAGGCGCTGCTCGCCAACAACCCGAACACGTTGGCGCTGGCCGGTGACCTGCGGCAGCCGTGGCGCATCCTCGATGACCCGCATGTGCGAGGGGTGATCGATTTCCGGGAGCCGGTGGCGGTGCTGCTGTGCGGCATCCTGCACTTCATCCCCGACCATGACGACCCGTACGGCATCGTGGCCACGCTGGTCCACGCGATGGCACCGGGGTCGTACCTGGTGGTGTCGCATGCCGAACGGCACCGGGACCTGACCCCCGCCACGGGTGCGTACGACCGGGCGAGTTCTCCGGTGGTGCTGCGGTCCCTGGTGGAGATCGCCGGATTCCTCAATGGGCTGGAGTGGGTGGAGCCGGGGGTGGTGTACCTGCCGCTGTGGCGCCCGGACCGGCCGATGCCCACCGACCGGTTACGGGTCCCCGCGTACGGCGGAGTAGGACGCAAGCCATGATCCGCGGACTGGCGCCCGCGCCGCATCCCGCCATCCGGGCGGCCTACCGGTTGCGCGCCGCGCTGGAGCCGCACGGCATCGCGGCAGATGTGAACGAGGGTGCCGGGCTGGCGCTGGTGTCGGTGTGGCATGACCTGGTGGTGTGGTGCGGCCCCTGCTACCTGTGGTGGGCCGGCGGGGTGTCGCCCGTGACGGGGCGGTTCACCTATCGCTACACCTCCGCCGACGCTCCGGAGACGGCGGCGCGGCGGGTCGCTGAGCGGTATCACCAGCTCCGCCGGATGCGTTCGCCGGACGCTCCGTCACCGGTCACGGGTGCCCCACTGTGATCGTCGCGTTCGGCGAACCGAGCACCGCGGGTGGGCACGGTCACCTTCGGCCCGTCGACTGTGCCCACCCGCGGGTGTGCTGGACCTTCGTCTGGCCCTACGCCGGCCTCGTGCCCAGCGGGGCAAGATGCGAGGACTGCGGGACGTGGTGGCGAGCGGATCTCATCCCGCCGGCCGTGCTCGCACGTCTTCCCGGCGGGGTCGCTCCGCCGGGCGGGGACGGCGAGTGAGGGCGTCGAACGCTGCGGCGATCTCGCCCGCGGCCTGGCGGGGGCTGATGCGGTCGGTGTGCAGGCGCAGGTGAAAGAACCCGTCGTCGGCGTGGGCGTCAAGGTCGGCCGACGTCTCGTCCCATGCGGCAAGCCGCTGGGCGGTGTCGACGTCCCCGCGCTGGGCGGAGCGCTGTTCGCAGACCTCGCGCGGGACCCACAGCAGTACCCGCAACCAGGGATCGCGGCCGACGAGGCGGCGCAGGTCGGGGATGTTGCCGATGTGGGCGACCGGGACCAGGCCGTCGCCGGTCATGGCCTCGATCTCGGCCCGGTCGATGGCATAGGTGTTGCCGTAGCGGTGGGTATCGGCGATGGTGCGGCCGGCCTGGCGCAGCTCGTCCAGGCGGGCGGCGCTGATCAGGTGGTACTCCTCGGCGCGGCCGGTGCCGACTTTCAGCTTCCGTAAGAGCCGGAACCGCGGGTCCAGGCGGTGAAGCGCGGTGGTGGTGGTGCTCTTGCCGCTGGTGGGCGGCCCGTACAGTACGACCCCGGCGGCGGCCTGGGTGGTCATGTGAGGATGCGCTTGAGGGCGTCGCGGGTCTGGTCGGCGAGACTGATGGCGGCGCCGAGTCGGTTGTCCACGGTGAGATGGGCGGTGGCCGGCGGGTTGTCGACGTCCAGGCCGGCCACGTACTGCTCCCAGTTGGCCAGCTTCCACGCATCGCGCGCGGCGCCGCGGAACTCGATGTACTCGCGCATGGATTCGGGATCACAGCGCACCCAGATCGCGGCGACGTCGATGCCCTTGGCTGCGCACCGGTTCTCCAGGCGGGTGAACCACGCCTCATCGCGTAGCT
The DNA here is from genome assembly GCF_014646695.1 of Sphaerisporangium melleum. Taxonomy (GTDB): domain Bacteria; phylum Actinomycetota; class Actinomycetes; order Streptosporangiales; family Streptosporangiaceae; genus Sphaerisporangium; species Sphaerisporangium melleum. The sequence continues at coordinate 19,072 of NZ_BMNT01000064.1, forward strand.
CGGTGATGAACGGCGCCGACAGGATCGCCGAGGTGCCGCAGTTCAGGTTGTCCCATGCGGATTCCATCAGGCACCGGTACTCCAGCGGGCGGACCTCGCTCAGGTAAAGCTCGGTGTGCCGGTCGTTGGCGTCGCTGCCCAGTGAGATCAGCAGCCGCTCGGCCATGGAGCGGGTGAGTGAGTCCTTGTCCAGGAATGCCCATCCGGTGATGTCGGACAGGAAGCGGGAGAACTCGGTTTTGCCTGATCCGGCGTATCCGCCGACGAGGACGAGGATGGGCTTGGGGTCTCCTGCGCCGTGGCGGCGGCGCCATGCGTCGACCACGCGGGCGCGGAGCGCTGCCTGTGGTGAGCCGCTGTCGGTGATGCCGTCGACCGATACTTTGGTGAACGCTTCCTCGATGACCTGGGCCGCGGCGTTGTCGGCGGCGGGGTCGGAGGGTGCGGGCAATTCGGAAATCACGATGTCCGCTTTCTGTGATTCACCGGGTAACGGGAGGCGAAAGCCGAGGTCGGGTTCACTGGCCTGGTAGAGCAGGCAGTACGCGCGGCGGTAGTGCGGGCCTGGGTAAATGGTGCCGTTCTCGTGTCCCCACAGCGTTTGGAAGTTGGCCGCGGGCACGGCGAGGCCGTGTCGTTCGGCGGTCTGGCGTAGCTGGTCGCCGGCGCCTTCGAGGGTCAGGCCGTGGGCCTCGCGGTGTTCCCGTAGCTTGGCGGGGGTCCAGCCTTGGCGCCGGGTCGTCTTCAAGTGCAATCCTTCACGTTCACGCTCGGGGGGCGGCGGACTGTTCGGTCGTGCATGTGAAAACGCTCGTGTAAACCGCTGATGAGACGGCGTGCAGAAGCTTAGCTAGAGCCCTGTGATACAGAAAAGCCGCCGGTCACGGTGGACTTGAGGCATCCCACGAGGACGTGAACGCAAGGGAGGCCACCGTGAACAGCGGCAACGAAGACCAGCGGGTCGCCGACGAGCTGGCCGCGATCCATGCCGAGTTGGAAGAGATCACGTGCCGCGTTGGCCAGATCGTTTCGGCTCTTGGAACACGGCGGTCTCCAGATCGGCCAGACGCTTGCCGAGATCACCCAGCGCCGCCCTGATCTCGGCCAGTTGATCCATGATCTCGCCGTGGCCGTCCCTGGGCGGTTCGGCCGGTGGCTCCTCGGCCGGCGGCCGGTCGCGGACGAAGACGCCCTTGCCCTGCTGGCCGATCACATACCCCTCGGTGCGAAGCACGCTGATGGCCGCTTTCACCACGCTCGCCGACACCTCGTAGCGCTGGCACAGCTGGGCGATCGACGGCAACGCCTGGCCGGCGGGCAGCGCGCCGGATGTGATCTGACCGCGTAGCTCGTCGGCTATCTGCAAGTAGCCCGGCCGGCCGGTGTTCTGGACCATCTGCCTCCTTCGCTTCCTCCAAGTTCACCACGCCGCGCCCTTTCCGCCAACCAAGCGCCCATAGAACGCATTGACAACTTAGAATCCCAAGTGTTCTATGAGGTCTAGGCATCCCCTCTCGGAAGGACCCTCCTTCGTCATGCGCACCATCCCGATCCCCGTCGACACCGGCAAGCTCACCTTCACCTGCGTCAAGGCCGCGCGGCCCCGGCTGGTCAACAAGGACACCGGGGAGATCAAGCGCGACAAGAACGGCAACATCGTTTACGAGGTCACAGTGTCGGTCGAAGACGACTTCGGCCGCCTGGAGCTCATGAAGATCGGCACCTCGGCCGAGCCGGACATCTCCGCGGGCGACGAGGTGACCCCGGTCAACCTGGTCGGCTACGTCTGGGAGCAGACCATTCAGGGCTCGATGCGCTGGGGCATCGCCTACAAGGCCACCGGCTTCGTCCGCGCCGACTCCGCCATGCCGGTGGAGGTGGCGTGATGCCCGTCCTCGACGCCATCCCGCGTCCGCTGCTCATCCTGATCGGCGCCCTGGTCGCCCTGCGCGTGTGGCGGCGCCTGGCCCCGGTGTCCTTCTGGTATCTGATCGGCTTCCCGGTCAAGGCCGTCCGGCTGCGCTGGACCTGGCGGCACATCGCCTCCGGCTGCGGCCTCACCAAGAAGCGGCACCGGTGGTGGTTCACCACCGTTCCCGGCCTGGTCGCCTCGACCGGCGTCGTCCAGGTCAAGCGGCGCTTCCAACGGGTCGCCGTCGACACCAAGCCCTGGATGAAGCTGCCCCGGCCGGTCCGGCACGGCTGGCGCGTCACCTTCCATCTCCTCGACGGCCAGGTCCCCGACGACTACGTCAAGGTGTGCGAACGCCTCGCGCACGCCTGGCGCGTCGAAGCGGTCCGCGTGGTCGACTCCCGTCCCGGACGCGTGACCTTGCAGGCGGCGACCCGTGACCCTTTGGCCCACGTCCTGCCGGCCGCCCCGTCCGATGACCCGCAAGACGGCTGGACCGCTGCCGACCTGCTGCGCCCCGTGGTGGGCGTGCTGGAATCCGGTGCACCCTGGTCGCTGGACTTCCGGCTCATCCCGCACTGGATGAACGTCGGCGCCACCCAATCAGGCAAGTCCAACCTGATCAACGCCCTGATCGTCGCCCTGGCGCGGCAGCCGGTCGCCATCGTCGGCTTCGACCTCAAAGGCGGAGTCGAGCTGTCCCCGTACGCGCCGCGGCTGTCGGCCCTGGTCACCAACCGCGCCGACGCGGTCAAGCTGCTCGCCGAGTTGATCGGCATCATGGGCGCCCGGATGCTGGCCTGCCGCGAGCACGGAGCCCGCGACATCTGGCAGCTCCCGGACGCGCTGCGCCCCATCCCCGTGGTGCTGCTGGTCGATGAGCTGGCCGAGCTGTTCCTGACCGCCGACAAGGCCGAAAAGGACGAGGTCACCAAGACCGCTACCGCGCTGCTGCGCATCGCCCAGCTCGGACGGGCCTTCGGCATCCACCTGCTGCTGTCCGGACAGCGCATCGGCTCCGACCTCGGCCAAGGCGTGACCGCGCTGCGCGCCCAGATCGGCGGACGCATCTGCCACCGCGTCAACGACCCCGAAACCGCCGTGATGACCCTGGGCGACCTCGAACCTGACGCGCTGGTCGCCGCCCGGTCCATCCCGCCCGGCATGCCGGGAGTGGCGATCGTGACCGGCGCCGATGGCCGCTGGTGCCGCGCCCGCTCCGGCTACGTCTCCACCACCACGGCCGAACAAGCCGCGCACGCCTTCGCCGATCGGACGCCGTCCTGGGACCAGGTCAAGGCCAGCGGCCTGGGCCATGAGCTGGACAACGCTCGTCAGCCCGAGATCGCGGCCTGAGAAAGGAGGTATCCGACCCATGAGCGCACCACGCGGACGAGCGGCCCGGCTGGGCGCCTGGCTGCTGGACTCCGGACCGGTCGCCGTGGTCGCCCTGATCGCCGGAGCGGGCTCCTTCACCCACATCCGCGACACCGCCACCCAGCACGGGCAAACCGGCTGGATGGCCTGGGCCGTGGCCGTCTGCGTCGATCTCACCTGCGTCATGGCCGCACGCGAACGCCAGCGCGACAAAAGAACCGGCCGCACCCGGGCCGGGCTGGTCTCCTGGCCCACCCTCGTCCTGGCCGGCGGCATCTTGTTGTCCCTGGCTGCCAACCTCGCCCAAGCACACCCCTCGGTCTGGGGCTGGGTCACCGCGGCCACCCCCGCCGCGGCGTTCTTGGTCGCGGTCTCCATGCTCGAACGCCGCGCCGTCCTCCACCGCCCGTCCCCGTCCCCGGATGCCGTACCCGAACCGGTACCGGTGCCCGTCCCCGCCTCGGCTCCGATGGCCGTCCCCGCCCCTGCCTCGTCCCCCGCGGGCGCACCATCCCCGGCCCCCGCTCCCGCTACGGCAACCGTGGCCGTACCCGCCCCGTCCCTCGTCCCGGCGTCGTCCCCGCGCCCCGTCCCGGCGGCGGACCCGTCCGCGAACCTCGTCCCCGCGGGCGTGGCTGTCGTCCCCGGCCCGGACGACTCCGGCGGTGGCCAGGACGACGAGGCGGCGCCGGCCTCCGGCGGGCTGCTCGACTACGCCCGGCGCGTCGCCCACGAACACCACGCCAAGCACGGCAAGCCCATCACCCGCGACACCCTGCGCGCCCGGTTGGGCGTCTCCAACCAACTCGCCACCGACCTGCTACGGCAACTCCGCACCACCCCCGAACCCGCCTGAACCCAAAGGGACACCCACCATGCCACGCACCCCCGACCGCCTGGCCTACATCAACGGCCTGCGCGACCTCGCCGACTTCCTCGACACCAACCCCGACATCCCCACCCCCGAAGGCACCCTGACCGCCTACTACTTCCCCCGCGGCACCGACGAGGAGATCCGCGCCCGCGTCGACCACGTTGCCCGGCTGCTCAGCGCCGTCGCCGACGAACCCGCGCAGGGCCACTACTCCGCCGGGATCAACTTCGGCATGGCCGAGTACAAGGCGGTGGGCCTGCTCGCTTCCTCCCGCGCCCGCTGGGCCGCCATCAAGACCATCGTGCTCGACCCCGACCCCACCGACCCCGCGCCGGATGCCTGAGATGACCGGCATGGGCGAGGAGTTCACCGTGATCCGCTACCGCTGCGCCACCTGCGGCGGGACCGGCGTCGACAGCCTGGCCGGCACCTGCGCCGACTGCGACGGAACCGGAATCGACAACCACGGGGCCTGACAGCCCCGGCGCCCCCGGCGTGGCCACACAACCGCCAAGTTCCGCGCCACGTCGGGGGCCATCCCCACCGAACCCTCTGAGGACCCGGAAAGAGACACCCACCATCATGCCCAACCCCCACGCGGTGGCCGGCATCATCACCCGGCTCCACGACCCCCAATATGCCCGCTGGGCCGCACAGATCCGCGCCACCGGCGGATGCCGGCAGCCCATCCACCTTCGCGGGCGCGTCCGGCACATCGACGCAGCCACCGGCGACGTCCTGCACACCTACAACACCAGCAGCGAACCCGGCGGCGTCCTTCGCGTCCAGTGCAAGACTCGACGCGCGTCCCGCTGCCCTGCCTGCGCCGAGATCTACCGGGCGGACACCTACCAGCTCATCCGCGCGGGCCTGGCCGGCGGCAAAGGCGTCCCCGAGTCGGTCAGCGCTCACCCGGCGCTGTTCGTCACCCTCACCGCCCCCTCCTTCGGCGCGGTCCACACCCGCCGAGAGCAGGGTGGCAAGGTCCTGCCCTGCCACCCCCGCCGAGACTCCGGCACCTGCCCTCACGGGCGCACCCTGTCCTGCACCGCCCGGCACGGCGACGAGGAACACCGCCTCGGCGAACCGCTCTGCCCCGACTGCTACGACTACGCCGCAAGCGTCCTGTTCAACGCCCTGGCCCCCGAACTATGGCGCCGCTTCACCCTCGCCCTACGCCGTAACCTCGCCAAACGCCACGGCCTGACGGTCAAAGAGCTGGGCGAACACCTGGTCATCTCCTTCGCCAAGGTCGCCGAGTACCAACGCCGCGGCGTCGTCCACTTCCACGCCGTAATCCGCCTCGACGGACCCGGCGGACCAGACACCCCGCCCCCGGCCTGGGCCGAGCGCGACGCCCTGGCGCAAGCCGTCCGCCACGCGGCCGGCGCCGTCACCGCCCCGGCCCCCGCCCTGCCCGGTGAACCCGCCCGGACCCTGCGCTGGGGCACCCAGCTCGACGTCCGGCCCATCACCCTGCACGGAGAACTGACAGACCAGGCCGTCGCCGGCTACATCGCCAAGTACGCCACCAAAGCCGCCGAATGCGTCGGCACCATCGATCGGCGCATCCGCTCGGCCGACGAGGTGAGCGGCCTGGGCCTGCGGGAGCACCCCCGGCGGCTGATCGCTGAGTGCTTCCGCCTGGCCGAACTCGACCGGCTCAACGAGCTACGGCTTGCCCAATGGGCGCACATGCTCGGCTTCCGCGGCCACTTCTCCACCAAATCACGCCGTTACTCCACCACCCTGGGCGCCCTGCGCGCCGCCCGCGTCGACCACATGCGCGACGAGGAGATCAGCACTGGGCGCCTGCCCCTGTTCGACGAGGACACGGTCCTCGTTGTCGCGCACTGGGAGTACGCCGGTAAGGGCCTGTCCGCGGGCGATCAGGTCCTCGCTGCGTACCTGACCGGGCGGCCTGAGCTGGCTACGTCGGCACTTGCGGAGGTTGGCCCATGAACCGCCGCGACGAACTCATGCCGTTGTCCCAGGTCCTCGAAGAGCTGGGTGGCATCTCTCGCCGGACGTTCTACCGCTGGCGTGAGCTGGGCCGCGCGCCCGTCTGCGTCAAGCTGCCGAATGGTGATCTGTTGGTCTGGCGCAGCGACTTCACGGTGTGGCTTGAGTCCCGGCGGGAGGCGGCGTGAACGCCAGCTATGACGTGAAGTTCTTCGAGATCTACCGGAATCAGTCCAGTAAGACGCCGTCCTATGTCGCGCGCTGGTCTGTCGCCGGCCGCCGGACGTCGAAGACGTTCCGGACCAAGGAACTCGCCAATAGTCACATGCGTGACCTTCGGATGGCTGCCAGAAATGGCGAGGCGTTCGACATCGACACCGGGCTACCCGAGTCGAAGCTGGCATCTGAGCCGAACCAGAACGGCCCTACCTTCCTGGCCTTCGCACAGCGGTTCATAACCCAGCGATGGAAGACCTCAGCGGCCCGAACGAGAGAGACCGACGTCTATGCCCTATTGGCCTTGGTCCCGGCCCTGGTGAAGGACCTGCCCGGTCGACCCGGCGATGGCGACATGCGCCGAGTCCTCCGGGAGTACTACCTGCTTCCGAACGAGCGGCGCGGAGAGCTGCCGGCCGAGCAAGCCCCGGTTCTACGCTGGCTGGAAACGGCGTCGCTGCCGCTGGCCGACCTCGAACAGGCGCGCGTGATCCGGCTCGCCCTCGATGCGATCTCCGTGACCTTCAAGGGGGAGAGAGCGGCGGCGAACACGGTCCTACGTAAGCGAGAGGTCTTTCACCATCTCCTCGAATTGGCCGTGGAAGAGAAGGTGTTCGGCGTCAACCCGCTCAACGGGGTCAAGTGGACGCCTCCGGAAGCGGTGGACGCGGTCGACCCCCGGACGGTGGTCAACCCTCGTCAGGCGCGGGCGCTGCTCGACGCCATGCCTCGCGTCGGCCGGACGAGGGGGGCGCGGATGCGGGCCATGTACGCGTGCATGTACTACGCCGCGCTTCGCCCAGAGGAAGCGGCGGGCCTCAAGCGCGAGAACTGCGACCTGCCGCGGGAGGGGTGGGGCCTGCTCACCCTGGAGACGGCACGGCCCTTCGCCAACAAGCGCTACACCGACTCGGGCGCCGCGCACGACGATCGCGGCCTGAAGCATCGCGCGGACAAGGACACCCGGCCAGTGCCGATTCCCCCGGCCCTAGTGAAGATCCTGCGTGAGCACATCGCAGACTTCGGCGTGGCCGGCGACGGCAGGCTGTTCGCCACGAGCAAGGGCGGCCTCTACACCAACTCGGCGATCTCCCGCGTCTGGAAGTCCGCACGCAAGCAGGCGTTCACCCCTGAGCAGGTGGTCTCTTCCTTGGCGGCCACGCCGTACGACCTCCGGCACGCGGCCGTCTCCCTCTGGCTCGCCTCCGGCGTCGCCCCTACCGAGGTCGCCAAGCGAGCGGGCCACAGCGTCGAGGTCCTACAACGCGTGTATGCGAAGGTGATCGACGGACAGAGGGAACTAGCGAACTCCAAGATCCTGAACGCTCTGAACGAGTGATCGCGAGCGGTTGCGGAACGGCCTCGGGTTACCCCCGGGGCCATTCGCATTTCTGGGCTGACCTGGCGAAACGGCTTCAAGATCATTGCACGTATATTGCACGGGTGCTGACATACGACTGCCTACGGCTGCATGTCGTTGCTCTTGTCTGTCTCTGTCCTGTCACCTACTCCTGTCCATAGGCGCAGGTCAGGCGGTGAATCGCAAGGTCAACCAGGTGCCCCCGGCAGGATTCGAACCTGCGGCACCCGCTTTAGGAGAGCGGTGCTCTATCCCCTGAG
>NZ_BMNT01000064.1:27071-31033 GCF_014646695.1 Sphaerisporangium melleum
CTACGGAGGCGGGATCTGGGGTAAGCGTACCGAAGTGGCGGCGGTCTGTGTGCCGTGGAGGGGGCTCGGCTTTGCGGTGGTCTTCCATGTGTGCGGTGTGCGGCGGTAAAGGGCTGACATGCCGCCAACGTTCCATGACGGACGGTGACTACCGTCGCACAGCGTGACCGGTCAACGACGTAAGCGTGTGCAGAGGGGCCGGGGTGTCCGGCCCGCGATCCTGGTGCTGGCCATGGTGGCGCCGGCCATCTTCGCGGTAGGGCTTCTGATCGCCGAGGTTACGGGCTACGAGCAGCAGGCGCGCAGCGGTGGACGGCGGGCGGCGAAGATCAAGGCGGCGGAGCGGTGGCGTGATGCCCCTGTCATGTTGTTCCGCACTCCGGTACCGGCGCCGCCGCATCCCGACTTCGAGTACCAGGGCCTTGCCCCGGCACTGGGGCTGTCCCGGGTCGCTGGGGCAGCCGAGCTCGGGTGTGCCGCGGCTGACCTCGCCGACGGACAGCGCGTGGGCGAAGGGCGGTCGGAACGGTGTGCGGGGCGAGGTCCGGAAGAGGTCGGCGTTGCGGCTCGGCCGGGGACGGCACCGGTGGGGAAGGCGCGGGGCGCTGAGCGATCCGGGATGGGGGACGGGCACGGTCGGCGGGCTGAGCGGGCGGGGCGAGTGCCGCAGGTGCCGGTGGCGTTGCGCGGTGTGCGGACGCCGCGGAGGCCGGGGATCCCGAAGGGAGAGGCGAAGCGGGTAGGCGCGGGGACATCGGCGGTTGCCCGGCGGCACCGAGTCGGTGTTCACCCGTCGTCGGTACCGTCGGCGCCGGGAGGGAAAGTGGAGGCGGCGAGGCGGGGCGGGCAGCAGGCCGCGGCCGCCGAAGACGTACAGGGCAGCGGGGCGTCGGCTCGCAGGGGGGAACGAGGGGCGTCGGCGGGGGACGGCTCGTGGGGTACGTCGGCGGGTGAGCCTGACCCGGAGCCGTCAGGCGAATGGCGGTCTGGGGGGAACGAGCGGAGGGCCGTTTCTCCCCGGGAAGGTAGCTCTGCGCACGTGACGCCGGGGGCGTGGCGGAGCGCGGAGACGGTTGCAGGGCCACCGGATTGGTGGGCCCGCCGGAGGAGGGGCTTCTCCGGTATGGGAGTTCAGGACATTCCGGGATGCGACTCTTCGGTCGCGTGACCGCTGGCCGGTGATGGTAATGCCTGGAGCCTGATGGCCATTTCGCTTGGTCGGGGATGTGTGGGTGCCGATTGCGTGGCCGGCCGGCCGGGAGCGTGGGGGCCGTTCGAGTAGGGGCGTGCGGTTCAGAGTGCTGGTCGGCTGGTCGGGTGATGGTGATGGCCGGAGTGTGAGGGGCTGTTTCGGCTCATTTGGTGGGTGTGGCGCTGATCGCGTGGTTGTCGGCAGCGTGACGGTGGTCGGGCCGCTCGGTCGGGTGGTGAAGGCCCAGGTTTGCGGACTCGTGCGTGGGGCCTTTGTTGCGTGCTGGGGCTTGCTTCGGTGTCTCGGAGGTCCTTCGGCGGCTCGAGGTAGGGGTGAGAGGCGTCGGGCTTCGTGGAGGGCGGTCTGTGACGGCCCTCGGCGGGGGAGGGACGGTTGGCGGGGAGGGGAGGGCGGTGCTCTGTCGGGAGAGTGGGGGCGCAGCGAGTGAAGGTGAGGGCTGGTGGGTGGGGGAGTGGCATAAATGCCGTGATCCGTGCGTAACGGCTCTTGCGACTCGGCCCCGGGCACTCATCCGGCTGTAGTAACGTGCGTGCGGGCGCAGGTCACAAGTTCGCAAATGGAGGGGTCCTACACGTGCCATCTCCTCGATCGGCGGGCCTGGTCGCGGTCCTCCTGGCGATGGTCTCCATGCTCGGCCTGACGTCGCCCGGTACGGCGCACGCGCGATCGGTCACGCACGGGACGACTGACCGGAAACCCGATCCGACCAACCTGACAGAGCTGCGCCGGGAGGCCGAGAAGGCATCCCAGGCGCTCGCCGACGCCACCAAGGCGCTGGAGAAGCGACAGGCGACCTTGGCGAAGGCCGACAAGGACCTCAAGGTCAAGCTTGAGCAGTTGCGCACGGCGAATCTCGAACTGGCCAAGGTGCGCCAGCCGCTCGCCGACCTGGTGCAGTCGCTCTACCAGGAACCTTCGGGCGGAGACATGGCGCCGTTCATGAACGGCGACGACGACGCGAGCCTGCGGGCGTTGAGCGACATGACCTATCTGGTGTCCGGGCGGGACGAGATCCTCGCCGACGCCGGGCGGCTGTACCAGCAGGAGCAGAAGCTGGCCGCTGAGGCGCAGGAGCTGCGGGCGACGAAGCTGCTGGTCGAGGCCCAGCTCAGCGTGGAGATCGACACGCTGCGGAAGCGCTCGGCGACTGTGGTCAAGGCGCTGTCGCAGACGCTCGTGAAGCTCGGCGTGCGGGTCAACCGAGGTGGCCGCTCGGGCGCGGCCTGCGACCCGACGCGGATCGGCTCCGCCGAGCAGTACCCGAACGGGCTGCTTCCCGAGGACGTCCTGTGCCCGCTCCAGCAGCGGGGACGAGAGCTGAGGGCCGACGCGGCGATCGCCTTCGTGGCGCTCAGCGAGGCGTACCGGAAGCAGTTCGGCAAGCCGATATGCGTGACCGACAGCTATCGCAACCTCGCGCAGCAGCAGTCGATCTTCTACCGCAGGCCGGGGTTCGCGGCCGTGCCGGGGCGCAGCAACCACGGCCTCGGCTTGGCGGTGGACCTGTGCGGAGGCGTCCAGGTGTTCCGTTCGGTGCAGTTCAACTGGTTGGAGGCCAACGGCAAGAGGTTCGGCTGGATCCACCCCGCCTGGGCGTACAGCAGCCCCTTCGAGCCCTGGCACTGGGAGTACGACCCGAAGCTGGGGTCCCTGCTGTAGGAGGCACGCCTCCTGCCCGCGCTCGTTGGTCGGTAGTCGATCTCCTAGTCCCGCCAGGTGTCTGGGATTTCGGTGGTGCTTTCCCACGCTTGCTCGGCAAATGGTGCCCAGCCGCGTGGTCTCGGCAGGTGGTGCTTCGCAGGCTCCGCTCGGCCGTCAGTTGTGGTTGCCGTGGATGGTGATCGAGAGTTGTGCGGTCGTACCGGCTTGGGCCAGGCGGGTGGCCTGGTCGGGAGTGGCGGCCAGGACGACCAGGGCGCCACTCTCGGTCATGGCGGCCTCGGGACTGTCCGATGACGCGGCGCGGGGCAGGGCGATCACGGTGACCGCCTGCGCGACCGTCGCCGCGCGCGGGTACGGAGCGGCGCCGGCGGCCGGTGGCGCGTCGTCCCAGCTCGGGGAGGCCGAGGCGATCACGTCGATGACGTCACCGGGGCGGAGCAGGCGGGCGGCCGCGGCGTCCGTGACGCGGATGGGTGCTGCTAGCAGGCCGGGGCCGTAGGCGTCGACCAGCGCCGGCCCGAGCATACGCAGGTCGGTGATGGGCTCGCCCCGGCGGGCGGGGGTGGCGAGGACGCGGCCGGCCACCCGGGCTCCCGGACGGAGGGCGCCGTCGGGGACGGCCTCCTCGGGCAGGCGGACGGCGGCGAGGTCGGACGGGGCCAGGGGGCCCGCGTGCAGGTCGCGGGCCGCCGCCAGCACAGCGACAGTGGGGGCCGGGCGTACGGCGAGGCCGACGCACGCGGTGGCCAGCGCCGCGAGCACGACGGCCACGAGCCGGCGCCGCCGGTTGAACAGCCGGACGGCGCGAAGGTGCGCAGCGCGCATGACCGCCTCCTAGGGGTGGAGTAATGGCAGGTCCTCGCCGGGCGGCCATAGCCGTACCGGTCCGCCGGCCGCGCTCTGGAGGATGGTCGTGGAGCGGGAGAGAGTGACGCGGCCGTGGCGGGGGCGAGGGTGGTTTGCGGCAATTGGCTGACCACGAACGTAACGCCGTAGTCGCCGCCGGTATCGCCGTACCGCGACCCGCCGGGCCGGTGCTGATCACATTTGGCACATGGCTGGAGTGTGGAGTCGTGCTCGGCGGGGT
>NZ_BMNT01000065.1 GCF_014646695.1 Sphaerisporangium melleum
TAATAGGCCGAGGACTTGACCACAAAGCATTCTTGCTCGCGTCCATTATGCAACTCAGAGACAACAAACCCCCGCCGTTGGTGGTGGTGGGGTTGGTCTCGGAGGGTTACGGCGGTCATAGCGGAAGGGAAACACCCGGTTACATTCCGAACCCGGAAGTTAAGCTTTCCAGCGCCGATGGTACTGCACCGGGGACGGTGTGGGAGAGTAGGACACCGCCGGACAAAATTTGATAGATGTAGGTAGGCCGCCCGGGTTCCGGGCGGCCTTCCTGCGTTTCAGGGGGGTTTTTCTCCCGGAACCAGGATCGTGCTGCGCCCCGCGGCGTGTCCTCGCTCCTGGCGTGTCCTCGTCCCTCGACCCGCGACCCCGGTCTGAGTGTTCTGCGTTCCGTGTGTCTTCCGCGCTCTCGCCCGCCACGCTTCTGGTGTGTCGTCGCTTCTAGCGTGCCCTCGACCCTCGGGCTGAGTGTTCTGGGTGTTCTCCGTGCCCTCGTCCGCCGTGCCTGCGGGTGTCCGCGCTTCCGAGCCGGCGGTCCTTCGTGCTTGTGTATGTCCAGGTGCCGCCTGCCGCCTCCGGGTGTTCGCGGGTGGCCCGGCTTTCGCCGTCCACCGCCGTGTCCCTTCTCCTCTGGCACTCCCCGCATCTCCTGAGGTCTCCGGCACGCCGTGTTCTCCGTGTATCGGGTCAAGTTCCGGGGCTGTATCGGCGTGCCGCACTACATGATCGCGTTCGACGAATAGACTGGGCGCGGTCATGCACGTGTCCGCCGAACCCTCGCCTCCGGGGGCCTTCCTCTCGCCTTCGGGGAGTTGCCCGCTTTGAGCATGGATCTGACCGCCACACCCGACGTCACCCGGGCCGCGGACGGTACGCATCCGCAGCACCAGGACGGAGAGACGGCCAACAGTGAGCCGTCCGACGGGGTGGCCGTGGCGCCACAGCCGTACGAGGATGACCTCTCCAGTCTGCAGCGGTACGCCGAAGAACTGATCAGCCACCTGGCGGCGGACGGCACGATTCCCCCGGTGCCCACCGGCGCGCTTGATGTGCCCGGGCACTGGCTCGCTCCGGCGGTCGAGGCGCTGCTGCTCATCTTCGCCGGCCAGGACGCGCTGGATCCGCTCGCTCGCGCGGCCCAGTTGGACGAGACGAACACCGCGTTGTTCCTCTGCCTGTCGTTGGCGGTGAGCGGGCACGGCGACCGCATCCACGCCTCGTGGCTCGGCACCGCCTTCGGTGACCTGGCCACCGATCGTCCGGTCAGTCCGGGCCAGCGTGCGCTGTGGATGGCCGCCGCGCGAGGAGCGTACGGCCCGGCCGGCAAGATCTTCGTGCTCCGCAAGCTCGACGCCGCCGCGGTTCCTTCCACGGCGGAGCCCGGCCGTTGGCTGGCCGCCCTGGTGCCCGGCGACCCCACCCTCGCGGCCATGACCGCCACGACCTCGACGGCGCCGGCCGCCATCGGAGGCAGCTCGGCCGCGACCGAGCCGGCAGCGCCCGGTGGCGCGTCGACCGCGACCGAGTCCGGCGGCACCGAGGGCGCTTCTGCGGCACTGGATTCCGTGCCCACCACGGCTGCTGAGGGCGCCGCCGAGACCGATCCGGTTGTCGCCGACGGTGCATCGGTCGCCAGCGCGATCGTTGAGCCGGCAGGGAGTTCCACGCCATCCTCGACCGGTACGGCGAGTTCGGCCGGCGCCGGGCCCGCGGACGCCGTCGTCACTCCCGAGGCCGTGGCACAGGCACTGGCCGCGTCGCCGGCGTTGTCGGCGCTACCGGCGCTCGCCCAGGTTCCGGAGCTGCTGCGGCCCGTGCAGGCCGCGGCACGGCTGTCCCGGCTGCTGGAACGGAGCGCCGAGATCACCGCCACGCGCCCGGCCACCCTCCCCAAGGGTGAGCAACCGAGCCCTTGGGCGGGCACCGAGCCTCTGGCCGTCCTGCGCTCCCTCATCGGCTCCGCCGAGCCGGGTACGTCCGGCTCGCTGACCGGCCACCTGCTGGCGGACGTACGCGCGGACTCCGACCCGCACCTGGCCGCGATCGCCTTCCACGTCGCCGCTCCCGTCGTCCGGGCGGCGGCCGAGGACCTCGCGCGAGCGACCGACGTCCCGCCGCCGGACGAGATCGTTGTGCCGATCATGGGGCACGACATCGTCCTGCGCCCCGAAGGCGCCGACCAGGACTCGCTGGCCGTGGCCGAGGCGGGCATCAGAGCGGAGGGAGCCGCTCGCCTGTCCGGCCGCTGGCTCGCCTACGCACCGGCCCTGCTGCCCATCGTGGCGGTGGTGCTGGCGTTCACGGTCTCCGAACTGTTCGCCGTCGCCGCGCTGCTTCTGGGCGGGGTGGCCGGCTACATCCTCTGGCGCCGGAGCGTGCGCGAGCAGACCGAGGCGCGGCGTGTCGAGGCCGAGGTGGCGCGGCTGCGTGATCAGGCGGAGGCGGCGATGTGGGCGCTGCACGACTACGCGCGCGAGGCGGCCGAACGGACTCAGACCGCCACCGAGCACCTGACCGCGCTCACCCGCCTGCTCCGGCGTGGCCCGGCCGTCGCCGCCGCGCCCGCGGCTTCCCCGTCCTGAGACGGTTCTCCGGTCCATCCGTCTCCGGGGACGCCGGCCACCTCGTCGTCCGCCGTCCCTCTTCAGCTCTTCCGGCCCGCTTGGCTGTGCGGCCGCGCGGGCCGGCTTTCGTCGGCTCCGGCGATGGCCGGGATCCACGGATCCCGGCCTCCGTGCCGGGGGTCAGGTGTTGGTGATCTCCACGTCGGCGGGGGCCAGGAGGAACACCTTGTCGGCGATCCGCTCGATGCGCCCTTCGCACCCGTATGTCAGGCCCGCGGCGAAGTCGACCATGCGGGTCGCCTCGGCCAGGGGCATGCCCGAGACGTCCATGATCACCGCCTGGCCGTCCCTGAAGTGCTGTCCCACGGTCAGTGCGTCGGAGTACTTGTGGGGGCGGATCATGACGATGCGTGCCGGGTCTGCATCCGACCCCCAGCGCCTGGCGGCCCGTTCCGACGCGGGCATCCACTCATCCTCGTACTCGTCGTACTCATAGGGCTCGTCGTACTGATCCCCGTCGCCCAGGCCAAGGTAACTCACCACCCTGCGCACTGCCCCCATCGGCTGTCCTTTCCGCGAGAACCGGCAGCATTCGCCGTGCCCCGACACAAATGACCGTAACCGACGTGTCGCCTGGGGCGGCGCGACACGCCCATCGAGTTTCGATTTTGCCCAGGTTTCGCTGCTGTTTCGACCGGTTATCTGGGGGTGGATAGGATCGAGAGCATGCGTATCTTCACCGTCGATTCGTTCACCGATCAGCCCTTCAAGGGTAACCCGGCGGCCGTCTGCCTGCTGGACTCCAGCAGATCTGATGAGTGGATGCAGGCGCTGGCCAGCGAGATGCGCCACTCCGAGACGGCCTTCCTGCTCGACCAGGGCGAGGGGCGCCCGCGCTCGCTGCGGTGGTTCACGCCGGACGTCGAGGTCGCTTTGTGTGGTCATGCCACCCTTGCGACGGCGCACGTGTTGTATTCGACGGGCGTCGCCTCCGGGCGCCTGGAGTTTTCTACGCAGAGCGGAATACTGGCCACCGATCAACTCGATCACGACTATATCTCGATGAATTTCCCGGCGTCCTCGCCCGTCGAGATTCCGGCTCCGGAGGTCCTCGCCAAGGCGCTCGGGGTGCCCTTCCGGTGGGTCGGGAAGGGCGCCATGGACATCCTGGTCGAGCTGGAGTCCGAGCAGGTCGTGCGTGGTCTGGAGCCCGACATCGACGCATTGGCCACCCTGGACGCCCGCGCCGTCTGCGTGACCGCCCGCGCCGCGGACCCCTCGGCCGGCATCGCCTATGTTTCCCGGTTCTTCGCGCCGCGCGTCGGCGTTCGGGAGGACCCGGTCACCGGCTCGGCGCACTGCATGCTCGCCCCTTATTGGTCCGGAAAACTGGGCGAAAAGGAACTTCTCGCCGCACAAGTCTCGAAGCGTGGGGGTCTTGTCCGTACCACCCTGCGTGACGACGGCCGGGTCGACATCGCCGGCACCGCGGTCACCGTCTGGTCCGGCACCCTGCACGTCTGAGCTCGCGGGCCGGCGCCACCCCGTCCTTCCCCCAGCCCCGCGCCGGCCGCCCCTATCCGGCTCCGCGGCTCCGCTCGGTCGGGTGCTGCCAGAGGTCTCCTCCACCTGTCAGATGTGCGGCACGGCAGCCCGGCGCGGGAGCCGTGATCGTCCTTGAGTCGGTCCGGCGGGGCCGGTGCGGTCAGGCCACCCCTGCCGGGCCGAGCAGGTCCCAGCGGTTCCCGGCCAGGTCGAGGAACACGGCGACCCGGCCGTACGGCTCCGTGCGCGGCACGGTCACGAATTCGACGCCGGCCGCCGTCATCCGCTCGTAGGCCGCGTCGAAGTCGTCCACCCGGAGGAAGAACCCGACCCGGCCGGCGACCTGGTTCCCGACGGCCGCGGTCTGCCGTTCGCCGTCCGCCTGGGCGAGCAGGATGCCGGTCTCCGCGCCCGGCGGCCGGACGACCACCCATCGCTTCGGGCGGCCGTCGTTGGTCAGCGACGGCGAGTCCTCGGCCAGCTCGAAGCCGAGGACGTCGACGAAGAACGCGATGGCCAGGTCGTAGTCGGGCACGACGAGCGCCACAAGATCAATACGCACGCCCTGGAGTATAGGAGTCCATCCCCCTGGCGCCCGAGGGTGAGGTCGCCCGCCTGCCCGTTCCACTGTGGGCTCGTCGCCTCGCAAGGGGCCGCCGCTTTGACACGCTCTCCGGACTGAAGCTGAAGACGGTGCGTGCGGCCGAGTCCGGTGCTGGTCGTGGCCGGAGGCGCGTACGACGGTGCCGGCCGGACACATGGGCGTGAAAGGAGCGTCGGAGCACCCAGTGTGAGGCGTGCTCCCCGGCCGGTCGCGTGGTGGTGTGCGGACGGCCGGGGAGGGGGTCACATGCGCTCGGGGATCGGGACGCCGAGGAGGGTGAGGCCGGTCGCGAGGACGCTGAGGGTCAGAGCGCACAGGGCCAGCCGGGACGCTCGCGTGGCCTCGGGCACGTCGTCCCGCAGGACCGGGCACTTCTCGTAGAAGGTGGTGAAGGTGCTCGCGGTCTCGAACAGGTAGGCGCAGACCCGATGAGGCTCGGCGAGGGTCGCGGCGTTCTCGATCACGGTGCCGAAGCCGAGCAGCTGGAGCGCGAGGTCGCGCTCGGCCGGCTCGTCGAGCAGGATCGGGCCGGTGGCGTCCGCCGGGTCGACACCGCCCTTGCGGAAGATCGACCGGATGCGGGCCGTGGCGTACTGCATGTACGGCCCGGTGTTGCCGGCGAACGACAGCATGCGATCGAAGTCGAAGATGTACTCACTGTCGTGGCTGACCGACAGGTCGGCGTACTTCACGGCGCCGATGCCGACCGCGCGGGCGATCTCGGCGCGGGTCGCCTCGTCGTAGCCCCGCTCGGCGATGGCGGCCGAGGCTCGCTCGACGGCCTCGTCGAGCAGATCGGTGAGCTTGACCGACTCGCCGCTGCGGG
Organism: Sphaerisporangium melleum; assembly: GCF_014646695.1. Classification (GTDB taxonomy): domain Bacteria; phylum Actinomycetota; class Actinomycetes; order Streptosporangiales; family Streptosporangiaceae; genus Sphaerisporangium; species Sphaerisporangium melleum. The sequence goes on from NZ_BMNT01000065.1 coordinate 5,540, forward strand.
TGCGGAACCGGCGGCCGTCGGCGCCGAGCATCATGCCGATCTGGGTGTGCTCGGCCGAGACGCTATCGGGCAGCCAGCCGGCCTGCCGCGCGGCGGCGAAGATCATCTGGAAGTGCAGCGACTGGTCGGCGCCGACGACGTACAGGATGCGGTCGGCCTTGAGGTCGCGCACGCGGTAGCGGATGGCGGCCATGTCGGTGGTGGCGTAGCCGTACCCGCCGTCGCTCTTGCGGATGATCAGAGGCAGGGGCTTGTCGTCGCTGCCGGTGAAGCCGGGCGGGAAGACGCACAGGGCACCCTCGCTGATCACCGCCACGCCGGCCGCTTCGAGGTCGGCGCAGGTCTCGGCGAGCATGGGGTTGTACATGCTCTCGCCGGCGATGTCGTCGTCGGTCAGCGTGACGCCGAGCGTGTCGTAGACCTTGTTGAAGTAGCGGACCGTGGCGTCCATGAACAGGTGCCACAGCCGCATGGTCTCGGGGTCGCCGCCCTGCAGGGTGGCCACCCGGCGCCGCGAGCGCTCCTTGAAGACCGGGTCGGAGTCGAACTTGGCCCGGGCCGCCTGGTAGTACTCGTTGGTCTCGCCGGCCTGCAACTGGGCGATGGCATTGGGCTCGCCGATGTCGAGCAGGTGCTCGATGAGCAGGCCGAACTGCGTGCCCCAGTCGCCGAGGTGGTTCTGCCGGATGACCCGGTTGCCGAGGTGCTCGAGCATGCGCACCAGGGAGTCGCCGACGATGGTGGTGCGCAGGTGGCCGACGTGCATCTCTTTGGCGGCGTTGGGCGCGGAGTAGTCGACCACCACCGTCTGCGGCGGCGTGGTCTGCCCGACGCCGCTGCGCGGGTCGGCCAGGGTGCGCCCGGCCTGCTCGGCGATCCAGGAGTCGCTGAGGGTGATGTTGAGGAAGCCGGGACCGCTGACCTCGACCTTGGCGAAGACGTCGCCGGCGTCGAGGGCGTCGGCGATGGCCTGGGCGACCTCCCGCGGCGCACGTCGCAGTCGCTTGGCCAGGCTCAGTGCGACGTTCGCCTGGTAGTCGGCGAACTGCGAGGGCCGGATCAGCGGGTCGGCGCCTGCGTACTCCGAGCCGAAGGCGGTGCCCAGCGCCTGCTGGACGCGCTCGGCGAGCACGAGTTGCGGGTCGGTCATGGCACAAGGATATCCGCTGATCATCAGGCGCCGAGAAGGGATATGCGGTGCCTGTGGACGACCCGCCCCCGGCGTCCCCTGCGCCCCTTCCGCCACCTTCTCCGCGGGGACCCGCGGACCGGGCGCCGTGGTCCGGCTTCGGCGTGCACCAGCGTGAACTCCAGATCTGAGGCCGGCGCCGGCGTAGGGAAGGAGTCCGTTCGCGCCGCGGGTCTTACGGCCGTGCCACCGCTTCACGCTGCGGCAGAGAGACGATCAAGCCGCAGGGCTTCCGGGCGGTCGTGGCGAGGTCCAGGAGGCCGCGGGAGGTCACCAGAGGCGGTGGGAGCGGTGGGTGGCCGCGATGCGCTCTCCCACATGGCTCACGGTGCCCTGGTGGGCCAGGGTCGCGGCGAGGGCGCAGGCCGCGGCGACGCCCTTGGCGGTCGAGGAGCCGTGCGCGATCACGACGGTGCCGTTCAGCCCGAGCAGGACGGCGCCACCGTACGCCTCGGGGTCCAGCCGCCTGCGCAGTTCCCTGAGCCGGCCGCGCTGCAGGCCGGCCGCCAGCCGGGAGAGCCGGCCGCCTTCGAGGGTCTCGCGCAGCTCGGCGAAGGCGTAACGGACCGCGCCCTCCATCGTCTTGAGCGCGACGTTGCCGGTGAAGCCGTCGGTGACGATGACGTCGACCGCGCCGTTCAGCAGGTCGTGGCCCTCGACGTTGCCGGTGAAGTTCATGCCCGGCACGGCGGTGAGCAGCTCGTGGGCGCGTTTGGTGAGCTTGTTGCCCTTCCCCGCCTCGCCGCCGATCGTGAGCAGCCCCACGCGCGGCGAGGTGAGGCTCAGCGCGGTCTCGGCGTACGCGACGCCCAGGTGGGCGAACTGCACGAGGATCTCGGGTTTGACGTCGGCCGTGGCGCCCGCGTCCAGCAGCACGGTGGGGTGTGGCCGGGTGGGCAGGGGGACGGCGATCGCCGGGCGCAGCACGCCCTGCTGGGCGCGCAGCCGGAGCTTCCCGGTGGCCACCACCCCGGCGGTCGACCCCGCCGAGACCACCGCCGAGGCGTCGCCCCTGCGGACCAAGTGGCAGGCGAGGGCGATGCTGGAGCGGGGCCGCCGGAGGCTGGCCAGCGCGCCCTCGTCCATGGTCAGGGCCTCCTCCGCGCGGACGATGGGGATCTCGCCGACGGCGTCGTGCTCGGCCAGTGCCTCGGCGATGGTCCGCGGCGCGCCGACCAGCACGACGGGCACGCCGTGTTCGCGTACGGCCAGGACGGCGCCCGCCACGATCTCGCCGGGGGCGTTGTCGCCTCCCATGGCGTCAAGGGCTATCGGCGGAATGCCGTCCAAGCGGTCACCTCGTGCGGAATGAGTGTGTGTCCCGCATCGTAGGTGGCCAGGCGGGCCGGCCGGTCGGCGGCACCCGGGACGGCGGGTCGGCCGGGGACCGGGCGGCGGGCACCGGGAGGGGAACCCCGCCCGCGACGCTCGGCTACGTCGTCGCTTTCAGTGCGCGCGCCAGGGCCAGTGCCAGTCGGCGGCGGCGCGGGAGACGACGACCTTGCCGAACACCGCGCGCCCGGTCACCCGGATGAGCGGCCCGCCGGGCTCGCCCGCCTGCTCGCCGTCGGGTGCCCCGCCCGAGACGTGGCGCTTGGAGAAGATGGCGCCGCCTTCGTCGACGACCCGCGCGTTGCCGGGGACGCGCACGATCAGCTTGCCGCAGAACGAGTTCACCTCAAGGGTGATCTCGCGCCCGGGCAGGACGGCGTCGGAGAGGTCGATGATCAGCGCGCCGAAGGTCGAGCGCAGGGTGGTGTGCCGTCCGGCGACCCAGCGGCCGCCGCGGATGACCTTGCTGAACACGGCCGTGACCGCCTGCTGCTCGGCGCCGAGGCCCGGGGAGGACGCGCGGGAGACGTCGGGCAGGTCACGGGTGAGGGGGAGGAGGTCGCCGACGGTGACCGCGGTGTAGGCCGCCTCCAGCCGGTCGGCGTGCTCGACGCTGGTGAGGCGGCCGGTGGCCAGCGCCTCACCGAGGACGGCGGCGACGCGGTCGCGGTCGGCGTCCGAGGCGCGCTGGGCGATGTCGCCCGACTCGAAGGGCGTTAGGGAGCTCACTCGCTCACAGTAGCCCAACTCAAGATATGTCGCGATATCCGGAAAGGCTTTACTCGGCTTTCTCGGTCGAGTGGAACCGGGCCGTCGCGCCGGCGCGTCCGTAAGGGGAAGCGACAGACGCGCCGGCCTGGCCGATCGGTGACCACCGGCCGTTTCCCGTTCGAACGGGCGGTGCGGGGCGGGAGATGATCAGCTGTCGGACGCCGGAGCCCGCACGTAGGTCCGGCGGGCGATCTGGGCCTGCAGGCGGGCCATCTGCCAGTGCAGCTCGATGAGCTGCTCGGCGAGCAGGTGACGTGGAATGTCCGACGGGTCCTCGGCGGAAAGGTCATCGATCGCGGCCGCCAGCTCTCGCACCCCGCACCCCCATTCCATCCGTAGTCCTCGGTGTGTCCCTCGGATCGAATCTACGTTCGAATCATAGTGGAGCGGAGGGGGAAGTGTCAGCGGATTCACCGGGCGTGTCCGGACTTCTGTACGGTCTAGCCGCCTCGGTCCCGAGGGCCGGCGAGCCCCGATGACGGGGTGAGCGGGCCGGCCGCGCCCGTCCCGCCGTGCACACGGACGGAACGGGCCGGCGGGCCGCGGGGGCGAGCTGGGTCAGGTCTGGTAGACGGGCGCGATGTAGCCGCGGGCCAGGGTGTTCGCCACGATGGTGAAGCCCACCACGGCCGCCGAGGCGTCCTCGCCGACCCCGAGTTTGTCCACCCCGAGGGCGTGGACGGCGAACAGGTAGCGGTGCGGGGTCCCGGGCGGCGGCGCGGCGCCGCCGTACTCGCGCAGGCCGTAGTCGTTGCGCCCGTGGACCGCGCCCTCGGGAAGGCCCTTCATCTCCCCGCTGCCCGCGCCCGCCGGCAACTCGGTGACGGTCGCCGGGATGTCGTAGACCAGCCAGTGCCAGAAGCCGCTGGTGGTCGGGGCGTCGGGGTCGAAGCAGGTGACCGCGAAGCTCTTGGTGCCCTCGGGGGCGCCCGACCAGCGCAGGTGCGGCGAGATGTTGCGGCCCGACATCCCCCAGTCGTCGAAGACGTGGTCGTCGGAGAGGTGTTCGCCGTGCCGCACGTCGTCGCTCTCGACCGTCAGCGCGGGCACCTCGGGCAGGTGGTCATAGGGAATCGGTGGCTGGTCGACCACGATGGACCTCCGAGTGGAAGGACGTTCCGGACCTCCCCATCCTGCCCCCTGCGGTGCGCCCCGAACGATCAGCGGGGCGCACCGCCCTCGCCGCGGCGTCCCCGGAAGCGAGGACGCCCCCCGGCCCTCGCGTGGGCCGCGTGCGGCCGGTCTGCGAGGCACTCAAGGGGCGCCCTGATGAAACGATCGTGAGTGGGTGGTGGCGGCCAGGCGCCCGGAGTCAGGAGTTGTAGGCGGCGAGGACCGTCGCGGGGTCGCCGTCCATCTTGATCTTGCCCTTGTGCAGCCAGATGACGCGGTTGCAGGTCTCCTCGATCACGTCGAGGTTGTGCGCGACCAGGAAGACCGTGCCGGCCTCCCCGCGCATCTGCTGGATGCGCTCCTGGCTCTTGCGCTTGAAGTCGCGGTCGCCGGTGGCGAGCGCCTCGTCGATGAGCAGCACGTTGTGGCTCTTGGCCGAGGCGATGGCGAACCGCAGGCGGGCGCCCATGCCCGAGGAGTACGTCGACATGGGGAACTGCACGAACTCCCCGATGCCGGAGAACTCCACGATCTCGTCGTACTTCTCCTTGACCTCCGACGGGGTCATGCCCATCGCGTAACAGCCGAGCACGACGTTGCGCTCGCCGGTGAGCTCCTTCATCAGCGCGGCGTTGACGCCGAGCAGCGACGGCTGGCCGTTGGTGTAGACCGAGCCCTTGTGCGGCGGCAGCAGGCCGGCGATGGCGCGCAGCAGCGTGGACTTGCCCGAGCCGTTGCGGCCGATGATGCCGATGGCGTCGCCGTGGCGGGCCACGAAGGAGACGCCCTTGACGGCGTGGACCTCCTTCATCTGCGGCCGGCCCTGGCGGCGCAGGATGCGCAGCAGGGCGTTGGCGGCGTTGCCCTTCTCGGAGGCGCTGGCCGCGCCGTACACGCGGTAGACGATGTGCAGGTCGTCGACGACGACGGTGGGCGTGCCGGGCGCCGGCTCCGCGGGAGCGGCCGCGGCCACCGCGGGCAGGGCCGCCTCGTCCTGGGGATGGGCCATCTGGGACGGCTCCTTGGTCAGCTCAGCCACGGCCATACCTCTCCTCGGCCCGCCAGAAGTACCAGAAGCCGCCGATCAGGGCGACAGCGGCCCAGAAGCCAGCGTATAGCCACAACTGGCCCAGGCTGCTGTGCGAGAACTGGTGCTTGGCGAGGTCCTCGGGGTAGGTGCGCAGCAGCAGGTGGCGCATCAGGTCGATGAAGACCGAGGGAGGGTTGAACTCCAGCAGGAACCGCGCCCACTCGGGGTTGTCCTTCATCTTCGCCGGGATGCTGTAGAAGACGCCCGAGGTGTACAACCAGGTTCGCAGGATGAACGGCAGCAGTTGGTTCATGTCGCGGACGAAGGCTCCGACGCGTGCGAGGAGCAGGCTCATCCCGACATTGAAGATCGTCTGCAGCAGCAGCGCGAAGGGGATCAGCAACCACATCCAGGTGAGGGGCTCGCCCGTGACGAGCACGATCACGAACAGCACGCCCATCGAGATGGCGAGCTGCTGGAACTCCTGGATGGTGTAGGCCAGTGGCAGGGCGGCACGCGGGAAGTGCAGGGCCCTGATCAGCGAGAGGTTCCCGGAGATGGACTTGGCGCCGCCGGTGATCGACCGCTGGGTGTAGGAATAGACGAACACACCGGTGATGAGGAACGCGGTGTAGTTCGTGATGTCCTTCTTCTGCCCCAGGATCAGGCCGAACATCAGGTAGTAGACGCCCGCGTTCAGCAGCGGCGTCAACACCTGCCAGAGCTGGCCGAGGGCCGAGTCGGAGTACTTCGAGACGTTACGCGACGTGGCGTACGTGAAGACGAAGTGCCGCCTGTCCCACAGTTGACGCAGGTAGACGGGCAGACTGGGACGTGCGATGGCACGTCGCAACCCGTGGCGCTCGGCGAGCGCGGCCAGCGATTCCTTCCCCGTAGGAGAAGGGCCGGCGGCCCGGTCGCCCGCCCGGGAGTCCGCGACAGCGGATTCCGGCTGACTCATGGCATGGACTCTATTGGATACCGGTGAATGAGATGCCTACGGTCCCACTTGATGGCACATGACCGGAAGTCCGCTCGGAGCCCGTCCGGTCCGGCGCGGGGGTGGGGTGAAGGTGTCGTCCCAGCTCCTGCCGAAGCGACCGACGATACCCTTATCCTGGCCGGATGTGCGATCTACCACCGGTCTGTGTACCTTGGTGACGGATTTATGCCGTTTCAAGGCATTATCGACAGCCTAGTTGGTATGCGTGTGACGTCCGGCTGGGGCACGTGTGACCGAACTGCAACGCGCCAGAGACTCGCTGGTGAGGCGTAGTGAGGAATGCTCACGGTCGTCTGGCAGGGCGTCAACTGATTTGACCGTGTCCGCGGACTCCCGGGGTCGGATCCCCTGGGAGGCGTGCTCGACATGAGCGGCTCAGACTCGACGCCCACCTTAGAGGGAGGATTAATCCACGATGCGTGTGACCAAGGGCGCACAGATCGTCGCCGGGACCGCGCTGCTGGCGCTTGCGGTTGCGGCGTGCGGTGGCGGCGGCAGTAGCAGCGGCACCGGTTCCAGCTCCAGCGCCGCCGGCAACGCAGGCGCGGTCAGGGTCGAGATCGCTGAACCCCAGCACGACCTCATCCCGGGCAACACCACGGAGACCAGCGGCGCCGAGGTGCTGAACGCACTGTTCGTCGGCCTCGTCGACTACGACGCGGACAAGAAGCCGTACAACCGTGTCGCCGAATCCATCGAGTCGACGGACTCCACCACGTGGACGATCAAGCTCAAGGACGGCTACAAGTGGCACAACGGTGAGCCCGTCACCGCCCAGAACTTCGTAGACTCCTGGAACTTCACGGCCAACGGCGCCAACGCCCAGGAGGGCAACTACTTCTTCGGCAGCATCAAGGGCTACGACGACCTGAACCCGGGCGAGGGCAAGACCCCGACCGCCACCACGCTGAGCGGTCTGAAGGTCGTCGACGACAAGACCTTCACCGTCGAGCTCAAGAACCCGTTCTCCGGCTTCCCGACGATGCTGGGCTACACGGCGTTCTACCCCCTCCCCAAGGCGGCCTTCGAGTCCGAGGGCAAGCTGAAGGCCGACTTCGGCGGCAACCCGATCGGCAACGGCCCCTTCAAGATCTCCAAGCCCTGGAAGCGCGGCACGGACCAGACGATCTCCCTGGTCCGCGACGACAACTTCAAGGAGGGCAAGGCCAAGGTCGACGCGGTCGACTTCAAGATCTACACCGACCTGAGCACCGCGTTCAACGACCTGCGCGCCGGCAACCTGGACATCATGGACCAGCTGCCGCCGGAGGGCATCGCCACCGCCAAGAACGAGTTCGGCGACCGCTACATCGAGCAGCCGTCGTCCGGCATCGGCTACATCGGCTTCCCGACCAAGAACGGCGCCGACTACGCCAAGAACGCCGACGTCCGCAAGGCGATCTCCATGGCGATCGACCGTAAGACGATCACCGAGACGGTCTTCTCCGGCACCCGTGTCCCGGCCGACGACTTCATCAGCCCGGTCGTCTCCGGCTACCGCCAGGGCGCCTGTGGCGAGGCCTGCACCTACGACCCCGCCAAGGCCAAGGCCCTGTTCGACCAGGCCGGCGGCGCCAAGATGGGCACCATCGAGATCGGCTACAACGCCGACGGTGGCCACAAGGAGTGGATCGAGGCCGTCGCCAACAACCTGCGCACCAACCTCGGTGTGGAGGTCACCCCCAAGCCGGTGGAGAAGTTCGCCGCCATCCTCGAGGACCTGGGCAACAAGAAGTGGTCCGGCGCCTTCCGCATGGCGTGGATCATGGACTACCCGTCCCCGGAGAACTACCTGCGCCCGCAGTTCGGCTCGGGCGGCAGCTCGAACTACTCCGGCTTCGCCAGCAAGGAGTTCGACGACCTGGTCACCCAGGGCGACGCGGCCAAGACCCTCGACGAGGGCATCAAGTTCTACCAGCAGGCCGACGACCTGGTGCTCAAGGAGATGCCGTACATCCCGGTGTACTTCTACCAGACGAACGGCGCGTACTCGCAGCACGTGAAGAACGTCAAGATCGACCCCTTCGAGCGGATCGACCTGTTCAACGTCGAGAAGGCCTGACGTCAACTACTCCGGGTGGTTAGGTACCCTTAACCACCCGGAGTGGGCGACACCCCACAAGGGCAGCTCTCAGTGGTTGTGGAGGCTGCCCTTTGTAATGATCGGGAGTACTAGATGGGCCGCTACGTCATCAGGCGCCTTCTCCAGGCGATTCCTGTGCTGTTGGGCACCACATTCCTCATCTTCGCCATCGTCTACGCGCTGCCGGGCGACCCCCTGCAGGCGCTGGCCGGTGAAAAGCGCGTCGACCCGGTGTTCGCGGCGGCACTCCGGGAGCAGTTCCACCTCAACGATCCGCTCATCGTCCGGTACGGCTACTACGTCCGCGACATCCTGAGCGGGAACTTCGGCACCACATTCCGCGGGCTGCCGGTTTCCACCATCTTCGAGGGCAAGTTCCAGGTCACCTTCCAGCTGGCCATCACCGCCCTCATCTTCGAGGCCATAATCGGCATCGGCCTCGGCCTCTGGGCGGCACTGCGCCGCGGCAAGTGGGAGGACAAGGGCATCCTGGCCGTCACCCTGCTGATGGTCTCCATCCCCACGCTGGTCAGCGGCTTCGTCCTGCAGCTCGTGCTCGGCGTGCAGCTCAAGCGCAACACCGGCATCGACTTCTTCCCGGTGGCCGGCATCCAGGACGGCCTGCGCAGCTACCTGCTGCCCGGCTTCGTCCTGGCGATGCTGTCGATCGCCTACCTCACCCGGCTGACCCGGACGAGCCTGATGGAGACGCTGCGCGCCGACTACGTGCGCACGGCCATCGCCAAGGGAATGCCCAGGCGACGGGTGCTGGGACGGCACGCGCTGCGCAACTCGCTGATCCCGCTGGTGACCTACCTGGGCGCGGACCTCGGCACGCTGATGGGCGGCGCGGTGATCACCGAGACCATCTTCAACCTGCCCGGCATCGGCCAGCAGCTCTTCCAGTCGGTCTACCTGCGGGAGAACTCCGTCGTGGTGGGCATCGTGACGGTCCTGGTCCTGATCTACATCGTGGCCAACCTCGTCGTCGACCTGCTGTACGCCGTTCTCGACCCCAGGATCCGCTATGAGTAACGACACCCTGCCCTCGACCGCCCCGGTGCAACCCGCCAAGCCGGTCAAGGAGAGCAAGCCCGCGAGCCTGTGGTCGGACGCCTGGTACGACCTGCGGCGCAACCCCGTCTTCATCATCGGTGGCGCCATGCTGGTGCTGCTCATCGCGATCTCGGCCTTCCCGGGGCTGTTCGACACCGTCGGCGTCGACGCCAAGACGTGCTCGCTCGCGCAGGCCCGCAAGGGCATCACCTCGGAACACTGGTTCGGCACCGACAACCTGGGCTGCGACGTGTACTCCCGGGTCATCTGGGGCGCCAGGGTGTCGATCATCGTGGGCTTCGTCAGCGCGATCGTGACCGCCATCATCGGTGGCGCGCTCGGCCTGCTCGGCGGCTTCTACGGGCGCTGGGTGGACGTGCTGCTCTCCCGCATCGCCGAGATCTTCTTCGCCGTCCCCTCCATCCTCGGCGCCCTGCTGATCCTCGCGGTCATCGGCCGCGACAACGCGGGCATCGGCACCGTCGTCCTCGCGCTCTCCCTGCTGGCCTGGCCGATGATCCTGCGCATCATGCGCGCCGCGGTCATCACGGCGAAGGCCCAGGACTACGTGGTGGCGGCCCGCGCGCTCGGCGCCGGGCCCGGGCGCATCATGATCCGGCACATCCTGCCGAACGCGGTCGCGCCGGTCATCGTGGTGTCCACGATCAACCTCGGGGCGTTCATCGCCGCGGAGGCGGCCCTGTCCTTCCTGGGCGTGGGCATCCAGTCGCCGCAGATCTCCTGGGGTCTGATGATCGCGGACGCGCGCAACCGCTTCCTGGAGGCGCCGCTTCCGCTGCTGTTCCCGGCGCTGTTCCTCAGCCTGACCATCCTCAGTGTGGTCATGCTGGGTGACGCGGTCCGTGACGCGCTAGACCCGAAGCTGCGCTAGGAGAGGGCACCGAAGGTGAGTAACCCGTCTATCGACACCCATCCGCTGGAGGCGGAGGCCACCACCGAGCCGCTGCTGGTGGTGGACAACCTGCACGTGGAGTTCACCACGCGCCAGGGTCTGGTGCGCGCCGTCAACGGCGTGAGCTACACGGTGAACGCAGGGGAGTCCCTGGCCGTGCTCGGCGAGTCGGGCTCCGGCAAGTCGGTGACCGCCCAGGCCATCATGGGCATCCTGGACATGCCGCCCGCGCGCATCCCCAAGGGCGAGGTCCGCTTCCGCGGCACCGACATGCTCAAGCTCTCCGACCAGGCCCGCAGCCAGATCCGCGGCCAGCGCATCGCGATGATCTTCCAGGACGCTCTGTCCGCCCTGAACCCGGTGTTCACCGTGGGCTGGCAGATCAGCGAGATGTTCCGCGTCCACCGGGGCATGTCCAAGCGTGACGGCATGAGGAAGGCCGTCGAGCTCATGGACCGCGTGCGCATCCCGGCCGCCAAGAACCGGGTCAACGACTACCCGCACCAGTTCTCCGGCGGTATGCGCCAGCGCATCATGATCGCGATGTCTATCGCGCTGGACCCCGAGGTCCTGATCGCCGACGAGCCGACGACCGCGCTGGACGTGACCGTCCAGGCGCAGATCATGGACCTGCTCGCCGAGCTGCAGCGCGAGAGCAACATGGGCCTGATCCTGATCACCCACGACCTCGGCGTGGTGGCGGACGTCGCCGACAAGATCGCGGTCATGTACGCCGGCCGCATCGTGGAGCACGCTCCGGTCCACGACCTGTACAAGACCCCGGCGCACCCCTACTCCAAGGGCCTGCTGGACTCGATCCCCCGGGTCGACATGAAGGGCCAGGAGCTCTACGCGATCAAGGGGCTGCCGCCGAACCTGCTCGACATGCCCTCGGGCTGTGCCTTCCACCCCCGCTGCCCGTACCGTCGCGACAATTGCGTGACCGACGTGCCTCCGCTGTACGAGATCAGCGGGACGCGCGGGAGCGCCTGCCACTACTACCGGGAGGTCCTCGATGGCACCCTCGGGTGAGCGGATCCTCGAGGTTCGTGACCTGGTCAAGCACTTTCCGCTGACCCAGGGCATCGTTCTCAAGCGCCAGATCGGCGCGATCAAGGCGGTGGACGGCGTCTCGTTCGACCTGCACCGCGGTGAGACGCTGGGCGTCGTGGGCGAGTCCGGCTGCGGCAAGTCCACCCTGGCCAAGTTGCTGATGGCCCTGGAGCGGCCCACCTCCGGCGGGGTGACCATCAACGGCCAGGACATGACCAAGGCGCGGGGCGCCGAGCTCAAGCGCATGCGGCGCAACATCCAGATGGTCATGCAGGACCCCTACACCTCGCTGAACCCCCGCATGACGGTCGGCGACATCATCGGTGAGCCGTTCGAGATCCACACCGACGTGGCGCCCAAGGGCGACCGGCGCAGGAAGGTCCAGGAACTGCTCGAGGTGGTCGGCCTCAACCCCGAGCACATCAACCGCTACCCGCACCAGTTCTCCGGCGGCCAGCGCCAGCGCATCGGCATCGCCCGCGGCCTCGCGCTCCAGCCGGAGATCATCATCTGTGACGAGCCGGTCTCGGCGCTGGACGTGTCGATCCAGGCGCAGGTGATGAACCTGCTGGAGCGGCTGCAGGAAGAGTTCAACCTGGCCTACATCTTCATCGCCCACGACCTGTCGGTGGTGCGGCACATCTCCGACCGTGTCGCGGTGATGTACCTGGGCAAGATCGTCGAGCTGGGTAAGGACGAGGCGATCTACGAACGGTCGGCCCATCCCTACACCCAGGCGCTGCTGTCGGCGGTGCCCGTGCCCGACCCCGAGGGCCGCGAGAGCCGCGAGCGGATCATCCTGCAGGGCGACCCGCCGTCGCCGGCCGACCCGCCGTCGGGCTGCCGCTTCCGTACCCGCTGCTGGAAGGCGCAGGACATCTGCGCCGAGCAGGAGCCGCTGCTGGAGGTGCGTGCGGGCGGGCATCTGAGCGCCTGCCACTTCGCCGAGGCGCACGACGTCATCCACGCCTGATCAGGGCCGTGACGCCACCGCCGAAAGGCGGCGCTTTCGCAGAGGGAGTTGCAAAAGCGCCGCCTTTCGGGTGAAGCCCTGGTGTCAGCCCACGCCGAGCCCGATGCCGAGGCCGAGCAGGCCGCCGCGGCCGTAGCCGACCCCGTAGCCGCCACCGCCGCCGTAGCCGGCACCGTAGCCGACGCCGCCGCCATAGCCGGCACCGTAGCCGACTCCGTAGCCACCGCCGCCCCAGCCGCAGCGGCAGCTCGAGCAGCACGGCGAGGGGTAGATGGGCGCGGTGTAGATGGGCGTCGCGTAGACGCCGCCGCAGGTGCTGCAGCAGCTCGGGAGGCACGCCGCACTGGCGGCCTTCGAGGGCTTGGCGGCGACGCTGGCGTCAGCGGACGCCATGGTCGCGGGTGCGATGGCGGCGAGAGCGGCGATCGCTGACGCGGTCAGAAGACGGCGAAGCATGTACTGTATCCCCCTGTGAATATGGTCACTATCGGAGCTTGGTGACCATTCGTCCGATGCCAGTCACTGTCTGTGACTGGTCAGACATTACCCAGTGCGGGAGATGGAGTACGGGCTGTCGTCGGTCAACGCGCGGCAATAATCGAGGGCCGAAGGTCAGCCTCACCTCTTCCAATGGCCATCCGGGTCAACAGGTCGTCAGCCCTCCTCGCCGGTTTCCGAGCCCGCTGTGGCCGCTGAGCTGCGGTTATGACCTACCCGGCCTTCGGGGCGGCGCCGGCGCGCGGTTTCCCCTGCGTGGCGGTGCCCGGAGCGTCGGCGCTGGCCCCGGCGCCGTTGCCGGTGCCTGAGTCGGTGTCGTCGCCGCTGCCGGCGTTGGCGGTCACGCTCGGCCAGGCGGCGCCCAGTGTGTCGGTCGTGTCCCCGCCATCACCCAGGCCATTACCCCAGCCGGTGCCCCAGCCGTTGGTCCAGCCGGTTCCCGTGCCTGTGTCGGTATCGGTATCGGTGTCCCCGTCGGTGTCCCCGTCGGTGTCCGAGTCGGTGTCAGTGCCGATGTTCCCGCCCAGGCGGATCGCGGGGGCGGTGGCGCACGCGAAGGCGGTGGCCGGCGCGACGAGGGCGATCACCGCGCAGGCGAAGGCGATCAGAAGACGGCGAATCATGGTCGTTCCCCCAAAGATGGTCCACCGTGAAGTCCCGATCGCCCGCCGCCCAAAGGTGGCGGTATTGACGGAGACTTCCGGCATGTAGGTAACTACACTCTGTGACCATCTCGTACCCATTCGCGGTACGCCGTTGCCGGAGTCGAACGGTCAGATCATGGCAATGTCGCGTCGGCCATCGGGTGACGCCTCGTTCCGTGGGGTGATCGCTGTGGCGACCTCACCAGGGCCGGTCACACCTCGGCCGCCCTCGCCACCCGCACGTGTGCGCCGGGCGGCAGGCCCAGGCGTTCGGCGCAGTCGCCCGACCGTACGGCGAAGGTGACCCGGCCGGCCGAGTCGGTGAAGGCGACCAGCGTCCCCGGTGGCACGGCGGCGAAGGTGTCCCTGAACGGCATGGTGATCTGCCGCCTGCCCATCGAGACCGCCAGCGTGTCGCCCACCTGGACGCCGATCGCGGCCAGGTCGGCCGCCGTCACCGACAGCTGCACGTTGCCGTACCGGTCCAGCGACAGCACCTCGCCCTCGGCCGCGCCCTCGCCCAGGCGCGCGGTCGGCGCGGGCAGCGACAGCAGGCGGTCGAGCGGGATCTCCGGGCCGACGTCGGAAAGCCTGCCCCCCGCGTACAGACGCGCCGCGATCGGCGCGTAGATGTCCCTCCCCGGGAAGGCCGGCGATACGGCGTTGAGGAACAGCTCGCGGTTGGCGATCTCGTGGGCGACCCGCGCGCCGCCCGAGGCCATCAGCGCCCACGACAGCAGGCCGTTGTCCGGGCCGATGAACAGGCGGTCGCCCGCCTGCACGACCACCGAGCGGCGGGCGGCGGCGGTGGCCGGGTCCACGGCGCCGACGTGGACACCGGCGGGCAGATAGGGCAGCGTCTGCGCGAGGATCGCGGCACCGCGCCGGATGTCCCCGGCGGGCACCAGGTGACAGACGTCGATGATCCGCGCCTGCGGGGCGATGCCCAGGATCACCCCGTGGCAGGAGCCCACGAAGCCGTCTTCCAGGCCGTAGTCGGTGAGAAGCGTGATGACAGAGGTCACATCTGGTGACTGTACGTCGTCGGCACGCCGTGTCATAGGGGCGCGGGGGCGAGAGCAGCGCGCCGTGTCGATCTTCTCGGTGCCTCCGGCGGAGCCGGACCGGCCCGGTCCGCCGCGGCGCCCGGGCGTCCCCGTCTTCCGAAGTGTCATGAACGGCGGCGAATTCCCGACTACGATTGCCGCAGCGCGTGCGTCGCGGCCCGGGCGCCCCCGCCCCCTTCCCCGCCTGGCAGGCCCGCCGTCCACATCTCCCGCGCACCCGACCGAGGAGGACCTCATGGACACCGCGCCGGATCGTGGCGACGCCGATCCCGAGGAGCCGTCCCTCCCCCCGGCCGGCGACGGGCTGAGCGAGCGGGAGCGCGAGCTGCTGGCCTTCGAGCGCCAGTGGTGGCGGTACGCCGGCGCGAAGGAGCAGGCCATCCGCGACGCCTTCGACATCTCCTCGACGCGCTACTACCAGCTTCTCGGGCAGCTCATCGACCGGGCGGAGGCCATGGCGTTCGACCCGCTCACCGTCAAGCGGCTGCGGCGGCTGCGGGCCACGCGCCAGCGTGAGAGGGCGGCCCGGCGTCTGGGCATGCGTCCGTGATCCGCGGGGTAAAGGTCACCCCGTGACAGATGACCTGTTGCCGGATATCGCCGGACTCGCTGCCATCAAAGGTGATCCGCGGGGCGCGGTGATCGGCCTTGACTTCGACGGCACACTGGCGCCGATCGTCCCCGACCCCGCCGACGCCCGTGTCGACCCCGCCGCGGCCGCCGCGCTGGTGCGCCTGGGCGGCCTGGTCGGCGCGGTGGCCATCGTCACCGGCCGCCCCGCCGCCACGGCCGTCGCCTACGGCCAGGTCGAAGGCGGTCCCGGCCTCGGCGACGTGCCGGGGCTGGTCGTGCTCGGCCAGTACGGCCTGGAGCGCTGGGAGGCCGGCGAGCTGACCTCGCCGCCGCCCCCGCCCGGAGTCGCACGGGTGCGCGCCGAGCTGCCCGGTCTGCTGGCCTCGCACGGCCACCCGGTCAGCGACGGAGGGGTGCCGGGAGTCACCATCGAGGACAAGGGCCGGGCGCTCGCCGTCCACACCCGCAGGGCCGCCGACCCCGAGGGCAGCCTGCGCGCGCTGCGCGAGCCGCTGGCCAAGCTCGCCGCCGAGACCGGTCTGCTGGTCGAGCCGGGCCGGCTGGTGCTCGAACTGCGGCCCGCCGGCATGGACAAGGGGCACGCGCTCGCCGCCTTCCTCGCCGAGCGCGGGGCGCGGTCGGTGCTGTTCGCCGGGGACGACCTCGGCGACCTCGCGGCGTTCGAGGCGGTACGCCTGTCCGGCCTGCCCGGCGTGACCGTGTGCAGCGCGTCCGCCGAGGTCACCGCACTCGCCGAGCGGGCCGACATCGTCGTGAACGGCCCCGCGGGCATCGCCGCCCTGCTGTCCGCCCTGGCCGACGCCCTCGACGCGTCCTGAGCCGCCCGGCGGCGTTCTGCCGTACCGCGGCGGCGCCTGCCGGGGCGTCCGGGCTCGGGCAGGCGTTCTCGGCTGCGATCCTGCGGGCCACCGCGGGCCTCATCGTTCAGGTTCCGGGGTGGCTGCGTCCGCCGAAAGCGACGCCGGTGAGGGCCAGAGTGATCAGCAGCGGCACCAGGAGGAAGGCCGTACGGGTGCCGAAGGCGTCGGCGAGCGCGCCGAGCGCGAACGGTCCCGTGCCGACGGCCACTCCCGCCCAGATCGACGCCGCCGCGCTCGCCTGGTCCGGACGCCCGCCGGAGGCCGCGATGACCCGGCTGAGGCCGAGCGGGAACAGCATGGCCACTCCGGCGCCGCTGAGGGCCAGACCCGCGTACGACGGCACCGGGTGCGTGCTCAGCCAGAAGACCGCCCATCCGGCGCAGGTCACCACCAGGGCGGCGGCGAGCAGGGGCGCCGGGGCGGCGCGCAGTGCCAGCCGTCCCCCGGCGAACCGCCCTGTGGCGATGCCCGCGGTGAAGGCCGTGAGCGCGGTGGCGGCCACGGCGGCCGTCATGCCGGTCTGGTCGGCCAGCAGTTTGGCGGCGAAGAAGTTGAACAGGAACTCGGCGGCCACCACACAGAACAGCACCGCGCACGCGATGTGGAACCGCGTGCCGTACGGTCCGGCGGGCGGCGGGTGCGCCTTCAGCGGGGCGCCGATCGTGCCGCCGGTGCCGGCCGGAGTGTCCGGAACCCGCACGCGGCCCATGAGGGCGATCAGAGCGAGCGTCGCGAGCGGAGTGACCAGGAGGGCGGCCCGCCAGCCCAGCGGGCCGGCGGCGGCCAGGCTGACCAGGTAGGACATGCCGATGCCCACCGTGACGGCCACCGCGTTCGCCTCGTTGATCGCCGCCGCGCCGGCCCTCCCATGGTGGTCGCTCAGCACCGACATACCGACGTACAGCGTGATGGAACTCCCGGTGCCGGCCAGTGCGACCGCCGACAGAGTGGCGGGCACCGGTGTGACCGCCGCCAGCAGGGCGACGCCGGCCCCCATCAGGAGCAGCCCGAGCCAGATCGTGCGCCGCCGGCCGAGGCGGGAGACGAGCCAGGGGATGGCGAGGCCGCTCACCACCGCGCCGACCGCGATGGCGGTGCCGTGCAGCCCGGCGACCGCCTGCGAGACCTTCTGCTCGATGCGGAGCAGCGGGATCGCGGCCGAGAGCCCGTACAGGAAGGCGGCCGAGGTGGAGATCTGGAGATAGATGAGCCAGGTGGGACCGTCGCGGACGAGGCGAGCGGGTGTGGTCGGGCTCGCTGGGGGACTCACGGAATCCTCCGCCTGGAAGCACTCCAACGGCTTCGACGGTACCAGCGAGATTCGTCCCGGAAAATGCGTGTACGAGCACGATTTCGGCGCCGACCGATCTGCGCCCGGGCGCAGGTGAGGGTTGCCGCCGGAACGGCGTTCGTGACCGTGCCCCGGCGAGCGCCGCCCGTCAGTCGCCGAGGGCGGCGAGCTGGTCGGCGAACCACTGGCGAGGCGGCAGGGCCGTCGCCGCCGCGCGGAGGCGGGTGCCGCGCTTCGCGCGTTCCTCCTCGGGAAGCGTCAGCGCCTCGTGCAGCGCGTTCGCCGTGCCCGACACGTCGTAGGGGTTGACCAGCAGCGCGTCGCTCCCGAGCTCCGCCGCCGCGCCAGCCTCGCGCGACAGCACCAGCGCGCAGTGCGGCGCGAGGATCGGCCCCTCCTTGGCGACGAGGTTCATGCCGTCGCGGATCGGGTTGACCAGCAGCACGTCGGCCATGCGGTAGGCGGCGAGCGAGCGGGCGTAGTCGTCGTCCACGTTGAGGATCAGCGGGTCCCAGTCTTCGCCGGCGAACTCGTCCTCGATCTGCTGGGCGCAGCGCTGCACCGCGGCGGTGTACTCGCGGTACTCGGGCAGGTCGTGGCGGGAGGGGTAGGCGAAGGCCAGGTGGACCACCTTGCCATGCCACTCGGGATGGTCGGTCAGGAACTGCCGGTAGGACGACAGGCCGCGGACGATGTTCTTGGACAGCTCGGTGCGGTCGATGCGGACGATCAGTTTGCGGTCGCCCACCCGCTCACGCAGCGCGGCCATGTGCGACTCGACGTCCGGTTCCGACGCGCGCGCCCACAGCGCGTCGCCGTCCACGCCGAGGGGATGCACGCCGATGCGGGTGAGGTGTCCCTCGTAGCCGATGGTGCGCTGGACGCGGTCGACGTGCGCGCCGAGCAGCGCCTCGCAGCAGTCCATGAACGCCGACGCCCAGCGCGCGGTGAGGAACCCCGCCTGGTCGGCGCCGAGGATGCCGGTCAGCAGCTCGGCGGCGATGTCGTCGGGCAACAGCGAGAAGTACTCCGGCGGCGCCCACGGGGTGTGCGAGAAGTGTGCGATGCGCAGGTCGGGACGCTCCACCCTCAGCATGGCCGGGGCGAGCGTGAGGTGGTAGTCCTGCACCATCACCCGTGCGCCGTGCGCCGCCTCCTCGGCGAGCGCGAGCGCGAACGCGGCGTTGTAGTCCTGGTAGGACTCCCACTCACGGCGGAAGCGGGTGTCGAACTGCGGGGAGTTCGGCGTGTCGTACAGCAGGTGGTTGACGAACCAGAGCGTGGAGTTGGCGACCGCGTTGTAGGCGCGGTGGAAGGTGGCGGGCGGGATGTCCAGCATGCGCACCGGGCCGGTGTCGTACCCCGCCTGGTCGAGCCGCCCGCCCGGCGCGAGCCGCACCGCGCTGCGATCGCCGTCGGACAGCGCGGCGCACACCCACAGCACGTCGGCGTCCTTGACGACCTCGGACAGGCCGGACACCACGCCGCCTCCGCCGCGGCGCATCGTCAGCGTGCCGTCGTCCGCGTGCGTGAACGACACCGGGCCCCGGTTGGAGGCCAGCAGGACTGTGTTCATCCGCCCATCCCACTCCTCGTCCGTCGTGCGACGGTCGTCCCTCGCCGTTCTTCTCCGCTGTGGCGCGCGCCTGGCCGCAGATTAATGGAATTTAACGCTCACAATAAGATGGGTTGGCGCGCGTGGTCAGGCCGGGCGCGGGGCCGTCGAGAGGAGCTCTGGCATGGCGCTTGACGAGGCGACCGAGGCGCTGGCCCGGGCGGCCGCCGCCAGGGACCACCAGGCTCTCGGCGAGTTGCTGCGCCGCATCGAGCCGGACGTGCTGCGGCACTGCTCGCGGCTGCTGCCCTACCACCAGGACGCCGAGGAGGCCTGCCAGGACACCCTGCTCGCGGTGGCCCGCAACATCGGGAGATTCGAGGGGCGTGCCCGATTTTCCACCTGGTTGCACATCGTCACCACCAACTGCGCCCGCACGACCTACCGTACGCTCAAGCGCCGCGCGGCGGAGCAGACCTCCGAGGAACTGCCCGAGATGCGGGCCGATCCGCGCCGGGTGAGCGTCATCGCGGGGTCGCGGCTCGATCTGCTCGACGCCATGGAGGCCCTGGAGGCCGACAAGCCGGAGCTGGCGCAGGCGCTGGTGCTGCGGGACATCTGCGAGCTCGACTACAACGAGGTGGCCGACCAGCTCGGCATCCCGCTCGGCACGGTGAAGTCGCGCATCCACCAGGCCCGTAAGTACCTCCAGGCGGCGCTCGGCGACGCCTACAGCAGGTTCACCTGACCGGGCCGGCCCCCGCCCTCTGGCGAGTGCCCGGCCGGACGTTCCCCGCCGCGGACGACGCGGCGGGTCTTCCCGCAGCGTGCACGGGTGTTCTCCCAGCGTGCGCTCACGTCTCGGTTAGTGAGACGGCTGACCGGGCGCGCTGATGGGCGAGGTACAGTTTCTGTTGGCCTGCTTGTGATACGAGCGGGACCACAACTTCATACAGCTCATCCAGAGGGGTGGAGGGACCGGCCCTGCGAAGCCCCGGCAACCCTCCCGGCTGTGGTCATCGCGCCAGACGTACGGCGCGGCACTCATTAGGACCAGTGAGACCGGCCGGGACAGGTGCCAATTCCGGCCCGTGACCAAGGTGGTCCGGGCGAAGATGAGGGAAAGGCCTCGCTTCATGGTGCTCGCGACAGCTGAGACTACGACCAGCCTCGACTTCGGCCCCGCCGTCGCCCTGTCCTGCCGCGAATGCGGCGCCCGTTACGATCTCGGCCCGATCTTCGCGTGTAGCGACTGTTTCGGGCCGCTCGAGGTCGCCTACGCCTGGACTCCGCCCGGTGACGCCGGGGCGGCGAAGGTGACCAGGGAGCAGATCGAGTCCGGGCCGGCCAACATCTGGCGCTACCGTGCGCTGCTGCCGGTGCCCGCCGACGTCGCCTCCCACCGCAACCTCGCGCCGGGCTGGACCAAGCTCGTCAAGGCCGAGAACCTCGGCCGTGAGCTCGGCCTGCGCAGTCTGCACATCAAGGACGACTCGGGCAACCCCACCCATTCCTTCAAGGACAGGGTGGTCGCCATCGCGCTGGAGGCCGCGCGCAACTTCGGCTTCCACACCCTGTCGTGCTCCTCCACCGGCAACCTCGCGGGCGCGGTCACCGCGGCCGCGGCGCGTGCGGGTCTGGACGCCTGCGTGTTCATCCCGTCCGACCTCGAAGAGGCCAAGATCGTCATGGCCTCGGTGTACGGCGGCCGGCTGGTGGGGATCGACGGCACCTACGACGACGTCAACCGCTTCTGCTCCGAGCTCATCGGCGACCCGCTGGGCGACAAGTGGGGCTTCGTCAACGTGAACCTCCGGCCGTACTACGCCGAGGGTTCCAAGACGCTGGCCTTCGAGATCGTCGAGCAGCTCGGCTGGCGGCTGCCCGACCAGATCGTCATCCCGGTGGCCTCCGGCTCCCAGCTCACCAAGATCGACAAGGCTTTCAAGGAGCTGATCGCCCTCGGCCTGGTCGAGGAGCGGCCGTACAAGATCTTCGCCGCGCAGGCCCTGGGGTGCTCGCCGGTGTCCGCGGCGTTCAAGGCCGGCCATGACTTCGTCCGGCCGGTCAAGCCGGACACCATCGCCAAGTCGCTCGCCATCGGCAACCCGGCGGACGGGCCGTACGTGCTCGACATCGCCCGCCGCACCGGCGGCGCCGTCGAAGACGTCACCGACGCCGAGGTGGTGGACTCCATCCGGCTGCTGGCGCGCACCGAGGGCATCTTCGCCGAGACCGCGGGCGGCGTCACCGTCGGGGTGCTGCGCAAGCTCGTCGCGAACGGCGTCCTCGACCCGGATGCCGAGACGGTGGTGCTCAATACGGGGGACGGCCTCAAGACCCTCGACGCGGTGTCCGCCTTGGCCAGGCCGACCGCGGTCATCCGACCCTCGCTCGACGCATTTCGTACGGCAATCGCCGACCACTCCTGAAAGGGCCCGATAAATGAGCGTTTCTGTGCGGATTCCGACGATTCTCCGTACCTACACCGACGGAGCGTCGGAGGTCGCCAGTGAGGGGGCGACCCTCCGCGAGGTGCTCCAGAAGCTGGACGCCGACTTCCCGGGAATCGGTGCCCGCATTCTGGACGAAACGGGCAAGATTCGCCGTTTTGTCAACGTCTATGTCGGAGAAGAGGACGTCCGATTCGCCGACGGACTGGACACCGCCACGCCTGAAGGTGCGAACATCTCCGTGATCCCGGCCGTCGCCGGGGGCTGACACTCGCGGCGCCGACGCCGGTGCCCGCTCGCGGGGCTCCCGAGCGGCCACATGGCGCGTGCCCAGGGCTCTTGACCTGAACGCCCATGCGTCCCACGCCGGACGCATGGGCGTTCGCATGCCGGGGCCCTGTGGAGCGGGTGACTATCATAATAGAAGTGCTTACTGGGTCCTGTGGTTAGTGTAATTGTCAACTAACTAAACGCGAGCGGAATATCAGCCCCGTACCGCTCTGAGCGAACGTCAAGTAGTAGTTTCCCGATTGACTCTGTTGCTTCAAGCCTTGCCACAGGTATGGTCGATTCGATCGAGGAAGCCGAGGAGTTCGCATGCGTCTCGGCTCCGTAGGTCACGGGCCTCGCGGAGGAGTGGGCGAGGTCCGGAGCCCAGCAAGAGGAGTCGGAAAGTGGCGCAGGGCACCGTCAAATGGTTTAACGCGGACAAGGGCTACGGCTTCATCGCGGTAGACGGTGGTAAGGACGTGTTTGTCCACTACTCAGCGATCATGGCCGAGGGTTATCGGTCCCTTGAGCAGGGTCAACGGGTGGAGTTCGAGATCACGCAGGGCCAGAAGGGGCCGCAGGCCGAGGCCGTGCGGACCGTCTGACGCGGCAGGCCCGTCCGGTCGATGACGAAGATCCACTAGTCTCTCAATCACTAAGCAGGAAGGTTCGGTCCGGCGTGCACCACGACGGGCCGGGCCTTTCCGCATGTCCGCGCCAAGTCGTTCGCCAGGTGTGTCGTCCCCGCCTGCCGCGGACGGGCTGCGGGCCGGCCCCAATAGTGGGCATACGGTCGGAGAAATCCATGTGCCGCCCAGGTCATAGGGGTTGTCGCTTGCACTCGACCGGGTAGAGTGCTAAACAGTTCGTTGGCACTCTCCTGTCGAGAGTGACAAACCTGGATCGAGGCGATGGGGCCTCGCGATCCACGGCGACAGGTGTCGTGGAGGCGCGAGTCTTCATGCCGTCGCGGGCGTCGGCTCGATCCGCTGCAAGCCACCCTGTATCTGGGAGGTCTAGCCGTATGGCAGCCAAGATGATCGCGTTCAACGAGGACGCCCGGCGCGGTCTCGAGCGCGGTATGAACCAGCTCGCCGACGCCGTCAAGGTGACCCTTGGTCCCAAGGGGCGCAACGTCGTGCTGGAGAAGAAGTGGGGCGCGCCCACCATCACCAACGACGGTGTCTCGATCGCCAAGGAGATCGAGCTCGAGGACCCGTGGGAGAAGATCGGGGCCGAGCTGGTCAAGGAGGTCGCGAAGAAGACCGATGACGTCGCGGGTGACGGGACGACGACCGCGACCGTGCTGGCTCAGGCTCTCGTTCGTGAGGGTCTGCGCAATGTGGCCGCCGGTGCCAACCCGATGTCGCTGAAGAAGGGCATCGAGGCCGCGGTCGAGCGGGTCAGCGAGGAGCTGACCAAGATCGCCAAGGACGTGGAGACGAAGGAGCAGATCGCCTCCACCGCGTCCATCTCGGCCGGTGACACCCAGATCGGCGAGATGATCGCCGAGGCGATGGACAAGGTCGGCAAGGAAGGCGTCATCACGGTCGAGGAGAGCAACGCCTTCGGGCTGGAGCTCGAGCTGACCGAGGGCATGCGCTTCGACAAGGGCTACATCTCCGGTTACTTCGTGACCGACCCCGAGCGGATGGAGGCCGTCCTCGATGACGCCTACATCCTGATCGTCAACTCGAAGATCTCCGCGAACAAGGACCTCCTGCCGCTGCTCGACAAGGTCGTGCAGGCCGGCAAGCCGCTGGTCATCATCGCCGAGGACGTCGAGGGCGAGGCCCTGGCCACCCTGGTCGTCAACAAGATCCGCGGCCTGTTCAAGTCCGTGGCCGTCAAGGCCCCCGGCTTCGGCGACCGCCGCAAGGCCATGCTCGGCGACATCGCCGTCCTCACCGGCGGCCAGCCGATCAGCGAGGAGATGGGTCTCAAGCTCGAGACCGCCACGCTGGACCTCCTCGGCCGGGCGCGCCAGGTCATCATCACCAAGGACGAGACCACCATCGTCGACGGTGCCGGTGACCCGGAGCAGATCGCCGGCCGGGTGAACCAGATCCGCGCCGAGATCGAGAACACCGACTCCGACTACGACCGCGAGAAGCTCCAGGAGCGTCTCGCCAAGCTGGCCGGTGGCGTCGCCGTCATCAAGGCGGGCGCGGCCACCGAGGTCGAGCTGAAGGAGCGCAAGCACCGCATCGAGGACGCCGTTCGCAACGCGAAGGCGGCCGTCGAGGAGGGCATCGTCCCCGGCGGTGGCGTGGCCCTGCTGCAGGCCGGCGCCAAGGCGTTCGACAAGCTCGAGCTGTCCGGTGACGAGGCCACCGGCGCCGCGATCGTCCGCAAGGCGCTCGAGGAGCCGCTGAAGCAGATCGCCGTGAACGCCGGCCTTGAGGGCGGCGTCGTGGTCGAGCGGGTCCGCAACCTCGAGCAGGGCGTCGGCCTCAACGCCGCGTCCGGCGAGTACGTCAACATGCTCGAGAACGGCATCATCGACCCGGCCAAGGTGACGCGCTCCGCGCTGCAGAACGCCGCGTCCATCGCGGCGCTGTTCCTCACCACCGAGGCCGTCATCGCCGAGAAGCCCGAGAAGACCCCTGCCGCTCCCGCCATGCCCGGCGGCGGCGACATGGACTTCTGAGCCCCGGCTCACGCACACCGAAAGGGCCATCCCCGCACCTTGGGGGTGGCCCTTTCGGTGTGCTCCGGCCCGGCGCCGGTCAGGAGGCGGCCCTCCCCGCGCGGGCGGCGGCACCGCTCGTCGCTCGTGATAGGAGTCAGGTCGTGACTCCTCCGCTCCCTGAAGGGAGCGGCTTCTCGCTAAGCCGCTTCCGCGGCGTCGCGAAGGGCAAGCCCTGCCCTGAGAATGTTGACGGCC
>NZ_BMNT01000066.1:0-10060 GCF_014646695.1 Sphaerisporangium melleum
TGGGACAGATTCGGCGCCTCCACCTCGATCGCGGCCAGCAACTCCCGCACCTGCTTGGGCCCCTCGCACAGCAGCTCCAGCACCCGGATGCGCAGCGGGTGGCCGAGCGTTCTGAACAACTCGGCCTGGGCCTGATACAGCGGGACCGGCATCATCCGCCCCCGCCCTCGACGATCTCGGCGGCCGGACCGGCCGCCGGCCGGGATGCCCCGGCGATCGCACGGGTGGCGGCCGGCCCCGCCAGGCCCTGCGCCTGTGCGGCATGCGTCCGCGCCCTGAGGTCGTCGCCGTTGCGTCGTGCTGCGGCCGATGCCCGGCGCGCCGTGATCGGCCGCAGCCGGCGATTGTCCTCCAAGGCACTCACGCGCCCGGCTCTCCTCCACTGTCGTGGTCTGCTTCGCCCCAGTGGTCGTCCAGCTCCGCGGGTGCCGCAGGTGTCACACCAACGCCCAGCTCCCGCCGCAGCGAATCGAGATCACCACCAGGGCTGTACTTCAACGCGCGAGCGACCTTCACCTGCTTGGCCTTGGCCCGGCCACGTCCCACCGACATCGCCTCCTCGTCGACACGCAGCACTCGATTGCGGTCATAGAGAATTACGAAAAGCTGCAACTAGTCAAATCGGTGGCGCGGCCCTGGGGTCCGGCAGGGCGAAAAAGCGGGGCCGGAAGGCGATCTCGGCGCCGGCCGGCCGCGGATGCGTCGCGGCCGAACCGCCGATCGTGGCGGGCCGGCTCGTGCTCCCCAACGCCCCGCACCCGCCCCTGAGACGCCCCGGTGGAGGGTCTCAGCCGGTGACATCGACCACGATCTTGCCGGCCGCCTCCCCGGCTTCGACGATCTTGTGGGCCTCCTCCACCGTGGCCAGGGTGAAGCGGCGGGGGTCGACCAGCGGAGCCAGGACTCCAGCGTCGGCCAGGGCGGCCGCCTCGCGCAGGATCTCACCGTGGTGCTCCCGGCCGCGCCCGGTCAGCATCGGCAGCAGCGTGAACACCCCCGAGTAGGTCGCGCCGCGGAACGACAGCGGAGCCAGGCTGTGGCTCCCCCAGCCCAGGGCGCTGACCACGTGGCCGGTGTGGACGCGTACCGCGGTGAACGCCCCGTCCAGGGCCGGGCCGCCCACGGTGTCGTAGACGATGTCGAAGCCCTCACCCCCGGTGTGCTCGGCGACGTACTCCTCCACCGAGGTCGCCCGGTAGTCGATCGGGACCGCGCCCAGCCCGCTGATCGTCTGAAGGCTGCGGGCCGACCCGGTGGCGAACACCTGCGCGCCGCGCGCCGATGCGATCTGGACGGCGATGTGCCCGACGCCGCCCGCGCCGCCGTGCACCAGCACCTTGTGCCCGGCGCTCACCCGGGCGCGGTCCACCAGGCCCTCCCAGGCGGTGACGACGGCCAGCGGCAGCGCAGCGGCCTGCCGCATGCTCAAGCCGGCCGGCTTGCGGGCCAGCAGCCGCGCGTCCACGGCGGCGTACTCGGCGAGCGTTCCCTGCAACTCGCCCACGCCTCCGGCCAGGCCGTAGACCTCATCGCCCGGGGCGAACCCGGTGACCTGCGGACCGGCCTGCTCCACCACGCCGGCCAGGTCCATTCCCAGCACGGCCGGCAGCCGCGTGCGGGCGTGGGCGGCCCGCCCGGCGCGGATCTTGGTGTCCAGCGGATTGACGCCGCTCGCGCTGATGCGCACCAGCACCTGGCCAGGGCCGGGGACGGGAGTGTCGATCTCGGTGAGGGCCGGCGGAGCGCCGAACTCTCGCAATATCACTGCACGCATCGGGGATGCACCTTTCCAGTATCTCTCACTGTCCGCCGATCAGGCACAAGCGCGCCACAAGGACGGGCCCGACCAGCGGTTTCATACAGACAGGTCTGTTTTCTCCAGGCCGGAGGAACCCCCCGCGCCGCGAACGCGCGCGGGGGCGGGGTCAGGCGGGGCAGGCGGCCTGGACCAGGGCCCGGGCCGCGGCCTTGGCGGCCTGCGGCATGGCGGGGTCCTGCTCGAGCTTGCCCGCCGCCAGCGTCCCGTCGACGAGCAGGGTCAGCTGCAGGGCCAGCGCGCCGGGGTCGGTGGCGCCGGCCGCCGCGGCCAGCTCGCCCACCCACGCGCGCACCGCGCGCTTGTGCTCGACCGTCACCTCATAGGGGAGGCTGCCCGGCTCGCTCTCGGCGGCGGCGTTGATGAACGGGCAGCCGTGGAACCCATGCCGCTCGTAGGACTCGGCCACCGCGTCGAACAGGCCGACCATCTGCTCGCGCGGGTCGTCCCCGGCCGCCAGCGCGGCCCGGCGCAACTTGCCGCGCCAGGACTCGTCGGTGCGGCGCAGGTAAGCCGCGGCGAGCTCGTCCTTGGACGGGAAGTGGACGTACAGCGTCGCCTTGGCCACCTTGGACTCGGCGATGATGCGGTCGACGCCCACCCCGCGCAGCCCGTGCGCGCCGAACAGCTCCCCGGCCGTGGCCAGGATGCGCTCACGGGCCGGAAGGCGCTTGGCCGTCGCAGGCATGGCGCTCACCCGATCTCTCCTTGCGGACCCGCCCATCGGGCCCGCGACCCAGCATAACCGACAGACAGGTCTGTCTGTTTCTGGGCTCCGGCGGAGCGGCGCGGGCGTTCCGGTGCGCCGGACGGCGGGTGTGCGTCAGGATGTGTTCGGGTGCGGGATGTCCGCCGGCCTGTCCTGCGCCGCGGCGGACTCGGTACGTGACAGTGAGGCGAGGAGCCGCAGTTTCTCGTCGCTGTCGCTGTCCTTGTCGGGGTAGTAGACGACGAGGATGACGTCGTCGATGGGAAGTTTGTCGCGGTGGAGGCGGAGTGCACCGACGACGGGGTGGTGCACCGTGGTCGTGCCTCCGTCCAGAGCGCGGACGTCGTGGCGGGCCCACAGCGTGCGGAATCGCCCGCTGGACAGGGAGAGTTCGCCGACGAGTTCGACGAACCGGGGGTCGTCTATGTCGTCCCCGATCGTGGTGCGAAGGGCGGCGACGAAATCGGCGGTGGCTTTCGTCCAGTCCTGGTGGAAGGCCTGTTCCTCAGGATCAAGGAGGAGAGAACGCAGCCGGTTCTGGCCGGGCCGTAGCCGGGGGGAGAGCGCGACGGCCATGGCGTTGGCGGCCAGGACATCGAACGCGCGTCCCTCGACGAACGCGGGGATCTGCAGGTGGGCGAGCAGTTCGTGCACCCGCGCCGGTACGTGCTCGGGCCGCTTGCGGCGTGGCGCCTTCGGCCGTGCCGCCGCGAGGCCGAGCAGATACGCCCGCTCGAGGTCGTCGAGCCGCAGGACCCGCGCCAGTGATTCGAGCACCTGGGGTGAGGGGTTGTTGTCCCGGCCCCGTTCCAGACGCAGGTAGTAGTCGGGACTGATTCCGGCGAGCAGGGCGACTTCCTCGCGGCGCAGGCCTGGCACCCGGCGGTTCCCGCCCGGCGGAAGTCCTGCCTGCGCCGGGGAGACCAGCTCACGCCGGGCACGAAGGTAGCGACCGAGCCGGTTTCCGGATTGCTCATCCTTCATACCGACACCGTAATGCGGTGCGAGCGTCGCAAAGGGGGCCCTGTCAGGACCAGGGAAGACGGGGGTCCTGCCCCACGCGGCGGATGCCGTCAAGACTGCGGTGACATCTGCCTCCAAGAGGCAGAGAGCATCACCGTCTGCGCTGCCGGCCTGAATGCCGGTAGCGTCCTGGACCGAAGGGAAGATCTCGTGGATCTCTCCAACCGCACCGTTCTCATCGTCGGCGGAACCTCTGGCATCGGGAGAGAGCTGGCCCGCCGGTTCGCCGCGGCCGGCAGCACCGTGGCCGTCGGCGGCCGCAGCCCGAAGGCGCTGGCGGAACTCGCCGCGGAAGGCTTCGGCACGATCAGCGTCGACGTCACCGACGGTGCCTCCGTCGCATCCGCCCGGGACACCACGCTCGCCCGCTACCCCGAACTGGACACCGTGGTGACGATGTCGGGCGTCATGCTCCTGGAGGACCTGCGCGACCCCGCGCACTTCGAGGCGGCACAGACGACGATCGACACCAACCTGCTCGGCACCATCCGGGTCATCGACGCCTTCACTCCGCACCTGATCCAGCGGGGCGCCGGGACCTTCATCACCGTCACCTCCGGCATCGCCTTCCTGCCGTTCCCGCCCATGCCCGGCTACGCCGCCTCCAAGGCCGCGGTGCACGCCTACTCGGAGGCACTGCGGGCGCAACTCGACGGCACCGGTGTCGGTGTCGTCGAACTCATCCCCCCGGCCGTCGCCACGGCAGGCCAGGAGAAGGTGAACCCGCACGCGCTACCGCTGGACGACTTCGCCACCGAGGTCATGCATCTGCTCTCGCAGGACCCCACCCCCCGCGAGATCCTCGTGAAGGGCGTCCTCATGCACCGCTGGGCCGAGCGCGACGGCACCTACGACGACCTCGTCGCCCAGCGCTCGAAGGCCCTGGCCATGCTCCCCAGCCGCCAAGGCTGACCCTCCCCCGCCGGCGGCCACCTCGCACATCGCCCCCGGCGGCCACGCGTCCTGCACACGAACCCGCCCTCGCCGCTTCCCGGCGAGCCGTACGGCCGGCGTCAGGGGGTGTGCGCGCCGGGGCGGCGGGCGGGCTGGAACAGCTCCACCAGGTTGCCGGCGGGGTCGGCCAGCAGGATCTGGCGGCCGCCCGGACCGGCGACCACCTCGCTGCGGAAGGCCAGGCCCGCCTCGCGCAGCCGGGCGATCTCGGCGTCCAGGTCCTCGACGGTCAGGTGGATGCGGTTGCGCCCCGCCTGGCCGGCGTCGGCGGGCGTGGCGCGGGCGCCGGAGCTGGCGGGCCCGGACAGCAGCAGCCGCAGCGGCCCGCGTACCACGTCGGCGAACGCGGGCGCGGCGCTGCCGTTGAGGGTGAAGCCGAGGTGGGTGGTGTAGAAGTCGACGCTCGCCTGGACGTCGTCGACGAGGTAGCGGACGCCGGCGTAGCGGTGGTCGGGCGCGGTCATGGGCGAGCCTCCTGTGTCTGGACGAGAACGGGCAGCAGGTAGCGGACACGTGCGTCGATGTCCGCCGCCACGCGGGCGAACGCGCCGGGGTCGTCCTGCCCGGCGGGGTCGGGGGTGCTCCAGTGCAGGCGCCGCCCGTGGTCGCCGAACTCCGGGCAGACCTCGCGGACCCTGTCGCACAAGGTGATCACGTAGTCGAACCGGTGGCCGCGCAAGGCGTCCAGATGGCGGGGCCGCCGGTCGGCGAGGTCGATGCCGTACGGTTCGCGCAGCGCCTGCGCCGCGAGCGGATGCGTGCGCTGCCCGGGCCGGCTCACACCTGAAGGGTGGGCCCGGCCCGCGCGGTGCAGGCCGGGGTGCCCGGTCCACGCCCAGGTCCGGCCGTCGCGGCAGCCTCGGCGCAGGTCACCGCAGGCTCTCAGGCCACCGCAGCTCTCAGTGGACCGCCGGCCCAGGTGAAGAACGCTGGGCCCATCGTCGGGGGCCGGGCGCAAGCGGCGCAGGTGGGTCTCAGGTGATGCCGGGGGCGGGCTTGAGGGCCACCTGGCGGCCGAGATCCTCCTCCTCGGCCGCGGCCAGCACCGCCTCGAGCAGCCCGGGAAAGCGGTCGCGCAGCTCGCCGCCGCGCAGGACCACGAAGCACCGGGTGCCCTCCTGGCGGGTGCGGGTCAGCCCGGCGTCGCGCAGCACCCGCAGATGGTGGCTGAGCGTCGACTTGGCCACCGGCGCCTGGAACTCCCCCCAGCCGCGTTCGCTGCCGTCGGCCAGCACCCGGACCACCCCGACGCGGATGGGATCGCTGAGCGCGGCCAGCACGCCGGTCAGCGTGATGTCGCCCACCTCGGGGTGCCGTGCCGGTCTCATGGCGCCAATGCTAGCGTGTTCGATGTTCCACGAACAACGAACGAAAGGTGCCGTCGTGACCGACCAGCTCAGCGGCCTGTTGGATCATGTCGCGGTCGTGACCGGTGCGGGATCCGGCATCGGCCGCGCCACCGCCCTCGCCTTCGCCGCCGCCGGCGCGCACGTGCTGGCCGTCGGCCGCCGCGCCGAACCTCTGCGGCAGACCGCCGGCTTCCATCCCCGCGTCGCCGCGCTGAGCGCCGACATCACCGCCGACGGCGCGGCCCAGCAGGTGGCGGAGGAGGCGATCAGGCGCTGGGGGCGCCTGGACGTACTGATCAACAACGCCGGCGCGGTGGCCATGATGCCCCTGGCCGAGACCGACGCCACCCGCCTGAACGACATGCTGGCGCTCAACGTGACCGCGCCCAGCCTGCTCGCCCGCGCCACGCTGCCGCACCTGCGCGCCGCCCGCGGCTCCATCGTCAACATCTCCAGCACCTACGGTCACCGTCCCCTGCCCGGAGCCGCCCACTACGCCGCCACCAAGGCGGCCATCGAACAGCTCACCCGCAGCTGGGCCCTGGAGCTGGCCGCCGACGGCGTCCGGGTCAACGCGGTGGCCCCCGGCCCCACCGAGAGCGAGGCACTGGCCGCCGCCGGCCTGTCGGAGGCCGAGGTCGAGCGGGTCAAGCAGGAGGAGGCCGCCGGCATCCCGCTCGGCCGCAGGGGCACCCCCGAAGAGGTGGCCGCCTGGATCGTCCGCCTGGCCGACCCCGCGGCCACCTGGATCACCGGGCAGGTCCTCACCGTCGACGGCGGCCTGGAACTCACCTGAAGGGCCGCCCGCCCTCATGGCCGCGACGCGTCGTTTCGCGCGGTCGGCCGCCACGCCAGGGCCCGGGGCGGCATGCCCCCCAGAACGCCCCTGCCGGGACCGGCGTCCCGCGCGCGTGCTTCGGGCACTCCAGGCCGGCCGGCGACTCCTGCAAAGGCCGAGTCCGTTGCGATGTGCGGCCGGATGGCGGGGGTTGGCGCGCTGATCAGACATCTGTCAGCATTCTGGCGCGATGTCGTCCTGGTCGAACGGCGCAGCGCGGCGGTGGGGTAGCCGGCTCGCCGCCCGATGACACCCGGAAGGAACCACGCATGGCCACTCCGCACACCTTCCCTCTGCAGCCGACCCCGATCCACGTGCCCGACAAGGTCCTCGACGACCTGCGCGCCCGTCTCGCGTTGACCCGTCCGCCACTGGACGAGGGAAACGAGGACTGGTCCTACGGCGTCCCGGACGGCTATCTGCGTGAGCTGGCCGCCTACTGGCGGGACGGCTACGACTGGCGCAAGGCCGAGGCCGCCATCAACGCCTACGAGCACTACCAGGTGAACGTCGCCGGTGTCCCGGTGCACTTCATGCGCAAGCCCGGCCGCGGCCCACGCCCGATCCCGTTGGTCCTCACCCACGGCTGGCCGTGGACGTTCTGGCACTGGTCGAAGGTCATCGACCCGCTCGCCGACCCGGCCGCGTCCGGCGGTGACCCCGCCGACGCGTTCGACGTCATCGTGCCGTCCCTGCCGGGCTTCGGCTTCCCCGGCCCGCTCACCGGCTTCCCGGACGTCAACTTCTGGAAGGTCGCCGACCTCTGGCACACCCTGATGACCGAGACCCTGGGATACGAGAAGTACGCCGCCGGGGGCTGCGACATCGGCGGGATCGTCTCCAGCCAGCTCGGCCACAAGTACGCCGACGAGCTGTACGGCATCCACATCGGCTCCGGACTGCCGCTCGACTTCTTCACCGGCCCCCGCGCCTGGGACCTCGCCCGCAACCGGCCCCTCACCGACGACCAGCCCGCCGACGTCCGCGCCCGCATCATCGAGCTGGACCATCGCTCGGCGTCCCACCTCGCCGTGCACATGCTCGACGGCGCCACCCTGGCCCACGGGCTGAGCGACTCACCCGCCGGACTGCTCGCCTGGCTGCTGGAGCGCTGGAACGCCTGGAGCGACAACGGCGGTGACGTCGAGTCGGTCTTCACCAAGGACGACCTGCTCACCCACGCCACGATCTACTGGGTGAACAACTCCATCGCCACGTCGATGCGCTACTACGCCAACGCCAACCGCTACCCCTGGACGCCGGCCCACGACCGCACCCCGGTCGTGCAGGCCCCGGTCGGCCTCACCTTCGTCACCTACGAGAACCCGCCCGGCGTCCACACCGCCGCCGAACGCGTCCAGGCGTTCGAGAACGGCCCGCAGGCCGCCTGGTTCAACCATGTCAACGTCAACGCCCACGACCACGGCGGCCACTTCATCCCCTGGGAGAACCCCGACGCCTGGGTGAGCGACCTGCGCCGCACCTTCCACGATCGAAGGCCCTGAACGACGCGACGCCGGCGGCCGGTGCCGGGGATGGCCGTCGCTCCCGTGGGCGATCGGCAGGTCCGGGGATCGGGCTTCGTCTGGCACCTGATCCCCGGGGGCACCGTCCCGCGGTGCGGTTCAGCGCGCTCCGCGGGCCCGCCTCACCGGCCGCCGTGTGAGTCCCGCTTCGATGTGGCGGAGCCTGGCCGGACGTCGCCGGAATGTCATCGTCGCCGGCCGGCCTCGCGGAGCATCGCCTCTGTTTCGGGGTCGGGCATGATCTCCCGGACCTCCTGCGCACAGCGGCAGGACAGCGCGATCTTGGCGGCCCACGCCAGCGCCTCTTCGCGTGAGGCCACGTCGAGGACCACGAACCCGCCGATGACCTCCTTGGTCTCCGGGTAAGGACCGTCGGTGACGGTACCGTCCGTGGCCACGATGCTCGCCCGCTGCCTTTCCAGTCCGGTGCCGAACACCCACACACCGGCGTTCACGGCCTCCTGGACCACCGCGTGCGCGGCCTTGCCCACATCCGGCATGTCCTCGGCGGGGATGTGGTCCATCGCGCCGTCATCGAACGAGATCAAGTACCGCGTCATCCCGTCACTCCCTTGTACCGGCGGACTCCTGCGGCCGCCTCTCGCCTGTTCCACGAACGACCCATCCCAGATCCGACACCTACAGCGGATACTTTTCCGGGTCGTGTCCGTTCGCCGCGACGGTCCTGCCCGACCGGAGCTCCACGGTGGAACACTCGGCCGTGGTGTGCGTGAAGATGGATGCCAAGTGTCGACAGGCGCGGCTCCGGCCGCCCGAGCCGCGGAAAGGCCCGTCAGTGAGTGTTGAGACCAGAGTGTCCGGCCGGTGAGAAGATCAGGACGCTACGAGTCGGCGAGAGCACTGATCGCGAGATTGCCGGGACCGCTGCCCGCCCTTGCCCTGAAGCACCGTGAAGTGCTGAAGTTCGCGGTGGTGGGGGGAACGGCATTCCTGGTGGACAACGCGGTGTTCTACGGGCTGAAACTCACCGTGCTGGAACCGAAGCCGGTGACCGCCAAGGTCATCGCGGTGCTGGTGGCCACGATCGTGTCCTACGTGCTGAACCGCGAATGGTCGTTCCGGACCAGGGGCGGTCGCGAGCGCCATCACGAGGCGGCGCTGTTCTTTCTGGTCAGTGGCGTCGGTCTGGCGCTCAATTCCGTACCGCTGTGGATCTCCCGGTACGTGTTCCTGCTGGAGACCCCGGAGGTGAGCCTGGTCACCCAGGAGGTCGCCGATTTCATGAGCGCGCAGGTCATCGGCACGCTGATCGCCATGGTCTTCCGCTACTGGGCCTTCCGGAAGTGGGTCTTCCCCGACGAGGACGCCCACCCCGGCCGCGTACGGCCGGCTCCGGCGCCCGAACCCAAGGACGAGGCTGCCTGATCCGGCCCACCCGCCCGGGCGCCGGATCCGGTCGTACCGGGTCCGGCGCCGTGCGGCATCGGCACCGCGGGCTCGGTGCCGCTCTCCAGGAGGTGGCCGGGCGAGCCGTCGACGGTGACGGTCGGAAGTGCCGTCACCGGGACAGGTCGGGTGTGCTCAGGCCGATGCGGAGTTGATGGACTTCGAGAAGACCTCCATCATCGCCCTGGCGAACTGCGGCATGTCGGGCCACCCCCGGCAGGAGATGAGGTTGCCGTCCACCACGTCGGGAGCGTCGATGACCGTCGCACCCGCGTTCTCCATGTCACCGGTGATAGGAGGGAAGCACGCCGTCTTACGGCCCTTCAGCAGCCCGTACACCGCCGGCACCTGCGCACCGTGACACACCAGCGCGATCGGGAGATTACGCGCGAAGAAGTGCTCGGTGATCCGCCGGACATCGGCATCGACCCGGATCCA
>NZ_BMNT01000066.1:10108-17717 GCF_014646695.1 Sphaerisporangium melleum
GGCACGCCCCCCAGGAATGATGAGAGCGTCATAACGCTCGACATCGACCTCGGCCCACGGCACATCGACCGGCAACTTCCGGCCGTTCTTCTCCACATAGGCGTCGGAGTTCGGGTCGAACTCATGGATGACCAGCTGAACGTCACGCATCGTCCGTGACGAGACGTCAACGTCCCAGCCGCCCTCCTGCACGCGATAGTAGGGATACATGGTGTCGAGCTCCTCGGCGGCATCGCCGGTCAGGAGCAGCGCTCTGGGCACCTGCTTCTCCTCGCATCTGAGGCGGGTGAGGTGGATCAGATCCGATCCGATTTCGTTAGCATTCCTGGACCCAGCCCGCCCGTCAAGCCTTTACCGCCATTCCGTCCGCGTCCTTGGCCTCGCCGAACAATCGCCGGAATCGCTCGCCGGATCGCAGGATGTGCCGAGGCATGGCGTAGGCGGCGGCGTCGCGTAGCCCCGCCATCTCCTCCGGCACGCGAACAGAACCATCACCAACGCCCGGCAAGCCGGCCGCGAGATCTCCCCGGCGGCGTTCCGCCCGTCATGGCCCTACAGCCCCGCGCGGTCGTCGCTTCGTCGTCCATCGTGACCTGAGGTCCCTGCTGGCGTCTTCGCGAACCTGTTGACATCGGTCGCAACGCTGCTGCATGCCGACTGCTCAGATCGTATAGGAAAGGTGACGGATGCTGGCCATCCTGCACCATCGCGGAACCGCCCGCCAGCGCCCTACTTCGACCGCCTGAAGCTCCCCTGAGAATCCGCGATGGTGGTGCGCTCCAGCGTCAGCGCGGCGGGAGCGGCGATCCACCGCCCCCGCCGCGTGAACGGATCAGCGGTTGAGGTTCTGCATCCACTCCCGCAGCGCGCGCGCCTGCCGCGCGAGCTCGGAACGTGCCGCAGCGTCGCCGGAGGCCTTGTGGTTAGCCAGGGCGACGATCGAGTTCAGCGCCGGGATGGCGGTGGTGTAGTTGGTCGCCAGGTAGCTGTCCCGCGCGATGGCCAGGGCGGCATCGGCGGCGTCCGCGGCGTCCGCGGTCAGCAGCCCGGCCGCTCGGTCGGCCTCGATCAGCAGGCTGGTCTCGCGGTAGGACGAGCAGTTGGCGCGCGTGCGGTCGGCGGTCGTCTCGATCCCGCCGAGGATGATCCGCATGAACGAGTCGTCGTAGTACTGCGTCCGGAAGTGGCCGAGGATGTTCGAGAACGCCTTGCCACCGCCCCAGTTCTGGCACCACGCGATCGGGTGGTCTCCGTTCATCAGCCGCAGCGGGTTGGTGGCCGCGTTGCCGCTGTTGAGGCTGAGCTGGTAGCTGTCCTCGTTGAGGCTCAGCAGCGTGTGCACGTCGGCCCGCATGTTGCGGTCGAAGTTGTAGAGCTCGTCGACCGTCATCCACTTGGCAGGGAGATGCGCGGTCGCCGGGTGCGAGTTGTCCTCGGTCACCACCTCGGCGTGGATGCAGCTGCCGCACTGGCCGAACCCGTTCTGGCCGTTCGGATGGCTGGTGAAGAACCCACCGACGAGGTTGCCGTACCACGGCCAGGTGCGGAGCTCGAACGAGTCGGCGGCGCCGTGGATGCCGACATAGCCGCCGCCCTGGTTCATGTAGGCCTCGAAGGTCGGCTGCTCGGTGATCGGATCGAGCGGGCCCGGGTGCCCGACATTGGACTCGAAGACGATCGTGTCGTACTTCTTGAGCGTGTCGAGGCTCAGGAACGGGCTCGTGGGCAGCGTGACGGTCGAAAGTTGCGGGTCGTAGACGTCGACGTTGAAGTTGTTCGCGATGCCGAGCTTCTGGATCGCGGCCACGGTGTGCGGGATGTGGTCGTGCCGGAAGCCCGTCGTCCTGGAGAAGACCAGGACGTTGTAGTCGGCGTCCGGGTTGTGCGGGAGCGGGGCGAGCACCGGGTCCGGGATGAACTTCGGGCCCTCCGCGGGCTCGGACTCGAGGCCCGTCACGGGCTCCGGCGCGAGCCGGCCCTTGAGCTGGTCGATCAGGTGACGCGCATCGCCCACGAGTGTGCTGCGGGCCGAGCCGGGCCTGATCTGGCCGTTGGCGATGGAGACGAACTTGTTCAGGACCTGGCTCGCCTGCTTGGCCGAACCGGCGTCGGCGAGCGCCTTCGCCTCGTCGAGCTTGGCTTGGAGCGCCGCGCCGACCTCCGCCGGGACGCTGCCGGCGGTCACGAACCGGCCGATCAGCGTGCCGACGTCCGCGAACGACGTCGTCACGATGAACGTCTGCGTGTACTTCGCGCTGTTGGAAGCAGCATCAGAGAGCTGCACCGCGAGCGTGTGCACGCCGAGCGACAGGTCGGAGGTCTGCACCGGCAACGGCGGGACCAGCTTGCCGTCGAGGTACATGTTCAGCACAGCCACTCCGCCCGAGCCGGGGGCGGGGTCCGTGCGCGTCGGGATGAGTGTGGCGACGTGACCGACGTGACCGTCGGTGATCGCCGGGTACGATGCGGCCGGCGCGCGCGTGTCGATCCGGACCGAGATCGAGCGGAACGCCGCGACATTTCCGGACGTGTCGACCGCGCGGTACCGGACGCTGGTGTTGCCCTCCTGCGTGATCACCGCCGATGCCGTGGCCGACGCCGGCGCCCCCTCGACGGGCACGTCGATGTAGGCGGCGCCGCCGTTGAGCGAGTACTGGAACTTGGCGATGCCGACGTCGTCGGTCGCCGACATGTTCAGCGTCACCGAGCCGCGGTACCAGTTGTTCTGGCCGGTCGGCGCAGAGGGCGACAGCGTCGCCACGTTGATCGCCGGCGGTGTCGTTTCCTCTGCCCACGACGGTGCCGCGGGGATGAGTGCGACCGCCGTCACGCAGGCGGCCACTGCCGATGCGCGAAATCTTCTTCGCATGAGTGTCTTCTCTCTTACCGCTATACGGACGGGTCGGCTAGGCGCCGATGCCCGTGCCGGCGAACTCGGCCCAGTTGAGGTTGAACAGGTTGCCGCCCGTGGCGCCACCCGTGACCGAGCGGAACACCAGGAACAGCTCATGCGTCCCGGACATCGAGACCGGGAACGTCTGGCTGGTCCAGGTTCCCGTCCCGCCGGTGGACACGAGGTCGGCCGTCGTCAGGATCGGCCCGGTGATCGAGTCCTGACGGACCTCGATCGCCGCCAGCGGCGACCCGGGCGTGCGGCCGTTCGCCGCGTCCGCCACGCGGAACCCGATCGAATCGATGTTGGTCAGGTTGAATGGGCCGTTGAGCTGGAGCCAGTCGCCCGAGCCCAGGCTGCCGCGGTGCACGCCGGCGCCGCCGTCGGTGTTGGTCGCCGTGTTGGTGCCGGACTGGTTGACGACGAACTCCACCTCCTGGTGCTTCTGGCGGATCTGGTGCTGGCCGGTCGTGGTCAGCTGCGGAACGCCGCCCGGACCGCCGTGGTCGGTGTAGCGCGCCTGGACCACGCCGGAGACGTTGCCGCCGTGTGAGACGTCGTCGGCCTCCGTGTGGAGCACGCCCGAACAGCCGTTCACGGACTCCTCGGCGTGGCCGTGGGAGTCGTGGCCGAGCACGAACGTCACCTCCACCTCGGAGCAGTTCACCGTCCCGTCCTCGGGGTCGGTGACCGTGACCGAGAACGGGATGTCGTCGCCGAACGCGAACGTCCCGCCCTCCACCGGCGTATTGACGACCACCGTCGGGCTCGTGTTGCCCACGGTGATCACGGTGCTGGTCGAGGTCTTCTTGCCGGACGAGTCGAACACCGTCAGCACGGCCGTGTAGCGGCCGGACTGCGTGTAGGTGTGTGCCGGGTTCGGGTCGGTCGTGATCGCCGAGCCGTCACCGAAGTTCCACTCGAAGCGGATCGAGTCGCCGGGATCCTCATCCAGCGAGCCGGCGCTGGAGAAGTTCACGGTCAGCGGCGTTGAGCCATCGGTGCGGTCCGTGGTGAGCACGGCCTTCGGCGCGCGCCTGCCCTTGACGTACTCCCACTTGTACAGGCCCGCGTCGGGGCTGATGACGTTGAATCCGTTGCCGTAGGTCAGCAGGTAGAAAGCGCCGTCAGAGCCGAACTGCAAGTCCATCGGGTTGTCGCACTCGAACCGGAACCTGCCTGCCCCGGCGTTCGCACGGCTGCCGCAATCCAGGAAGTTGTTGATCTTCTGGACGTGGTTGTTCTGCTTGTCGAGCTTGACCTCGCGCAGCGTGTCCTGCGTCCACTCGCTGATGATCACCGAGTCGTCGTAGTACGGCGGGAACTTGTTGGGGTTCGGGTTCTCCGGGTCGTAGTGGTACTTCGTGACCCCGTGCGGACCGACGCCGCCGGTGTA
Source organism: Sphaerisporangium melleum (assembly GCF_014646695.1). Lineage (GTDB taxonomy): Bacteria > Actinomycetota > Actinomycetes > Streptosporangiales > Streptosporangiaceae > Sphaerisporangium > Sphaerisporangium melleum. The sequence continues at coordinate 14,398 of NZ_BMNT01000066.1, forward strand.
GAGCTCGGGGAACAGCCGCGGGCATTCGGTCGTCGAGCCGGGTGCGATCGGGCCCGGGGCCGGCGCGTAGTAGGCCTCGCACGGGGTGCCGAGCGGCGCGTTCGTGTTGTTGTCGCGGTAGGAGTACCAGATGTCGGGGTCGGTGACCGGCGGGACGTCCCTCAGGCCCGGCTCGACCGTCGGACCGCCCTCGATGTTCCACAGCGAGTCGTTGCGCTGCGTCGGCCCGTCGCAGTCGAACTTCTGAGCCGGGTCGTTCAGCGGCGTGCCCGCGGTGGTGGTGCCGGGGGCGAACTCGTGGAAGTTCCACTCGTAGTGCGCGAGGTCGCGTTTGTAGCACGTCGGCCAGCCGTAGTTGGACGGCTTGCGCACGATCTCGTAGCGGCCGGTGCCCGACGGGCCGCGCGAGCGCTGCGGTGTCTGGGCGTCGGGCGAGTAGTCGCCGATGTAGGCCACGTCGTTCTCGTCGACCTGGATCCGGAACGGGTTGCGGAAACCCATCGCGTAGACCTCCGGCCGCGTCTTGTCCTGCGGCGCGCCCGCGACCAGCGGGAACAGGTTGCCCGACGGGATCGAGTAGGCGCCCGTGCCGGAGCCGAGGTCGACCTTGTTGGCGTCGGCGGCGGAGATGTCGCCGTCCTTGACCTTGATCCGCAGCACCTTGCCGCGCAGGTCGTTGGTGTTCAGCGCACTGCGGCGCGAGTCACCGGTGAGCCGCTGATACCAGCCGCCCGCCTGCGCCGTGCCGGTGGCGACCGCCGGCGTGGCGGTGCCGGTCAGGCCGGTGCCGTCGGCGGTGATCTGCGGCTGATCGGACTGCTGCTTGCCGCGGCGGAAGAACACGTTGACGTTCGACGTGCCGACCGGGCCGCCGCTGGTCTGGATCTCATCCGCCTCGATGTTCGACAGCGCCTCGAGCGCCGCGTCGATCGCATCGCGATCGGCGTTCCACGCGATCGGCTCCGTCGTCTGGCCCTCGAAGGTCAGCGTGAACGTGCCGCCCGTCGCGTTGGTGACGCGCACGGTCTGCTGCTCGTCGGTCTTCTGCGAGTTGAACGGCCCGTAGCCGCCGGCGTTGATGCCGCCCGCGGGCGTGTCATCGCCGGTGACCATCCACAGGTTGCCGTGCTTGTCGAAGTCGATGTCGCCCCCGACGTGGCAGCACTCCTGGCGGTTGACCGGCACGCGCATGATCTGCTGCTCGGAGCCCATGTCGAGGTGCGCCGGCGTGCTGTCGGTGGCGTCGACGAACTTGAAGCGGCTGAGCTGGAAATAGCCCACGTACGGATCCCACGCGGTCTTGGACGCCGCCACGTTCGGCGGATTGGTGTTCGGCGTGATCTGGGTGACGACCGATCCGTCGCTCAGCTTGACGTCGGTGACCTGCTTCCCCGAGTAGTAGAGGTAGACCCACTTGTTGGTCGCGAAGTCGGCGTCGACCGCCGGGCCATAGAGCCCGTCCTCGCCCGCGGAGTAGATCTGCTGCGTCATCGGCAGGCTCGGGTCGGCGAAGTTGGCGACGACCGTGGTGACGCCCGTGGCCGAGTCGTGCATGCGCAGCGAGCCGAGGCGGTCGGTCTGCAGAACGCGGCCGTCCGGCAGCTGGTCGAAGCCGATCGGCTCCTGCAGGTTCGGCGGCGAGCCGATCTTCGTCTGCTGGTAGTTGGCCAGCACGGTCGCGCCGCAATCGCTGTAGACCGGGTCGGCCTGGCCCGCGGCCCAGCCGATCGCGCCCTTGAGGTGCTTGGTGAGGCCGGCGTCGAAGCTCGCGGCCGTGTTGCCCAGGCCGGTGTAGAACGAGCGGCCGCCCTGGAAGTCCTTACACCACGAGACCGGGTGATCGGCGCCCATCGTGCCCCCGGCGATCCCGTCGAGGTCGGCGCCCTGCGGCTGCGGCCCGAACGGGTCCTCGACGACGGTGGCGAGGACGTGTGACACACCGCGGACGTTCTTCGTGAAGTTGTACCAGTTGTCGGTCCGCGACCAGAACTGCGGCAGATCCTTGCTCGCGTCGTGGACGCGGTCGGCGACCTTCACGTCACCCGATTGCACGTCGGTCCTGCCGGACGCACGCGTCCCCAGGAGGTCGGTCAGGAACGACCAGGACTCGTCGGTCTCGACCGCCGAGCCGACGCCGACGAAGCCGCCGCCCTCGCGGAAGTAGCTCTCGAAGTTCGTGCGTTGCGCGTCCGTGAGCGGGCTCGCGAGACCCGTGTCCAAGAACACGACCGCGCGGTACTGCTGCAGCTTCTTCTGCGTGAAATGGCGGCCCACGTCAGCGGGCCGGGGGGCCTCGACCGTGAAATGACCAGGTTTTGCCGCATTCCGGATCGCGGCCAGGCCGGCCGACGACACCGCGTCCTGGGTGCTGCGCACCACGAGCACCTTGAAAGCGTGCTTATCGGGCTTGGCAGGCTTATCAGGCTTGGCAGGCTTAGCGAACTTAGCGGGCTTAGCCGCCGTGGCGGCCTCGACGCTCACCGGCGTCGCGAGGAGCGTGATGAAAGGGGCGATGAGGGCCAAGGCCATCGCGGCCGCGGTGCGACGTCTCGGGCGTCGTCCCTTTCCTGGCAGGGCTGCGTCGAGCAGCCTGGCCCACGTCTGATGATGTGGTGACATGAAAACCTTCCTGACCGGAGGATGTCAGGCAAGGCGCGCGCCGCCGCGCTTGTTGCCACTTGGCGGTAGCGGATATTGCGGTTGCCGGAGAGTGCCGTCTCCAGGTCTGCGGGGCCGTCGGTCAGGTGCCGGCCTGGGTGAATCCATGATCGTGGTCGGGTCGTCGATGATGTGGTCGATCACCATGCTCGCCGCGCCACGGGAGGCGGCGCCGAAGCCGGGCGTGGAGGCGACGAATCGGCAGTGGGCGGCTGGAGCGGCTGCCACGAGCCGTTGCAGCCGGTCTTGTGCGTGTGGCGGCAGCCACTGGGCAGCGAGGCGAAACAGCCTCCGATGACGATCACTCGCGGGTTGAACCGGTTGGCCAGGATCGAGTCACCGGGACAGGTCAGGTGTGCTCAGGCCGATGCGGAGTTGATGGACTTGGAGAAGACCTCCATCATCGCCCTGGCGAACTGCGGCATGTCGGGCCACCCCCGGCAGGAGATGAGATTGCCGTCCACCACGTCGGGAGCGTCGATGACCGTCGCACCCGCGTTCTCCATGTCACCGGTGATAGGCGGGAAGCACGCCGTCTTACGGCCCTTCAGCAGCCCGTACACCGCCGGCACCTGCGCACCATGGCACACCAGCGCGATCGGGAGATTACGCGCGAAGAAGTGCTCGGTGATCCGCCGGACATCGGCATCGACCCGGATCCA
>NZ_BMNT01000066.1:17760-30033 GCF_014646695.1 Sphaerisporangium melleum
CGCACGCCCCCCAGGAATGATCAGAGCGTCATAACGCTCCACATCGACCTCCGCCCACGGCACATCGACCGGCAACTTCCGGCCGTTCTTCTCCACATAGGCATCGGAGTTCGGGTCGAACTCATGGATGACCAGCTGAACGTCACGCATCGTCCGCGACGAGACGTCAACGTCCCAGCCGCCCTCCTGCACGCGATAGTAGGGATACATGGTGTCGAGCTCCTCGGCGGCATCGCCGGTCAGGAGCAGCGCTCTGGGCACCTGCTTCTCCTCGCAACGGGGGACGGGCGCGGTGGATCAAATCCGATCCAATCCGATCCGACTGGGTCAGCATTCCTCCGCCCAGCCCGCCCGTCAAGCCTTTACGCCATTTCGTCCGCGTCCTTGACATCGTCGAACAACCGGCGGAACCGCTCGCCGGACAGCAGGATGTGCCTACGCATGGCGTAGGCGGCCGCGTCGGGGTCACGCGCGGCGATCGCGGTCAGGACTTCTTCGTGCTCGGCCATGGCCAAGTGAGTGACCTGGGTGTCGTGGAGAAGCCGGAACAGGTGCACGTGCGTGTGCAGGCGAGCGAGCGCTTCGCGGATGACCTGGTTCGCCGCGCTCAGGGCGACCAGGTCGTGAAAAGCGGCGTCGCGTAGCCCGAAGGCGCCATAGGCCATGGGCCCGTTGCCCTCCTCCAGCTCCGCCATCTCCTCCAGCAACCGGCGCAGACCGGCCACCTGCTGCAAGGATGCGCGTTCGGCGGATCTGCGCGCCGCCGCCGGCTCCAGCAGCAGGCGCAGCTCGAGCAGATCCTCGAATCGGTGGCGGGTGATCTGCGGCGGAATGCGATAGCCGGCATGGGGCACCCGCACGACCAGGCCCTCGGCCTCCATGCGGTTGAGAGCGTCTCGGATCGGCGTCTGCGAGACCCCGAGCTCTCGCGCCAGGACGTCGATCGTGACGCGGGAGCCGGGCTCGATCCGTAGCGACATCAGCTGTCCGAGCAGCGTGTCGTACACCTCGTCGGCGAGCCGGCCGCGAGATCTCCCCGGCGGCGTTCCGCCCGTCGTGGCCCCACGGCGCCGCACGATCATCACTTCGTCGTCCATCGTGACGTGAGGTCCTTCCTTGCGTCTTCGGGAACCTGTTGACATCGGTCGCAACGCTGCGGGATGCTGACGCTCCCACTTGGATCGTATAGGAAAGGTGACGGATGTCGGCCATCCTTCACCCCTCGCGGAACCGCCCGCCATCGCTCCGCTTCGATCAGTTGGAGCTCCCATGAGCATGCTCGACGTCCTCATCGGTTCGCCGCCGAACCGTACGAGGACCGAAGGGCATCTCTACTGCTTGAAGCCCTATTACGTCGCGGCGTACTCGTGACGCCGGTCCGCGGGCCAGCCCCTGCGACAGCCGGCAACACGCCTGAACAACCCAGCAACTGCTCGGCGAAGCACGCAAGGCTCCAGAGGTCCCCACCCAGAAAGCAGGCAAGAAGATGCGGTATCCGAAGCGAATAGGACGACTGTCCGTTCCCCGGCGAAAGGTGCAGCTGGCGACGGCGGCCATGCTGCTGGCCACGACCATGGCGGCGTGCGGCCAGGACGACGGCGCGAGCGCCCCCAAGGCACCGGCGGCCATCCCGGAGCTCACCAAGGACCCGCTGACCCTCAGCTTCATCTGGTTCGAGTGGCCCCCTGCCCAGGCGCTAGAAGCATTCGCGAACGCGGAGTACAAAAAGGAGCGGCCGAACGTCACCGTCAAGGTCAAGACCGTGCCGAACGCGAACTGGCACGACGCGATGTTCACCCAGTTCGCCGCGCACAAGACCGACTTCGACATCGCGATCCTGGACTCGCAGCACATCGGCGAGGCCGTGACGAACGGCAACATCCTCGACCTCACCGACTTCGTCAAGAAGAACATCGACGTCAAGGCCTACAACCCGTACCTGCTGGCGGCCTACGGCCAGTTCCCCCAGGCGGAGACCGGCAAGCGGGACGAGAACGCCAGCCTGTACGGGCTGCCGCTGCTCGGCGACACCTGGACGATGATCTACCGCAAGGACCTGATCGGCGACAAGCCGCCGCAGACCTGGGACGAGATGATCTCGGCCGCCGAGAAGTGCCAGTCGGAGAACCCTGGCGTCAGCGGGCTGGCCTTCCACCAGGCCAACGGCTCCGACGCCGCGGCCGTGACCTACAACACGGTCAACGGCGTTTACGGCGGCAACCTGTGGGACGCCAAGTCGCGCAAGATCGAGGGCGTCCTGAACGACGCCGCGGGCCAGGAGGCGATGGACGTCCTGGTCAACAAGATGAAGCCGCTGACCGCCAAGGGCTCCGGCAACTGGTTCATCGACGAGGTGAACGCCGCGGTCGCCCAGGGCAAGGCGTGCATCGCGTTCAACTGGATCGCCGCGAGCGGCGGCCTGCTCGACCCGAAGGAGTCGACGCTCGGCGCCACGCGGGAGGAGATTCTCGGCAAGCTGGGTTTCGCCACCCTGCCGACCCAGAAGACGAACCTGGTGCCCCTCGGTGGCATGGGGATGCACGTGTCGGCCTACTCCGCCGAGGCCAACCAGGCAGAGGCCCTGAACTTCATGAAGTGGTTCGAGCAGGCCGACGTCCAGAAGAAGTGGGCCGCCGCCGGTGGCGTGCCCTCGCGCACGGACGCCCTGCAGTCGCCCGAGTTCCTCAACGCCGGCCCGTTCAACAAGGTGTACGCCGACTCGGTTCCGCGGATGCGGGACATGTGGAACGTGCCCGAGTACGCGCGCCTCGTCGACATTGAGAACACCAACGTGAACGCGGCTCTCAACGGCGCGAAGAAGCCGAAGGACGCGCTCGACGACATCGCCAAGGAGCAGCAGCGCGTGCTCGACTCCAGCGGCGGTAAGGGCGGCGGCGGGCTGTGAGTGACCCCGTCCCCCTGACGACCGACCACCCCGGGCAGGTGGCGTCCGCGACGCCGCCTGCCCCGGGCGGGTCCCGCCGGTTGAGCGACCGCTGGCTCGCCGTGGCCTTCATCTCCCCCGCGTTGCTGCTGTTGCTCGCCATGTCGGTGTTCCCGCTGCTGTGGGCGTTGTACCTGTCGTTCACCGACTACTCGGCCACCCGCGGGGGGGCCGCCCATTTCGTGTGGTTCGAGAACTACACCGCCATCCTGACTTCGGCACAGGTCCACCTGAGGGCCTTGACGACGTTGATCTACGTGGTCGGCGCGGTCGTCCTGCAGACCGTGCTCGGTTTCACCATCGCCTACCTGATCTCACGGCGCACGCACGGGCGAGGACTGCTGACCACGCTGTTCCTGGTTCCGATGATGCTGTCGCCGGTCGTGGTCGGGCTGTTCTGGCGATTCATGCTCGACGCGCAGTTCGGCGTGATCAACAGCATGCTCGGCTCGCTCGGCCTGGAGCAGGTGGAGTGGCTCACCCGGCAGCGGACGGCATTGTTCTCCCTGATCGTGGTCGACACCTGGCAATGGACGCCGTTCATCATGCTCATCGCACTCGCCGGCCTCACCGCGGTGCCCAAGTACCTGTACGAGGCCGCCTCGATCGACCGGGCGTCCGAGTGGTTCCGATTCCGCACCATCACTCTTCCGCTGGTGTGGCCACTGCTGCTCATCGCCGTGTTGTTCAGGGCCATCGAGGCCTTCCGGCTGTTCGACCTCGTCTACATCCTCACCAGCGGAGGTCCGGGGGTCTCCACCGAGACGCTGTCGTTCCACGTCTACAAGGTCGCGTTCCTGGGCTTCAACACCGGAACCGCCTCGGCGTACGGGATCCTCATGGTCCTCATCGTCATCGTCCTCACGCAGCTCTACCTGCGTTACTTGAACAAGCTCAAGGAGGACTGATGGCCATCTCCGTCGACGAGGCCGTGTCCACGGGTCCTGCCCGGGATCACACGCCTCCCGCGCGCCGCTTCGGCGGCCGGGGCCGCGCGGTACTGGAGGTCGCGCTGCTGGCCGTGCTGGCCGTCGTGATGCTCTTCCCGGTGCTGTGGATGATCGAGACGTCCATCAAGGAGAACCGGGACGTCTACGCCATCCCGGCCAAGTTCTTCGGCTTCAAGGTCACTTTGGACCATTTCAAGGACGTGTTCGTCGCCTCCGGCGGCGGTCGCTCGGCCTTGTCCGCCGCGTTCCTCAACTCCGTCGTGGTCGCCGGGGTCTCCACGGCGCTGGCCACCGTGCTGGGGGTCCCGGCGGCCTGGGCCTACTCACGCTTCTCGGTGAAGGCCAAGAAGGACCAGCTGTTCTTCATCCTGTCCACCCGCTTCATGCCGCCCGTGGTGGTCGTGATCCCGATCTTCCTCATGTACCGCCAGGTCGGGCTCATCGACAACAAGCTCGGCCTGATCCTCATCTACACCGCGTTCAACGTCCCGTTCACGATCTGGATGATGAAGGGGTTCGTCGACGAGGTGCCCGCCGAGTACGAGGACGCCGCCATGCTCGACGGCTACACCCGCCTGCAGGCGTTCTGGCGCTTCACCCTTCCCCTGCTGCTGCCCGGCATCGCCGCCACGGCGGTCTTCGCACTCATCTTCTCGTGGAACGAGTTCGTGTTCGCCATCTTCCTCACCTCCAGTGACAGCGTGCGGACGGCCCCACCCGCCATCGCCGGCCTCATCGGTGGAACCACCGTGGACTGGGGTCTGGTGGCCGCCGCCTCCATAGTGTTCGCCCTGCCGGTGCTCGTCTTCGCCTACCTGGTGCGCAAGCACCTGGTCGCCGGTGTGACGCTCGGGGCGGTGCGACGCTGATGGCGGGCATCGAGGTGACCGCACTGCACAAGCGCTACCCGGACGGGACGGTCGCGGTCGAGCAGGTGGATTTGTCCATCGCCGACGGCGAGCTGTTCGTGATGCTCGGCCCTTCGGGATGCGGCAAGACCACCACGCTGCGGGCCATAGCCGGACTGGAGCGGCAGACGACGGGCGACATCCACATCGGCGAGACGCTGGTCAACGACCTGCCGCCCGCCGAGCGCGACATCGCCATGGTGTTCCAGTTCTACGCTCTCTACCCGCACCTGAGAACCCGCGACAACCTGGCGTTCCCCCTGCGGGCCGAGGGACTTCCCAAGGCGGAGGTGCAGGAGCGGGTCGACGAGGCCGCCCGGCTGATGCGGCTCGGCCCGCTCCTGGACCGGCGGCCGCACCGGCTGTCCGGCGGGGAGCAGCAGCGCGTCGCGCTTGCCCGCGCCCTGGTGCGACGACCGCGCGCGTTCCTCATGGACGAACCGCTCACCAATCTGGACGCGGAACTGCGGGCGGACATGCGCACGGAGATCAAGCACCTGCAGGGGGAACTGGGGACGACGATGGTCTACGTCACCCACGACCAGGTCGAGGCGATGTCGCTCGGTCACAGGATCGCCATCCTCAACAAGGGACGCGTCGAGCAGATCGGCACGCCGCTGGAGGTCTACGACCGTCCGGCGAGTCTCTTCTGCGCCGCGTTCATCGGCTCCCCGCCGATGAACCTGATCGAGGTGGAGGTGGCCGACGGGAAGCTGCGCGCTCAGAGCGGACTGGTCCTCACGCCACCGCCGAACCTGCCGCGCGACCGTCGCCTGGTCGCGGGCGTCCGGCCGGAGGCGCTGGAAGTCACCGAACCAGGGGCGGAGGGTTCGGTCCCGGCCCGCGTGGTCTCGGCGGAGTGGCTGGGCGACGAGATCATCTACGTGGTCGACCACGACGGCCGGCGCGACGTACGGGTCCGGATGCCACCGACCGTCCGTTTCGCCGCTGACGCACCGGTCGGGCTGCGGCACAGCGGCGGGCCCCCGCCGGTCTACGACGTGAGCACGGAAGAGCTGGTGGCCTGATGGGAACCGTGGCAGTGCACGGGCTGCGCAAGTCCTTCGGCAAGGTCCAGGCCCTGGACGGGGTGACGCTGGACGTGCCGGACGGCTCGTTCTTCGTCGTGCTCGGGCCCTCCGGGGCAGGCAAGACGACGACCCTGCGAGCGATCGCCGGCCTTGAGAAGCTCGACGCCGGGTCGGTGCATCTGGACGGGAAGGACGCGACCGGTGACTCCCCGGCCGCGCGCGACCTGGCCATGGTCTTCCAGAGCTACGCCCTCTACCCGCGGCGCACGGCGTACGAGAACATCGCCTCGCCGCTGCGGGCACGCCGCTGTTCTTCGAGCGAGATCGCCGCCGCCGTCGAGCGGATGTCCAGCCTGCTGCACATCGAACGTCTGCTGCAGCGTCGTCCCGCGCAGATGTCGGGCGGCGAGATGCAGCGTGTCGCCCTGGCCCGGGCACTGGTCCGCCGCCCGCGCGCGTTCCTCATGGACGAGCCACTGACGAACCTCGACCTCAAGCTCCGCGTCGAGATGCGCACCGAGCTCACCCGCATCCACCGCAGCCTCGGCGGAACCTTCATCTACGTGACCAACGACCAGGTCGAGGCCCTGTCCATGGCCGACCAGGTCGCGGTCCTCAAGGAGGGGAAGGTGCAACAGGTCGGAACGCCGGCCGAGGTGTACGAGCGCCCGGCCAACCAGTGGGTCGCGGGCTTCGTCGGGAGCCCGCCGATCAGCCTGCTCCCCTGCCACGCCGAGGGAGACCGTCTGGTCGGGGCGGACGGCTGGACGCTGCCGCGGCCCCGCTGGACCACGGCTGAGGACGGTCGTCCGCTGCTGCTGGGCCTGCGCGCGGAGGACCTGTCCGTCGAGCAGCGTGGGGAGGCGTCGTTGCCGGGTGAGCTCTACGGCCTTGAGCCGCTCGGTGACCGGACGGTGGTCGACGTCCGAGTGGGGACGGAGATCCTCAAGGTCAAGGCCCGGCCCACCGTCACCGGTACGCCGGGCGAGCGGCTGCATGTCACGGTCGACCTGGACCGTGCGCACCTGTTCGACGCGGGCACCGGGCTGGCGCTGTCCGAGGCCGGGAGGTAACCGCGCAGGGGGGCGACGTCACCATGCGCCCGCATGTGGCGATCGGGCTTCGGCGGACCGTCACCGGTGAGCACGGCCCGACGACGCTGAAGCGGCCATGGCCGAAAGAAGGCGCGGGGCGTCGGCCTGCGGCCGGGGCCAAGGCCACGTTCGACCCGCTCGGCGACCTCGGCCCCGACGAGGTCGTGTGACCCGTTCGTCAACGCCCGTGGCGCGATCGCCGAGGTCACGCCGGACATCACCAAGAACATCACAGGAGGCGACGCGATGAGTGACCCGATGAACGTCCTGGCCCCCGAGCACCGGCGGCTCCGGATCGGCGGCGCCTGGCGCGACGCCGCCGGCGGAGCCACCTTCGCCGTCGAGGACCCGGCCACCGGCAAGACCATCGCCGAGGTGGCGGACGCCGGCGTCGTCGACGGGCTCGCCGCTCTGGACGCGGCGAGCACGGCGATGGCGCAGTGGGCGGCGACCCCGCCGCGAAGACGATCAGAGTTGCTGACCGCGACCTACCGGGCACTGACCGAACGATCCGAGCAGGTCGCCCGGCTGATCACGCTCGAGATGGGCAAGCCGCTCGCCGAGGCCCGGGCAGAGGTGGCCTACGGCGCCGAGTTCTTCCGCTGGTTCGCCGAGGAGGCGGTGCGCGTCGAGGGCCGCTACAACACCGCACCCGGCGGTGGATATCGCATCCTCACCGTGCCGAAACCGGTCGGACCGTGCGTCTTCGTGACCCCCTGGAACTTCCCGCTGGCCATGGGGGCCCGCAAGATCGCTCCCGCGCTGGCGGCGGGCTGCACGACGATCACCAAGCCGGCGGCCCAGACGCCACTCACCATGCTGCTGCTGGCCCGCATCATGGAGGAGGTCGGCGTCCCCCCGGGCGTCGTCAACGTCGTGACGACCAAGCGTTCCGGCGAGGTGGTCTCGGCACTGCTGGCCGACCGCAGGACCCGCAAGCTCTCGTTCACCGGGTCGACCGAGGTCGGGCGCGTGCTGCTACGGCAGGCGGCGGACAACGTGCTGCGCACCTCCATGGAACTGGGCGGCAACGCGGCCTTGATCGTGTGCGCCGACGCGGATCTGGACGTCGCGCTCGACGGTGCCATGGTGGCCAAGATGCGCAACATCGGGGAGTCCTGCATCGCGGCCAACCGCATCTACGTCGAGGAGGCGGTGCGCGAGGAGTTCACGGCGCGCTTCGCCGAGCGGATGAGCGCGCTCTCGGTGGGCCATGGGCTCGACGACGGCGTGGACGTCGGGGCGTTGATCGACGAGGCCTCGGTCGCCAAGATCGACGAGCTCGTCGCCGACGCGGTCGATCGCGGCGCCCGTGTCCTGGTGGGCGGCGAGCGTCCGGACGGGCCGGGCCACTTCTACCCGCCCACGGTCCTGGTCGACGTGCCCGACGACGCGCGGATGCTGGAGGAGGAGATCTTCGGCCCGGTGGCGCCGATCATCTCGTTCACCTCCGACGACGAGGTGATCGCGAAGGCCAACGACACCGAGCACGGCCTGGTCGGATACGTCTTCACCCGTGACCTCCAGCGGGCGCTCCGGTTCGCCGAGGGGCTGGAGACGGGGATGGTCGGCATCAACCGTGGCCTGATCTCCGACCCGTCGGCTCCGTTCGGAGGCGTGAAGCAGTCCGGGATCGGCAAGGAGGGGTCGCACGAGGGCATCCTTGAGTACCTCGACGTCACCTACGCGGCGATCGACCTACCGTGACCGGCCTGGTGCTCCGGGTGCCCGCCGAGGATCACCGCGCCCTGTGCACACCTGACCTGACCGGCCTCCACACCTGGGGCGGGACCCGGGCCATGGTCGGCACGAGTCCGCCGGCACCCGGGGACGCCGCCGGTGTGCGCGCCACAGCCGCGGCGCGCCTGCGCCACCCGGCGGCCGACCTTGCCGACGCCGTCCCGGTCTCGCAGGTGACCTGGACGACCGCCCCGCGAATCACCGCCGACGTTCCAGAGAGGCACTGACATGCTTGAGACCGTCCGCGGACCACGCCAGCTGATAGTGGGCGAAGGGGTCGCGCAGAACATCCCACGAGTGGTGGCCGAGTGCGGGTCGCGCGTCCTCATCGTGACCGACCGGGTTCTTCTGGATCAGCCGGGCGTGGCCGAGATCGTGGCCGCCGTGCGGAAGAAGGTCGCGGTCGTCGGAGTGTTCGCCGACGCGACTCCGGACGTGCCGCTCACCGATGTCGCCCTGGCCGTCTCGGTCGCCGCAGAGGTGGACGCCGACGTGATCCTCGCCATCGGGGGTGGCACGGTGATCGACCTCGCCAAAATCGTCGGCGTCATCCGATGCCACGGTGGGACGCCACGCGACTTCTACGGCGAGTCGAAGGTGCCAGGGCCGACGATTCCTCTCGTCGCGGTCCCGACGACGTCGGGCACCGGCTCCGAGCTCACGCCCGTCTCGGTGCTGACCGACCCGGACCGCGAGCTGAAGGTGGGGGTCTCCAGCGTCCACATCGTGCCCGATTTCGCCATCGTCGACCCCGAGCTCACCTACACCTGCCCTGCGACCGTCACCGCCCACTCCGGCATCGACGCGTTCTGTCACGCGGTGGAGAGCTACACCGCGCGCCCTCGGGCCCACGGACCGCGCGACCTGGTGGAGCAGGTCTTCCTCGGCCGCAACCCGATCACCGATCACTACGCGCTGCTGGCCGCGGAGCGGATCGCCCGCAGCCTGCCCCGTGTCGTCAGGGACGGAGGCGACAAGGACGCGCGCGCGGACATGTCGTATGGGTCCATGCTGGCCGGGCTCGCGTTCTCCCACGCGGGCAACGCGGCTCCGCACGCCCTCCAGTACCCCATCGGCGCGGCCACCCACACGCCGCACGGCCTGGGCGTCGGGCTGCTGCTGCCCTACGCGCTGGACGCGGCCGAGGATGCCATCGGCGATCGGTTGGCCGTCCTCGCCAGGGTGTGCGGGCTCGAGGTGACCGACGCCTCGGATGCCGAGGCCGCGGATACGTTCCTCACCTGGCTCGACGGGCTCCTTGCCGACATCGGCATCCCTGCCACCCTGGCGGACATCGGCGTGGCACGCGCCGACCTCCCGCGCTTCGCGGAGATGGCCAGTGGCGTCACCCGCTTGATCCAGAACCATCCGGGCCCGACCGACACCGCCAGCCTGACCGCGATCCTCGAAGCGGCCTGGACCGGGGACCGGACCCGGCACCTCCGGACTCCGGGCCGGCGATAGTGACGGGCCTTCCCCATGACGACGAGTTCCCGGCCCCACCCTGGGTAGCGGAACTACCGGCTACGCCGCGATGGGAGCCGCCCATTCCCAGGCCTGGCGCACAGCTGCGCGCCCACCGGGCCGGCCACGGCCACAAAACCCCCCCCAGATCAATGTCGTACGGGGCGATCGACCGGAATCCGGCGTCGGGCCCGTTCCCGGCCGCCGATGCCCGCCACCCGATGTGATGACCAGGCAATCCTCACTGTCACTCCGGCCCCCCTCGTCACCTGAGCCCATCACCCAAAAGTGGATCAGCCGGACGGACCGAGATCGGCTTCGACGGTCGGCCGATCGCCCCGTGGGGCCGGGCCCGGCAGAAGCCCGTGGTGGTGCAGGAGGATGCGGGCGTGGGTGATGGCGGTGGGGGTGTCGGGGAAGACCAGGCCGTCGCGGTGAAGATGGTCGGCGATGCCGAGAGCGGCCAGGACCTGGGAGTGCCCGGGTTTGATACCGGAGATCAGGACGGTGATGCCACGGCGTTCCATGCGGGTGATGGCGTCACCGAGGATGTGGGCGCCGGTGGCGTCCAGGGTGGTGATCCGTGACATCCGCAAGATGACCACGCGGACGTCGGCGACCTCGGACAGCTCCAGCAGGAAGCGGTGGGCCGCGGCGAAGAACAGCGGCCCGTCGAACCGGTAGGCGACGATGTGCTCGCTCAGCAGCCGCCGTTCCTCCGCGCTGTGGTCACCCGCGTCGAGTGGGACCTGCTCCAGCCGGGAGGTCCGGGCGACCGCGCGCAGCGCGAGCACCACGGCCAGGCCCAGACCCACGGTCACCGCGGTGATGAGGTCGAAGGCGACGGTCACGGCGAACGTCAGGGCCAGCACGACGGCGTCGCCGCGGGTCGCGCGGACCAGCGCGCGCAAGGAGCCGACCTCGACCATGCGGACAGTGGTGGCCAGTAGCACCCCGGCGAGCGCCGCGAGCGGGATCCGGGCGACCAGGGGACCGGCGGCGAGCACGATGGCGGCCAGGACGGCGGCGTGGGTGAGCGCGGCCAGCCGGGACCGGGCCCCGGCGCGCACGTTGACCGCGGTGCGGGCGATCGCGGCGGTCGCCGGAACGCCGCCGAGGACGGGCGCGGCGAGGTTGGCGATGCCCTGTCCGAACAGCTCCCGATCGGGATCGTGTCTCTCACCGACGCTCATCGCGTCGGCGACGGTGGCGCACAGCAGGCTCTCCAGTGCGGCCAGCGCCGCCACCGCCAGCGCGGACGGCAGGAGCGTTCCCACCATGCCGGGATCGAAGAACCCGAGCGAAGGAGCGGGCAGCCCGGCCGGCAGCGTCCCGATCCGGGTGACATCGAGCGAGAACACCTGAACGCCCAGCGTCGCGGCCGCGACCCCGATGAGCGAGAACGGGACACCGGGCCGCAGCCGGGCGCCGGCCAGCATCAAGGCGGCCACCAGCAACGCCGTGACCGGCGCGGCCCAGGTCGGATGGGCCGCGAAGCGCGCCACCGCCGAGGCCGCGACCTGCCACACCTTCTCGCCGTCTGCGGCCGCCACGCCGAGCGCCGCTGGGACCTGCTGCAGCGCGATGACCACCGCGATGCCGGCGGTGAACCCCTCGATCACCGACATCGGCAGGAACTGGGCGAACCGTCCCACCCGCAGCGCGGCCAGGGCCAGCAGGACCAGCCCGGCCATCAGGCCGACCATCAGTACTCCGCCGGAGCCGTAGGTGTGCACGATCGGCACGAGCACGACCGTCATCGCGCCGGTCGGGCCGGACACCTGCAGGTTGCTGCCGCCGAACACCGCCGCGAGGGCTCCGGCGACGATGGCGGTCACCAATCCGGCCTGGGCGCCGAGCCCGGAGGAGACCCCGAACGCCAGTGCCAGGGGCAACGCCACCACCGCGACGATCAGCCCGGCCACCAGGTCCCGGCCCGGCGAGTGACGCGCGGCCGCCCAGTCCGACCGTCCGGGCAGCAGATCCGCGAGCCGGCGCACCACAAGGTACAGGCTCAAGTCGTCTGTTCCAGTTCGGCGAGCAACTCGTGCTGGTCGGCCAGCACTTCGGTGAGGATCCGGCGGGCCGCCCGCATCATCTCCGACACATCGGCCCCGGCCAGCTCGTACACCACGGTCGGCC
>NZ_BMNT01000067.1:0-12325 GCF_014646695.1 Sphaerisporangium melleum
AGCACTTGACTCCCAGCCACCCGAACCAACTAACATTCAGGCCGCCCCGTCTCCAGGGCAACCCCTCTAACTTACCCCATCGTCTGAGTGAAGTCCAACCGAACCGCATGTGGCTCAGATGATCTGCTCAGACGACGTTGCTACACCGGATCCAGAGTCATGGACGCCGGATGCCGAGGGTGTCGTCGGGGATCCCCAGGCGCCGATCGCCTCAGCGGCGGCCGACCCCTCCTGGGGCGAGACAGAACAGTAAGCGCGGTCTCCGGGTCCGTCAAATCGCCATCGGGACAAAGCCCCTATCTCCCGCACCGCCTTGCGGAAGTCTCCCCGCTTCGCCACATCACCGTTACCGCCATCGTCGATCGTCATTCGGATCGGCCGATATCGGTGCCTCTCACAAGTGCCCCGCACCGGCAGGAGAGCAGACCGCGCCGACCGCGATGCATCTGAATCCCGCCGCCGGATCGAAGGATCACACGTGAACACGTGGGAGAAGCTCGGAGGCAGAGCGGGACCAGGGCGTTCGGCGCGCGTCCCCCGCCGGCCGCCGCGGACTCGCCTGGAGACGGCCGGTTCCGCGCTGCTCGCCGCCATGGTCGCCGCTCAACTGGCGACAGGAGTCCGTCAGGACGACGTGCGGCTGGTCAGTCTGGTCGTGGCCCTGCTCGCCGCCGCCGCGCTCGCGTACGCCGCGGCGGTGCACGCCCCGCTCCGGGCACTCGCCGCCTTCGCCGCCGCCTCGGCGACGGGGTACGCCGCGGAGTGGATCGGCACGAGGTACGCCATCCCGTTCGGCGAGTACCGATACACCGGAGTGCTGTGGCCGCATCCGGGAGGCGTCCCCCTGGTCGTGGCGCTGGCCTGGGGCGGCATGGGTCTCGCGGCCCAGGCGGTGGCCCGCCGGATCGTGCCTGAGGGCCGCTGGGCGCGGGCGTGCGTGGGCGCGCTCGCGCTGACGGCGTGGGACCTGTTCCTGGACCCGCAGATGCTCCGGCTCGGCCTGTGGGAGTGGGTGGACACCGGCCCGTACCGCGGGGTGCCGTGGAGCAACTTCGCGGGCTGGTTCCTGGTCTCCCTGCTGGTGATGGCACTGATCGACCGGATCGTGGGAGACCCGTCCCCCGGGAGCACGGGACTGGTCATGGTGTACACGGCGATGGCGGTGATGGAGACGGTCGGCTTCGCGGTGGTGTTCCACCCGGCCGACCCGCTCGTCGCCACGGCGGGAGGCATCGCGATGGGCACGTTCGTTCTGCTCGCATGGCGGCACCGATGGCCGAAGTGATCGTGGTCGGCGGCGGCGTGGGCGGCATGGTGTCCGCCCTGCTACTCGCGCGGGACGGGCACACGGTGCGGCTGTACGAACGCCTTCCCCGGCTCGGCGGCAAGCTCGCCGAGCACCGGCGTGCGGGGTTCACCTTCTCGCTCGGGCCCTCGCTGCTGACCCTGCCCAGTCTCTTCCGCGACCTCGGAGTGCCGCTCGATCTGGTCGAACCGGAGACGCTGTGCCGTTATCGCTTCCACGACGGGTCGTCGCTGACGGCGTACCGCGATATCGAGCGCACCGCGGCCGCGGTGGAACGGCTCGCGCCCGGGGAGGGCGCGCGCTGGCGGGCGTTCCTCCACTGGGCGCAGGGGTGCCTGGAGGCCGCACAGCGCACTTTCTTCGCCGGGCCGCTGCTGCGTCCTCCGCTCCGCGCGCGGGCCGGCCGGTCGCCGGTCGTCCCGGCGCATCGCACACCAGCGGCCGCCGGCGCGAAGGCTCTGGCAATGCCGGTAACGGCCGGGACACCCCGGTTGGCCGATCTGTGGGCGGTCGCGCCCGGGCGCACGCTGGACGGGCTCGCCCGCCGGTTCTTCAGAGACCCACGCCTGCGCCAGTACGTCGACCGGTACGCGACCTACGCCGGTTCCAACCCCTACCGGGCACCGGCGGCGCTCGGGTGCATCCCCGCCATCGAGCACGGTGAGGGCGGCTGGTACGTGGCCGGTGGGCTCCCCCGGCTCGCCGACGCCCTGGGTGTGCTGCTGGACAAGGCCGGCATCGAGGTCCATCTGTCCACCGAGGTCGCCGGGGTGTCGGCCGACGCCGGACGGGTGCGGGGCGTGCGCCTGGCCGGTGGCGAGACGGTCGCGGCCGACGCGGTGGTGGTGAACGCGGACGCGGCGGCGCTCTACGAGCGGCTGCTCCCCGACCGGGCGCGCGCGCGCCGCCTCGCGCGGCTCGGGCCGTCCTCGTCGGCGTTCCTCCTGCTGGCCGCCGTCGAGGGCCGCACGGAAGGGCTGTCCCATCACTCGGTGTTGTTCTCCGCCGACTACCGCGAGGAGTTCGGCGACATCTTCCGGCGGCGCCGTCCGCCGCGTGATCCGACGATCTACATCGGCTGCTCGGCGGTGGACGACCCGTCGCAGGCGCCCGAGGGCACGGAGAACTGGGTGATGCTGGTCAACGTGCCCGCCGGCGACCCGGGTCGCTGGCCGATGTCACCGCAGGCGTACGGGGCGCACGTACTCGAACGGCTGGCGGCGCGCGGCCACGACCTGTCCGGACGGCTGCGCTTCGTCGAGACGTTCACCCCCGCGGACATCAGCGACCGCTATGGAGCCGGGGGCGGCGCCATCTACGGGAGCGCGTACGAGGGGAGCCTGGCGCCGTTCCGCCGTCCGGGCAACCGCGGGCCGCGCCGTGGCCTGTACCTGGTGGGCGGCTCGGTGCATCCCGGCGGAGGGCTGCCGATGGTGACGATGGGCGGGCGGATCGTCGCCGGTCTGGTGAACGAGGACTTCGGCGCGCGGAGCCTGCGATGACCAGGGCTACCACGGCGGCCGGCCGCCCCTGGTCGTGCGTGAAACAGGAGCGACGCCCGCCGGCTGCCGCGAGAGGTGAGCGAATGGGGGCCGGCGCGTGGACGCTCGCCGGGCGGGCGCTCGCCGTCGCGCAGGCGCTGGCCGCCCTGACCGTCGCCGTACGCCTCGCGCGCGGCCGGCGGCGGCTGCCTCCGCTGGCCGCGCCGGAATTCGCGCCAACGGCGCCGGCGGCCGCCGATACGGCGCCGCGGCGCACCGCGCCGGGAGGCACTCGGCTCGTACCGGTGGCCGGGGAGACTTGGCGGGAAGACGCCGTGCCGTCCATCTCGGTGGTGATCCCGGCCAGGGACGAAGAGGCCCGTCTCAGCCCCTGTCTGACGGCCGTGCTCGCCGATCCCTCGGTCGGCGAGGTGATCGTGGTGGACGACGAGTCGTCCGACAGCACCGCCCGGCTCGCCGCCGCGCTCGGAGCGACGGTGGTGCGGGGACGTCCGCTGCCCGCGGGCTGGGTGGGCAAGCAGTGGGCACTCCATCAGGGACTGCTGCGCGCGAGCCACCCGATCGTCGTCACACTGGACGCGGACGCCCGGCCACGGCCGGGGCTGTTCGCCGCACTCGCGGCGGCGCTGCGGGAACGCGACCTGGTCAGCGCCGGCCCGCGCTTCGTCTGCGACGGCGCCGCCGAGCAGGCGCTGCACGCCGCGTTCCTCGCCACCCTGGTCTACCGGTTCGGTCCGATCGGCCCGGCCTGTCCTCCCCCGCCGCACCGGGCGGTCGCCAACGGGCAGTGTCTCGCCTTCCGGCGTGAGGCGATGCTGCGGGCGGACGGGTTCACCAAGGTCCGCCGGCACATGACGGACGATGTCGCGCTGGCCCGGACCCTGGCTTCGCAGGGGTGGCGGGTGGGGTTCCTCGACGCGGGCGGCCTGCTGGAGGTCGACATGCACGAGTCGGCCGCGGACGTGTGGCGGCAGTGGGGACGGTCGCTGCCGCTCGCCGACGTGACCGGACCGCTGTGGCAGGCGGCCGACCTCGCCGTGGTCTGGCTGGCCGCCGCACTCCCGGTGCTGAGGCTCGCCGCGGGGCGGCCGACCCGGCTGGACCTGGCCCTGCTCGCCGGGCGGGTGCTGCTCGCCCGTGCGCTGCGCGCGAGCTACGCGCGACCCGGTCCCGGCGTGGTGCTGTCGGCTTTGCTCGACCCGGCCGCCGCCGTGCGGCTGACACAGGCCACGTTGCGGCCGGTGCGCACCTGGCGAAACCGCGCCTACGACGGCGGGCACAGGCGCGGGCACGGCTGCGAAGGGACAGCGGAAGCGGCCTTCGGACGGTCAGCGGCGGCGGCCACCGAGCGCCGCCTGCCCGAAACGTAGCCCGATGAGGCACATGAGCGCCCCGGTGGCCGCGACATGCCCGATCGGTGCGAAGGCGAGTTGCAGCATCGGCAGGGCGAAGACGCCGGCCCTGGCCCCGGCGGCGAACGATCGGGCGAGCGCGGCGATGGCGGCGAGCAGGACGAGGCCGAGCGCGAAGGCCGGCGGGCAGATGACGGCGAGCCCGCCCGCGAAGGTCAGGACGGACCGCCCGCCGCGGAATCCCGCGAAGACGGGCCAGGCGTGGCCGGCCATCGCGGCGGCCACGGCGGCGTACGCGGGCAGGACGCTGGGGCCGGCGACCGTCCACAGGCCGGCGGTGTGCCAGTCGCTCGCGGCGAGTCCGAGCAGCCCGGCCAGCACCCCTTTGAGCAGGTCACCGGCGAACACCGGTGCGGCCTTGCGCGCCCCGAGCCGTTCGCGCATGTTCCAGAAGCCCGGGTTGCGGTCACCGGCGTCCCGGGGGTCGAACCCGTGGCCGCGAGCGACCAGCACGGCCACCGGGATCGAGCCGAGAAGGTAGCCGCCCATGACCGACACCATCAGCGCGACCGGCACCGGGAGCATCATCGCGTCGTTCCACCTCGTCAGGTATGCGGATGTGGGAGCGGCGCGGCACATGGCGTTCGACCGGCCGGTGTTGCGCCGCACCGAAGGGCTGCTGTTCTGGCGGCTGCTCGGCACCGGCCGGGGGCGGTCGATGACACTGGGCGCCGACCTGCGCCGCTGGGCGCTGCTCTGCGTGTGGCGGAAGGAGGCGGCACTCGACCGCTTCCTAGCGGATTCTCCGATCCCATCGCGCTGGCGGCGGGAGGCCGGGGAATCGTGGCAGGTACGGCTGAGGCCGCTGGCCAGCCGTGGCCGCTGGGGCGGGATCGACCCGTTCGGGCATCCCTGGAGCGGTGGAGCACCAGAGGAGCCCGGCCGGCCCGCTCCGCGCCTCCGGCGTCCGGAGCCCGCGCATCCTCGACTTCCCGGACAGGTCGGCGATACGGGGCGCACCGCTGGACCGGCCCGCCCGTCGGGTAGCCGGGCCGACCTCCCCGGCGAGCAGCCGATCGAAGGCGGCATGCACAGCATGGATGCGACCGCGACGGTCGGCGCAGGAGGGCACGAGACAGGCGGGCCCATGGGCTGGGCGGGGCGGGGCGGACCGGTCGCGGTACTGACCCGGGCCGCGATCCGTCCCGCCCGGCTGCCGGCGTTCTACCGGTCGGTGCCGGCCGTGGACCGGCTGCTGGTCCAGCAGGAGGGGTGCCTCGCCTCGGTCGGCATAGGCGAGTGGCCGCTGGCCCGCCAGGCGACCTTCTCGCTGTGGCGGGACGCCGGCGCCGTGCGCGGCTTCGCGTACGCGGGCGACGCGCATCGGCGGGTGATCGAGCGGGTGCGCGCGGAGGGCTGGTACTCGGAGGAGCTGTTCGCGCGTTTCGCGCCCTACGCGAGCGAGGGGACCTGGGACGGCACCGATCCGCTCAAAGCTCCCGGCCCGCGCCGCCGCTGAGCGTCGCGCGGCCGGGCGGCCGGTGACCTCACCGGTGAGCATCGGGCCGGGCACCCCCAAGCGTCCCGCCGGCTCGCGGGCCGGGCGAATCCGGACGCCGCGCCGCCCCGGTCCCGCATGGCCTCATCGGACGGCCTGATGGTCCAGGTGCTCGCGCAGGCGCGCCACCACCTGCCCCTCGGCGAGGTCACGGGCGACGGCGCAGGCACGGGCGATCGTGGCGGCGCGGGAGGCTCCGTGCGCGACGACGACCGTTGCGGTGAGCCCGAGCAGGGCCGCGCCGCCGTGTGTCTCCGGGTCGTAGCGGCGTGCGACCTCCCGCAGCTGGGCCGGGCCGGCGATGCCGCTGCGGCTCACCAGCGCGAGGCTGGCCCGGACGGTGCCCTCGATGTTCTTCAGCACCACGTTGCCGGTGAATCCGTCGGTGACGACCACGTCCACGGTCCCCGCGAGGATGTCGTCGCCCTCCACGTTGCCGTGGAAGCGCACTGGCATGCCGCGCAGCAGCTCCTCCGCCCGCCGGGTGAGCCGGTTCCCCTTACCCGGCTCCGAGCCGACGGACAACAGGCCCACCGACGGATCGGCCACGCCGAGCACGAGCCGGGCGTAGGCGGCCCCGAGGAGGGCGAACTGAGCGATCATCGGTGGCGTCGGGTCGACGGTGGCGCCGGCGTCCACCAGCACGGTTGCCCCGCCGCGTACGGTGGGCAACGCGACGGCCAGCGCGGGGCGCAGCACCGGCGGCGCCATGCCGAGCCGTGCGACCGCGCTCGCCACCACGGCTCCGGTGGAACCGGCCGACACCAGGGACGCGGCGACGCCCCGGCGCAGCAGATCGATGCCGACGGCGAGGCTGGAGCCGGTCCTGGCCAGCGCGCCCGTGCCGCGCTCGGCCATCGGGACGGCGTCGGCGGCGTCCGCGACGGCGATCTCGCCGCGCGCGCCGAGCCGGGCCAGCTCGCGATGGATCGGCTCCGGCCGGCCGGCGAGGATCATGCTCACGCCGTGTTCGCGGTGCGCCCGGACCGCTCCGCATACGGTCTCGGCCGGGCCGTGGTCGCCGCCCATGGCGTCCAGGACGACCGGCCGTGACGCGGACACCCCCGCGCCGTTCACCAGGCCGGCCCCGCTGATGGGGCCGTCGTCCGGCGGCTCCCCTGGGCGCTCGCTGTCGGGATCCACGTCAGTGTGTCTCCGCCCGGGCTCGCAGCTCGGCGCGTCCGGCGCTCGACGCGGCGGCCAGGTGCCGGGTGAAGATGGCCAGCCGGCGGCGGCGCGGCACGCTCACCCGTCCGGCCAGGACGTCGTACCCGGCCGCCGCCACCTCGTCGAGGATTCCGCCGTACAGCTCGTACGCCGCGCGTATGCACGGCCGCGAGGAGGGGACCAGCAGTTCGATGCCCTCCGCCGCCTGCCGGTAGTGGTCGCGCGCCCGGCGGGCCTCGAAGGCCACCAGATCCCGGACCGCCGGGGTCGTGCGGCCGCCGGCCAGGTCCTTTTCCGTGACGCCGAAGGCGTCCAGGTCCGCCAGCGGCAGGTAGATCCGTCCGCGGTCGAGGTCTTCGACCACGTCGCGGATGAAGTTGGTGAGCTGGAAGGCCAGGCCGAGTTGCCGGGCGGCCTCTCTGGCCCGGCCGGCGTCGGCGCTCGGCAGTGGTTCCAGGATGGGCAGCATCATCGTGCCGATGACGGCCGCGGAGCCCTCCATGTAGCCGAGCAGGTCGTCGTAGGTCGCGTAGCGGGTGACGGTCAGGTCGGCCCGCATCGAGGCGAGAAAGGCGTCGACGTCGGCGAGTTCGATGTCGAAGGCCCGCACCGTGTGGACGAAGGCCGGGAGCACCGGGTCGCCGACCGGTTCGCCCGCCATGCCGGCGACCAGCCGGGCGACGAACCCGTCGAGCACGAGAGCGCGGTCGGCGGTCATGTCGACGGCGTCGACGATCTCGTCCGCACGCCGGGCGAAGCCGTACAGGGCGTGAACGTGCGGACGTTTCCAGGCCGGGAGCAACCTGGTGGCCAGGTAGTACGAACGCCCATAGGAGGCGTGCAGCCGCCGGCACCGTTCGTAGCTGGCCGTCAGGGTGGTGGGGAGCGGCGGCGCCGCGGGCTGCGGGGTCATGGGGTCGTCTCCAGGATGCGTTCGGCGGCCAGCCGTCCGGAGATCAGCACCGGCGGCACGCCGACTCCGGGCGCGGTGTACATGCCCGCGAAGTGCAGTCCGGGGATGCGGCGGGCGGCGCCTGCGGGCCGGAACCAGGCCGTCTGGGTGAAGCGGTGGTCGAGGGCGAACGGGGTGCCCGCCGAGTGCCCCCTCCGTCGCCAGGCGGGCGGGTCGAGGACCAGCCGCGGTGCCTGGGACAGATCGCCGTAGCCGAGGGCGTCGAGCCTGCCGAGCAGGCGCTCGACCAGGCGGGGGGTGAGGCGCTCCCACCGGCGCTCGGCGTCGCCTCCGGCCGGGTCCGCCGTCCTGCCACCGGTCAGGTTCGCGGTGGGCTCCAGCACGCTCAGCGTCGCGTGGCCCTCGGGGGCGGCGGCCGTGTCGCTCTCGGGGCAGGTGACCAGCAGGCTCGGGTCGGACTGCGGGCGGCCGGCCGCCAGGGCGTCGAAGGTGGCCGCCCATTCGTGGCCGAAGTGCAGGGTGTGGTGGGCGTTCCCGGGCCGGCGCCGGTCGAGGCCGAAGTGCGCGACCAGGCAGGACGGCGAGAACCGCGGCCGCCGCAGCCGCCAGTCGCCGGCCGCGGCCGGCAGCAGCCCACGGTGTGCCGCGGCCCGGTCGCAGGCGACCACGACGTGCTCTGCGGCGATGCGCTCGCCCGTGTCGAGCAGGACGCCGGTCACCCCCGAGCCGCCGGCCTCGACCCGGGTGGCGCGCACGCCGTACCGGAACCGGGCTCCGGCCTTCTCGGCGGCGGCGGCCATGGCGCGGGGAATGGCGTGCATTCCGCCTTCGGCCGGGAAGTACACCCCGCCGACGGTGTCCATGTGGGCGATCACCGCGTAGATGCCGAGCGCGCGCCGCGGGGCGAGGCCGACGTACAGCGCCTGGAAGGTGTGCGCCCTGATCAGCCGCTCGTCGGTGAGGTGCCGACGGACCAGCCCGTCGAGCGTGCGGAACCCGCCGAGCGCGGCGAGCCTGGCCAGCGCGTACGGCCGGGCCAGTGTCCGCAGCCGGGTCATGTCCCGGTCGATGAACGCGTCCCACTCGGCCTGGAACAGCTCCCCGAGCAGCCGCCGCAGCCGCCGGTAGCGCACGGCCTCCTCCGGCCCGCACAGCGCGCGCACCTGTTCGGTCATCGCCTCCTCGCCGGGAATGACGTCCAGGCTGGACCCGTCGTGATAGGTGAGCCGGTAGAAGGGGTCGAGCCGCCGCAGCGGCAGCCAGTCGTCCATCTCGGCGCCGGCGGCGGCGAAGGTGTCGGCGAGCACACCCGGCATGGTCAGCACGGACGGGCCGGTGTCGAGCCGGTACGGGCCAAGGGAGGCGGTGCCGCAGCAGCCGCCGGGGACGTCCTGCGCCTCCACGACGACCACCTCGCGGCCCGCGCCCGCGAGCCGCATGGCGGTGGCGAGACCGCCGAGTCCCGCACCGATGACCACCACCGGCCGGGAGAGGCGCCTCACGCGTGCCCGCCGGTCGGCCGGCGGAGTTCCCGGGACGGCCCGGGAACGGTGGACGGGTCCGGTGCCGGTAGGGGCGGCTCGGAGGCAGCGGCGCGCTGTGGCAGCCGTGCGTGTGTGCGTGGCGGCCGGGGGCCGGGACCGGACGACGCGTGGGGGACGTCCGTTTCCGGGGCCAACGTCACCATGGTCCGCTCCTTCGGTCATTGCAGAGATCGTGGGCGTCGTCAGTAAAGTTTTCGTGCCATCTCGTCGCCGTGGTTGCACCCATGCCGGGCGTGCGGGGCAGACCGGGACGAGAGATGACCTTCCGCTGGCCGAACGGCCGGTGGAGAGCGGGGCGACCGGACCGCGCCAAGACGCCGGCTGACGGCGGCCGGCCGGAACACCGAAGTGGCCCGGTGGCGACGGACGGCGCCCGATGCGGCACTGTGGAGGGCCGGCACCGGTCTACGGGCCGGGTGGGACGGGCAGGGACGAGCTGGTGGAGCGGCCGGTGGGCGACGACGGAGCGGAGTTGAGCGGCGAGCGGCCGCTCGCCGAGGGCGAGCCCGGCTACGGCATCGGCGCCGCGGCCCGGCGCCTCGGCGTGCCCGCGCCCACGCTGCGCACCTGGAACCTGCGCTACGGCATCGGCCCGAGCCGGCGAAGCCCGGGCGGGCACCGCCGGTACGACGACGAGGACCTGCGCCGCCTGGCGGAGATGAGCCGGCTCATCCATGCCGGGGTGGCCCCGGCGGACGCCGCCCGGCAGGCACTGCGGTACCGGCCACCGGCGGCCACCGGCACGGCCCGCGCGTCCGAAACCGCGCAGGCAGCGCGGCCCGCCTTGGACGAGACGCCGGCCGCGCCGCCGAGCGGGGAAGGGCGGCCGGCGGGATCCGGGCCGGATGCGGCGTCCGCCACCGGGACGCTCCCGGCCGGCCCGCCGTCCGCCGCGACGCTGGCCCGGGCCGCGCTGGCCATGGACGAGCCCACCGTCAGCCGCGGCCTGGAGGCGGCCCTGCGATCCGGGGGAACGGTCTGGACCTGGGACCACCTGGTGGTGCCGGTGTTCCGGGCCATCGTGCGCCGCCAGGAGGAGACCGGGGCCGGAGTGGAGATCGAGCACCTGTTCTCCGACCGGCTGCTGGACGCGCTGGCCGGTCACGCCCGGCGAGCACCGGCTCCGGCGCACCCGCGCCCGGTGCTGCTGGCGTGCGCCGAGGAAGAGCAGCACACCCTGCCCGCGTACGCGCTCGCGGCGGCCCTCGGCGAGCTGGCCGTGCCGACCCGGGTGCTCGGCGCCCGGACGCCGTACGCCGCGCTCGCCGACGCGATGCGCCGGCTCGGGCCCGCCGTCGTCTTCGTCTGGTCCCAGCAACGCGAGACCGGCGACCCCGCCCCACTCGCGGCGCTGCCCCGGCTACGGCCGCCGAGCAGGCTGGTGGCCGGCGGTCCCGGCTGGCACGACGCTCTGCCGCCCGCCGTGACCCGGGTCGCGTCGTTACGCGAGGCGGTCGCGGCGGTGCTGGGATCGCTGAGCCACAGGCCGCTCTGACCTCTTCGAGGATCTCATCGACCATCTCTTCGGCGATCTCTGACCCGACACATGCCCTGCGTGGTTGCCCTGGCGCGGCATCGACCGCTATGAATAGGTTTTGAGTAACTTTTCGCTGGCATAAGGGTGTTCATGAACGGAACCCTGGAATCTAGGCTCGCCGCCGGCGAGGCGGGCGCGATCGGCGAGTGCTACCACGCCCACGCTCCCGCCGTCCGGTCCTACCTGCGCAAACTCGTCCCACCTCAGGACGTCGAGGACGTCCTGCAGGTGGTGTTCACCGAGGCATGGCGTTCCGGTCACCGCTTCGACCCGGCCCGCAGCCTGCCCGCCTGGCTCTGCGGCATCGCCTACAAACGCGCCGTGGACCACCTGCGATCGCGCGCCCCGGCCACGGTGCCGCTGGAGGCCGTGGCCGACCCGGCCGGGGACGACGGCCGGGACGACGGCGACACCCTCGCCGACCGCGACCGGGTGCGGCGAGCCCTGGCGGCGCTACCGGACGTCCAGCGCGAGGCGATCGAGCTGGCCTACTACGGCGACCTGACCCAACGCCAGATCGCCGACCGGCTGAGCGTGCCGCTCGGCACGATCAAGGCGCGCACGGCGCGCGGCCTGCACCGCCTGTCCGGGCTGCTGTCACCGGCCACCACCTGACTCCCGGGCAGCCCCGGGAGGTGGCGGTCAGCCGGCCGGCAGCGCGGCGAGCTGGGCCGAAAGGCGCGTGATGTCGGCGTCCGCCTGGGCCGCGCGGGAACGCACCTTGACGACGACGTCCTCCGGCGCCTTGGCCATGAACTGCTCGTTGCCCAGCTTGGCCGTGGCCTGGGCGGCCTCCTTGCGCGCCGCCGCGAGGTCCTTCTCCAGACGCCGTCGCTCGGCGGCGACGTCGATGGCCCCGGCCGTGTCGATCTCGATGGTGGCCTCGCCCACCGCCAGCCGCGCCGTGGGCGCGAAGGACTCCGACGGGTCGTCCAACCGCAGCAGGCTGCGGATCGCCGGCTCGTGCGCCGCGAGGGCCGTCCGCGCCAGGCCGAGCCGCGCGGCGACCCGCTGCCCCGGCTTCAGGCCCTGGTCGGACCGGAAGCGGCGGACCTCGGTGATGAGCTCCTGCAGGGCGAGGATCTCCTCCTCGGCGGCCCGGTCGCCGGCGTACCCGTCGGCCACGGCCGGCCAGGATGCGATCATGACCGAAGGCTCACCGGTCAGGGCGCGCCAGAGCTCTTCGGTGACGAACGGGACCAGCGGGTGCAGCAACCGCAGCAGGGCGTCGAGGACGTGGCCGAGCACGCGGCGGGTGCGGTCGGCGACCGCACCTCCGGCCGCGATCTGGATCTTGGCAAGCTCGACGTACCAGTCGCAGACCTCGTCCCAGGCGAAGTGGTACAGCTGGTCGGAGATCTTGGCGAACTCGAAGTCCGCATAGCCGCTGTCCACCGCGCCGATGACCGCCTGCAGCCGGGACAGGATCCACCGGTCGGCGACGGT
>NZ_BMNT01000067.1:12495-14048 GCF_014646695.1 Sphaerisporangium melleum
GCCCAGTCTTCGCTCACCGCGACGTCCGAGCCGGGGCCCGCGCCGCGCAGCAGGGTGAACCGCGTGGCGTCCGCGCCGTACCGGTCGATCCAGTCGAGCGGATCGATGACGTTGCCCGACGACTTCGACATCTTCTTGCCGAACTGGTCACGGACGATGCCGTGCAGGGCGACCGTGCGGAACGGCGGCACGCCGTCCATGGCGTACAGCCCGAACATCATCATGCGGGCGACCCAGAAGAACAGGATGTCGTACCCCGTGACCAGCACCGTGGTCGGGTAGAAGCGCTCGAGGTCGGCGGTGCGGTCGGGCCAGCCGAGGGTGGAGATCGGCCACAGGCCCGAGGAGAACCAGGTGTCCAGGACGTCGGAGTCCTGGACGTAGCCGGCCGGAGGCTCCTCGTCGGGGCCGACGCAGACCACCTGGCCCTCGGGGCCGTACCAGACCGGGATGCGGTGGCCCCACCACAGCTGGCGGGAGATGCACCAGTCGTGCATGTCGTCCACCCAGTCGAAGTAGCGCTTGGCGAGCTCCGGCGGGTGGATGCGGGTGCGGCCGTCGCGCACGGCGTCCCCCGCGGCCTTGGCCAGCGGCTGGACGTTGACGAACCACTGCAGCGACAGCCTCGGCTCCACCACGGTCTTGCAGCGCGAGCAGTGACCGACGGCGTGCACGTAAGGACGCTTCTCGGCCACGATGCGGCCCTCGGCGCGCAGCGCGGCGACGACCGCGGGCCTGGCCTCGAACCGGTCGAGCCCTTCGAACGGGCCGTGCGCGGTGATGACGCCGCGTTCGTCCATGACCGTGATCGACGGCAGCCCGTGCCGGCGGCCGATCTCGAAGTCGTTCGGATCGTGCGCCGGTGTCACCTTGACGGCGCCGGTGCCGAAGGCCGGGTCGACGTGCTCGTCGGCGACGATCGGGATCACGCGGCCGGTGAGCGGGACCTCGACGGTGGTGCCGACCAGGTGCGCGTAGCGTTCGTCGCCGGGGTGGACCGCGATGGCGGTGTCGCCCAGCATCGTCTCGGCGCGGGTGGTGGCCACCACGATCGCCCCGGCGCCCTCGCCGTAGCGGATGGAGACGAGCTCGCCCTCGTCGTCGCTGTGATCGACCTCGATGTCGGACAGAGCGGTCAGGCAGCGCGGGCACCAGTTGATGATGCGCTCGGCACGGTAGATCAGCTCGTCGTCGAACAGCCGCTTGAAGATGGTCTGGACGGCGCGGGAAAGCCCTTCGTCCATCGTGAAGCGCTCGCGCCTCCAGTCGACGCTGTCGCCGAGCTTCTTCATCTGGCCGAGGATGCGGCCGCCGGACTCTTCCTTCCACTGCCAGACGCGCTCGACGAACGCCTCGCGCCCGAGGTCGTGGCGGGACAGGCCCTGCTTGGCCAGCTCACGCTCGACGACGTTCTGGGTGGCGATGCCGGCGTGGTCCATGCCGGGGAGCCACAGCGCCTCATGGCCGCGCATGCGTGCCCGCCGGGTCAGGGCGTCCTGGATGGAGTGGTCGAGGGCGTGGCCGACGTGCAGGACGCCGGTGACGTTGGGCGG
>NZ_BMNT01000067.1:14069-16645 GCF_014646695.1 Sphaerisporangium melleum
CGGCAGCACGATGGTGAACGGCTCGCGCTCGCTGCCGGCGTCCGCCGAGAAGTAACCCTCCGCTACCCAGCGCTCGTAGCTCCGGGTCTCGACGTCGGCGGGTGCGTACTGGGTCGGCAGCTCAGGCGTTGTCACAGTCCCCAATTGTAGGGATGACGGGCACTCCCCCGTGTCCCATCGGACGCCGTCCGATACTCGGTATACGGTCGCGTTCACCGAAAATCCAGCTTGGGACGGCTGAAAGTGCCGCCTGTCACGGTCTGTAACACGCCCGCGACATGCGCCGGAGGCGGCGGCCGGTCGGTCGGCGCACTGCGAACCGGACATGACGGGAGCATGCGGCCGACCGAAGTGCTGGAACAGCGCGCGAGCCGCACGCGGCCGGACCGACGACGGAGACTGCGCGAGCGCCGCGGGGCGACGTAGGGCCATGGCCGATCGCGTGGCGGGACGAAGTGGCGTGAGCATCCCACGGCGCGGCGATGCGGGCGGATGACGCGGTGCCTGCGGCTGAGGGGAGGGTGCCGCACAGGGCACCGGGAGCGGGCCGTGCCGGCCCGAGGCGATGCGAAAGGGGCGCGCCCGGCGTTCGCGCCCGCCGTCCCCCGCGGCGGGCGCGACTCGCCTCAGGCGGACTTCTCCCTGGGGGGGCGCTGCTGCTGCTTGGCGGCGTTGAGCTGGTCGCGCGGCACCAGGGTGGGGTTCACGTGCTCCAGCACCGACTCGCGGGTGATGACGACCCGGGCGACGTCCTGCCGGGACGGCACCTCGTACATCACCGACAGCAGGACCTCTTCCATGATGGCGCGAAGGCCACGGGCGCCGGTGCCGCGCAGGATCGCCTGGTCGGCGATGGCCTCCAGGGCGTCGTCGCTGAACTCCAGCTCCACGTTGTCGAGCTCGAACAGCCGGCGGTACTGCTTGACCAGCGCGTTGCGCGGCTCGGTGAGGATCTGGATGAGCGCGTCGCGGTCGAGGTTGTGCACGCTGGTGATCACCGGCAGGCGGCCGACGAACTCGGGGATCATGCCGAACTTCAGCAGGTCCTCCGGCATGACGTCGGCGAAGATGTCCGAGGAGTCGATCTCGTCCTTGGAGTGGATGATGGCGTTGAAGCCGATGCCCTTCTTGCCGATGCGCGACTCGATGATCTTTTCGAGCCCGGCGAAGGCGCCGCCGCAGATGAACAGCACGTTCGTGGTGTCGATCTGGATGAACTCCTGGTGCGGGTGCTTGCGCCCGCCCTGTGGCGGCACGCTCGCGGTCGTGCCCTCCAGGATCTTCAGCAGGGCCTGTTGCACACCCTCGCCCGAGACGTCCCGGGTGATCGAGGGGTTCTCGCTCTTACGGGCGATCTTGTCGACCTCGTCGATGTAGATGATGCCCGTTTCGGCCTTCTTGACGTCATAGTCGGCGGCCTGGATCAGCTTGAGCAGGATGTTCTCGACATCCTCGCCCACATAGCCCGCCTCGGTGAGCGCAGTGGCGTCCGCGATGGCGAACGGGACGTTCAGCATCTTGGCGAGCGTCTGCGCGAGTAGGGTCTTGCCCGAGCCGGTCGGGCCGAGCAAGAGGATGTTGGATTTGGCCAGCTCTATGCCGTCGTCGCGGCCACGTTCGCCGGACTGCACCCGCTTGTAGTGGTTGTAGACCGCCACCGAGAGGGCCTTCTTCGCCTTGTCCTGTCCGATGACGTAGGCGTCGAGGAACTCGTAGATCTCTCTCGGCTTGGGAAGACTGTCCCACTTGAGCTCGGAGGACTCGGAGAGCTCCTCCTCGATGATCTCGTTGCAGAGATCGATGCACTCATCGCAGATGTAGACGCCTGGTCCGGCGATGAGCTTCTTGACTTGCTTCTGGCTCTTCCCGCAGAACGAGCACTTCAGCAGGTCTCCGCCGTCGCCGATGCGTGCCACCCCAGATACTCCTTTGCGTGGGACCGCCTGCTCCGCGATCCGAATCTTGCGGACTCGGTCCGAAAAGTCATCCCGCTCAGGTTTCGACGTTACCGTCTTCTGGGCCCTCAGTGCGCCCCCTAGCGGTGAGTCGCACCGGAACGTGCCCAATTGGGCACCGTTCCGGTGCGATCCGCGTCCTCAGGAAGCAACCGCTTGAGCGCGCTTCTTCCGTGAGGGGATGATGTCGTCGATCAGGCCGTATTCCTTCGCCTCGTCGGCGTTGAGGATCTTGTCGCGCTCGATGTCGCGACGCACCTGGTCGGCGGTCTTGCCCGAATGCCGGGCGACGATGTCCTCCAGCAGCGCCCGCATGCGGAGGATCTCGCGCGCCTGGATCTCGATGTCACTGCCCTGGCCGCCACCCTCGGTGGACGGCTGGTGGATCAGGACACGAGCGTTCGGCAGTGCGAACCGCTTGCCCGGGGTGCCGCCGGCCAGCAGCACGGCCGCGGCGGAGGCCGCCTGGCCGAGGCAGACCGTCTGGATCTCGGGCCGGACGAACTGCATCGTGTCGTAGATCGCCGTCATCGCGGTGAACGACCCGCCGGGCGAGTTGATGTAGATGCTGATGTCGCGGTCGGGGTCGAGCGACTCCAGGGTCAGCAACTGGGCCATCAC
>NZ_BMNT01000067.1:16697-29094 GCF_014646695.1 Sphaerisporangium melleum
CGTCGTCGATCTGCACGCCGAGGAAGATGATGCGGTCCTCGAACAGCTTGTTGTACGGGTTCATCTCCTTGACGCCGTACGTCGTGCGCTCGACGAACGAGGGGATGATGTAGCGGCCGTTGATGTCCCCCGGCCGGATCAGTTCACTCACGAGTTACCCCTTCAGGAGACGGCGCCCTCGGAGGGCACCTGACGCGCGCTGCGCACGACGTTGTCGATGAAGCCGTAGTCCTTGGCCTCCTCGGCCGTGAACCAGCGGTCTCGGTCGGAGTCCCTCTCGATCTGGTCGAGCGGCTGGCCGGTGTGGAAGGCGATGCGCTCGGCCAGAGTCTTCTTCACGTAGAGCATCTGCTCGGCCTGGATCGCGATGTCGGCGGCGGTGCCGCCGATGCCGCCCGACGGCTGGTGCATCATGATGCGAGCGTGCGGCAGCGCGTACCGCTTGCCCTGCGCGCCGGCGCACAGCAGGAACTGGCCCATGGAGGCCGCCAGGCCCATGGCCACCGTGCAGACGTCGTTCGGCACGTACTCCATCATGTCGTAGATCGCCATGCCGGCGGTGACCGAGCCGCCCGGGGAGTTGATGTAGAGCCAGATGTCGCGGTCGGGGTCGTCGGCCGCCAGGAGCAGCAGCTCGGCGCAGATGCGGTTGGCGACCTCGTCGTCCACCTGGGTGCCGAGCACCACGATGCGCTCACGCAGCAGACGGTTGTATAGCTGGTCCTCAAGGCGGAACGAGCCGTTCTCACGGCCACGCGACTCCGGCCCGAAGCTGCTGGGCTGGTATGAGGTCGGCGGGCTGGTCACAGCGTCACCTTCCGATGCGTTGTAAACGATGGACTTTGCTTGTGACCTTAACGCGCGACACCGACCGGTCAGTCCCGGTCTTCGCGCTGTTCGCTGTCGGCGCAGGTACCGCGAGGTCAATGCGGACTGGAGGCGCGGCGGCGGTCTTCGAGGTCCAGCTCGTGGATCAGCCGCCGCTGCGTCTCGGCGCTGATCCTCCGCTTGGCGTACAACTCCTCCAGCTTGTCACGCTGGACCTCGGCGAGTTGCCGGCGCAGGCCACGCGTGCCCGGGTCGCGCGAGGTGTCGCCGTCATCGCCGGTGTCGGTCTCGTCATCGAGTATCGCACGCACCCGGTCCAGCCGCAGCTCGAGGAGCTGGCGGAACACATCGGCGGTGCGCTCGTCGACCTCTCCGTCGGCGGCCAGCCGGTCCAGCTTGGTCAGCGCGGCCTCCATCGTGGCCTCCCTCGCCCTGGCCTCCTCCACCATGGTCTCCTCCGGCTCGCCGAGGCCGAGGCGGCGCAACAGCGGAGCGAGCGTGGTGGCCTGGCCGACGAGCGTGGCGAGGATGACGACGACAGCCAGGAAGATCAGCAGCGGCCGGTCCGGCACGGTCAACGGGATCGACAGGGCGATGGCGAGCGTGATCGCCCCCCGCATGCCCGCCCAGCCCATGATCAGCCGGTGGGTCCCGCCGACGCGGTCGAAGGACAAGTGCCTGCCCGGCAGCCATCGGGCCAGGGGGAACACGCCCATGGTCCAGCCCAATCGCACCAGCACGACCACCGCCACGACGAGTGCCGCGATCAGGGCGAGCGAGGCGGCCGAGTAGTCCGACACATCGGCGAGCACCTGCCGGATCTCCAGGCCGAGAAGGACGAACAGGCTGGACTCCAGCAGCAGGACCAGCACCTCCCAGAAGGCGTTGCCGGTGAGCCGGGAGGAGGGCTGCAGCAGGCCGTGTGCGCGCACGCCGAGGTAGAAGCCGGTGCTGACGGTGGCGAGCACTCCGGACAGCCCGAAATGCTCCGCCGGGAGATAGGCGACGAACGGCGTGACCAGCGACACGACGATCTGCGCGCCGTTGTCCTTGATCCGGCCGCGCAGCCGCGCGATGGCCCAGCCGAGGACCAGTCCGTACAGCACGCCGCCGGCCACCACGCGCACCAGGAGCAGGCCGCCCTCGGCGAAGGTGACCCCTTCGGCGACCATGGTGAGGGCCAGCCCGAACAGGGTGAGGGCGACGGCGTCGTTGACCAGGCTCTCGCCCTCCAGGATGGTCACCAGCCGGCGCGGGGCGCCCAGGCGCTTCAGGACGGAGGTCGCGGCCACCGGGTCGGTGGGCGCGACCGCGGCGCCGAGCGCGAGCGCCACCGGCCAGCCGAGCTGCGGCAGGGCGAGGTGGACGGCGGTCATCACGCCGAGGGCGGTGACGCAGGTGAGACCGAAGGCCATCACCGAGATCGGGACGGCGTCCTCCCTGGTCTCGCGCGGTGCGGTGAGGAAGGCCGCGTGGTACACCAGCGGCGGCAGGTAGAGATTGAGCACCACCTCGGGCGGTATGACCACGTCCGACATGCCCGGCAGCAGGCTCGCCGCGAGCCCGAGCAGTACGAGCGGGATGGCCGGGGGGATGCCGAGACCGCGCGCGACCGCCCGTCCCAGGAGCATGATGAGCGCGACGGCCAGCCCGACGAAGAAGTAGTCCTCGATCATGGGCGGCTCTGGGGTACCCGTATCACAGTCGGGAGTTGCCCCAGATCAGCGAACAATCACCCAAATGTCGGCAATGCCGGGGTGGGCCGAGTGCCGAGAGGAACGACCATGCCCCCGCCGCGGGCACGCGACAGGGGCATGACAGGAGCCGTGAACCCCGCGCCGGAGTGAACCGGTGCGGGACTCAGGCGACGAGTGCGCGGGAGGTCACTCCGCGGGCTGGCCGGCGGCCTCGGCGGGAGCCTCCTCGGCGCCCTCCTGGCCCTCGTTCAGCTCGGCGTAGATGGCCTTGAGGTCGACCTCGTTGCCGGCCTCGTCGGTCACCTTGACGGCGTCGCCGATGACGGTCTTGGCCTTGTCACGGACGATCTCGACCATGGCCAGCGTGAGCTGGTCGTTGTCGGCGAGGTGCTGGGCGAGGGTGTTCGGCGCGACACCGAGCTGCATGGCGCGACGCACCACGAAGTTGGTGAGCTCCTCCTCGCTCACGCCGATGTCCTCCTGCTTGACGATCTTGTCGAGCATGAAGCCGGTCTTGATGGCCGTCTTGGAGTTCTCCTCGAACTCGGCGAAGCGCTCTTCCTCGGTGGTCTGGTAGAGCCGGAAGAACGCCTCGCGGCTGAGGCCGCTCTCGGCGATCTGGTGCTCGAGGTTGTGCTTGCGGGCGTCCACCTCGGCCTTGAGCGCACTGTCGGGCAGCGGGATGTCGATCTGCTCCAGCAGGGCGGTGACGGCGTTCTCGCGGGCCTGCACGACCTGGTCGACCAGCTTGTTGCGGCGGGCCTGCTTGCGGAGGCTCTCGCGGAGCTCCTCGAGGGTGTCGAACTCACTGGCGAGGCCGGCGAACTCGTCGTCGAGCTCGGGGAGGACCTTCTCCTTGACGTTCTTGATCTTGATGGTGACCTCGGCCTCCTCGCCGGCGTTCTCGCCGCCCACGAGGGTGGTGGTGAAGGTCTTCTCATCGCCGGCGGCCATGCCGACCAGCGCGTCGTCCAGGCCCTGCAGCACCGAGCCCGCGCCCACCTCGTAGGAGACGTCCGAGGCCTGCTGCTCCTCGATGTTCTTGCCATCGATGGTGGCCGAGAGGTCCATCACGACGTAGTCGCCGTTGCCCGCCGGGCGCTCGACGCCGGTCAGCGTGGCGAACCGCTGCCGCAGGGCGTCGATCTGGGTGTCGATGTCCTCGTCGCCGACCTCAGCGCTGGGGACGGTCACCTCGAGGCCATCGTAGGCGGGGATGTCGAAGGCAGGGCGGACGTCCACCTCGGCGGTGAACTCGACCTCCTTGCCATCATCGATCTTGGTGACCTCGATCTCCGGCTGGCTGACCGGGAAGACGTCGCTCTCGTCCACGGCCTGGCCGTAGAGCTTGGGCAGCGCCTCGTTGAGCGTCTCCTCCAGGACCACCGCGCGGCCGAAGCGCTGCTCGATGATGCGGGCGGGAACCTTGCCGGGGCGGAAGCCGGGCACGCGCACCTGCTGCGCGACCTTCTTGTACGCCGCCTGCATGCTCGTTTCGAGCTCCTCGAACGGCACCTCGACGGTGAGCTTCACCCGGGTCGGGCTGAGCTCCTCGACAGCGGTCTTCACGGGGTGGTCTCCTTGGTCAAGCTTCTGGTGATCCGCGGGCGCGTCATGCCGTACGGCGACCGCGACATGCTCGCGCGCCGCGCCCACGTGGGCGGCTCAGTGCACGGGCCAACCGGCACGCCCTCGTATAGGCGCGCTCAACTGTGGCGGGTGTCCAGCGCCGCTTGCCAGTCTAGGGCAGACGGACGACTCCGGCGCCATCGACAGGCGTCAGAATCTCTCCGAAATGATCTTTTGCAGGATGTCGACCGTGCTCTCGGGCGTGGTGCTGGCCGCGCACAGCCGCTCCATCACCTCGCTGTAACGGTCCACTTCCTCACGTTTGTCGAGGTAAAGCGCACTCGCGAGCTGCTCGACGTACACCACGTCGGGAAGCTCGGTGTCCTCGAAGCGCATGATGCTGTACGCGCCGCCCTCGGCGCTGTGGCCGCCGTAGCTGAACGGCATCACCTGGATCGTGATGTTGGGCTGGCGCATCAGCTCGATGAGGTGCTGCAACTGGCCGCGCATCACCTCCGCGCCGCCGATCGGGCGGCGCAGCGCCGCCTCGTCGATCACCGCCCAGAACACCGGCGCGCCCACACGGTCGAGCACGCGCTGGCGCTCCATGCGCAGGTCGACACGCCGGGCGATCTCGGCCGCCCCGACACCCGCGGCGCCGGCGGTGATGACGGCCCTGGCGTACTCCTTGGTCTGCAGTAGGCCGGGGATGAACTGCACCTCATAGGTGCGGATGCGCGACGCCGCCTCCTCCAGGCCGACGTACGCCTGGAACCACGAGGGCAGCAGGTCGTTGAAGCGGTGCCACCAGCCCGGCTCGTTGGCCTTCTCCAGCAGCTCCATCACGGCGGCCCTGGCATCGCCGTCGCCGACCCCGTAGAAGCTCAGCAGGTCGGCGACGTCGCGTTCCTTGAAGCCGACCCGCCCGAGCTCCATCCTGCTGATCTTGGATTCCGAGCCGCGGATGTGATGGCCAGCCTCCTCGCGGGAAATCTGTCTTTCCTCGCGAAGCCGGCGGAGCTGGGACCCCAGCAGAATGCGGAGGGCCGTGGGACCGGATCCAGGCTGGAACGGCGTCATTCGGCCTCCTTCTCTTCTCGGGTCAGCCAACACAGTGTCACCACTTCCGGCCCCCGTGACAAGGTCTGTCCGGCGCGCCGTGAACACCGGCCTGCGCGAGAGGACCCGTCGATGGCGTCCCAGACGGTTCTTGCGCCTGCACAGCACGGCTGCACGTGCATTTGGGTCTTGCACCGGGGTCCATACTGTCCCATCATGGCCTAGTGCATATTGGGCTAAAGGTGCACTAACTCGTATTACGGCTCACTGGCTGCGGAGACACACAATGACAGCGGGAGGTATCAGCGGGATGCCGGGACCCGTGTCCGCCGCCGATCGCACCGAAGCACCGCACGAAGTGGGACTACGGCGAATACTGCGGACCGGCGGTCACCAGGGCGCCACCACCTGCCCGCTGCGCCCGCAGGCCGACTCGGTGAAGAAGGCCCGCGACGTGACCAAGACGACTCTGCACGCCTGGGGCTGCTCTGATCTGGGTGAGGACGCCGCCCTCGTCGTCTCGGAACTGGTCACCAACGCCGTGCGCTACGCGGGCCGGTCGGCCGCGCGCCACGGGGACCACTCGATCACCCTGCTGCTTCTGCGGCTGTCCCCGCACGTGCTGCTCGCGGTGGCCGACCCCAGCGACGAACTGCCCCGGCGCAGGGAGCCCGACTTCGTCTCCGAACACGGCCGTGGCCTGTACATCGTGGACACCTTCAGCAAGGCCTGGGGCTGGGAGACGCTGGAGGAGGGCGGCAAGGCCGTCTGGGCTCTGTTCGACGCGGACCGCTGACGTTCGTCCAGGTTCTTCCCGCACTGACGACCGGGTGTCCCGCTTCCCGTACGGACTGGTCCCACCGGACACCGATTCCACGGCGACCGCCGGAGCCCTGCCTGTCGACGAAGGCGCCCGCCCCTGACGAGGACCGCGTCTGGCGGCCTCCGCGCCGAGGCGCCGACGCCGGACATGTCGGGGTGACCGGATTTGAACCGATGATCTCCTGCACCCAAAGCAGGCGCGCTACCAAGCTGCGCTACACCCCGGAACATCGGGTCGCTCGCGCACTCGCAATCTCCGGTACGCTTACGTCCTGACGACCGGAAGAAGTCTAGACCAGACGGCGACCGGCTCGCGCGGACGTAGCTCAATGGTAGAGCCCCAGTCTTCCAAACTGGCTACGCGGGTTCGATTCCCGTCGTCCGCTCTCACGACAAAAGGCCAGGTCCCCTGCGGGGGAACCTGGCCTTCGTGTTCGTCACGGCACTGTCGCCGAACTTCTTCGAAAACGCACCTGCTCGCCCGGCTGGAACAGCCGGCGCAGGGCCGCGTCGGCGCAATCTTCAGGAGCGGACTCGAAGGCGATGGCGGTGCCCGGGCCTGCTCTTCGCCACCTCGTCACGTGATCCTTCGGGCCGCTGCGCGCGACGCCGGGGAAGATCTTGGCGGGGCCGTGTCGGGGGGAGAGGGCCGGGGCAGGGGAAGGCCATGGATGCGGATACCGAACACTTCGACGTCGTCGTCCTCGGGCTCGGGCCGGGCGGCGAGGAGCTCGCGGGCCGGCTGGCCGAGGCCGGGCTGGCCGTCGCCGGAGTCGAGGCCCACCTGGTGGGCGGCGAGTGCCCCTACTGGGGGTGCGTCCCGTCCAAGATGATGGTGCGGGCGGCCGATCTGCTGGCCGAGGGCCGGCGCATCCCATCCATGGCGGGCGAGGCGACCGTCGTGCCCGACTGGGCGCCCGTGGCGCGGCGGATCCGCGACGAGGCCACCGACGACTGGGACGACAAGGTCGCCGCCGACCGCTTCCTCGGCAAGGGCGGCACCCTCGTGCGGGGCCGCGGCCGCATCACCGCTCCGGGCGAGGTCACCGTGGACGACACGCGGGTGCTGCGGGCCAGGCGCGGCATCGTGATCGCCACCGGCTCGCAGCCGTCGGTGCCGCCGATCCCCGGCCTGGCGGGCACGCCGTACTGGACCAATCACGAGGCGGTCGAGGCCGAGCGCGTGCCCGAGTCGATCGTCGTGCTCGGCGGCGGCGCGGTGGGGGTCGAGCTCGGCCAGGTGTTGCGCCGGTTCGGCGCCGAGGTCACCGTCCTGGAGGCCGCCGAGCGCCTGCTCGCCTTGGAGGAACCCGAGGTGGGCGAGCTGGTCGCCAAGGTCTTCGCCCATGAGGGCATCACGGTCCGCACCGGTGCGGAGGTGACCCGGGTCGACCACCACGGCGCGGCGTTCACCGTGATGACCGAGGACGGCAGCCACCGGGCCGAGCGGTTGCTGATCGCCACCGGACGCCGCTGTGATCTGGCCGCCGTGGGAGTGGGCGCCCTCGGGCTGGACGAGTCGGCGCCCGCGGTCGAGGTGGACGAGCGCATGCGCGCCGCCGAGGGCGTGTGGGCGATCGGCGACGTGACCGGCAAGGGGTTCTACACCCATGTGGCGATGTACCAGGCGCGCATCGCCCTGGCCGACATCCTGGGCGAGCGCGCGCCCGCGGCGGACTACCGCGCCGTACCGCGGGTCACCTTCACCGACCCCGAGGTGGGCTCGGTGGGGTTGACCGAGGCGCAGGCCCG
The DNA here is from genome assembly GCF_014646695.1 of Sphaerisporangium melleum. GTDB lineage: Bacteria > Actinomycetota > Actinomycetes > Streptosporangiales > Streptosporangiaceae > Sphaerisporangium > Sphaerisporangium melleum. Next base: position 24,425 of record NZ_BMNT01000067.1, read on the forward strand.
CGAGCGGGGTCTGGACGTGCGCACGGCGGTCACCTCGGTCTCCTCCTCGGCCCGCGGCTGGATCCACCGCGCGGAAGGGCTGGTCAAGCTGGTCGCCGACGATCGCGTCCTGGTGGGGGCCACCGCTGCCGGGCCAGCCGGCGGCGAGGTGCTCGGCCTGCTGACGCTGGCGGTGGACGCCAGGGTGCCGATCGAGCGGCTGACGAGCATGATCTACGCCTATCCCACCTTCCATCGCGCCGTGGAGGACACCCTGGCCCGGCTGGGGTGACCCTCCCGCGCCGTGAGCGAGCACGTGTGCCCGGCCGATCGCACCCTCTGACGGAGGTGCGGCGGCCGGGTTAACGTCGGGTGGACGACGCGGGAGGGACACGATGACGATCGACATCCGCGAGGCCTATCGGCGGGCCCTGGACGCCTTCGGCGCTCATGTGCACCGGGTGGCGGCCGGTCAGTGGCGCATCCCCACCACCTGTGCCGACTGGGACGTGCACACCCTGGTCGACCATCTGGTGGGTGAGAGCCTGCTCGCGCCGGAACTGCTGGCCGGACGACCGGCCGGCGAGGTGGCGCACCTGCTCGACGGCGACCTGCTCGGCGACGATCCCGTCAAGGCGTTCGACGTGGCGGCGGCCGCCGCGGTCCGGGCGATGGACGAGCCGGACGTCCTCACCCGGACGGTGCGCCTGTCCTTCGGCGACATCTCCGGCGAGGAGTACATTTCCGAACTTTTCGCCGACACCCTCATCCACACCTGGGACCTGGCGAAGGCCATCGGGGGCGACGAGCGTCTCGACCCCGACCTGGTGGAGGTGTGCGCCCGGTGGTTCGCGGGCGCCGAGGAGTCCTACCGGCAGGCGGGAGTGATAGACGAGCGGCCGCCCTTGCCGGAGGACGCCGACCCGCAGACCCGGCTGCTGGCGGCCTGGGGGCGCGGGGCCTAGCCGGACGCTGTGAGCCCGCGCCCATGAGGTGTGCAGGCCCGCCGCATCCGACGCCGGCCGTCCGGAGTGCGCCCAGGGAAACGCCGAGACCCGCGCGCCCTCGCGGGGCGGGCTGAAGCGCCGGCGGAGCGGGTCGCCGCGGCGGTCAGCGGGAGACGGGCCGCTTGCCGTGGTTGGCCTTCTTCTTCTTGCGGGCCCGGCCCTTGCGCGCGCGTCTCGCCATCTCGGCCTCCGTGGTGGGTACCGTTCGTGTCCCCACCATGCATCGGGGCGAAGGGCGGTACAAGGCCCAAACCTCCAAATAACCCCACAGGCACCGTCTCTCGGGCGTACCGGATCTTCCACTCGAACTACCACACATTCCAACAAGCATCAGGTCAGAATATGTAGTATTTTGAGGGAACCTGCGGAAGGGGTGGGGCGGTGCTGGCACAGCAGCGGCAGCGGGCGATCCTCGAGCGTGCCCGCAGGAGCGGTGCCGTCCGGGTCGCCGACCTGGTACGCGAGCTCGGCGTGTCGGACATGACGATCCGGCGCGACCTGGAGGCCCTGGCCGAGCGCGGGCTGGTCGAGAAGGTGCACGGCGGCGCCACCGTCAGCGGCGCGGGGTCCACCGAGGAGCCGGGCTTCGCCGCCAAGTCGGTACGCCAGCAGGCCGAGAAGGAGGCCATCGCCCGCCGCGCGGCCGAGATGGTGCGCCCGGGCAGCGCCGTCGCGCTGTCGGCCGGCACGACGACCTGGACCCTCGCCCACCACCTGGTGGACGTGCCACAGCTCACGATCATCACCAACTCCGTGCAGGTCGCCGATGTCTTCCACCGCGCGGGCCGCGCCGACCAGACCGTCGTGCTCACCGGAGGGGTGCGCACGCCGTCGGACGCGCTGGTCGGCCCGGTGGCCCTGGCCGCCATCCGCGCGCTCAACGTGGACACTCTGATGCTCGGCGTGCACGGCATGAGCCCCCGCGCCGGCTTCACCACTCCCAACCTGCTGGAGGCCGAGACCGACCGCGAGCTGGTGGCCGCGGCCCAGCGTCTCGTCGTCCTGGCCGACCACACCAAGTGGGGCACGGTCGGCATCAGCACCATCGCCAGGCTGGAGGAGGCGCACGTCGTGATCAGCGACACAGGCCTGCCGGAAGACGCGCGGTCGGCGCTGTCCGAGCAGGCCGGCACGCTGGTCCTGGCCGATCCGGCCGAGACGGCGCTCCCCGCGGCGGCCCGGCCGGAGCGACCGGCTCAGCCGCCGCACGAACCGGCCGCAGGGCCGCGACAGACCACCGGTCAGGCGGGAAGGTCCGCCGCCGGGACAGCGGAGGCGGACCATGCCGCCGCGCGAACAGCACGGGCGGCTCAGCCTGCCGCCGGGAACGAACAGGAGGTGTCGCGGTGAAGCGCACCGTGACCCGGCTCGCCGATGGGCGGGAGCTCTTCTACTTCGACCGGCGCGAGGACGCCGACCGCAGCGCGGTGGACACCCGCGACCTGCCGCCGCGTCCCCCCGCCTCCGAGTTGCGGTACGACCCCGTGATGGACGAGTGGATCGCGATCGCCGGGCACCGGCAGGGACGGACGTTCCTGCCGCCGAGCGACCAGTGCCCGCTGTGCGCCACCCGGCCCGGGAACGCCACCGAGATCCCCGCCTCCGACTACGACGTCGTGGTCTTCGAGAACCGCTTCCCGTCCTTCAGTTTCAACCTGACCGGCACGTACGAGGACGTGGGCGGGCTGAGCGAGGTGCGTCCCGGCGTCGGCCGGTGCGAGGTGGTGTCCTTCACCTCCGACCACGACTCCTCCTTCTCCCGGCTCTCCCCCGAGCAGGTCGACCTGGTGCTGCTGGCGCTCGCCGACCGCACCGAGGATCTGTCGGCGATGCCGGGTGTCGAGCAGGTCTTCTGCTTCGAGAACCGCGGCGCGGAGATCGGCATCACACTGCCCCACCCGCACGGCCAGATCTATGCCTATCCGTACGTGACGCCGCGCACCCGGCAGATGCTCGCCTCGGCCGCCCGCTACCGGGAACGGACCGGCGGCGACCTGTTCACCGACGTGCTGGAGGCCGAGCGCAAGGCCGAGACCCGGGTCGTGGCCGCCAACGAGCACTGGACGGCGTTCGTCCCGGCGGCGGCGCGGTGGCCGTTCGAGGTCCACCTCTACCTCAACCGCAAAGCCGCCGACCTGCGCGAGCTGACCGGCGAGGAGCGCGCGGCGTTCGGTCCCCTGTACACCGATGTGCTGCGGCGGCTGGACGGGCTGTTCGGGGTGTCCATGCCCTACATCTCCGCCTGGCACCAGGCGCCGGTGCGCACCGGGCGCGACCTGGCGTACCTGCACCTGCAGTTGTTCAGCATCCGGCGCGCGGCGCAGAAGCTGAAGTACCTGGCCGGCTCGGAGTCGGCGATGGGGGCGTTCGTCAACGACGTGCTGCCGGAGGAGGCCGCCCGGATGCTCCGCGACCAGGGCTGACCACGGCGTCTTTCGTCCGACTGGTCGCCGTGTTTCGGTATTGCCACTAACATCCCATCTGACACCGACCGTAACGGCCGGTACGCCTAATCCCAGGTGCCCCGCCTGGGAGCCGGGGACCCATGGTTCCTCTGGGGTGAATCCACGCGAGTGGTAGGGCTGCTCCGGCCCGAACCCGTCAGCTAACCCGGCCGGCAGATGGAGAGGAGTGGGCTCTGCCCTCGACGTCCGGTCGCCACGCCTCCGTGGCCACCAGCGCCCTGATCGTGGCCGCCCTCGTGCTCGGCCCGTCCACGGCGGGGAACGCCGCCCCCAAGCCCACCGAGAAGGAGCTCAAGAAGCAACTGAGCTCTCTTGGCAAACGGGTCGACAAGCTCATCGCCGAGTACAACGCCAAACGCGTCGCGGTCGCCAAGGCCAAGGCGGCCGAGAAGACCGCGCGCGAGCGGCTGAAGACGGCCGAAGCGGAGCTCGCGGCCTCGGAGAACCAGGTCGGCGACATCGCCCGGCTTCGCTATCAGGCCGGCAGCGGGCTCGGCATGATGCGGGAGATCCTGTCACCCGGCTTCGACGGGGCGGCCATGCTGGAACAGTTGCAGGACGAGCAGACGGCCAAGATCGGCCGGTTCACGGCCGCGCGCGACGGCCGCAAGAAGGCCGCCCAGGACGCCGGCGCGCTCACGGTCCGCCTGCGCGAGGACGCCGCCGAGGTGGTCGCGCGGCGCAAGGACGCCGAGAAGCTGATCGGCGAGATCAAGGACCGGCTGGACCGGCTCGTTCCCGTCGCCCCCGGCAAGCGGTCGAACGGGACGTGGGCCCCCGAGTTGCCCACCGGCTCCGAGAACATCACGCCTCGGATGCGGCTGATGCGCGCCGAGGTCAAAAGCCATTTCACGCTGTCCTTCCCGGTCGGCTGCTACCGGGCGGAGGACAGCGGGGAGCACCCGCTGGGCCGGGCGTGCGACTTCATGCTGAGCTCCGGCGGAGCGATGCCCTCGCCCGCCGGCGTCGCACTGGGCGAGGAGCTCGCCGCCTGGGCGATCAAGAACGGCGGCAAGCTCGGGGTGAAGTACGTGATCTACCGCCAGCGCATCTACAACCTGGGCTTCCCCGGCTGGCGCGCCATGGCGAACCGCGGCGGCATCACGGCCAACCACTTCGACCACGTGCACATCTCGATGTACTGATAGGGGGACGAATAGCGTCTGATGAGCTATTCGCACACTTGAAGAAGGCGTTTGAGCTGGTCACCGGCCTGTGG
>NZ_BMNT01000068.1 GCF_014646695.1 Sphaerisporangium melleum
CCGAACCCATCCCCGACACCGCCGGTTCCCTCCATGACCCTCCACGACCTCCGCCCATGACACCTCCACACCCCCACGACCGAGCCCTCACCCCCGCCCCTGAACCCGGAACGGCGCCGCTCCCCGTTGCCGGACGCTCCGTCCAGCCCTCGGCCCTCGACCCCGGGCCCACTCGCGAGCCGCCACCTGCCCCCACCTCGCATCCCGAGGCACCGTCCCTCGTCACCGCCGCCGAGGAGACGGTGGAATTCTCCGGCGCCGACCCCGCACGGGCCCGCGAGCGCGCGAGCGCCGTGCTCGCCGAAGCGCGCGCCCGTGGCTGCCAGGAGGCCGTCTCGATCGCGCACCGCGCCCTCGGGCTCGCCGCCCGCGAGCTCGGGCACCTGGAGCCGGCCGAGGAGCATCTGCAGGAGGCCATCCGCGCCGCGCGCGGTCTGCCCGGGCGGGCCGCGCAGGCCCGGCTGTCGCTGGTCGCGGTACGCGCCGAGCTGGGCGACCCGGTGGGCGCGCTCCGCGTCGCCGACCTGGCCGAGGGGCACCTGACCGGCCTGGACTCCGCCCGGCTCGGCGTTCAGCGGTCGGTGGCGCTCGTCCGGGTCGGCAGGACACGGGACGCCGTGGCCGAGTGCGACCGGGCCATCACGGTGCTCACCGGAGCCGGTGACCCGCGCTTCCTGGCCGGCGCCCTGCTCAACCGCGGTCTCGCGCACACCTATCTGGAGGACTACGACGCGGCCGGCGCCGACCTGTCGGCCTGTGTGACCGTCGCCCGGGCCGCGGGCCTGGACCACATCGCCACCCTCGCCGAGGCGAACGTGCCCTTCGTCGCGACCCGGCGCGGTGACCTCGCCGCCGCCTTCGCCGGCTACCGGGAGGCGGAGGCCGCCCTGGCGGGTTATCCCGAACGCCTCGCGGCGATGCGCGGCGACTTCGCCGGCGCGCTCCTCGCGGCCTATCTGCCGGGAGAGGCTCGCGCGCTGCTCGGCCGGGCGGTTCCGGAGCTGGCCGCCACCGGGTCGCTCGGCGCGCTGGCCGAGTCGCGGCTGCTGCTGGCGCAGGTCGAACTTCTCGTCGGAGATCCGCACCAGGCACGGGTGACCGCCGAGACGGCGGCCCGCGAGCTGGCTGGGCAGGGACGCCACGCCTGGGTGCCCCTGGCGGAGGAGGTGATTCTCCGCGCGCGCATCACCATCGAGGCGCCGGCCTCCCGCGACGCGGAGCAGGCCCGCCGCCTGGCGAGCCAGGCGCGGGCGCTGGCCCTCCGGCTGGCCGCGGAAGGATGGACGGCCCCCGCCGCCGCCCTTCGCCTGACCGCCGCCGAGCTGACGCTCGCCGCCTCGGTCTCGCCGGCCCTTACAGGGCCCGCAGCCCCGCCCTTGATGACGGACCTGGTGGCCACGGGCGAAGCAGGGGTGGCCACCGCCATGGAGGCCGATCTGGCGGCCGTGACCGACGGGCCGCCGCCGGCCGGGCGGGCGCACCGCGTCGTCCGGCACCATGCCCTGGCCCTCCGGCACGGTCTCGCCGGAGACCTGCCGAGGGCGTTCTCGGCGCTGCGCGCGGGACTGGCGGAGGCCGCGGCGGGAGGCGAGCGGCTGAGCGACCCCGGCGTGCGGGCCCATGCCGTGCGCGCGGGCGAACGGCTCGCCGCTTTCGGCCTCGCACTGGCCCTGCGGGACGGGCGGCCGGAGCAGGTGCTGAGCTGGTCAGAGCACTGCCGGGCGGTCGCCCGCGGGCGGGCCGGCGGTGGCGGCGCGGCTCCGCCGCCCGACCGGATCCGCGCCGTCCTCGACGGGGCCGCGCTGGTCGAGTTGGTCCGGGACGGCGATCGACTCGCTGCCGTGGTCGTCACCGAGGAGCGGTGCGTGCTGCGGCCGCTCGGCTCGTACACCGCCGCCGCCGAGGCGACGATCCGGTTGAGGTACGCCCTGCGGCGGGCCGGGCTCCGGGACACCGGCACGGGCCTTGCCTCCGGCCCGCCCGGGGAGGCGGCCGGGCCGGCGGAGCTCTTTCGGCCGCTGGGCGCCGATGTCGGGGACCGTCCCGTGGTGATCGTGCCGACCGGGGCACTGCACACGCTCCCGTGGGGCGTGCTGCCGCCGCTCCTTGGGCGAGCGCACTGCGTGGCGGCCAGCGCCGGCGCCTGGCTGGCGAGCACCGCCCGCCGTCCCTCGCTCTTCGCGGGCCTTCCCGCGGACGGCACGGCGCAGGCCCGTCCGGAGGACGCCGGCCCCGTGGACGCGTCGCCGGCGGCCCCCGAGGAGAACCATGCGGATGGTGCGTGTGCGGCCTGCTCCGGCAGGGCGGGCCGCGCACGGAGCCGTACGGCCGGTGGGCCGGGCCCCCGCTGCGAGGCCAGGCTCACCAACGCGGCACGGTGGCCGGCCTGCCCGGCTCCGGTGGTGGCGATCGCGGGACCCGGACTGCGGTACGCGGAGGGCGAGGCCGCGATGGTGGTCCGCACCTACCGGCAAGCCGCCCGCCGGCCCTGTCCCCCGCCTCCCACGAACGCGGAACCTTCGGCACTTCCGGGTGCCCGGCAGGTCACCGCGAAGCGGGCGGAGGTTCTCGATGCGCTGGCGCGGGCGGAGATCGCGCACATCGCGGCGCACGGGTTCTTCTCGGCGCGCAGCCCACTGCTGTCGAGCATCGCCCTGGAGGACGGGCCGCTGATGGCCTACGACCTGCTCGCGCTCGAACGGTCGCCCTGGCTCGTCGTGCTGTCCGCCTGCGACGCCGGCATGGCGCACGCGCCGATGGACGGGGCGAGCCTCGGCCTGGCCGGCACCTTCCTGGACCAGGGCGCGGCATGCGTGATCGCCGGACTTGTCCCGATACGCGATGCGGAGGCGCTCGCCGTGATGACGCTCGTGCACGCCCTGCTGGCCGGCGGGCACACGCCGGCCGAGGCCCTGGCCACGGCCGCCCTGCGGACGGGCGTCCACGGCTTCACCTGCATGGGCTCCCTCGGCCGTCCGCTCCCGCCGCCCGCTCGGCGGTGAACGGAAGGCCGAGCCCGCCGGGCGAGGCATGACCGGCGGCCGGACGAAGGCGGTGGCCTCCCGGGCCAGATGCGGGCCTCTGCTCTTCCATCGGCCGACCGCCGATGCGTCGTCCCGCGTCTTGGGACCCCGCCAAGAGCCGGCGGCAACGTCCAGTGCCCGGCGAGCAGGTCTCCAGCGGCGCGCGAGGGACGTGCGGTGTCGGAGGCGGGGCGGCGGCCGCCGGGGAGCGATAATCCGAGCCGTGGACGCGTGGGGCAGGCGGTCGTTCCTGCGGGCCGGAGGGCTGGCGGCGGCAGGAGTGCTGATCACGGCCTCCGGCGCGCCCTCGGGAGACGGCGCCGCCTTCGCCGGGATGTTCGCCGGCCACCTGGCGGCGCTGCGCCGCCGGTGGCGGGAGGTGACGGCGGGCTCGGGCTTCGACCCCGCGGCCGAGCCGTACCGCACCCGCCTGGCGGCGCTCGGCACCACGGCGGCGCGATACCGGGATACCGCGGCGCCGGCGGCCGGTCGGCTCTGGCCCGACGAGCCCTTCCCGTCGTTCGTGGCCACCCCTGCCCGGCTGCTCACCATGGCCCGCGCCTACGCGCTGCCCGGCACCGGCCTGACCGGCGACGCCGGCCTGGCCGCCGCGGTGTCCGGCGGCATCGACCACTACCGGCGGCGGGTGTACGCCGAGGGCGCCCCGGAGACCGGCAACTGGTGGCACTGGCAAATCGGCGTCCCCAAGAAGCTGCTGGACGCGGCCGTACTGATCGAGCCGCACCTGCCCGACGGCGTGAGCAGGGCGCTGGCCGGCGCCGTGGATCATTTCGTCCCCGAACGCCATCTGCACACCTACAGCGGCACCAGTACCGGTGCCAACCGCGTGGATCTCTGCGTGGTCATGCTGCTGCGCGCCATGCTGCGATCGGACCCGGGGAAGGCCGCGGTGGCGGTGTCCGCGCTCTCGCCGGTGTTCCCGTACGCCGAGGAGGGCGACGGCTTCCACCGGGACGGAACGTTCATCCAGCACTCCTTCGTGCCCTACCAGGGGGCCTACGGGGTGTCGCTGCTGTCGGGGCTGGCGACGCTGTTCGCGGTGCTGCGCGGATCACCATGGGAGATCACCGATCCGGCCCGGCAGGTGATCTTCGACAGTGTCGGGAAGTCCTTCGCGCCGATCGTCCACGACGGCTTCTGCCTGGACATGGTGCGGGGACGCGGCATCGGCCGGCGATCGTACGGCGACCACGACAGGGGGCGTGAGATCGCCGCCGCGGTCCTGCTGCTCGGGGAGAGCGCCTCCGGCGGCGAACGGGCGCGCTGGCAGGCCATGGTCAAGGGGTGGGCGACGCGGGACACCACGGTGCCCATGCTGCCCGCGGCCGAGCGCTCCGACCTGGCCTTCCACGCCCGGCTCGCCGCGATCATGGACGATGACGCGGTCCCGGCCGCGGGTGAGCCGCCGGGGCACCGGCTGATGGCGGCGGGCGCCCGCGCCGTGCACCGCGGGCCGGGCTGGTGCGCGGGTCTCAGCATGGCCTCCTCCCGCATCGGCCACTACGAGCACGGCAACGGGGAGAACCTCCGCGGCTGGCACACCGGCTCCGGCATGCTCTACTGGTGGGCCGAGGGCCACGGCGACCAGTACTCCGATGCGTTCTGGCCCACCGTGGACCCCTACCGCCTGCCCGGCACCACGGTCTCGACCCGGCGGCTGCCCGACGGGGCGGGAGCGGCGTGGGGCGACACCCGCACGCCCGCACGCTGGGTGGGCGGCGCCACCGACGGCCGGTACGCCTGCGTCGGGCAGCACCTGTACGGGCTGGAGAGCACGCTGGAGGCGTACAAGTCCTGGTTCTTCCTGGACGACGCGGTGGTCTGCCTGGGCGCGGGCATCACCGCCCGGGACGGCGTGCCGGTGGAGACGATCGTGGACAACCGCCGGACGGACGCCGGGCTCACCGTGGACGGCCGGGAGGTCCTGGCGCCTCCTCCCGCCGACGGCCGAAAGCCCGCCTCGGCCTTCGGGGGACCCTGGCGCACCCCCGCCTCGGACGACCGGCCCACCGGCGGCGAGGACCGCGGAGCGGCGGGAACCTCGTCCGCCGGCCGGTCCGCGGCCATGGCCGAGGCGGGCTGGGCGCATCTGACGGGGCACGGCGGATATGTCCTGCCGGGCGGCGCCCGCCTCCACCTGCTGCGCGAGCGACGGGCCGATGCGACCGGGCGGGTCGCCCGCGGCTACGTCACGCTCTGGCTGGACCACGGCCCCGACCCCGCCTCGGCCGGGTACGCGTATCTGCTCCTGCCGGGCGCGACCGCCGTCCAGACCCGGGCCCGCTCCGCCGACCCGGACTGGCTTCGCATATCGGTCAACACCGCCGACCAGCAGGGCATCCGGGTCCCCTCTCTGGGGATCACGGCGGTGAACTTCTGGCAGGGCGGGGCCACAGAAGGGCTGACCGCCTCGGGTCCGTGTGCCGTGCTGGTCAGGGAGGACGCCACAGGTGCGGCAACGGTCACCGTGGCCGACCCCAGGTGCGGCCTGGACGAGCTGACCGTGACCTGGGATCGCCGGGTGGCCGGGGTGGTCCACGGCCACCCGCTGCTGGCCGGCGCGCAGACCGGCCGGAAACTCGTCCTCACCTTCACCGGTCTGGCCGATCAGGCCGGCGCCTCCCATACGGTCACCGTGCGCACGACCGCTCCTGCCGGTGCCCGGTCGTGACGCCGGCGGCCGGCGGACACCGGTGACGACCGAGCGGCAGCCGCCGGGCGGGCGTCGCACGGTCGAGCAGCCGGTGCTCCCGCATGGTCATCGAGGTCACGCCCCGGCGTGCTCGCCGGACGATCACCGGCGTGTCGCCGCCGGTGGTCGGCGGTGACACGCCCGCGACGATGTTCAGCCCGTGGCGATGGGCCGGGAGAGGTCGTTGATCCAGTTGGACCAGGAGCCCACGTAGAGAGCGGCGTGCACACCCGCGATCTCCATCGCCAGCACCTCGTGCGCGGCGGTCACGCCGGACCCGCAGTACGCCCCGACCGGCACCTCGGGCAGCGCGCCGAAGGAGATGAACCGCTCTCTGAGGAACTCCGGCGAGTGGAACCGCCCGGACGGGTCGACGTTCTCCATCGTGGGAGCGCTGACCGCCCCGGGGATGTGCCCGGCGACCGCGTCGATCGGCTCGACCTCGCCCCGGTAGCGCTCGGCGCCGCGGGCGTCCAGCAGCACGCCCTCCTGGGCGAGCGTGCCCGCGCCGGCGGCGTCCAGCACCGGCATCCCACCCGGTTCGGCGGTGAAGTCGCCCGGCTCGGCGAGCACATCCCCCTTGATCACCGGACGGCCCTCTTCGACCCACCTGCGGTAGCCGCCGTCGAGCACCCGCACGTCCGGGTGCCCGAAGTAGCGCAGCGTCCACCAGGCGCGGGCCGCGGCCGTGGCGTCGGCCTCGTCGTAGACCACGACCCGGCGCGACCGCGACACGCCGAGCCGGCGCATCGCGTCCTGGAACCTCTGGGCGTCCGGCAGCGGATGCCGGCCCCCCGCGCCGGGCGGCGCGGCCAGATCGTGGTCCAGGTCGCAGAACACGGCGCCGGGGAGGTGCCCCTCCCGATAGGAGTCGATGCCGGGCGCGCCCACCAGCCGCCAGCGCACGTCCAGGATGGTGGAGTCGCCGAGGTCACCAGGATTGATCAACGGGCTCATCGAAACCTCCGGGAAGCCCCGCCTTCCGGCGGGGGATGAAGTATCGGACTCCTGCGGAGCAGGGCCGGAGCAGCCCCGCCCCACCCCGCCGCGCCGCGCGAAGGGCGGCGCGCCGGCCGGAGCGCCTCGGCATGGTGCCGGGCGCCCGGCCGGCGCGGGTGGTCAACCCGCCGTCCGGATGGTCAACTCGCCGTGCGGGCGGTGGCCTCGGAAAGGGCCTTGGCGAAGGCCAGCACGTTGCTGACGGCCTCGGGACCGTCGGCGGCCTCGCTGACCCGCAGCGAGAGGTCGTCGGCCGTGATCGCGCCGGTGTACCCGTGGTCGGCTTCGCAGTTCTCGTCCCCGCAGGTGGCGGGCTCCAGGTCCACATGGGAGATGGCGCCCCAGCCGATGGTGAGCGTCACCTCGGTCGGCGGCACCCCCGGCACGTACGCCGCCGGGTCGGGGACCACTCTGGTGACCGCGACCGACTGGACGCGGCTCAGGCGCACGGCCTCGGTCGTGGTCGAGGCGTGCGAGGTGGGCATGCCGTCGGCGGGCGGGTGTTCGTCGGTGTGGCACACCAGGAGCCGGGTGGGCGAGAGGATCACGACGGTGACGTGCCTGCGCACCTCCATCGCAGGGTCGAAAGTCGCCTCGTGGTGAACGACGAAGGCCGTCACCGGCTCTTTACCCAGCGCGGATTCCGCCGCGTCGGCCACAAGATCGGGGTAGTAGCCGCTGCGTTCGATAGCCTCGCGCAAACTCGCGGCCGAGACTCGGGTTTCCCTCATGAGTCCATCCTGCCCTGTCTCGGCGTCGTGTTTCACCTCGCGGGCGCCTGCCTTGGCCGCCTCCGGCCGCAAGTGGACTCCATGTTCGACCCGCCCATCCCTCCCACCACATCGGATGCGCCGGGTCACCTCCTCCCCAAGGCGTGTACGCCCACGGCGAGCACCGGACGGGCGCCGGCGTCCCGCCCCGCCGGCGAGCGAAACGTTCACGGGGGAACGGCCCCGCGATCACCGGCGCGGGCGGTCCGCCGGTGGGCGCGCACTTCTCTCCGGCTCGCGGCCGCGAGCGGGCGTTCCGTCGCGGATCGTCCGCCCCGGGCGCTCGCGATCCCTGGCCGGCACCGGCCCTCTCGCTCCTCGCGGGTCAGCTCAGGCGTCTCGGCCCCCGGTCGGGGCGCGGGCCGACGCTGCCGCGTACCAGGGCGCGGGCGCCGAGGACGCTCACCCCGGACTCGCCCACCAGGACCGGGTCCAGGACCAGCCGCGCCACCCCGGGCAGCTCGTCGGCCAGCCGGCCCACGCGGACGATCAGATCCTCCAGCGCCTCCACCGCCACCGGCGGGTACCCGTACCGGCCGAACAGCAGAGGCGCGGCACGCACCGAGCGGACCAGCGCGGCGGCGTCATCGGCGGTCAGCGGGGCGAGCCGGTACGCCTCGTCGCCGAGGAGCCGGGCGGTGATCTCGCCGAGCCCGAAGGACACCACCGCGCCGAACTCGGGATCGTCCACGACGCGTACCACGGTCTGCACGGCCGGTTGTGGCGCCATCCGCTGCACCGACAGGGGCACCTCGGGTCCGAGCCGCTCGGCCAGGTCGGCGTACGCCCGGCGCACCCCGCCCGCGTCGGACAGGCCGAGCCGCACCGTGCCGGCCCGGTGAGACGTCTCGGGGTCGGCCGCGCGGACGACGACCGGCCGGCCGAGCCGCTCGGCGGCCGCGACGGCCTCCTCGGGCGAGGAGACCGGCTCCGAGGGCCAGACCCGCAGCCCGTAGCAGGCGAGCAGCTCGGTCGCGTCCACCTCGACGTCCTCCTCCGAGGCGAGCAGGCGTTCCAGTACCGCCCGGGCGCCGGCGGTGTCCACGTCACCGATCTCCGGCGGGGCGCCGGGCGGCGTGCCGCGCCAGAGGGAGTAGCGCACCACGTGGGCCAGCGCTCGTACGGCCTCCTCGGCCGCCGGATAGGACGGGATGGAGCCCTTGCCCGGGTCGCCCCCTTCGCCGGGAACGCGCAGCTCCTCGGGCATGCCCATGCGTCCCTCGAAGGTCGCGAGGAGGGGCTTGCCGGTCTCCTTGGCCGTCCGCACCAGTTCGGCGGCCACCGCCGCCGCGTCGCCGGGCACGGGCGGCAGGTAGATCGCGACGATCGCGTCCACCCGGCAGTCCATCTCCGCCAGCGCCTTGCGGTAGTCGGCCGCCCCGGCGCGGGCGCCGAGGTTGGCCGGCGGGCAGGGGTCGAGGCCGGCGGCCACGCAGGCGTCCACGGCGTGCAGGGCCATCGCGTCGGAGTTGCTGACCACGCCCACCTTCGGCCCGGCGGGCAGCGGCTGGTAGGCCAGAAGCTGCGCGACGTCGAAGAGCTGGGTGAGGTCGTCCACCCTGATCACCCCCGCCTGCTCGAACAGCGCGCTGAGCGCGGTGTCCGGCAGCCCCAGCACCGGCGCGGCGTGCCCGACCGGCACGCCTTGGGTGACGCCGCCGCTCTTGACCACCACGACCGGCTTCTCGCGGGAGGTGCGGCGGGCCAGGCGGGCGAACTTGCGCGGGTTTCCCAGCGACTCCAGGTAGAGCAGGATCACGTCGGTCGCCGGGTCCTCCACCCAATATTGCAGCAGGTCGTTGCCCGAGACGTCCGCCCGGTTGCCGGCGGACACGAAGGTCGAGATGCCCATCCCCCGCTGGGCGACCCGCTGGAGCAGGGCGGTGCCGAGCGCGCCCGACTGGCTGAAGAACCCCACCCGTCCCCGGCCGGGAAGCCGGGCGGCGAGGGTGGCGTTCAGCCGGACGGCGGGGTCGGTGTTGGCGATGCCCAGGCAGTTCGGCCCCACGACGCGCAACCCGTGCGCACGCGCGATGCGTACCAGCTCGTCCTGCCGGACCCGGCCCTCCGGCCCGGTCTCACCGAACCCCGAGGACACCACCACCAGACCTTTCACCCCCTTCTGCGCGCACTCCTCGACCACATCGAGCACGCCGTCCGCGGGCACGGCCACCACGGCGAGGTCCACGTCGCCGTCGATGGCCGAGACGCTCTTGTACGCGCGCACGCCGGCCACCGCGCGCACCTCGCGGTGCACCGGGTACACCGGCCCGTTGAAGTCGGCGCCGAGAAGGTTGCGCAGCACGGTCTGGCCGATGCCGCCCGCCTCGCGTCCCGCGCCCACCACCACGACGGAGGCCGGGGTGAGCAACCGCTCGATCGAGCGGGCCTCGGCGCGATGCTCGCGCGCCATCGTCACCTCGCGGGAGGTCTCCGTGGTCGCGAGGTCCAGGGTCATCCGGACGACGCCGTCCTCGAACCGGCTCCGCGCGGTGTACCCGGCGTTGCTGAAGAACGCCATCATGCGGCTGTTGGACGGCAGCACATCGGCGATGAAGGTCTTGATGCCACGTTCCCGCGCCGCGGCCCGCAGGTGCTCCATGAGCACCGATGCCACTCCCCTGCCCTGGTGCGCGTCCTCGACCAGGAAGGCCACCTCGGCCTCCTGCCGGTCCAGCCGGTCGAAGCGGACGACCGCCACCATCGCCGTGCCGAGCGTCGCGATCAGCGCGACGCGGTCCACGTAGTCGACATTGGTGAACAGGGCCACCTCACGGTCCGACAGCCTCGGGCGCGGGCCGAAGAACCGGAAGTAGATCGACTGCTCCGACAGCCGGGAGTAGAAATCGCGCAGGATGCCGGCGTCCTCGGGACGGATGGGGCGCACGTGCACGGTGCCCCCGTCCGACAGTACGACGTCGGCCTCCCAGTGGGCGGGGTAGTGAGGTTCCACATTGATGAGGGTAAGCGGCCGTCTGTCCGTTTCGTTGGGCAACGCTTGTGCATCGACTGTGCACGCGTGTCCGCTCTATGCCCCACGCCCCGGCTTGAAGCTGTTAGGTTTTCTGTCAGCAGCCTCCTGTAGTGCCAGCAAGGTGGTGACATCATGACCCGGGTTGTCGTGGTGGGCGATCTGATGACCGACGCGGTCGCACGCGCCCGCTACCCCCTCGCCAGGGCGAGCGACACACCTGCGGTCGTCACCATGCACGGTGGCGGTTCCGGAGCGAACATCGCGTCCTGGCTGGCCGTCGAGGGCGCCGAGGTCGCGTTCGTCGGCCGCCGCGGCGCCGACATCACCGGCCGCAACCGCGATATGGAGCTCATGGGGTACGGCGTGGACGCCCGCCTCGTGATGGATCCCGAGCGGCCGACCGGCACCTGTGTGGTGCTGGTCACCCACAAGGGCGAGCGCACGCTGCTCTCCGACCCGGGCGCCAACGCGGCGCTCTCCCCGGAAGACCTGCCGCGCGACCTGTTCATCCAGGGTGGCCATCTGCACGTCTCGGGGTACACCCTGCTCAACGAGGGGTCACGCGACGCCGGCCTGGCCGCGCTGGAGCACGCGCGACGGGCGGGCATGTCGATCTCGGTCGACTGCGCCTCCGCGGCGCCGCTCGAGCGCACGGGCGCCGAGCCGTTCCTGGAGTGGACGCACAGCGCCAAGTTGCTGTTCGCCAATGACGCCCAGGCCAAGGTGCTCACCGGCCGTGACGACCCGGCGTCCGCCGCCAAGGTGCTCACCGCGTGGTTCCCGCAGGTCGTGATCAAGCTCGGCGCCGAGGGCTCCCTGTGGTACACCAACAACCGCCCCGAGCCCGTGCGCGCCCCGGCCGACCACCTCGAGCGGGTCATCGACGGCACCGGTGCGGGCGACGCGTTCACGGCGGGCTTCCTGCAGCCGTGGCTCGAGGGCAAGCAGCCGGCCGACGCGCTCGCCGCCGGCAACGCGCTGGCCGCCAAGGCCATCAGCAACCTCGGCGCCCGCCCCCGCCTCTGACCCCCGGCCCGGCCTAGGAGCAGGCCCGCACCCAAGGCTTCGCAGGCACAACGGCGACCCGACCCCCGCGATCGGCCGGTCGGCGCGCGACCTCGGGGACCGAACGAAGGCAGGCCCCCTGGCCATGCCTCGATGACGGCTCGGCACCTGTCGGCCACCCTCAAAGTGGCCGCGGCGGCCGCCGCCCGAGCCGCGCGGCCCTCCCGACGGCCTTCAACACCCCGCACACCGGCACACCCGCCCCCGGCCAGGCCCTCGCCCCCCACCCCGCCGGCAATCCTCTCCTCTCTCCGCTCCCGACCACAGCCATCTCCGCGCACCGGCCTCAGCCCCGGACCAGGCCCCCGCCTCCTCGCCCCCGCCAAGGCCTCGCCCGTGATCCTCCCCTCTCCGCCCCCGACCACCGGCATCTCCACCCACCAGGGCCTGCGCGCGGATGGTTCGTGCCAGGAGCCGTGGAGGCGGGTTCGCACAGGACCGCGGGGATGACCGTGCCGTCGGGTGGTCGTGCTCAGGTGGTGGTGGCCAGGGCCAGAGGGAGCACGGCGGGGGCGCCGGAGTCGCGCAGGAGGGCTGCGGCGATGGTCATCGTCCAGCCGGTGTCGATGCGGTCGTCCACCAGCAGCACCGGACCGCCGGAGAGGTCGGCGGCCGGGGGCGCGAGAGTGGCCTGGAGGGCCCGCACGCGCTGGGCGCTGTTGTGCTGGCGACCGGGCGGACCGTTGCGGTAGGTCAGCGAGCCGAGGTGGCGCAGCCGCCCGATGGCGGCCAGCCGCTCCCCAAGAGTGCCGATGAGCGCCGGCCTGGTCGCCGACGGCATGGTGACCACGGCGACCGGCCGCTCGGCCCAGCGCCAGGCGCTCAGCACCTTGACCACCGCGTCGAACACCTCCTCCGGCACCGGGCCGTCGGGCGCCCCCTCGGCGAGCAGCCCGCGCAGGACGTTGCCCCAGCCGATGTCGGTGAGCCGCCCGAGGGCACGCCCGGGCTCGGCCGCCTGCTCAGGGCGGATACGGCCGGAGAGCCCGAGGTCCTTCAGGCCGGTGGGCCACTGCCGCCGGGGCTCGACGTCGACGCCGGGACGGTGCAGGCGCTCACGGGCGCTGTTCAGGGCGTTCGGGGCGACCTCCACCGGCCGGTGCCGGCCGGTGCAGTTGTCGCAGCGGCCGCAGGGACGGGCGGTGTCGTCGTCGAGGTGCCGCCGGAGATACTCCTCGCGGCACTCGGTGGTGGAGAGGTAACCGAGCATGGCCCGCTGCTCGGCGGCGCGCTCGGCGGCGACCCGGGCGTACCTTTCGGTGTCGTAGGCCCAGGGCCGGCCGGTGGCCTGCCAGCCGCCCTTCACCCGCCGGACCGCGCCGTCGACGTCCAGCACCTTGAGCATCATGTCGAGCCGGTTGCGGCTGAGGTCGACCCGCGTCTCCAGCGCGGCCGTGGACATGGTGCCCTCGGCCGGCAGAGTGTCGAGGGTGGCCCGCACGACCGGCTCGGGCGGGAAGGCCAGCGACGCGAAGTACGCCCAGATGTCGCGGTCCTCCGGGCCGGGCAGCAGGATGACCTCCGCGCGCTCCACCCCGCGCCCGGCCCGTCCGACCTGCTGGTAGTAGGCGACCGGGGAGGCGGGCGCCCCGACGTGGACGACGAACCCGAGGTCGGGCTTGTCGAACCCCATGCCCAGGGCTGAGGTCGCGACCAGGGCCTTCAGCCGGTTGCCGAGCAGGTCGCGCTCGGCCTCCAGCCGCTCGGCGGGGTCGGTCTGGCCGGAATATGCCGCGACCTCGTGCCCCTGGTCGCGGAGGTAGGCGGCGATCTCGTGGGTGGCGGCGACGGTCAGCGTGTAGACGATGCCCGAACCGGGCAGCTCGTGCAGGGTCTGGGCGAGCCAGCCGAGCCGCTGCTCGGCGGTGCCCAGCCGGACGACGCTGAGGTGGAGACTGTCGCGCTCGAGCGGCCCGCGCAGCACCAGGGTGTCGCCCGCGCCGGGGGTGGTGGCGGTGAGCTGCTCGGCGATGTCGCGGGTGACGCGGGCGTTGGCCGTGGCGGTGGTGGCGAGCACGGGCACGCCCGGCGGGAGGTCGGCCAGCAGGGTGCGCAGCCGCCGGTAGTCGGGGCGGAAGTCATGACCCCAGTCGGAGATGCAGTGCGCCTCGTCCACCACGACCAGGCCCGCGGACGCGGCGAGCTTGGGCAGGACGAGATCGCGGAAGTCGGGGTTGTTGAGCCGCTCGGGGCTGACCAGCAGCACGTCGACCTGGCCACGCTCGACCTCGTCGTGCACGGACTCCCACTCGTCGACGTTCGCGGAGTTGATCGTCGCGGCCTGCACGCCCGCCCGCGCGGCGGCGTCGACCTGGTTGCGCATGAGGGCCAGCAACGGCGACACGATCACGGTTGGACCGGCGCCCCGCGCGCGGAGCAGGGCGGTGGCGATGAAGTAGACCGCCGACTTGCCCCATCCGGTGCGCTGGACGACCAGCGCGCGCCGCCGGTCGACCACCAGTGCCCTGATGGCGGACCACTGGTCGTCGCGCAAGGTGGCGTGGTCGCCCGCCAGGGCGCGCAGCTTCCGCTCGGCCTCGGCCCGCAGGCCGGTCTCGTCAACCATGTGTCCTTGCTATCAGTTCCCGGTGACGGTTCCGTCCCTCCGCCTCCTCCTGTGGACGACGGCCGGGCTCCGCCGCCCGGAAGACCCGCTTCGCCCAGGAGTCGTCCGGACTTCGTCCACAGGCCGGAGAAGCAGGGCGCGGCGGGACCGAAAGGGCCGAGCGACGGTGCACGGGAGGCGCCCCGAGAGCGGGACCGGGGCCGGGATAGGACGTCGGGGCGCTGACCTCGGGCGGAGCCGGGCCTGCGGGCGTAGGCGGGCAAATGACCTTCGAGTCGCGGAGCACCTCGCACCTTCGGCACAATGTTCGATATGGCCCGACGGACTACCACACCCCCGCAAGACGAGGACTTCGAGGAGCGGATCGTCGACATCGACGTTTCGACCGAGATGCGCACCAGCTTCCTGGAGTACGCCTACTCCGTGATCTACCAGCGCGCTCTCCCCGACGCACGCGACGGCCTGAAGCCGGTCCAGCGCCGCATCCTCTACTCGATGAGCGAGATGGGCCTGCGGCCCGACCGGGGGCACGTGAAGTCCTCGCGCGTCGTCGGCGACGTGATGGGCAAGCTCCACCCACACGGTGACACCGCCATCTACGACGCGCTGGTCCGCATGGCCCAGCCGTTCTCGATGCGCCTGCCGCTGGTCGACGGCCACGGCAACTTCGGCTCGCCGGACGACCTGCCCGCCGCCATGCGGTACACCGAGGCGCGCCTGGCGCCCGCGGCCATGCTCATGGTGCAGTCGATCGACGAGGACGTCGTCGACTTCAAACCCAACTACGACGGGCAGGAGACCGAGCCCACGGTCCTGCCCAGCGCCTTTCCCAACCTCCTGGTGAACGGCGCGGCGGGCATCGCGGTCGGCATGGCGACCAACATGGCCCCGCACAACCTCGTCGAGGTCATCGCCGCCGCCCGCCACCTGATCAAGAAGCCGGACGCCTCGCTGGACGAGCTGATGCGGTTCGTCCCGGGCCCCGACCTGCCGACCGGCGGCATGATCATCGGCCTGGACGGCGTCAGGGACGCCTACGAGACCGGGCGTGGCACCTTCCGCATGCGAGCCAGGACGACGATCGAGCAGGTCACCCCGCGGCGCAAGGGCATCATCGTCACCGAGCTGCCCTTCAACGTGGGCCCTGAGCGGGTCATCACCAAGATCAAGGAGCTGGTGAACGCCAAGAGGCTCTCCGGCATCTCCGACCTGAAGGACCTCACCGACCGGCACAAGGGCCTGCGCCTGGTCATCGAGGTCAAGAACGGCTTCAACCCCGAGGCGGTGCTCGCCGAGCTCTACCGCCTGACGCCGATGGAGGAGACCTTCGGCATCAACAACGTCGCGCTGGTCGACGGCCAGCCCCGCACGCTCGGCCTCAAGCAGCTCCTCCAGGTCTACGTCGACCACCGCATCGAGGTCGTGCGCCGCCGTTCCAGCCACCGGCGGCGCAAGCGGGAGGACCGCCTGCACCTGGTGGACGGCCTGATCATCGCCTTGCTCAACATCGACGAGGTCATTCAGGTCATCCGCTCCTCCGAGGACTCCGCCGAGGCCCGCACGCGGCTCATGCAGATCTTCGAGCTGTCGGAGGTCCAGGCGAACTACATCCTGGACACGCCGCTGCGCCGCCTCACCCGGTACGACAACCTGGAACTGGAGCGCGAGCGGCAGACCCTGCAGGAGGAGATCGCCGAGCTGACCGCGATCCTGTCCTCGGAGGACCGCCTGCGCCGCGTCGTCTCCGGCGAGCTGGCCGAGGTCGCCAAGACCTACGGCACGCCGCGCCGCACCGTGCTGCTGGAGGGCGGGGTGGTCACCACGCCGGGCGCGATCCCGCTGGAGGTCGCCGACGATCCCTGCCTGGTGCTGCTCTCCTCGACCGGCCTGCTGGCCCGCACCGCGGACGCCACGCCGCTCGGCGCGGGCGAGGAGCGCTCGCCGCACGACGTGCTGGTCTCGGTGGTCCGTTCGACGGTGCGCGGCGAGGTCGCGGTGGTGACCTCGGCCGGCCGCGCGATCAGAGTCTCGGTGGTCGACCTGCCGACCCTGCCGCCGTCCGCGAGCCCGCCGTCCCTATCGGGCGGCCATCCGGTCAGCGAGTACGTCACCCTGAACCCCGGCGAGCGGGTCGCCGGGCTCGGGTCCCTCGACCCCGAGGGCCCCGGGCTCGCGCTCGGCACCGCCCAGGGCCTGGTGAAGCGGGTCGTGCCCGAATATCCGGCCAACCGCAACGAGTTCGAGGTGATCGGCCTCAAGCCCGGCGACAGTGTGCTGAGCGCCGTCGAGCTGTCCTCCGAGGACCACGACCTGGTGTTCATCACCTCCAACGCGCAGTTGCTGCGCTATCCCGCCTCGGCGGTGCGCCCGCAGGGGCGTCCGGCCGGCGGCATGACCGGCATCCGGCTGGACGACGACGCCAAGGTCATCTGGTTCGGTGTGGTCGACCCGTCCCGGGAGGCGCGCGTCGTCACCGTCGCGGGCTCGGCCACCGCGCTTCCCGGCACCGAGGCCGGCGGCGCGAAGGTCTCCGACTACGCCGACTATCCGCCCAAGGGCCGGGCGACCGGCGGCGTGCGGGCGCAGCGCTTCCTCAAGGGCGAGGACGCCCTCATCCTCGCCTGGGCCGGGCCGACCCCGATCAAGGCGGTGTCCTCGGCCGGCAGGCCGGCCGAGCTTCCCGACGAGCTCGGCCGCCGGGACGGCTCGGGCGTGCGGCTGAACGCGACGATCGCGGCGATCGGCGGAGCGCTGGGCAGCGCCCCCGATGAAGCCGCGGAGCCGCCGGCCGTCTCCGTGACCGCCGGCGAGCAGACGGAGGTCTGAGCGGCGGCCAAGGTTCACGGCAATGCCTGCGCCGCCGCGTGGGCAGGGGTCGCTCACCGACCGGCCCTCGGCCAAGGTCCGCATGCTCGGGACGGAGGCCCGGCAGCGGCCGGGACGCACCGCCGTGCCGCCCGTCGCGGCACGGCGCCCGGGCCGGAGAACCCGCCGGTGACGTTGAGGGCGCAACTCGCTGGTCGCCGCCGATCCAGCTGTTGCCCGCCCGGCAGCCGCCGGCTGAGGCATGCCTGCGGCGTGGCTGCAGGAGGCCGTACCGGGCGGCTGCCGGGTCAGCCGGCGTCGCAGAGGCAGAACGGGTGGCCGGCGGGGTCGAGGAAGACGGTGAAGTCTCCGTCGGGCTCGCCGGGCTGGTGCGGGTGCCTGGTCGCCCCGAGCGCGAGCACCTCGGGCTCGGCCTTGCCGCGGTCGTCCACCGTCAGGTCCAGGTGGAGCTGCTGGGGGTGCTCGGCGTCCGGCCAGCGGGGCGGCCGGTAGTCCTCGGCTCGCTGGAAGGCCAGCCTGACCGGCCCGCCGTCGCCGAGGCTCACCCACTCGTCGTCCTCGTAGCAGACCGCCAGGCCGGTGATGGACGAGTAGAACTCGGCCAGTGCCTTGGGGTCGGGACAGTCCAGCACGATGTTCCGCAAGCGGGCGATCCGCTCCATGGTCACTCCTCCAGTTCACCGATCATCGACACCGGTGATCACCTTGTATCGGTGTCGATCCCCGGCGCCCGATCGAACCTCCCCGGCCCTCAGCGCACGCCGTCCGCCCGTCTACCCATGACGGCACGCGCCGAACGCAGGCGACCGGGCCGCGAGCACGGCTGCCCGGGAACCGGAGGCGCCGGCGGTCACTCCTCGGCGAGAGCGGCCTCCCCGGCGATGCGGCGCAGCCGGTCGTTGGCGCGCTCAAGGGCGGAGATCGCGACCTCGCGCTCCCCCGCGGTCACCTCCCCCATCGCCTGCTCGGCGAGCTCCTCCCACGCGCGCTCGATGCGGGGCACCAGCGCGTGCCCGGC
Source organism: Sphaerisporangium melleum (assembly GCF_014646695.1). Lineage (GTDB taxonomy): Bacteria > Actinomycetota > Actinomycetes > Streptosporangiales > Streptosporangiaceae > Sphaerisporangium > Sphaerisporangium melleum. Next base: position 17,955 of record NZ_BMNT01000068.1, read on the forward strand.
CTCGGTGACGACGATGCGTACCTGGCGGCGGTCCATCGCGACCGGCTCGCGCCGGAACCACCCGCCGCCCTCCAGCCGGGTGAGGCTGCGGGTGACGGTCGGCGGCTCGATGCCGAGGTTCTCGGCCAGCTCCGAGACCGTCATCCCCTCCGGCTCCTGGGCGAGGATCCACAGCAGCACGTCCTGACCCGGGTGCAACCCGAGCGCCGCGAGCTTGCGCGCCTTGGCGGCCCGGTAGAGCTTGCTCATCTTGTTCAGCGCCCGGTTGATGCGCATCGCCTCGCTCATGTTCACACCACCGATCCTACGAATGTATAGTCGGCTAATTACTAGTCGGCTAACTATTGGAGGGGTCATGGATCTCGGACTCGACGGCCGCGTCGCGCTTGTGACCGGAGCGTCCGGAGCCATCGGCGGGGCGATCGCCGAGGCGTTCGCGGCGGAGGGCGCCCGGGTCGCCGCCACCTGGCACAGCAACGAGGGGCCGGCACGCGCGCTGGCCGACACGATCGTCCAGAGTGGCGGGCAGGCGATGACCGTGCGCCTCGACCAGCGCGACCCGGCGACGGCGTCGGAGGCGGTGCGCGAGGTCCAGCGCCGGCTCGGCGACATCGCGGTCCTGGTCGCCAACGCGGTCGCCTGGCCGGCACGGGCCCCGGAGACCTGGGACAGCCTGGCCGACACGTTCACGGTGAACGCCCTCGGGACGCTCGCGGTCGTCGATGCCGTCCTCCCCGGCATGCGGAGCGCCGGATGGGGCCGCCTGGTGCTGATCTCCTCCGACGTGGTCGAGCAGCCGATGCCGTGGAACGTCGGATATCCGGCGGTCAAGGGCGCGCTGGAAACGGCGGCCAAGGTGCTCGCCACCCGGGAGGCCGAGCACGGCATCCTCACCAACGTCGTACGACCGGGATTCACCCTGACCGACCGCGCACTGAGCACGCCGGGCTTCGGCCGGCAGGCGGTCGACGCCGAGGCGGCCAAGACCCCCACCGGGCGCATCTGCCGGCCACAGGACGTCGCCTCCCTGGCCGCATATCTGGGCTCCGCGGCGAACGGGCACGTCAACGGCGAAATCGTCTCGGTGGCGGGCGGCCGGCACCTGATTCGCTGACGGCGCCGCGGCGTCCTGGGCGGGCTTGCGATAATCGGGGTATGGCCGTGTCCTCGTTCATGGTGCCGCTCGGCGCTCCCGCGCCGGAGTTCGACCTGCCGTCGGTCGACGGCGGCCGCCTGTCGCTCGCCGAGATCAAGCCCGCGCAGGCGACCCTGGTGATGTTCCTGTGCAACCACTGCCCGTACGTGCGACGCATCGAGGACGGCATCGGCAGGCTGGCCGCCGACTACCGCGAACGGGTCGAAACCGTCGCCATCTGCAGCAACGACGTCGCCGGCTACCCGGATGACGACCCCCGCCACCTGGCCGCGCAGGCCAGGCGCGCCGGTTTCGGCTTCCCGTACCTGATCGACGAGTCGCAGGAGGTCGCCAAGGCCTACCACGCGGCCTGCACGCCCGACTTCTTCCTCTACGACGCCGGGCGCCGGCTGGCCTACCGCGGCGAGTTCGACGACGCCAGGCCGTCCAACCAGGCACCGGTGACCGGGGCGGCACTGCGCCGGGCCATCGACGCGGTGCTCGCCGGCGAGCAGGTACCGGTCCCGCAGCACCCCAGCCTCGGCTGCGGCATCAAGTGGAAGCCGGGCAACGAGCCGTGACGGCAGGCGGAGACCCGCGGTCAGCAGGGCGCGGTGAGGCCGCCCGGCCGCCCGGCGGCGGTGATGGCGGCCAGCAGTTCCCACGGCTCGCCGTCGTGCCAGGAGTCGATGATCTTGGCGGATTCCTCGTCCGGCGCGAAGTCGCCGCACCCGTGCGGGCCGAAGCATCCGGCCTCCCGCAGCGCCTCGATCAGCGGGTCATCGCCGGGCAGCGCCTCGGCGTAGGCGGCGGCGTCCAGCAGGGCGAGCGCGCAACGCGCGTTCCAGCCGCCGTCCCGCGCCTGCACCCGGTCGAGCCGCCACCTGGCCCGGGCGCGTAGATAGCCGGCGAGCGAATCGGTCGTCCCCACCGCGAACCCTCTCCACGATCTTCCACTCAGAGTGGGACCATCATCACCCACAGTGATGAGTGATCGTGGGATCTTTACCTACCCTCTTCTCGGAAACCCCCCGGCCGTATTCATCAAACCGGCATCCGGGAATATTGGCTTCATGACGGAAGCCTTCGATGATCTGCTCGCCGCCAACGAGGTCTTCGCCCGATCCTTCCAGCACTCCGACCTGACCGGCCGGGCCAAGCGGGGCCTGGCCGTGGTCACCTGCATGGACTCCCGGATCGACCCTCTCAACCTCCTCGGCCTGTCCGCCGGAGACGCCAAGATCCTGCGCAACGCGGGAGCCCGGGTGACCGATGACGTGCTGCGCACGCTCATCCTCGCGGTGTACCTGCTCGGCGTGGACCGGGTTTTGGTGATGCCGCACACCGACTGCCGGATGGCCAAGTCGACCGACGAACAGGTGCACGAGTTGATCAGCCGCGAGTACGGCATCGACACTCGCAGCCTGGAGTTCCACACGGTGGCCGACCAGGACGCGGCGCTGCGGCGCGACATGATCCGCATTCGCACCTACCCGTACCTGCCCGACCGGCTCGCGGTCGGCGGCGCGGTGTACGACGTGCACACCGGCAAGCTGATGCCGGTGGAGCTGTGACCGGCGCGCCCCCGAGACGCGCCGGCTGACCGGGCGAGCCGGGCCGTACGACCTGTCCCGGCTCGCCTGGTGCCCACGAGCGCCCGACCAACGCCGCTTCGCCGGATCGACCCGGACGCCACCGGCTCCGGCCCGGTCCCTCCGCGGCCTCGCCCCCGACGCCTGGTCGGCACGAGGTGCAGGGGTGCCGAGGCCCGGCATACCGGCATGCCATAGGGGGCATCGGGCGAGGGCGCTCCGGAGATCATCGAAGCCGTCCGGCCGCACCGATCCGGCGGCGTACAGCCGGGGCACCTGCCGGCCCTGGCCCGCCCGGGTGCCCGGGGCGGGCGGGGCCACGCCGCGGGCGGCGGATCAGGCGTCGATGGCGTCGCGGTCGACCTCGGCGGCGCTGCTGACGATGAACTCGCGGCGCGGCGCGACGTCGCTGCCCATCAGCAGCGCGAAGATCTGCTCGGCCGCCTCGACGTCCTCGATGCGGACCCGGCGCAGGGTGCGGTGGCGTGGCTCCATGGTGGTCTCGGCGAGCTGGTCGGCATCCATCTCACCCAGGCCCTTGTAGCGCTGGATGGGGTCCTTCCAGCGCTTGCCCCGCCGCTCCAGGTCGCGCAGCGTCTTGTGCAGCTCGGCGTCGGAGTAGGTGTAGAGGTAACGGTCCTGGCCGCGGCCGGGGTTGGTGATCTCGATGCGGTGCAGCGGCGGCACGGCCGCGAAGACCCGCCCGGCCTCGACCATCGGCCGCATGTACCGGTGGAAGAGCGTCAGCAGCAGGCAGCGGATGTGCGCGCCGTCGACATCGGCGTCCGCCATCAAGATGACCTTGCCGTAGCGGGCGGCGTCGAGGTCGAAGCCCCGGCCCGAACCGGCGCCGATCACCTGGATGATCGCCGCGCACTCGGCGTTCTTCAGCATGTCGGCCACCGAGGCCTTCTGCACGTTCAGGATCTTGCCCCGGATGGGGAGCAGTGCCTGGAACTCCGAGTCGCGCGCCGCGCGGGCGGTGCCGAGCGCGGAGTCACCCTCGACGATGAACAGCTCGCTGCGGTCGACGTCGTCGCTGCGGCAGTCGACCAGCTTGGCGGGTAGCGCGGAGTTCTCCAGAGCGCTCTTGCGTCGCTGGTTGTCGCGGTGCTCACGGGCGGCGATGCGGGCCTTCGCCGCGGCGACGATCTTCTCAAGGACGGCCCTGAGCTGGAGCCGGTGCGCACGCTTGGTGCTGGCGAACAGCTCTTTCAGCTCGCGCGAGACCACATGGGCGACGATGCGGCTCGCCGCGGCCGTGCCGAGGACCTCCTTGGTCTGACCCTCGAACTGCGGCTCCGGCACCCGCACGGTGACGACGGCGGTGATGCCCTCGAGGATGTCCTCCTTGGTCACCGGGTCGTCGCCGCTCTTGAGCAGGCGGGTCTCTCTGAGCTGCTCGTTCACCGTGCGGACCAGGGCGCGCTCGAACCCGTTGAGGTGGGTGCCGCCCTTGGGGGTCGCGATCACGTTGACGAACGACCGCACGGTGGACTCATAACCCTTGCCCCAGCGCAGGGCGACGTCGACGGTCAGCTCACGCTCGACGTTGGTGGAGGTCATGTGGCCCTGCTCGTCGAGCACGGGCACGGTCTCATGGAAGTGGCCGTCGCCCTGCAGCCGCATGACGTCGCAGACGGCCTCGTCACGGGCCAGGAACTCGGTGAACTCGGAGATGCCGCCGTCGAAGCGGAACTCCTCCTCTGCGGGCTCCTCGCCGCGGCTGTCGCGGACGGCGATGGTCAGCCCCGGCACCAGGAAGGCGGTCTGGCGGGCGCGGACATGGATCTCGTCGAGCGAGACCTCGGCCTCGGGCAGGAAGATCTGCTGGTCGACCCACCAGCGCACGCGCGTGCCGGTGGCCTGGCGGCCGAGGGGGCCGCCGTCACGCAGGCCGGACTTCTTCTTGAACTTGGCGGCCGGCCCGTCGCCGTCGAACAGGCCCGGCACCCCGCGGCGGAAGCTGATCTCGTGGATCCGCCCGTCACGGTCGACCTCGACGTCCAGCCGGGCGGACAGGGCGTTCACCACGGAGGCGCCGACGCCGTGCAGGCCACCGGACGCGCCGTAGGAGCCGCCGCCGAACTTACCGCCGGCGTGGAGCTTGGTGTAGACGAGCTCGACCCCGGCCAGGCCGCTCTTGGGCTCGATGTCGACCGGGATGCCCCGGCCGTCGTCGCGGACCTCGATGGAGCCGTCACCGAACAGCTCGACCTCGATGCGCTTGCAGTAGCCGGCCAGAGCCTCGTCGACGGCGTTGTCCACGATCTCCCAGAGGCAGTGCATGAGACCGCGGCTGTCGGTGGACCCGATGTACATTCCGGGGCGCTTACGGACGGCCTCAAGGCCCTCCAGCACCGACAGGTGACGGGCCGTGTAGCCGGTCTCCGTGCTGACTGCGGTCACTCCCACTCCCACTGAGCATCGAACATGTGTGCGTAGCCTACCGTTTCCGGGATTCCGCTGCGCCTAGCGTGCCATCAACAAGGGCTTTCGCGTCAGTCCGAGGTCGATCCTCTTCCCGTAACGCCGCATTCCGCTCTCGGCGTATCCGTATCGCGATTGGGAACGTCCGCGTCGGGTTAGATGTTGTGCCAAGTGACTGACGCCAAATCCCCACGTCAGTGGGGTGACCCGAAAGGCGATACGTGACTGGAGCTCTCGCCCCCACCAAGCCGCTGACCGCCGTCGACCGTTGCGACCGTTGCGGCGCCCAGGCGTACATCCGCGCGTCCCTCCCCATGGGCGGGGAGCTACTGTTCTGCGCCCACCACGGGCGTCGGCACATCGCGGCTCTGCGCGACAAGGGCGCCGACATCCAGGACGAGTCGGCGCGCCTCAGCGAAACCCCTGCAACCACCGAGCGATGAGCTGCGGCCCGTCTCTCTGACCAACCGATAATCAAGCACAAACCCATACCGCGAACGCGGCGATGTCCGGGTTGCGCCCTCCAGGGCGCGCCTCGGGTCTCGCCGCGTCGGGTTGCCCCCCCGGGCGGTGCCCGGCCCCTGCCGGGCCGGTCCCCCCGGCGCGGCGACAGCGCCCAAGGTCATCTGACCCTGTAGTGATAGCGGCCCGCCAGGGTGAAGCCCTCGGCGTGGTACATCGCGATCGCCCGGGCGTTGCGTTCCAGCACGACCAGGTAGGCCCGGGTGGCTCCCTGGGCGCGGCCCCGCGCGAGCAGGGCCCGCAGCACGCTGCGCCCGAGCCCGCGACGCCGGGCATGGGGCAGTGTGGCCATGCAGTAGATCCCGAGCATCTCGCCTTGGAGCACCGAACGGCCCACGGCCACCGGCCGGCCGCCCTCCTCCACGGCGGCGTAGGCCGCGGGCACGCCCCGGACGATGCGCTCGGCGGCGGCCAGCCCGCGATCGAAGCGGCCGTCCACCTCCCACCAGGTGCCGAGCCAGCCGGGGCCGGGCTCTTCGGCGATCGTGACGGGGTGCGCCGCGCGCGGCACGGCCCCGTCGATGGGCGCGGCCATGTACCTCACCTCGTCGACCAGGCGGTACCCTCGCCGGTCCAGGTGGCCGTCCAGCGCCTCGGGCGCGCGCGGGCCGATGGAGAAGACGCAGGGCCGCCCGCGCTCGGCGTAGAACCTCTCAGCGGCGTCCACGGCCGTGTCCAGATCCTCCGGCTCGCCCCAGGGGAGCACGGAGTTGGCGCGATTGGTCACGCCCTCCGCGTAGCGGGCGATCCACCCGCCGATCATCTCCTGGTGTGGGGCCGGCCACGCCTGGTGGACAAGGGCCTCCAAATCCACACTTTCCCCGCTCATCAGCCCAGACTCTAACCGATCACCGGCGCCTGCCCGCCTGCCGCCACAGCGCCTCCCACCGGGGGATGCGGGAGCCGGCGGAAGAGCGCGGATGGGTGGGGTGTTCCTCCGGCTCTGCCCCCTACGTTCTCTCCGGCCCGCGATCCACGGACGGCGGGGTGGCCACGGATCGGCGGCGGGCACCCCCGATCGGGGGCCCCGAACCCGTCCCCCGGCCGCCCGGCCCCGCTCCCCCACTCCGGCGGGCCCGTCCACCCCGCCGCCCGGCTCCGCGCCCCCGGCTCTGGGCGCACGCCCCCCGGCCGGCGACCGGTCCCGCGTGGCCACCCCGCTTCGCCGGCCGTTCACCCCTGCCCGCGCCGGCACGGCCCCTGCTCGGCCGGCACGGCGGGCCGGCCCATCGGGTGGTGGCCCGGACACACCCCGGCTGACCTGCGGCGGCTAGGATCTGGGGCCGTGCTCATCCTGCTGCCGCCCTCCGAGGGCAAGGCCGCCCGCGGCAACGGCTCTCCGCTCGACCTCGGCACCCTGTCCTTTCCCGAGCTGACCTCGGCCCGCGAAAAGGTCATCGACGCGCTCGGCGCGCTGGCCGCCGGTCCCGAGGAGGAGGCCATGGCGGTGCTCGGCCTGTCCGCGGGCCAGGCGGGCGAGCTGGACAGAGATCGAAAGCTGCGCACCGCGCGCACACTGCCCGCGGGGCGGCTCTACACCGGCGTGCTGTACGACAACCTCGGCCTGGCCTCGCTGGACGCCGCGGCCCGGCGCCGTGCGCGTAGCAGGCTGGTGGTGTTCTCCGGGCTGTGGGGCGCGCTGCGGATCACCGACCGCGTCCCGCCCTACCGCCTGTCCATGGGGGTGCGCCTGCCGCCTGTGGGCGGCCTGGCGGCCTACTGGCGCCCGCACCTGCGCGAGGTGCTGGACGGCGGGCGAGGGCTGGTCGTCGACCTGCGCTCCTCGACCTACGTCCAGGCGTGGCAGCCCGGGCCGCGGGCGGTCACGGTGCGAGTGCTGCGCGAGTCCGCGGGCAGGCGCACGGTGGTCAGCCACATGGCCAAGGCCACCCGAGGCGCCGTCGCCCGCTCACTGCTGGTGTCCGGAGCCGACCCGCGTACGCCGCACGATCTCGCCGAACTGCTGACCGGCCTCGGTCATGTCGCCGAGCTCGGCGCCGCGCCCGCCGGGAGCGGCCCCTGGACACTGGACATCGTTATCCGTTCGTGATCACATTCAGCCGGGAGCACGCCCGGTGGAACTCCTTCGCCGGATCGCCCAGGTGCGACCAGGGAAGCTCACTGAACCTGCCTCCGGTGCGCGACAGATGGCCTCTGGCGGGCCTGCGCATGTCGGCGAGGTAGAAGGCCGCGCCGAACGCGTTGTGCGCCTCCACGACGCGTGGGTGCGGCCGGGCGCCCCGGCCGTCGAGCCAGCGGCCGGACGCCGCGCTGATCTCGCGCTGGACGTCGAAGGAGATCCAGGCACGTGAGCGCCCGGGGCGTTCCTGGGACATGTGCTCGAAATGGGCCAGCGGGATCAGCGCCCAGAGCGGGTCGCCGGGGGGCGCGGCCGCGCCGGCGGCGCGGGCGAAGTCGAACATCTCCTGGCTGGTGCCGCCCCAGCCCGGGGAAAGTGTGCTCAATCGGGCGACGTGCGCGGCGTACAGACCAGGATGGCGACGCCACGCCTCGGCCCATAAGGAGTCCTTCTCCTCCCTTGGCCGTTCGAGCGCGAGCGCGAGCCACAGCAGGCAGACCCACGGCACCGGATCGGCGGGCAGGAAACGCGCCGCCGCGGTGAGCGGCGCCCGCGCCGACTCCATCGCCTGCTGGAACACCCGCATGCGGTCGGCCTGTACGGCGCGCGCCCGGACGTCCGGCTTGATCAGCCACGCCTCCTCGATGCGCGCGCGGCCGAGCCATAACCACAGGTCGGGGTTCACCCGGTCGCGTTCGATCAGGGCCTCGATGCCACCCGTGAGCCCCGCGGCGGCCCTGGCCAGCGCCTCCACCCGCAGAGCGCGCGACTCGGGATCGGCCCGGGTCGCGACGAGCGCGGGAATGGCGGGTTCGAGGTACCCACGTCCCAGCGCGGCCACCGCATCGTCCAGCACGGCGTCCACCCAGGGACGGCTTGCGATCAGTCGTGGCCCCCGAGCACGAGCCCGATCCACTTCGATCACACCCATGGCGGGTGAGCCTAGAAGCCGTCAAGGCTTCCCCTACTACCAGCATGTTACGGATGTGTTAAGTGAGACGACCGCATCACGGGAGAAGGACGGCCGCAAAAGCCCGCCGAGCACGCATGCGAGACCCCCGCCGCCCTTGGCGAACGGGGGTCTCGCACCGGCATCAGTCCAGGTAGTCGCGCAGCACCTGGGAGCGCGACGGGTGGCGCAGCTTGGACATGGTCTTGGACTCGATCTGGCGGATCCGCTCGCGGGTCACCCCGTAGACCTTGCCGATCTCGTCCAGCGTCTTCGGCTGGCCGTCGGTGAGGCCGAACCGCATGGAGACCACGCCCGCCTCGCGCTCGGACAGGGTGTCGAGCACCGAGTGGAGCTGCTCCTGCAGCAGGGTGAAGCTGACGGCGTCCGCCGGGACGATGGCCTCGGAGTCCTCGATGAGGTCGCCGAACTCGCTGTCGCCCTCCTCACCGAGGGGGGTGTGCAGGGAGATCGGCTCGCGCCCGTACTTCTGGACCTCGACGACCTTCTCGGGCGTCATGTCCAGCTCGCGGGCGAGCTCCTCCGGAGTGGGCTCGCGGCCGAGGTCCTGCAGCATCTGCCGCTGGACCCGCGCCAGCTTGTTGATCACTTCGACCATGTGCACCGGGATGCGGATGGTGCGGGCCTGGTCGGCCATGGCGCGGGTGATCGCCTGGCGGATCCACCAGGTGGCGTAGGTGGAGAACTTGTAACCCTTGGTGTAGTCGAACTTCTCCACCGCGCGGATCAGACCGAGGTTGCCCTCCTGGATGAGGTCCAGGAAGAGCATGCCGCGGCCGGTGTAGCGCTTGGCCAGCGAGACCACCAGGCGGAGGTTGGCCTCCAGCAGGTGGTTCTTGGCGCGGCGGCCGTCCTCGGCGATCCACTCGAGCTCGGCGCGCACGTCGACGGGCAGGCGCTCACCGTCGTTGGCGAGCTGCTCCTCGGCGAACAGGCCGGCCTCGATGCGCTTGGCCAGCTCGACCTCCTGCTCGGCGTTGAGCAGGGGGACCTTGCCGATCTGCTTGAGGTAGTCCTTCACCGGGTCGGCGGTGGCACCCGCCGCGGCGACCTGCGCCACCGGCGCGTCGTCGTCGTCATCGGAGAGGATCAGCACCTCGTCGTCGCTCGTGACCTCGGCGACGACCTTGGTCTCCTCCTCGGTCTCGGCCTCGGCCTCGATCTCGGGCTCGGCCTCAGCATCGACATCGGTCTCGGCTTCGGCGTCCACCTCGACGTCGATGTCGAAGTCCTCGAGCTCGAGGTCGCCCTCGATGTCGAGATCCTCGTCGTCCTCGGACGCGGCCTTGGGCTTGGTTTCGATCTTTGGCGATGGCGACGCTGGCACGGCGACCTCCGGCTTGGCCTTCTTTGCGAGGGCTGCAGGGGTTGCGACCTTGGCGGGAGCGTCAGGGGCTGGGGCGGCCTTCTTCGCCGGCGCGGCCTTCCTGGCCGCGGGCTTCCTGGCGGCCGGCTTCTCACCGGTCGCCGCGGCCTCTCCCCCGGCACCGCTCACCACGGCCGTGACGGTATCGGGCTGCTCCTTGGCCGCCGCAGTGGCGGTCTTGGTCTTCTTGACGGGGGCGGCGGTGCGACGCTTGGCCGGGCCACGAGACCTCTTAGGCGCCGCCGAGTCCGCAGCGGTCACCACGACGGTCACACCCTCTTTGCTGAGGTTCCGCAGGAACACCGCGGCGTGCGACATCGGGATGTCCGCCTCCTCGAAGGCCTTGCGGACATCCTCAGACTCGAGGAAACCCTGCGAGCGCCCACGCTCGATGAGCCGCTGAATGACGGGCTCGTTCAGCTCAGACGGCTTCGAGCGAGTCGAACTTGCAGGCGACACGAACACCTCTCGAACGAACGCATGGTGAGAATGGACCCAGGTGCCCGCTAGGGGCTCTTGCTTTTTCCGGTGTGGCGGGCCGTGCGAACCGCGACATGCCTGCCCAGCATTGTGGCATGACCCCGCAGTCAGTACGGCCGCCTCACAGTGGTTGTCCTCCACCCTAGGCCGACCGGAACAGTAGTGCGTACGGAAGCGGGGCACCGATACCCGAAAGCAACCCTTATGACTGTTTCATTCAGTCACTCTTTGTGGTGGCCGGCACGTGGACGGCGAGCACTGTGACGTCATCGTCCTGCTCATACCCCGCCAGCATCCGATCCACCAGGAAGTCAAGCAACATATGGGGATTTCCTAG
>NZ_BMNT01000069.1 GCF_014646695.1 Sphaerisporangium melleum
ATCGTGGTGTACTGCGAGTCGCCGAGCCGGCCCGCCGAGATCGCGGTACCGAAGTACCGGCCGCTCTGCGCGGCCGCCGCACCGAGGGTGCTCTCCGCCGCGCCGGCCGGGGCGGGCATCGTCAGCGCGGTGATCGTGCCGAGCACGCCGGCGACCATGATCCGCAGACCTTTGCGAGGCCGCCGGTTCGCGGGTGGGGGGGTGGCATTAGAGCCCATGCCTGAGCCTCCATAACTGGATCACGAAAGCGACAGCGGTACGTGAGAACCTGGGCACGCGGGACACGGCCCGCGGGATCGACACCGCGCTCCCTGCGGAACGCGCCTCCATCAGGACGTCGCGTACGGCGGCCCTGCCACGCGCCACCACCGAGCCGGCAGGAGAAGACCGCCTTGCGGGACACAGTCTGGAAACCTCGCGGAAACACGTCAAGACCCGTAGCGAAAGTTTCGGATGTCCGCCCAGGTGACGCGGTCTGCCCCCGCCCGGCCACCACCTGCGGGGAGTGCCGTTACGGCCCGCTGGAACACCACGGCGAACCCGGCAGGTGACAGGGAAGCCTGCGCTGAAACTTTCAGCACATCCTCTCCGGCGGCGAAGTGCGGTGCCGCCGATAACGGCAGATAGGCCTATCCCGGCCGCCGTACCGGCCTCGCGCGCGATGTGTCGGACTCTTGACGACACCTCCCGGCCTCGTATTTGCTCCGCCCACCACCACCGCACAGCCCCCGACCAGGAAGGAACGCGGCCGACGACCGATGTGAACGCTAACAACCATGGCGCCTCGTGTGCCGGCGACGGCACGGCAGAGCATGCCAACTTCGCTGCCCCGGCATCCGGGTCCCCGGCCGCCCCGCACCGGCGGGTCGCCGCGTTCCCTTTGGCCCGCCGTCCGCGCTCCTCTCCCGGCGAGCCGTCCGCGAGGCCGGACCCTCGACTCCCCCGGAGTACGTGAGGTCACCCGGCCGAGATCGCTCGACGCCGCCGGCCGGCACCGCCGGCCAACGCCCCGTGGCGGTTACCACGAGAGCCGAGCCGGCCGCCGGCACGGCCCGCGATGGAGCACCACCGAAGACCCCCCGAGAAAAGGCGGAAGATGAGACGGCACATCAGAAGACTCGCCAGTGCCGGCGTCGCGGCCGTGGCCGTGGCCGTGGTCACGGCACTGTCCACGGTGCTGGCGCCGATGCCGCAGGCGTCGGCGGCGAGCCTGACCGAGGTGACCAACTACGGCAACAACCCCGGCAACATCCGGATGTACGTGTACGTCCCCAACAACGTCGCGGCCCGGCCCGGCATCCTGGTGGCGATGCACGGCTGCAACGGCACGGCGTCCGGCTTCTACCAGGGCACCGAGTTCGCCTCGCTGGCCGACCGGTACGGCTTCGTCGTCATCTATCCGCAGGCGAACAAGAGCGCCAACGGCCTGTCGAACTGCTTCGACGTCTGGTCGAACGAGGCCCTGCGCCACGGCGGCGGCAGCGACCCGGTGTCGATCGTCTCCATGGTCAACTACGTCCAGACGCGCTACAACGGTGACCCGCAGCGGGTGTTCGCGACCGGCTTCTCCTCCGGCGCGATGGAGACCAACAACCTGCTGGCCACCTACCCGGACGTGTTCAAGGCCGGCGCGCCGTTCTCGGGCGTGCCCTACGGCTGCCTCGGCCCCGCGGGGTGTGGTGACAAGACCCCGCAGCAGTGGGGCGACCTGGCACGTAACGCCTACCCCGGCTACACCGGCCCCCGTCCGCGGGTGACGGCCTGGCATGGCACCGCCGACAACGTGCTGAACTACACCATGCTGCAGGAAGAAGTCGACCAGTGGACGAACGTGTGGGGGATCAGCCAGACCCCCACCTCCACCGACAGCCCGCAGTCCGGCTGGACCCGCCGGGTCTTCGGCTCCGGCCAGGTCGAGGCGTACACCATCAACGGGGCCGGGCACGACCTGCCGCGCGGCGGGATGGCGGCCTACGCGATCAGGTTCTTCGGCCTGGACGGCACCACGACGCCGAGCCCGACGCCGACGCCCACCGGCCCCACTCCGACGCCGACCCCGACGCCCACCCCCACGCCGGGCGGTAGCGGGCCGATCAGGGGCGTCGCCTCCGGCCGGTGCATCGACGTGCCGGGCGCCGGCACCACCGACGGCACGCAGGTGGCCCTCTGGGACTGCAACGGCCAGGCCAACCAGACGTGGGCCGCCACCTCCGCCCAGGAGCTCAGGGTCTACGGCAACAAGTGCCTGGACGCGGCCGGTACCGGCAACGGGGCCAAGGTGCAGATCTACTCCTGCAACGGCGGCACCAACCAGAAGTGGCGCCTGAACTCCGACGGCAGCATCACGGGTGTGCAGTCGAACCTCTGCCTGGACGTCACCGGCGCCGCCACCGCCAACGGCAGCAAGATCCAGCTGTACTCCTGCCACGGCGGCACCAACCAGAAGTGGACCCGGAACGCCTGACCGGTCCCCCCGCCGCCCGCGCGGTGCCGTCGCACGGGCGGCGGGTTCCGCTCGGCCGGCCGCGCGTGCTGCCTCACCGCGGCCGGCCGAGCACTATGTGACGGTCACCCGGGCGACGCCCGCCCGGGCCATGCCGAACAACGGCCGCACCGCCTCGCCCGCCGTGGCGGTCGGCTGCGGCCGCCTGCGCGGCCGTCCCGGCGCGTCGATCGGCATACCCGTACGACGGACCGGGACGCCGGACGGTTCACCCGCCGGCGCCTTCCGGTCCACCGCCCGGACGCGGCGGACCGGCGTTCGCGATCACCGGGCCGGCCGGCGTCAGGCGTTCTTGAGGGCGCGGTAGCGGCGGATCAGCGTGTTGGTCGAGGAGTCGTGGGCGAGCTCCGGCTCGGCGTCGGCGGTCAGCTCGGGCGCGATCTGACCGGCGAGCACCTTGCCCAGCTCGACCCCCCACTGGTCGAAGGAGTCGACGCCCCAGACGACGCCCTGGGTGAACACGCTGTGCTCGTAGAGCGCGACCAGCGCGCCGAGCAGGCGCGGGGTGAGCTCCTCGGCGAGCAGCACGTTCGTCGGGCGGTTGCCCGGCATGACGCGGTGCGGCACGACCTCGGGCGCGGTGCCCTCGGCGCGCACCTCCTCCTCGGTCTTGCCGAAGGCCAGCGCCTGGGCCTGGGCGAACACGTTGGCCATCAGCAGGTCGTGGTGGTCGCGTACCGGGTTGAGCGCCTTGCCGAACCCGATGAGGTCGGCCGGGATGAGCCGGGTGCCCTGGTGGATGAGCTGGTAGAAGCTGTGCTGCCCGTTGGTGCCCGGCTCGCCCCAGTAGACCGGCCCGGTGTCGTGGCCGACCACGGCGCCGTCGCGGGTGACCCGCTTGCCGTTGGACTCCATGGTGAGCTGCTGCAGGTACGCGGGGAACCGCTTGAGGTACTGCTCGTAGGGCAGCACGGCGATGCTCTGCACGCCGAAGAAGTTCACGTACCAGACGGCGAGCAGGCCCATCAGCACCGGCAGGTTCTCGCCGAGCGGCGCCGTGCGGAAGTGCTCGTCCATGTCGTGGAAGCCGGCCAGCAGCTCGCGGAAGTTCTCCGGGCCGATGGCGACCATGGTGGACAGGCCGATCGCGGAGTCCATGGAGTAGCGCCCGCCGACCCAGTCCCAGAAGCCGAACATGTTCGCGGTGTCGATGCCGAACTCCGCGACCCGCTCGGCGTTGGTGGACACCGCCACGAAGTGCCGGGCGACGGCCTCCTCGGCGCCCAGCTCGCCGACCAGCCAGTCACGGGCCGAGCGGGCGTTGGCCAGGGTCTCGGCGGTGGTGAAGGTCTTGGACGAGACGATGAACAGCGTCTCGTCGGCGGCGAGGTCGCGCACGGCCTCGGCGATGTCGGTGGAGTCGACGTTCGAGACGTACCGGAAGGTCAGGTCACGCCGGCTGTAGTGGCGCAGCGCCTCGTACGCCATGACCGGGCCGAGGTCGGAGCCGCCGATGCCGATGTTGACCACGTTCCTGATCGGCTTGCCGGTGTGCCCCGTCCACTCGCCCGAACGCACCCGCTCGGCGAAGGCGGCCATCTTGTCCAGGACCTCGTGGACCTGCGCGACGACGTCCACACCCTCGACGACCAGCGAGGACCCCTTGGGCATGCGCAGCGCGACGTGCAGCACCGAACGGCCCTCGGAGGTGTTGATGCGCTCGCCGCGGAACATCCGGTCCCGCCACTCCTCAAGGCCGCTCTCCCGGGCGAGGTCGGTGAGCAGGCGCAGCGTCTCGCCGGTGACCCGGTTCTTGGAGTAGTCCAGGTACAACCCGGCCGCCTCCGCGTGCATGCGCTCGCCACGCGCGGGGTCCTCGGCGAACAGCTCGCGCAGGTGCCGGTCGCCGATCTCTGCGTGGTGCTCCTGGAGCGCCTTCCACGAGGCGCGCTCGGGGAGCGGGGTGCTGGTCATCGGTACTTCCTCCGGTATCTGGTCAGACGGCCGGCGGGCGGCCGTACGAGATCGACGCGAACGGTCACCGCGTGCGGCGCGGGGCCGGCGCGCGGCCGGGCGGCTGGCGGATCTCCACCCCCGGCGGGGACCCCTTCACCGTGGACCGGGTGACGAGCTCGTCCCCGAGAGTGAAGCGTTCCCCGTGGTGGGTGAGCGGGAGCGGCGGACCGGAGATCAGCCGGTAGGTCGTCGAGGCGTGTGTGACGCCGACCCGCAGCAGTCGCCCGCGGTACCTCAACCGGAAGGTCAGCCGCGCTATGCCCGGTGGCAGCCGTGGCGAGAAGCACATCAGCCCTCCTCCGGCGCGCATGCCGCCGAACCCGCACACCAGCGCGATCCATGAGCCGGCCAGCGACGCCATGTGCACGCCGTCCTGGGTGTTGCGCTCCAGGTCCTCAAGGTCCATCAGCGCGGCCTCCCCCAGGTAGGCGTAGGCGAGCTTGAGGTCCCCCACCTCGGCCGCCATCACCGACTGGGTGCAGGCCGACAGCGAGGAGTCGCGCACGGTGATCGCCTCGTAGTAGGCGAAGTTCCGCAGCTTCTCGGCCGGGGTGAACCGCTCGCCGCGCAGGTGCATGGCCAGCACCAGGTCGGCCTGCTTGACCACCTGCTTACGGTAGAGGTCGAAGTAGGGGAAGTGCAGCAGCAGAGGGTACTGATCGGGGCGGGTGGCCGCGAAGTCCCAGACGGCGTGCCCGGTGAACCCCGCGGCCTGGCAGTGCACGCCGAGCCGCTCGTCGTAGGGCACGTGCATCGCCGCGGCGGCGTCCCGCCAGGAGGCGATCTCGTCCCGGGTGACCGCGAGCGCCTGCGCCAGGTCGAAGTGCCGGGCGGCGGCCTCGGCGGCGGCGCGCAGGTTCTCCCCGGCCATCAGGTTGGTGTACAGGTTGTCGTCGGCCACGGCGGAGTACTCGTCCGGGCCGGTCACCCCGTCGATGTGGAACCGCCCCTGCGCGTCGTGGTGACCGAGGGCGCGCCACAGCCGGGCCGTCTGCACCAGCAGCTCCAGCCCGCTGCCGCGTTCGAAACCGGTGTCCTCGGTCGCGTCCACATAGCGGGTGACGGCGTCGGCGATGTCGGCGTTGACGTGGAACGCGGCGGTGCCGGCCGGCCAGTAACCGGAGCACTCCTCGCCGTTGATCGTCCGCCACGGGAACGCCGCGCCGGCCAGGCCGAGCTGGACGGCCCGATCCCGCGCCGGCGGCAGGATCGACCGGCGCCAGGCCAGCGCGTCCGCGGCGCCCCGCGGGTAGGTGTAGGTCAGCACCGGCAGCACGAAGGTCTCGGTGTCCCAGAAGGCGTGGCCGTCGTACCCGGAGCCGGTCAGCCCCTTGCCGGCGATGGGACGGTCCTCCAGGCGGGCCGCCGCCTGCACCAGGTGGAACAGCCCGAACCGTACGGCCTGCTGCACCTCGGGGTCGCCGTCCACCTCGACGTCCGCGCCCGCCCAGAACTCCTCGAGGAAGCGGCGCTGGTCGGCGAGCAGGCCCTCCCAGCCGACCAGCCGGGCCGCGGCCAGCGCGGCGACCACCTGGTCGTGGACGGCGGGCCGGGACCGCCGCGCCGACCAGCCGTAGGAGAAGAACTTGACCAGCCGCAGCCGCTGCCCCGGCTCCAGCCGGGCGGCCACGGTGACGCGGCTGACGTCGCCGGAGCCGTCGGCGTCCACCAGCGTGCCCTCGGGGCCGTCGATCTGGTGGCACATGGCGGCCCCGACCCGCAGCTTGCTGGCCCGGGTGGAGTGCACCATGACGGCCACCCCCTCCTTGGCCGGGAGGTTCTCCTCCATCACCAGCGGATGCCTCAGCATGGCCGCCGCGCGCGGGTCGGCGCTCTGCGACGGGACCGTCTCGTTGGCGACCAGCTCCGACTGCAGGACCACGCCGCACGCCCGGTCCACCGGCTCGACCTCGTACTCGATGGCCGCCACCGCCCGGTGGGTGAAGGACACCAGCCGCCGCGAGGTGACGCACACCTCGGTGCCGGTGGGTGAACTCCAGCGGACCTTGCGGGCGAGCGTGCCCTCGCGCAGGTCCAGGACGCGTTCGTGCTCGTGCAGCGTGCCGTACCGCACGTCGAACGGCTCGTCGTCGACCAGCAGCCTGATCAGCTTGCCGTTGGTGACGTTCACCACGGTCTGCCCGGACTCGGGGTACCCGTAGCCGGCCTCGGCGTAGGGCAGCGGGCGCAGCTCGTACACCGAGTTGAGGTAGCTGCCCGGCGTGCCGTACGGCTCGCCCTCGTCCAGGTTGCCGCGCAGGCCGATGTGCCCGTTGGACAGGGCGAACACCGACTCGGTCTGCGCCAGCACGTCGAGGTGCAGCTCCCGCTCCCGCACCCGCCACGGCTCCGTCGCGAACGCCGGATGCCTGATCATCTCATCACCGGCTCGCCCGCCATCACGACTCCAGCAGGTCGGCCAGGTCGCCGACCACGACGTCCGCGCCGTTCTCGCGCAGCGCGTCCGCCTGCCCGGCCCGGTCGACGCCGACCACGATCGCGAACCCGCCCGCGCGGCCCGCCGCCACCCCGGCCAGGGCGTCCTCGAACACCGCCGCCCGCGACGGCGGCAGCCCCAGCGCCTCGGCCCCGGCGAGGTACATGTCCGGCGCCGGCTTGCCCGCGAGGCCGCGCCGCCGCGCCACCTCGCCGTCCACCCGCGCCTCCAGCAGGCCGGTCAGCCCGGCGGCCGCGAGCACCCTGGTGGTGTTCACGCTGGAGGACACCACGGCCGTACGCAGGCCCGCGTCCCTGACGGCGTGCAGATAGCGCACCGAGCCGGGGAACACCTCCACGCCCTGCCGGTCCAGGATCTGCTGGACGAGCGCGTTCTTGCGGTTGCCCAGGCCGTTCAGCGTGGCCGCGCCCGGCGGGTCGTCCGCGGACCCCTCGGGCAGGGTGATGCCGCGCGAGGCCAGGAAGGCGCGGGTGCCGTCCAGCCGCTTCTTGCCGTCCACGTACCGGTCGTAGTCGGCCTTCTGGTCGAACGGAACGAACGGCTCTCCGGTGCGCTCGGCCCGGTCGCGCAGGAACGCGTCGAACATGGTCTTCCAGGCCGTGGCGTGCACGGTGGCGGTGCGCGTCAGCACGCCGTCCATGTCGAACAGGCAGCCGCGGACCTCGTCGGGCAACCCGAGCATCGGCCCTCCCGATCACGTTCCCAGGGACCTCACGCGGCGGAGATCTCCCTCCCCAACCTACTCCCGCCGCTCCGCCACCCCCACCCGCGACCCGGCGTCACCCCTCGAGCAGCGGCACCAAGGGGGAAACCCGGCTGCCGGCCCGCCCGGGCATAGAATACGAACACGTGTACGCATCCGAGCGGAAGCGACCGAGCGGCAGGGGTTCCTTATCGTGGACGTGAACTACTACCAGACCCTCATCGCGGTGGCCGATGACTGCCCGGTGACCGCGAGCGAGGTCCCGCGCCCGCGTGCCGGGAAGAAGACCGTGGCCGTCCTGCAGTACGAGATGCTGGCCGGCGAGCCGTACGTGCACACCTCCGAGGACGTGCTGTTCACCTCCTGGCTCGCCCGGCAGGACCTCGCCGACCCGTCCGAGGACGAGATCGCCCGGCTGCGCCACGAGTTCTTCTCCCGCCCCCAGGCGTGCCTGCGCGCCTCCCCGCTCCCCAAGAAGCACGGCTTCGGGCTGGCCTTCGACGACCAGGGCCGGGTCGCCCTGGTCCCCATGGAGTCCGAGGAGTACCAGAACCTCCTCACCAGCCCCACCCACAAAATCACCAAAGCCATGCGCTCCCGCCGCGCCTGACAGCTTTCTGATCACCACGGGAGTGTTCGCGTCGCCGGCAAGGACTCGTCACGTGCAAGCACCCATGGTTCCCTCTCCGCGCAACCGCTGTTGCGCGGACTGATAGTCCACTTCCAGACGCTTCCAGAGCCTGGCGGGCATACCTGTCACCAGCTCCAAGCGCTCTGCTATTTCGTGGCTCAAGGGGACCAGCCCACGCAGGAGACGGTTGACCTGCTTCGCGGTGAGGCCGAGCCGAACGGCCAGTTCCCGCTGGGTCATACCGAGTTCGTCAAGGTACTCATAAATGGTCTCTCCAGGCGGCACGGCATAGTCGGGGGCATCAGAGGGATGGCACTCGGTGGCCGACATGATTTCCGCGCTCCTTTCCTCGTCATGAGGCGCAACGCCGGATGACGACCACAAGCGTGCGCAGCGCGAGCGACGATAGCGCCCCCAATGCCGGTCGGCCTGGTGTTCACCCAGGTCAGCTGCTGTCTGCGCCCGCCTCGGCAGCTGGGCCCTCGGGTCAGCCAGTGGGGTTCCGGCTCGTAGCGATCTTGTCGAGGTCGGCCAGGTCGTCGCCGGAGAGCCGCGTTCCCGCGCCCGCGACGTTCTCGGCCAGGTGCGCCACCGACGAGGTACCGGGGATGAGCAGGATGTTCGGCGATCGTCGCAGCAGCCAGGCCAGGGCGACCGACATCGGCGTCGTGTCCAGCCGCGAGGCGACGGCCGACAGCGCCGAGGACTGCAGCGGGCTGAAACCGCCGAGCGGGAAGAAGGGGACGTAAGCAATCCCCTTGCCGGCGAGTTCGTCGACCAGCCGATCATCGTGCCGGTGAGCGAGGTTGTACATGTTCTGCACGCACACGATCGGTGCGATCGTCTGGGCTTCGGCGACCTGTTCCGTGGTGGCGTTGGAAAGGCCGAGGTGCCGGATCAGACCCTGTTGCCGGAGCTCGACCAAGGTGCCGAACGCCTCGGCGAGCGAGCCGGGCTTCGGTCCCTGAGCGTCACCGAGCCGGAGGTTGACCACGTCGAGCCGTTCGAGGCCGAGGGTTTCCAGGTTCTCGTGGACGGCGCGGCGCAGATCCGCGGGTCGCCGGGCGGTGGGCCAGCCACCCTGCTCGTCGCGGCGCGCGCCGACCTTGGTCACGATGTGCAGCGATTCGGGGTAGGGGTGCAGCGCCTCGCGGATCAGCTCGTTGGTGACGCGCGGGCCGTAGGCGCCGGAGGTGTCGATGTGGGTGATGCCGAGGTCGACGGCCTTGCGCAGGACGGCGAGCGCGCCGTCGCGGTCGGCGGGCGGTCCCATGACCCCGGGGCCGGCCAGTTGCATGACGCCGTATCCGAACCGGGTGACGGTCAGGTCACCCAGGGACCAGGTGCCACCGGGCAGGGGAACAGCGTGTCCGTTCGTGCTCATGCCGCCGATCCTGGCTCGCGGACGGGCGAGGCGGCCAACACCGATCCGGTGCCGTGTGATACCCGAGAGGTATCACAGCGGGCTACGCTGACGACATGGACACCTTGGAGACCCGCGAGTTGCGGTACTTCATCGCGGTCGCCGATGAGCTGCACTTCGGCCGGGCCGCCGAACGCCTCGGCATCGCCCAGCCCCCGTTGTCCCGGGCGATCCAGCAGCTCGAGCGCCGCCTCGGCGTCACTCTCCTGGATCGCGATCGCCGCGGCGTCTCGCTGACCGGCGCGGGCGAGGTTCTGCTCCAGGAGGGCCGCGCGGCTCTCGACGCGACGACCGCCGCCGTCCGCCGCACCCGCCGCGCCGGAGGCGCCGACGGCCCGGGTGATCACCGCGACCGCCTGGTGCTGGCGGTGAAGGCCGGCGCGTTCCACGAACTGCTGGACAAGCTCCTCGACGCCTACGCGGCCGAGCCCGGCGCCGCCGAGATCGAAGTCCTGCCGAGCGGCACGTGCGAACAGGAGGAGATGCTGCGCGACGGTCGAGCCGACGTGGCGCTCATGCATACCCCGTTCAACTCCCTCGCCGGGTTCGAGAGCGTCGAACTGATGACGGAGAGACAGGTGGCGATCCTGCCGGCGAGGCACCCCCTGGCCGCGCGCGAGATGTTGTCCCTGGCCGAGATCTCGGACGTTCCCGATCTTCCGCTCGCCCGCTGGGCCCGCCACGGCACCTACCCGCCCGGCCCGGGTCCCGAAGTGCACGACCAGACGCAACTGGCCCAGCTGATCGCCCTCGGCCGCACCATGACGGTCTTTCCTGAGTCGGCCCGCACCTGGCTATGGGACGAGCACGCCGCCGTCCCGCTGAGCGACGCCCCCCTGGTCTCCACCCACATCGCCTGGCCCGCGCACAGCCGCTCCCGCGCCCTGGCCGGACTGGTCCGAACGGCCTCGCGGCTCTGACCGACCGCTGTGCCACCGCGCCGGCATCACAGCGGAATCGGAGCGCCCGGCGGCGCCGTGGAGGTGCTGCCGGGCGGGTGGGTGGTAGGGGGCTCAGGGAAGGTAGGACTCCACGGCGTTGGCGGCGTGGTGGATGCCGGCTTGGGCGTGGAGTTCGGCGCGGACGGCGGCGAGGCGGGCGGCGACCTCTGCGGAGCCGGCGACGGATTCGACCGCCTCGCGCAGCGTGGCCGGGGTGACCTCCTCGGTGGGCAGGTGGCGGCCGACGCCGAGTTCCGCCAAGCGCGCGGCGTTGCCGAACTGGTCGACCGCCTGGGGGATGGCGACGGTGGGGACGCCGAACCACAGCGCCTCGGCGCAGCCGCCCATCCCGGCGTGGGTGATGAAGGCCGAGGCCGCGGCCAGCACCGCGAGCTGCGGGACGACGCGGTGCACCTCGAACCCGTGGGCGGGCAGCGGCCCGAGGTCGCTCGGGTCGACGTGCCGCCCGACCGCGAGCACCACGTGCCAGTCGGATCCGGCGAACGCCTCGACGCACGCCCGGTAGACCTCCGGCCGGTCGGTGTAGGCGGTGCCGAACGAGACGAGCAGTACGCGCCGGCCGTCACCAGGAGGCGTCCAACCGGTGTCGGCGAGCCGGACGGGGTCCAGGCACGGCCCGACGAAGCGGACCTGCTCCGGCACCCGGTCGGCCTGAGGCTGCATGGCACGCGGGATCAGCGCGAGGATGTGCTCGGGGTGCCCGAGCCAGTCCCAGGCGTCCGCGTCGATGCCGTTCTCCCGCAGCCAGGCGTTGTAGGCGGCGTGGTAACTCCGGCCCGAGGGTGAGGAGTGGATGGCGTCGATGGTCTCGGCCATGTCCTGCTCGTAGCCGTCCCAGGCGACCAGGGTGGGCGAGAGCTGCAGGGCCGGGACGCCGTACCGCGCGGCGAGCACGGGCGCGGCCAGGCCGCCGATGTCGTACAGCAGCAGGTCGGGCCGGTCGTCGTCGTAGCGGGCGGTGAGCCGCGGCAGTACGGCGATGGCCTCGTCGAGGAAGACGCGCATGGCCGTGCCGGGGTCGTCGGGCCACTTGGCGTCGCCCAGCGGCAGCAGCGACGGGTGGCGGACGATCTCGGCC
Organism: Sphaerisporangium melleum; assembly: GCF_014646695.1. Taxonomy (GTDB): domain Bacteria; phylum Actinomycetota; class Actinomycetes; order Streptosporangiales; family Streptosporangiaceae; genus Sphaerisporangium; species Sphaerisporangium melleum. The sequence continues at coordinate 11,715 of NZ_BMNT01000069.1, forward strand.
CCGGTCGGCTCGACCAGCCCGGCCAGGGCCTCCCCGACCGCGTAGCCGACCCGGTGGCCGCGGGACACGAGCTCCCTGATCAGGGCCAGGGAGGGGTAGATGTGGCTGGGCGCGGTGCACCCGACCATGAGGATGTGGTGACGTGCGTTCATGATGGCGTCCTGTCGGATTCGCGATTGCCGGGAAAGGACGGACGACGACAGATCCGGCCGTTCAGCGGGCCGGTGCGCGTCGTCCCACGGCGCGACAGGGACGGCCCCCGCCTCGTGGCATCGCCGATCCGGTACCCGTGCAGGGCGGCCGGGATCGGGCGTGACCTCGAAGTCGCACGAGGGCCGGCGGCGCGGTCAGGGCCGCCGGGTGCGGGGACGGATCAGCGGGGCTCCCGTCGGGCGGGCGGCCCCGTGCGGTCGCGCCGTGGTCAGGCGCGGCGCAGCCGAATCAAGTAGATCACCAGGGCAGCGTAACGCGGCCCGCCCGCGATCCCAACCGGTTTTCCGCCGGTGGCGGCCGGTTCGATCGCCGCGCGCACGTCGGCCTTGGTCAGGTCGGCGTCGACCAGCGGGGCGACCGCGCCGCGCTCGTGCGCCGCCCGCCGCCCGGGCCGGTGGTCGCCGAGGTTCGACGGCCGGATCCGGGCCCGTACGGCCGGCGGTTCCGGGACATGAGAGAACCGCCGGGACGGTCCTGACGCTGCACCCTACATCCGGTTCGGTGACGGTTCGTGGTGCTCACACGACATCGGTAACTGAGCGCGAGAAACATGCCAGTCTGGACACACATCGATATGCAATCTTCTCATTGTCACCTTGAGGCACCTATGTCCCACTGGGCATAGTGGGGCCGGTCATCGGCGATCAGCCGTGGGAGGCACCAGGGGAAGGGGCAGCCCGCGGCGCGCCCACGCGCACCGCACACGCAATTGGACTAAAGGATGAGCTCGCCCCGACCGATCCGCACGAAGCTGCTGAGAATCCTCGTGCTTCCCCTGGTCTCCATGGTCGCCCTGTGGGGCGTGATCGCGTACAGCAGCGTCCAGGAGATCGCCGACATCTCCCGCACCCAGGACCGCTGGCAGGCCATCGGCGCACCGGTGCTCCAACTGGTCTACGAACTGCAGCGGGAACGCCTGGCCTCCGCCCAGGCGCGCCGCGGCACCGCCGTCGACCGGACTCTCGCGCAGCAGCGGCAACTGACCGACGACCGGGTCGAACGGCTGCGCGAGGTGATCGGTTCGGTCGGCCAGCAGAACCAGGACGACGACACCCCCACCCAGGTGCGCACCCTGCTGTCGGCCATGGACTCGCTCCAGACGCTCCGCCAGGCCGCCGACCGCGGCACGCTCTCCCCGCCGCTGCGGATCACCGAGGCGTACAACCGGCTGATCGACGACGCCAACCGGCAGCTCAACGAGGGGGACGCGCTGAGCAGCGTGTCGTCCTACCGGGCCGTGCGCGGCATGACGGCCTACAGCGCCACGGCCGAGTACCTCGGCCGGGAGAACGCCATCCTCACCAGCACGCTCGTGCGGCGCAGCATGTCTCCGACCGACCGTGCCGCGTTCGTCGCCGCCATGACCGGCCGGCGCATCGCCATGGCGAACGCCGGCCGCGACGTCGGCCCCGACCTGCGCGACCAGTACGAGAACCTCGTCGCCAGCATCCCGTACAAGCGGCTGGTCGAGGTGGAGGACCGGCTGTTCAACTGGGACACCAACGGCTCGCCACCGGTGGAGGCCGACCTGTGGAAGAGCGACGCCGACATCCTGTCGCGCACCATCGTCCGTGACACCCAGAACGAGCTGTTCTGGTCGGAGGAGGCGCGCCAGGCGGACAAGGTCGCGGCGTACTGGCGCATCGGGCTGATCCTGGGCATCGGACTGCTGGCGGTCATCGCCTCGATCCTGCTGTCCTACCGGTTCGGCCTCTCCCTGATCAACGAGCTGAAGCGGGTGCAGCGGTCGGCGGCCGAGCTGGCCGAGCGGCGGCTGCCGCGCCTGGTGGAACGGCTGCGCAAGGGCGACGACGTGGACCCGGCCACCGAGGCCCCCGAGCTCGAGTCGGCGGGCACCGCCGAGGTGGAACGGGTGGTCGAGGCGTTCTCGGCCGTACAGCGCACCGCGGTCGAGGCCGCGGTCGACCAGGCGCGGCTGCGCAAGGGCGTCGGCCAGGTGTTCCTCAACCTCGCCTGGCGCAACCAGGCGCTGCTGCACCGCCAGCTCACGCTGCTCGACATCATGGAGCGCCGGGTCGAGGAGCCGGGCATCCTGGAGGACCTGTTCCGGCTCGACCACCTGACCACCCGCATGCGCAGGCACGCGGAGAACCTGGTCATCCTGTCCGACTCGACGCCGGCCCGCCGCTGGCGTGACCCGGTGTCGGTCTTCGACGTGGTGCGCAGCGCCGTGCTGGAGGTCGAGGAGTACACCCGCGTCGTCGTGCCGCCGATGCCGCAGGCCCCGCCGCTGCTCGGCGTGGCGGTCGCCGACGTGATCCACCTGATCGCGGAGCTGGTGGAGAACGCCTGTGTCTTCTCGCCGCCGGACACCACCGTGTACGTGCGGGGCATGACCGCGGCCAACGGCTTCGCCCTGGAGGTCGAGGACCGCGGGCTCGGGCTCAGCCAGGCCATCCTGGACGACCTCAACGCCAAGCTCGCCGACCCGCCGGAGTTCGACCTGGTGGAGAGCGACCGGCTCGGCCTGTTCGTCGTCGCCCGGCTCGCGTCCCGGCACGGCATCAAGGTCTCGCTGCGGCGCTCCCCGTACGACGGGACCACGGCCATCGTCCTGCTGCCCACCACCCTGCTGGCCACCCCGGACGGGCAGAAGGGCGCCGCCGGGCCCGACCTCACCGACACGGCCACCTGGGACGCCACCGGCTCCACCGACGTCCCGGCCACGGTCGCCCGGCAGGTGCGCGCGCTCACGACGTCGTCCCCCTCGGCGCCGCGCGCCCTCTCGGCTCCGGACGCCTCCGGCGCGCCCGCGCCGGCCAACGGGAACGGCGGCCCGGGCGTGAACGGCGCCCCGCCCCGGAACGGCGCTCCGGACGAGGCCGGCGCCTCCTCCGGCGGGCACGTCATTCCCGAGGTGCCCGTACAGCCGACCGGCCCGACCCGGAGGACGCCGTCCGACTGGTTCCTGGCGGTCCCCCGCCCGACTCCCGGCCCCGCTCCGGCCCCGGCTCCCCCGGCGCCGTCGTCCGCTCAGCCCGTTCAGCCTGTTCAGCCTGTTCAGCCCCCGGTCACGGCCTCTCCCGCCGCGCCGGGTCCCGCGAGCTCCGCGAGCTCCGCGGGCGTCACGGGCCGGCCGAACCCCTCGTTCAGGCCGAGCACCGAAGAGGACGACGTGGACGGGCTGCCGGTGCGGGTGCGGCAGGCGAACATGGCCCCCCAGCTACGGCGGTCACGGGCGGCGGAACGGCGGGAGATCAGCACCCGCTCCCCCGAAGAGCTGTTCACCATCATGTCCTCCATGCAACGCGGCTGGCAGCAGGGCCGCGGCGAGGCCGAGCAGAAGTAGTAGACGCGCAACTGAAAGGAGGGCCATTCCGATGCCCGATACCAGACCTGAACTGAGTTGGCTGCTCGACGATCTGACCCAGCGCGTCCCCGGCATCCGGCACGCCATCGTGCTGTCCGCCGACGGTCTCGCCATGGGCGGCTCGCGCAGCCTGACCAGGGAGGACTCCGAGCACCTGTCCGCCATCTCCGCCGGCAGCCACAGCCTCGCCCTCGGCGCGGGACGCCACTTCGGGCTCGGCGGCGTCCGGCAGACCATCATCGAGATGGAGGACGGTTTCCTGTTCGTGACCGCGGCCGGGCAGGGCGCCCGGCTGGCCGTGATCGCCGCCGGCGACGCCGAGCTGGGCATGGTGACCTACGAGATGGCCCTGCTGGTCAAGCGGGTCGGCGAGCACCTGTCCGCGCTGCCGAGGGGGGCCGCCCCGGCACCCACCTGGAACGGTTCAAGATCGTGACGGGTGAGGATCCCGGGCCGCTGGTCAGGCTCTTCGGGCTGACCGGCGGCCGTGCACGACCCCCGGGTGAGTCCTTCAACCTGGTGGCCATCGTCACGACCGTCGGCACGACCTTCGAGCAGGCGGACCTGACCCCTGAGTACACGGCCGTCCTGCGGACGTGCCGCATCCCCACGCCGGTCGCGGACGTCGCCGCGCAACTGCGACTGCCGATCAACATCACCCGGGTGATCCTGGGCGACCTGCGGCGCGAGGGCCTTGTGACCATCGAACGACCCAAGCCTGCCGCGCAGGCGATCGACGAACGCATCTACAGGGAAGTGCTGCATGCGCTACGCAGCCTCTGATCGGTCCGCGGCCACCGGCGCCGCCCCGGCGATGGCACTCAAGATCCTCATCGCCGGCGGTTTCGGGGTCGGTAAGACGACCCTGGTCGGCACGATCAGCGAGATCCGTCCTCTGCACACCGAGGAGCTGCTCAGCGAGCGCAGCGTGGGCGTGGACGACGTCTCGGGCGTGGAGTCCAAGAGCACCACGACGGTGGCGCTGGACTTCGGCCGGATCACCGTCCGCGAAGGGCTGTGGCTCTACCTGTTCGGCACCCCCGGCCAGGACCGGTTCTGGTTCATGTGGGACGAGCTCGCCCTCGGCGCGCTCGGCGCCGTGGTGATCGCCGACACCCGGCGGCTGCAGGACTGCTTCCCGGCCGTGGACTACTTCGAGCAGCGCGGGCTGCCGTTCGTGGTGGCGGTCAACTGCTTCGACGGGGCCCGCCGCCACGACCCGGTGAAGATCCGCCGGGCGCTCGGGCTGGACGGGGTCGCCCCGATCCTGCTGTGCGACGTCCGGGACCGGAACTCGGTCAGGGACGTCCTGACCACCCTGGTCACCTACGCGGTCGGCGACGCCTTCGAGTGATGCGGGAAGCGGTCGCGCCGGGGGCCTCCTGACATCCCCCGGCATCCCATCTCCCGGACATACCCGCAGGCCGGCGCTGGGACGCCGTCCCATCGTCCCAATCGGCACCCGTCCTCTTGCCGTCCGTCCGCCCGTCGTCGCAGACTCCTTTCGACACCCCACCGGATCGAGGGGTGCCGACCGGCCGGGGCCCGCTGGTGGTGACACGCAGCCGGGCCGCCCGTGCAAGGGGACCGCACGGGTGAGCGCCGAACGGGGCGACGATCCATGCACCTACGAGACGGCACCGGCCGGTCTCGGCCATCCAGCGCCGCGACCGTACTTCCGGCGTCGCCTCGTCCTCCCCGTTCACCGTGACCGGCCCTCCGCCCACCGCAAGCCTGGTGCGAGCAAGGGAGTGAGGACGTGGAGACCTACCAGATCGATCATCTGCCGGTGGACGAGCGCTTCGAGCTGTTACGGGGGGAGATGTCGCGCGTCGTCGGTGAGGTGGAGATCACCAGTACCGACCCCGCGGGGTTCTCCCTGCGCTCGCGGGTCATGTCGCTCGGCGCCGTCCGGGCCACCTCGCTCGCCGTCACCTCCACGTGCGGGCTGCAGCGCACCCCGAAGATGATCCGCCGGTCCGACCCGGAGATGATGCAACTCGTGCTCCCCGTGCAGGGCGGCGCCACGGTGACCCAGGACCGCAGATCCACGGAGCTGCGCCCGTATGAGCTGACCCTGTACGGCACGTCGCGGCCCTACCGGGTGGCGACGCTCTCGGCCACCGAGACCCGGGGCTTCATGGTCGAGTTCCCGCGCCGGCTGCTGCCCGTCCCGCCCCGCAAGATCGAAGCGCTGACCGCGACCACCCTGCCGGCCCGCGAGGGCGTCGGCGGGCTGCTGCGGGACTTCCTGACCCGGCTCACCACCTGCGACGGCGACTTCAGCACCGCCACCCTGGCCCGGCTCGGCACGAGTCTGATCGACCTGGTCACCCTGCTGCTCACGACCCACCTGGACTCGCACGCCGCCCCGCCCGCCGAACCCCACCGGCGTACGCTGCTGCTGCGCGTCCACGCGTTCATCCAGCACCACCTGGCCGACCCCGACCTGTCCCCCGGCGCGATCGCCACCGCGCACGGCATCTCGCTGCGCCAGTTGCACCGGCTGTTCGAGAACGAGAAGGCCACCGTGGCCGGGTGGATCCGCGCGCAGCGCCTGGAGCGGTGCCGGCGGGAGCTGGCCGACCCGTCGCTGCGCGACCGGCCCGTCCACCTCGTCGCCACCCGGTGGGGTTTCCTCTCGGCCCCGCACTTCACCCGGGCCTTCCAGTCCACCTACGGCATGCCGCCTTCCGCCTACCGCAATCTCGTCCTGAGCGAGGGCCCCGCCGAATGACACCGGCGGGCGGAGCCCGTCCCAGCGGGGGTCAGGCCGGCCTGCGGATGTGGTGGGTCAGCACGCGGAGCAGCAGGCCGGTCAGCTGGTCGCGTTCGTCGGGCGAGAGCGGCGCGAGCAGCTCGTCCTGCACTTTGGCCAGTTGCCTCTCCAGCCGTCCGAGCTGCTCCCGCCCTGCCTCGGTGATGGTGATGACGTTGCGCCGCCGGTCGGCCGGGTCGGGGGCGCGGGTGACGAGCTCCCGCTCGGCGAGCTCGTTGACCGTGGCGACCATGTCGCTGAAGTGGATCCCGCTGCGGCGGCCGAGATCGGCCTGGCTGGCGGGACCTGACTCCTTCAGCGTCGCGAGCAGGCGGTAGTGGTAGCCCCGGGCGTCGACCGCCGCGAAGCCTTCGTTCACCAGCCGCCCGGCGTGCACGGCGGTCTGACTGATCAGCCAGCTCGGCATGCCCAGCAGGGCGGCGTGCGAGGGGTCCTGAGCCGGAGTCTCCATGCGCCCAGCCTAGTCGTTAGGGAGACTAATGACATGAATCGTTGGTCGTGCTAACGTTTGTCCCGCGAACGTTAGATGGTCCAACAGAAAGAAGCCTCCCCGATGACCACGATCAAGCCGTTCCGTATCGCCGTCCCCCAGGCCGACCTCGACGACCTGGCCGACCGGCTGGCACGCACCCGCTGGCCGGACGAACTGCCCGACGCCGGCCGGGACTACGGCATCCCCCTGCAACAGGTGCGCGAACTGGCCGAGTACTGGCGGACGTCGTACGACTGGCGCGAGCACGAGGCCGAACTCAACCGGCACCCGCAGTTCACCACCGAGATCGACGGGCAGAACGTCCACTTCCTGCACGTGCGCTCCGCCGACCCCGACGCGCTGCCGCTGATCCTCACCCACGGCTGGCCCGGCTCGATCGTGGAGTTCCTCGACGTGATCGGCCCGCTGTCCGAGCACTTCCACCTGGTCATCCCGTCGATCCCCGGCTTCGGCTTCTCCGGCCCCGCCCGGGAACGCGGCTGGGGCGTCGAGCGCGTCGCCCGCGCGTGGGCCGAGCTGATGCACCGGCTCGGCTACCGGCGGTACGGCGCCCAGGGCGGCGACTGGGGCGCCGGGATCTCCCGCGCCCTGGCCGCCATCGCCCCGGAGAACGTCGTCGGCGTGCACGTCAACTACCTGCCCACGCCCCCGCCGCCCGGCTGGACCGGCGAAGCCGAGCTGTCCGAGCAGGACCAGGCCCGCCTGGCACGGATCAGGCAGCTCATGGTCAACCGGCACCCCCACCAGCTGCTCTACGCCGCCCGGCCGCAGACCGTGTCGTACGCGCTGAACGACTCACCCACCGGGCAGCTCGCGTGGATCGCCGAGAAGTTCACCGAATGGGCCGACCCGGCATCCAAGATCAGCACCGACCGCATCCTGACGGATGTCGCGATCTACTGGTTCACCGCCACCACGGCCTCGGCGGCGCGGTTCATCCGCGAGAGCATGTCCAGCCGTCCCTCGCCCGGGCCGGCTCCGCTGGGCGTCGCCGTCTTCGCCCACGACATCATCCAGGCCATCCGGCCCCTGGCCGAACTGTCGTCCCCCATCGCGCACTGGAGCGAGTTCGACCGCGGCGGCCACTTCGCCGCCCTGGAAGTGCCCGACCTGTTCGCCGAGGACGTCCGCACGTTCTTCCAGGACCTGCGCTGACGCCACACCGGCCCCGGTCCGCCCGACGCCACCGGCCCGGCCACAACCGCGTTCCCGTCGACCAGCGGCGGCGAAGCCCACCGATGGCCGCCCCTGGAACGGAGACTCACGGCCCGGCCGGCGCGGAACCCGCTCGGGTTCCGCACCGGCCGGGTGGGAATCCCGCTCAGCCGCAGTGCTCGAACGGGCTGTCGTACCTGGCGGAGCCGATCGAGCCGCCCCACTTCACGCAGGTGCGGACGGCCTTGGCGCGCACCGGGCCCGCGTAGTACTGGAATTTGCCGGAGTCGGTCTGCCGGGCCTTGCCCCGGACCTCCAGGTAGGCGCTGGCGGCGACCGTGCCGCTGACGCTGTTGCGCACGGTCGCGACGCAGTTCTGCCCGGTCGCCGAGGAGTACATCAGGTACACCCGGCCCTGCGAGCCGAGCGGCGCCGAGTCGACCTGGCCGAATCCCGCGCCACAGACCTTCGCCGCGGTGTAGGGGTTGGCGGAGGTGGATTTCGGCGGGGCTGCGCCGCCGCCGCAGTTCTTGGACGTGATCTTCTGCCCGGGGTACTTGAAGGTCGCCCCGTTGAAGGACGTCTTGACGTTCTTGCCGGACGACGAGCGCTGCTCGTAGTGCAGGTGCGCCACCAGGTTGTACTTCGCCGAGCTGTGGCCTACCGTGCCGATCTTCTGCCCCTGCTTCACCGAGGCGCCCTGGCCGACCGACCGGGCGTTCAGGTGCGCGTACAGGGTCGTGCTGCCGTCCGAGTGCCGGATCTTGACCAGGTTCCCGAAGCCGTTGCTCGTCTGGTACGCCGAGGTGACGACGGTGCCGGCCGCCGCGGCCACGACGGTCCGCCCCAGGTCCTTGTTGCCGTCGTTCGCACTGCCGTTGAAGTCGATCTCGTTCCCCGTGTGGGCGAAGCTGCCACTGCTGCCCACCCAGGTCTCCCCGCACGGGAAGGGCAACTGGAAGCCTGGGCCCACACTCCGCCCCGCGGCGGCGTCCGCCACCGCGGAACCCCCCAAAGCCACCAACCCACTACAAACGGCCATCATAAGGATCTTCGCTCGCACAACCGGCAAGACTGTCACCCGGTTGATCAACTTGTCCAGAGCCCGCAGCCATCCACCCGGCGCACCGGCGACACTCGCTGATCGCCGGCCGCCGGAGACGCGGTCACGCGGGCGGTGGGCCGAGGATCTCGTAGCCCTGGCGGGCCGCGATCTCGGCCAGGACGGCCGGGTCGGGAGGTCCGGGAGGGAGAGCGGCGACCTCGGCGGCGAAGTGTTCGAAGCCGCTCGGCCAGGTGAGCTGGAGCAGACGCAGCGGCTCCTCCCCGCGGTTGACGAACGCGTGCGGCGACTCGCGGGGCAGCAGTACGAACGCTCCCGGCCCGTCCTGCCATATGCGCTCGCCGCAGTGCAGCTCGATGGTGCCGGACAGCACGTAGAACGCCTCATCGTCCTGGTGGTGCACGTGGAGCGGCGTGGCGAAGCCCGGCGGGCAGACCTGTTCGATGAGGCTGAGCGCGTTCCCGGTGTCGGAGCCGCCGGCCTTGACCGTCATGGTCGTACCGAGGAACAGATGGGTGGCGCCTTCGCCGGGAGGCAGGTGGAGAGCGCTCATGCCGGGGCTCCAGGAGTCTTCTTCTCGATGGTGTAGAGCCGGATCTCGATGCCGTCGGGGTCGGTGATGCCGCCGATCAGCCAGCCGATGCTGCCTTCGGCGACGCCGGTGTGCGGCTGGCCCACCTCGTCCAGGTGGCGGGCCCATGCCGTCAGCTCGTCGAGGGTCGGCACGGCCAGCGCCACCGGATCGAACCCGGCAAGCCCCGCCGCGCGCCCCGGCTCCTCCCGCAGCGCGAGCATGAGGCTCTCGGCCGGGTCGCGCAGCGCAACGCCACGCAGCACGCCCGACTCCACGAACTCGATCGCCACTTCGAGACCGAGCACCCGCCCGTACCACTCCACGCTCTTGCGTACGTCGGAGACGGGCAGTTTGACGTGGTGGAAGCCGCCTAACGCAGCCATCCGTCACCTCCGCGCCGGTGCAGGGCGAAGCCATGAATTTATAGTCATACTTTAAAGTGGTACTCTAATAAAGTGGCGGAGGTCAAGGGGAGGAATCGCAGGTCTGTCCAGACCAGACGACGCATCATCGATGCCGCCCACAAGCTGTTCGTCGCCAAGGGCTACGCGGGGACCACGTTCCAGGATGTCGCCGACGCCGCCGACGTCTCCGTGCCGACCGTCTACTTCCACTACGGCACCAAGAGCGGGCTGCTCAAGCAGGTGATCGACGTCGCCTCCGCCGGTGATGACGAGCCCGTGGCGCTGCTCGACCGGCCCTGGTTCGCCGAACTGAAGCGGGCGAACGACCCCGCCGTCCTCATCCGGCGCTGGGTCGAGGCCAGCGCCACCATCCTGGACCGCGTCGCCCCCGTCCTCGCCGTGGTCCACTCCGCCAGGGGCGACGCCGAGATGGAGGCGCAGTGGACGCGCAACAGCGAGGAACGGCGCATCGCCCACGGCACGTTCGTCCAGATCATGGCCGAGTCGGGCACCCTGCGCCCCGATCTCACCGAGCGGCAGGCCACGGACATCACCGTCGGACTACTGTCGCCCGACCTCTTCCTCGTCCTCACCCGCGAGTGCGGCTGGACCACCACCCAATGGGAGACCTGGACCGCCGCCCAACTCGCCCACAACCTCCTCCCACCCGCCCAAGCCCCTGCTTCCTGACGGGAGCCACCGGGGACCGGCTGGGTTCGACCAAGAACGAGGTGCAGTCTCAGCACGGCGTCGACTGCAGTGAGCCGCCTTCCTGGCAGCATGTGGCGAGAGACCTACGATCGCGACCGCGACCTCCTTCTTGGCGGGTCGATCGCACGATCTTTTCTCGAACACCAGTATGATGCCACGGTCCAGGCAGACAGCAGATGATCCATCCGGAAAGGGCCGCACGTGGCGCAGAAGGTGATACTGGTTGACGACCTCGACCACTCCGAGGGCGATGACGTGGCGAGACGGGAGTTCCCGCTGCTGAACCGGACCTTCGCCATCGACCTGTCCGAGGCCAACCAGCAGCGGCTGAGCGAGGCCCTCGCGTTCATCGAGCAGGTCCTCGAAAGCTCCCGCGAGGTGAAGCAGGCCACCCGCGCGAAGAAGGCCGCCGACACCTCCCCCCGCCTGCAGGGCCACACCCTCACCGACGTCCGCGAATGGGCCCGCGAGCAGGGCCTTGACGTCCCCGCCCGCGGCAAACTCCCCGACGAGCTCATCGAGAAGTTCATCGCCGCCCACCCCGACGCCGCCGCCACGGACACGGCGCCGGAGGACCAGAGCGAAGCGACCCCGGCCGCCTGAGCGGGACCACGGCCTGCGGGTGGTACCGGCCTGAACGCCGCATCATGCTTTGTCCAGGCCGGTCAGACGCGCCAGGACGGCGAAACCGTCGTCCGTCCCGGGCCAGTGCCGGCGTACCGCTTGCAGACCGGCCCGCCGTACCACCGAGCGCAGCACCACGGTGACCACGATGGCGTCGTCGGCGTACCCGAGCACGGGGATGAAGTCCGGCACCACATCGATCGGGAACGCCAGGTACGCCGTCAGCAGCGCCAGCCTGACGCGTACCCCGCGGGGCAGGTCACGGTCGGCGGCCAGGCGGCGCACCAGGCGGAGCACGTCGGGCAGCAGCCGCAACGCCTCCCGCAGCAGACCTCCCCGCGGCCGCGCGACCGCCAGGGCCACGATCAGCACCAGCCAGGTCACCAATAGCGCGACCGCGATCCCGATCAGCAGGTCCCATCCCCACACACCGGTCATCATCGCCCGCTCCCGTACGTGACCTGGCCCGCGCCGGCGAGCCGCCGGCGGTCGCGGCGGCTCGCCGGTCGGCTACCGTACCGTCAGCTTCTGGTAGTCGGCGGCGTGCGGCCGGTAGGTCGGGTTGCCGGAGTAGGCGACGTGGACCGTGTACTTCCCGCGCCGCAGATCGGCGGTCCGCAGCGTGACGACGGCCTTGCCGTCCACCAGTGGCACGACCTGCACGGTGCCGCCGAACGTGACGGTGACCTCGCCGGTCGGGGTCGGAGCGTTGTGCTTCGGCCCGCGCGCCGGCTCGACGGTCACGTTGAGCCGGAACGTGTCTCCGCGGACGACCGACGCCGGCGCGGCCTTCGCGTGGACCTTGACGGCGTTCGGGCCGGAGGGCACCTCGAACGACACCGTGCCCTCCGACGCCTTCAGGTGGTCGAAGCCGAGGTACTCGGCCTTGACCGTCCGGGTACCCGCGGGCAGACCCGCCGGCAGCGTGACCGTGGCCGCGCCGTCGTCCAGGTAGGCGAGCTTCGACCACGAGCCGACGCTGAACCGCACCTGTCCGCCGGTCTCGAACCCGTCGGCCGCCTCGACCGTGGCGGTGGCCGTGGTCGTCTGGGCCCCGCTCGCGTACGGCTCGACGGCCACCTTGGTGGTGGTCGTGACGTCGCTGTTCGGGATCCCGCGGATGTCGTTCCACTCGCGGAGGGTGATCGGGATCACGGTGCCGTGACGCGGCCGGACGACGCCCGCGTTGGTCATCGTGAGCGCCTTGGCGTTCCAGGTCGGCGCCTCGATGTTCTCGTGGCACGCGGCCTGGTATCCCCCACCGTTGGTGTACCGGTCGCCCCAGAGGTAGAACTGGCCGGGGCAGGCGGTGTCGCCGGGGTTGGCCTTGAAGACGACCGGCCCCTCGTACCCCTGGTTGGCGACCCACGTCGTGCGCCCCAGGGCCGGGGCGAGCAACGTCCAGTTGTTGATATTGCTGTCCAGGAAGTCGGTGTGCTTCTCCGAGAAGATGTCCGAGCCCTGGTTGCCGGCCTCGTTCTTGGTCACGCGGTAGTACTGGTCACCGACCCGGATCGCGGTCGTGTCGATCCGCGACAGCGGGGCCGGGTTCTGCCAGACCTTGGGAGCGGAGAACGTCTGGAAGTCGCGCGTCGTGGTGTACCACATCTGCGCGTTCCCCTGACCGGTGCGGTTCACGGGGTCGTTCCACAGCGACTGCGCCCAGAACACGGCGTAGGCGCCGATCTCCTCGACCCACAGCGACTCGGGTGCGAAGGCGTTGCCCGCGTTGTCGGGCGCGACCTTCACGTGCCGCTGAGGAGTCCAGTTCACCAGGTCGTGCGACTCGAACACCTCGATGTACTGGGTGTCGTTGATGGCGTATCCGCCCTGGTCGTACCAGTTCAGGTCGGTCGCGATCATGTAGAACGTGTCGCCGTCGGGTGAGCGGACGATGTGCGGGTCACGAAGGCCCTGGTCGCCCAGCTGGGAGATCAGCGAAGGCCGGCCGCCGGTCAGCCCGGTCCAGTCCAGAGCGGTGTTCCCGTTGGACGTCGCGAACATGATCTGCTCGCCGTCGGCGATCCCCTCGCCCTTGAAGTACCCCATGAAGTACCGCTCGTACTCCTCGGAACGGGGCTTGGCGGTGATGGTCACCGGGAACGACTTCGTCTTCGAGGCCGACCCCCTGGTGATGGTCGCCGTCAGGGTGGCGGTGACATCCGGACGGCCGAACGCCGGGCGGGTCACCTTGCCCGCCGGGGTGACGAGGTCGGTGGTCGACTTCCAGGTGATCGTGGAGCCGAACTCGCCGCCGGCGGGAAGGTCGATGTTTCCACGCACGTCGCCGGTGGCGTACAGGGCCAGGTCGAACGTGTCCCGGTCGACCGCCTGCGCGTCGTCGAACTCGGCCTTCACCACAATGGGGATCTCCCGTGTGGTGACCTCCCCGGCGCCCTTGCGGACGGTCGCCGTGAGCGTGGCCATCGCGTCCGGCTGCCCCTGCGCGGGCCGGGTGATCTTGCCGGTCACCGCGACCTTGCGTGCGCTGGCGACGGCCGGCGGGGTGGAGACCGCGACGACCGACGGGTCCGAACTCGTCCACGTGATGGCCGAGCCCGCCACGGAGCCCACCTTGGGCAGCACGATGTCGCGTACGATCGCGCTGGTCAGGCCGAGGTCGATGGCGGCGGCGTCGGCGTGAACGCCATCGGAGACGGTCTTCTTCGCCAGGGCGAGCGTCTCGTCAACGCTCACCGCCCGGTCGTAGACCCGGAAGTCCCGGAGCGTCCCGCGGAACGAGTAGTGGCCCGACGTCTGGGAGCGGGCGAGGAAGTTGCAGTTGGTCCCCGCGGCGTTCACCGACGGCGGCGTGGTCAGGTTCGCCGACGTCGCGTGCAGCACACCGTCGAGGTAGAGCCGGCCGGTCCAGCTCGTACCGTTCGCGTTCAGCGTCTGGGTGTAGGTGACGTGCGTCCACGCTCCCTCGAGCATGCGGACCCGGTTCTGCTGGAGGTTCGCCGAACCGACCCCGATACGGAACCGCTGGGTGTTCGACGCGAAGATCGAGCCCTGGGCGCCGGTGTCGAGGTCGCACGAGCCGGACTTCGCGCCGAAGCCCCACATCTGGTGCTCGCCGACGTTCGCCGGGTCGATCCACACGTCGTAGTCGACGGTGAGGTTCGACATGCCGGCGGTGATGTCGTTCGGCAGCTTCACGTACGCACCCTCGAGGGCGCTCTCGTAGGAGTCCGGGTTGAACCTGACTCCATCGCCGGTCAAGGTCGCCTTCGCCGGATTCACGAGGGTGGCGTTCGCCGCCGAGCCCGCGCTACCCGAGTTGACCAGCGTCGTCCCGCTGGTCTCGTCGAGGGCGAAGTGGTGCACCAGACCCTCGTTGAGCTCCTCCTCGGCGGCCTGCGAGGGCGTCGCCGCCAACGAGACCAGGAGAAGCGCACCCAGGGCCAGGCCCGCGACACCTCTGCCCTTCCGGATCAGCCTGTGGCGCGAGCTTTGCCGTCGCGATCTCACATGGTCCTCCTTGATCCGGTCGCGGTGGACGCGTGGGGTACGGCTCCGTCCGGGGCGGGGCCGGCCGGCGTGCCGGCGAGGTCCAGCGTGATCAGGCGTTGTTGAGCGCTCCGGCAAGACGAGGGCAGCACAGACAAAGTTCACCTCGCTGTGAGATGTGGGGGGTGGGGGCGAACTGAGAGGGACGTGGCTATATGTCACAGATGTCCGGGTCTTGATCCAGACACTAACCTCCGGCCCCAGCGAAAGAAAGCCTCACATGAGGCCGAACTTCCGAGTGAACCGACGAAAGCCACGCAAGACCAAAGGTTTCTTGCCGGCACTCAGCACGCACCAATGCGACCGGTGTTACGACGTCATGCGAGTTCTACCGCCGATGCCGGTCGCCTGCTGCTCGCCACATCCCCTGCTCGGGCCGACGCAGATGACCGGAAAGGTCAAGCCCTGCCGCTCGCCCACTCCGGCGCCGTCGACACTGTGCACCTCGCTCAGACGGGCAGGTCCCAGCTCGGCCCGTCGGGTTCGCCCAGCCAGACGTACTGACGACCTGCGGTGATGGTGAGCCCGTACGCGGACTGGTGCGGGGAGCCCGCGTTCTGCCAGGCCAGCACGGCGTGCTCGACCGCGTCCCACAGCCGCAGTGGCCCGCGCTGGCGGACCGTCCACCCACCAGCCGGGTCGGGCCGGGTGACGGCCTGCGAACCAGTGGCCACATCCCACAGGATGACCTCGTCACCACCGCCCAGTCGAACCGCCGACGGCGCGCCGAGTTGCGCTACGAACAGCCCGGCCGGGTCGTCCAGGACGCGCGGGTCCACCCGGCTCTCCCGCACTTCCCCGCCCGCGAGGTACGGAGAGGCCACGGGAGGCGGGCCGTGGGGGCGGGCGGTCATGAAGTAGATGTCCTCTTCGAGGAAGCGCCCGCGCGCCGTACCGTCGTCGCCCAGCGTGAGATGCGCGAACGCGACTCCGCGCATCCACCCGGTCAGCGGAGCGGTGATCGTCCCGCCATCGCGAACCTGCCACATCCACGGCATCGGCACGTAGCGCACCGAGCAGGTGGCGATCAGCCGGTCATACTCGGCGTTCTTCTC
>NZ_BMNT01000070.1 GCF_014646695.1 Sphaerisporangium melleum
TCGCCGTCCAGTCCGGCGGCGTCCTCAGCGGCTGCAGCGGCGGCACCCAGCCCATCGCCTACATGGGCATCCACGGCATCCGCGACGGCGTCCTGAACATCTCCGGCGGACGCTCCATGCGCGACCGCTTCGTCCGCAACAACGGCTGCACCGCCCAGAACCCCCCCGAACCCACCCAGGGCAGCCTCACCCACCGCGTCACCACCTACTCCGGATGCCGCTCCGGCTACCCGGTCGTCTGGGCCGCCTTCGACGAAGGCCACATCGCCGCACCCCGCGACGGCGGCACCGGCGACAGCGGCTCCCTCACCTGGGTCCCCGGCGAAGTCTGGAAGTTCTTCACCCAGTTCGGCTCGACCGACCCGTCGCCGTCACCGTCCCCGTCGCCGAGCCCGTCTCCGTCCCCCTCGCCCTCGCCTTCTCCCTCCCCCTCGCCGGGCGGGCCGGGCGCCTGCCGGGTCACCGCGACGGTCAACGCCTGGAACACCGGGCTGACCGAGAACCTCACCATCACCAACACCGGCTCCGCCGCCGTCAACGGCTGGTCCCTGGCCTTCACCCTGCCCGCCGGCCAGACCATCACCTCCGGCTGGAACGCCACCTACAGCCCCGCAAGCGGACAGGTCACCGCCAGGAACATGAGCTACAACGGCACCCTGGCGCCCGGAGCCTCCCTCGACATCGGCTTCCAGGCCAACCACACCGGCAACGCCGGCAAACCCTCCTCCTTCACCCTCAACGGCGCGACCTGCACCACCGCCTGACCGGTGACGGGCACCGGGGGTGGATCCCGGCGGATCCACCCCCGGACCCTCATCCGCAGTGCTCGAAGGGGCTGGTGTAGGAGCTGGTGCCGACCGAGCCGCCCCATCTGACGCACTGGCCGGCCGCGGCTCGCCTGACCGGCCCGGCGTAGTAGCCGTAAGACCCGGAGTCGGTCGTCCTGCTCGCCCCCTGCGGCTCCAGGAAGGCCGACACCGGTGACGGCGTGCCGAGGTTCGCCGTCTTCAGCGTCACGACGCAGTTGCCGCCATTGCCGGAGTCGTAGAGGAGGTAGGTCCGGCCGCCGGTGAGCGCGGCCGAGTCGATGACGGCGTATCCGCCGCCGCAGACCTCCTCGGGGGTGTAGGGATTGCCGCCGCCGCAGGAGTTGGTGCTGGTGACGGCCTTCTTCTGCCCCAGGGAAACGGTCACGCCCTCCACGGTCGGGCTGGTGTCCACGGCACCGGTGGCGGTCCGCTGTTCGTAGTGCAGGTGCGGAGCGGTGGAGCCGCCCGTCGAGCCGACGGTCCCGATGATGGTGCCCTGGCCGACGCTCAGGGAGCCGCCGGCCGCCTTGACCATGGTGGAAAGGTGGGCGTAGCGAGTGCTGGTGCCGTCACCGTGCCGCACCTCCACCCATTTGCCGTAGCTCGTGCTTCCCGCGTCGTTGAAGTACGCGGTGCCCGCCGCGGTGGCGCGCACGGTCTCGCCGTTGATGTCGTCGCCGCCGTAGTCCTGCCAGTCGATGGCGCCGGACGGGCTGTGGCCGGGGGACCAGTTGTTGGCGGAGAAGGTCTTGCCGCAGTTGAACGGGCTCTTGTGGGACAGGGCCAGGATGTGGGCGCCCTGTGCCGAGGCCGCCGGGGGAAGCAATGCCGCCGCGAGGGCGGCGGCCACCAGGCAGAAGATCGCGGATCGGGTGGTCGCCGGCCAGGCCGGCCCGCCGGATTCAGGCATGATCACCTCTCGGGAAAGGGGTGCGGGGGGTGGGCGGGGATCGGACGGATCGATCGCGAACCTATGTCTGAAAGTTGTCTTCAGCAATCCCTGCGCAGATGAAATCGCGGGGGTTCGCCACGTCCGGCCCCGGACCGATCCGGGCTCGCGGACGGGCGAAGGCCGTCCGGCCGGACGCGCGGGTCAGATCCAGCCGCGGCGGGTCGCCTCCATGGCGATCTGGAAGCGGGTGCGGGCACCGACGCGCTGCATGAGCCGGGTGACGTGACGCTGCACCGTGCGCTCACTCCAGCCGAGCACGCGACCGGCCGCCTTGTCGGTGACCCCTGAGGCCAGCAGCGTGAGGAGCCGGGCCTCCTCCTCCGACAGTTCCTGCGCGGCCGGCGAGGTGAGCTGAACGGGGACACTACGCGCCCAGAACACCTCGAACAGGGCGACCAGCGCGTCCAGCAGCGGTGAGGGGTGGATCAGGTACGAGGCGCTGACCACGTCGTCGCCGGACCGCATCAGCGGGAGCATGGCCAGCCGGTCGTCGCAGATGGCGAGCTTCATGGGCAGGTCGGCGGCGATCCTGGCCTGCTCCCCCTGCCGCATCCCGGCCGTGACGTCTTCCAGCCAGCCCGGCAGCTCCAGCGAGGTCCTGTCGTAGATGACGCGGTACTTCACTCCGCGCTTGAGCAGGGCCAGCTCGGTGTGGTTGGACTCGGTGTGCGCCTGCAGCGCGGCGTAGGGCGGACGGTCGAAGCCGCGGATCTGGGACCGGGCGTTCTGCTGGATCTGCACCCAGCGGTGGTTGACCTCGTCGCGCCCGGAGATCACCTCGATCAGCTCGCCGGGATGGGCGAACCGGGTGCCCGCCCGGTACATCTCCATCAGCGTCCTGATGTGCAGGCGCACATCGCGCAGCCCCGCTTCGCGCTCGCGCAGGACGGCCTCCAGGCCGTTGTCCGGCGCGACGGCGACGTAGCGCACCGGACGGCCGGTCGAGCGGGTGGCCAGGCCCAGGTCCACCAGGGTGCGCAGGGTCCGGCGTACCGCCGACGCGGGCAGGTGGCAGTCCTGCGCCAGTTCGGTGAGCGTCGCCTGCGTCCGGCGCACGAGCGCGTCGTACACCGACTCGTCCTGCTGGCTCAGCCCGATCGCCTCGAGCACCCCGCACCCTCCCGAAACGGTGCCGTTACCTCGCGGAAACGGCGCGCTTGCCTGGCTGTCGTCTTTGCGTCAGCTGGCGGGAACTCGCCGCCCGTCCAGCTTGTCAGCAGATGTCCACTGATGCCAGCGTTCATGGTCATCACTCGGGCGCGCCCGATTTCGCCGAAGGAGTCCCCTCATGACGTCGTCCGCCCTGCGCTATCGCGGGCAACGCCTCGTCCTTGCCGCCGTGCTCACCCTCGGATCGCTGGCCGCCGTGCTGCCGGCGCACCCCGCGAAGGCGGCAGGTCCCCCGGCGAAGCCCGCCGGACCGGGAAAGATCGCCCCCGAACTGGTCGAACGCATGCAGAACGCCGGCAACCTGCGCTCCGGCGGCCGCCTGGAGGCGGTCGTCGTGCTCGGCGCCCGCCCCGAGGTGGCGCCGGACAGCACCGGCCCGGCCGAGGTGCGCGAGGACCTGGCCGAATCGGCCGCGGCCTCGCAGGCGCCGGTCGTCAGCCTGGTGAAGTCCCAGGGCGACGAGGTCGTCAACACGTTCTGGCTGAAGAACATGGTGCTCGTGCGGGCCAAGCCCGCGACCCTGCGGCAGATCGCGTCGCTGGCGCCGGTCGAGCGGGTCATCCCCAACTTCGAGCTCAAGGCCCCCGAGGGCAAGCCCGAGGCGGCGTCCGCCAAGGCGCTGCGGGCCGCCGCGTCCACCTGGGGCGTCACCAAGATCGGCGCCGACCGGGTGCGGAGCGAGCGCGGCCTGACCGGTGACGGCGTACGCGTGGCGGTGCTCGACACCGGCGTCGACATCTCCCACCCCGACCTGGCCGGCAAGCTCGTCACCGCCGACGCCGCCGACCCGGCCTACCCGGGCGGCTGGATCGAGTTCGGCCCGGACGGCCGTCCGGTGCCCTCCACGCCGCACGACAGCGCCTACCACGGCACCCACGTGGCCGGCACGATCGCCGGTGGCGACGCGTCCGGCACGCAGATCGGCGTCGCGCCGGGCGCCGACCTGATGGCCGGCCTGGTGATCCCCGGCGGCCGCGGCTCGCTCGCCCAGGTCATCGCCGGCATGGAGTGGGCGGTCGCACCGTACGACGCCCAGGGCCGGCCGGCCGGCAAGCCCGCCAACGTCGTCAGCATGTCGCTGGGCGGCGACGGCTACTCCGACGAGATGGTCGAGCCCGCCAGGAACATCTACCGGGCCGGCGCCTTCCCCGCCTTCGCCATCGGCAACGACTGCGCGCCCGGCGGATCGGCCAGCCCCGGCAACATCTACGAGGCGGTGGCGGTCGGCGCCACCGACGGCAACGACGACGTGGCGGACTTCTCCTGCGGCGGCGTCGTGAACCGGGACGACTGGGTGAGCGCGCCGGCCGAGTGGCCCGACTCCTACATCGTGCCCGACGTCTCGGCGCCCGGCGTCGACGTGCTGTCGGCCATGCCCGACGGCGAGTACGCGATGCTGAGCGGCACCTCGATGGCGACGCCGCACGTCTCGGGCACGATCGCGCTGATGATGCAGGCCCGTCCGGGCCTGGGCGTCGACGAGGCGCTGGACATCCTCGAAGGCACCTCGTTCTCCGACACGCGCTACGGCGCACTGCCCAACGACCGCTTCGGCGCCGGCCGGATCGACGCCTACGCCGCGGTCGCCGAGGCGGCGCTGGACAGCGGCGTCCGGGGCACCGTCACCGACGGCAAGACCCGCAAGCCGCTCGCCGGCGTCGCCGTCACCCGCGCCGGAGGCCGTACGGTCACCACCGACGCCCAGGGGCGGTTCGAGATGCGCGTCGCGGCCGGCTCCTACGACCTGACGCTCACCCGCTTCGGTTACCGTTCCTCGACGCTCCGCGTGCAGGTCAAGGCGCACCGCTTCGCCGAGCCGAGCGTCGCGCTCGACCAGACCCGCCGGGGCGGCATCACCGGCAAGGTCGTCTACGGGCCGACCGGCATCACGGTGGCCGGCTCCACGGTCACGGTGCTCGCCGTGCCCGACCGCCTCGCCGCCACCACCGACGTCAACGGCAAGTACACCATCACCGACGTCCCCGAGGGCGACTACCAGGTCGCCGCGGTGGCCCCGGGCCTGTCCCGCTCCGAACCGCTGGCGGTCGGCGTCCACCAGGGCAGGTCCTCCTCCGGGCGCGCCGACATCACGCTCCCCCGGGCGCCCGCCACCGAGCGCGTCTCGCTGGGCGCGGAGGGCCGGCAGGGCGACACCGACAGCTGGTGGCCCCGGCTGAGCGCCGACGGCAGCGCCGTGGCCTTCGCCAGCGCGGCCTCCACCCTGGTCCCGGACGACACCAACAACGACCTCGACGCCTTCGTGACCGACCTGCACACCGGCGCGACCGAGCGGGTGTCGGTCGCCTCCGACGGCACGCAGTCCGACGCGTTCTCGCTGACGCCGACGCTCAACGCCGACGGCCGGTACGCCGGGTTCAGCAGCGGCGCCACCAACCTGGTGCCCGGTGACACCAACGGGCAGACCGACGCCTTCGTCCGCGACCGGCGGTCCGGGACGACCGAGCTGGTCTCGGTGGCCACCGACGGCACCCTCGCCGACGGCCTGTCCTCGGCTCCGTCGTTCAGCGCCGACGGACGGTTCGCCGTCTTCAACAGCGACGCGACCAACCTCGTCCCCGGCGACACCAACGGCGGCACGGACGTGTTCGTCCGCGACCGGCAGGCCCGCACGACCGAGCGGGTCTCGCTCGGGCGCGGCGGCGCCCAGGCGAGCGGGAGCTCGCGGGAGCAGTCGATCAGCGCGGACGGCCGCTACGTCGCGTTCGAGAGCGGCGCCGCCGACCTGGTGGACGGCGACACCAACGAGCGGAGCGACCTGTTCGTCCGCGACCGGCAGGCCGGCACGACCGAGCTGATCCCCGCGCCGGAGGGCATCGATCCGTTCAGCCCGCAGATCAGCGGGGACGGGCGCTCGGTGGTCTTCATCGGCAGCGGGCGCACCGGCTGGCAGATCTACCTGTACGACCGGCAGTCGCGGGCGACCACGCTGGTGTCGGCGGCTCCGGACGGCGCGGCCGGCGACGACTGGTCGTTCGCGCCCTCGGTCAGCGGCGACGGCCGGACGGTGGTGTTCTACAGCACGGCGAAGAACCTGGTCACCCCGGCGACCTCCGGCCACTACGACGTGTACGTGCGCGACCTGGCCGCCGGCACCACCGAGCGGATCTCCACCGACCCCAGGGGCGGCGACGGCGACGGCAGCAGCGAGCTGCCCTCGGTGAGCGGTGACGGAAGGTTCGTCGCCTTCCAGAGCACCTCGGCCAACCTGACCCTCGGGGACACCAACCGGCACTCCGACATCTTCGTCCGCGACCGCAGGCCCGGCCCCGAGCCGCGCTTCGCGCTGACCGGGCTGGAGATCGCCCCGAAGGGCCCCCGTTCCGGCAAGCCGGTGCGGATCAGCGCGTGGGTCAAGAACGTCGGTGAGAAGGCCGGCGGGTACGACGCCGTGCTGCTGGTCGGCGACGACGCCGAGGTGCGCCGCACCGTCCAGGTGCGTCCCGGCAAGGCCGAGCAGGTGTGCTTCGAGGTGCGCGCGGGCGCGGCGGGCGACTACACCGTCAAGCTCGGCCCGCTCACCGGAACCTTCACGGTGCGCCGCCGCTGAACCGGCGGCGATGACGGAAAGACGGCCGGCCGGTCGCGGGGCGCGCACCCCGCGGCCGGTCGGCGTCGTGCCCGCCGCCCGCCGCCGGCCCGGCGGCTACCTCGGGGTGGCGGGCGGCCGGTTCGCGGTCGCGCCGAGGACGTCGCGCCAGGAGTATTCGGGGACGTACCCCAGCTCGTCCCGCGCCCGGTCGGTGCGGGCCAGGCCCTGGTGCCCCTCGATCGGACCCCGGACGGGCACGCCGGGGAAGACCTCCGCGACCAGTTCGGCGGTGGGCCGGTCCATCAGGGTGTCGGCCGCGGCGATGTTGTAGGCGCGGGCGCCGGTGACCGGCGCGGACAGCGCCCTCCTGCAGGCCTGGGCGGCGTCGCGGCCGTCGACGTACCCCCACAGGTTGACCACCCGCGTCAGCGGGTCCTTCCAGTAGGAGGGCACCGCGGCGTAGTCGGCCGGGTCGTGCACGTTGGACAGCCGCAACGCCACGAACGGGATGCCCGACCAGGACGAGACGTGCTCGGCCATCGTCTCGCCGAGCACCTTCGACAGCGCGTACGCCGAGCGCGGCATGGGGTAGTGCTCCTCGTCCACCGGCAGGTAGCGCGGCGGGGCGTCCGGCCCGAACGGGAAGCCCAGCGTGGTCTCGCTGGAGGTCCACACGACGCGGCCGGCGCCGATCCTGGCGGCGGCCAGGAAGACGTTGACGTTCATCGCGTTGTTGTCGTTCAGCGTGCGGGCGTCGGTGAAGTAGCCCGGCGCGGGGATCGCCGCGAGGTGGACGACCGCCTCGACGCCGGTCAGCGCCTCGACGGTCTCCCCGAAGTCGGTCAGGTCGGCGCGCAGCAGCGGGGCGCCCAGCGCGGCCAGATCGCCGCGGTCGCCCGGCGCGCCGGCCACGTCGATCGCGCGCACCTCATGCCCGTGGGCGAGCAGGTCCTTCAGCACGCTGCGCCCGGTCTTGCCGCCCGCACCCGTCACCGCGATCTTCACTGGCCGGCCTCGCTTCCCATCGTCCGTGATCAGGGTCCACGGTAGTCGATCCCGCATCGAAAGTTCATCGAAACTTTGCCGCGACAAGACCCATTGCCAGCCGCCCCTTTCTCGGCGAATACACTCTTCTCCAGGGCGTTCGGCAGCTGAGACCCTCTTGACGTCGGCCGATCGGCCGTTCTACGTTGGCACCGTACCGCGGGTGTTTCGGAGAGTTTCCGAAATTTTCTGCCGCGCCCTCGCCTCCACCTTCCTCCTGAAGGAGCCACCGGTGCCGCTGGTCCAGATCGTTCCCGAACGCTCCCCCGCCGAGCGGCCGGGCCAGGGCTGATCGCCGTCCTTTCCAGCGGGAGTCGAGCATGAAGATCCTCTACATCGGCGGCACCGGCACGATCAGTTCGGCCTGCGTGGCCGAGTCGGTGCGCCGGGGCCAGGACGTGTACGTCCTCAATCGCGGCCGGACCGCGCCCCGCAGGCCGCTGCCGGACGGCGTCACCCACATCACCGGCGACGTCGGCGACCTCGCGTCGGTGCACGACGCCCTGGCCGGGGCGTCCTTCGACTGCGTGGCCGACTTCCTGAGCTACGGCGCCGAGGACGCCGACGCGGCGGTGCGCCTGTTCCACGGCCGCGTCGGCCAGTACATCCACATCAGCTCCGCGTCGGTGTACCACAAGCCGGTGCGCCGGGTGCCGTTCGTGGAGTCGACCACCCGCCGCAACCCCTACCTGGCCTACGCGCGCGACAAGATCGCCGCCGAGGACGTGCTGATGCGCGCCTACGACGAGCGCGGCTTCCCGGTCACCATCGTGCGGCCCTCGCACACCTACGACGACGTCCAGCCGCCGCTGCCCGGCGGCTGGACGGCCTGGGACCGGGTGGCGCGCGGCGAACCGCTGGTGGTGCCGGGCGACGGCACCAGCCTGTGGACGCTGACCCACGCCGAGGACTTCGCCACCGGCCTGGCAGGCCTGGCCGGCAACTGGCAGGCCGTGGGCGAGGACTTCCACATCACCTCCGACGAGGTGCTGTCCTGGAACGAGATCTACGACGTCGTCGCCAAGGTGTCGGGCGTCGCCGCCCGGCTGCTGCACCTGCCCGCGGAGTTCCTGCCGGTGGTGGCCCCCGACTGGTTCTGGTCGGACCTGATCGTCGGCGACCTGCAGCACAGCGCGGTGTTCGACAACACCAAGATCAAGCGGTACGTCCCCGCGTTCCGGCCGGTCATCACCTGGCCGGAGGGGGCACGGCGGCTGCGCGACCGGCGGGCCGCGCCCGCCGGCGACGCCCGCCCCGACCCCGAGACCGACGCCGTGCTCGGCCGGCTCGCCGAAGCGCACCGGCTCGCCCTCGCGGCGGTCGCGCCGCTCGCGCCGTGACGCCGCGGCGCCCGGGGACGGGCTCGACGGCCGACGCCTCCCGGCGGACGGGTGGCTGGAGTGACGAACGGAGTGACATCCATGGGTGAGAACACCGGCACCGCCGGGGAAGTGTGGCGGGACGCCACCGTCCCCGCCGAGGAGCGCGTCGAGGCCCTCATGGCCGCGATGACGACGGCCGAGAAGATCGGCCAGTTGTTCGGCGTCTGGGTGGGCATCGACAACAGCGACGGCGAGATGGCGCCGCACCAGCACGAGTTCGCCGCGCTGCCCGTCGAGTGGGACGAACTGGTCAAGAACGGCATCGGGCAGCTGACCCGCCCGTTCGGCACCCGGCCGGTGGACGTGGCCACCGGGGCGGCCACGCTCGCCAAGGCGCAGCACGGCATCATGGCGGCGAACCGGTTCGGCATTCCGGCGCTGGTGCACGAGGAGATCCTGACCGGCCTGGCCGCCTGGACGGCCGGCGTCTACCCCAACCCGCTGTGCTGGGGCGCGAGCTTCGATCCGGAGCTGGTCGAGCGCATGGGCGCCCAGATCGGTGCGGCCATGCGGCGGCTCGGCGTCCACCAGGGCCTGGCCCCGGTGCTGGACGTCACCCGCGACCTGCGGTGGGGGCGGGTCGAGGAGACGATCGGTGAGGACCCGCTCCTGGTGGGCACGATCGGCGCCGCCTACGTCCGCGGCGTGCAGTCGCAGGGCGTGATCGCGACGCTGAAGCACTTCGTGGGCTATTCGGCCTCCAAGGGCGGCCGGAACCTCGCTCCCGTCTCCGCGGGCCGCCGCGAGATCGCCGACGTGCTGCTGCCGCCGTTCGAGATGGCGCTGCGGGCGGGGGCCGACTCGGTCATGAACTCCTACGCCGACATCGACGGCATGCCCGTCGCCGCCGACCGGGAGTTGCTCACCGGCCTGCTGCGCGACACCTACGGCTTCACCGGCACCGTGGTGGCCGACTACTTCTCCGTCGCCTTCCTGCAGACCCTGCACAACGTGGCCGGATCGAGCGCCGATGCCGCCCGCCTGGCGCTCACGGCCGGCATCGACGTCGAACTGCCCACGGTGAACTGCTTCGGCCCGCCCCTGGTCGAGGCGGTCGAGCGGGGCGAGGTCGACGTGGCCCTGGTGGACCGGGCGCTGCGCCGCGTGCTGCTGCAGAAGTGCCGCCTCGGCCTGCTCGACGAGGACTGGACGCCCGAGCCTCCGGTGCTGGAGGAGAGCGGCGAGATCGTGCTGGACGACGCGCCGGTGCGCGCCCTGGCCGGCGAGCTGGCCCGCCGATCGGTCGTGCTGCTGCGCAACACCGGGACGCTGCCGCTGGCCCCCGGCCTGCGGCTGGCCGTGGTCGGGCCGCGCGCGCACACCTCGCACGCCATGATGGGCTGCTACTCCTTCCCGCTGCACGTCGGCGTGCACCATCCCGAGGTCGGAGTCGGCATCGAGGTGCCCACGCTGCTCGACGCGCTGCGCGGCGACCCCGCCGGGTACGACCTGCGCTACGAGGAGGGCGTGCCGGTGCTCGGCGGCGACGACGCCGGCATCGCGGCGGCCGTGGCCGCGGCGGCGGAGGCCGACGTCTGCGTGGCCGTCCTCGGCGACGAGGCGGGCCTGTTCGGGCGCGGCACCTCCGGCGAGGGGTGCGACGCGACCGACCTGCGCCTGCCCGGCCGCCAGGAGGAACTGCTGGAGGCCGTGCTGGCGACCGGCACCCCGGTCGTGCTCGTGCTGCTGGTCGGACGTCCCTACGAGCTGGGCCGGCAGGTCGACCGGCTGGCGGCCGTGGTGTGCGGGTTCTTCCCGGGCGAGGAGGGCGCGGGCGCGCTGGCCGAGGTCCTGTCCGGCAGGGCCGACCCGGCGGGACGGCTGCCGGTGAGCTTCCCGGCGGACGGCGGCGGGCAGCCGGCGACCTATCTCGCCGCGCCGCTGGCCCGGCGCAGCGAGGTGAGCAACGTGGACCCCACCCCGCTGTTCCCGTTCGGCCACGGACTGTCCTACACCCCGGCCACCTGGGTGGAGGTGACCGGCGACCCGTCGGGGACCTGGACCACCGACGGCACGTTCGACGTGCGCGTCACCCTGCGCAACGACGCGGCCGGGCCGGTGTCGGAGGTCGTGCAGGTGTACCTGCACGACCCGGTGGCCGAGGTCGCCCGCCCGGTGCGGTCGCTGCTCGCCGCGCCCCGGGTCGACCTCGCACCCGGGCAGACCAGGGAGGTGACGATCTCGCTGCACGCCGACCAGACCTCCTACACCGGGGCGTCCTGGCGCCGCCAGGTCGACCCGGGTGAGGTCCAGGTGCTGGTCGGGGCCTCCAGCGCCGACATCCGGGAGACCATCGCGGTCACCATGACCGGCCCACGGCGCGAGGTCGGCTTCGACCGGGCCATGGAGGCGGACGTCACCCTCGCCTGAGGAACGCCGGGTGTCATGACCGGAAGAACACCGGGCGTCACGACCGGCTGAGCAAGGCCGCGCGTGACGCCCGGTCCGCCGCACCTCCACGCGTCACATCCGGCCCGGGAAACGGCCAGGCCCCGACGCCCGGCCGTGGCACATCCGACCGTCACCATCGCGGGAGAAGTCGCGGGGCGGTCCGCGTCTCGCGGGCCGCCCCGGCTTCGTACGATCGGCCGCTCGCCGGCCGTTCTCACCGTCAGCCGGCGGCGGGCTCCGAGGTCCGGCCGGGCGCGTCCGCCGCCGGGACGTCATCGGGCAGGCCGCGGGCGACGGGATTGCGCAGCACCCCCACCTCGCCGATCCCGATCTCGATCACGTCGCCGGAGGCGAGGGTGAACGGGAACGGCGGCACCAGGCAGGTGCCGGTGGACAGGATCACGCCGTCGGGGTGCACGTCCCCGCGCATGAGGTACGCCACCAGGTCGGGAAGGCGGCGGCGCAGCCGCGAGGTGCTCGCCGCGCCGCGCCACACCGTCACGCCGTTGCGGTGGATCGCCATGTCGATCGACAGCGCGTGCGGATCCGCGATCTCCCAGGCCGGGCGGATCCACGGGCCGAGCCCGCAGGCACCGAAGAAGATCTTGGCCTGCGGCAGGTAGAGCGGGTTCTCGCCTTCGATGCTGCGCGAGGACATGTCGTTGCACACGGTGTAGCCCACGATCTCGCCGAGGCGGTTGACCACCAGGGCCAGCTCGGGCTCGGGCACGTCCACCGTGGAGTCGGTGCGGGTCGAGAGGGTCCCGCCGGGGCCGACGGCGCGCCACGCGGGGGACTTGAAGAACAGCTCGGGCCGCTCGGCGTCGTAGACGAGGTCGTAGACGCTCGCGGCCTGCTCACTCTCCTCTACTCTCGCCTCCCGGGAGATCTCGTAGGTGACACCCGCCGCCCAGACCTCCGTACGGCCGTCCACCGGCGCGAGCAGCTCGGCCTCGGCGGCCGGCACCGGCTCGCCGAGCGGACCGGCCGCCAGCCGGGCGCGCAGCTCGGCCAGCGGCAGCGCCCACAGCTCGGCGAGCGAGGCGACGCCCACCAGCTCGGTGACGCTCTCGCCGTCGTGCAGGCCGATCAAGGGCTCGTGGGAGGCTCGCGTCCGGTACCTGATGATGTTCACCGTTCACCTGGCTTCCTGGTCTGCATGGTTCACCTGACTTCCTCGTGACCGCGGTCTCATGGCCCCCCGGCCGGCCGGCAGGTCGAGGCCCGGCCTGATCTGTGCCCTCGCCGAGGCCGCCTGTCCGGCCCGCCTCGTACCGGCGCGTCGCGTGCGGTCCGGTCCGCGTGCTTCGATCGGCTCGGCCACCGGTCCCTCTCCTTTCGCCGGTGTCGCGTCACACGGAGTTTCGGGGAATTTCGAACGAGCGGCTGGGCGCAATGGTATGCCGCGCCGATGTCCGGGGGCGATACCCGGGTGACATCGTCGAAACTCGGTCAGAACGATTCGAAACCATCCACGAGCGGGGCTCAGGCCGGGCGGCGCGCCGGTGCCGCGGTGCTGCCCCGCACGACCAGCTTGGTGGACAGCTCGATGCGCCCCTCGGGCACCGCGCTGCCGTCCTGGTGCGCGAGCAGCGTGCGCACGGCCAGGGCGGCCAGCTCGGCGATGGGCTGGCGCACGGTCGTCAGCGGCGGCGTGACCCACTGGGACATCGGCACGTCGTCGAAGCCCACGACGCTCAGGTCGTCGGGCACGCGCAGGCCGCGCTGCTGGACCGCGGCGTACACGCCGAGCGCCTGCTCGTCGTTGGCCGCGAAGATCGCCGTGGGCGGGTCGGGCTGGTCGAGCAGGTGGAGCGCCAGCCGCAGGCCGGAGGAGTAGTGGAAGTCGCCCTGCTCGACGAGCCGGTCGTCGGCCGCGATGCCCGCCCGCTCCAGCGCCGCGCGGTAGCCGGCCAGCCGCGCCTGGTTGCACAGGTAGCGCATGGGGCCGGTGATCAGGCCGATGCGCCGGTGGCCGAGGTCGATGAGGTGCCGGGTGGCGGCCAGCCCGCCACCCCAGTTGCCGGCGCCGATGGACGGCAGGTCGGGATCGCCGTCGCCCACCGGGTCGACGAGGATCGCCGGCACGCCCAGCCTCGCGACGCGCTTGTGGTCGGCCGCCGACAGCTCCGACAGCGCGAGGATGATGCCGCGCGGCGCCCGTTCGGCGATGTCCTCCAGCCATTGCCGGTCGCGCCCGGGCCCGTCGTCGAGCGCGGACACCACGACCGCCGCCCGGACCGCCCGGGCGGCCTCCTCGGCGCCGCGGATCATCTCGGCGGCCCAGGGGGTGCCCGTGCCCGCCTCGTTGAACAGCATCTGGATCAGCCCGGCGCGCCGGACGGCGGAGACGGCCCGCTTGGTGCGCGTGGTCGGGACGTAGCCGCGCTCGGCGAGCATGGCCTCGATCTGGGCGCGGGTCGCCGGCGCGACGTCCGACCGGCCGTTGAGCACCTTGGACACCGTCGCCCGCGACACCCCCGCCTCCGCGGCGATGTCGGCGACGGTGACGCGCCGTTCGATCGGGTGAGACACCAATTGCTCCATCGCCGAAACTAGGCCTCGTTGTCCAGTCCCCATCGTACGGGCCAGGCGGGCCGGGAGTTCGAAAGTAGGCCGTTTCGCCCGGATAACAGACCTTTACTACTTCGATGTGGTCAATGCGAGTCTCGGGGCACGTCGTGGCCGCGTGCCCCGCGCAGGAACCCGAAGTCCACGCCCTGGTCCGCCTGCATGACGTGCTCGCGGTACAGCCAGCGGTACCCGCCGTCGTCCGGCGCCGCGGGCGGCCGCCACTCGGCGCGCCGGCGGGCGAGCTCCTCCTCGGGCACCAGCAGCTCCAGCCGCCGGGCCGGGACGTCCAGCTCGATGCGGTCGCCCGTGCGCACCAGCGCCAGCGGGCCGCCGACGGCCGCCTCGGGCGAGACGTGCAGCACCACCGTGCCGAAACCCGTGCCGCTCATCCGGCCGTCGCTGATCCGCACCATGTCGGACACCCCGGCCCGCAGCAGCTTCGCCGGCAGGGGGACGTTCGCCACCTCCGGCATGCCCGGGTAGCCCTTGGGCCCGGCGCCCCTGATCACCAGGACGTCGCCGGGCGTCACGTCGAGCGCGTCGTCGTCGCACACCGCGTGGTACTGCTCGGGCGAGTCGAACACCAGCGCCCGGCCCACGTGCCGCAGCAGTTCCGGCGAGGCCGCCGACTGCTTGATCACCGCGCCGTCCGGGCAGAGGTTGCCGCGCAGCACGGCGGTGCCCGTCCCCGCGGGTTGCATCGGCTCGGCCATCGGCCGGATCACCTCGGTGTTCCAGCAGACGGCCTCCTTGACGTTCTCCCCCATGCCCCGGCCGGTCACGGTGAGCGCGCCGGAGTGCAGCAGCCCGGCCTCGTCGAGCTGCCGCAGCACGACCGGCAGGCCGCCGGCGTAGCAGAAGTCCTCCATCAGGAACCGGCCCGAGGGCATCAGGTCGACGATGGTCGGCACATCCCTGGCCAGGGCGTCGAAGTCGTCCAGGGAGAGCTCGACGCCCACCCGCCCGGCCAGCGCGGTCAGGTGGATGATCGCGTTGGTGGAGCCGCCGATGGCGGCGTTGGTCCTGATCGCGTTCTCGAAGGCCTCACGGGTGAGGATCCGACTCGGGCGCAGGCCTTCCTCGACTATCTCGCAGATCCGCCGGCCCGCCTCCTGGGCGACCTCCATGCGGCGCGCGTCGACCGCGGGCCAGGCCGCCGAGCCGGGAAGCTGCATGCCGAGCGCCTCGGCCATGCAGGCCATCGTCGAGGCGGTGCCCATCGTCATGCAGTGGCCGTTGGACCTGGCCATGCAGCCCTCGGCCAGCTGTGCCTCGCGCTCCGACATCCGGCCGGCCTTGATCTCGGCCTCGAACTTCCACACGTGGGTGCCCGAGCCGACGTCGCCGCCGCGGTACTTGCCGTTGAGCATGGGGCCGCCGGTCACCATCACCGCGGGCAGGTCCACGCTGGCCGCGCCCATCAGCAGCCCCGGCGTGGTCTTGTCGCAGCCGGACAGCAGCACCACGCCGTCCAGCGGGTTGGCCCGGATGAGCTCCTCGGCCTCCATGGCGAGCAGGTTGCGGTAGAGCATCGCCGTCGGCCGCATCAGGGTCTCGCCGGTCGCGAGCACGGGGAACTCCAGCGGGAAGCCGCCCGCCTGCCAGACCCCGCGCTTGACCGCCTCGGCGACGCGGTGCAGGTGAGAGTTGCACGGGGCGAGCTCCGACCAGGTGGTCGCGATACCGATGACCGGGCGGCCGTCGAAGACCTCCGGGCCGAAACCCTGGCCCCGCATCCACGACCGGTACAGCATGCCGGCGCGGCCCTCCGCCCCGAACCAGTGCGCGCTGCGCCGCCCCTCCCCCGCCTGTCCGTTCCCTCCGGCGCCGCCGCCGTTCCCGTCCCCTGCTGCTGCCATCGGACCTCCATGAGCGCCGGACCGCCGCGACGCGCGCCGGCCCCTCGACTCCTGTCCGGACGCCCGCTGTGAAGGCCGGCGGGACGCCGGACCGGTCGAGCGGGTGCCCGGACCAGACAACGATCCGTGCAACCGTAAATGTCTCGAACAGATCCGTCAACAGTTTCGCAACACCAGGAAACGGCCCGGCGCGGCGCGGTGACTGCCACCGCGCTCCGCCCCGGTATGCCGTACGCACGCTGGACATTCGTGGCACATGAACGGCGGCGCCGGGTGCGGCGCCGCCTCGAAACTCAGCTCTACATGGGCCGGAAAACCGGTGCCCGCCCGGTCACCGGGCGGATTCGGCCTTGGCCTGCCGGGCCGCGGCCGGGGCGGCGGCGCGGCCGTTCGCCGCGGCCGGCCCGTCCGGGATCGCGGCTCTGAGGTGCCCGCCACGCTCGTCGTGGTGGTCCGCGTCCGCGTCGTCGAACCACACTCCGCCCTCGGCCAGATAGCGGAAGCACACCGGCTCGTGCGCCCCGACGGCGATCCTCACCTGGTGAACGCCGTTCTCGACCGGCATCGGGTTGGCGTAGGGATCCCACCCGTTGAAGTCGCCGACCACGGACACCGGGCCGGGGACGTCCTCGACCGGCACGGTGAAAGTGAGCTGGACCAGGCCGCTTTTGGTGGGCTTGCCTCGTTCGATCATGACGGTCTCCTGGCGCTTGCGACCGTTGAGGCGGTGGACGAGCAACGGTCGGCGGCACGCAGCTCTCACCGGCATCACGACGGCGACTGACGTTGACCGGCCCTCCTGGCGGACGGCCGTGCCGCACTCCTACCCGGCACGGACGGGCGGAACCTCAGCGTTCCCCAAAGCCACAGCCGTCACCTGGTGACCCGCGGTTCCCACCCGCCGCCGGTCAGCGGCCCTCCCCGGCGGCGAAGTGGCGCGCGCACAGGCGCAGGTGGCGGGCGTGCACCACCATGAACGTGCCGAGGACGAACTGGACGAGGCTGCGCCAGACGTCCTCCCACCGGTCGCGCACCCGCAGGCCGGCCAGCGCGAGCGGCCGCAGCCGCGAGGGGGCCGCCCCCCGCGGGGTCACCAGGCAGGGGCCGCGGTTGGGCATCGACCGGGTGTGTCCCGCGCTGGTCGCGAACGTGTACCGGCTCAGCAGGTCCCTGACCACGGCCTGTACGGTCAGGGGAGCCAGGTGCCAGGCGGGGCAGGGGCGGTTCGCCGCCACCCCGAACGGGATGTACGCCGGGCGCTGGTCACGGAACGGGTCGAACCGGTCGGGATCCGGGTATCCGGAGCGCTGGTACTTGACGTAGTCGAAACACAGCACCGAGCCCGCGGGGATGGTCTCGTCCTGCTCGCCCTCCCCATCGCCCAGCGTGATGCCGGCCGAGGTGACGCGATGGGCGATGCCGAACAGCGGGAACATGCGGAACGTCTCCTCGATGGCGTGGGCGAGCAGCTTGTCGTCGCCGATCGCCCGCTCCTGGATGTCCGGATGGCGGGCGAGGGTCATCAGCACGTGTGCCGTCGCCTCCGAGCTCTGCACGACGCCGGTGACGAAGAACGTCCCCTGCAGGTAGAGCGCCCGCTCCCGGCGGGAGAAGGACGCGGGAAGCTCGTGCGGGACCTCGTCCAGCACGCGTTCGAGATGGTCGGTGAGCCGGTTCCTGCGCCCCATGTGCCGTAGCCCGCAGCACTTCAGCGCGGTGGCGACGTCGTCGGCGGCGGCCACGATCATGCCGCGGACCTCCGCCGGGCAGGGCCGGTCGAAGACCACGCGGTAGTAGAACTCCGCCCAGACCGGCATCACCAGGTCACGCAGCCGCACCAGGCCGGTGTCCGGCGGCAGCGCCGCCGCAACGCTACGGGCGGCCAGGCCGTCGGCCGTCCGGCTCGGCATCCGCAGTACGCGGCGGGTGCAGCGGGCGACCTCGTCATAGCGCGGCCCGGGTTCCAGGTGCTCCTGGTGGATCTCCGCGCCGGGCGAGAGCCAGTACCAGAACAGGTCCGACAGCGCGGCGCCGCGGCTGCGGCCGTCGGCGGCGGGGTGGGAGTAGAGCTCCATGAAGCGCGAGGGGCCGAACCTGTCGCCGGGCACGGTGATGCCCTCGGTGCCGTTGACCCTGGCGAACACCCTGCCACGCAGCGCGACCACCGCGCCGGGCAGCCAGGAGGGCAGGCTCACCAGAAGGAGCACGAGCGAGACGAGTACGAGCACGGCTCTCCCATCACTCGGGGATCGGCCGGCCAGGTGGCCGATTCGCCCGGTAATACGAAAAAGAGAGCTTTGTGGGATTCACGGTGAATCTTCGGATGCGTCGGTATTCGTATACAGCGGCATGAATCCTGTCCTGATCATCACGGCCGCACGGCCCGTGGCATCCCTCTCCGCCGCCCGGACGGCACGCGCCCGCACGCCCCTGACACGGGCACAGGAACGCCGGGCGCGGGCATGAGCGGCGACACGGGCGACCGCCCGAACGGCACGGACCCGGCCGGCCGCGCACGAGGCGCGGACGCGTTCGGCGCGGGCATGGGCGATCACGGGGACCGCACGGACACGGCGGGCGGCGAGAGCGTCGCGGCCGGTCCGGCCGGGGTGGAGAGACCGGCGGCGCTGGTGAACCTCCGGGAGTTCGAAGCGGCCGCCTGGGAGCGGCTCGACCCGGTGTTCTACGACTACTTCGCCGGCGGGGCGGCAGACGAGATCACGCTTGCCGCCAACGAGGCCGCGTTCCGGCGCCGCGCCCTGATCCCGCGCGTCCTGCGCGGCCAGGGGCCGCCCCGGCTCGGGGTCACGCTGCTCGGGCAGGAGGCGTCCATGCCCGTCCTGCTGGCCCCGACGGCGTTCCACCGGCTGGCCCACCCCGACGCCGAACGCGCCACGGCCCGCGCCGCCGCCGAGGCCGGCGTCATCATGATCGCCGCGATGCTCTCCACGGTCACGATCGAGGAGATCGCCGCGTGCGGCCCGCGGCTGTGGTTCCAGCTCTACATCCAGCCGGACCTGGAGTTCACCGCGTCGCTCGTCCGGCGAGCCGAGGCGGCGGGCTGCCGCGCGCTGGTCGTGACCGCCGACTCCCCCGCGCTCGGCCGCAACGAGCGGGCCGAGCGCCACGGCTTCCACGACCTGCCGCCGGGCATGTACTGCGCCAACATGGCCGAGGGCGGGCACGTGCGGCAGGTCGCGCTGTCGCCGGAGATCTCCTGGCGGCACGTCGACCGGCTCAGGGAGATGACCTCGCTGCCGATCGTGATCAAGGGGGTCCTGCACCCCGGGGACGCGCGTCTGGCGGTCGAGCACGGCGCCGACGCGATCATCGTGTCCAACCACGGTGGCCGTCAGCTCGACACGACGCCCGCCTCGCTCGACCGGCTCGCGCCGGTCGCGGAGGCCGTGGACGGCAGGGTGCCGCTGCTGCTCGACGGCGGGATACGGCGCGGCACCGACGTGGTGAAGGCGCTGGCCCTCGGCGCGGCGGCCGTCGCCATCGGCCGGCCCACGCTGTGGGGGCTCGCGGTCGGGGGTCAGGCCGGCGTGGCACGCGTCCTGGCGCTGCTGCGCCGGGAACTCGCCGGCACCCTCGCCCTGTGCGGCGCCGCCACTCCCGGCGAGGTGACCGCCGACCTGGTCGAAGAGGTCGCCTCCTTGCGGTGATCGTGTACGCCGAACCGCACGCGCTGCTGGCCGAGGAGCGCGAGCAGTACGCCGCCTAAGCGGATCCGGCGTGGCGCAGCCGGGGCCGGGCCCTGCCCGGCCGCCCGGCCCGCGGGCCCCTGCGGCTGTGGCGGGCACCGCGAAGAGATGCCTGACATCCGGGATGCGCGGAGCCGGTACGAAGATGGCGGGTGATCGCCCCGCCGAGCCGTGGCCGGTCGGGAGGTGAGGGCGTGGCGGGTCAGGCCGCGTCCGCCCGCAGAGCGCGGCGCAGGCGGGCGAGGCCACGGCGGATCCGGGTCTTCGCCGTGCCCAGCGGGATCCCCTCCCGCTCCGCGATCTCCTTGGCGGTGAAGCCGTAGCACACCGCCAGCACCAGCAGCCGGCTCTGCTCGGGCGGCAGGCCGCGCAGTTCCAGCGACAGCCGCTCGGCCCGCTCCGGGTCGCCGTCCGCGCCGGCCCAGCCGGGCTCCCCGGCCGCCACGGCCTCGCCGGACGGGGAGGGACGGGCGCCGAGCGTGTCCGGCTCGATCGGCAGGTCGCGGCGGAGCCGGACGGCGTCCACCGCGACGTTCCTGGTGATGGTCAGCAGCCAGGCGGCCGGGCTGCCGCGCCGCGGGTCGAAGCCGGCCGCGTGCCGCCAGACCCGCACGAAGGCGTCCTGGGCGACCTCCTCGGCCAGCCCGGGGTCGGCCACCACGGTGAGGGCCAGCCCGTACACCCGCGCGTGGTACCTGCGCACGAAGGCCGCCGTCGCGTCCTGGTCGCCCGAGGCCATGGCCGCGATCAGCGACGCGTCGAGGGCGTGGTCGGCGGCGAGGTGCCCGTTCCGACGCCGCTCCGGCGTCACGGTGACCGGCAATTCGCGCCTCCCGTACTGTGCGGACCTCTCCGGGAACGACGTGATCGGCCTCCGGCGTCTCGCGCGTTCCACGCATGGATGTTCCACGCGTCAAATACATCGTTAAATCCCGACAAAGTCCATACGTCTCACTGACCCGGTCATGTCAATCGCGTCCGCCTTCGCGCTTCCTCCCCACGGCCACACCCCTCGCGCCCGCCGGGCTCCGGCATGATCACGGCCGGCCGGGGAACGGTCACTCGGGGCGGGGAACGGCGAAGGGGGGTCCCGTGAAGATCCTGCTGTGGCACGTGCACGGGTCGTGGACCACGGCGTTCGTCCAGGGCCGCCACGACTGCCTGGTGCCGCTCACCCCCGACCGGGGCCCGGACGGGCTCGGCCGCGCGCGCACGTACCCGTGGCCGGACTCGGTGCGCGAGGTCCCCTTCGACCGGCTGCGCGAGGAGGACGTCGACGTCGTCGTCCTGCAACGACCGCACGAGCCCGAGCTCGCCGAGGCGTGGCTGGGCCGCCGCCCGGGCCGGGACGTTCCCGCGGTGTACGTCGAGCACAACACCCCGGCCGGGGACGTGCCGCGCACCCGGCACCATCTGGCGGGCCGCGACGACATCCCGCTGGTCCACGTCACGCACTTCAACGAGCTGATCTGGGACTCCGGCCACGCGCCGACCCGGGTGATCGAGCACGGCGTCGTGGACCCCGGGCACCTGTACACCGGCGAGCTGCCACGGGCGGGCGTCGTGGTCAACGAGCCGGCGCGCCGCGGCCGCGTCGCCGGCACCGACCTGCTCCCGGCCTTCGCCGCGGTCACGCCGCTGGACCTGTTCGGCATGAAGGTCACCGGCCTGCCGTACGGCACCTTCGAGAACCTGCCGCAGGCGCGGATGCACGCCGAACTGGCGCGCCGCCGGGTCTACCTGCACCCCTACCGGTGGACCTCGCTCGGGCTGTCGCTCATCGAGGCGATGACGCTCGGCATGCCGGTCGTCGCCCTGGCGACGACCGAGGCGGTCGAGGCGGTGCCCCCGGACGCCGGGGTGGTCTCCACGCGGGTCGCGACCCTGGTCTCCGCCCTGGCGGCCTTCGCCGCCGACCCCGCGCGCGCGGCCCAGGCCGGCAAAGCGGCCCGTGCCGCCGCCCTGTCCCGCTACGGCCTGCCCCGGTTCCTGGCCGACTGGGACGCCCTCCTGCGCGAGATCGTCCACCTCGGCTGACGGCCGCCCCGCCCGAGCGCGCCACCGGCGAGCGGGAAGGGCCGCGGTGAACGACTCGCCGCCGGGCGGGCTGGTACCGCACCCACCGGGTGGCCTACCCTGTGGGAGGCGAGGGGAGTACTTCCCAAGAGCCGCTTCCGGTCAGTACGGACGTCCCAGCGCGTCCCCGGACGGCCGCCCGCGCGGCGCGGGTGAAGGAGACCTCGAACGGTTCACCACGTTCGAGGGAGGACACATGCCGTCCATCACGGCACCGCCGCTCACCGCCGGGCTCACCACGATCGCCACACCGGCCCTGTGGGCGATCGCCATCGGCATTCTGGCGCTGCTGCTCGCGC
The DNA here is from genome assembly GCF_014646695.1 of Sphaerisporangium melleum. Taxonomy (GTDB): domain Bacteria; phylum Actinomycetota; class Actinomycetes; order Streptosporangiales; family Streptosporangiaceae; genus Sphaerisporangium; species Sphaerisporangium melleum. The sequence goes on from NZ_BMNT01000070.1 coordinate 21,814, forward strand.
TGGACTTCGTGCTCACCCGGCGACCGCACGACGTCGCGATGCGCGAAGCTGTGGGGTGGTCGGTCTTCTACCTGGTCCTGCCGCTGGTCTTCGGCTTCTACCTGTGGGCGGCGTTCGGCGCCACCCCGGCGGTGGAGTTCTTCACCGGTTACGTGGTGGAGAAGTCGCTGTCGGTGGACAACCTGTTCGTCTTCATGCTGCTGCTGTCGGCCTTCGCGGTGCCGGAGGCGCTGGCCCGCAGGGTGCTGCTGTACGGCATCATCGGCGCGCTGGTGCTGCGGGCGATCTTCATCGCGCTCGGCGCCACCGCGCTGCGCAGCGGCACCTGGGTGTTCCTGCTGTTCGGCGCGATCCTCCTGGTGACCGCCGCGAAGGTGCTCAAGGGCGCGATCGGGGGGCGGGAGAAGGAGCTCGACGTCTCCTCCATGCGCAGCGTCCGGCTGATCAAGCGGCTGGTCCCGGTGACCGAGGACTACCACGGCTCGCGCCTGTTCGTCCGCCGGGACGGCGCCCTGGCCCTGACCCCGCTGGCGCTGGCCGCCGCGGCGGTGTTCGCCACCGACATCGTGTTCGCCGTCGACTCGGTGCCCGCGGTGTACGGCGTGACCGAGGACCCGTTCCTGGTCTTCGCCACCAACGCCTTCGCCCTGCTCGGCCTGCGCGCCCTGTACTTCGTCCTGCAGGGGGTGCTGACCAGGCTGCGGCACCTCGACCATGGGCTGAGCGTCATCCTGGGCTTCATCGGGGTCAAGCTCATCCTGCACTGGGCGCACGGCATCTGGCCGGGAGTGCCGGAGATCCCCACGCTCGCCTCGCTGGGGGTGATCATCGCGGTCCTGGTCACCGTCACGATCACCAGCCTGCGCGCCGAGCGCCGTGACGGCCGCCCCGCGGACCTGCCCGGCCGGTGACGCCGCGCCGGCGCCGTCACCGGCGGGGCACCGCGACGTGGGCCGTGAGCGCCGCCGTGCCGCCCGTCCCGGGGCTCGGGGCTCGGGGCGGGCGGCACGGCCTCATCACCGGCCGGTCGTGCGCCGTGGGTCAGGCGCGGGTCCAGCGCTGGTTGGTTCCGCCGTTGCAGTCCCAGATGACCAGCTTGGTGCCGTTGGCGGTGGCGTTGTTCGG
>NZ_BMNT01000071.1 GCF_014646695.1 Sphaerisporangium melleum
TCGACCACCATCACCACCGACGGCACCATGAACTCCGGCAACCGCTCCCGCACGAACGCCCGCACCACCTGCCCGTCACATCCGGCCGCGGCCTCGCGAACCTCGTGCACGCCCCGCCCGTTGGAGCCGGCCTGCCCGTTGCGGACCCCATGCCCGTTGGAAGCGTCGTGCCCGTTGGGGGGCCGGTACCCGCTGGAGGCGGGGAGGCGGGCGGCAGCGGCGTGACCGCCTGCCGGCGTGCGACCGTCGCCATTGGCCGGGACGCCGTTGGGCTCCGGTCCACCCGCGGGGACGACGTAGGCGACCAGGCGGGCCAGGCCGTCCGGCCCCTGCCAGGGCACCACCGCCGCCTGCCCCACCCGCGGATGCGCCGACAGCGCCGCCACCACCTCGCCCGGCTCCACCCGGAACCCGCGCACCTTGACCTGGTCATCGACCCGGCCCACGAACTCCAGCGCACCCGCCCGGTTCCACCGCACCACATCCCCGGTCCGGTACATCCGCGAGCCCGCCGGACCGAACGGATCGGCCACGAAGCGTTCCGCCGTCAGACCCGAGCGGCCCGCGTACCCGCGCGCCAGGCCGATCCCGGCCACGTACAGCTCCCCCACCGCGCCGGGCGGGACCAGGCCGAGCCCGGGGTCGAGCACGTAGACCCGGACGTTGTCGATCGGGCCGCCGATCGGCACCGGCGTCGGCCACTCCTCGGCCCGCTCGCCGAGCGGGAACGCGGTGACCAGTTGGGTCTCGGTCGGGCCGTACTGGTTGGACAACCGCCGCCCGGACCGCCCCATGCCGGCCCGCAACGCCACGTTCGGCACCAGCGCCTCACCGGCCTGGAACACCTCCGCCAGCGGAAGATCCACCCCCACACCCGCCGCCGCCTCGAACAACGCGTTCACCGCCAGGCTCGGCGCGAACACCTCGCCCACACCGTGCGAGGCCATCCACCGCGCCAACGCCACCGGGTCACGACGGGTCACCTCGTCCGGCACCACCAACGACCGGCCACCCAGCAACGCCGACAAGATCTCCTGCGCCGCCACATCGAACCCCAGCGACGCGAACTGCCCTACCCGGCGACCCACACCGTCCGCGTACGTCCGCAGATGCCAGTTCAGGACGCTCACCAGTGCCCGGTGCAGGATCAGCACGCCCTTGGGGCGTCCCGTCGATCCCGAGGTGTACACCAGGTACACCGGGTGCTCCGGCCGCAGGGGGCAGGGGCGGTCGGCGTCGGTGACGGTGGCCGGGGACGCCTCCCGCAGGCGGGCGGCGGTGCCGGGGTCGTCCAGGACGGACAGGCGGCCGGCCCACCGGTCCGGCAGCCGGCCGGCGACCGCGGCCGTGGTGATCACGGTGACCGGGTCGGCGTCGTCCAGCATGTACCCCAGCCGGTCCGCCGGGTGGTCCGGGTCCATCGGCAGGTACGCCGCCCCGGAGGTGATCACCGCCAGCATGGCCACGACCATGTCCACCGACCGGGGCACCACGATGGCCACGACGCGGTCGGGGCCGGCGCCGCGCTCGATGAGCACCCGGGCCAGCCGGTTCACCCGCGCGTCCAGCTCCGCGAAGGACACCTCTCCGGCCGCGCCGAGCACCGCCACCGCGTCCGGCGTCCGTCGCACGGCCGCCGCCAGCAGATCCGGCACCGTCCGCCCGTCCACCGGCACCCACGTGTCATTCCGCCCGGTGAGCAGCGCGTCGCGCTCGGCGGGGTCGAGGACCTCCAGGGCGCCGATCCGCCGGGCGGGGTCGGCGACGGCCGCCGCCAGCAGCCGCCGCAGCCGTTCCAGCAGGGTCTCGACGGTCGAGCGGTCGAACAGGTCGGTGCTGTACTCCACCAGCCCGTCCAGCCCGGCGCCGGAGCGGGGCCGCTCGGTCAGGCTGAGGAACAGGTCGAAGCGGGAGACCCCGGTGCGCGGGAGGTCGCCGGGGGTCGTGGTCAGCCCGGGGATGCGCAGGTCCTCGTCGGGGGCGTCCTGGACGGCGAGGGAGACCTGGAAGAGGGGGTGGTGGGCCATGGACCGCGACGGGTTCAGCTCCTCCACCAGATGCTCGAACGGCACATCCTGGTTGGCGTACGCCCCCAGCGCGGTCTCGCGCACCCGGTCCACCAGCTCGTCGAACGACGGCTCACCGGAGGTGTCGGTCCTGATCACCAGCGTGTTGACGAAGAACCCCACCAACCCGTCGAGCGCCTGATCGGTCCGCCCCGCGATCGGCACCCCGACCGGCACGTCCGACCCCGCGCCCAGCCGGGACAGCAGGGCCGCCAGACCGGCCTGCACCACCATGAACAACGACGCGCCGTGCGACCGGGCCAACCGCAGCAGGCCCTCGTGCAACCCGGCGTCCCAGCCGAAGGTCACCGCGTCGCCGCGGTAGGAGACCACGTCGGGCCGGGGACGGTCGGCCGGCACCTCGATGCGCTCGGGCAGGCCCGCCAGCCGCTCCCGCCAGTACGCGAGCTGGCGTCCCAGCCGGCTGTCCGGCTCGCCCGCCTCGCCCAGCACCTCCCGCTGCCACAACGCGTAGTCCGCGTACTGCACCGGGAGCTCCGTCCACTCCGGGGCCTCGCCGGCGGTGTGCGCGCGGTAGGCGGTGGCGAGGTCCCGGACGAGCGGGGTCAGCGACCAGTGGTCGCAGACGATGTGGTGCATGAGCAGCATCAGCACGTGCTCGTCCGGCGCGAGAGTGAACAGGTGGGCGCGGACGGGGATCTCGGCGGACAGGTCGAAGGCATGCCGCGAGGCGCGGTCGATGGCGTCCTGGAGTCCGGCGGCGTCCACCGGCCGCACCGTGAGGACGGGCGCGGCGTCGCCGGCGGCGAGGACGACCTGGTAGGGGGTGCCGTCGGCCTCCTCGAACACGGTGCGCAGCGCCTCGTGCCGCGCGACCACGTCGCCGAGCGCGGCGCGCAGCGCCTCCACGTCCAGCTCGCCGCGCAGCCGCAGCGACCAGGGCACGTTGTAGGTCGCGCTCGGCCCCTCCATGCGGTGCAGGAACCACAGCCGCCGCTGGGCGAACGACAACGGCACGCGGGCCGGCCGCTCGTGCCGCTCCAGCGGGATCTGCACCTCGCGCCCGCTGTCGGCGCGGTCCAGGAGCCGGGCGACGGTCGGCGCCTCGAACAGGTCGCGCAGGGACGTCTCCAGGCCGAGGACGTCGCGGATCTCGCTGGTGAGCCGGATGGCGAGCAGCGAGTGGCCGCCGAGGTCGAAGAAGTCGTCGTCGAGGCCGACCTGTTCGACGCCGAGCACGCCGGCGAACAGCGCGCAGGCGGCGGCCTCGCGCTCGGTGCGCGGGCCGCGCCCGCCGCCCTCCCAGACCGGTGCGGGCAGCGCGGCGCGGTCGAGTTTGCCGTTCGGGGTGAGCGGCAGCCGGTCCAGTGTCACGACGGCGGCGGGCACCATGTACTCGGGCAGCCGCTCGGCCAGCCCGGCGAGCACGTCGCCGGGGTCGGGGGCCGCGGCGCCGGGGGCGGGGACGAGGTAGGCGACCAGCCGCTTGTGGCCGTGGTGGTCGGTGTGGACGGCGACGGTGCCGCGCACGACGTCGGCGCGTTCGGCGAGCAGCGCCTCGATCTCGCCGGGCTCGACGCGGAACCCGCGGATCTTGAGCTGGTCGTCGGCGCGCCCGATGAACTCCAGCACGCCGCCGCTGGTCCAGCGGACCACGTCCCCGGTGCGGTAGATGCGGGCGCCGGGCGGGCCGAAGGGGTCGGCGACGAACCGTTCGGCGGTCATCGCGGCCCGCCGGACGTAGCCGCGGGCGACGCCCTCGCCGCCGATGTAGAGCTCGCCGGGCACGCCGGGGGGTACGGGCCACAGGTGGGCGTCCAGCACGTACGCGGTGCGGTTGTCCATCGGCCGGCCGATCGGCACGGCGGCGGGCACCTCGTGCGCGGCGCGCATCGGGTGCGCGGTGCAGGTGAGGGTGATCTCGGTCGGTCCGTAGAGCGCGGTGACCTCGGTGCCCGGGCAGTGGTCGAGCACTCTGCGCACAGCCACGGGTGAGACGACGTCGCCGCCGGTCAGCACGTGGGGGACCGTCGCGAAGGTCTCGGGCAGCACGTCGGCGACCACGCCGAACAGCCCGGCGGCGACCAGCAGCGCGGTGACGCCCTCGTCCTCGATGACGCGGCGCAGGTCGTGGGCGTTGATCTCGCCTGGCGGGGCGACGACGATCCGGCCGCCGGTGAGCAGCGGCGCCCACAGCTCGTAGGTGGAGATGTCGAAGGCGTACGGCGAGTGCATCAGGACGCGCGACGTCCGCGACGAGGCCCAGACCTGGTCCAGCGCGAGGGCCAGTACGTCGCGGTGGGTGACGCCGATGCCCTTGGGCGTGCCGGTGGACCCGGAGGTGTACATGACGTAGGCGAGCTGGTCGGGGTGGGTGCGGACGGCGGGCGCGGTGCCGGGCTCGGCGTCCGGCCCGGGGTCGTCGGTGCGCAGGACGAGCACGCCGCGGGTCAGTTCCCCGGCGGGGGACTCCTGGTCGGTGAGCAGGATGGTCGCGCCGGTGTCGGCGATGGCGTGCGCCATGCGTTCGGCCGGGTAGCCGGTGTGCAGGGGGACGTACACGCCGCCGGCCTTGAGGATGGCCAGGGTGGCGACGACCAGTCCGGTGGACCTGCCGTGCAGCATGGCGACGGCGCCTTCGGGGCGCAGGCCGAGGCGCAGCAGCCGGTGCGCGAGCCGGTCGGCCCGCTCGTCCAGCTCGCGGTAGGTGAGCGACCGGCCTTCCCCGCGGACGGCGACGGCGTCCGGGGTGCGGCGCGCCTGCTCGGCGAACCGGGCGGGCACGGTGGCGTCCAGCCGGTCCGCCTCGCGGGCGGTGGCGTTCCACTCGGTGAGGATGGTGCGCCGCTCGCCCGGGGTGAGGAGGTCGAGCCGGCCGATCGGCCGGTCGGGGTCGGCGGTGACCTGTTCGATCACGGCGAGCAGGCGGGCGGCGACGGCCTCGGCGGTGGTCCGGGTGAACAGGTCGGTGCGGTACTCCAGGACCGCGTGGACGCCGCGCGGCGCGCCGCCGGAGTGCTCGGCGGCCAGGTCGAAGGCCAGGTCGAACTTGGCGGCGCCCAGGTCGGCGTGCTCGGGCGCGGCGCGCAGCCCGTCGAAGGCGAACGGCGGCGGTTCGGCGGTACGGAAGGCGAGGAACACCTGGAAGAGCGGGTGGCGGGCGAGGGAGCGCTGCGGGTGCAGTTCCTCGACCAGCCGCTCGAAGGGCAGGTCCTGGTGGGCGTAGGCGGCGAGGCCGGTGGCGCGGACGCGTTCGACGACCTCGCGGAACGTCGGCTCGCCGGAGGTATCGGCGCGCAGCACCAGCGTGTTGACGAAGAAGCCGACCAGGTCGTCCAGGGCGTCGTCGCCGCGGCCGGCGAACGGGCTGCCGATCGGGATGTCCTCTCCCGCGCCGAGCCTGGTCAGCAGGACGGCCACGGCCGCCTGCATCAGCATGAACTCGCTGACCTGGCATTGGCGGGCCAGGTCGGCGAGCGCGCGGTGCAGGTCGGGGCCGATCGTGAAGCGCACCGCGTCGCCGCGGTGGTCGGCGACGGCCGGGCGGGGGTGGTCCACCGGCAACGGAAGTTCCTCGGGCGCACCGGCGAGGGCCTTCTTCCAGTACTCCAGCCCGGCGCCGAGCGGGCCGGCCGGGTCGGCCGCGTCGCCGAGCAGGTCGTGCTGCCACAGCGTGTAGTCGGCGTACTGGACGGGCAGCGCGGGCAGGTCGGGCTCCTCGCCGCGGCGGGCGGCGGTGTAGGCGGCGCCGAGGTCGCGGGCGAGCGGGGCCAGGGACCAGCCGTCGGCGGCGATGTGGTGCATCAGCACGAGCAGGACGTGCTCGTCCGCGGCGAGGGTGAACAGGTGGAACCGGACGGGGGGTTCGCGGGTCAGGTCGAAGGGATGGCGGACGGCCGCGGCGAGCGCGCCGGGCAGGGCGTCCTCGGCCACGGCCGTGACGGTCAGGCCGGTGGGGACGTCGCCGGGGTCGAGGACGCGCTGGTGGGGGACGCCGCGGGTCTCGGGGAAGACGGTGCGCAGCGTCTCGTGCCTGGCCACCATGTGGCGCAGGGCGGCCTGTAACGCCTCCCGGTCGAGCTCGCCGGACAGGCGGACCGCGACGGGGATGTTGTAGGTGGGGCTGGGGCCTTCCAGGCGGTGCAGGAACCACAGCCGGCGCTGGGCGAACGACAGCGGGATCTCGGCGGGGCGGGGCCGCGCCTCGATGGCCGGCCGGGCGCCGAACGCCTCGGGGAGGCAGGCGGTCAGCCCGGCGACGGTGGGCGTCTCGAACAGCACGCGGGTGGGAAGTTCGACGCCGAGGACGGCGCGGATGCGGTTGAGCAGGCGCGTGACCAGCAGGGAGTGGCCGCCGAGGTCGAAGAACGCGTCGTCGACGCCGACCTCGGGCAGGCCGAGCACCTCGGCGAACAGCGCGCACAGCACGGCCTCCTGAGCGGTGCGGGCGGCGCGTCCCTTGGCGGGGCCGGGGACCGGGGCGGGGAGCGCCGCACGGTCCAGCTTGCCGTTGAGGGTGAGCGGGAGCCGGTCGAGGAGCACCACGTCGGAGGGGAGCATGAACTCGGGGAGCCTGCCGCGGGCGTGCTCGCGCAGCGCCGCCGGCTCGACGTCCGTCCCCTGGCCGGGGACGACGTAGGCGACCAGCCGCTTGTTGCCCGGAGTGTCCTCGCGGGCGATGACCAGGGCGTGCTCGACATCCGGGTGGGCGGCCAGGACGGCCTCGACCTCGCCCGGCTCGACCCGGAAGCCACGGATCTTCACCTGGCCGTCGACCCGCCCGGCGAACTCGATCACTCCCTGCGGCGTCCACCGCACCAGATCGCCGGTGCGGTACATCCGCGCGCCGGCGGGGCCGGACGGATCGGCCACGAACCGCTCGGCGCTCAGCCCGGCACGACCGTGGTACCCCCGGGCCACCCCGACGCCGGCCACGTACAACTCACCGACCACGCCGACCGGAACCGGCTGCAAGAAGGCGTCCAGGACATGGGCCCGCATTCCGTCCAGGGGACGGCCCACCGGCACCACCGCCGCGTCGGCCGGCAGCTCGTCCACCGGATGGAACAGCGCGAACGTCGTCGCCTCGGTGGGCCCGTACCCGTTCACGACCCGCACCCCGGGGCACGCCCTCAGAACCCGGCGCACCGCCTGCGGGGAGACCACGTCCCCGCCGGCCCACACCTCACGCACCCCGGCGAAACATCCCGGGAACTCCTCGGCCAGCACCGCGAACAGCCCCGCGGTCACCCACAACCCGGTCACGCCCGAGGCGATGACCCTGGCCAGCACCGCCACGTCCAGCTCACCCGACGGCGCCACCACCACCTCACCGCCCGACAGCAGCGGCACCCACAGCTCGTAGGTGGACAGGTCGAAGGCGATCGGGGAGTGCAGCGGCACCCGGTCGTGGACGCCGGGGAGCCAGCAGGAGCTCAGCGCGAAGGTCGCGACGTCGTGGTGGGTGACGGCGACGCCCTTGGGCGTGCCGGTCGACCCGGAGGTGTACATGATGTAGGCGAGGTTGCCCGGGGCCACCGGATCGAGGTCGTCCTCGGTCTCGGCGAGTTCGGCGGCGTCGGCGGCGGCGTGCACCCAGCGGACGCCGCTGGGGACCCGGGAGGCCAGCTCGGGGTCGGCGACGGCCGCCCGCGCGCCGGTCTCGGCCGCCATCGCCGCCACCCGGGACGCCGGGAAGCGCAGGTCGACCGGCACGTACACTCCGCCGGCCTTGATGATCCCGAGCACGGCGACGACCAGATCGACGGATCGCTCCATCATCAGCAGGACCGCCGACTCCGGGCCGACGCCCAGCCCGCGCAGCCGCGCCGCCACCACCGACGCCCGCGCGTCCAGCTCCGCGTACGTCAGCGGCACCGCGTCCGGCCCGTCGGGCAGCGCCGGCGACACCGCGACCGCGTCCGGGGTACGGGCCACCTGGGCGGCGAACAGCCCGGCCAGCCCGGCGGCCTCGAACGGCCCGAAGCCGGAGGTGTCCAGCGGGCCGCCGCGGCCGGCCTCGACGAGCGCGGCCCGCTCGGCGGCGTCCAGCACGTCGAGCCGGCCGAGCCGCAGGTCCGGGTCGGCCGCCGCCGCGCGCAGCACCCGCTCCAGCCGGGCCATGAGCGCGGCGATGGTCTCCCGGTCGAACAGGTCGGTGCTGTACTCGACGACGCCGCCCAGCGCGGTCGCGTCGTCGCCGCAGGTGCGTTCGTGGACGCGGACGACCAGGTCGAGGCGGGACTTCCCGGTCAGCGCCTCGTGGTGGACGATCTCGACGTCGGTGCCGTCGACGTGGTCGGGCACGTTCTGCAGGGCGAGCATGACCTGGAAGAGCGGCTGGTAGGCGGCCGACCTGGCCGGGTTGAGCACCTCCACCAGGTGCTCGAACGGCACGTCCTGGTTGGCGTAGGCCGACAGCGCCGTCTCCCGCACCCGGCCCAGCAGGTCGCGGAAGGCCGGGTCGCCGGAGGTGTCCACCCGCAGGACCAGCGAGTTCACGAAGTACCCGACGAGGTCGTCCAGGGCGTTGTCCGTGCGTCCGGCGATGGGGGTGCCGATCGGCACGTCGTCGCCGGCGCCGAGGCGCGACAGCAGCGCGGCGAGGCCGGCCTGCAGCACCATGAACAGGCTGGCGCCGCACTCGCGGGCCAGGGCGAGCAGGTCCCGGTGCAGGCCGGGGTCCCAGGCGAAGGCGTGGATGTCGCCGTCGTAGGAGGCGATCGGGGGCCGGGGCCGGTCGGCGGGGAGCTGGATCTGCTCGGGCAGCCCGGCGAGGCGGTCGCGCCAGTAGGCGGTCTGCCGGGCGATGGTGCTGCCCGGGTCGCCGGGGTCGCCCAGCAGGTCACGCTGCCAGAGCGTGTAGTCCACGTACTGCACCGGCAGCTCCGGCAGGCCGGCCGCCCGGCCCGCCCGCCGCGCCTCGTAGCAGGCCATCAGATCCCGCGACAACGGCGCCGCCGACCAGCCGTCGCACACGATGTGGTGCATCAGCAGCAGCACCACGTGCTCGTCCGGCGCGAGGGTGAACAGGTGCGCCCGCACCAGCAGCTCGCCGCCCAGGTCGAAGCCGCGGCGGGCGGCCACGGCGAGGTCCTCCTGCAGCCGGGACGGGTCAGGCGTCTCGGCGGCGTGCAGGACGGGCTGAGCGTCCTGCGGAGCGAGGACGAGCTGGTGCGGCTCGCCGTCGTGCTCGGGGAAGACGGTGCGCAGCGCCTCGTGCCGTTCCACCACGTCGGCCAGTGCCGCGCGCAGCGCGTCCACGTCCAGCTTCCCGCGCAGGCGCAGCGCCCACGGCACGTTGTAGGTGGCGCTCGCCCCTTCCAGCCGGTGCAGGAACCACAGCCGCCGCTGGGCGAAGGACAGCGGCACGCGTTCGGGGCGTTCGCGGGGGGTCAGGGCGGGCCGCAGGTCGGCCTGCGCGTCGAGCCGGCCGGCGAGGCCGGCCACGGTGGGCTCCTCGAACAGCGCGCGGATCGGCAGCTCGGCGCGCAGCGTGTCGCGGATGGCGCTGATCAGCCGGGTGGCCAGCAGCGAGTGACCGCCCAGGTCGAAGAAGTCGTCATCGATGCCGACCCGCTCGATGCCGAGGACCTGCGCGAACAGCCCGCACAACACCTCCTCACGAGCGTCACGCGGACCACGCCCACCACCGCCCTCCCACACCGGAACCGGCAACGCCGCCCGATCCAGCTTCCCGTTCGGCGTCAACGGCAACCGATCGACCACCACCACCGCCGACGGCACCATGAACTCCGGCAACCGCTCCCGGGCGAAGGCCCGCACGGCGTTGCCGACGGTGACACCGTCACGGGAGGCGACCGGGTTGTTGGTGAACGCCACGGGGTCGCCCTCGCCGCCCACCGGCCGGTAGGTGCCTGCGGGCCGCAGATCGGCGGGCGCGGCGGCGGGAAGGAACACCACGTCCAGCTCGCCGAGGCGCGCCGACCAGGTCACCTGGACGCGGCGGCCGTGCCGCTCGCCGAGGTCGTACAGCTCCTGCGGGTCCACGCCGCCGCGGGTGGCGAACTCCTCCAGCACGCGGGGCAGCGGCGCACCGTGGTCGAGGGCGCGGACGGCGGCGATCTCGTGGGTGAGCCGCCCGTTGGGCACGCCCTCGACCCTGATCGCCTCCCCGCCGCTCGCGCGCAGCAGATCGTCCAGTCCGGCCAGGCCGGTGACGTCGTGCCCGTGGCGCAGCGCGGGCACGCCGCCGAGGTCGGCCGGCGCCGGGGAGCCCTTGTACAGGACCGCGTCGTAGCGGTAGCGGGTCAGCTCGTTGTGGTGGCGGCCCTTCCTGACCTCGATCGCCATGCCGCTGACCGCGGGTTCCAGGTGGCGGAACGCGGCGAAGAAGTCGGGGTCGACCAGCAGGTCCTTCTCCAGCAGCAGGGACCGTTCGACGGCGTGCCGCAGGGCGACCAGGTCGTCCCCGGGGCGGGCCCGGTCGAGCTGCACGCCGCTGCGGAACAGCCGCACCGAGCGCAGGTCGCGGATGTCGCCGACGAAGACGGCGCCGCCGGGGGCGGCCAGGCGCACGGCGGCGCGCAGGACGTCCACCAGGTAGCGGCCGCTGGGGAAGCACTGGGTGACCGAGTTGATCACGACGACGTCGAACGCGCCCTCGGGGAGGCCGCCGGCCTCGTGCGCGGCCTGGGCGCGCAGGACGACCCGATCGGAGAGCCGGGCGTCGCGCTCCACCTGGCCGCGCAGCGCGCTGATCACCTGCGAGGACAGGTCGGTGCCCCAGTACGTCTCGCACTCGGGGGCGAGGTGGGCGAGCAGGAGTCCGGTGCCGACGCCGATCTCCAGCACCCGCCGCGGGCGCAGGGCGCGGACGCGTTCAAGGGTGGTGTCGCGCCACTCGCGCATCTGGTCGAGCGGGATCGGCGCGCCGTCGCCATAGCTGCTGGCCCAGCCGACGAAGTTCTCGCCGAACGTCGCCGAGGCGGCGTCGGCGTACTCGGCGTCGAAGACCTGCTGCCAGTGGGCGACGTGTTCGTCCACGACCTCGTCCGGCACCGGCGCGTCGCCGGCCCCGGGGACGACGTAGGCGACGAGCCGCCGGTCGTCCGCCCCGTCCTGGTGGACCAGCACGGCGGCCTGTTCGACGCCGGGGTGCTCGGCGAGGACCGAGGCGATCTCGCCCGGCTCGACGCGGAACCCGCGGATCTTGACCTGCTCGTCCGCGCGCCCCTGGTACTCCAGCTCTCCGCCGGCGTTGCGGCGCACCAGGTCCCCGGTGCGGTACATGCGGGCCCCGGCGGGACCAGAGGGGTCGGCGACGAAGCGGTGCGCGCTCAGGCCGGGCCGGTTGAGGTAGCCGCGGGCCACGCCGGCCCCGCCGACGTACAACTCGCCGACCGCGCCGTCCGGCACGGGTGCCAGCCGCTCGTCCAGCACGCGGGCCGACAGGTCGGGGATGGGCACGCCGATCACGCTGGCCGGGGTGGCGGTCCTGGCCGGGCCGTCGAGGGGGACGTGGGTGACGTGGACGGTGGTCTCGGTGATGCCGTACATGTTCACCAGCAGCGGCGCGTCGTACGGGTGCCGCCGGTACCAGTCGGCCAGGCGCGGCGGGTCCAGTGCCTCGCCGCCGAAGACCACGGTGCGCAGGCGCAAAGCGGCGCCCAGGCCGGGGTTGTGCTGGTCGGCCTGCATGAGCTGGTAGAACGCCGAGGGGGTCTGGTTCAGCACGGTCACGCCCTCGCGGGCCAGCAGGCCGAGGAACCGGTCGGGCGAGCGGCTGGTCTCGTAGGAGACGACGACGAGCCGGCCACCGTGCAGCAGCGCCCCCCACAGCTCCCAGACGGAGAAGTCGAACGCGGCGGAGTGGAAGAGCGTCCAGACGTCGTCCGGGCCGAAGCCGAACCACGCCTCGGTGGCGGAGAACAGCCGGGTCACGTTGGCGTGCGGGATGACGACGCCCTTGGGACGTCCGGTGGAGCCGGAGGTGTAGATGACGTAGGCGGCGTGACCGGGGGCGAGCGGGCGCCGGCGGTCGGCGTCGGTGGGGTCGGTCGCCGGCTGCGCGGCGATGGCGGCCACGGTCGCCGGCGCGCCGAGTTCCACCTGGGGCACGTCCGAGGGCACGTCCAGGGCGGCCGGGCCGAGGACCAGCGCCGGACGGGCGTCGCCGAGCATGAAGGCGACACGCTCTGCCGGATAGTCCGGGTCCAGGGGGAGGTAGGCGGCCCCGGCCTTCAGCACGCCGAGAATCCCGACGACCAGGTCCATCGAGCGGGGGAACGACAGCGCCACCAGGTCCTCCGGACCGATTCCCCGCCCGATGAGGAAATGGGCGAGCCGGTTGGCGCGCTCATTCAGTTCGCCGTAGGTGAGGGTCGTGTTCTCGAAGGTCACCGCCGCCCGGCCGGCGTGGCGGGCGACCTGTGATTCAAACGTGATAGGCAATGTCGGCAAGATGATGCCCCCGAGATTTTGGCTTTCGTTCGGGACGCCGCTACACTCCGCTGAAATCGATGCGGGGATCAGGATGCGGCAGGACTATCGCACCGGCCCGATACCATCAGAGCAAATCAATGGTGTCAAGGGGTTGACAGACAACCAGAAAGCACCATGGTCAGCGCGGCCCGCGGGCGGCCGGGCGTACCGGCGTCACGACACACGGTGACTGTGAATTTCGGCCATCCCGCCCCGCTCAACGCTCTTACCTGCACTGACATCACGAACCGCCAGGTCGCCTCTCGCCCTTTTTCGGCCATCCGCTACCGCAGGTCATCACGGGAGCGCACCACAGGTCTTGTCAGAATCGATCTTCTCATCGGTCAACCCCTAGGGTTGGCATATTCTCCGGGCCGGGTTACCCTGCCGAATGAGCCCAGAGTGCGCGTGATATCCCGCCCGCACAGTACATATTTCAATTACCCATTCGACCTGGGCGATCAGCTTCGCGCCGACGTTTCACAGGGTCGGCGGCAAGGCGGGCCGGCTCCCCGGCGGGCCGGTGGCGCCAGTAATAGAAAAATTGTCGGTGACTTTTCTCGGACCTCGAGACGCACCTCGCCTTACCGGTGACCGGCCGCCGCGTTGCCCCCGGACCGGTCCGATACGAAGGGTGGAATCCGGTTGAACGAGCAGACCACCGGCGACGACGAGGACGTGCTGAGCGCGGACCGGCTGATCGGCATGTGCGACTTCGTCACGCCGATCGCCATCAGGGTCGCCGCCACGCTGCGGCTGCCCGACCTGGTGTCCGCCGAGTCCACGCCGATCGGCGAGCTCGTCGCGAAGTCCGGCGCCGACCCCGACGCGCTGCTGGCACTCATGCGTTTCCTCGCCACCAAGGGCGTCTTCACCGAACCGTCCCCCGGCGTCTTCGGCCTCGCCGAGGCCGCGCGCCTGCTGACCGGCGACCACCCCTCGCGCCTGCGCGACACCCTGGACCTGGACGGCGCCGGGGGCCGCTTCGACCTGTCCTACACCGGCCTGCTGTCCACCGTGCGCACCGGCGAGGCCGCCTACCCGCGCGTCTTCGGCCGCTCGCTGTGGGACGACATGGCCGCCGATCCCTACCTCGCCGCCTCCTTCGACGGGCTGATGACCACGATGGCCGCCTACTGGGCGCCGGACGTCGTGACCGGCCACGACTGGGACGACGTCCGGCACGTCGTGGACGTGGGCGGCGGCGCGGGCGACCTGCTCATCGAGTTGCTCACCGCCCGGCCCGGCCTGCGCGGCACGCTCGTCGAGCTGCCGGCCACCGCCGGGAAGGCCGCCGACGCGCTGGCCCGGGCCGGGGTCGCCGACCGCTGCGCCATCCAGGCCGGCAGCTTCTTCACCTCCGTCCCGCCCGGCGCCGACGCGTACGTGCTGGCCCATGTCCTGCACAACTGGCCCGACCGGCAGGCCGGGGAGATTCTGCGCCGTTGCGCCGAGGCCGCCGGACCGCGCGGCCGGGTGCTCGTCGTGGACCGCGTGGCCGGAGACGAGTCGGTGAGCTATCCCGACGCCGCCGTCAACCTGCACATGCTCGTCGTCTTCGGCAGCAAGGAACGCACCCTCGCGCAGTTCACCGGCCTCGCCGCCGCCGCGGGCCTGCGCATCGACGGCGTCCGGCACACCCCTTCGGGCTCGGCGCTGCTGACCTGCCTGCCCGCCTAGGGCGCGCTCCCCGTTCGCACGACCCCGAGACAGCGAAGAGAGGATCTCCATGGCCAGACCACTCACCGACTCCCAGGTCGAGCAGTTCGTCGAGGAGGGGTTCGTCCGGCTGGACGGCGCCTTCTCCACCAAGCTGGCGCAGACCTGCCGCAACCTGCTGTGGGAGGCCATCGAACCGGACCCCGAGGACCGCACGACGTGGACCGAGCCCGTCGTCCGGGTGTGGGACCGCGTCGACGAGCCGTTCCGGCAGGCCGCCAACACCCCGACCCTGCAGGGCGCCTACGACCAGCTCTGCGGCGAGGGCCGCTGGGTGCCACCGGCCGGCCTCGGCACCTTCCCGATCAGGTTCCCGCTCGGCGCCGACCCCGGCGACACCATGTGGCACGTCGACGGGAGCTACAAGGGCACGACCGAAGGGTGGTACTGGCTCAACGTCAGCTCGCGTGATCGCCAGTTGCTGATGCTCTTCCTGTTCTCCGACACCGGTGACAAGGACGCCCCGACCCGCATGAGGCTCGGCTCCCACCTGTACATCCCGCCGCTGCTGGAGCACGCGGGCGAGGAGGGCGTCTCCCTGGACTACCTGCTCGACAAGCTGGAGGGCACCGCCCACCTGCCGGAGGCCCAGGTGGTCGGCGAGGCGGGCACGGTGTACCTGTGCCACCCGTTCCTGGTGCACGCCGCGCAGCCGCACCACGGCACCGAGCCGCGGTTCATGGCCCAGCCCGCGCTGCTGCCCTCCGCCCCGCTCCGGCTCGAACGCGCGGACGGTGCGTACTCGCCGGTGGAGAAGGCGATCAGGATGGGACTCCACGCCACCCGCGCGGGCGACGTGTAGCCGATGAGGAAGGTCCGGCCGGGCCGCTGGAACCTGCCGGCGATCCCCGACGACGACACTCCCCTGCTGCTGTGCCTGCCCTACTCCGGGGTCGGCGCCACCTCCTACCGGCTCTGGCCGCGCAGGGTCGGCGAGCTGACCGTGTGCGCGCTCCAGCCGCCGGGCCGGGAGAACCGCATGCGCGAGCCGCGGCCGGCGACCCACCGGGAGTTCGCCGTGTCGCTGGCCGGGTTCCTGCGTGAGCTCGGCGGGCGGCCGTTCGCCCTCTTCGGCCACTGCGGCGCCGTCCCGTACGCGCTGGAGACCACGCGGTACCTCGCCGAGCACGGCGATCCGCTGCCGGAGTGGATCATCGCGTCGTCCTGGGGCGCGCCGGACGCCGGCCTGTACGGGAGGCTGAACTTCGTCGACCTGGACACCCACGACTTCGTCCAGGAGATCGTGGCCATGGCGCGCCAGATGGGCGGCACCCTGCTGCCCGAGATGGCCGCCATCGGCGCCGAACTCCTGCGGCACGACCAGGTCGTGCAGCGGGCCTACCGCTATCCGCCCGGCCACCGGATCGAGGT
The DNA here is from genome assembly GCF_014646695.1 of Sphaerisporangium melleum. Taxonomy (GTDB): domain Bacteria; phylum Actinomycetota; class Actinomycetes; order Streptosporangiales; family Streptosporangiaceae; genus Sphaerisporangium; species Sphaerisporangium melleum. The sequence goes on from NZ_BMNT01000071.1 coordinate 15,561, forward strand.
ACCGGTCATCGTGCTCGGCTGGACCGACGACGAGATCGTGCCCCCGCACGAGGTCTTCCCCGGCTGGGAGCGGGTCACCGGGCATCTGGAGCGCCGCACGCTGCCCGGCTCGCACTTCGAGTTCCTGCGGTGCCCTCCGGAACTCCAGGACCTGATCGCCGGCCTGCCCGCGGCCACCGCGCCGCAGGGCCGGTCCACCGCGTGATCCGCACCGGCCCGCGGGTCCCGCCTCCGCCTGCCGGGGACGGGCCGGCGGGTCCTTTCCCGGCAGTACGTGAGCTGAGGAGGCTCGATGAACGACTCCGCCGAACGGCTCGCCGTCGTGACCGGCGGCACCAAGGGGATAGGACTGAGCTTCAGCCAGCGACTGGTCAAGGGCGGCTACCGCGTCGTCGCCCTGTACCGCGCCGACGAGGAGTCGGCCCGGGCGGCGGCCGAGCAGATCGGGGACGGCTTCGTCGCGATCCGCGCGGACGTGTCGGACCCGGCGGTCGCGGCGCGGGTGACCCGGGAGGTCCTGGACCACCATGGCACTCCCTGGGCCCTGGTGCTGAACGCCGGCCGCAACATCGACCGGCCGTTCCTCGACCTCACCGACGACGACTGGCGGCAGGTGCTCGACGCCAACCTCTCCGCGCCGTTCTACCTGACCCGGAGGTTCGCCCCTGCCATGCTGGCGGCCGGCGGCGGATGCGTCGTCACCGTCGGTGCCACAACGGCCATCCGGCCGCGGCTCAACGGGGTCAACTACTGCGCGTCCAAGGCCGGTCTCCTCCACCTGACCAAGTGCCTCGCCCTGGAGCTGGCCCCGGCCATCCGGGTGAACTGCCTGATCCCCGGCATGATCGACACCGAGGAGATGCGGACCCGCTACCGGACCGCCGAGCCCGAGCACCTGGCGAGCCTGCTCGACGAGATCCCGCAGCGCCGCATCGGCTCTCCGGACGAGATGGCGGCGGTGCTGGAGTTCCTGCTCAGCGAGGAGGCCCGGTACATCACCGGGCAGAAGATCATCGTCGATGGCGGCCAATTCATGTGGTAACTGAATCCACCAAGCGAAGGGATGCCGCGTGTTGTCGCGTCTGGACCGCTATGAAGCATTTCTCAGAACCGGCTACCGGGCCGGTTTCCTCAAATGGGACGAATACTCGGTGGCGGAGGTGACCGACGAGCTCAGGACCCGGATGGCCGAGGGCGGCTTCACCCGGGTGGTGTTCTCCGGCATGGGGTGCTCGGCCATCGTCTCGGACGTGATCCGGACGTTTCTCAAGGCCTCCGGCTGCGAGCTGGAGATCCACGTGTTCAACGACTACGAGTTCACCTACCTCGTGCCCGCCTCGGTGATCGAGGACGAGAACACGCTGTTCGTCATCAGCTCCTACAGCGGCCACTCCGAGGAGCCCATCAGAGTGCTGGACGCCCTCAAGGGCAAGTACCACCGCACCCTGCTGCTCACCTCCGGCGGCCGGCTGGCCGAGCGGGGTCTGGAGGCCGGCATCTCGATCGCACGGTGGCGGCTCAGCGACCCCGACCGGGAGTACCCGCTGTTCCACGTCGGGCAGTACTTCGCGATCCTGCTCGACATGTTCCTGCGGCTCGGCCTGATCAAGGACGACCACCGCCGGTCGATCGCGGCGCTGCCGGAGCACCTGGAGACCGACTTCACCCCGCAGCTGCAGAAGCTCGCCCAGGTGGCGGCCGAGCGCGGCGAGAACGCCAACATCATCCTCATCGCCTCCCCCAAGTGGCACGAGAGCCTGCTCAAGCTCGCGAAGATGCACATCAACGAGATGGCGATGACCCCGGCCACCCGCAACTACTTCCACGAGTTCTGCCACAGCGAGGTGGCCACCCTGTCCGACCCCGAACGCCGGCACAGCGTGCTGCTGTTCACCGAGCGCGACGACGACGAGTACACCCGGCGCAAGATGCGCAACCTCGTCGAACTGCTGACCAGGGACATCCCGCAGAACCGGAACATCGGGGTGACCGAGGTCCACCTCGACCAGCCGACGTTCATCCGCAAGTACTTCACCGCGCTGGAGTTCGTCCAGCGCATGTCGCTGAGTCTGGGGCGGTCCCACGACATCAAGTCCCGGGACCTGATCTCCGAGGCGGCCGGCAACCCGTGGTACCACCAGAACACGATCATGGCCGAGCAGCCCACCCGGGTGTGACCCGGCCCCGGCCCACCGGGAGCCGGAGGCGACGGAAAAAGGCGCGTGCCCGGAGAGCAGAGCTCTCCGGGCACGCGCCGTTCGCGATTTATCGGTTGTACTGCCCGAAGTCGTACTCCTCCAGCGGGACGGCCTCGCCGCTGCCCGTACCGAAGGTGTAGTCGGTCGCGGAGCCGTCGTAGCCGCCGACGGTGTACATCGCCGCCTTGGCCTCCTCGGTCGGCTCGACCCGGACGTTGCGGTACTGGGACATGCCCGTACCGGCCGGGATGAGCTTACCGATGATGACGTTCTCCTTGAGGCCGAGCAGGCTGTCGGACTTGGCGTGGATCGCCGCGTCCGTCAGGACCCGCGTGGTCTCCTGGAAGGACGCCGCCGACAGCCACGACTCGGTGGCCAGCGACGCCTTGGTGATGCCCATGAGCACCGGACGGCCGGAGGCGGGGGTGCCGCCCTCGGCGACGACCTCGCGGTTGACCGACTCGAAGCGCGGGCGCTCGACGAGCTCGCCGGGCAGCAGGTCGGTGTCACCCGACTCCAGCACGTTCACGCGCTTGAGCATCTGCCGCACGATGATCTCGATGTGCTTGTCGTGGATCGACACACCCTGCGAGCGGTACACCTGCTGGACCTCGGCCACCAGGTGGAGCTGCACGGCCCGCGGGCCGAGGATGCGCAGCACCTCGTTGGGGTTGACCGCACCGGCGATGAGCTGCTGGCCCACCGACACGCGCTGGCCCTCGCTCACGAGCAGACGCGACCGCATCGACACCGGGTAGGCGATCTCCTCACTGCCGTCGTCCGGCGTGATGACGATCTTGCGGGTCTTGTCGGTCTCGTCGATGCGCGCCCGCCCGTCGGCCTCGCTGATCGGGGCGACACCCTTGGGGACGCGCGCCTCGAAGAGCTCCTGGACACGGGGCAGACCGTGGGTGATGTCCGCACCGGCCACACCACCGGTGTGGAAGGTACGCATCGTCAGCTGGGTGCCCGGCTCGCCGATCGACTGGGCGGCGATGATGCCGACCGCCTCGCCGACGTCCACGAGCTTGCCGGTCGCCAGGGAGCGGCCGTAGCAGGTGGCGCAGACACCGATCTTGGCCTCGCAGACGAGCGCGCTGCGGGTGCGGACCGTCTCGATGCCGGCCTCGACCAGCGCGGTGACGGTCGTGTCGTTGATGTCGACCCCGGCCGCCGCGACGATCTTGCCGTCCACCTCGACGTCCTCGGCCAGGATGCGGCCGTGCACGTTGCTCTCGCCGTTCTCGGCCTTGACGAGGTTGCCCGACGAGTCACGCTCGCCGACGTGCAGCGGGACGCTGCGGTCGGTGCCACAGTCGATCTCGCGGACGATGACGTCCTGCGCGACGTCCACCAGACGACGGGTCAGGTAACCCGAGTCGGCGGTGCGCAGCGCGGTGTCGGCCAGACCCTTGCGCTGTCCGTGGGTGGAGATGAAGTACTCCAGCACCGACAGGCCCTCACGGAAGGAGGACTTGATCGGCCGCGGGATCGTCTCACCCTTGGTGTTGGACACCAGGCCGCGGATGCCGGCGATCTGGCGCACCTGCATCTTGTTACCGCGGGCGCCGGAGTTGACCATCATCCAGACCGAGTTGGTCGCCGGGAACGCCTTGATCATGTCGTCCTCGACGTCCGCCGTGGCGTGCGTCCAGATCTCGATGAGCTCCTGACGGCGCTCCTCGTCCGTGATCAGACCGCGCTCGTACTCGCGCTGGACCTTGTCGGCCCGCTGCTCGTACTTGTCCATGATCGCGGGCTTGTTCGGCGGCGCGACGACGTCGTCGATCGAGATCGTGACGCCCGAGCGGGTCGCCCAGTGGAAGCCGGCGTCCTTGAGCGCGTCCAGGGCGGCCGCGACCTCGACCTTGGGGTAGGTCTCCGCGAGCTCGTTGACGATCGACGAGAGCTGCTTCTTGCCGATCTGCGAGTTCACGAAGGGGTAGTTGTCGGGCAGCGTCTGGTTGAACAGCGCCCGGCCCAGCGTGCTCTCCAGGCGGTACGACTCGCCGGCCTCCCAGCCCTCGGGCGCGGCCCAGCCCCGCGGCGGCGGGACGTCCTTGACCCGGACCTGGATCTTGGCCTGGATGTCCAGCTCGCGGCGGTCGAAGGCCATGAGCGCCTCGGCGATCGAGCCGAACACGCGGCCCTCGCCCTTGGCGCCGTCGCGCTGGGTGGTGAGCCAGTACAGACCGATGATCATGTCCTGGGTGGGCATGGTCACCGGCTTGCCGTCGGCCGGCTTGAGGATGTTGTTGGTCGAGAGCATCAGGATGCGCGCCTCGGCCTGGGCCTCAGCCGACAGCGGCAGGTGGACCGCCATCTGGTCGCCGTCGAAGTCGGCGTTGAAGGCGGTGCAGACCAGCGGGTGGATCTGGATCGCCTTGCCCTCGACGAGCTGCGGCTCGAACGCCTGGATGCCCAGACGGTGCAGGGTCGGCGCGCGGTTGAGCAGCACCGGGTGCTCGGTGATGACCTCTTCGAGCACGTCCCACACGACCGGCCTGGCCCGCTCGACCATGCGCTTGGCCGACTTGATGTTCTGCGCGTGGTTGAGGTCGACCAGGCGCTTCATCACGAACGGCTTGAACAACTCCAGGGCCATCTGCTTGGGCAGACCGCACTGGTGCAGCTTGAGCTGCGGGCCGACGACGATGACCGAACGGCCGGAGTAGTCGACGCGCTTGCCCAGGAGGTTCTGCCGGAAGCGGCCCTGCTTGCCCTTGAGCATGTCGGACAGCGACTTCAGCGGACGGTTGCCCGGCCCGGTGACCGGACGGCCGCGGCGGCCGTTGTCGAACAGCGCGTCGACGGCCTCCTGCAGCATCCGCTTCTCGTTGTTGACGATGATCTCGGGCGCGCCGAGGTCGAGCAGCCGCTTGAGGCGGTTGTTGCGGTTGATCACCCGGCGGTACAGGTCGTTGAGGTCGGAGGTCGCGAAGCGGCCACCGTCGAGCTGCACCATCGGCCGCAGGTCCGGCGGGATGACCGGGATGCAGTCGAGCACCATGCCGTTGGGCGAGTTGCGGGTGGTGAGGAACGCGGACACGACCTTGAGCCGCTTGAGCGCGCGGGCCTTCTTCTGCCCCTTGCCGCTGCGGATGGTCTCGCGCAGCGACTCGGCCTCGGCGGCCAGGTCGAAGTTGTTCAGCCGCTCCTGGATCGCCTGGGCGCCCATGCCACCGCGGAAGTAGCGGCCGAAGCGGTCGCGCATCTCGCGGTAGAGCAGCTCGTCGCCCTCGAGGTCCTGGACCTTGAGGTTCTTGAACCGGCTCCAGACCTCTTCCAGGCGGTCGAGCTCGCGCTGGGCGCGGTCGCGGAGCTGGCGCATCTCGCGGTCGGCGCCCTCGCGGACCTTGCGCCGCTGGTCGCCCTTGGCGCCGGCGGCCTCCAGCTCGGCCAGGTCGGACTCGAGCTTCTTCTGCCGGGCCTCGATGTCGGCGTCGCGGCGCTGCTCGACGTGCTGCCGCTCGACGGAGATCTTCGCCTCCAGCGAGGGCAGGTCACGAGCACGCATGTCGGTGTCGACGTGCGTGATCATGTAGGCCGCGAAGTAGATGACCTTCTCCAGGTCCTTCGGGGCCAGGTCGAGCAGGTAACCGAGGCGCGACGGGACGCCCTTGAAGTACCAGATGTGGGTGACCGGCGCGGCCAGCTCGATGTGGCCCATCCGCTCGCGGCGCACCTTGGCGCGCGTGACCTCGACGCCACAGCGCTCACAGATGATGCCCTTGAAGCGGACGCGCTTGTACTTGCCGCAGTAGCACTCCCAGTCGCGGGTCGGACCGAAGATCTTCTCGCAGAAGAGTCCGTCCTTCTCGGGCTTGAGGGTGCGGTAGTTGATGGTCTCGGGCTTCTTGACCTCGCCGTGGGACCACTGCCGGATATCGTCGGCCGTGGCGAGGCCGATGCGGAGCTCGTCGAAGAAGTTGACGTCGAGCACTTGTTATCCCCTCGCTTGAAAATCAGACCTCTTCGACACTGCTCGGCTCACGCCGGGACAGGTCGATGCCGAGCTCCTCCGCCGCGCGGAAGACGTCCTCGTCGGTGTCGCGCATCTCGATGGACATGCCGTCGCTGGAGAGCACCTCGAC
>NZ_BMNT01000072.1 GCF_014646695.1 Sphaerisporangium melleum
CTGCTGGTGATCTGGATCGTCCCGCTTCTCAGCGTGGGGGTCTTGCCGCATCCGGCGGTCGCCGCGGCGACGCTCGCCTCGGCGGCCCGCGTGGTCGTACCGCGCACCTCACTCAGCGCCGCGTGGCCGGTGGCCAGGACGAGAAGTGCCGCGGCCGCCACGGCCCCGAAGAATGATTTGTTCCTCAACATCACGCAATTCCCTCTGCCGGGCGAATTCCGGCATACGTAGGTAGGGAAACCAGGTGCTCCTGCTGCGTCGGGATGGGCGGCGCTCGTCCCTTCTCGCCGCGGGAGGGCAGAATGACTACAGGCGCGCGATCGGGTCGACATCACGCCTGTTCAACCCGCTCGTCGGTGGTGCTGAGGCGGAGGGGGCCCGTACCCGCCCGCTCGGCGTTCACCGCTCGTCGGGCTGTCGAATGTTAGCGTTAACAGTTTTTTGGCGCGGAGTACTCCTCTCTCATCGGCCGCCGGACATGACGGTGCTGGGGAGCAAATCCGAAACGCCGAGCCCTGTCAAGAATGGGACGTTGCACCGGCCGTACGTCATCCGGAATCGAACCGATTCCGCTGTTTCCGACCAGGCGGGGCGTCGCGGTCACGACCGGCGCGCGCGATGAAACTTTCGGCGGAACCGGCCTTCCGTCCGGCGGCCCGGCCACCTGCCGTTTCGGAAGGAGCGGCGGCCGGCGCGCGAGCGGCTTCCTCCTCACTCCGGCCGGACCTCGACCCGGCCGGCGCGACGTCACCTGCAGCCCAGGAGTCATCGCGGTTCGCCGCGACGGCGGCGGTGAGCGGGGTCGGTGGGCGGATGGACGAGCTGGTTCCGCCCGGACCCGATCCGGTCCGGTAAGGCCCGCCCGAGGCTGAAAGTTTCATCGTCGCAGGGCTGTGACCTGCACTGACGGGGCCGCCGCTGCGGGGGTGCTGGCGCATGCCATCTCCCGATCGCACGATCCGGGCGAGAGCCTCGGCCCCCGTGCCTGCCGCCGCGGGGCGGGTGCGAGCCCGTCGTCGTCGGAGGAACACGCATGCGAGCACATACGCGGCCGCTGAACAGAGGTTCGGCGCTCGCCGTGGCCGGCGTCATGCTGGCCGTCATCACCGCCGCGGTGCCCGCCGCCTCCGCCGCGGCGCCCGCAGCGGCGGCCGCCCGCGCCGCCGCGGCCGAGCCCGCGTTCAACTACGGTGAGGCGCTGCAGAAGTCCTTCCTGTTCTACGAGGCGCAGCAGTCCGGGCGCCTGCCGTCCACCAACCGGGTGACCTGGCGAGCCGACTCCACCGTCAACGACGGCAGGTCTGCGGGAGTGGACCTGTCCGGCGGCATGTACGACGCGGGCGACCACGTCAAGTTCGGCTTCCCGATGGCGGCCATGACCACGACGCTCGCCTGGGGCGGCGTCGACTACCGGGCGGCGTACCAGAGCTCCGGTCAGCTGCCGTACCTGATGAACACCCTGCGCCAGGCCGGCGACTACTTCATCAAGGCCCACCCCGAGCCGAACGTGCTGTACGTGCAGGTCGGCGACGGCAACGAGGACCACTCCTACTGGGGCGCGCCCGAGACCGTCGAGGCCAAGGGGCACAAGCGCCCGGTCTACCGGATCACCGCGTCGTGCCCGGGGACGGACGTCGCCGCCGAGACCGCCGCAGCCATGGCCGCCTCGTCGATGGTGTTCCGCCCCACCGACCCGTCCTACGCCGACACGCTCCTCACGCACGCCCGGCAGCTGTACACCTTCGCGGACTCGACCAAGGGCACCAACGGCCGGGACACCGCGTACGTCAACTGCGTCGGCGCCGCCCAGGGCTTCTACAACTCCACCGGCGAGGGCGGCCAGGTCGAGGGCGCGACGAAGATGTACTGGGACGAGCTGGCCTGGGCGTCCATCTGGCTGTACCGCGCGACCGGCACCACGAGCTACCTGGACAAGGCGCGCGCCTTCTACCCGAAGATGGGCACTCAGGAGGACCCGGGGAGCAACGGCGTCCAGGTGCCGGTGTTCAACTTCGGGTTCGGCTGGAACGACAAGCAGTACGCGGTCTACGAGCAGATGGCCGAGCTGACCGGTGAGCAGCCCTACCGGGACGACGTCCAGCGCTACCTCGACTACTGGACGGTCGGGTACAAGGGGAGGAAGGGCACGATCACCCCGGGCGGGCTGGCCTACATCTTCTACTGGGCCTCGCTGCGCATGGCCGCCAACACCGCCTTCGTCGCCCTGAAGTACGCCGACCACCTCGGCACGGCCGACCCGCTGTACGCGCGCTACCACGCGTTCGGCAAGCGGCAGATCGACTACTCCCTCGGCGACAACCCCCGCCGCGCCAGCTACATGATCGGGTTCGGCGCCGGCCCGCCGCGCAACCCGCACCACCGGGGCGCGCACGGCGCGTGGACCAACGCGGGCCCGAACTCCGAGCCCGCCATCAGCCGGCACATCCTGTACGGCGCCCTGGTCGGCGGCCCGGACGCCGCCGACTCCTACACCGACGACCGCGGTGACTACGTCAAGAACGAGGTCGCCCTGGACTTCAACTCCGGCATCACCAGCTCCCTCGCCGTCCTGTACGGCCGCTACGGTGGTACGCCGCTCGCCACGCTGCCCCGCGAGACCCCCGACGGGCCGGAGTTCACCCTGGAGCCGACCATCACCCACCAGGGCCGGGAGACCACGGCACGCACCTATGTGATCAACAAGTCGGCCTGGCCGGCGACCGTGCTCGACCAGGCGAGGTTCCGCTACTACTTCACCCTCGACGGCGCGACGACGCCGGGCCAGGTGACGGTCGGCGCCTCCTACTCCCAGTGCCGGACGCCCACCGGCCCGCACCTGCTGGAAGGCCGCACCTACTACGCCGAGGTCGACTGCACCGGGACGCCGATCTTCCCGGGCGGGCAGTCGGAGTACCGGCGTGAGGTGCAGCTCAAGGTGGGCGTGTCCGAGGGCGGCACCTGGGACCCGTCCAACGACTGGTCGGCCAAGGGCGCGGCGAACATGACGCTGTACGACGACGAGGGCCGGCTCATCTGGGGCACCCCGCCCGGCGGCCCCGGCCCCTCGCCGAGCCCTTCTCCCTCGCCCAGCCCGAGCCCATCCCCCTCTCCTTCGCCCAGTCCGTCCCCGTCCCCGTCCCCATCGCCGTCTCCCTCTCCGTCGCCGTCCACCGGGACGGGATGCACCGTGGCGTACGCGGTCAACGACTGGGGCGGCGGCTTCTCGGCCAACCTGACGCTGACCAACCGGGGGAGCTCGGCCGTGAACGGCTGGACGCTCCGCTTCGCCTTCCCCGGCACGTCGCAGAAGCTCACCCCGCCTGGCTGGGGGGCCACGTGGAGCCAGTCCGGCACTCAGGTCACGGCGGTCAACCTCGACTGGAACCGGACCCTGAACCCCGGACAAGCGGTGCAGATCGGCTTCAACGGCACCTACAGCGGCAGCAATCCCAAGCCGTCCGCCTTCACCCTGAACGGCACCACCTGCTCCTGACCGGGCCGCGGCCCCACCCGCCTGCACGGGGCCGCGCCGCCCGCCTGAAGAAGGAAGGTTCCATGCGCGTCCATCGATCACGCGTTCTCGCCGCGACCCTCGGCGCGGGGCTGCTCTTGGCCTCCGGCGCCTGGCTCGCACCGGCGGACGCCGCCGCCCGTCGCCCGCCGTCCGAGGCGAGCGCGGCGTACGCCGTCGCCCCGCCGGGCGCGCCGAGCGGACTGTTCGTCTGCCCTCTGCCCGTCTCCCCGGGGGGCAGTGACCTCGGCATCGGCGTGTCCTTGTGCTGGAGCCCGGCCGCCGGGGAGACGGGCGGTGTGGTGGGGTACGACGTCCAGATGCTGCGGAACGGTGCCTACACCACGATCCGCTCCACGACCGGGAACTCGGCGATCATCAGCGGCCTCACCGCGGGTGAGCGGTACACCTTCCGGGTCGTCGCCAGGGACAAGGCGGGGAACGTGAGCCGCCCCTCCAACGAGGTGACGGCCACGGCGGGCCGCCTCGGTGGCATGGTGCCGCCCACTCCGAGTCCGAGCCCGCCCGGTGACCCGGTACCGACCCCGACCTCGGGCCCCTCGGGCAGCCCCGCGTCGACCCCGAGTCCGAGCCCGCCCGGTGACCCGGTGCCGCCCACCCCGACTCCGACCCCCACCTCGGCCCCCGACACCACGCCGCCGACCCGGCCCGGCGGCATCACGCCCCGCACCGTCTACCTGAACAACGCCGCCGGCCTGAGCTGGACGCCGTCCACCGACGCCGGCGGCGTCGCCCGATACGAGGTGTACGTGCGCAAGGCCGGCGCGTTCGTCCGCGCGGACGCCTCGGTCACCGTCGGCGCGGGCGGTGCCGAGGCCGTGATCGGCGGGCTGACCGGGGGCCGCGACCATCTGTTCTACGTGGTCGCGGTCGACGCCGCCGGCAACATCAGCGAACCGTCCGACCTGGTGACGGCCAGGGCGACGACAGAGCCACCCGGCCCGGCCCCGAGCCCGGGCGTCGATGTCACCCCGCCCAACCAGCCGACCGGCGTCGGCGTGCAGGGCGGGCTCGGCGTGCCGGGCGGAATCGCCCTCTACTGGAATCCCACCAGCGACGACAGCGGCACGCCTCCCCGGTACGACCTGTACATGCGCACCGCGATGAGCTACGCGTACCAGGGGGAGAACGCGACGCCGCGTGACATCGTCATCGGCCTGGAGGGCGGGCGGCCGTACACCTTCCAGGTGGTCGCGCGCGACGCGGCCGGCAACCTGAGCGCGCCGTCGCAGCCGTTCACGGCCGTCGCCCAGCCGGAGGGAACGCCCGCGCTCACCTGCGCGGTCGCCTACTCCAGCACCACCTGGGCGACCGGCTTCACCGTCACCATCAAGATCACCAACGGCGGCGCCACGGCGATCCAGGGCTGGCGTCTCGGATTCGACTTCGAGCACGCCGGCCAGCGGCTGACGTACGGCTGGGGCGCCACCTGGGATCAGTCCGACAGCGAGGTCAACGCGGTCAACCTCGACTGGAACCGGACCATCGCCCCCGGCGCGTCCCTCTATCTCGGCTTCAACGGCACCCACACCGGCACCAACCCACCCCCCGCGACCATCACCCTCAACAACACCCGCTGCTCCCAGAGCTGACTTACCCTCCTCTCCGGCCCCGGCGCACCCGCCCTCATCCCTATGAGGGCGGGTGCGCCGGGACCGTCATTACGCCGCCTGCGCACGTGCACTCCCCGCCACCGCCGCCATCGCTCATTCCGGTACTCCGCCGGCGCGGGTCATCAGGGCACGAAATACGCTGTCGCGCCTGCGCATAGCCCAGGCCGTACTCTGCTCCAGGGCGATGACTCACTTTCATTCTTGCCCTCTCGGCGGAAGAAGTCGTGTGCTTAGATTGCCACTGTGAACAGCGAATCAAAGACCGATTCGGCGCGCCGGGAGACGGCCGGCGATGACGGGAACCGGTTTATCTAAACCACTACCTGGATTATCCGAAGTCGGAAAGTCCGTTTTTACCTGTTATCTGGAGGGGTCTCTTTGATGAGCGTCGAGCCTTTCCCCGGCCCGGAGTCTCCCCGCACGCGTTTCGGCGCCGAGATGCGCCGCCTTCGGGAGGCCGCTCAGCTCTCCCAAGCCGCAGTGGCCGCACGCTTGGGCTGCACCCAGACCCAGGTGAGCCGCCTGGAGGCGGGCACCAGGACGCCGTCGAAATCTGACGCGGAGCGACTCGACCGGCTCTTCGGCAGGGAAGGCGGCAGCTACTTCGCGGGGCTGCATCGCCGCATCGTCGCCCGCCCGGGCGGTCCGATCTGGTTCGAGGGCTGGGCCGAAGAGATCGAACCCACCGCCCTCGTCCTCCGCTCCTGGGACCCCCTATTGATCCCGGGGCTCCTCCAGACCGAGGCTTACGCCCGGCAGCTGTTCAGCCGTGGCCCGCGAGCCGTCCCCGAGGACGTGGAAAGGCAAGTCGAGGCCCGCATGCGACGCCGAGAGATCCTGGACAAAAAGGAGCCCCCTTGCTCCTCGTCCTCATCGACGCGGGCGTACTACATCGCCGGGTCGGTGGATCGGAGGTGATGCGAGAGCAGCTCGACTATTTGCTCGAGGTCGCTCTACGGCCTGCCGTCACCGTTCAGGTCGTCGATCCCGACTGCCTGGCGGGGCTGGCCGGAGCCTTCATGATCGCGGAGTTGCCGAACGGTCAGGCGGATGTCGTTCACGCGGACTCGCCGGTTCAGGGTCAGATAACGAGTGAGCACGAATTCGTGGTATCCATCCGCAACCGATATGAAGCCGTAAGAGCGTGGGCCTATCCTGAGCATGTATCTCTGGCAATGATCGAGGAAGCGAGGCGGGAATGGACCTGAGTGGTGCCGTGTGGCGGAAGTCGTCACACTCGTCCGACAACGGCGGGCAGTGCGTCGAGGTCGCCGGCAACCTTCCCTGTGGGGTGGCGGTACGGGACAGCAAGGTTCCGGGTGGACCTGAGCTTCTTTTCGGCCCTGCCGAGTGGCGATCCTTCATCAACGTCATCAAGGCCGGCAGCCTCCCCTCGCAGTCCTGATGCATCGCCATCCGTCACCTTCACTCCCGATCTCACCGACACCGACTTCGCCGCCTTGTCGGCTCACTCGTCGGCCGCTGGAAGGTCTCTTGGTCGATGAGCGCCTCCGATACCGGCTGCAGCGTGATCCCGAAATTGTTTCGGGATCTCCGTCTGTCGATCGTCGCGGACGAATGCCCGTATGGGTGGAGATCGCAATGATCCGGTCGCCACGGCACGCCCGCCGCTTCACCCTTCCTGGTCGGCGTCCCACTGATCCTGTGCATCATCCGGTGGATCGAACCGGCGCAGGATGTCGTTGGCGAGATCATGCCGGTCCTGCTTGGCGATGGCCAAGGCCATGCGTTTGACGAGCAGGCGGCGGTCTTGGCCGTCCTCGGGAAACTCCGCGCGCACGAACGCCTCGAAGTGATCGGCCCCGGTCTTCTCGTCGTCCTGTGGCCCGTATCCGTTCGGGCTGTGACCGTTGCCGAAAATGTGGTCGTCTGACGGAGCGGACCCGAACTCGGGCACATACCGCATGAACGTCTCTGGTATCTCGTGATTGTTGGCGGCGGAGGAGAGCTTCGCCAGGAGGCCGATGTCGTTCACCGTCTTCTCCACCTGGTCATCGTTCCTTGCCAGGTGCCAGACCACCGCACTGCCCGGGTCCTTCAACACGTCCTGGCTCAGGTACTCTCGCTTGCTCTGCTCGAACTTGCGACCGTGCTCCCAGACGTCCTTCTTCTTGCGTACTGTGGCGAGTTCCTCCAGTCGATGCCGGTCCTCCTCAGGCAGGACGAGGTCGACGGACTCAGCCATCGCTTCCAGGCAGCCGCCGCGATCGGCCTGCATCCTCGCCAGCACGCCGCCGAGTTCATATCGGACCAGCGATACCTCGCGTGGGTCTCGCTTCTCGGTGATCTCACGAGCGCGCCTCAGGACGTCGTCGACGGCGAGCGCGGCCATGTTCGCGGTCGTCTCGACCATCACGTTCTGCCGCGGTGACCAGACCACCGTCGCCGAGAAGAGGAAGCAGTAGTCCGGACACTCGCTCGGCAGCTGCACGTTGGTGATGGGCTCCTGCCGACGTTCGACGGGCGGTGGGGAAGGATCGTACGGAGGATCGGGATCGAATAGCGGCAAGCGCCGTGATGCACGGTCGCTCATCACTGTCCGGACCAGCAGGAACACCGCGATGGCCCCTGTGAGGGGCACCCACACCCACCAGGGGGCGAACAGGATGAGCCCGGTGAGGATCACCCCGCCGGTGACGGCCAAGAACACCGTCATGGGACTGCGTCCCGAACTCATGACACCCTCCTCAGCTGAACGCCAGGCCTTGCGCAATGTCGATCTTCCACAGGAGCAGTTCGCGGATGCTCTCGCGGAGTGGCCGGTCGCGGGTCATGTCGAAGAGCCGGGCCAAAACGCTCGTCTGCTCCGCACCGCCCGCGACGAGCACATCGAGCAGAGCGTCCCGGTGCCGCTCATCCTCGCCCGCCAGCACCAGCCACTCCCGCGCCCGCGTGGCCCATACGTCATACGGGATGTAGGAGAAGGCAAGGCTCCAAGCGGTTTCCACGTGCTCGCGTACGAGCTTCTGATCAATTGGCGCACGGTCATGCCGCCTTAGGTTGGTGAACATATCCGGCACGGCTACACGCAGAAAGAGGTCGGCATCGACTGGTAGCCTTCTGAGTTCCGGTGACGTTATGCGGTGCAGTAGGTACTGTAAGCAGCGCCGGTCGCTGCCTATCAGTTCAGCGAGCGCCATACAGGCACGGCTGCCGCGCTCCCGTCTTGCCATGTGGTGGAGGCGGACCACGGCTTGATCAGGATGGTTGACGACTATTTGGTCGCGGCAGGCCACGATGATTGTTTGAGCGAGTCCGTTCGGCAGATTGTTCCGGCTCGACCAGTCATAGACTTTACGGCGAAAGAACGACCCGTGCTGTTCGTCCTGCAGGCAGTGTTGGAGGACGAGTGCGGCGGCTTCCGTTCGATGAAGATTGTCTGGTCGTTCAGTCCATTTCTCGATCAGCGCTACCAGATTGCCCCGATATCTTTCATTGAGGAGTAGCCCGGTGAAACGGGTGATGACTTCGTGACGCCGGTCTCGACCGAGATCAGGTGATTTGACAATGGTTCCGATCCACTCCTGGATCGCCATGCGAAGCTCTGGCATGTGAGTCCAGAAATGCTTTGGAATCGCCGAGGCGTAACCAAGTGATTGGAAGCGCACACCGCCCGAGGCGTCGATCCTCGCGTTGATCTTCTTGAGCCTGGAACCTATGCCACTACGCTCCAGAATCGATCGTGGGTCGTCTGGATATTTGACGGTCTGCAGCAGAGTCGCAGTTGCGTGGTGAATCGTGTCAGGATGAGCTCCATGCAGCATCGCTGTGGTCAGAATGAGCGCCCGCTCAGGTCCGGTGTCCCGTTCGGACACCCAGACGGCCACATCCTCCTCTAGGCCGTTAAACACTTTGGCGGCGCTGTCGCACCATGAGAGGAAGGTTCCTCTGTCGTCGTTTTTTCTGGCTTCCGTGACGAGTTGAGCGTATCGTGAGATGTCATATAGCGAATGTGTTTCATCCAGGAAAGGAATGTTGGGTAGGGGGTCTGGCGGGATGGTATTCTCCGCTCGGAGATGTCGATCAAGTACCTGGCTTTCCGAAGGGCGGGATATCTCTATCTGATATCGGTTGAACTCCACTGCGAGATCTGTGCAGTGATCCGGCAAGATAATGACAAGGTAGGCGGAGCGTTCTTGCGCGATGGCTCGAAGGGTGGACAGGTGATACTGTGCACTATTCCAGTGCGGCCCGTTGTCGCCGGAGAGGTCCAGCCACATTCGGTCGCCGTCGGATATGAGGCTGAAGTCCAGTGTCGATGTGCCCTCCTCTTCTTCGGCGCGCCCAAGGCTTGGTGGGAGCTTGTGAATGCCATCGGCGTCTGGACGTAGTTGCCATAACAATGCCTTCGCCGTGGCGGTCCGGCCACTGCCGGGAGGCGCGGCGAGCAGAACGGTTCTGTATCTTTTCAAGATCGAACAGGCTCCACTGAACCCTCGTGGTTTCACGAAGCGCTGCGAAAGCCACTCGATGTCGTCTGCGGCTTGCTTGAGTGGGGTTCTCCCATGCGAGTCTTTCAATGAGAAATTGTAATAGTTGTTCTGCTCTCCTGGGCCGGTGTTCACGCTTCCCTGGACTCTGGATATGTACGTGCTAAGCCAGTCGTTCAACTGTCGTCCTCGTCCTGCTGCGGCGAACGGAAGCGGTGGTTGTTGCCGCCGTAGTTATCGCCCTTGAAGTATGTTGCCCCGTCGCCGAAGAAGTTGTGGCTTTCGCCCTTCCCGGTGTTAACAGAGCCGTAGACATCCCGGATGTCGCTGTGGTGGATGTTCTTGACGATGTTGCCCGCGTCGCCGGCGACCTCGCCGGCTTGCACGCTCGGCCCATAGACGTCGCGCGCAGTATTGGTCGTGGTGCCGGGTTCCGCGGGACGGTCGTTCTCCTTTGCGGCCTGCATGTCGGCCTCCTTGAGCGCCGGGACGAGCCGGGCTAGTTCGTCGCCGATTCGAGCCAGGTCGGCCCGGTTGTCGCGGGTGTCCAGGCGGAGGTAGTGAGCTTCGGTGAGAAATTCCAGCTCAGGCGGGAGGTCGGCCGCCTTCAGTCGTTCGGTCGTGCGCCCTTTCAGGATGGGGATGACATGTATGCCGAGCTCGTAGGCTTCGAGGATTTCACGGCGGACCCAGTCCTTCTCGCCGTGCAGTCGAGGGTCGAGTGACCAGTTCGGTCCGATCACGGCCAGCAGGACGGAGCTGCATCGCACGGCGCGCAGCAGCTCTCGGGGGAATGGTTGGCCCGGTGTCATGGATTTCGCGGCGAGGAAGACGTTGTCGTCGCCGAAACGGTCGGAGAGCACCTTGTCGATCAGGTTGGCGGCTTCGTCGCCGTCGCCGGTGCGGTAGTTGATGAACACCTCGTGCACTCGGCTGATCCTTTCTATGGGGTGACGGTGTGTATCGCGGTGTCGAGCCGGGGGATCAGGTCGCGTACCGAGGCGTTTCCCGGGTGGCGCGACAGCGTACGAGCCAGGGCGCGAAGGTCCGCCGCGATGGTGGTGGAGCCGACGGCGACGACGCCGTCGAGGAGTTCGCCGGCAAGCCTGCAGGCGTGGTCGACCTCGCCGGCCACGGCATAGGCGAGCGCGCGGCGGATGCCGTAACGAACTCGTGTGCGTATCGCTCCCGGTGGTACGCGGGCAAGCTGAACGTCGAACACCTCGGCGGCCGCGCGTGGACGCCCGAGGTCGTAGAGGCACCAGCCTCTGATCATCTCCGCGGGATCCGGGAGGTTGGCGGTCCCGATGACCGGTGTCCCCGGCTCGGGCGTGTGGCGGTCGAGCAGCGTACGGGCACGTTCCAGACCGCGCATGCAGGCGTCATGGTCACCGGCGAGGGCGTGCCCCTGGGCTTCCCGCTGGGCCGCCAGACCATGGATGCGCGGGAGGACGTTGCCCCGCTGCGCCCGCCGGGCGAGTTCCACCGTCTGTCCGGCGTCGTTCTGGTACAGGGTGACGAGCGCGTGACGTACCAGGCCGTAAGCCGCGAGGTCGTGATCGCCGCCTGCGGCCGCCAGTTCCACGGCGCGGCGCGTCCACCACAGCGCGGCCTGGTCGTCCCCGGCCTCCTGCACCAGCCAGCCGACGTACTCGGCGTACCGTGAGGCGAGGACGAGCACGTCCCGGCGGGTGGTCGAGCCTGCCCGGGCGGACAGTTCCTGCAGCGTGTGGGTCTGGGCGATGAGGGCGGGCAGCAGCAGTCCCGGATCGGCCGTCTGGCCGAGGCTGCGGTACTGATCGAACAAGGAGCGCGAAACGCCGAGAAGGTTCATGTCATCGACGCCGCCCGTACCGGGCCTGCCGATGCTCATGGCCGCGATCGACGACGCGCCGGCCGCCATCACCTGCCGTCGGCTCACCGCCTGGAACCGGCTCCCGCCGTCCGGCGACAACTGCATCAGCCACACCTCCTCTTCACTGTTCGCGGCATGGGCGGTTCTTGCTTCGCTTACCGGCTGTCTGGCCAGGGCGATGAGTGCGCCTCCGGCGTTCAGTTCGTTGTCGCAGAGACCGGCCAACTGACGGCTTGGAGCCCTGCCACCCCGTTCGATCTTGCTCAGTTGCCCTTTGCTGTAGTGCAGGCGGCGAGCCAGGTCGGTGAGGGTGAGGCCGGCCGCCAGGCGTCTTCTCCGCAGTTCCTCGCCGAACCTGATGGGCTGCTGGACCACACGAACCTCCGTACCGTCCGTCCGAACAGCCCGGGAGCCACCCTTGGAAGGGTGCGGCAGAGGGCATCGGACGGACAAGGCGAGCGCGGATGTTTCCCGTTTCCTCTTCGCCGAGGACATCACCTGGCGGAGTGCTGGGCGAGGGGGTGGGAGTGGCATTCTGGGGACATGGGGTTCAGGGGGTTTCCGGATGAGGCGTTGATCTTCTACGAAGGGCTGGAGGGGGAGAACTCCAAGGCGTACTGGGCGGAGCGCAAGGAGGTCTACGAGGCCGCGGTGCGGGCGCCGATGCAGGCGCTGATGGACGAGCTGGCCGGGGAGTTCGGGCCGGGCCACCTGTTCCGGCCGCACCGGGATGTGCGGTTCGCCCGGGACAAGTCCCCCTACAAGACCCATCAGGGCGCGTACGTCCGAGCAGGTGGGGAGGGGCTCGGTTACTACGTGCAGGTGGACGCGGACGGTCTGTACGCCGCGGCCGGTTGGTACGCGGCGGCGCCGGATCAACTGGAGCGCTTCCGCGGCGCGGTGGGCGACGACAAGGCGGGCGCCCGGCTGGCGGAGATCGTCGAGGGACTGCGCGCCGCCGGGCTGGCGATCGAGGGGGACCGGCTGAAGACCCGGCCGCGCGGCGTGGCCGAGGACCATCCCCGGCTTGATCTGCTGCGCCACCGCACGCTGCACGCGGGCCGCCGCTGGACGCCGGAGGGCTGGCTGCACACGCCCGAAGCGCTCGACCGGGTCCGCCGCACCTGGCGCTCGCTCGGCTCTCTGGTCGGCTGGCTGACCGAGAACGTGGGCCCGTCCGAGCTGCCGAGGCGCGGGCGCTGATCGAAAACGGCCCGCCGAGCCACTCTTTCCGGCCGGGTCGGCCGATCGTGGTCGTGGGACCGGTGTCGGCACTGCGTCGCGGGTCTTCGCCGCGTGCCGGACCCGGTACAGGTCCGGGGTTTTGGTTGCTCGCGGGAGCGCGAAGGGGTGGCTTGCCGGGGGCCGGAACGGGCCGCTCAGGACCTTGACCCGCGGTGCGGGGCGTACAAGGTGTGATGGGCGGTTCAACGGATGGTTAATTCGTGACAAACAGCACATCATGGGATGATTGGGATTAAACCTCCTGTCAGGGGAGGTTGAGCCGCCTTGGAACACGCAAGGGCGCCCAGGTCCGGAGACACCGGACGGGCGTGCGTGTCGAGGAGAATGATCATGAACACGATCACTCGGCGCCTGGCGACCGCGGTCACCGCTCTCACCCTCACGGGCGGTGCCCTATTCGCCTCGGCCGGTGCGGCCTCGGCGGCGACCCCGACGGGTGCCGTGGTCACCCAGTCCGTCGCCGGGCACGACCGTGGGGAGCACTCGCACGGCAAGCGCAACGTGTGGGACGGCCACCGCTGGTGGCACCGCTACACCTCCCATGGTGACTGGTACAGCACCGACCATGGCAAGCACTACCGCTTCGACGGCGACCACTTCTTCAAGTGGAGCGACGGGAAGTGGAAGCGCCTGTCGGCCGACTACGCCCGGCACCACGGCTTCGACCGCCGTGACTTCCCCCGGCACTGGCAGCACAACGGGCACGGGAACTCCGGGCACCACGGCTCCGGGCACTCCGGCCACGGCCGCTGAGCACCGGAGGGTGCACGGGATGCCGGCGGCATCGCCGCCGGCCTGATCCGGGCCCGAACGGAAGCCGGTAACGGGGGAGGACATTCCCCGGTGCCGGGCACGGACCGGTGCCACGGCCACGCGTCCCACAAGGACCGCGGGCCGTGGCCCGGTCTCCGGGGAGACGGCCGGTCCGGCGCGCGTACGTCGCTGTGCGCCGGTCGACCGCGGAACGCCCGCCGCCGGCCGGGCATAGGGTTGGGCGGCATGGCGCTGCGAATTGTTCAGGTGAACTTCAAGGCCCGGAACGACTCGGCGCTCGGCCGGTTCTGGGCCGAGGCGCTCGGTTGGGGGATTTCCAGCGAGGAGCCCGGCGTGACCAGTCTCGCCCCCGAGGGCTCCGCCTGGCCGGACCCCGACGGTTTCTTCATCGACCTCGTCACCGTCCCGGACCCCGAAACGGTGAGGTACCGCGTGCACCTGGACCTCGCCACCACCTCCGCGGCGCATCATGCGGAGTTGGTCGCGCGGCTGAAGGGGCTCGGCGCGACCTCCGCGGACGTGGGTCAAGGTGACGTCCCATGGACGGTCCTGGCCGACCCGGAGGGCAACGTGTTCTGCGTTCTCGAGCCTCGGGAGATCTACCGGGGCACCGGGCCGATCGCCGCGGTGGTGGTCGACTGTGATGATCCGCGGGCCATGGCCGGGTTCTGGGAGCAGGCGATCGACTGGACCCTGCACGAGGTGACCGACGATCATGCGCGGCTGCGGTCCGCCAAGGGCGTCGGTCCGTATCTGGAGTTCCTCCGCACGTCAGGCGTGCGGACCTGGTGGAATCGCATCCATCTCGACCTGCTGCCCCACCCCGTCGAGGACCAGGCGGCGGAGGTGGCCCGGCTGCGGGCTCTCGGCGCGAGGCCCGCCGACGTGGGCCAAGGCGACGTCCCCTGGCAGGTTCTGGCCGACCTGGAAGGCAACGAGTTCTGCGTCCTCGGCCGGGGCTGACGCGGGGCCCGGCCGGCCCGCACCGCGGACCCCCGCGACGGCTGCGGACCGGGCCTCGGCGACCCCGGCGCCTTCGCCGCCAAGGGCTGCCGATGGCACTGACGAGTTCGGCCGAAACCGGCCGCGTCCTTCCTTCCGCGTTGTCGCGGCTTGCCCGCGGTACGCCGTGGTGGGAACGGCGGGCGAAACCGCGTGACCCCGCCTGATCTTCAGACCTGACCCTCTCCGCCGGCCGGCGCGCCCGCCGGTTCCGCCGGATCGTCCGGGCGGCCGGGGACCAGCGGAGAGTGGGCGGCCGGGGGAGGGCCGGGGAGGCGGGCGGCGATGCCGTCCAGCAGGAAGTCCAGTCCGAGGGCGAACTGCTCTTCGGCGCTCGCGCCCTCCGGCCGGGCGAGCCAGGCGGTCAGGTGGGGCAGGCGCCCGTCGGCGGCGGCCAGCCGGTGCATGGCCGCGAAGGCGGCGTGCAGGCGCGTCGCGTCGTCCAGTCCGTGGCCGCGCTCGAATCGGGCCTCGGCGTCCTGCTGCAGGCCGCTGCCGAAGACGTGCCGGTCGAGCAGGGACGCGTAGGTCATCGCCTCGCCCGGACCGGCGCCCTGGCCGGCGAGGGTGGCGAGCATGAACTCGAGCCTGCGCATCACGTGCGGCCCGGCCGGAGGCCGGGTGTGCACCAGCAGGGCGCACCAGGGGTGCCGTCCGAGCATCCGCCAGGTGTCCACGGCGAGTGCGCGCAGGCCGGTCCGCCAGTCGCGGCCCGGTTCCGTGGGCAGCGGGACCTCGGCGGCGGCCGCGTCGAGCATGAGGTCGATCAGCCCTTCCTTGCTGTGCACGTAGCGGTAGAGCGCCATCGGGGTGTACGGCCCGAGCCGCGCGGCGACCGCCTTCATGGTCATGGCCGCAAGGCCCGCCTCGTCGGCCAGGGCCATCGCGGCGGCGACGATCTCGACTCTGCCCAGGGAACGCCGGCGCGGTGGAGGCGGCGGCTGGGTCCAGATCAGCGGGACGGGATCGGAAACGGTCTCGCGCACCCGGCCAGTATACGCTATAAACTCCTCGTATATCACGTAAACTTTCGCGTCGAGGGGTGCCGACATGCCCGAGAACAGGTCCACCACCAGCCGGTACGAACCCCGGGACCTCCGCCTCGGGGTGGTCCGCGGCATCAGCTACGGCCTGTTCGGCCCGCCCGGCGCCTTCGTCCCGCAGGCCCGCGCGCTCGGCGCCGGCCTGGTGCGGGCGTACGTGTACTGGGGACAGGTCGAGCCCGAGCCCGGCCACTACACCTTCGAGGCGGTCGACGCCCTGCTCGCCCAGCTCGACGGCGACGAGGAGGTCTGGATCACCCTGTGCTCCAGTTCCCCGTGGGCCACCCGGACGGCGACCGACTTCCTGCCCCCGTCCCCCGCCCGCGACATCGCCGCCTACGCCGAGTTCGTCCGGCGGGTGGTGCGCCGCTGCGCCGGGCGGGTGCGCTTCTGGCAGTGCGACAACGAGCCGAGCAACACCGGGCTGCTGTGGGCCGGCACCGCCGAGGAGTACGTCGCGCAGCTCACCGCCATGCACGCCGCCGCCAAGCAGGCCGACCCCGACTGCGCCGTCGTGCTCGGCGGCTGCGGGTACGACGTGCTGAGCGGCGGGGAGGGCAGCGAGCCGTGGCGGTTCTTCGAGCACGTCGTCGCGGCCGGCCGGGACGCCTACGACCTGTTCGACGTCCACCTGTACGGCGACGCCGCCCTGATCCCCGCGCACCTGGCCGCCGCCCGCCGGCTGATGGCCTCCGGCGGTCCGGTCAGGCCGATCGTGGCCGGCGAGTACGCCGCGCCCATCCCGTTCGAGTTCCCCGAGGTGGGCGCGGTGCTCTACCAGGAGCTGGCCGCGGCGTTCGCCGACGCGCCGCAGACGCAGAGCACGGCGGAACTGGCCGAGCGTGAGACGCGGGAGACCCCCGAGCGGCGCGCCATGAACGCGCTGTACGAGCGCATGGCCGAGCTGCCGCCCCGGCTCCAGATGTTCATGGAAGGCTGCCCGCCCGAGCTGTCGGCCAGGCGCGACCGGATCAACGGCCGCCAGCTCGTCATGGCCAACATGCAGGCCCTGGCCGAGGGCGTCCGCCGCACGGTCTACTGGAATCTGGCCCCCGAGGTGTCCGCCCCGGTGGACCACCGCCAGATCATGCATCTCATGTTCGGCAAGCTCGCCCTCATGGCCTACCAGGGCGACGACCTCGCCATCCACCGGCCCGCGGCCGGGGCCTTCGCCCTGCTGGCCGAGCGGCTGGCCGGGGCGACCCGTGTGACCCGCGTCGCCGTGGGCGACCGGCCGTCGCTGCGGGCCTTCGAGGCCGACCGCGGCGGGCGCGGGCCGCTGCTGGTGCTCTGGGACGAGCGGGACCCGTTCGACGGGGAGGACGAGCCGCCGGTCACCGTGACCCTGCCCTGGACGGCCCCCGCCGTGACCGCCGTGGATGCGCTCGGCGGACGCCCCGCCGCCGAACTCCGCGACGGCCTGCTGCGCCTGCCCGTGACGGACACCCCGGTCTTCCTCACCGCCTGACGGCCGCCGCGTCCTTCGGCCCGCCACAGTGCACGCGGAGAGCGTGGTGCCATCGCAGCCATGACGAGCACGGCACCGGAGGCCAGGGGGCGAGCCGGGCCGTGCGGGTCAGGGTGGGCCGAAGCCGATGCGGGCGTTGGGGTGGGCGTACAGGCTGTAGGCGAGCCAGCTGGGGTCGCCGGGGAAGGCGGCGCGGACCTCCGCACGCGCGGCACGGGCCGCCGTGGCCAAGGTGCGCCCCTCTTCGAGATGCCGGTAGAACGCCTGGGCGAAGCCGGCCGCCACTTCGTCGGTGACCGACCACTGGGCGCCGATCAGCCCGCCGCACCGGCAGCGGCGCACCCACGCGTCGGCCCAGCCGCCCAGGCGGGTCAGCGACCAGCCCTGGCCGCCGACCCGGCAGGCGTTGAGCACCACCAGCGGGCGCGCCTCGGCCACCGCGGCCTGGCGCGGTCCGTACAGGTCCTCGGCCTGCAGCGCGTGGCCGTCGGCCAGCATGAGCTCCGCCTCGTCCGGGTGCGCGGCGTTGATCTCCCCATGGCAGGCGAAGTGCCACAGCCCGATCGACGGGTCGCGCAGCAGCGCGTGCACCGCGGCGCGGTCGGCGAACACGGGACTCGCATCGTCGATGCCGTGCCGCCCGGCCAGCGCCGCCAGTCGCTTGCGCTCCTCGGCCACCGCCGGCAGCGAGGCGAACCCGGGCGCGGAGCCGGCCTCCACGCAGGCCAGCCGGCCGACCTCGATGCGCGCCGGTGCGGCGGACGAGCCGGCCAGCCAACGCGCCAGGTCGAACCGCGCGGCCCAGAAGTCGTCGTCGACGCCCGGCCACCCGTCATCGTCGAAGGGGCGCACCAGTTCCCAGGGAATCCACGGCTCGTCCGAGGTGACCTGCAGCGAGCGGACGGTGTCGCGGAACCGGGCGTAGGCCCGGCGGACCTCCGGCGACAGCACCTCCCGGTAGAGCCGTTCGCCGAAGGCGCGCAGCTTCTCGTCGGTGTCCTCCGGTGCCAGCCGCTCGATGCGGCGCAGCAGCCGGTCGCGCTGCTCGTCCGGCGAGCCCGCCAGCACCACCTCGCCGGCCTCCTCGTAGTGGTGCCCGGCCGCGCCGTTGGGGGAGTGCAGGATGTAGCGCAGCACGGTCCGCCCGTCGCGGGCCTCCACCAGCACGCGCAGGTCGAGATCGGGCGGTGGGGCGTACCCGCCGCCGAGCCGCACGGTGGCCGGGCCGACCGGCTCGGGCTCGCCTTCGCCTCGCACGGCCTCCGTCCCGGCGGGGGCGACGGTGACGGTGACGGGTACGCTCGCCAGCAGGCGGCCGTCCTGTCGCAGGTCGGCGCGCAGCGTGTGCTCGCCAGGGGTCACCGCGCGGATGGCGAACGCCGCCAGGTCGGTGGTGCCGTCCGCGCGCACCGTCAGCCGGCGCACGGTCTCGTCCGTCACGGTGACCCCGGCGTCGTGGCCCGCCGGCAGGTGGACCTCCACGTGCCGCCCGGCGTGGACGGCGGCGAGCTCCGCCTCGGCGCCGGGAGCGGCGGTGAGGCCGACGACGATCACGCCCCGCGCCCCGGCGGCGAGCCGCCGGGTGGCGTAGACCGCGGTGCGGCACTCCAGCACCGGGCCGTCGATGCGGCGCAGCAGGCCGAGGGTGACGGCCTCCCACGGGTCCGCGCGGGCCTCGTCCCGGCCGGTCGGCGGGAGCCGGGACGGGGAGCGGGTCCGGCGAACGGCCGGGTTCCGGTGCTCCATGGCGTCCCGGATCCGCTCGGCCACCTCCGGGTAGGGGCGGAACAACTGCGCGAGGTCGAAGACGGCCCGGGGCCGCTCGGCCTCCCCGGCCTCGGCCAGCCGGCGCGCGGCCGCCGCCACTCGCGGGTACAGGTCGGTCCACCCGGGACCGATCAGGCGCGGCAACTCGTCCCAGAGCGAGCCGAGCAGCGCGGGGATCCGCGACAGGTCCATGTCTCACGCTCCCATCAGCACGAACGGTGCCCAGTGGTACGGCTCGGCGAAGGGACGGTGATCAGGGTCGTCGAAGCCGAACCTGATGGCGCCGGCCGCCGCCAGCTCGGCCGGCAGCCGCCTGCCCGCCCCGGAGTCCACCGGCGGCGACGCCTGCGCGGCGAAGTGCTCGGCGAGCTCCCCGGCGGTCACCGTGGCGAGCCACCGCTGTGCCCGGCGCAACGCGCGGTCCACCGGCAGCCGCTCGTCCAGGTGCCCCTGGTAGAAGCGGGTCATCAGCAGGGCCGTGGACACGTCGTCCACCGGCCACAAGGTGCCGATCACCGCCGCGGCGCCTGCCCGCAGGAACCCCGCGGGCAGGCCGACGGCCTCGTCCGGCAGGAACAGCAGCTCCGAGACCGCCGTCTGGCAGGCGGAGGCCACGACCAGGCGGGCGCCCTCGAAGCCGCGCCCGTCCAGCAGTTCGCGCAGCGTCAGCGGCACGTCGCCGGCCAGCAGCAGGTGGGACTCCAGCGGGTCGGTCACCGTGTACCGGCCATGGCAGGCGAGGTGGACGTAGGTGGCGGGCAGGCCGCCGGTCAGTGCGTCCTTCGTGGCCCGCTCGCCGTAGTGCGTGCGGGGCGCCGGAGCTCCCCGGCCGGTGAAGAGCGCGGCGACGTCCTCCAGTTCGGCGCGCGCGTACCGCAGGTCTCCGGTCGGGTCGGCGATCCCGGTGAGCGTGGCGGGCGCGGCCGACAGTCGCGCGGCTCGGGACAGGGCGTCGGCGTGTACCCACGCCGACGGCGCGTAGTGCACGTCGAAGTCGTCCAGCAGACAGGCGGTCTCGCCGTCGCGTCCGTACGGCGCGGCGTGCAGCGGCAGCGACGCCAGCCGCCCGCCGGGGACGAGCACCACCCCGGTCGCGTCGAGCTCGCGCAGTCGCGCCGCGAGTGGCGCGGCCAGGCGCGGTCCGACCTCGCCCAGGACGCCCGCGAGCACTGCCGCGAAGCCGGGATCGCCGGTGATCTGCTGCCACAGGAACGACCGCTCGGCGGTGGGGCCGCCGATGACCAGCCGGTCGATCGCCGCCGTGCTCAGCTCCGGGACCCAGAGGTCCTCGGCCGCCGGTTCGCCGTCGGGGCGGCGGTACGCCAGCAGCACCAGGCAGCCGCCGCCGGTGGGCACCAGGTAGGCCAGCGGCACACCGGGGCGTACGGCCGCCCCGATGTCGTCCAGGTCCGGCAGGGCCAGGAAGCGCTCGTACCCGACCCGCCGGCGGATCCGCTCGATCACCTCCGCCAGCGCGCCGCGGGCGGCGTCTATCCGCCCGCCCAGTTCACCCGGACCGCCCAGTTCACCCGGACCGCCCAGTTCACCCGGACCGCCCAGTTCACCCGGACCGCC
>NZ_BMNT01000073.1 GCF_014646695.1 Sphaerisporangium melleum
CCACAGGCCGGTGACCAGCTCAAACGCCTTCTTCAAGTGTGCGAATAGCTCATCAGACGCTATTCGTCCCCCTATCAAAAGACCGAGACGTGGACGTGGTCGTAGTGGTTGGCGGTGACGCCGCCGCGGTCGGACATCATGCGCCACCCGGCCCCGGTGCGGATGTCGTAGTACCGCTGCCGCCAGATGATGTACATGATGCCGAGCTGGCGGCCGTTCTGGATGCACCACTGGGCCAGGGCGTCGCCACGCGCCTGCGAGGCGGCGTCCGGCATGCGTCCGCCGGTGCTCATCATGAAGTCGCAGGCGCGGCCCTTGCCGTGCTCGCCGGGGTCGCCCGGGCGCAGGCAGCCGACGCCGAACGGCATCGGGAAGTTCTGCATGATGACGTTGCGGATGCTGATCAGGCGGGAGGTCAGGCCGCTGCCGGCGTCCGGGGTCTGGAAGCCGAACTTCTTCAGCAGTTGCTCGACGTCCTTCTTCTTGGCCTCGAGCCGGTTGATCTCCTTCTTCAGCGCGGTGATCTTGCCGTCGGCCTCCTTCTTGGCGGCCCGCGACTCCTTGATCAGCGCGGCGATGCGGTTGAGCCGCTGGTTCTTCTCCTCGGCGAGGTAGGTGATCGTGGCGGCCTGGCCGAGGATGCTGTCCGGGTCACCGGTGTAGGTGATCATCTGAGGGCCGTCAACCGCGCCGGACATGTAGGAGCTGGCGAAGAACTGCGACATGTGCCGCTGCGCGTCGGTCAGGTCGGCGCCGAGCTTCTTCACCCGTTTCCCGGCCTTCTGCACGGCCCGCCGGGTCTCCTCCAGGCTCTGGATCTCGCCGCGATAGGCCTTCTGCAGGTCGGCCGCCTGCTTGGTGAGCCGGTCGAGCCGGGACTGCGGGCTGGGCTCGGCCTCGGCCGGGGGGACGACCAGTGCGGTGAACAGGCTGAGCAGAACGGCCGCCAGTGCGATCGCACGGCGTGATCGCATGAGCCCTCCCATTCCAGACGCCCCGAAACTATAGAAGCCGATCTTTGGGGCTGTCACACGATCGGAAGAACCAATACACCATTAGCGCACTATCTACCACTTCATGACTACGCAGCGTGCGGGTTCGCCGAGAATTGGGCCCGAGGCAACCGGACAGAGCGCCGTGTTACCCGACATTTCACCAGAGCTCGCACCCGACCCGAACCACCCCGCCGCCACCGCCTGCGACGCCCGCGGGGCGACCGATCCTAGCCGTTCCCCGCCTCCCCCGGACCCGCCACAGCGCCCCCCTTGCCCCGCGGTACAGAACATGGTTCGGTCATATCGACCGGAACCGCGTGACCCGTCCCCGTACCGCCGGGACCCGACCGGCGAGCAGGCGCCGGGGCGACGACAGACGCGGCTGAGCAGGAGGCGAGAGTCATGATCCAGCACGACCGGCTGTTCATCGGAGGCGACTGGGTGGCTCCCTCGGGCACGGCGACGATCGAGGTGATCTCGC
This sequence comes from Sphaerisporangium melleum, assembly GCF_014646695.1. GTDB lineage: Bacteria > Actinomycetota > Actinomycetes > Streptosporangiales > Streptosporangiaceae > Sphaerisporangium > Sphaerisporangium melleum. The sequence continues at coordinate 1,477 of NZ_BMNT01000073.1, forward strand.
CGCACACCGAGGAGATTGTCGGCCGGGTGCCCGACGGCACGCCCGCCGACATGGACCGCGCCGTCGCCGCGGCACGCCAGGCCTTCGACCAGGGCCCATGGCCGCGGATGACCATGGCGGAGCGCGCGGCCGTGGTGGGACGGCTGGCCGAGCTGTACGCCGCGCGGCAGGCCGAGCTCGCCGAGCTGATCACGCTGGAGATGGGCTCGCCGATCACCTTCTCCCAGCTCGGCCAGGCCGCGCCGCCGCTGGGCATGCTGCAGTACTACAGCGAGCTGGGCCGGACCTTCGAGGTCGAGGAGCAGCGGCCGGGCATGTTCGGCCCGGTGACCGTGCGGCGCGAGCCGGTCGGCGTCGTGGCCGCCGTGGTCCCGTGGAACGTCCCGCAGTTCGTCATCATGACCAAACTCGCCCCCGCGCTCGTCGCGGGCTGCACCGTCGTGGTCAAGCCCGCCCCCGAGACGCCGCTGGACTGCTACCCGCTGGCCGAGATGGTGAAGGAGGCCGGCATTCCCGACGGGGTGGTGAACATCGTCGCCGCCGGCCGCGAGGCGGGCGAGCACCTGGTCTCCCACCCCGGAGTGGACAAGGTCGCCTTCACCGGATCCACCGCCGCCGGCCGGCGCATCGGCGGCATCTGCGGCGAGCGGCTCAAGCGCTGCAGCCTGGAGCTGGGCGGCAAGTCGGCCGCGATCATCCTGGACGACTGCGACCTGAACGCCGCCATGGGGTTTCTGTCCATCGCCTCGCTCATGAACAACGGCCAGGCGTGCGTGGCGCAGACGCGCATCCTCGCCCCTGCCTCGCGGTACGACGAGGTGGTCCAGGCGGTCGCCGACATGGTGGCCGGGCAGCGGGTCGGCGACCCCGCGGACCCGGCGACCGGCATCGGCCCGCTGGTGGCCCGGCGCCAGCAGGAGCGGGTCGAGGGCTACATCAGGATCGGCGTCGATGAGGGCGCCAAGCCGGTGCTCGGCGGCCTCGACCGGCCCTTCGACCGGGGCTGGTACGTCGCGCCGACGGTCTTCGCCGGGGTGTCCAACGACATGCGCATCGCCCGTGAGGAGATCTTCGGCCCGGTCCTGGCGGTGATCCCGTACGAGAACGAGGATGACGCCGTCCGCATCGCCGACGACAGCGACTACGGGCTGTCGGGATCGGTCTGGACCGCCGACACCGAGCACGGCATGGACATCGCCCGCCGCGTCCGCACCGGCACCTACGGGGTGAACGTGATGAACACCCTGGAGCCCGGCACGCCGTTCGGCGGGTTCAAGGCGAGCGGCATCGGCCGCGAGCTCGGCCCCGAGGGCCTGGCGAGCTACCTGGAGTACAAGTCGATCGCCCGTCTGGGCTGACCCGCCGGCCCCCGTTCCGGGACCGGCGTCGTGCGTGACCGTCGCCCAGCACGCCCCCGCGCCACTGGGCGACGGCCCGCACGATAAGGATCTCCGAGGTCACACCAGTGAAGAGTCCTGCCCCGGTAAGGACTTGCCCCGGGCGGACCTCGTTCTCCAATCCTGGTAGACGACGGTTATCAGGATTTGGTTCTCGCCAGAAGGTCAGCGGTCTCGATGGCGATCTCCAGCTCCTCGTCGGTCGGCACGACGGCGACCGCCACGGCGGAGTCGTCGGTGGACACCAGCCGTGTCCCGCGGACCGATGAGTTGCGCAGCGGGTCCAGGCGGACGCCCATCGGCTCGAGGCCGGACAGCACCGAGCGGCGCACCGGCGCGGAGTGCTCGCCGACCCCGCCGGTGAAGGCGATCACGTCCACCCGGCCGAGCACCGCGTAGTACGCGCCGATGTACTTGCGCAGCCGGTGGCAGTACACGTTGTAGGCGAGGGCGGCGTCCTCGTCGCCCGCGGCGACCCCGTCGAGGACGGCGCGCATGTCGTTGTGGCCGCACAGCCCGAGCAGCCCGCTCTCCTCGACCAGCGACCGCTCGACCTCGTCCGGGGTCATGCCGCCGCGGATCAGGTGGAAGATCACCCCGGGGTCCACGTCCCCGGAGCGGGTGCCCATGACCAGCCCCTCCAGCGGGGTCATGCCCATGGAGGTGTCCACGCAGCGCCCTCCGGCGACCGCCGTCGCGCTGGCGCCGTTGCCGAGGTGCAGGACGATCACGTTGGCGGTCTCGGGCCTGCCGACCAGCGCGGCGGCGACCCGCGAGACGTAGGCGGTGGAGGTGCCGTGGAAGCCGTACCGCCGCACCCCGAACCGCTCGGCGACCTTGCGGTCGATGGCGTAGGTGCGGGCGGCCGGGGTGAGCGTGCTGTGGAAGGCGGTGTCGAACACGGCGACCTGCGGCAGGCCGGGGTGCAGCCTGCGCATGACCTCGATGCCCGCGAGGTTCGCCGGGTTGTGCAGCGGGGCCAGCGGCGCGGCCTCCGCGATCCGCTCGACGACCTCGTCGGTGATCAGGACCGGCCCGGTGAACGTCGCCCCGCCGTGCACCACGCGGTGGCCGACGGCGGTCAGCGCGCCCGAGTGCGGGGCGACCTCCTCGGCCACCCTGGACAGCGCGGCCTCGTGGCCGGGGAACGCCGACCCCGGCTCGCCGATGTGCTCGATGAGCCCCGCCAGCACCCGCGTCGGGCCGTCCAGGTCGATGAGCTGGTACTTCACCGAGGAGGACCCGGAGTTCACCACCAGGATCATCGCGGCACGCTCACGATCCACGCTCCGATGCGCTTGACGAGACCAGGGGTGGCGGCGGACTCCGCGTGGCCGTACCCCGGTTCGACCCACAGCTCCTTCGGCTCGCGCGCCGCCTCGAAGAGCTGGTGCGCGTGTTCCAGCGGGAAGAAGGTGTCGGCGTCGCCGTGCACGATCAGCAGCGGGGTCGGCGCGACGCGCGCGGCCGCCTCGTACGGCGCGAGCGGCACCGGGTCCCACTGTCCGGATTTGATGCGGGTGCGTTTGGCCAGCCGCGCGACGAGCCGCCCGGTGGAGCGCTCGATCACCCAGTGCACCTGGCGCATGGGGCGGGTGCCCCGGTAGTACCAGCGGGCGGGGCCGCTGACCGCGACCACGGCGTCGGTGCCCCGGTGCAGGGCCGCATGCCTGATCGCGATCGCCGCGCCCATCGAGAAGCCGACCGCCGCGACCCGGCGGTAGCCGATGGAGCGGGCGTGCGCCACCGCGGCGTCCAGGTCGAGCACCTCGGCGTCGCCGACCGTGGACAGGCCGCCCGACCGGCCGTGGCCGCGGAAGTCGAACGCGACCACTCCGCCGTAACCGCTCAGCACGTGCGCGATGCGCCGGGTGGTGGGCTCCCGCCAGGAGCCGGTGAAGCCGTGGGCCAGGACGATGCCGAGATCGGCGTCACCCCGCGAAGGGGTGTGCGCGGCGTCGATCCGCACGCCGTCCCTGGTCATCAGCGTCGCGGGGAAAGCCGTGGCAAGGGGCATGCCATGAGCTTATTCCCGGCGTCCCGCGGCGCGGATCACGGACACCGCGCCCGGATCGGCGTGACCCGGTTGAGCGGCTTGGACGGCCGCCGCCGCGGCCGTTCCGGCCTTCGCCGCCACGGGGGTCACGCATCCGACCGTGAACGCGGCCACGACCAGACCCCAGACGGCGAGGCGGCATCTTTCTCCCAGCCGCCGCCCGCACATCAGATGGCCGACCGGTTCGGCGGCCCGGTGTACGGAGGCGGCTACTCCCGTAAGTCCTTCGTCCACCATGCTGGCTGTCTTCCCGGAGGTGGGGGACTTAGTCCAGAATGCGCTTCCGCCCGCTCCCGCAGCGGGCTTCGGACCGGCCGAAACCCGGCGTCGCGCCTGCTCAGCGCGGTGTCAGCGGCTATGCCACGAAATTGTGAACATCGCCCGAAAAGTTCGCTTTGTGTGGCCGCGGCACGTGGTGGTAACAGCGATCAACTAAAATGGTCTGGGCCGCAGTGTCCGCGGCCGGCTTCCACGAGACCCAGAGCGAGACTCCATCATGCCTTTGAACAGCCGCGACGACCTGCGGAACATCGCGATCATCGCGCACGTCGACCACGGCAAGACCACGCTCGTGGACGCCATGCTCTGGCAGTCCGGGGCGTTCCGCGCCAACCAGGACGTCGACGAGCGGGTCATGGACTCCAACGACCTCGAACGCGAGAAGGGCATCACCATTCTCGCCAAGAACACCGCCGTCAAGCACGGCGGCATGACGCTGAACATCATCGACACCCCCGGCCACGCCGACTTCGGCGGCGAGGTCGAGCGCGGTCTGTCGATGGTCGACGGCGTCGTCCTCCTCGTCGACGCCTCCGAGGGCCCGCTGCCCCAGACGCGCTTCGTGCTGCGCAAGGCCCTGGCCGCCAAGATGCCGGTCATCCTGTGCATCAACAAGGTCGACCGCCCCGACGCCCGCATCGCCGAGGTCGTCGACGAGGTCTACGAGCTGTTCATGGACCTGGACGCCACCGAGGAGCAGATCGACTTCCCGATCGTGTACGCCTCGGCCAAGGCCGGCCGCGCCAGCCTGAACCGCCCCGACAACGGCGGCATGCCCGACTCCGAGGACCTCGAGCCGCTGTTCCAGACGATCTCCGAGACCATCCCGGCGCCGGTGTACGACCCCTCGGCCCCGCTGCAGGCGCACGTCACCAACCTGGACGCCTCCAGCTACCTCGGCCGCATCGCGCTGTGCCGCGTCCACCAGGGCACGATCAAGAAGGGCCAGCAGGTCGCCTGGTGCCGCATCGACGGCACCGTCCAGAAGGTCAAGATCAGCGAGCTGCTGATGACCGAGGCCCTGGAGCGCAAGCCCGCACTGGAGGCCGGGCCGGGCGACATCATCGCCATCGCCGGCATCCCGGACATCATGATCGGCGAGACGCTGGCCGACCCGGACGACCCGCGCCCGCTGCCGCTGATCACGGTCGACGAGCCGGCCATCTCGATGACGATCGGCACCAACACCAGCCCGCTGGTGGGCAAGGTGAAGGGCGCCAAGGTCACCGCCCGCCTGGTGAAGGACCGCCTGGACAAGGAGCTCGTCGGCAACGTGTCGCTGCGCGTGCTGCCCACCGACCGGCCGGACGCCTGGGAGGTCCAGGGCCGTGGCGAGCTGGCGCTCGCCATCCTGGTCGAGCAGATGCGCCGCGAGGGCTACGAGCTGACCGTCGGCAAGCCGCAGGTCGTCACCAAGATGATCGACGGCAAGGTGCACGAGCCGGTCGAGCGTCTCACCGTCGACGCCCCCGAGGAGTACCTCGGCGCGATCACCCAGCTCCTCGCGATCCGCAAGGGCCGCATGGAGCACATGACCAACCACGGCACCGGCTGGATCCGCATGGAGTTCGTGGTCCCGGCCCGCGGCCTGATCGGCTTCCGCACCGAGTTCCTCACCGAGACCCGCGGCACCGGCCTGGTCCACCACGTCTTCGACTCCTACGAGCCGTGGTTCGGCGAGCTGCGCACCCGCAACAACGGCTCGCTGGTGGCCGACCGCGCCGGCGCGGTCACCGCGTTCGCCATGCTCAACCTGCAGGAGCGCGGTGTGCTGTTCGTCGCACCGACCACCGAGGTGTACGAGGGCATGATCGTCGGGGAGAACTCCCGCTCCGACGACATGGACGTCAACATCACCAAGGAGAAGAAGCTCACCAACATGCGGTCCTCCACGAGCGAGGAGACCGAGAAGGTCATCCCGCCGCGGATGCTCTCGCTGGAGCAGGCGCTGGAGTTCTGCCGCGAGGACGAGTGCGTGGAGATCACTCCGGAGAACGTCCGCATCCGCAAGGTCGTCCTGGAGGCCGCCGCCCGCGCCCGCACCGCCGCCCGGGCCAAGCGCGGCGGCTGACCCGCAAGCGCGGCGGCTGACCCGCACGCCCCCGGTCCCGTGCCGGTGTGAGAGTCTCGCGCCGGCACGGAGCCAATGCCGCCCCTGGCGGAAGCTCAGCCGGTCAAGGGCTCGGCCGACCCGGGCGACCACGATCCGGCGTGTCCCCTCACGGGGGCCCGCACCGTCAAGGGCTCGGCCGGCCGTCCTGGGCCGTCTCCCCCGCGTAGCGCCGGCCGGGCACGAGCTCCCGCCCGCCGTACAGCTCGGACACGGTCACGAACGTGTACCCCCGCGCCCGCAGATCGGCCAGCAGCCGGGGCAGCGCCTCGGCTGTGGTCCGGTGGATGTCGTGCAGCAGGACGACCGCCCCGGGCCGGGCGGCGCCGGCCCGCTGGGCGACCAGGGCGCTGTTGCGGTCACGCCAGTCCAGGGTGTCGAGATCCCACAGGATCTGCGCCAGCCCGGACCGCCCGGTCTCCCCGGCCACCTTCCCGTCGGTCGCGCCGTACGGCGGCCGCATCAGCCGCATCGTGACGCCGGTGACCGACCGCACCACCTGCTGGGTGCGTTCGAGCTGCGCGTGCAGCGCGTCACCGGACAGCGAGGTGAGCGCCGGATGGTCCCACGAGTGGTTGCCGAGCTGGTGGCCCTCGGACACCATGCGGCGCAGCAGGGGCGCCGTCGCCGGGGTGACCATCTGCCCGACGACGAAGAACGTCGCCCTGGCCTGGAAGGCGGCCAGCGTGTCGAGCACCGAAGCGGTGTGGTCGAACGGCCCGTCGTCGAAGGTCAGCGCCACGCACTTGAGCCGCTCGCAGGGCAGCCGGCGGTCACCGGGGGCCACGACCGGGCGGCCGCCCGGCCAGCCCGGTTGCTGCACGATCACGCGCAGGGCCAGCAGCGCGGGATCGGACACCGCCCGGACGGGCGCCGAGGTGCGCACCCGGGTGGCGTCATCTTCCCGCCCTTCCCGCATGGGCGCTCGCACCGAGCCGCACCCCGCCAAGACCAGGACCAGCGGGAACGTGAAGGCCAGCCACACGACGACAGCTCGAACCTGTGCCACCGCACGCTCCCCCCGGACAGCCGACAGCGGCAGGGGTCACGGGTAGTTCTCGGCCGCTTCCCCTCGCAGAGCCTTGGCCAGCTCGTCCCACCAGGGCGGGGCGTCGGCCTGCAGCTCGACGTAACGACGGGCTACGCGAATGGCGCAACCCTCCGGGTCTGTACCCAAATGCCGACGTTTCGCCACACCCTCCTGCCAGCAGTAAAAACCATCACGGACGGTCACTACCAGACCAATCCACACAGAGAGCACCGAGTCATCGCACACGTCGTACGCGTCGGTCACCCCCAGGCTGACGAGCTCAACTCGGAGCTTCGCCAGAGCCGCGCGGGCGTCAGTCACCCGTCCACCCCCCGGCGGCCGCCGTCCGGCCGGAGGGGTAAGCCATCAGCGCACACACACGGGTGATGTACCCGCCTTACCCGAACCTTTGCAGTCTCGTGGTCGATACGTGACCTGCGATTCTCGCTCTCCGTAAGGAAAATTTGTCGGACAGCGACGTCCTCACTGGTCAGCGCACCGCACGGCCGCGACATGCCCGGACAGGGGGTTCTCGAAGAGTCTGCGTCACCCTCAGGCGACCGCTCGGCCGGTGCCACGCGCCAGCGCCCTCATTGATCGAGCGCCTCGCGCGGCTCGGTCACGACCATGATGAAGCGCAGCGCCTCGTCGCCCTCGTTGGCGTAGCGGTGCGGCCGGTCGGCGCTGAACAGCACCGCGTCGCCGTACACCACATTAAACCCAATAGATTGCACTAACAGTGCAATCTATTGGGGGTGAGGTGCGGATGACCGCAGTGCTGCTCGCGACGATGTGCGCCGCGATCTACGGGACGGCGGACTTCTTCGGCGGGCTGGCCACCCGGCGATCCCGTGTCCTCGCCGTGGTGGTGCTCACGCAGGCCATCGGCCTGCTCCTCGTGCTCCCGCTGCTGCCGCTGCTGCCCGGCGCGCCCAGTGCCGGCGCCCTGGGCTGGGGCGTGGCGGCCGGTCTGTGCGGCGGCCTCGGCGTCGCCCTGTTCTACCGCGCCCTGGCGAGCGGAGTGATGTCGGTGGTGGCGCCCACCACGGCCACCACCTCCGCCGCGCTGCCCGTGCTGGCCGGCCTGGCGCTGGGCGAACGCCCGCAGGCGCTCGCGCTGTGCGGGGTGGTGGTCGCGCTGGCCGCCGTGGTGCTGGTCAGCCGCGAGCCCGGAGCCGCACGCGCCGGGAAGGCGGCACTCGGCCCGATCGCCGCCGCACTGGCCTCGGGCCTGGGGTTCGGCGCGTTCTTCATCCTGCTCAAGCAGGTGCCGGACGACGCCGGCCTGTGGCCGCTGGCCGGCGCCCGCCTCGCCTCGACCGTCGCCGCCGGGGCGCTGGCCCTGGCGACCGGGCGCGGCCTGCGGCCCGGCAAGGGGTCTCTGCCGGTCATCCTCGCGGCCGGAGTGCTCGACATGATCGCCAACGTGCTGTACCTGTTCGCCGCGCAGCGCGGCCTGCTGGTGGTGGTCGCGGTGCTCGCCTCGCTGTATCCGGCCAGCACGCTGCTGCTCGCGCGGTACGTGCTCGGGGAGCGGCTGAGCGCCCTGCAGACGGCCGGGGTGGGCCTCGCCCTCGGCGCGGTCGCCCTCATCGCCTCCGGCTGAGCACGGCCGGGCAGCGTGCTGCCCAGGTACGGAGAAGGCCGGTACGGCGGTCGCCGTACCGGCCTCTCGTGGTTGGGCTCGGTGGACGAGGTCCCGGGCCCGGCGCTCGCGGTCAGGCCGGTCGTACCGGAAACCGCCCGCCGGGTTCAGGCCGCCTGGGCCTGGGCGGCGGCCGTGGTGGTGCCCCGGAGCGCCCCCTCCTCGTGCGCGTAGCCTTCCAGCATCGTGCGGAGCTGGCGGCGTCCGCGGTGCAGGCGGGACATGACCGTGCCGATCGGCGTCCCCATGCGCTCGGCGATCTCCTTGTACGCGAACCCCTCGATGTCGGCGAGGTACACCGCCACCCGGAAGTCCTCGGGGAGCGAGCGCAAGGCGTTCATCACCACGCTGTCGGGAAGCTGCTCCAGCGCCTCGGTCTCCGCCGACCGCAGGCCGGTGGACATGTGCGACTCGGCGGCGGCGAGCTGCCAGTCCTCGATGTCCTCGGCGGCCGACAATTTGGGCGAACGCTGCTGCTTGCGGTAGTCGTTGATGAAGTTGTTGGTCAGGATGCGATGGAGCCACGCCCGTAGGTTCGTGCCGGGCCGGAACTGGTGATAAGAGGTGTATGCCTTGGCGACCGTCTCCTGCACCAGGTCCTCGGCGTCGGCCGTGTTGCGGGTGAGGCGCATGGCAGACGCGTAAAGCTGGCTCGTCACGGGCATGACGTCGCGCTCGAACCACGCCTGACGCTGCTGTTCGGTCATCGAGATCATTTAATCCCCCTCATGCCTGCTGTCCCCCGTTACCCATCCGGCATGAACCCATGCAGGCTCTGTAACCGCTTTACTCCATCTGACGGCTGATCACATGCTTGCGGTTCACCCATAAGGGTGACGTTAGGGGTCGAAGCAGGTCAGCAGGGGTTCACCGGTAACGCGTGCGGAGTGGTGACGACACACCCACAGGCCGGACAAGTCTCGTTATCGTAACAGACAACGGGCAAATGATGGGAAAGTGTGGTAAGGGTCACACAAAGCTCTCACAAGCTAACGTATGTCCATGAAGTACGCGGATGGGCATGATCCTGTCATGGAGCACATGGACCGGCATGACCCCGAGGTGCGGGCGTGGGTGGCCGAGGCGATCCGGATGGTGGAGGCCGACGCCAACCGCAGCGGCGACACCCACCTGCTCACCTTCCCCCTGCCCGCGCAGTGGGGCATCGACCTCTACCTGAAGGACGAGTCGGTGCACCCCACCGGCTCGCTCAAGCACCGCCTGGCCCGCTCGCTGTTCCTGTACGGGCTGGCCAACGGCTGGATCGGCCCCGGTACCACCATCATCGAGGCGTCCAGCGGGTCGACGGCGGTCAGCGAGGCGTACTTCTCCCGGATGCTCGGCCTGCCGTTCATCGCGGTGATGCCCGCCACCACCTCGCCGGAGAAGATCGCGCTGATCGAGTTCCACGGCGGCAAGTGCCGGCTCGTGGACGACCCGCGAGCGATCTACGAGGAGTCGCGGCGGCTGGCCGAGGAGACCGGCGGCCACTTCATGGACCAGTTCACCTACGCCGAGCGGGCCACCGACTGGCGGGGCAACAACAACATCGCCGAGAGCGTCTTCCAGCAGATGTCCCTGGAACGGCACCCCGAACCGTCCTGGATCGTCGTCGGCGCGGGCACCGGCGGCACCTCGGCCACCTTCGGCCGCTACATCCGCTACCGGCGGCACGCCACCCGGCTGGCCGTGGTGGACCCCGAGGGCTCGGCGTTCTACCCCGCGTGGGTCTCCGGCGACCTGCGCACGCTCGGCGCGGGGTCCGGTATCGAGGGCATCGGACGGCCCCGGGTGGAGCCGTCGTTCCTGCCCTCGGTGATCGACCGGATGATCCGGGTGCCGGACGCGACCTCGATCGCCGCCATGCGCTGGGTGCGCGAGGTCACCGGCCGCGACGTCGGCGGGTCGACCGGGACGAACGTCGCGGCCGCCGTGCAGCTCATCAGGGAGATGCGGGAGAACGGCCTGCGCGGCAGTGTGGTCACGCTGATCTGCGACGGCGGCGAGCGCTACCGGTGCACCTACGACGATGACGGCTGGCTCGCCGAGCGGGGCGTGGACATCCGCCCCGCCCTCGACGAGCTACGCGCCTTCCTCACCTGGTGACGCGAAAGGTCAGGCGGCCTTCGCGGGGTCCACGCCGAAGGTCTCGGCCACGTCGTCGAGGATGACGTGCGCGCCGAGGATGCCGCAGGCGGTCATCCAGGTGAGGTCGGAGACGTCGTGCCGCTCGCCCTTCAGCCTGGCCCACAGCGGGTTGGCCTCGAACTTCTCCCGGACCTTCGCCACGTCGCCCTTGTCGTCGGGGTAGGCGGCGACGAAGATGTGGTCGGCGTCCAGGTCGGCGATGCGCTCCTCGCTGATGTTCACCGCGACGGTGTCGGTGCTGGTCGGCTGGCCCTGCGGGCGCGGGAAGCCGGCGTCCTTGAGCACGACGCCCGAGTAGGAGTTCTCGACGTACAGGCGGACCGTGGGCTCGCCGGCGAAGCGGGCGACGGTGACGGTCGGCATCGTGCCGCCGTTCTTCTCCTTGACCTCCTGGCCGATCTTGCCGGCCCGCTCCTCGAACTCCTTGATCTTGCGCTCGGCCACGTCCTCCTTGCCGAGCGCCTTGCCCACCAGGCGCAGGTTGTCCTTCCAGATCGCTCCGCTGGTCTCGCTGAACACCGTGGGCGCGATCTGTGCCAGCTTGCCGTACAGGGCCTCGTGCCTGACCTTGGCCGAGACGATCAGGTCCGGCTTGAGCGCGATGATCTTCTCCAGGCTGGGCGCCTCAAGGGTGCCGACCGCCTGAGCGTTCGCCCCGTACCGCTTGGCGCTGTCCCCGAGGTAGTCCGGCAGCCGGTCGGTGAGCGAACGGTAGGTCGTGTACCCCACCACCTCGGCGTCCAGCGCCAGCACCGCGTCGACGAAGCTCTGATCGAGCGCGACCACGCGCACCGGCCGGGCGGGGATCGTGGTCTCCCCCATCGCGTGCCGCACGGTGCGCGGGAAGGCCCCGCCGCCCGCCGCCTGCCCGTTCTGCGACGTCGTCGCGCCGGGCTCGGCGGTGGTCGCCGGGCTCGTCCCGCATCCGGACAGGCCCACGAGTACGGCCAGGGCCATGCACAGCGCGCTCAGCACTCGCATCAGAAGTCATCCCCCAGGAAGGTACAGATTAGGTCAGCCTTAGTTAGATTAGGCATGCCTAACATGGCATAATCGCCGCAGAACGGCAAAGACGGGGAAGAACCGGCACGATCGAGAGGGTGGTCATGACAACCGCGACCACCTGTGTGCCCGGCTCTCCCATCAACGGCACCGGAAACCTGCTCGCACGGAGGCAGAGGTGACCACGCGAACGCGGGCCACCTCGCCCGGGGCGCTCCCTGCCGCCGCCGCCCCGCCGCGCCGGCGGCGGACGCGCGGATTCCTGATCCTCGGCGCGCTCGCGGCGGCCGTGCTGCTGGCGGCCGTCCTCAGCGTCATGGTCGGTGCCCGCCCGGTGCCCCCGGCCGGCGTCTGGCAGGCCCTGTGGAGCCCGTCCGGCACCGACGCCGATGTCATCGTCCGCGAGCTGCGCCTGCCGCGTACCGCCCTCGGCCTGCTCGCCGGCCTGGCCCTCGGCCTCGCGGGCGCCCTGATGCAGGGCCACACCCGCAACCCGCTGGCCGACCCCGGGCTGCTCGGCGTCACCCAGGGAGCGGCGTTCGCCATGGTGCTGAGCATCGTGGTGTTCCGGCTCGGCAGCGTGTACGGCTACATCTGGTTCGGCCTGGCCGGCGCGCTGATCGCCAGCGCCGCCGTCTTCGCCCTGGGCCTCGCGGGCGGCGGGCGGGCCGGGCCAACCCCCGTCACGCTCGCCCTGGCCGGCGCCGCCGTCAGCGCCTTCCTGCACGCCCTCACCTCCACGGTCGTACTGCTGGACAAGCAGGCCATGGACGTGTTCCGGTTCTGGCAGCTCGGCTCGCTCGCCGGGCGCGACGCCGCGGTGGCCGGGCAGGTGCTCCCCTTCGTCGCCGCCGGGACGCTGCTCGCGCTCGCCAACGCCCCCGGCCTCAACGCCCTGGCCCTCGGCGAGGACGTGGCCCGCTCCCTCGGGCGGAACGTCGCGCTCACCCGCTTCACCGGCATCGCCGCGATCACCCTGCTCACCGGGGCCGCGGTGGCCGCCTGCGGGTCCCTGGCCTTCGTCGGCCTGATCGTCCCGCACCTGGCCCGCGCGCTCTCCGGCCCCGACCACCGCCGGCTGCTGCCCTACTCCGGGCTGATCGGCGCCGCGCTGCTCCTCGCCGCCGACGTCACCGGCCGCGTCGTCGCCCACCCCGGCGAACTGGAAGCGGGCGTCGTCCTCGCCCTGCTCGGCGCCCCGTTCTTCGTCGCGCTCATCCGCCGCACCCGATCGGTACACCTGTGACCCACCCGCCCCTCTCCCCGGCCGTGCGACGGCGGGCGCTGCGCGCCGGCGGGCTGTCGGTGCTGCCCCGGCCGCGGGCGATCGCCGTGACCGTGATCGGCCTGGCGCTGCTGCTCCTGCTCACCGGCCTGCACCTGCGTCTCGGCGACATCCCGATGAGCCTGGCCGAGGTGACCCGGGCCGTCCTCGGCGGCGGCACCGGCGGCGAGCGGCTGGTCATCACCGAACTGCGGCTGCCGCGCGCGCTGACCGGCATCCTCGTCGGCGCCGCCCTCGGCGTGTCCGGCGCGATTACCCAGGCCATCGCGCGCAACCCGCTCGCGGGCCCGGACATCCTCGGCGTCACCTCGGGCGCCGGACTCGCCGTCGTCGCGCTCACCGTCGCCGGCGGCGCCGCCCACGGAGGCCCCGGCGGCACCCTGGCCGCCGTCGGCATCCCGCTCATCGCGCTGGCCGGCGGACTCGCCGGGGCGCTGCTGGTGTACGGGCTCGCCTGGCGGCGCGGCCTGGACGGGTACCGGCTGGTCCTGGTCGGCGTCGGCGTCGTCGCGGTGTTCACCAACCTCAAGTTCTGGCTGCTCACCGCGGGCGACGTCAACGACGCCACCCGCGCCATGGTGTGGATCAGCGGCTCGCTGAACGCCAGAGGGTACGAGCACGTCGTACCGGTGGCCGCCGCGCTCGCGGTGATCCTCCCGGTCACGCTGACCGGCGGCCGCGTGCTCGGCGCCCTGCGCCTGGGCGACGACACGGTCAGGGGCCTCGGCGTCCGCCTCGACCTGGCCCGCGGCTCCCTGCTGCTGTGCGCCGTCCTGCTCGCCTCGGTCGCCACGGCGGCGGCCGGGCCGATCGCGTTCGTGGCCCTGGCGGCCCCGCAGATCGCCCTGCGGCTGGCCGGCGTCGCGCAGCCCCCGCTGGTCGTCTCGGCCATCACCGGCGCCGTCCTGACCACCGCCGCCGACCTGGCCGCCCGCACGGCGGCCCCGGTCGAACTGCCCGTCGGCATCGTCACGGCGGTGCTCGGCGCCCCGTACCTGATCTATCTACTCATCCGCACGCGCCGCACCCGAGGTGGCACATGAGACTCCAGGCCGTTGACGTCAAGCTCGGCTACGGCGATCGGCTGATCGTCGACGGGCTCGACCTCGGCATCGAGACCGGCACGGTGACCTCGATCATCGGGCCCAACGGCTGCGGCAAGTCCACCCTGCTGCGCGCCCTCGGCCGGCTGCTCAAGCCCGTCTCGGGCCACGTCCTGCTGGACGGACGACGCATCGACCGCATGCCCGCCAAGGAGGTCGCCAAGATCCTGGGGGTGCTGCCCCAGTCCCCGATCGCCCCCGAAGGGCTCACCGTGGCCGACCTGGTGGCCCGGGGACGCCACCCCCACCAGGCCTGGTACCGCCAGTGGTCCCCCGGCGACGAGGCCGCCGTCGAGGAGGCCCTGCGGATGACCGGGCTGCTCGACCTGGCCGACCAGCCCCTGGACGAGCTCTCCGGCGGCCAGCGTCAGCGCGCATGGATCTCCATGGCCCTGGCCCAGGGCACCGACCTGCTCCTGCTCGACGAGCCGACGACCTTCCTCGACCTGGCCCACCAGATCGACGTCCTGCAGTTGGTCACCCGCCTGCGCGACGAGGCCGGGCGCACGGTGGTGATGGTCCTGCACGACCTCAACCTCGCCGCCCGCCACTCCGACCGCCTCATCGCCATGCGCGACGGCCGCGTGGTCGCCGCTGGCACCCCGCACGAGGTGATGACCGAACCCGTCCTCGACGAGGTCTTCGACCTGGAGGCCAAGGTCATCCCCGACCCGGTCACCGCCACCCCGCTCGTCGTCCCCATCGCCATCCGCCGCCCCATGCCCTGAACGCGCACCCGCCTCACGTCGCCTCACCGGCCAGGGGCCGGACTCGCCGGATGGGGGTCAGCGACGCCGACAGCGCGATCACCACGCACGTGACCCCGGCGACCAGGCAGACCGCCGTGACGCCGTACCGGGCCGCCGCCCCGGTGATCAGTGCGGCGCCGACCGGGCCGAGCGTGGAGTGCACGGTCCAGAAGGCGGAGGTGACCCGGCCGAGCAGCTTGCCCGGAGTCACCTCCTGCCGGAACGACATCGAGCAGATGCCCGCGATGCCGGTACAGAAGAGCTGGGCGGTGGCGAACAGCGCGACCAACGGCGCACCGGTGGACAGGCCGAGGCAGGCGATGGCCACTCCGCAGAGCGTCCAGGCACCGATCCAGGAGGCGCCGAACCCAAGACGCCTGCGGACCTGGTCGACCACGGCGGAGGCGACGAGTGTGCCCACCGTCGCGGCGGCCAGGACGGAGCCGACGGTGCCGTCCGACCGGCCGAGATCATGTTTGAGGTAGTAGATGATGAGGTCGGTCAGGCCGAAGGTGACGAAGGTCAGCACCGCCAGCAGCACCGTCAGCGAGCGCAGCACCGGGTGCTGCCACAGAAAGCTCGCACCGGCCAGGAAGTCCCTGCCCAAGGAGTGGCGATCACCGGCCGCCACCGCTTCCCCACCGGCCGAGCGGATCTTGATGAGCAGCACGCCGGCGGCGGAGACCGCGAAGCTGGCCGCGTCCACCGCGAGGGCGGCCGACGGCCCGAAAGCGCCGGAGATCACCCCGGCCAGCATGGGGCCGGCGACCCCGGCGACCGCGTAACTCGCGTACAGATGGCCGTTGGCCTTGGTGATCTGGTCGCGCTCGACCAGTGCGGGGACCACGCTGACGTAGGTGACCTGGAACTGCATCGCGAAGGCACCGGCCAGGGGAACGACCAGGTACAGCAGCCACACCTGCGGCCCGAACAGCCACACCACCGGGATGAGCCCATAGAGAAGACAACGGGCCAGATCACAGGTGACGAGCAGAGCCCGCCGGTCCACCCGGTCGGCGACGTACCCGGCGAAGACGCCGGTGACGATCGAGGAGACCCCCACCAGCCCGGTCACCACGCCCATCTGCACGACGGAACCGGTCGCCTGCAACACCAGCAGCGGAATCGCCACGTACGAGAAGGAGTCGCCGACCGCGGACAGGGTCTGGATCCCGAGGAAGAACCGGAAGTCCCGGTTCCTCCACAACGACACCGCATCCCCAATCCCACGGACCGTCCAGGACACCACCGGGCGAACGGACGAGCTGACCACAACCCGACCCACGCGCCGGAAAAGCCTACGCCTCCCTGGCCGTCAAGAACGGCCTGTTCGGCGGGTCGGCCTGAGCTTCAGATCGCACTCGGGGCCGTCCGCGCCGCCTCGACCGTGCGCTCCCCGCTCGTGGCCGGGCTGGGGCTCAGAGGCGGGTGTGGAGCCAGGTGAGGGCGGCTTCGCCTTGGGCGTGCTGGAACGGCCGCAGGGTGGGGAGGCCGGGCGGGGCGGGCTGGCGGGCCTGGCGGACGAAGAAGCCGGTCAGGGCGGTGAGGACGGCGGTCACCGCGTCCGGGTCGGCGTCGCGGGCGGTGGCGTGTGCGGCGAAGACGTCCTGCGGCCTCGGCCCGCCCTGCATCGCGACGCTCGGCAGCATCTGCAGGAGGTCGAACCACGCCGCGCCCCTGGAGGCCCACGGCCAGTCGACCACCACGACCCCGCCGGGAGTCAGCAGCAGGTTGTCCGCGCGGATGTCGCCGTGGACGAGGGTCTCGCCCTTCACAGCGTCCATCCAGCTCGCCTCGATGGCCGCGAGTTCGTCGAGCCGGTCGCGCGCCCAGAGGTCCAGGCCGGTGAGGTCGTCCTCGCCCGCGTCCCGGGCGGCGACCAAACGTCGCCAGCCCTGGAACTGGCTCGCGAAGCGTTCGCCGGTCGAGGGGACCTCGACGGGGGCCGGCCTCACTTCGGCGGCCATCCGGTCCAGGGCGTCCAGCACGCGGGCGAACTCGTCCGGCCGCCATGGCTCGGCGGGCGGGGCGCCGTCGATGTACTCGAACAGCAGCGCCACCCAGCCGTCGATGTCGAAGGAGGTCAGCAGCCTCGGAGACGGCACTCCGGCCGGGAGGGCTGCGGCGATGCGCGCCTCGTCGCGGTAGATGCCTGCACTGTCCGGATTGGGCTCGGGGCCCACCGCCTTGGCGAACAGCGAGCCGCCGTCCGCGAAGCGCAGCCGCACCGCCGCGCCCGGCGAGAAGCCGCTCTCCACTGTGACGGCCTCGACCACGGCGGAGCCGCGGTACGCCTCGACCGCGCGGCGGATCTCGTGCGACACCGCGGCCCAAGGCATGCGGACCCCTGCCGCGCGCGGAAAGCTCACCTGCTCATCATGGCCCAGGGCAGGAGAAATGGCCGTTCATTTTCGGCGCCCTGCCGCCACGCTCCTCCTCAGGTTTGGCACGCCTGACCAACAGGTGGGCGCGCATGGTCAATGCCATCCGTTCGGACCTCTGTGATCCTTACTCAGAGATCACAAAGGCGATCGAAGTCGTTCGGTCATGCGATGCCGAGTCGCGCCAAAGGGGATCGCCCTCACGAGGGAAAGGACACGCACATGAGAAAGCTGCTCGCGGCGGGAGCGTCCGCCGTAGCACTTCTTGGGCTGAGCATGGTCGTCGCGCCGCCGGCCAGCGCCGACAGCTCCTGCCCTTCGAACTACTCGTGCTACTGGCAGTATTCGAGCTTCACCGGCACCAAGTACATCCCGAGCTCGTGCGGTAACTGGAGCTTCCCGGGCGGCATCTACAGCGTGAAGAACTACGGGAACAAGACCGCTCGCCTGCGAGACAGCAGCGGCAAGATCGTCCTCACCGTGCCCGTCGGCGGCCAGTACGCCGGCACCGGCTCGCACATCTTCTCCGTCAGCATCGACTGCTAGTCGAAAACCGCTGCCCAATGGCGCATCGCTAGCGTCATCGGGGTGGACGACCCCGGTGGCTGTTGCACACACGTCAGGGCTCCATCGACTCGATGGGGCCCTGACCTTTGCCTGTCGCACCGAGGTACGGACAGCGACCGGCCCCCCGGTCTCGGTCGCGCCGTCAGCCGCGGTCAGCGGTACGTGTGCCCCGAGGTGCGGACCTGCCGGTACGCGCCGGCAGATGTGGCCCGGCGGCACGTGGGGCGCCGCCGGGTCTGGAGTCAGTCGCCGAGGAGGGCGTCGGTGAAGACCTCGGGGTCGAAGGGGGCCAGGTCGTCG
>NZ_BMNT01000074.1:0-382 GCF_014646695.1 Sphaerisporangium melleum
ACCGGCAGAGCATGCCGATCGGGAACTTCCCCGGCAGCTTCGGCTCCACCTACACCACGATCATGAGCGACACGACGGCCAACCTGTTCGAGGCGGTCGAGGTGTACAAGCTGCAGAACCAGAACAAGTACCTGATGATCGTCGAGGCGATGGGCGCGCGGGGCCGCTACTTCCGCTCGTTCACCGCCGACAGCCTGAGCGGTTCGTGGACGCCGCAGGCGGCGACCGAGAGCAACCCGTTCGCGGGTAAGGCCAACAGTGGCGCGACCTGGACCGACGACATCAGCCACGGTGACCTGATCCGTAACAACCCCGACCAGACCAAGACGGTCGACCCCTGCAACCTGCAGCTGCTCTACCAAGGCCGCAGCCCGAGCTCCAA
>NZ_BMNT01000074.1:445-18741 GCF_014646695.1 Sphaerisporangium melleum
AGCTGCCCTACCGCCCGGGCCTGCTGACCCTGCAGCGCTGATCGGGTGACACGGGTCCTGCTCGGGTGTGCGGCCGCTCAGGTCGAGATCACCTCACGCGATCAGGACCAGATGGAAGGCTGAAGCGGCGGGCTCGGTACGACACCGAGCCCGCCGCGGTCATATCGAGGACCTGGCAGGGCGGAGATCGGCGTCCGCGAGCACCGCTACGCGAAGGCGACGCCGGAGCGGGACCTCAGTCCTCCCTGACCCTGATGATGGTCCTGCCGCGGGTCCGCCGGTCCGGGGCGAACGCGGAGGGCACCTCGGCGAGCGTCCGCACGGCTGCGATGATCGGCTTGAGCCGGCCGTCCCGGAGACGCTGGGCGAGGTCCGCGAGCCGGGCGCGATCAGGTTCGACGACGAAGAAGACCGCCCGCCCGTCCTTGGGCTGGACCTTGGGCGGCGCGGCGATGCTCACCAGCGTGCCACCGGCGCGCACGAACGCGGCCGAGCGGTCGAGGACGTCGCCGCCGATCACGTCGAACGCCACGTCGACCTCTCCGGCGTCCTCCAGTTGATCGGCCTGCAGGTCCAGGAAGACGTCCACGCCGAGACCGAGTGCGATGTCCCTGTCGGCGGCCCGGCCGGTGCCGATCACCCGCGCGCCCACCTCACGCGCGAGCTGCACCGCGATCGATCCGACGCTTCCCGCGGCGCCGTGGATCAGGACGGTCTGGCCCGCCGCGAGGCGGCCGTGGTCGAACAGGCCCTGCCATGCGGTCAGCCCGGAGATCGGCAGTGCGGCGGCCACGGTGTGGTCGATGTCCGCCGGCAGCGGGGCGAGGTTACGGGCCTCCACCGCGGTGTACTCGGCCAGTGAGCCGTCACGGGTCCAGTCGGCCAGTCCGAACACCCGCTGGCCGACGGTGAGGCCGGTGGTTCCGTAGCCCAGTGCGGCGACGACGCCCGACAGCTCATGTCCCGGTACGCTCGGCGTCCGGTCGCGGCCGGCGCGATCGGTCCATGTCGCCGGCCAGTCGAGCTCTCCGCGGGTGAACCCCGCAGCATGGACCCGCACGATGACGTCGTTCTCGCCGGCGTGGGGATAGGGCAGCTCCGTCAGGAAGAGCCCGTCTGCACCGGCGGCGCGGTCTCGAACGGCGATGGCTTGCATGGCGGGTTCCCCTCTGTGTGCGGTTTTCGAATTCGCGAAGCGAAGGTCGTCAGGAGGTGCGGCATGGCCTTGGGTGAGGTCCGGTCAGCTCGGCCAGGGTGAGCCGAGCATGCGCTCGACCGTCGTCACCCGGCGGAATCCGGGGATGAAGTGCTCGAGCACGTCGGAGTTCACCGTGCCGTTCGTGGTCTCGGGGCGGTTCTTGAGCCCCTCGAAATAGGTACGGAGAAACTCGTTCTTGAAGTCCCCGCGGGGGTGGACGGCGAGGATCTCGTCCAGTTGGTCTTTCGCCAGGCCGTCCAGCCCCAGACCGAGCACGTCGGTCAGGACGCCGAGGTACATGGTCGCGATCTCCGGGGCCATCCGGTCGGGGATGCCCGGCGTGGTGTGCAGCGCGATCGCCGTCCAGACGGTCTCGGCCGCGGCCGCGGAGAAACCCCGGCGCAGGAGGAACTCCCGCGCGTGGTCGGCGCCGTCCACCTCGAAGCGCTGCTCGACCTCGGAAAACGGGGTCAGCAGGCCGCTGTCGTGGAACATGGCCGCCAGGTAGAGCAACTCCGGGTCCGGGCGCACACCGAGCCGGTGCGCGTGGATGAGGCCGAAGAGGAAGACCCGGCGGGAGTGGTGGTAGATGAGCGGGGAGGTCGTCTTCTGGATGAGCGCCGTCGCTTCGGCGGCCGCCGCCGTCTCGGGTATCTCCAACCCCGCGATGATCTCTGGCATGGTCTCTGGCTTTCCGGAAGGTGTGTCGGTCGTGGACCGGGTGTCCGACTTCCATGCTCCGCCCCGACCGGCGTGCGCCGCCGCCTTCGTCCGGCCAGGAATCACCTATATCCGGACATGGGAGGGGGACTGCCGTTCCGGCCGCCGGGTGACCGATCCCGCCCACGAGGAGTGTGCTACCAATGAAACGGTGTCCGTGCCTCCTGCGTCGCCGGCCCGGCGCTGGTCAGCGCCGCCAGGGCCCGGCCATCCATCGCGCGGATCCGGCCCCGGAGGGACCGGCGCGGTGAACACCGCTCCCCACCGCGTCGCCATCCTCGTCTACGACGGCGTGACGTTGCTGGACCTCGCCGGTCCGGCGGAGGTGTTCAAGGAGGCGAACCGCTTCGGCGCCGGCTACCGGATCATGCTGCTGTCGCCGGCCGGTGCGGACGTCACGTCGAACCTCGGAGTCCGGATCGCGGTCGACGGCGCCGTCTCCGCCGACCCGGCTCCGGACACGTTACTGGTGGCCGGGTCGGACATCTATCCGCGCACCCCTGTCCCCGGCGACCTGGCGGACGCCGCCCGGCTGCCGGCGGCCGTGGCGGGGCGGGTCGTGTCGATCTGCACCGGGGCGTTCATCCTCGCCGCCGCCGGTCTCCTCGACGGCAAGCGCGCGACCACGCACTGGCAGGTCGCGCACGAGCTCGCCGTCCGGTGTCCGACCTGCCGCGTCGAGCCCGACGCGATCTACGTTCGCGACGGAACCACGTACACCTCGGCAGGGGTGACGGCCGGCATCGACCTCGCGCTCGCTCTCGTCGAAGAGGACCACGGGCCCGACCTGGCGCGCGACGTCGCCCGCGCCCTGGTGGTGTACATGCAGCGTGCGGGCGGGCAGTCGCAGTTCTCGGCACCGCTGCAAGGACCGCCGCCCCGCTCGCCGGCCCTCCGCGAGATCACCGACGTGGTGACGGCGAACCCCGGCGGGGACCACTCGCTCGGTGAACTCGCGAGACGTCTCAACATGAGCACCCGGCACCTCACCCGGCTGTTCCGCGACGACCTGTCCACCACGCCCGCCCGCTACGTGGAGAACATCCGATTCGACCTGGCCAGGGCGCTGCTCGACCAAGGACACTCCGCGACGCGGGCCGCGACCCTCGCGGGCTTCCCCAGTTACGAGAGCATGCGACGGGTTTTCGCCAGGAAGCTGGCGATCAGCCCGGCCGCCTACCAGCGCCGGTTCAGGACGACCCGTCGCGCCGGCGACACCGAGCCCGGGCAAGAGGCGACTCGGCGGGGCGTCCCGGCCACGCCCGGCCGCCGCCTCGGATGAGGACGCCGGCGCGTGGGGTGCGATCAGCTGGGCTGGCCGGTGGGCATGATCGTGACCTGCTGGAAGTTGACGCGTGCCGGCTGGGAGGCGATGAAGCCGATGGTGTGGGCGATGTCCTCCGCCGTCAGCCACTCCATCGTCTCCTTGGCGCCCGACAGCCAGTCCAGCGCACCTGGGTCGGTGACATGGTCCTGCAGTTCCGTACCGACGATGCCCGGCTCGATCGCGGAGACCCGGACGTTCTTCGGGCCCAGCTCCACCCGCAGGTGCCGGGACAGGTGCGTGACGTAGGCCTTGGTCGCCGCGTACACGGCGAAGTTCGGGAAGAGGCTCTGCGCGGCGATCGAAGAGGTGTTGATCAGGTCGCCGACGCCACGTTCGGCGGCCGCCTGGACCAACTGCGGAACGAACGCGCCGATGACGTTCATCAGGCCGGTGACGTTCAGGTCGATCTGATGCTGCCACTGGTCGACGGCCAGCTCCTCGATCGGGGCCGGGAGCATCACACCCGCGTTGTTGAACAGCAGGTCCGCGCCACCGAGGTCGCTTTTGACCCGGTCGGCGGCGGCACGCACGGCCTGGACGTCGGTCACGTCCGCGGCGATCGCCAGCGCGGTGCCGCCGTTCTCCGCGATACGCGAGACCAGCTCGGCGAGGCGCTCCTCGCGCCGGGCCAGCACGGCGACCTTCGCTCCCAGCGATGCCAGGTGTTCGGCGGTCGCTTCCCCGATTCCGCTGGACGCGCCGGTGACCACGGCGACACGGCCGGCGAGCGGGGCGGTAGAGGTCTGCGAGGTCATCTGAGGTACCTCCCGGTGATTCTCTGAGGGCGGTCCGCTCATCCGGGCCACTGATTCGGCACACCATGGCCGGACCGGCCGTGCAGGACACCAGCCGCACGCGAAGACTGATACCGACAAAACTACCCAAAGCCATGCATAACGCACACGAGGATCTCTGGGTGCGGTCAGGGCCAGTTGGAGTCGGGGTCGATGCGTTCGACGACGCGCCGGCCGATCTCGGGTATCTCCGCCACCTGGTCGGCGGTCAGGACATCGAAGATGAAGTGCCGCACCGCCCGGACGTGCCCCGGAGCGGCCGCCACCACCTGTGCCCACCCGGCGTCGGTCAGCACCGCGTTGGTGTACCGGCCGTTGTCCGGGCAGGGCTCACGGCGGACCCAGTCACGCTGCTCAAGGCGCTTGACCACGTTGGACAGGCGCGACAGAGAACCGTTGACGATCGTCGCGAGCTCGCTCATCCGCATGGTCCTGCTCTCCGCCATGGACAGCGCGGAGAGCACGAAGTACTCGAACATCGTCAGCCCGGAGTCGCGCTGCAACTGGGCGTCGAGGACCGCGGGGAGCTTCAGCATCATCCCGCCCAGGGCGATCCACGCCCGCTGCTCGGCCGGGCTCAGCCAGCGCGGCTCCTCACCGGAGGCGTCGTCGAGGTCGGCGGCGGGCTCATGCACGCACTCAGTGTACGAGCGGCTTCAGCCGTGAAGTGAACCCTCCTCCGGCGCTGCAAGCTCGAACGTTGTGCTACTTTCGTGCTGAGTTCAAGCTTGAAGTGAGATGGGAAGGGGTCCCATGAGCGACCGGAAGATCATCGCGGTGGTGGGTGCGACCGGTGCCCAGGGCGGCGGGCTGGTCCGCGCGATTTCGGCCGACCCGAGTGGCGGGTTCTCGGCGCGAGCGCTGACCCGCGACGCCGGCTCGGAGCGGGCGAAGGAGTTGGCCGCGCTCGGCGCGGAGGTGGTCGAGGCGGACCTCGATGACGAGACCGCCCTGCGCGGCGCGTTCGACGGCGCGCACGGCGCCTTCGTGGTGACCAACTTCTGGGAGCCGCGCACGGAGGAGGACCAGCGGCGTCGCAGCGCATCCCAGCGAGAGCTGAGCCAGGCCGCCAACGCCGCGCGGGCGGCCAAGGAGGCCGGCACGCGGCACGTGATCTGGTCGACCCTGCCCGACACCCGCCCGTACTTCCCGGCCGGCGACCAGCAGGCCGCGACCTTCGACGGCGGGTACAAGGTGCCGCACGCCGATGGCAAGGCCGAGGCCAACCGATTCTTCGCCGAGTCCGGCGTGCCCACCACCTACCTGCAGGCCAACGTCTACTACGAAGCGTTCCTGGACCCCTCCCTCTTCGGCCCGCGCCGCGACGAGCAGGGCCGTCTGGTGCTCGCGCCGGGATTCGCCGACGCGCGGGTGGCCGCGCACGCCGCGGAGGACCTCGGCAGGACCGCCTACGGCATCTTCCGGAAGGGCGAGGCGATGGCCGGGCGGGCCGTGAGCGTCGCAGGCTCCATCCTCACCGGGGCGCAGTACGCCGAGGCGCTGACCAAGGCGCTCGGGGAGCCGGTGGCGTACCTGCCGACCGGCCCCGACACGGTCCGGGCGGCCGGGTTCCCCGGCGCGGAGGAGGTGGCGAACATGCTCGCCTACTTCGTCGCGGCGGAATCCGACATCGCACGCCTCGTCGACGAGGACCTGCTGCACGAGCTCAACCCACGCCTGCAGTCCTTCGACACCTGGCTCCGCGGCCGGCCGGCGGATCTCACCATCCGCTGACCCGGCGGCCGGGTCAAGGACGCCTCCGCGCGGTGGCCCCGAAGCGCCCGTCCAGCGCCACCGGTCGCTCCGGCAACGACGCCACTCTGAGATGGCCCACCTTGAGGAGGAACTCCTCGTTGCCGGACGGCGCGCTGATGAAGAGCGGCCGGCAGCCGGCCGGCGTCACGCACCTGCGGTACGAGCAGGGAGCACAGTCGCCGAACAATGCAGAAGGCCGGTTCCACCTGGAGGAACCGGCCTTTCAGCTGGTACTGCCGGGTCGGGGCGGCGGCATTTGAACTGACGGCCTCTTCGTCCCGAACCGCATACTCACCGGCGACGCGTGGCGTTAGGCTGCAAGCATGCGTGATCTTGGTGACGATCCCCGCCCCGTTCGCGGCGTGGTACGGCAGGTGTACGACATCGAGAGGGCGGCGGCCCTGGAATACTCCCCGAACTTGGACGGCCTGGCCGATCCCGGCGAGATCGTATGGGCCTGGGTACCGTACGAGGAGGACGCCACGCGTGGCAAGGACAGGCCCCTGCTGCTCGTCGGCCGTCATGGGCGCCGGCTGTTGGGCATGCTGTTGTCCAGTCGCGACCCCGGGCCCGACCAGGATGACTGGCTGGAGCTCGGCTCCGGCACCTGGGATCGCGAGGGCCGGGTCTCCTACCTGCGGGTGGACCGGGTTTTCGAACTCGACGAGGACGGCATCCGTCGTGAGGGCTCCATCCTTGACCGGGCCAGATTCGCCCGTGTCGCCACAGTCCTGCATCAACGCTACGGCTGGTCATTCGCCTAGAACCTCTACACGGAGGCGATGTCGGAGGCCACGAGGAAGGCGCTCAAGCGTCCGGGGAAGACCCTCGACGGGGCGTAGGGCGGCGTTGCCGTACTTCGCCGCTGTACGGACAGCAGAAGGGCCACTTGCGATGATCGCAAGTGGCCCTCTGTCTGGGTCGGGGTGGCGGGATTTGAACCCACGGCCTCTTCGTCCCGAACGAAGCGCGCTGCCAAGCTGCGCTACACCCCGGTGCACTTGTTCGTGCTCGCATGAGTCTAGCGGACTTTGGCAGTGGGTGCGTCATCCAGATCCGCTCGAGCGGGCAGGGGGTTTGGAAGATCAGGAGCGGGCGGGACGGCGGGGGACGAGGGTCAGCAGGGTGGCCTCCGGCGGGCAGGAGAAGCGCACCGGGGCGTACGGGGAGGTGCCCAGGCCGGCCGAGACGTGCAGCCACGCCGAGTCGTGGCGGTGCAAGCCCTTCACGCGGGCGCGGTCGATGCCGCAGTTGGTGACCAGGGCGCCGTAGAAGGGGATGCAGAGCTGGCCGCCGTGGGTGTGGCCGGCCAGGAGGAGCTGGTAGCCGTCGTCGGCGAAGCGCGACATGTTGGCGGGCTCAGGGGAGTGCATGACGCCCAGGCGCAGGTCGGCGTCGGCGGGGGCCGGGCCGGCGATCTCGTCGTACCGGTCGCGGTTGATGTGCGAGTCGTGGATGCCGCCCACGTGCACGTCCAGGTCGCCGAGCTTGACCCGGGCCGTGGCGTTGTTCATGTCGTGCCATCCGGCGGCGGTCATGCTCTCGCCCAGCTCGGTCCACGGCAGGTTGGGTATGTGCTGCCGGGTGGTCTTGGAGGAGCTCCACAGGTAGCGAGCGGGGTTCTTCGGCCGGGGGGCGTACAGGTCGTTGGAGCCGTAGACGAACAGGCCGGGACGGGCCAGCAGGGGCTCGACCGCGCGCAGGTACGCCGGGACGGCGTCGGGGTGGGCGATGGTGTCGCCGGTGTTGACCACCAGGTCGGGGTTGAGCGCGTCCAGGGACCGCACCCAGTCGATCAGGCGGGTGCGCCCGGGGGTGAGGTGCAGGTCGGAGATGTGCAGGATGCGCACCGGCCGCCTGCCCGGGTCGAGGACCGGCACGTCGAACCGGCGCAGCCGGAACCAGTTGCGTTCGATCACCGAGGCGTAGCCGAGCCCGGCGACGCCGAGACCGAGCAGGGACAGGGGTATGGCGGCAGCTTTCCTCACCGTTCAATGATGCCCGAGGGTGCGCCGTTGTGGCCGCACTGGCCGAAGGTGGGCACTCCGGAGCCGCGCCGGGCGATGGACGCTCGTGGGGTGCCGGGGGGAAATGGCGGCGAGCGGGGTGCGGGGACACGGCAAGATGGTGGTCATGACTGCTATGAAGGACACGCTGAAGGCCGACCTCACGACGGCGATGAAGGCCCGTGACGAGGTCCGGACCCGGACGCTGCGCATGGCCCTCGCCGCCGTGACCACCGAGGAGGTCGCGGGCAAGTCGGCGCGCGAGCTCTCCGATGACGAGGTCGTGAAGGTGCTGACCAAGGAGGCCAAGAAGCGCAAGGAGGCGGCGGAGGCGTTCGCCGGCGCCGGGCGGACCGAGCAGGCGCAGGCCGAGCTGGACGAGCAGGCGGTGCTGGAGGCGTACCTCCCGGCGCAGTTGAGCGACGAGGAGCTCGACCGGCTCGTGCAGGAGGCCATCGCCGAGAGCGGCGCCGAGGGGCCGAAGGCGATGGGGCAGGTCATGAAGGTCCTCACGCCCAAGATCGCCGGCCGGGCCGAGGGTGGCCGGGTCGCCCAGGTCGTCCGCACCCGCCTGGCCGGCTGACGCGCCGCCCGCCGGCCGGATGGCCGGTGAGGCGTGGCGGAGACGAGAAGTGCCCTTCCCGTTGGGGGAAGGGCACTTCTCGTAGGTGGTCAGTTGTTCGGGGTGATCGGGGTGACCGGGTTGATGTCGGTCCCCCGGTTGCCGCCGCCGCGGTTGCCCCGGCCGTTGCCGCCATGGCCGCCGGGCGGCGCCGCCACGTCGTCCGGACCGCCGTTGTCGGTGGGGACGGGGAACCCGGTGCCGTTGTTCTCGATGGGGTCCTTCTTGGGCGGCTTGGGCGCGCAGCCGTTGCTGCAGCCGCCGAAGCGGTCCATGTCCGGCGCCACGAAGGACGAGGGCTCGATGTCGCGCAGTGCGTCGAGCATCGTGGCCTTCCAGATCTGGCCGGAGATCGTCGCGCCGAACACCTCGCCGTAGTACCGGCCGCCGATGGTGACGCTGCGCAGCGGGTGGGTGTAGGAGCCGCGCGGGTCGCCCAGGCTGACCGCACCCGCCAGGTCGGGGGTGTACCCGGCGAACCAGGCGGTCATCGAGTCGTCGGTGGTGCCGGTCTTGCCGGCGGCGTCCCGGCCGATGCCGCCCACGCCGCGCATCGTGCCCTTGGTGAACACCCCGGAGAGGATGTCGGACACCGCGTCGGCGATCTCCTCTTCGAGGGCCTGCCTGCAGCTCGGCTTGAACTCGGTCGTCTTGCCGTTGCGGTCGGTGATCGAGGTGATCGCCATCGGCTCGCAGTACTTCCCGCGCGCGCCGAACGTCGCGTACGCGCTGGCCACGGTCACCGGGTCCATCTCGTTCACGCCGAGGGTGAAGGTCTCGACCTCCGACAGCTTGCGGCCGTCGGCGCGCTTGATGCCGAGGTCCTTGGCGGTCTTGACGACGTCGCAGAGCCCGACCTTGCGCTCCAGGGCGAGGAAGAAGGTGTTCACCGAGCCCCAGGTGCCGGTCTGCAGGGTCTTGAAACCGCCGCCGCCCTCGGAGTTGTGCGCGACGTGGTCCGGGGCACCGACGTTCTGGCCCTTGCAGTTCTTGAAGTCGCTGTATCCGTTGGCCTGGAAGGAGCTGCCGGAGTTGATGCCGTCGCCGAACTTCATGCCCTCCTTGAGGGCGGTGGTCAGCGTGAAGACCTTGAACGTCGAGCCCGCCTGGAAGCCGGTTCCGCCGCCGTGCGCGGCGTCGGCGACCAGGTTGTAGGTCGACTGGTTCTTCTTCTTGCTGCGGCCGTACTTGCGGCTCGCGGCCATGGCCTTGATCATGCCGGTGCCCGGCTCGATCAGCGCTTCGGCGGCGACCGGCTTGTCGGAGGCGTAGACCCACTTCTTGATCGCCTTGTCGGCGGCCTTCTGCATCTTGGTGTCGAGCGTGGTCCTGATGGTCAGGCCGCCCCGGTTCAGGAACTCCTGCCGGGCCTTCGGGGTCTTGCCGAACTGCGGGTCGTTGCGAATCTCGTTCTGCACGTACATGCAGAAGTACGGGTAGTCGCTTTCTTCGCAGCCGCCGGGAATGTCCTTGTCCTTGAAGACGAGCTTCTTGGCCTTGGCCTCGGTCGCCTGGTCAGGAGTGATCTTCTTCAGCTCGGCCATGCGGTCGAGCACGGTGTTGCGGCGGGCCAGCAGGGCCGCCTTGTGCTGCTTGCCCAGGTTCGGGTCGGTGGCGTTGGGGTTCTGCACGGCGCCGGCCAGCGTCGCGGCCTCTTCGAGGCTCAGCTTGGACGCCGGCTTGTCGAAGAACCGCTTGGCCGCGGCCTGGATGCCGTACGCGCTCGCGCCGAAGTAGGCGATGTTGAGGTAGCGCTCGAGGATCTGGTCCTTGGTGTACTTCTTCTCGATGCCCATGGCGTACCGCAGCTCGTTGAGCTTGCGGGAGACCGTCGGCGCGATGGCCGCGAGCTGCTCTTCCTTGGTCTCGGCCTTGTTCAGCAGCACCTGCTTGACGTACTGCTGGGTGATCGAGGAGCCGCCCTGGGAGACGCCGCCCGACTGGAGGTTCTTCATCATCGCGCGGGTGAAGCCCTCGAGGTCGAGGGCGCCGTGCTGGTAGAAGCGGAAGTCCTCGATGGCTATGATCGCTTCGCGCATGACCGGGGCGACCTTGTCCAGGGGCACCGACTCGCGGTTCTGGTAGTAGAACTGCGCGATCAGCTTGCCCTTGGCGTCGCGGATCTCGGTCTTCTCCGGCAGGTCGGGTTCGTCGAGCTGTTCGGGGTTGAGGTCGAGCACGTCAGAGGCGCTCTTGACCCCCACGCCCGCGCCGCCCACGGCGGGCAGGGCGACGGCCGCGGCAAGCACGCCCGCGGCGACGGCGGCGGCGATGAGCCGCACGAGGTTCGCGACTACGGATCCAGGACCTTTGCCTTGAGCTTGCACAAGGTCCAGGGTATGCCGAACCACTGACTCAATAGGTACCCAATGTCCATATCGCATTGACCCGCCGACTACCCGCGCGGGGGAGGACTAGTCATTCCCGGCCACATGGCCTGACATGACCATGTGGGAAATTGACCCGCCCGGGGGCTGTCGGGCCGAACGTCTGGTTGCGTACGTTCTCCTCTGCGGCAACTGAATAAGGAGGCTCGACGCCCGCGCCCGTCGGCCGCCAAGTGACGACTGACCACCTATAGGGGAGTGGGGTCGAAATGTGGATCACGGATTGGACCTCCCGTGCCGCCTGTCGAGGTGCGGATCCTGACGCGTTGTTCGTGCAGGGTGCCGCCCAGAACAGGGCGAAGCTGATCTGCCGAGGATGCCCGGTCCGTACGGAATGCCTCGCGGATGCACTGGACAATCGCATCGAGTTCGGGGTCTGGGGCGGGATGACCGAGCGGGAGCGGCGAGCGCTGCTCCGTCGGCGACCGGAGGTCACCTCCTGGCGCGACCTGCTGGAGGTCGCGAAGGAGCAATACGAGCGGACCAACGAGTTGATCGCCGGCTGAGTCCAGGGGGCCGGGGCGGTCGCCTCGGGCCCGGCATGGCGGTGCAGGGGGCTGATCACGGGCCCCCTGACTCATGTCAGGGGCCGATCGGGGTTCCTCGGCCCAGATGGCTCAGATGGCTCTGCCACCTGTCTGCCGGCCGGTCAGGTCCTCGCGACCATGCCCGCGGGTGGCCGAGCCGTGCGATCAACGGACGGCACCGGATTTCGAGGTGTCAGCAGGCGTCAGGACGCGAGGAGTTCACCGATCTCGCGCAGACCCACGAGGTCGTGGACGTCCTCCGGCATCGCGAGCACCTCGGCGATCGGCACGGTGGGGTGGGCCGACGCGAAGTGCTCCTGTTCCCGGTGCTCGCGCGCGGCGAGCTGCATGCGTCCGGCGTGCAGCCGCAACACGGCGGCCGTGAGGTCATGCTCGCCGCGCGCCTCCAGGTCCTCGGCGGCCGCCGTGCTGCGGGCGGCCGAGAGGGCCGGGGCGGGCGAGCGGTGCACCCGGTTGACCACCAGACCCGCCAGCGGCATGCGCTCTTCGGCGAGCCGCTCCACGAAGTACGAGGCCTCCCGCATGGCGTCCCTCTCGGGCGCGGCCACGACGAGGAACGCGGTGCCGGGAGCCTGGAGCAGACGGTACGTCTGCTCCGCGCGCTGCCTGAAGCCGCCGAAGACGGCGTCCAGGGCGGCGACGAAGGTCTGGATGTCCTTGAGGAACTGCGCGCCCAAGATCTTGGTCATCGCCCCGGCCACCAGGCCGAAACCCGCGTTGAGCAGCTTGAACGCGCTGCGTCCTCCGGCCTTGGCCGGGGCCATGAGGATTCTGATCAGCCGCCCGTCCAGGAACCGGCCGAGCCGTTCCGGGGCGTCGAGGAAATCCAGCGCCGAGCGCGACGGGGGCGTGTCGACGATGATCAGATCCCACTCGTCCGACCGGCGGAGCTGGCCGAGCTTCTCCATCGCCATGTACTCCTGCGTGCCGGAGAAGCTGGACGACAGCGACTGGTAGAAGGGATTGGTGAGGATCTGCCGGGCGCGCTCGGGGTCGGCGTGCGCCTCGATGATCTCGTCGAAGGTCCGCTTCATGTCGAGCATCATGGCGTGCAGCTCGCCCGGCCCCTCGACGCCGGTCACCACCCGCGGGGTGTTGTCCAGCTCGGTGAGCCCCATCGACTGGGCCAGGCGCCGCGCCGGGTCGACGGTCAGCACGACGACGCGACGGCCGCGTTCGGCCGCCCGCAGCCCGAGCGCCGCAGCGGTCGTGGTCTTGCCCACGCCGCCCGAGCCGCAGCACACCACGATGCGGGTGCCCGGGTCGTCCAGGACGGCGTCGATGTCCAGGATCGGCGAGGTACGGCGGTGTCCGTCGGCGGTCGTGGCGGTGGCGGTCATCACGCTGCTCCCTGGGCGCGCATCGCTTCGGCGAGTTCGTACAGCCCCGCGAGGTCGGCCCCTTCGGGCAGGAGGGGAAGCTCGTACCGCGGTGTCCCGGCCTCGGCCAGCGACCGCCGCTCGCGCTGCTCCAGGACGGTGCGCAGTGCGTGCTCCTTGACCTCCGCGGCCAGCGCCCCGGCGATCGACGGCACGCCGCCCCCGCCGTCGGCCAGGCCGGCCGCCTTGAGCCCGAGGGCCAGCTCGCCGGGGTCGAACCCGCCCTCGGCAGCCGCCTCCAGGACGGCCGCCGGCAGCAGCTCGGGCCGCACCATGTTGATGAAGACGCCGCCGACGGGCAGCTTGGCCTCGCGCAGGCTCTCGACGCCGTCCAGGGTCTCCTGGACCGGCATCTCCTCCAGGAGCGTGACGAAGTGCACGGCGGTCTCAGGGGAGGCGACGACCCCGCGGACCAGGTCGGCGTGGTTCTTCACCGGGCCGATGCGGGCGAGCCCGGCGACCTCGGCGGTCACGTTCAGGAAGCGGGTGATCCGCCCGGTGGGCGGCGCGTCCATCACGACGGCGTCGTACGCCCGCCTGCCCGACTTGTCGCGGCGGCGCACGGCCTCGCTCGTCTTCCCGGTGACCAGCACGTCGCGCAGGCCGGGGGCGATGGTGGTCGCGAAGTCCACCAGCCCGATCTTGTTCAGCGCCTTGCCGGCCCGGCGCATGCCGTAGAACATCTCGACATATTCGAGCATGGCCTCTTCGGGGTCGATGGCGAGCGCGTACACATCGCCGCCGTCAGGGGCCACGGCGATCTTGCGTTCCTCGTACGGCAGGGGCGGGGTGTCGAAGACCTGGGCGATGCCCTGGCGTCCCTCCACCTCGACCAGCAGCACCTTCCGGCCGCCCGCCGCCAGGGCGAGGGCCAGCGCGGCGGCCACGGTCGTCTTGCCCGTGCCGCCCTTGCCGGTCACGACGTGGAGTCGTACGCCGTCCCAATCGGTGTCGCGAGCGCTCACGCTTGCAGGCTACCCAACGGTCACTTTCCGATTCACAGCCCGCCCTCCAGGTGGGCAAGCTGGGACGCAGGTCACATCCCGGCGTGGTCGAGGTTGTCCACAACCGTGGCCGGCGGGCGGCGGGAGGAGGTGTGGCCCGTCTACAGTTCCACCCATGAAGCGCTACGAATATGCGACGGTTCCTCTGCTGACGCATGCGACCAAGCAGATCCTCGACAACTGGGGCGAGGACGGCTGGGAGCTCGTCACGGTCATTCCGGGGCCCAACCCCGAGCAGCTCGTCGCCTACCTGAAGCGGGAAAAGATATGAGCACGCCCGAGGAGCGTCTGGCGGAGCTCGGGCTCACGCTGCCCGAGGTCGTCAAGCCGGTCGCCGCGTACGTGCCCGCCGTGCGCACCGGTGACCACGTGTACGTCTCCGGGCAGATCCCCTTGGAGAACGGCAAGCTCGGCCCCACCGGCAAGGTCGGCGCCGAGGTGACGCTCGAGGAGGCAACGCGGCAGGCGCGGGTGTGCGCGCTGAACGCCATCGCCGCCGCGGCCCAGGCCGCGGGCGGTCTGGGGAACATCGTGCGCATCGTCAAGGTCGTCGGCTTCGTGGCGAGCGCGCCCGGGTTCACCGATCAGCCGAAGGTCGTCAACGGGGCGAGCGAGTTGCTCGGCGAGGTCTTCGGGGAGGCGGGCCGGCACGCGCGCAGCGCCGTCGGCGTGGCGGCCCTGCCGCTCGACGTCCCGGTCGAGGTGGAGCTCATCGCCGAAGTGCGCTAGCCCTGCTTCCACGGTGGCCGGCCACGGCTCGCCGCGGGCGTCCTGGCGGGCGTGACGGGGTGCGGGCCGCGCGTCGGCCGCCGGTTCGGCCCGCACCCCGTCACGGCGGGCTCGGCTCCACGCGGTCGTGGCGCCGGCCTTCGCACGGGTGTCCGGTCACGCACCGGACACCCGCCGAAACACCCGGTCTCGGCGGCGGCCGTCGGCTCCCGGTCGATGACCGTCGATGGTCGCGCCGATCGACGTCGCTGCCGGGCGGCCGCGGCGGCGGATCTTCGCGTACGTACCGCACGGAGGTGGCATGAACGGCATTCCGCTCCCCGGAGAGCTGGGCGAGCGTGCTCGCGCGATCCTCTCTGGGCAGATCTTCCCTGTGCCCGCCAGGGACGCCGCCACCGTCGTGCTGCTCCGCGGTCACCCCGGCGGCGGTGTTCCCGTGCCCGGCACCGAGGCGGCCGGCGACTCCGCCGATGCGGCGGGTGCCGTGACGGGTGACTCGGCCGCCGCCGGAGCCGGGCGCGGCGAGGGCGCAGCCCCTGGTGAGGCGGGTCGTTCCGGGGCGATCGAGGTGTACATGCTGCGGCGGGCGGCGAGCATGGCCTTCGCCGCGGGCGCGTACGTCTTCCCGGGCGGTTCGGTGGACCCGCGGGACGCCGACCATGCCATCGCCTGGGCGGGGCCGTCGCCCGAGGTCTGGGGCCGGGTCTTCGGGGCCGAGACCGCCACCGCCCGTGGCCTGGTCTGCGCGGCGGTCCGCGAGACCTTCGAGGAGTCGGGGGTCCTGCTCGCCGGCCCGAGCCCGGACACGCTGGTCGCCGACACCACCGGGGACGATTGGGAGGCCGACCGACTGGCGCTCGTGGAGCGGCGGCTGTCACTGGCCGACTTCCTGAACCGGCGAGGTCTGGTGCTGCGCGCCGACCTGCTGCGGCCGTGGGCGCACTGGATCACGCCGGAGGTCGAGCGCAAGCGGTTCGACACGAGGTTCTTCGTGGCCGCCATGCCGCCCGGGCAGCGCACCCGGGACGTGGGCGGCGAGGCGGACGAGGTCGCCTGGCTGCGGCCCGCTCAGGCTCTCGAACGGGCGAAGAACGGGGAGATCCTCCTGATGCCTCCCACTTTCCGCACCTTGACGGAGATTTCGGCATTCGGGGAGGTGAACGCGGTGCTGGCGTGCGACCGCGAGCTCGTGACCTTCCAGCCGCGGGCCGCCGAGGTGGACGGCGAGATGTGGCTGGTCATCCCGGACGACGATTATCGTGTGCCATGAGCGGTCTGCACATCCCCCTGGAAGGGCCGGACGGCGCCGGCACCGCGCGCGCCACCAACCTCCTGGCGCCGAACGCCTCCCCGATGACGCTCGACGGCACCAATACCTGGATCATCGCCGAGCCCGGTGCGCAGACGGTCCTGGTGGTGGACCCCGGCCCGGACGACGAGGGGCACCTGCGGCGGGTGGCGGACCATCTGGCCGGCCGGCGCGTGGCGGCGATCCTCCTCACCCACGGCCACCACGATCACAGCGGTGGGGCCCGGCGGTTCGCCGAGCTGACCGGCGCGCCGGTGCGCGCGCTCGACCCCCGGCACGTCCTCGGCGACGAGGGGCTCACGGACGGTGACGTCGTCACGGCCGGAGACCTGGAGCTTCGAGTGATCGGCACGCCCGGCCACTCGTTCGACTCGCTGTGCTTCTGGCTGCCGGGCGACGCCGCCATGCTGACCGGCGACACGGTCCTCGGCCGCGGTACGACGGTGATCGCGCCGGACGGCGATCTCGGGGACTATCTGCGCAGCCTCGACCGGCTGCGGGCGGGCGCCGAGATGACGGCCGCCCGGGTGCTACTGCCGGGGCACGGCTCTCCGCTGCCGGAGCCGCTCGCGGCGCTCGACGGCTACATCGCCCACCGGCGCGAGCGTCTGGAGCAGATCAGGCAGGCCCGGCGGGCGGGGGCGAGGACTCCGCAGGAGATCGTCCGCGTCGTGTACGCCGAGGTTCCCGAGCATCTGTGGCCCGCGGCCGAGATGTCGGTGCGCGCTCAGCTCGCCTACCTCGAGGAGCGGCAGGCCTAGGCAGGATGGGCGGGGGAACACCGCGCCCGGGCCGGCAGCGGTGCCACGGCGCGGCCGGAGCCGGCGGTGCGCGGCGCGGTCCGGGAGAGCCGCCGTCCAGACGGATGCCGGCGGCCTCGACCCGGTGTCCGGCCTGGCCTGAGCGGCCTGTGCTGAGTGGCCTGTGCTGAGCGGGCCTAACGCGACCGGGCGTGCAGGCGCTCGGCGTCCATGATCACAACGGCCTTCGCCTCGATGCGGAGCCAGCCGCGCTGGGCGAAGTCGGCGAGCGCCTTGTTCACCGTCTCGCGGGAGGCGCCGACGTACTGCGCCAGTTCCTCCTGGGTGAGGTCGTGGTGGACCCGCAGGCCCTCTTCGGTGCGCTGCCCGAACCGCTCGGCGAGGTCGAGGAGCGCCTTGCCCACCCGGCCGGGGACGTCGGTGAACACCAGGTCGGCCATGACGTCGTTGGTGCGGCGCAGGCGCTGCGCCAAGGCCCGGAGCAGGTGCAGGGCGACCTCGGGGCGGCCGGTCAGCCATGGACGCAGATCGTCGTGCCCCAGCCCGGCCAGCCGGACGTCCGTCAGGGCGATCGCGCTCGCCGTACGGGGCCTGGGGTCGAACAGCGACAGCTCGCCGAACATCTCGCTCGGGCCGAGCACGCTGAGCAGGTTCTCCCGGCCGTCCGGCGCGGTGCGGACCAATTTGATCTTACCGTCCAGCACCACGTAGAGCCGGTCGCCCGTCTCGCCCTCGCTGAACAGGGTCTGTCCCTTGTGAAGCTCTACTTCGGAAATGCCCGTGCGGAGCGCGGCGGCGCTCTCGCGGTCGAGCGCTGCGAACAAAGGGGCCTTTCCCAGCACGTCGTCGGTATTCACGGTGCCTCCTCGTCCAGTGGCCGTGCCACCACGACTGCGCGCCACACTTGGGATCGCGCTCGCTGCTAGACATTGTGACGTACTGCATCAAGGGGGTCGCATGGAGCCTCTCGCGCCGGCCGCCGGGGCACCCCGCGAGTGACAACCGCGGGGGCCGACCGGCGCCGGCAGGCCGGCCCGGCGAACGACCAGGATCCCGGCGAAGGCGTGCCGCCTGTCGCGCGGTCGACTCCGGCAACCCACGTGAGCTGCTGGTCGCGACGATCCTCACAGCGCAGTGTACGGACAAGAAGGTAAAAATAAGTACTTAGTGCTCTTTGGTGGACAGCGGACCCCTGGAGCCGGTCTCCTGCGGGTGATCGCCCGTGTGCTCAGCCGGCTCGCGGGTCCGCGCACGCACGCGGCGGCGCGGCGACCAGAGGCCGCCGCGCCGTGTCGTCGCGGATGTCGCGAAGGTCAGCTCGCGCTACAGGAGACCGTGGGCCAGGTGTAGTTGCCGTTGTGCTGGATGGTGACGCCCCAGTTGTTGCCGCTGCCGTTCGGCTTCGCGACCAGTTGCTGGGCGCTGGGGTAGCTGGCGCTGGTGTTCCAGGTGGACAGGACCTTCGCGGGGGACGGCACGTTCATCGTGACCGTCCAGTTGCTCGAACCCGACACCGAGACGTTGAGGTTGTACCGGTCGCTCCACTGCTGCCCGGCCGACAGGGTGGCGCTGCAGGAACCGCCACCGCCACCGCCACCTCCGCCGCCGTCACCGCCACCGCCGCCGGAGCCGCCGATGGTGATGTTGGAGCTGCCACTGCTCTGGTAACCCTCGGTCGCCAGGATCTGGTAGTCGTGGTTGCCGAGGCTCATCCCGTTCCGGGCCCAGGCGTCGAAGTGGTTGCCCGCCGTGATGGT
>NZ_BMNT01000075.1:0-5033 GCF_014646695.1 Sphaerisporangium melleum
GTGAGCGCGTCGCGAGCGCGGCCGGCCACGGCGGCGTCGTACTCGATCGAGGTGACGGCCCTGTCGCCGAGCCGGTGACACATCAGCGCGGTGGAATAGCCCGTGCCGGTGCCGACCTCGAGCACCTTGTCCCCGTTGGCGATCTGCGCCGCGTCCAGCATGAGCACCACCAGGCCGGGCAGGGTCGAGGAGGATGTCGGCGCTCCCTGAACGGTGCCGCGCGCGGTCTCGACCGTAGTCCCGTCGATCTGCGTCACCCAGGTCTGGTCGCGGTACGCCAGCTCCAGCCATTCGTCCTCGGTGACCTCCTCGCGGTGGATCACCTTCCACCGGTCGCCGTACTCGGTGGCCTCGGCGACCGCCGAGCCGAGAAAGCGCTCCCGGGCCACGGACTCGACCGCATCCCGCCATACCGGGTCGCGCGAGGACCCGGCCCGGGAGAGCCGGTCGGCGAGCGCACGGCGGAGCCGTACGGCCCTCATGAACGGTCACGTCGGCTCCTCCAAGAGCAGGTCGGCGATCGCGGCGGCGATGGGCACCCCGGTGGCGTCCTCCAACCAGGCCCACTGCCCGTTGGGATTGCACTCCAGGAACATCGGAACACCGTCCCTGGTGAGCGCGAAATCAAAGGCGCCGAAGCGCAGGCCCAGCGCATCGAGGTAGGCCAGGCAGCCCTCCGCGAGACCGGCCGGAGGCTCGATCACCGTGTACGAGAGGCGATCGTAGTCCCGCCGCCAGTCGAGCAGATCGGAATCGAGCCGGACACAGAACACCTGCTTCCCCGCAACGGTCACCCGGAGGTCGGCTGCCTTGTCGACGCGGGCCTGGAACAGATGCGCCGCACCGCCGATGCTTTCGTCCAGCTCGCCCAACTGGACCTGAGCCGTCCAGATGGTGGCGGGATCCCCGTTGGGGCCGGTGTACGGGGTGGCTCGCAGTGGCTTGTAGACGATGGGACCATGCTCGGCCGCGAACGCACGGGCATCGTCCACCCGGTTGGTGATCAGAGTGGCGGGCACTTCAAATCCGATCCGGCGCGCGGTCGCGAGTTGAAGGGGCTTGTGCTCGGCCGCGGTGATCGCCCAGGGGTGGCTAACGTACGAACACGGCAGCATCGAGAGGATTCCGCCGAGCCCGAAGCGAGTCTGTGTCCCGACGAACCGCTCGACCTGCGACGGACTATCAGAGAGGTAAGGGGTGGGCCGCCGATAGTAGACGGCCCGCACCTCCTCCAGCATGATTCGCCGCGACCGCGTGGTCAGGACACCGCGCGGGAGGGATTCTCCGAACCACGCCGACAGTTCGGCGTGAGCAGGGAAGTCGGCGCCGGGATCCAGTCGTGCGACGTGCGCGTCACGCTCGCGCAAATGCCTGATCACCATGTCGGCTGTCGGATCATCCAGGCAGGTCAGGACGAGGATCACCGAGCGGCCCTCAGTCGTTGTCGTAGTCGGTGACCGTGGTCTGGTCCGAGGGCTGAGGGTCACGACCGTCGCCGCTGCCACCGGTCCGCTGCGTCTTGCTGGTCTGCTTGCTGGTGCCGTGCTTGCCCGCCTCGATGAGCCGGCCGGTCGTGGCGTCACGGTAGACGCCGGTCTGCCGGACCGAGTCGAGTTCGACCCTGTACGGCGGGGCAGGCGAAGACACGAAGGGGGCGGTTCGTGTGAGGCCCCATGGCTGCTCGGGCAGTGTGTTCACGGATTCTCCCTATCTCCAATACGTCTCAGCGGGGTGGTTTTACATTTCGCCCGAACCGCGCTTTCCCTCCAATTTCCACTCATGGCGGGTGCCGTACTGGCCATCCAGCAGAAGTGGAGGAGGCACAGCGCCTGTTACGGACAGTGAATCGCAAAGCGCCCGGCCGGTCGGGTGGCAGAAGCGCTCGCGCTGACGTTAAGAAGGCTCGTGCCTGACCCTCAACCAGCTTGAGCGGCTTTGCGCAACCGCCCGCACCATGGGAAGCGGCTCCGGTACGCCGCGCAAACTCGCGCAAACTCCTTGAGGCGGTTACGCAGAGCACACAAACTCGGTGGCGTAGTCACCCGCTCCGATTAGAGGAGGAGCTCCATGGCGCTACGTTTCCTCGGCAAGGACACCATCGACGGGGGATCGCCGACACTGTTCGACGACGGCGACAGATACGTGCTCCAAGGCTGGATCGTCACCGATCCGGGAGTACTGAGCAAGCTCGCCCTCGCCGACCACGAGACCCTCGTCGAGGTACCCAAGGAGCTGATGAAGTTCCTGCCGGAGGGCGTGGTCGTCCCATCGGGGCCACCTCTGGTAGTCGATCGCGACGAGACGTACGTGTTCCGAGGGCCACTCATCACCGATCCGGCCGTGCTCGCCCAGTTGGACATGCCCAGCCACGAGACCGTGATCGAGATCCCGAAGACCGCGCTGGAGGTGACCCGTGTCCTGGAGCGCCGGAGCGCCGACGTTTGAGCAGTGGACCACACTGTTCCGCTCTTGCGAGCGGTCGGCTGTGCATCTGGAAATGCGTGATGTGTACGCCGTATCGGCCGAGGACCCGACGTTCTCGGCCTGGAGGGCAGGTCAGCGCTACGACCCGAATGACGAAAAGTCGTGGTGGCGGCCCTGGCTGACCCTGATGCGGGAGACGACCGGCAGAGGTGTGCAGGTCAGGCGGGCCCGGATCGTGTCCGAACCGGTGACCGAGTACATCCGGTTCGAATACGACGTCTCCTTCACCAATCTCGTGGCGGGCGAACAGGGACGATGGCTTCCCCGGCGTCTCGCGTCCGGCATCGCATTGCCCGGCAACGACTTCTGGCTGTTCGACGGAGACCGGGTGCAGTTCAACCACTTCACCGGCGAGGGCGACTGGGCCGGCGTGGAATGGCGCGACGAGCCGGATGTGGTGAAATTGTGCGCGGCGGCGTTCGACGCGGTGTGGGCGGCGGGAATCGACCACGGCGACTACACGCCCGCCTGAGCCCTCGCCTCTGTCCGCACACCAGGTAAGCAGTACCAGTGCCATCGCCGTCACACGCCGTCACGCAAGCCAAACAGGCCCTCGGCGCCCGCCTGCGGGAGATCCGCCTCGTCGCGGGGCTCACCGGGCGGGATCTCGGCGACCTTGCGGGATGGCACTCCTCGAAGGTTTCGAGAATCGAGCACGGCAGACAGCCCCCCTCAGAGAGGGACATCAGCACTTGGTGCCGGCACTGCGGAGCCGATGACCAGGCCGCTGACCTGGTCGCATCGCTGCGCACGATCGACGAGATGTACATCGAATGGCGGCGAATGCAGCGCACCGGCCTGCAACGACTCCAGCAGGCCGCGGTTCCGCTGTACGAACGGACCGCCTGCTTCCGCGTCTACGAACCGTCGCTGATCCCCGGACTGTTCCAGACGGCCGAGTACGCGCTCGCTCTCATGCGCGCCGTCGTCGCGTTCCGGGAGATTCCCGACGACACCCCCCAAGCAGTCGAGGCCCGGTTGCAGCGGCAGAAGGTCCTTGACTCCAGTGGTCGCCGCTGCGTGGTCATCCTGGAGGAAGCGGCGTTGCGGAACCGAATAGGAGGCGCCGAGGTGATGGCCGGCCAACTCGGTCGATTGCTCACCGTGGCGACCCGCTCCAACATCAGCTTGGGGATCATCCCGATCCGAGATCGTGCAATGTGGCCCACCAATGGATTCTGGATCTTCGACAAGGAACGCGTCCTGGTGGAGACCCTGTCCGCGGAACTGACCATCACCCAACCCCGCGAGATCGCCCTGTACGCCAAGGCGTTCACCGAACTCGCCGACCTGGCATCGTACGGCGCGGCTGCACGAACCCTGATCGCCTCAGCCATCGCCGCCCTGGACAGGTGAGAATGTGCCAGGCGGGGGAATTCGTCCCTCCCCTTTAGGAAGATCTCGGTCAGCGCTTTCGCGGGCCTTCTCTTCCAGCCGCTCGCCCTCGGTGTGCTCTCCGAAGGAGACGTACAACTCGGCGGCGCTCAGCCGGCTGTGACGCGCGGCTGAGGTGTCGCCCAGGCGGTGGTGAACGTCGCCGAGCGCGGCCAGGGTCATGGCGAGGCTTCGCTGGTCCTTGAAGCGGCCGAACGTCTCGGCCGCCCGAGTCAGCGACTTACGTGCTTCGGCGCCCCGGCCGACTTCCAGGAGCGCTCCGGCGAGCGCAAGCATGCCCCAGGCTTGGCTCCACTCGTCATCGATCGTGGTGAAGATCTCGACCGCCCTGGCTCCAAGCGACACCGCCTCATCGAGGCGGCCGAGGTGCGCCGCGAGTTCGCCCAGGCTGAGCAGTGCCATGCCCTCCCCTCGGGGCACTCCTTCGCGACGGAACACCTCGAGAGCGGCTTCGAAGTACTGACGGGCTTCCTCGCGGTCGCCCATCTGCTCATGGACGAGCCCGAGCCCTCTGAGGGAGAAGCCGGTGAGCCACGCGTCGTCGGCCTCCCTGGCGTAGGAGAGGGCGCTCTCGTAGTTGGCGATCGCGCTTTCCCACCTGCCCCCTTGCATGTGCGCGTCGCCCAGCGCGAGAAGATTCGAGGCCTCCCCCAGCCGGTCGCCCAGAACGCATGCGGCCTCCGCCCCGGTCCGGTGGATCTCCTCCCATTCCTCCCAGTACGCGTGCAGCTCGAAGAAGCCATCGGTGACGACGGGCAGCTTCCACGCGATGTCGTACTGACCGGTGTCCATGGCCTGGTCCATCGCGAGCAGGGTGTTCGAATGCTCCACCTCGAACCACGCCATGGCCGCCTCGGCATCGGCGAACGCCGGGATCGCGAACCGTTCCCCCGGAACCGTGGCGACCTCGTGCGAGTAGGGCAGGACGACGCGACGACCGGCGTCCGCGGTCAGCAGATACCAGCTCAGCAGCCGGCGAACCGCCGACATCCGGTGCCGCGGCATGGTCTCTTCCCGCAGACGGTCCTGCGCGTAGGCCCTGAGCAGGTCGTGCAGGCGATAACGACCTGGAGAGACCTCCTGCAGGAGATGCGCCGCGCACAGCGCGTCCAGGAGTCGCCGCGTGGCGTTCCGGTCGATCGAATCGAGCATCG
>NZ_BMNT01000075.1:5059-16767 GCF_014646695.1 Sphaerisporangium melleum
CCATGGCGGCCTCGGTACTGAACTCCCGGCCGGGATGGACGCCGAGCAGCCGGAAGGCCCGCTGCGATTCGGGGCAAAGCGCGTGGTAGGACCAGGAGAACGCCGCACGCACGCCGCTGAGTGCGGCGTCCTCGCAGAATGCACGGAAACCGGGCCTGTGTTGTTCCGCTTCGAGTTCTGCGACAAGGTCCGCGAGCGCGAGCCCCGGCCGATCCACCGCACGCGCCGCCACGACGCGCAGCACCAGCGGACGGTGCCCGCACAGGTCGGCGATGCGGACGGCGGCCTGCGGCTCCGCCGTGACGCGACCCGTACCGATCGCTTCCTCCAGCAGGGCTACGGCGTCAGCAGGACTGAGCACGTCCAGCGCCACTCGAACCGCCCTTTCGCTTGCCACCAACCCTGGCGACCACTTTCTTCCGGTAAGCACAACAGGAATTCACGCGACATCGCAGCGAGCAGCCGGACGGTAGGCGTGACGACGGCTTCGCGGAGCGCCTGATCATCGCCGACGAACGAATGGAACAGCGCCGGGCGATCTGCCGGCGGCACAGGGATAAGCTGCCGCATTTCGCCGCGAAAACGGCGAACGAAATTGACCGGTACACCGCCATGTCCCGCCAATAATTGGCTTGGACGATCTCGCCGGGATCGTCCACGATCTCCGCCGCCTCGAATGTGCCATCCTCCCGATAATGCATCGCGACGAGGATGGACGAGTCGAAGAGCCAGTAGTCATGGCGAGGAAGTCCCTCGGGCCATTCGCCGGAGGGCACGGGGATGAGTCGCACGTCTTCTCCGGCCGGCACCGTGTGCGCGTACGCCCAGGCGCACTCGAAGCGTACGTAGTCGGAGAGGGGCTCCTCCACCACGTGGACCCGGTGCAGGAGCCTGCCGGAGTGCCGCGCGGGCCGGACCGTTCTCTCGATCCACTGGGCGATCCCCGGGAACTCCCCGCGCCGCCGGCCGTTCAGGAACAGGTCGAACTCCGCCTTCTCGTAGGAGACGTCGTAGCGCTGCAGCGACTCCAGCCGGTAGGCGGTGAAGCGGAACTCGGCGAAGAAGCGGTTGAACTCCGCGTCGTCCAGAGAGCGGAACACTCGCCCCACTAGTCGGCCTCCTTGGCACGTAGCCGCTCGACGGCGTCCAGGAGCACCTCGGGGTCGATCCGCAGAGCGACCTCACCTGGCAGTACGTTGACGAGGTTGGCGAAAGTGTCCTGATCGACCATCGGCCCTTGCACTACGATCTGTCCGTTCTCCGCTAAATAGATGGCCGGACAGCCATTGGCCCCAGACTTCTGATCCTTGCACAGCATTTCAAGCCGCATGGAGACCTCCAGGAGATCAGAAAATTATTCGCAATCTATCTCCGAGGGACTTGCCGGTCAACCACAATGAATGGATAGGCCGTAATGTGAAATACATGCACCACCGACCTCTCCGTCCACGACACAGCCCTTATCTCCAGCTCTCTTCCGGCGACCAGACCCTGACGTCCACTGCCCACCTACAGGGTTGGACCTGGACAACCTGTCCGGCAGATCCGCGCGGTGCTCAGCCGGTGGGCCAGGAGATCGTGACAAGACCGTGGGTCTTGTAGAGGACCGCCGTACCTTCGGGGCGAAACGGCACTTGGGCGCGGATCCTGAGGGAGTCGCAGGCCAGAGCAGATGCCAAGGATCTGATCATCTGGGAAGTGAGCGTGAATCCACGATTACCCGCGCGCAGAACCGGGGCAGCAGAGGCGGCCGGCCGCACACGTTCTGCAAGATCGACTACCGTGAGCGTCACGCCGTGGAATGCGGCGTCAACCGGCTCAAACCCCACCGGGCTGTCGCGACCAGGTACGACAACCTCGCCGTCCGCTACGCAGCCACCGTGACCATCGCCGTCATCAACGAGCGGCGGTAACCGCCATCAGCCGCGCACCCGAGACTGCTCAACCTGGAGCACCGCGGCCAGTGCCGGGTGCACCCGCCCCACATCGATTGTCGTGACCGTGTACTTGGCGACGCCGGCCACAACAAACGGATCCTCCGCAGCTATTCGCTCAGCAGCCACACGGTCAACGCCGCGCGCCACGATGGCTCCACCAAGGGCCGAGGGCACCGTCTGCCCCGACAGCAAGAACGTGCCATCGCGATGATGACGTTCCAGGAACTCGACATGAGCAGCGACGTATGGCCCAGCCTCCCGCTCTGACGTCGTGTACTGCAGCAACAACACGTGCAGCATCCCGCTCCCCCAGATCTCCCCTCGGCGATCGGCACATCATCGCACTCGTTGATCCGTTTTTGACACAGGCCTTAGTCGATCAATAGTGCGACGGTGCCCCTGGGCGCTCTGTACTACCTGGTAGGGATCGGAATTTCTCGTTCCCGTGACGCGAGTGCCTGCGACTTGTCAGGGCGTCGTCGTACCGTGAGGGCGCGCACGTGTCTCCCTCGACTCCCCGGAGGTCGCCGTGGCCCGCTCCTCCCGCTCCCTGTCCGGGGCCGGCGCCTCGGCGCACGCCCGGTACCGCGCCGAGTGGCAGGCGGGCCGCACCCGGCGCCTGGTGGTGCGCGCCGCGTTGACCGTGGCTGCCTTCGTCGTGGTGACCTTCCTCCTCAACTGGCTCGCGGGCTTGGTCGTCGCGGTGG
Source organism: Sphaerisporangium melleum (assembly GCF_014646695.1). Classification (GTDB taxonomy): domain Bacteria; phylum Actinomycetota; class Actinomycetes; order Streptosporangiales; family Streptosporangiaceae; genus Sphaerisporangium; species Sphaerisporangium melleum. The sequence continues at coordinate 7,704 of NZ_BMNT01000075.1, forward strand.
TGGTCGCGGTCGCCGACACGGTCCAGCGGTGGCGCCGGCATGAGGCGGTCCGCTCGTGGAGGCAGGGCGCCAAGGGGGAACGGAAGACGGCCCGCCGGTTGCGCCGCCTGGAGCGAGCCGGCCACCTGGTGCTGCATGACCGCGCGCTGCCGCGGGGCCGCGCCAATGTCGACCACCTGGTGATCGGCGCGTGCGGGGTGTTCGTCGTGGACACCAAGAACTGGAACGCCAACCGGCGGATCACCAAGGGGGGACGCGGGGTCAAGATCGGACGGCAGTGGGGGCCGGATGCCGTGCGCAGCGTGATCTATGAGGCCAAAGCGGTCTCCGAGGCATTGAGCCGCGCGGTCGGCGGCCCGGTCGAGGTCACGCCCCTGCTGGCCGTTCATGGCCCACACGTGCCCCTGCGAGGGATCAACATCGACGGAGTGCGGATGCTGCGCGCCTCGATGGTGCCAGGCTGGATCACCCGCCGCGGGCCGCGACTGGCCCCGGCCACCGAGACCCGCCTACGCGAGATCGCACCCACGTTGTTCCGGTCCTACGAACAGCAAACGCCACCGGAACACGGCAAATCGGAGCCGCCGAGCCCCTGACCTGCGGCGTGCAAGCCCGTCGCAGGCGGTCCAGAACCACGTTTCCGGACCACCACACCTTGACTACTGCCCTCAAGGGGATTCGATCTGCCCTTCAGCGGTCAACCCGAAACGGGTAAGACGCTCACCACCATCCAGGTCCCCCACCCTCTCCCGCATCCCGGCCAGCCTCCACAGCGCCTCGGTGTTGCCGGCGTCGGCGGCCGGTGTGTTTCCAGGTCGGGGCCGCGTGTTGTTTGTCGGAGTGCGCGATCACGATGGTGGCGTCCAGGTCCACCGGGATCAGCGTTCCGTCCGCTCCCGGGGCCTGGTCACCTGCCAGTGTCCATGCCCTGGCCCGGGCCGCCGCCCGAGCGGCGCGGATCGCCCGCAACGCTTTCGGCCCAGCGTCGGCGAGGGTCGTGATCAGCCGTGACGCCGTCGGATCGGAGGCCACCGGCCCGAACAACTCCGGCGAGGACCGCAGCACCGCGATGTCGGCCAGGCAGTCCCCGCCCAGAGCGAGGGTTATGGCCAGATCTGCCACGATCTTCCCGGGATCGTGCAACGCCCGCGGCGCACGCCACCGCGCCAGCGCCTGCGCCTGCGACAGGCCCTCGCCCAGGCCGGTCACCCGCAGTGTCTCCAGCAGAAGCAGGCCGCCAGCCTGGCGAACAATTCCTCTGCCGTCGGCAGACACGACGATCTTGGGGCGGGAAGCGATAGACTGCACGCGAAAAGTGCCTCTCGAACTGGTGTGGATGGACCCTCAGCAAGTCCAATTCTCCCAGCTCAAGGCACTTTTCTCATATAAACGATCAACCTGGGCCGAACACGTCACGAAATCCCGAGGCTAGACCGACAGCCCCAAATGCCGTCGGCCTGCTAGGATGGGGAGCTTGCCGAAGTTCGCCCGCAGAAAAGGCATAGCACCTGTCGAGAGTCCGTGTCCTGACTGCAGGCGACCTCTGCCGACATGGCCTCGTTCTATATTACTTGCCGTCGCAGCGCCTGCAGTGGTGTCGATCATTCCTGTGGCAGTGGCAAGCGGCCTATCACCAGCAAGTGTAGCGCTCCCATCGGTGAGATCGGACCGATCCGTCGATTCTACTTTCCCGCGTTCCCTGGGGATAGCACACCATCCAACCCGAGTAGTCTGCATTGTCATAGAGTGTGACGCCCCAGTAGCTTGAGCTCGTACCCCTGTTATATATCGACTTATAGGGTCGGCTATCAACCCAGGAGCAGATGTCGGGGCTGCTGTACCAATCATTGTCGGCGTTCGACCACGCACACCGATTTCCAGTTCCGTTATAGCCGTCCCAGATGCAGAGGTGACCGCTGGGGCAGTCCCACGCGGCCATAGATGTTGAGCTGCCTGAGGACGCAGCGAAGGCGCCGGTCGGTAATGCAGCCGCTGCGGTTCCACCCATCAGCATGATAATGATGACTGTGATTCTCGCCAGCGTTAATGTTTTCTGCTTCCACATGTAGCCCCTCCCAAGATACGTTGACGGATCGAGATTCCTACCCTCCGAGAAGTAGAACACAGAGGCAACTCTCGTTCAATCAGATCGAGGCCAGGTAACAGCATCATGTCGCCGAGGTACGGCGTGATGCGCTTGAACCGCTCCGGGTCTAATGGAGGCTCTGGTGTTCCCCGGGTTCTATGGAGGTAGATTGAGCCTTTTTCATCCCGCCGTCGCAGGTCGGGGACCTCGAATGGCGTCTGGTAGCTGATCGACGAATAGAGAAGCCCCTGGTAGAAGGGTTGTCGACCAAGATCAACCTATGCCTTCGTGGTACTCGACGGAACGCTCATCCCGATCGACCGGTTGGCCGCCGATCGGCCCTACTACTCCAGCAAGAACCGCATGCACGGTATGAACATCCAGGTCATCGGAGCCCGGACGGCGCCGGTGCCCATCCCCTGGGACTGCGCCGACGGCTTCCTCGAGGCCTACTGGCGCCGGCCGGAGGCGTACTTGGACGATAGTGTCCGCCGCGGCATATCGGTCTGGGCCGCGCTCGGCCCGGACATCGAGCAACGCGCGGTGCGCACCCTCCGCGACCTCACCTCCGGCCGAAGGGCCGAACGCAACCGAGACCTCCTCGATCTCGACACAGCAGAGCTCGGCCTCCGCCTACTGATCGCCTGAACTACCGCCAAAGCTGGACGCCACTTCCCTGGAATTCTCCGCCATCCAGCTCGAACTCGCCCTCGGCCACGAGGTTTTGGAGGTCCGGAACACCGGTTGTGTCGAGACGCGGCGATGGAGCCATCGGATCGCACTGCCCATGAACAGAGTTGGGTGTGGGCATCCTGTCCAGCAGGTCGATGCTCAATCCGTGGGCCAGGAGATCATGACAAGACCATTGGTCTTGTTGAGGACGGCCGTACCTTCGGACAGATGGAGGGGGGCGGTGCCGGTCGGCCAGTACGCGAAGGTGGGCTCCGGCCGGTTTCTCGCCAGTTCATGCCATGCCTGGATCTGTTCCACCATCGCCCTGGCCGCCTTCTGGCCGCGCCGGCCGTAGGCACGCGCGCCGAACTCCGCGCCCATGCCTTCCAGTGCGGGCCGCATCGACAGGTAGGCGAAGGAGCCGCCGCGCACCACGGCGAAGGGGAACCACGACTTGCGCTCCTGGGCCAGCTCGGTGCCGTCCTCGGCGGCCAGCCTGCAGAATCCGGGGAGGAAGCCGGCGAACCACAGTTACAGGTCGGCGAACGACACCCCGTTCTTGATCGTGACGCCGGACCACACCTCACCGCGCGGGCCGGCCAGGACGCCGTCCAGCAGGGCGGGATCGTCCGGGGCTCCGTCATCGAAAGTGAGCGTGACGACGCGGCCGTGGGGGTCGGACAGTCGGAGCTCCCGATCGACGTGCGCACCTGCTCCCCGCATGGAGACGAACCCGCACACCACAGCAGAAGTACTGACCAGCTGGGCGCCCGCGCGGCGGAACGCTATGGAGCGGCTGACGCCGTTCATCCGCAGCGGCACCACGAGCGTGCCGTGGGCGGCCAACTGCCGCAGCCAGGCGGGCGGCAGGTCCCACGCACCCACCGTGACGATGATCGCGTCGAAGAGCCCGAACTCGGAGATCTCGTGGCCGGCGTCGGTCGTGATCACTGTGGCGCGATCGCCGTACCCCGCGGCGCGGAGCAACGCAGTGGCGCGCTCGGTCACCTCAGGGTCGATGTCCACGCTGACGACCTGTCCATCCGGCCCGACGACTTCGGCCAGCAACGCGGCGTTGTAGCCTCCTGAGCCGACCTCCAGCACGCTCATACCCGGTTTCAGTTCGGCCTGCTCGATCATCGCCACCTGGACGTACGCAGCGCTGACCGAGGAGACGGCGACGCCGCGCTCGTCCCGCTTGGTCACCACCGCGCGGTCGACCTGGTACGTGACGTCCAGCGGCGTACCGGCCGGCACGAACGCGTGCCGAGGCACGGCACGGAACGCCGCCTCGACCCGGGCCGACCTCAGGTACCCGGCCGCGAGGAGTTCACCGGCGAGCTTGTCCCGCAGCTCAGCGGCCCGAGCTTCGTCCTGCGTCTCGTCTCGCACGAATGGTCTCCCTGCTGTCCGCCGTCCGGTCGGCAGCTTACGGAGAAGGGCGGCGCCGCACCCGCTTTTCCGCCGGCGAGCTGGTCACGCACCGGTTCCGCGGCCGCGCTCCGGTTCTCCGACGTCGGCGAGCCGGGAGCGGGGAGGTCAGGCATCGGCTGGGAGGGGTTCGCCGGTTTCCAGGAGCGTCTTCAGGCTCGCCACGACGTTCGGCCAGCCGTGGCTGACCATCTGCGCCAGGCTGGATTCGGGCTCGAAGCCGTCGTGTACGACGGTGAGCTTCACGACCTGGGCGGCCTCCTCGATCGTGAAGGTGACCTTCGAGCGGGCCTCGCCGGACAGCCGGGTGAGCATCTCGTCGTCCCAGCCGAAGCGCTTGGCGAGCTCGGGGGTGATGGCGTGCCAGGTGTAGGAGAGCCGGCTGTAGGGCTCGGCCTCCAGCACGACCTGCTCCGGGTCACTGATCAGCACGCCGTGGTTGTCCCAGGTCATCGGCGAGCCGGCGGCCCAGTCCGTGGTGAACTCGGTGGCCCAGTAGCGGCGGGTGAAGGCGGGCTCGGTCAGCGCCTGCCAGAGCTTCTGCGGGGTGGTGCGGATGTAGGTGGTGTAGACGAAGGTCGGCGCGTCCATCGGGGTCTCCTCCAGGGCGAGTTTCAGGTCCGCCAGGGCTTGGACTCTGGCGCGGTCGTAGCGGCTGATCCACCGGTGGGCGATCTCGTGCACGGGCGCGGCGTTGAGGTAGTGCAGCTTCTCCCGGCCGCGCCGCACGGTGGCGACGAGCCCGGCCTCCTCCAGCACCGCGAGGTGCTTGCTGACGGACTGCCTGGCCATGTCGAGCCCGGCGCACAGCTCGCGCAGCGTCTGCCCGTTGCGGGCGTTGAGCGAGTCGAGCAGAGCGCGCCGGCTCGGATCGGCCAGTGCCTTGAACACCTCGTCCATGCCCGCCTTCGTTCCCCGGTCGCCAGCTGATATGCAGCCTTTCGGCTGCCTAAATTAGGCAGCCATCTGGCTGCCTGTCAAGACGGAGGAGCCGATCGTCCCGATGTACGGCCTCGCAGGTACCGTTGACGCCCCACGTCAGCGTGGCTTATCCAGCACGACGACCTTCACGTCCCCGGTCCGCTCACTATGGTGAAAGAGTGATCAAGCGACGCGCCGCCCCGAGCACTGGGACGGCGCGGAGACGACGATGGTGACGGCCAGAGAGGCGGAGTCCATGTCCGGCGGGCAGTTGTACGACACCATCGGCGCCACCTACACCGTGACGCGGCGTACCGAACCGCGCATCGCCGCGCAGATCTGGGCCGCGCTCGGCGACGCCCGGACCGTACTGAACGTCGGGGCGGGCACCGGGTCCTACGAGCCCTCCGACCGCTACGTCCTGGCAGTGGAACCATCGGCGCTCATGCGTTCGCAGCGCCCCGCGGACGCCGCGCCCTGCCTGATCGGATTCGCCGAGAAGCTGCCGTTCGACGACCGGTCGTTCGACGCCGCGATGGCCATCGCCTCGATTCACCACTGGCAGGACCTGATCGCCGGTCTGCGCGAGCTGCGGCGGGTCGCTCGCCGCGTGGTGGTGTTCACGCACGACACCAGTGACGCCGGATGGCTGCACCGGTTCTGGCTCACCCGCGACTACCTGCCCGAGGTCGCGAACCTTCTTACCGGCCGGCCTTCGGTGACCGAGCTGGCCGAGGCGATCGGAGCCCGCATCGAACCGGTGCCCATCCCGTGGGACTGCGCCGACGGCTTCCTCGAGGCCTACTGGCGCCGGCCGGAGGCGTACCTGGACGAGAACGTCCGCCGCGGGATTTCGGTCTGGGCCGCGCTCGGCCCGGACGCCGAGCAGCGCGCGGTGCGCAGCCTTCGCGACGACCTCGCCTCCGGCCGCTGGGCCGAACGCAACCGCGACCTCCTCGAACTCAACGAGGCAGAACTCGGCCTCCGCCTACTGATCGCCTGAACCCCACTGCGGCCCAGCGTCTCCTCACCGTCTCCGATGGGACGAGGAGACGCCGGACCGCGGTGTCCCGTTCCTGTCCAGGAAGCCGGCCGGCGTGGTCTTCGTACTCTGACGTGCGCTCGGCGATCGAGACGAGCCCTGCCCTCCAGCAGGACTCTCGCTCACGCTGGATCGCGTTCCCGGGCCGCCACGCCCCGGCTCATCGGGGAAAGCGCTCTGGTCACCGGTGCAAGTGGTCGACCCAGTCGGCGGGCACGCTGCCGGCCGGGCCAGGTACCCCCTGCTCCTCCGGGTGGTGGGTGGGCGCGGCGAGTGCGGGGCCGCTGTCGTACATCACCTTCTCGACGTAGTCCCAGAACCAGTCCTCGCCAGGTTCGAAGCTGGTGACGAACCGGTGGCCGGTGGCGGCGGCGTGCGCGCTGGCGTGCTGGCTGGGCGAGGAGTCGCAGCAGCCGATGTGTCCGCACTGGGCGCAACGCCGCAGGTGGAACCACCAGCCTGAGGGTTGTGACGCTTCGCAGTCGGCACAGCCCGTACCGCTGGGCGGCACGCTGGGGTCGATTCCCTCCATGATTCTCCTTCATCTTCGGTCGGGTGCAGGGTGGTGAGGATGATCGGGGCAGGTGGGTCACGCATCCACATCGGCCGATTCTTCAGCAGGCCACGCTTGGGGGAAAGGTGCCTATTGGTCCTGACGGCTTCTACTGGAAGTCGTGACGCCGGCCCTCAGTGATCAGGCGGGTCGTGGCATTCGACGAAGCCGCGGCAGGCGCTTCACCGTGCTCAGCCGTCGGACAGCCGCACGAGGTCCTGCCCGAGCAGTGGTCCGGCCGGGACCTGATGCGGCCTGCGAAAGGACTCCATGTCTGGTTCGTGCCCCCACCCCTCACACTGCGCGCCTGGGAGGCACGCCTGGGCGAGAATGCCCGTCGCGGGGGCTCCGCCTGGCCGGAGTCGGGCCGGACGGCGGGTCAGCGATGGAGCCATCTGATCACACTCCTCATGTACAGGGTCGGGTGTGGGCCTCCTGCCCAGCAGGTTTGAGCGATGCTCAGCCCGTGGGCCAGGAGATCGTGACAAGACCGTTGGTCTTGTTGAGTACAGCCGTACATTCAGGCAGGTGGACAGGAGTGGTACCGGTCGGCCAGTACGCGAACGTGGGCTCCGGACGGTTCCTGGACAGGTCGTTCCATGCCTGGATCTGGTCCACCATCGCCCTGGCGGCCTCGTGGCCGTGCCGACCGTAGGCGCGGGCGCCGAACTCCACGCCCGTACCATCCAGCGCGGGCCGCACCGACAGATAGGCGAAGGAGTCGCCGCGCACCACGGCGAAGGGGAACCACGTCTTGCGCTCCTGAGCCGGCTCGGTGCCGTCCTCGGCAGCCAGCTTGCAGAACCCGGGGAGGAAGCCGGCGAACCACAGGTGCAGGTCGGCGAACGACACGCCGTGCCTGATCGTGACGCCGGACCATACCTCGGCGCGCGGGCCGGCCAGGACGCCGTCCAGCAGCGCGGGATCGTCCGGGGCGCCGTCGTCGAAGCCGAGCGTGACGACGCGGCCCTCGGCGTCGGGGAGCCGGAACTCCCGGTTGGCGTGCGCGCCGACTCCCCGCATGGGGACGAACCCGCACACCACGGCGGAGGTACTGATCAGGTGGGCATCCGAGCGGCGGAAGGCGATGGAGCGGCTGACGCCGTTCATCCGCAATGGCACCACGAGCGTGCCATGGGCGGCCAACTGGCCCAGCCAGGCGGGAGACAGGTCCCACGCGCCGACCGTCACGATGATCGCGTCGAACGACCCCCACCCGGAGATCTCGCGACCGGCGTCAGCCGTGAGCACCGTCACCCGGTCGCCGTACCCGGCGGCGTGCAGCAGCGCAGTGGCGCGCTCGGTCACCTCAGGGTCGATGTCCACGCTGACGACCTGTCCATCCGGCCCGACGACTTCGGCCAGCAACGCGGCGTTGTAGCCTCCTGAGCCGACCTCCAGCACGCTCATGCCCGGTTTCAGTTCGGCCTGTTCGATCATCGCCACCTGGACGTACGCAGCGCTGACCGAGGAGACGGCGCCGCCGCGCTCGTCCCGCTTGGTCACCACCGCGCGGTCGACCTGGTACGTGACGTCCAGCGGCGTACCGGCCGGCACGAACGCGTGCCGAGGCACGGCACGGAACGCCGCCTCGAGCCGGGCCGACCTCAGATACCCGGCCGCGAGGAGTTCACCGGCGAGCTTGTCCCGCAGCTCAGCGGCCCGAGCCTCGTCTCGCACGGACAACCTCCTTGCTGTGCCTCTTGTGATCGGCGGCTTCGGGAGTGGGATTGGTGCAGTCCTCCCTCCTCGCTCAGACGGGCAGATCCCAACTCGGCCCGTCGGGTTCGCCCAGCCAGACGTACTGACGATCCGAGGTGACGGTGAGGCCGTACGCGGACTGGTGCGGGGAGCCCGCGTTCTGCCAGACCAGCACGGCGTGCTCGACCGCATCCCACAGCCGCAGCGGCCCGCGCTGGCGGACCGTCCAGCCACCTGCCGGGTCGGGCCGGGTGACGGCCTGCGAACCAGTGGCCACGTCCCACAGGATGACCTCGTCGCCACCGCCCAGTCGCACCGCCGACGGCGCGCCGAGCTGTGCCACGAACAGCCCGGCCGGGTCATCCAGGACTCGCGGGTCCACCCGGCTCTCCCGCACCTCCCCGCCCGCGAGATAGGGAGAGGCCACCGGCGGCGGGCCGTGCGGGCGGGCGGTCATGAAGTAGATGTCCTCTTCGAGGAACCGCCCACTCGCCGTACCGTCATCGCCCAGTGTGAGATGCGCGAACGCGGCTCCGCGCATCCACCCGGTCAGCGGAGCGGTGATCGTCCCGCCGTCGCGGACCTGCCACATCCACGGCATCGGCACGTAGCGCACCGAGCAGGTGGCGATCAGCCGGTCATACTCGGCGTTCTTCTC
>NZ_BMNT01000076.1 GCF_014646695.1 Sphaerisporangium melleum
CGAACGGGGCTAACAGGCCAGATCACCCAGGGCTCCGCCTGGAATTCCCACGTTCTGAATAAGACTCTCCGCCACTAGCAGGGGTCAGCCGGCCGTGGCCGCCCGGTCACGCTCGGCGGCGAGACGGTCGCGCAGCCAGTGGTAGGACGCCTTCGGCGTGCGCTTCTGGGTGGCGAAATCGACGTGGACCAGCCCGAACCGCTGGCCGTACCCTTCGGCCCACTCGAAGTTGTCCAGCAGCGACCAGACGTAGTACCCCCGCACGTCGACCCCTTCGGCGACGGCGGCGTGCAGCGCGGCGATGTGCCCGTCCAGGTAGGCGATGCGCTCCTGGTCGTCGACCACCCCGTCCGGGCCGGGCTCGTCCGGCTGGGAGCAGCCGTTCTCGGTGACGTACACCGGCGGCAGCGCCGCCCCGTAGCGGGCCTTCAGGCCGGTGAGCAGCTCACGCAGCCCGTCCGGCACCACCGGCCAGCCGAAGCCGGTCACCGGGTACCCGGTGATCCCGGCGTCCACGAACGGCAGCCCGCCGGTGTCGGCCCCCGGTGCGGGCGCGGCGATGCGGGTGGGGTTGTAATAGTTGATCCCGAGCCCGTCCAGGGGCTGGGCGATGATCTCCAGGTCGCCGTCCCGGACGCCGGCCGGCGCGGTCACGCCGAACGCCGACAGATCCGGGTAGCGCCCGAGCAGCACCGGGTCGTTGAACAACCGGTTGTGCAGCGCGTCGTAGGCGTCGGCCGCCCGCGCGTCCTCCGGTGAGCCGGACGCCAGCCGGACCGGGGTGCAGTTGTTGGTGACCAGCACCTGCCGCGCGCCGTTCGCCCGCAGGGCCTGCGCGGCCAGGCCGTGCCCGAGGAGCTGGTGGTGCGCGGCGGGCAGCGCGTCCAGGAACAGCGTCCTGCCCGGCGCGTGCGTGCCGAGGGCGTAGCCGTACACCATGTGCACGAACGGCTCGTTGAGCGTGATCCACAGCGGCACGCGGTCGGCGAGGCGGGCCGACACCGTGTGCGCGTAGTCGGCCAGGTGGTGCGCGGTGTCGCGGTTCAGCCAGCCCCCCTCGTCCTCCAGGGCCTGGGGGAGGTCCCAGTGGTACAGGGTGATCGCCGGGGTGATGCCCGCGGCGCACAGCGCGTCGACGAGCCGGTCGTAGAAGTCGAGCCCGGCCCGGTTGACCTCGCCGTGCCCGCGCGGGTGGATTCTCGGCCACGATATGGACAAGCGATAGGAGTTGACGCCCAGACCGGCCATGAGCGTGACATCCTCTGACCAGCGATGGTAGTGATCACAGGCGACGTCCCCGGTCCGACCATCGCGCACCCGGCCGGGTCCGCGGACGAAGGTGTCCCAGATGGACGCTCCCCGGCCGTCCTCTGCCGCGGCGCCCTCGATCTGGTAGGACGCGGTAGCCGTACCCCAAAGGAACATGGTGACCTCCGGCGATATGAGTAACGCTCATGTTAAGCGCAGCAACCGGTTTCGGGAGGATGATGGTGAGATGACGAACGTCTCCGCAGGGACGCTCCGCCGCCGTCCGGCCCAGCGGCGCAGCGTCGAACGGGTCGAGCGAATGCTGGACGAGTGCGCACGGCTTCTGGACGAGGTCGGATACGACGGGCTGACCACCAAGGAGGTCGCTCGCAGGGCGGCCGTGCCGATCGGGACGTTCTACCAGTTCTTCCCGGACAAACAAGGGCTGGTGCGGGCCCTCGCGCTGCGCAACCTCGACGCCTTCCTCGACCGGCTCGCCGTCCGCCTGGGCGAGGAAGAGATCTCCGACTGGACCGACGCCGTGGACCTCGCCGTCGACGAGTTCGTGGCGATGAAGCGCACCACTCCGGGGTTCGCGATCGTGGACTTCGGAGAGATCATGCCCTTCCCCGGTGGCCCGCCGATGAAGGGCACCAACCGCCTGCTGAACGCCGCGCTGGAGAACAACGTCATCGTCGCCGACCGGCTCAGGGTGCTCGTCATCGACCTGCTCGGCGCTCCGCGCGGGCCCGGGCTCGACCGCGCCCTGGTCGTCGCCGTGGAGGCCGCCGACGCGGTGATCAAGCTGGCGTTCCGCGTCCATCCCGAGGGTGACCCCGGCCTCATCGCCGAGTGCCGGCGGCTCATCCGGCGCTACCTGGCCGACCACATCCCGGAACGCTGACCTCTCTGTACGGCTCGGGGGCCGCGGAGGTCGAAGATCGACGGGGAGGCGGCGCGGGGGCGGGTTCGCGGGGAGCGGAGTGGTTGACCTGGAGTGCACTCCAGGTGACATCCTCGGGGGGTGAGCGTGTACACACCGGGACAAGTCGCGGAGGAGACCGGCTTCAGTATCGACACCCTCCGCTACTACGAGCGCATCGGCCTGCTCGAACGCGTCGAGCGCAACTCCGCGGGACAACGGCGGTTCAGCGAGGAGGACGTCGGCTGGCTCGGCATGGTGCGGTGCCTGCGGGACACCGGGATGCCGATCGCCGAGATGCTGCGCTTCGCCGCGCTGGTGCGCGACGGAGAGGAGACCATCGGCGACCGCATCACCCTGCTGGAAGCCCACGACCAGGAGGTCGAGGAGCAGATCGCCCTGCTCAGGGAACGCCAGACCGCCATCCGCCGCAAGATCCAGTACTACCGTGACGTCCTCGCCCTGCGAGCCGAGGTGGACTCCGACCCCCCACTCCCCGAGCCTGCCTCTCACAAGACCTCCGAGGAGCACGCCTCCCACTGAGGCCACGGCTACGCGTTTCTGGGCGTCGTTCACCGCCTTCGTCAACGAATGGACCGGCCGGGACTTCACTCCGATCATCGACGCCTGGCCGACTCGCCGACCACGCCGCGCCCGGAATAGCACGGGGCGCGGCGCCGGAGTCGTACGGCCTGGGCCGGCCGTCTGCGGAGGGCGGCCGTTCCGGATGATCCCGGTGGTCGCCCTCGCCCTGGCTTCGGCGGCGGTCACACCGGGTCGGGGGTGGGCTCCTGGTGGTCGTGGGCGGAGTCGTAGGCGCTGGCCTGGAGGGTGTAGAGCTCGGCGTAGATGCCGCCGAGGGTCATGAGCTCCTCGTGCGTGCCCTGCTCGGCGACCCTACCGTGGTCGAGCACGTAGATGCGGTCGGCGTAGCGGACGCTGGCCAGGCGGTGGGTGATCAGCAGAACGGTGCGCCCGTCGGCGTGCCCGCGGATGCGCTCGAACAGCGCGTGCTCGGCGCGGGCGTCCAACGCCGCCGTCGGCTCGTCGCAGATCAGCAGCGGTGCGTCGCGGTAGAAGCCGCGGGCCACCGCGATGCGCTGCCACTGGCCGCCGGACGGCTCGTGCCCGTCCTTGAACCGGCGGTCGAGCAGGGTGCGGTAGCCGTGCGGCAGCTCGGCGATCACCTGGTCGGCTCCGGCGACCTCGGCCGCCGAGCGCAGCGCCGCCTCGCCCTTCTCCAGGCCCATGCAGATGTTGTCCCGGGCGGTGAGCGGCCAGCGGGTGTGGTCCTGGGCGATGACCGCGATGTGCCGCCGCAGCTCGTCGGGGTCGACCTCGGCGATGTCCACGTCGTCCCAGCGGACCCGCCCCTCCTGCGGGTCGTACAGCCCTGCCATGATCTTGGACAGGGTGGTCTTGCCGGAGCCGTTCTCGCCGACGAGCGCGACCACTTCGCCGCGGTCGAGATGGATGGACACTCCGCGCAGGGCCGCCTCCTCCTTGCCGGGGTAGGCGAACGTGATGTCCTCGACGGTGATGCGCTCGAAACCGCCCGGCGCCTCGCGGACCCGCGGCGGGCCGGTCCGCTGCCGGGCCTCCTGGCAGAAGTCCAGGAAGTCGGTGAAGTAGAGCCCTTCCTCGTACAGCCGGTTGGTGGAGAACATGAGATTCGCCAGGTAACTCTGGCCGGAGCGGATGGCCAGCACCGCGGTGCCGGCCACGGCCAGCGGCACGGCGCCGGTGGCGAGCAGCACGCCGAGCGCGACGTACACGATCGAGGTGCCGACACCGCCCAGTGCCTCGCCGATGAGCCGCGCCAGCATCTGGCGCCGGGCCATGCGCAGGTCCGCCTCCTGCTCGGCGGTCGCCACGGCGTTGTACAGCCGCATGAGGAAGCGGCGCATGGTGAACGAGCGGACCTCGGCAGCGGTGGTGCGCGCCGCCATGAGATCGCTGAGGATCCACTTGCGGCGGCGCACGGGCACCAGGGAGAACATCGTCGCGTAGCGCAAGCGGGCCGTGCGGACGGCGGCCCAGGCGTCGGGCAGGACGGCCAGCAGGAGCAGCGGCAGCAGCACCGGGTGCAGGATGCCGAGCACACCGGCGGCGGCGCCGATGCCGATGAGCGCGGTGAGCACGTTGATCGTGCCGCTGACCACGCTGTCGGCCGTGCCGACGCCGCGGTTGCTCGCCCGTTCGAGCGCGTCGTGGAAATCGGCGTCGTCGTAGCGGATGAGGTCGATCTGGCTGGTCAGCTCGTAGAGCTGCATCTCGGCGATGCGGCTGACCTGGGGGTCGAGGCGCGACTGCGCCCAGCCCGCCGCGGCCTGCAGGCCGGTGCGCAGGGTCGCGGCGGCGCCGACCAGCAGCAGGCTGGGCAGCGCCGCCCTGACCCGGTCGGGCGTCGGGCCGGCCGCGAACAGGGCCTGCAGCACGCCGGTGGTGGCGAGCAGGCCGAAGGCGGTGAACACGCCGCCCAGCACGCTGAGCGTGATGGTGGCGATGGTGTCACGGGGGCTGGCCTGCCAGGCCAGGCGGACGGCGTGACCTATGAGCGCGGGAAGCCTGCGGGCGACGGTGAGGAACCCGATGCCGCTCATCGTCTCGGCGTGCGCGTACCAGTCGCTCACGGTGACCTCGGCCAGCTCGATCGGCGCCTCGTCGAGGGCCGGCACGGCGGCATCGCGCGGCGTCGCACCGGGAGGGGCGGGGTGGGCGAGTGGCGAGGGCGCGGCGTTCTTCTGCGGGGAGCCGTCCACCGGGGACGGCTCGGAGGGAAGGTCGGCCATGGTCGCAGTGTGACCGGCGCCACCGACAATTTAAAGCTGCGGTGGTAAAGGTGCCTTTTAAGTTGAAGGTGGCAATTATCGAGGATGGTGGCTTATGTCGTGCGGGGACCGGCCCGGCGGGCCCTGCGAAGGCACCGCAGGAAGCCGGGGAGCGGACCATCGGGGAACGCCCGCGGGCTCGCGAAGATCGGCCGCGAGCCGCTCGGCCTCGTCATGCAGCGCGGCGATGAGCAGGAGCTCGAGGCCCAGGTCTTCGAGATCGACGGTGTCCATCTGCGTCTCCCGACGTGAGGTGCCGTGCCCGCCCGGACGTCGCCCGGAGAGCCGGTGCTCGGGGAATCTTACCTTCCGTGATGAAAGATCGCAGGCATGGCCTGGCCATATCACGCTTCGTATGTAGCGGCCCAGCCGTAAACCGGTTTCGAGCAGGCATTTTCCACGAGAGGTCGCGAGAAGGGCGTGGACCGGTCTGCGCTCCACCGTCGATCTCCTGCCGTTCGATCACCGGACTCCGCCCGGCGAGCCGTGCCTCGCGCGGGAACGTGCCGGCCCGGTGTCGGCGGTCCGGGCACCTTCCCTGTGCGTGATCAGAGCAGGGTAACCAATACGGTCACAATTACGGAAGGTGGTATTTCATGAAAATCTGCACATTGCGCGGATCGTGCGACGAGCGGTCCCTTGACAGCGCCCACTGTGGTCGCAGCGCTGCAAATCACGATTCACCCGCGGAAAGCCCGATGTCCCGATGCGCGGCGTTCGACGGCCTTCAACTATGCGAATCGTGACCGGAAATGCGCGCAACGCGGCGGACGGCTCCCATGCTCCGCAGGCTCCGTGAACTCCACGGAGCCCGGGGCGGGGCCTGCCGGTGGCCGGATCTCGTCCCCTGCGGTCACTCGCTGCGGACGTCGAGGCCGAGGGCGGTGGCGATGAGCACGGCCTGACGTACGTCGACCACGGCGTCCCGCAGGGTGACGCTCTCCGGATCGAGTGAGGACAGATCGCTGCCGCGCAGGTCGCAGCCGGACAGATCGGCCCGGCTCAGCGACGCGCCCGACAGGTCCACCCCGGTCAGCGTGGCGCCGGCGAGGCGGGCGCCGGTGAGGTCGGCCTCGCGCATGCGAACGCCGGTGAACGACGTGCCCCGCAGGCCGGCGCCGTCGAGTGCGACGAACGACCAGTCACCCCCCTCGACCTTCAGCAGGTCGAAGGTGCAGCCGTCGAACACGCTGCCGACCATCTTGCAGCCGGTGAAGGTGGCGTCGAAGAAGGTGCAGCGGATGAAGGAGCAGTTGAGGAACGCCGCGTCGGAGTGCCGCGAGGCGTTGAACCGCACGTTGCGGAACACGCAGCCGGTGAACACCGAGCCCTCGTCGAGCACCTCGGTCATGTCCACGTCCACGAAGGCGACCTGATCGTGCCGTTCGCCGGACAGGTCGCGCCCGTCCCACTCGTCGGACTCGATCGATGTGTGCGTCTCGGGCACCGGACGGCGGGTGGGCATCGGCGTCGGACGTCCTTTCTGCTCGGCCGCCGGTCGGCTTCCGGCCGGCGTGGCTGGCGCCTCACCCTAGAACGCCGCACCGACAATCCGTCCGACGGCCGCACCGGCGGCGATTCATGGCGCCGCGGTCCATGCCCGGCCGGCGCCGGACGTCGGCTCGCTGCTCGGCGAACACGAAGGAGCCGGTCACCGGCCATTGACGGTCACAGGTGGACGGGCCGGCCCAGGTCCTCGGGGCGTCCGGGCGACGGGGCGGCGGGCGCGGCGCGGTCCTCAAGGGGCGGGCGCAGCGCGGTCCTCAAGGGCTGACCGCCGCGCTCCCCTCGGCGAGGGCGTCGCCGAGGGGGGTGCGGTGGTAGAGGACCGAGCGGCCCACCCGGGTGCCGGTGATCAGCCCGGCCTCCCGCAGCGCCGCCACGTGGTCGCCTATCCCGCCGACGCTCATGTCGAGCAGCGCGGCGAGCTGCGTCGTCGTCGCGGGCAGCCGCAGCAGGATCGCCGCGCGGGTCGCGCCGATGAGCCGGGCCGGCCCGCCGCGCGGCGCGGCGGGCGCGGCGATCCCGCGGGCCTGGTAGACCAGCGCGTACGGCCAGGCGTCCTCCAGGTACGCCCCGACGCCCGGCCCGAGGACGCTCGGCACGAACAGCAGGCCGCGCCCGCCCAGCCGATGCCGCTCGTCATGTCCCGGACCCTTCATGCGCACCGCGAGGTGGCCGTCCCCGTCGTCCGCACGCCAGCGCACCCGCGAGCTGAGGCCCTCCAGCGCGGCCGCCCACCCGTAGGCCGCCAGGCGCCCGGCGCGGTGGACGACGTCGCCCTCCAGGATGGCCCGGAAGCGCGGCCAGTCGGGCGCCACGATCCGCGTCCAGGCCGCGCTGAGCACCTCCGCCAGTAGTTCGACGATGTCCGGCCGGTCCAGCACGGCTCGCAGGTGCGGCGCGGGCGGGGGGCCGCCCCGCAGGTTGCGCGCGATCTCGTCCCTGGCCTGGGCGAGGGGAGTGGCCCGCATGACGGCCAGCTCCTCCTCGAACGAGACCCCGACCCCCGAAGGCGGCGGCGCGATGAAGTCGGCGTTGTACTCGCCGCGCCGGAAGAGCGCGACCAGCGCCGTCAGGGCCGGCAGTTCCGCGCGCAGCCGCTCGTAGGCCGGCCGGTGCCGTACCACCCACTCCCGGTGGACGCCCGCCTCCTGACCGCCGCACAGCAGCCACAGCGCGTGCATGGTCTCGATGAGCGGCGAGACGGCGAACCGGCTGGTCATGACGTCCTGCGGGCTCACCTCGATGCGGATCGTCCTCCCCACCGCACACCTCGCTCCAGCCCGGCCGACCTGACCTTTCGGTCATTTCCGAAACCTTAGCCTTCGTCGCTCGTGCGCCGCAGCATCGTCGCGGGAGGTGGCGGTGACCGAAGCAGATCGCACCCACGGCGTGCGAACCGAGACCGGCGACGGGCCAGGAGGGGCGGCCCCGGCGGATCGCACGAGCGGTGCGGCAGCCGGGACGGGCCGAACCCGCGGGACGGTACCGGAGGGTGACCGGACGCGCGAGAGGGTGCCGGAGGCGGACCGCACGAGCGGCGCGGTGACCGAGACGGCCCGAGGGACGGTTCCCGGCACGGATCGGGCGGGCGGGGAGGAAACCGGGACGGGGCCGGGGCGCAGGGCCACGTTCGGCGAAGTGTTCGCCGTGCCGGAGTTCCGCGTCCTGTACGGGAGCTTCGCCCTGCTCGTGATGGGCGACGCGGTGAAGATGCTGGCCTTCGCCGCGCTGGTGTACCAGCGCAGCGGCTCGGCCGGGCTGTCCGCGATGGCCTACATGAGCGGGTTCCTGCCGTACGTCATCGGCGGGACGTTCCTGCTCTCGCTCGCCGACCGGATCCGTCCCCGGCGCCTGATGATCACGGGAGAGCTGGTCCGGGTCGCCGTCTGCCTCGTGCTGGGCTTCGCCGGACTGCCCGTGTGGGCGATGCTGGCGGTGGTCGTGGTCACCGGGGCCCTCAACCCGGTGTTCGGCGCCGCACGCACCGCCGCGCTCCCCGAACTGCTCCCGGGGGACTCCTTCGTGCTCGGCCGCTCGGTGCTCACGGTCACCTCGGCCGGTGCGCAGATCGGCGGCCTGGCCGCCGGGGGCGCCGTCCTGTCCCTGGCAGGTCCCGGGGGAGCGCTGCTGATCACCGCGGCGCTGTCCGGGGCGAGTGCGATCGTCCTGCGCCTCGGCCTGCCGGACCGCCCGCCCCGCGCGGCCGTCCCCACCGCCGTCCGCCCGTCGCCGAGCAGAGCGGAAGCCACGGCGGACGGGGTGGATCGGCCCACCGCGGGGAGTACGGAGATCGGTGGCGGCGGGACGGCGACCGGTCGCGAGCAGTACGGGGCAAGGCAGGGAACCCGAGGCGGCCATGCGGCCGAGGGGAACGCGGTGCGCGCGTCGCTGCGGGTCAACCGCCGGCTGCTGGCCGACCGGCGTGTCCGCGCGCTGATGCTCTGCAACTGGATCCCGGTGATGTTCATAGCCGGCGCCGAAGCGCTCGTCGTCCCCTACCTTGGCGAGCGTGGCGTGCCGTCCCAGGCGGGGCTCGTGCTCGCGGCGTTCGCGGTCGGGATGGCGCTCGGGGACTTCATCGTCGGGAGGTTCGCCGCGCCGGACCTGCGTGAGCGGCTGTCCTTCCCGCTCGCCGTGGCCATGGGGATGCCGCTGGCCGCCTTCGCCACGCGGCCCTCGCTTGCGTGGTGCCTGGTGCTCGGCGTGCTGACCGGGATGTGCCTGGCCTACAACCTCGGTCTCCAGCG
The DNA here is from genome assembly GCF_014646695.1 of Sphaerisporangium melleum. GTDB lineage: Bacteria > Actinomycetota > Actinomycetes > Streptosporangiales > Streptosporangiaceae > Sphaerisporangium > Sphaerisporangium melleum. The sequence continues at coordinate 9,255 of NZ_BMNT01000076.1, forward strand.
CCGCTTCGTGGACGCCGCGCCGCCGGACGCCCTCGGCCAGGCGTTCGGCCTGTTCACCTCCGGCCAGATGACCACCCAGGGCCTCGGTGCGGCGCTCGCGGGCGCGGTCACCGAACTGCTCCCCGCCCACCTCGCCATCGCCGTCATGGGCGGCGCGGCCGTCCTCGCGGCCCTCGCCCTCGCCCCCCACCTCCGCCCGGAGCAAACGGACCCGGCACCGCCCGCAGAACCCGGACGTACCGCGGGGCCCGCACAGAACGCGTAGCTCTCACGGTCCGGACAGTCGCCACGACCCGCGGAAGCCGCTCCGCCCGCCCAGGTCGGCGAGGGTGGAGCGGCCGTCACCGAGGTTCGGAAAGGTTGAGCCGGGCGGTGAGTTCAGGGAATCTGGACGCCTCCGAATATCAGGGCAGCAGCAGCGTCTTGCCGGGGACCTTTCGTGCCTCGATCGCCGCATGCGCCTCGGCGGCCCGGTCAAGGGGGAAGGTGCGGCCGACGACCGGCTCCAGCCGGCCCGCCGCGGCCTCGGCCATGGCCCGCTCGGCCAGCCGATTGCGCTCGGCCATATCGAGCTGTACCTCCTGGATGCCACGCACGGTGATCTTGCGCCGGCCCGCCTCCACCGGGTCGATCACGCTGAAGCCGCCGCCGGCCGCGCCGTGTGCCGAGAATCGGGCGCCCCGGGCGGCGATCGCGAACGCCGCCTGCCCGATCTGACCACCCGCACCGTCGAACACCACGTCGGGGCCGGCGCCGTCGGCCGCCTCGCGGACGTGCTCGGTCCAGCCGTGCTCGGTGTAGTCGACGGCGAGGTCGGCGCCCATTCGCCGGGCGAGGTCCAGCTTGCGCTCCCCGCGCGCCGCCGCGGCCACCCACGCCCCGGCCGCCCGCGCGAGCTGGACGAGCAGGATGCCCATGCCGCCGGCCGCCGCCGTGACCAGCACCCGGTCACCCGGCTTGACCTCGGCCGCGTCGAAGACCGAGAGCCCCGTCACGCCGTCGTGCATGAGGGCCGCCGCCCATGTGACGTGCAGCCCGTCCGGGACGGAGATCAGCGCCTGCGCAGGGACGGCCACCCGCTCGGCGTACCCGCCCTGGGCGTCCGGGGTGCACGCCGTGACCGTCCGTCCGGCCCACGCGGCGTCCACTCCCTCGCCCATGGCGATCACCCGCCCGGCCACCGCTCCGCCCGGCACGTACGGCGGCTCGACCGCGAACCACTGCCGCGCCGCCCCGGCGCGGATCTGTGTCTCGACGAACAGGGTGTCGGCCGCCGCGACGTCGAGCACGACATGTCCCGGTTCGGCCACCGGATCTGGCACCTCCGCGGCCACCAGCACCTCGGGCCCGCCGAACCGCTCCACTCGCACAGCACGCATGCCGCCACTTCCTCTCACTGGACGACCGTCGCCCAGTGGCAGTCTCAAACCTCAACCAAAGGTGAAGTCAATGTGGCCGGGCACCCGCACCAGTGAACGTCCGCGCGGGTGCGCGGCGGACGTCCGGTAGGGCGAGCACGGCGAGGTTGGCGGCGGCGACCAGGACCGCCCCGGCGACCAGTGGCGCCGCCGTGCCCGTCACGGCGGCGACGGGCGCGGCGACGGCCAGGCCGAGCGGCCGCGCGGCGAAGGAGATGAGCCCGTCGAACGCCCCCACCCGGCCCAGAGCCTCCTCGGGGATGCGCTGCTGCAACGACGTCTCCCACAGCGGGCTCAGCATGCCGAGCCCGAACATGGCGACGCAGTAGGCTGCGGCGACCACTGCCAGCGGCATCGGCGGGCCGAAGGCCGCCAGCGGGAGCGCGTAGACGGCGGCGCCGACCGCGACGGCCGCGAGTGGCCGGCGGACCGGCAGTCGCGGCGCGGCGTAGACGCCCACCAGCATGCCGACGGTGCCGAGCTGCGTGATCAGTACCCATGACGCCTCGCCGCCGAGGTCGCGCACGGCGATCAGCGGACCGAGCGTCAGCAGGAAACCGGCGGCCAGGTGCCACACTCCGTGGCCCAGCACGCTGGCCAGGAACCACGGGTGCCGACGGGTCTCGACCCATCCTTCGCGCAGGTCGGTGAAGAACGATCCGCGTGGCCCTCGCCGGACGGCACGGGCGGGGCGCAGCCCGCCGAGCGTCAGCGCGGAGACGGCGAACAGCCCGGCGGTGAGCAGCGAGGACCAGCCCGGCCCGAGGGCGAGGACGAGCGCGCCGGCCGTGGCGGGGGCCGCCACCTGGGCGAGCCCCTGGGCCACGCCGATGCGCGCGTTCACGCGCAGCCGCTCCTGATCGGCGACCACGGCCACCACCAGCGTCCGCACCACGGGCGTCCCGAGGGCCAGCCCCGCGCCGGTGATCGCCGACAGCACCGCGAGGTTCGGGATGCGCACCACGCCCGCGAGCAGTTCGGCCGCGACGCCGAGCTGTGCCGCGCCGCGCGCCAGGTCGGCCGCGAGGACGACCCGCTGCGGCGCGAAGCGGTCGGCGACCACCCCGGCGACCGGGAGCAGGAGAAGCATCGGGATCATCTCGCAGGCGAGGACGAGCCCGAGGTCGCCGGCGGAGCCGGTGGCGCGGACGACCGCGAGGGTCAGCGTGGTCGGGATCAGTGCGGTCGCCAGGGCTGCGATGGTCCGCCCGATGAGCAGGCGGCGTACGGGGGAGCTCATGGGCCGAGAACTTATTTCGCTAGCTAATCTTTTGTCAACGAAATACTTGTCGGCGTAGCATACTGACGGGATGGAGGACTCCGTCGATCGGCATCTGGCGCGGTGGCGTGACAAGGCGCCGTTCGACGAACGGGTCGAGGCGATCATCACGCGCATCCAGCTCCTGGCCCGCCATGTCGCGCATGTCAAGGACCGCGCGCTGGCCGAGGTCGGCCTGCAGGGTTTCGAGTTCGAGACCCTGCACCGCCTCGTGGCCAGGGGTGAGCCCTGGCGGGCGACGCCGTCCGAGCTGGCCGCCGAGCTGATGGTCTCGCCGGCCGGCATGACCGGGCGCCTTGAGACCCTGGAGAACGCCGGCCTGGTACGCAGGCTGCGCGGCGTCGAGGACCGCCGGCGGGTCGACGTCGAGCTCACCGATCAGGGGCATGCCCGCTGGTACGCCGCCATGGAGCTGCGCGGCGCCGCCGAGGACGGCATGGTCCACCCCCTGACCCACGCCGAGCAGGACACCCTGATCGCCCTGCTCAAACGCATGCTCATCCAGGCCGAGTCCACCCGCTGACCCCCTGCCCCCCGCGAAGAAGCGGCCGGCGTCAGAACTCGACCTCGCACCAGACGGCCCGTCCGTCGCCGTCCTCGTCCACTCCCCAGCGCCGCGAGATCTGCTCCACCAGGAACAGTCCGCGCCCGCCTTCGCCGTCGAGATCGTCGCAGACCTGCGGCCTGGTGTCGGCACCCGCGTCGCGCACCGTCAGCCGCACGATGTGCCCGCACTGCGCGAGACTGATCGTCACGTCGCCGCTGCCCCGGGAGCGGGAGTGGACGACGGCGTTGGTCGTCAGCTCCGACGCGAGCAGCGTCACCTCGTCCAGTATCGGGTGCTCCGCCCCCAGCATGGTCCGCACGAACGCCCGTGCCACCGGCACGGACGCCTCCCTCCCGACCAGATCCAGCGCCCCCAGGAGATCTGACGAGCTTTTCACCACCATGCGAACCTCGCTTCGCTCGAGGTGACACACGGAGTCCTGTGAACTCTGTAGGACGCCTATGTCATCTGCCGATTCCTCCCCCAAGGTTGGCCATCCTTCGCTACCGTACGCAGTCGAATGGTTGCACTGTGAACACACCATCTGGTGTCTCGGAGGTGTGATCTGGGACATGCAGGAGGCCATGTGCCGCTACCTATCGCCCTCAATCCTGATAGTTCGCCATTGGCACGATTCGGTGCTGAAGTTCGGCGGCATCGCTTGGCGGCGAATCTCACCCAAAAAGAACTGGCCGGGAGGATTCTGTTCTCGGCCAGCATGGTGGGGATGGTGGAGAGAGCGGCACGAAAGCCGGAGAGAGATTTCGCCGTGCGCTGCGACCAGGTATTCGGCCTGGATTGCGTGCTCTCTGAGTTGTGGCTCCTGGCCGATCGATGGAAGGACGCCGCTCCTCGGTGGTTCCGCAGCGGACTGGAGGCTGAACAGGAAGCGACCGCCGTGCGTGCCTGGGATCCGCTTCTCGTCTTTGGTCTGATGCAGACCGAAGCCTATGCGCGACACGTGCTCATGGGTGAGCCTGGAGTCACTCGCGAGGTACTGGAACAACGGCTCGCCACACGTCTACAGCGAAAGTCGGTGTTTTCGAAGCCGGAGCCTCCGCGCGTGTGGTGCATCCTCGACGAGGGGGTTCTGCACCGCCCCATCGGTGGCCCCGAGGTGATGAGTGGGCAACTGGCCCACCTGCTGGAGATGGCGGTACGGCGGCAGGTGAGCATCCAGATCTTGCCCTATGGAGCGGGTTCGACATGCGGTCTGATGAGTGCCTTCGTCATCAGTGAGCTGGCCGGGCACTGGACAACGGTATGGGCGGAGTCTTCTATAAAAGGAGAGGTAACCGACGATCCCGAGACGGTGCGGTCGATCACTGAGCGGTACGACGCCCTGCGCGTCGAGGCGCTTCCTCAGCACATGAGTCTCAAGCTCATAGAAAGGGAGATGCGTAGATGGACTGGAATGCGGCGGTGTGGCGGAAGTCGTCGTGGTCGGGCTCGGACGGAGGGTCGTGCGTAGAGGTCGCGACCGGGCGGACGGGGCTGATGGGGGTGCGCGACAGCAAGATTCCGGGCGGGCCGGTGGTGGTCGTGGTCGCTGAGGGCTGGCGCGCTTTTGTTGCTGCGGTGAAGAGCGAGATCGTCTGACCGGCGATGACAGCAGGGGGAGTTCGCGTGGAGCCACGATGGACGATGGAAAGCGCCGCTCCAGGTCATCGAGGAAGTGGTCAAGAAATGGCCCTGACCAGCATGATGTGGCGGAAGTCGTCCTATTCGGGGTCGAGCGGTGGCCAATGTGTGGAGACGGCGAAGGCGCCGGGATGCGTGGCCGTGCGGGACAGTAAGAGCCCGGACGGTCCGGTGTTGGTGGTCGGCGCCGGCGAGTGGCATGCCTTTCTTGCTGAGTTGACGCGGTGACGGCCTGATGGCGGGATGGACGGCGCCGGTGGGTGCGGCACCTAGGGCCAGGTATCTCCTCGGTGGCCGGCCTCGACCTTGATGCGGGTCGAGGGCGGGGCGGTCAGCCGATCAGCGTGGCGAAGCGTCGCTTCATCGTGGCGACCACCTCGTCGGGGTCGGTGGCCCAGATGTCGGCGTTGAAGATCTCGACTTCGATGTC
>NZ_BMNT01000077.1 GCF_014646695.1 Sphaerisporangium melleum
GTGGTGCTGGTGGACACGCGGCGTCTGGCCGACTGTTTCCCGGCGATCGACTACTTCGAGGAGGCCGGGCTGCCCTTTGTCGTCGGCGTCAACGGCTGGGACGGCCACTTCCCGCATGTGGAGCAGGAGGTCCGCGACGCGCTCACCCTTGCCCCGCACATCCCGATCGTGCGCACCGACGCGCGCTCCCGGGACGCGGTGAAGTCCACCCTGATCACCCTCGTCGAGTACGTCCTCACCCTGCGCTCGGCCTACGGCCGCACGAGCTGACCGCTCCGCCCGGCCGCGTCCGACCACCAGCGCGCCGCGACCAGTTCGGCGACGAGGGTCTCGGTGAGCAGGGCGACGCCCGGGTCGTCGTCCCCGGCGTACCTGATCGTGAGGGCGGCGCCGCGGGCCGTGCCGCCCACCGCCAGCACCGCCGAACCCCGTGACCGTATCCACTCCATCGCCTGCTCGTCGTAGCGGGAGCCGGGGAACAGGATGGCCCGGTAGTCCAGGGTCTTGGTGAGGTACACGTCCACGTGCGCCCAGTCGCCGGTCTCACACGCGTCCGCGGGGCGGCGCGGCCCCTCGCGCAGCATGAGCGCCGACTGCTCGGCCGAGGACAGCCGCTCGGCCGGGGCGATGGCGTAGACGCCGTGCGGCCCGTCTAGCAGGGTCAGCGCGTCGCCCAGCCAGGCGTCCCGGCGGTCCAGCAGGTCGGCGCTCGCCTCGGCGGCCCGGCGCACCAGCCCGGGGATGTCCGCCGCGGCCCCGGTCAGCCGGGCCTCCAGCGCCAGCAGCAGTGCCAGCGTGTGCTGGAAGGTGCGGCAGGCGACGCCGCCGCGCTCCTCGCCCGCCGCCATGTCCACCACCAGGTCGGCCCCCTCGGTCACCGGCGAGCCCGGGACGTTGGTGAGGGCCAGCACCGTGGAGCGCCCGCGGTGGCGGTCGAGCGCGTCGAGGGTCTCCCGGCTGCCACCGGTCGCCGAGATGGCCACCACCAGCGTGTCGCGCGACGGCGGATGCCCGAGCGCGGCCGAGGCGTACTCGGCGACCGCGTCGACCCCCGCGGCGCGTAGCCGCAGCGCCGCGACCCCCGCGGCGTACCGCGAACTCCCCATCCCGAGGAAGACCACGCGGCGCACCTCCCGCGGCAGCGGCGCGAACGGGTCGCGCTCCTCCAGCGTCGCGGCCAGCGCGCTCAGCGCGGCCGGCTTCGCCGTGAGGTCGGCCAGATACAGCTCGGGGTTCACACGATCTCCTCGGCGGGAACGGTGGAGGCGGCGGAGGGCACGTCGCCGGAGAATCGGGCGCGCAGCACGCCCATGGGGGCGTAGCGCCAGCGGGGCAGGTGCAGGGCGGCGTAGATCAGCTCGCGGCACTCCTGCTCGATCTCGAACGGCCCGAGCAGCGACTCCTCCAGCAGATGGGCCATGCCCCGGGCGGCCAGGCCCGCGCGGTAGGCCGACAGCAGGCCCGCACGGGCGTCGCCCGCCCAGGCCAGGGCACGCGCCGGATCGGCGCCGCGGCGTTTCACCGCCACCTGTGCCACGTGCTCCAGGCTGGTGGCGAGCTGGGCGAGGTCGCGGGCGGCCGGCTGGAACGGGTCGGCGCCGGTGACCGTCGGGTTGCCGTCGAAGTCGATGACGGCGTACCCGCCGCGCCAGCGCAGTGTCTGGCCCACGTGCAGGTCGCCGTGGATCCGGATGATCGGAGTGCCACCCGCCCGGCCGAGCGGCGCCAGGCGGCCGGCCAGCGTGGCGGCCTGCCGGGCGAGCCAGTCGCCGTCCGCGCCGCCGGTCAGCTCCAGCGCCCGTGCCAGGGCCGCGCGCGCCCGCACGGCCCACCCGTCGCCCGGCGTCGCCTGCCGCACCGGGTCGGGGAAGGCGGGCGAGGGGGTGGCCATCGCGGCGTGCAGGCCGGCGGCCAGGCTTCCGAGGTCGGTGGCGAAGGCCGTGCGCCCGGCGACCGCCTCGTCCACGCACCACTCCCACCCGTCGGCGGCCTCGGGCAGGTAGGCGGTGACCAGGGCGACCAGGGTCTCTCCGCCGGTGGCCGAACGCCCGGTCAGCGCGGCGTAGGGCAGCGCGGTCGCGGTGAAGCCGACCGCGGTGAGGTGGGCGAACATCTCAGGCGCGGGCTGGGGGAGCGGCGCGGGCGGGGTGAGCCACTTGACCACGACCCGCTCGTCCACGACCACCGAGTGGTTGGTCTGGTCGACGTCGAACCCGCGCTCGCCCGCCGTGGCCGCGATCGGCGGCAGCGGATGGAACCGCGTGACGGCCTCCCCGCCGGGCGGCTCGGCGCCGGAGGACAGGGCGGCGACGACCGCCGCGGTCACGCCGTCTCCGGCCTCCGGCGTTCCCGCGCGCGACGCTGGGCCGTCAGAAGCTGTTGAACTCGGATTCAACTCGACAACCAAACTACGAGCTAACAATGTCGGGGAAAGTCTTGCTCATGTTGATGTGTGCTGCAACACTCCTGGTTTGGTCTGCCGTGCGAAGGTCAGGCACCGCGGTCTTTCTCGTACCACAGAACCTTCAGAACCTAAGGAGTAGCGGCCGTGTCCCGAACCCGGTACACCCGTCATCTTCCGGCGGCGGTGGTCGCCGCCGGTCTTGCGCTCGCCCTAGCGGCCTGCGGCGGCAGCTCGACCAGCGCCGACGGCACCGCGCCGAGTGCGGCGGCCGACCAGCTCAACCCGAACGCGGACCTGAGCAAGCAGTCGCTGACCATGTCCATCTGGCCGGACTACAGCCCCAAGGACCTGCCGCAGCAGGTGCAGCAGAAGCTGGGCTTCCCGCTCAAGGTGGCCCTGCACGACACCAACGAGATGGCGATGGCCAAGCTCACCGCCAACGCCGACAGCGGCGTCGACGTGGCGTTCGTCTCCGGTCAGTACGCCCAGGCGCTCAACGAGCAGGGCCTGCTCGAGCCGCTGCACCCGGAGCTGATCCCGAACCTCGCCAACCTCTACCCCGAGGCCGCGCAGCTCTCCTTCGACAAGGGCAACAAGTTCTCGGTGCCCTACACCTGGGGCACGACGGGCATCTGCTACCGCAGCGACCTGGTGAAGACGCCGCCCACCAGTTGGAACGATCTGCTCACCCCCGCGCCCGAGCTCAAGGGCAAGGTCACCATGATGACCACCGAGCGCTGGCTCGCCCTGCCGGCGCTGAAGGTCATGGGCGCCTCGATCAACACCACCGACGACAAGCAACTCGGTCAGGCCAAGGAGATGCTCGTCAAGGCCAAGGACGCCGGCATGCTCTACGACGACACGACGTTCGGCGCCAAGCTGGACAAGGGTGAGGCCGCGCTGGTGGAGGCGTGGGACGGCTGGTGCCCGACCACCAACCCGAAGATCAAGTTCGTGGTGCCCAAGGAGGGTAGCGACCTCTGGTCGGACACCATGGTGATCATGAAGACCTCCAAGAACAAGGAGGCCGCCCACGCGTTCATCAACTACATCCTCGACCCGGCCGTGCACAGCTGGGTGGCCGAGAACATCCTGTACAAGGTGCCCAACAAGGCCGCCATGGACCTGTTCGCCAAGAACAACAAGGCGATGCTGGACTCCAACGCCCCGCTGCAGATGACCCCGGCCGAGCTGCTCAAGGGCGAGTCCATCGTCGACCTCGGTGAGGCGTCCACCAAGTACACCCGCCTGGCCACCGAGATCTCCGCCAACCAGTGATGGTCGCGCGTTGACTACCGAGCACGACATCGCACCACCCGGCGCGGCGGCCCGTCCCACCACGGGACGGGCGCCGCGCCGGCCCCGTGCCCTCGGCGGGGCCGCCGCGCGGCTGGCGTTCCTCGGCCCGGGCATCGGCTACCTCATCGTCCTGCTGATCGTCCCGCTGGCCCTGATCGTCGGTTACACGGTGTTCCGGCGCGGGCGGTTCGGCGGAGTGGTGTACGAGGCCACCACCGAGAACTTCACCCGCCTGTTCGACCCGCTCTACTTCGACATCGTGGTGTCCTCGGTGCGCACCGCGACGCTGACCACGCTCATCGCCCTGCTCATCGGCTACCCGACGGCTTACGTGATCGCCGGGCTGCCGCGGAAATGGAAGACGATCGCGCTGGTCGCGATCGTGCTGCCGTTCTGGACCAACTTCCTCATCCGGGTCTACGCGTGGGTCATCCTGCTCAGCGGGCCAGGCCTGGTCAACGAGACGCTGACCGGCGCCGGGCTCATCGACGAACCCCTGCAGCTCCTCTACAACCAGGGCACGATCGTGACCGGCCTGCTGTACTCCTACCTGCCGCTGATGGTGCTGCCGCTGTACGCGGCGATCGAGCGCCTGGACCCGCAGCTGCGCGAGGCGTCGGCCAACCTCGGCGCCCGTCCCGTCCGGACGTTCTGGTCGGTCACGCTCCCGCTCACCCTGCCCGGTGTGCTCACCGGCTGCGTCTTCGTGTTCGTCCCGTGCCTGGGCAACTTCGTCATCCCGGAGATCCTCGGCGGCGGACGGTCGATCATGGTGGGCAACCTGATCAGGGACCAGTTCCTCAAGGCGCGCGACTGGCCGTTCGGCTCCACCCTGGCCCTCGCGGTGATCGCCGTGCTGGTCCTGCTGCTGTTCGTGCAGGCCTGGGCCGCGCGGATCAACGGCGGAGCGGAGGACCGTCGTGCCTAGGCGCCGGCTGATCTACGTGCCCTTCTGGGCCACCTACGTCTTCCTCTACACGCCCATCGTGGTGCTGGTGGTGATGTCGTTCAACGCGGGCAAGTCGCCGTACGTCTTCGAGGGCGTGAGCCTGAAGTGGTACGGCGAGCTGGCCGGCGACGACACCGTCCTGCACGGGCTGGTCAACACCCTGATCGTCGCGGCCGGCAGCACGGTGCTGTCCACCGTGCTCGGCACGCTGCTCGCGGTCGGCATGGCCCGGCACAGCAGGTCGCGGCTGCTGGACGCGCTCGGCCTGCTGCCGGCGGTGCTGCCCGACCTGGTGCTGGCCATCGGCCTGCTGGTGTTCTACGCCGCGGTGAAGATGACCCTCGGCCTGCACTCGGTGATCCTGGCCCACACCGTCTTCGGCCTGGCCTTCGTCGCCGCCGTCGTGCGCACCCGCCTGGTCCACGCCGACACCTCGCTGGAGGAGGCGTCGCGCGACCTCGGCGCCTCGCCGCTCACCACGTTCGTCCGCATCACCCTGCCCACCCTGGCCCCCGGCATCGCCGCCGGAGCGCTGCTGGCGTTCACGCTCTCCCTCGACGAGTTCGTGATCGCCTTCTTCACCGCCGCCCCGACCGAGCCGACCCTGCCCATCGTCATCTACTCGATGGTGCGCTTCGGGGTCACCCCTGAGATCAACGCGCTGGCGACGATCCTGCTCGCGGTGAGCTTCACCGTGATCATCGTCGCCCAGCGGATGACCCGACTGACGGAGTCCCTGTCATGAGCGCTGTGCCCGACGCCCCGCCGCGGACGCTGGTGGGCATCGAGGGCGTCTCCCGGCGATTCGGCGAGGTCGCCGCCCTCGATGACGTCTCCCTGGACATCCGCCAGGGCGAGTTCTTCGCGCTGCTCGGCCCGAGTGGCTGCGGCAAGACCACGCTGCTGCGCATCCTCGCCGGCTTCGAGGCGCCGGACGCCGGACGGGTCACGCTGGACGGCGCCGACCTGCTCGCGCTGCCCGCCCACCGGCGCCCGGTCAACCTGATGTTCCAGTCGTACGCGCTGTTCCCGCACATGACGGTCGCCGGGAACATCGCCTACGGGCTGGAGCGCGAGCGGCTGCCGCGCGCCGAGGTCAGGGCCAAGGTGGAGGAGGTCCTCGCCACGGTCGGCCTGTCCGGGCAGGCGGGCCGCCGCCCCCATCAGCTGTCGGGCGGCCAGCGGCAGCGCGTCGCGCTCGCCCGGGCGATCGTCAAACGGCCGCGGCTGCTGTTGCTGGACGAACCGCTGTCGGCGCTGGACAAGAAGGTCCGCGCCGAGATGCAGCTGGAGCTCAAGCGGCTGCAGCACGAGGTCGGCATCACCTTCGTCGTGGTCACCCACGACCAGGAGGAGGCGATGTCGCTGGCCGACCGCATCGCCGTCATGGAGGCGGGCCGGGTGCAGCAGGTGGACCAGCCGGTCCGCCTGTACGAGCGGCCGGCCACGCCGTTCGTGGCCGGATTCATCGGCGCCAACAACCTGTTCGAGGGCACCGCCGCGGGGGACGGGCTGGTCGTCCCCGCACTCGGCACGCTGCCGGGCGGCGGCGGTCTCGCGGCGGGGACGCCCGCCCTGCTCGGCGTGCGGCCCGAGTCGGTGCGGCTCGGCGAGGCCGGCATCCTCACCGGGACGGTCGCGGACGTGAGCTTCTACGGCGGGGTGTCGCACATCGCGGTGCGGGTGCCGGGCCACGACCGGCCGATCCTGGTCGCGGCCCAGGGCGCGACCAGGGTGCGGCCCGGCGCCGAGGTCGGCCTCGGCTGGTCGGCCGCGGACGCCGTCCTGATCGCCCGGTGACGGCCGTGCTCGGCGTTCCGGGCCGCCCGCGAGCGGCGACGCGGCCGTACGGCCGGCGCCGGCGTGGCGGGCCCGGCTCAGCCGGTCGCCTCCAGCGGGTTGCCGGTGACGGTCCTGGCGTAGCTCAAGATGAGCTCCGCCGCCTCGTCCGGGCCGATCACCGGATGCCGGGCCGTGATGCGGTAGCCGTAGGCGTCCTCCAGCGCCACCAGGTTCCTGGCGATGGTCAGCGAGTCGCCGATCAGGGTGAACACCCCGAGCGCGGCCCCGGTGTCCAGGATCGACTGGTACATGGCGACCTGCCGGTCGTACAAAGTGGTGAGCAGGACGGCGTACACGCGGTTGCGGGCCGCGGCCCCGCCCAGCTCGTTGAGCAGTCGCACCCCCGGGTCGTCCGGCCCCACCGGAAGGCCCGAGCGGACGGTGACCACGAGCTTCTGCACCGGGTCGCCGCACTGCGCGATGCGCTTGACCCGCAGTTCGTAGAAGCGCTCCATGCCGGCGTGGTGGGCCTCGACCAGCAGTTCGCCCAGGTCGGGGTAGTGGTAGAGCACCGCCCCCGACGTCAGCCCCGCCTCCTCCGCGACGTGGTTGAGATGGACCCCCTGGGTGCCGTGCCGCAAGATCGCCCTGCGGGCGGCCTCGATGAGGTCGACCCTGCGGTCGGCCCGGCTCTTGCGCGCGCTCATGCCACCCCTCCCGTTGCACCCGTTGTTGAACCAGGAGTCTAAAGCTCGACCTTGACTCCAGACCATGAAAACCTGGCTGTTGACCCACCTACCCGTCAAGCATTTGAATCATTCTTCAAAATCGATGGAGTACCGATGGCCACCATCTTGTTCGTGCCGGAGAGCGCCTACGGGCCGACCAACAACTGCATCGGCATCGGGGACATCCTGCGCCGCCGCGGCCACCGCGTCGTGTTCGCCGCCGAGGCGTCCTGGAAGGGCAAGCTGACCGCGCTCGGCTTCGAGGAGGACCTGGTCGACCTGGCGCCGCCGGCCGAGGAGGAGCAGGACGCCGGCCAGTTCTGGAAGGACTTCATCCGCGACACCGCACCGGAGTACCGCAAGTCCACGCTGGAGCAGCTCGAAACCGTCACCAAGCCGATCTGGGACGCCCTGATCGACGGGGTGAAGTACTGCGAGCCGCGGCTCAAGGAGATCGTCGAGCGGGTGAAGCCGGACGTCATCGTCGAGGACAACGTCATCACCTTCCCCGCCCTGCTGACCGCGGGCCGTCCGTTCGTGCGCATCGTCTCCTGCAACCCGCTGGAGGTGAAGGGGGAGAGCGTCGCGCCGGTGTTCAGCGGCCTGCCCGCCGCCGACCGGAGCGAGTGGGAGGCGTTCCGCGCCGAGTACGACCGCACCCACCGGGAGATCTGGACCGCCTTCAACGAATGGGTGGTCGAGCAGGGCGCGCCGGCGCTGCCCGACCTGGAGTTCATCCACGAGGGCGACCTGAACCTCTATGTCTTCCCCGAGATCGCCGACTACACCGGCGACCGGCCGCTCGGCCCCACCTGGCACCGCCTGGACTCCTCGGTCCGCGAGACCGACGAGGAGTTCGAGCTGCCGGCCTCGCTGGCGGACGGTGCGGGGGCGCTGGTGTACTTCTCGCTCGGCTCGCTCGGCTCGGCCGACGTGGAGCTGATGCAGCGGGTGATCGACGTGCTCGGTACGACGCCGCACCGCTACATCGTCTCCAAGGGCCCGCTGCACGAGGAGATCAAGCTGGCCGGCAACATGTGGGGCGCCGAGTTCGTGCCGCAGACCAAGATCATCCCGCTGGTGGACCTGGTCATCACGCACGGCGGCAACAACACCACGACCGAGGCGCTGCACTTCGGCAAGCCGATGATCCTGCTGCCGCTGTTCTGGGACCAGTACGACAACGCCCAGCGCATCGACGAGCTCGGCTACGGCGTGCGGCTGTCGACCTACACCTTCGCCGACGAGGAACTCGTCGGCGCGCTCGACCGGCTGCTCGGCGACACCGCGCTGCGGGCGCGGCTGGCCGAGGCCGGCGAGGCGATCCGCCGGCGCGACGGCCTGCGCAAGGCCGCCGACCTGATCGAGGTGGCCGCGGCGAGCTCCACCGGCTCCACGTCCGCCTGACGCTCCATCCGGTCCCCGCCTTCCGCGGGGACCGGCCGCACCACCTTTGAAAGAAGCACGTGATGACCAGGACCCCCATCGACCCCGCCACCGAGAAAGCCCTCACCGAGGTGCCCGACACGCCCGCCGGGGAGGTGGCCGCCGTCGTGGCCCGGGCGCGGGAGGCGTACCTGGAGTGGTCGCAGGCCACACCCGCCGAGCGCTCGCGCGCACTCCTGCGTCTCGCCGACCTGGTCGAGGCCGACGCCGACGAGCTCACCCGGCTGGAGGTCACCCAGACCGGCAAGCCCGCCACGGTGTTCCGGGACGGCGAGTTGCCGTTCGCGCTGGACAACCTGCGCTTCTTCGCGGGAGCGGCGCGCAGCCTCTCGGGCACCGGCGCCGGCGTGCTGAGCGCCGGCTACACCTCGGTGCTGGTGCGCCGGCCGGTCGGCGTGGTGGCCTCCATCGCCCCGTGGAACTTCCCGCTGATCATGGCGGTCTGGAAGCTCGGCCCGGCGCTGGCGGCCGGCAACGCCGTGGTGATCAAGCCGGCTCCGCAGACACCGGGCACGACGTCGCGCCTGGTGGAACTGGCCGCCGAGGCGGGCTTCCCCGACGGTCTGCTGCACGCCGTCACCGGGGACGCCGAGGTGGGAGAGGCCCTGGCGGGCGACCCGGGCGTGGACATGATCAGCGTGACCGGTTCGACGGCGACCGGCCGGTCGATCATGCGTGGCGCGGCGGGCGACCCCGCCGGCCGTTCCGGACTCAAGCGGGTCCACCTGGAGCTCGGCGGCAAGGCGCCGGCGCTGGTCTTCGCCGATGCCGGGCTGGCCGAGATGGCGGCGGGCGTGGCGATGGGCGCCACCTACAACACCGGGCAGGACTGCACGGCGGCGACCCGCGTGTACGCCGAGGCCGAGGTGTACGACCAGACGGTGGACGCTCTGCGGGAGGCGCTCGCGAAGATCACCGTGGGCGACCCGTGGGACCCGGCCACCGACATCGGCCCGCTGATCTCGGCGGGCCACCGCGACCGGGTGCACGGGTTCGTCGAACGCGCTCGCGCGGGCGGCGCCCGGCTGGTCACCGGCGGCAGGCTTCCGGAGGGGCGCGGCTTCTTCTACCCGCCGACGCTGATCGCCGGTGCCGCGCAGGGCAGCGAGATCGTCCAGGACGAGGTTTTCGGTCCGGTGGTCGTCGTACTGCCGTTCTCCGGTGAGGACGAGGCGGTGCGGCTGGCCAACGACACCCCCTATGGCCTCGCGTCGTCGGTGTGGTCGCGGGACGTCGCGCGGGCGCTGCGGGTCTCACATCGCCTGGACGTGGGAGTTACCTGGGTGAACGACCATCTGCCGATCGCCTCGGAGGCGCCGCACGGCGGGGTGAAGGGCAGCGGCTTCGGCAAGGACATGAGCGAGGAGGCCGTCCTGGAGTACTCGGTGACCAGGCACCTCATGATCAAACATGCGCCTTCGGAGACTCGGGAGGGCTTCCGGCCCGCATAGTTACGGAAGCGAGTTGGGGGCTTTATACCCCTAAGTCGCTGTTTGTTGTTGTTTGTCCATCGTTGTGCTGTTGGCCGATCTGGTAGGGGTGTGCTGCAATTACCATCGCCTGATGGATGTCTCGGACGTCTCATGCGCCTCGCGCGTGACGTACCCCCCTGCACGCCAGGCTCGGTGAGAGGTTGCGTAAATTCAGTGAGGATCAACCCACCCCGGGGAACCCCGGGGGCAGATGACCGTGTGGAGCGGTCCGAGCCGTCCGCGAAGCGCACTCCGGGCACCGGCAGCCGGCTGCTGCTGAAGAACTGGCGGGTGCGCTCCCGCCTGATCGCCCTCATCATCATCCCGACCATGGTCGGTGTCGTCCTCGGTGCCGTGCAGCTCGCCAACGCGGTCGCCACGTCTTCGGAGTACGGCCGCCTCACCGAGGTCGCCCTGCTCGTCCAGAAGATCGACACTCTGGTCCACGAGGTGGACAGAGAACGCGACCTCACCGCCTGGTACCTGGCCGACGGCCGGCGCCAGGCGCGGCTGAAGAAGGTACGCGCGCAGCAGGCCGTGGTCGACCAGGCCAGAGAGCCGGTGCTCGCCGCCGTCGCCGCACTCGACCCCTCGCACACCGCCCGCGTGCGCGCCGAGGCCGAGCAGATCCGCCTGTGGCTGGAAGGCCTGCCCGGCCTGCGCGGCCGTATCACCGCCGGCGTCCCCTCACGAGCCGCGCTCGGCATCTACTCACGGCTCATCGGCGTGCTCACCACCGTGCAGAGCGAGCTCGGCTCCTCCGGCAAGGACCAGCGCCTGTTCGGTGACGCCATCGCCCTCGGCGCCCTGAGCCGGGCCAAGGAAGAGGTCTCCCGCCAGCGGGGCCTGATGACCGTCGGACTCACCACCCTCGGCAGCTACGGCGGCGGGTTCGACTACGACGACTTCGTCGACTTCCCCGGCTCGTGGAGCCGCCAGGAGACCGAGACCGCCACCTTCCTGTCCGAGGCGCGGCCCGAGGACGCCAAGTTCTACAACGAGACCGTCCGCGGCCAGCAGGTCGACAAGGCCGACTGGATGCGCGCCCTGGCACTGGCCCAGCTCCGCCAGTTCAAGGAGATCCAGGACCTCGACCCGATCAGGCGCGACGACACCACCATCTGGTACACCTCCACCAGCGCGGTCGCCGACCGCATGCGCAAGGTCGAGGAGCGGCTGGTCGGCTCGGTCGTCCAGCAGAGCCAGGCGCTGCAGGCCGACGCCGAACGGCAGGCGACCATCTCGGGCGCCGTCATCATCGTCCTGCTGCTGCTGGTCCTCGTCATCACCGCCGTGGTCGCGAGCTCGCTGACCCGGCCACTGCGCCGCCTGCGCGCCGAGGCGCTGGAGATCGCCGGCAGCCGGCTGCCGCAGACCGTCCAGCGGCTGCGCGAGGGCGGCGACGCGGCCCCCGTCGCCGACGTGGTCCCCATCGGCGTCGACTCCCGAGACGAGATGGGAGAGGTCGCCCGGGCCTTCGACGAGGTCCACCGCGAGGCGATCCGCCTGGCCGGCGACGAGGCCCGGCTGCGCAGCAACGTCAACGCCATGTTCGTCAACCTCTCCCGGCGCAGCCAGACGCTGGTCGAGCGCCAGCTCAGCCTGATCGAGGGCCTGGAGCAGGGCGAGGAGGACGAGACCCGTCTCGGCAACCTGTTCAAGCTCGACCACCTGGCCACCCGCATGCGCCGCAACAGTGAGAACCTGCTGGTCCTCGCCGGCCAGGAGACCGTGCGCAAGTGGAGCGAGCCGGTGCCGCTGGTCGACGTCTGCCGCGCCTCACTGTCGGAGGTCGAGGGCTACGAGCGCGTCGACGTGCGCGTGGAGCCCGGCACCGCCGTCATCGGCCAGGCCGTCAACGACGTCGTCCACCTGGTCGCCGAGCTGGTCGAGAACGCCGTCTCCTTCTCCCCGCGCGAGACCAAGGTCGTCATCACCAGCAACCGCGTCGACGGCGGCGGCGTGATGCTCTCGGTCAGCGACGCCGGCATCGGTATGACCGCGGAGGAGGCCTCCGAGGCCAACTGGCGGCTGTCCAACCCGCCGGTCGTGGACGTGTCGGTCTCCCGCCGCATGGGCCTGTTCGTGGTCGGCCGGCTGGCGCTGCGCCACCACATCAAGGTGCAGCTCCGCGGGCAGGACAACGGCGGGCTGGTCGCGATGGTCATGCTCCCCGAGGGGCTGCTCTCCACCCCCGGCGCCCCGCGCATCCCCGGTCTGCCGGCCGAGTCGGCCGACGCCGGCATGTTCGCCGGCCCGGCGCAGTCCTCGTCGTTCGGCGGTGGCTTCGCGGCCGCCTCCCCGGGTCTCGAGGCTCCCGCGCGCGGGATGCGGGCCCCGGTGTTCGGCGCCGACGACCCCGGCGTTCCGGTCGGTCCGGGCCCCGTCAACCGCGGCCCCTTCGAGCGCGGGCCGTTCGAGCGTTCGCCGCTGCCCACCCGCGACCCGTTCGAGCGCCCCCCGGCCGCAGCGCCCGGCTCGCCGTTCGCCAACACCCCGCCCGCCGGGCGCGCCGCCGCCGACCAGGGGCCGTTCGGCCAGGACGCGGTCAACGTGAACGACCTCTTCGACCGGTACTTCGACCCCAACCCGCCCATCGACACCCCCTGGCCGGCCGACGTGCCGGCGCCGGGGAGCGACGTCGCCGAGAGTGCTTCCTGGTCGCCGGACCCGGCCGACGGGGACACCGCGTCCTGGCCCGCCTTCGGTTCCGGCCCGGCCGGCCCGGCGAGCGGTCCGAGGCCGATGGCCGGTGCCGGCCCGGTGACCGGCGGCGCGGCCGGTCCGATGAGCGGACCGGTGGGGCCGGTGACCGGCGGCGGTGCGCCGACCGCCTCGTTCGGCGCGGTGACCGACGACCACACCGGCCCGCTGCCGGTCGTGCACAGCTCGCCGCTGGACGGGGGCGAGGAGTTCCTGCCGATCTTCGCCGCGGTGGAGTCGGACTGGTTCCGCCGCTCCGACATCCCGCAGACCCCGGCCGGGCCGGGCACCGGGCCCGCCGCCGAGCCGGCGGCGCCTCAGCCGCTGGAGCCGCGGGCCGAGGAGGTCGTCGTACCGGAACCGGCCGAGGGCGGAGGCTGGTCCTCTCCCGCGGACGCGGGCTGGCACGCGGCCAAGGCGGCGAGCGATCCCTCGCTGGGCGGGATCACCTCCTCCGGGCTCCCCAAGCGGGTGCCCAAGGCCAACCTGGTGCCGGGTTCGGCCGACCCCGGGCCCTCGGTCTTCAGCCCGCAACCCTCGCTGTCCCCCGACCGGGTGCGCAGCCGCCTGTCGAGCTTCCAGCAGGGCGTGCGCAAGGGGCGGGCGGTCGCCCGCGGTGAGCAGAACGACGACTTTGCCGCCAATTGGAACGCTGACCGTAACAAGGAGGACTCGTGAGGGAGCTGAGCCAGGCCGCCCGTGGAGTCAACTGGTTGATCACCGACTTCGTGAACAATGTGCCCGGCGTGGCGCACACGGTGGTGGTGTCCGCCGACGGGTTGCCACTGGCGTATTCGGAGGGGTTCCCCAAGGACCGGGCCGATCAGCTCGCGGCGGTGGCCGCGGGTCTGATCAGCCTGACCCAGGGTGCCTCCCGGGTGTTCGAGGGTGGCGCGGTCAC
>NZ_BMNT01000078.1:0-2488 GCF_014646695.1 Sphaerisporangium melleum
ACCGCACAAATGATCATCACGAACGGGCCGTACGCCTGCGTGGCCAGCGTGGTCGCCCACACCGACGCCAGCGCCATCAGCGCGCCGACCGACAGGTCGATGCCGCCACCGATGATGACGAAGGTCATCCCGACCGTGATGACACCGATGGTCGCGGTGAGCGACAGGACGCTCACCAGGTTGGACCCGGTGGCGAAGTTCTCGGGCACCGTCACCAGGCCGACCACGGCCAGCAGCGCCAGCGCGATGATCAGCCCGAGATGGGGGACACCGCCGATGCGGTTGAGCACAGACGCTCCGGCGGGTCCGCCGGCCCGTACCGGGGCGACCGCGGGTTCGTCGACGGCGGGCTTCAGCGAGTCGCTCACGCCGACCTTCCTTCCATGATCATATCGAGGACCTTGTGTTCGTCGAGGTCCCGGGCATCGCTCTCGTGGATCACCCGTCCCTCCCGGATGACCAGCACCCGGTCGGCCAGGCCGAGCACCTCGGGGACCTCGCTGGAGACCAGCAGCACCCCGAGCCCCTCGTCCGCCAGCCGCCGGATCACGGCGTACAGCTCCGCCCGCGCCCCGACGTCGACCCCACGGGTCGGCTCGTCGAGCAGCAGCAGCCGGCGGCCGTTGATCAGCCAGCGGGCCAGCACGGCCTTCTGCTGGTTGCCACCGGAGAGGTTCTTGATCGGCCGGTCGGGGTGAGGGGGACGGATGTCCAGGTCCTCGATCTGCCCCCGGGCCTCGGACGCCTCCTGGCCGCGGTTCATCCAGCCCAGCTTGGCGTAGCGGCTCAGGCTGCTCAGCGAGATGTTGCGGGTGACGCTCTGGTCGAGCAGCAGCCCCTGGGCCTTGCGCTCCTCGGGGGCCAGGCCCATGCCGGCCCGCACGGCGCGGGTGGTGCTGCCGCCGCGCACCGGCGTGCCGTCCATGAAGACCTTGCCGCCGGCCCGGCGGGCGCCGTAGATCGCCTCGATGATCTCCGAGCGGCCCGACCCGACCAGCCCGGCCAGCCCGACGATCTCTCCGGACCGCACGCTGAACGACACGTCCTCGACCCGGCCGGGGACGCTCAGGTTCTCCACGCGCAGGATCTCCGGACGTTCGTCGTGGGTTCCGGCGTCGGGCCGGACCGGGAAGACGTGCTCGACGTTGCGGCCGGTCATGAGCGAGACCACCTGCGAGGTGGGCGTCTCCTTGGCCGGCAGCCCGACGGCGACCGTGCGCCCGTCCTTGAGCACCGTCACCCGGTCGCCGATCTCGCGGATCTCCTCGAGCCGGTGCGAGATGTAGATCACCGCGACGCCCTGCGCCGTGAGTTCGCGGATGATCCGGAACAGGTTGGTCACCTCGTCGTGGGCCAGGGCCGCCGACGGCTCGTCCATCACGATCAGGCGGGTGTCGTACGACAGGGCGCGCGCCATGCTCACGACCTGCTTGGCGGCCGGCGACAGCCGGCCGACCTCGGTCGCCGGGCGGATCTCGCCGTGCCCGAGCCCGCTCAGCAGCTCCCGGGTCGCCCGGTTCACCTCGCTCTGGCCCACGAACCCCAGCCGCGAGGGCTCGTGACCGAGGAAGACGTTCTGCGCCACGCTCAGCCCGTCGACGAGGTCCAGCTCCTGGTAGATGGTGGAGATGCCCAGCCGGATCGCGGCGGTCGGGCTGGTCAGGCGAACCGTCTCACCGCCGAAGGTGATGCTGCCCTCGTCGGGCTGGTGCGCCCCGGCCAGCACCTTGATGAGCGTCGACTTGCCCGCGCCGTTCTGGCCGAGCAGGCAGTGCACCTCGCCGGCGCGGACGTCGAGGTCCACGCCGTCCAGGGCGCGTACGCCGGGGAACTGCTTGACGATTCCTCGCATGACGAGGAGGGACGCCGAGTCGGGGGATGACGGCGGCACGGGGCCTCCTGGGGTGATGTTTCGGGGCTGCCGAGGGGAGAGGGGGATCCCGTTCGCCGACCGCGCCAGACGGCACGACCGCGGCTGAGCCGAAGTCGGCGAGGACGGCACCGCCGCGGCTCTGGCTGACGGTCGGCGAACGGGACGATTGGCGGACAGACGGAAAGGACTGGGGGGCGTGGGGGGAGGGCCAGGTGCGGCTCTTCGGGGTTACGAGGGGCGGAAGGCGATGGTCGTGGGGTCGGACAGCACACGCTCGATGACGACGTTGACCGCGCCCCGTGCGGCCGCGCCGAAACCGAGGGTGGAGGCGGCGAAGCCGCAGCGTTCGGCGGCGCTGGTCATGCCCAGCCGGTCCAGCTCCGCCTGCGCGACGGGGATGATCTGGTCGGCCAGCCGGGCGAAGTAGCCGCCCAGCACGATCACCCGCGGGTTGAACAGGTTGACCAGCAGTGCGGCTCCCCGTCCGAGCCACCGGCCCACCTCTGTGACGGCGGCGCCGACCCGGAGATCCCCCTCGGCCCGCCGCTGCTCGATCTCGGCAAGCCGTTCCTCCGGGTCGCGCATCGCCTGGTGGTGCGTTCCATAGGCGTGGTC
>NZ_BMNT01000078.1:2546-11277 GCF_014646695.1 Sphaerisporangium melleum
AGGTGTGGCCATGCGCACCAGCGCCGCCAGCCCCACTTTGGTCTCCCAGCACCCGGCCCGGCCGCAGCCGCACGGCTCGCCGGAAGGGTCGACCACGACGTGGCCCAGCTCGCCGGCGAAACCGTCCGCCCCGTTGAGGAGCCGGCCGCCGGAGATGATGCCGCAGCCGACGCCGACCTCACCGGTGAGGTAGATCAGGTCGGGGGTGCCGAGGGCGACCCCCGAGGTGTACTCGGCGAGCGCGGCGAGGTTGGCGTCGTTGTCGATGGTGATGGGCACGTCCGCGGGGATGCCCGCGGACAGCAGCGCATCGGCCACCGACACGCCCTGCCAGCCCAGGTTGGGGGCCACGACGACGGTCCCGCTGGAGGTGTCGATCAGACCGGGAACGGCGACCGTGATCCCCGCCAGCGTGACTCCGAGCGCGTCGAGATCGGCGATGGTCCTGCCGATCATCTGGACGAGCTTGTCGAGCGAGCGTCCGGGCTCCGACCGCATGGCGTCGAAGCCGATCCGCCGGTCGATGAGCACGCGCCCCGCCAGGTCGGTGGCGAAGGCGGCGATGTAGTCGACGTTGACCTCCAGGCCCAGAGCGCCGATGCGTGATCCGTCGAGCGCGAGCGCGAGGCTCGGACGTCCGACGGAGCCGGCGTGCTGCGGCCCGACCTCCTTGAGCAGCCCCCGCGCCTGCAACTCGCCCACCAGGCTGGTGATGGTGGTCTTGTTCAGGCCGGTCTCGGTGGCGACCGCCGATCTGGAGCACTGGCCGCGCTCACTGACGTGGCGCAACACCAGGGAGAGGTTGGACCGGCGGACGGTGGTCTGGTCCGCCGGGGTCCCCGCGGACCGGCCGAGACCCCTCGGTTCGCCGGTGCGGCCGTCGAGCTGACTGCGGTCCACGGCCCCTCCCTGAATTGATTTGCATGGCTCGCCGAATTAAAGACATAGAACCCCCTATGTGACAAGCGGTGCACATGAGGGATCTCCGTAACGTTCCCGTAACGCGTTGCATTTTTGTGTCGACCTGGTGTTTTGTCGCCCGTTGCCAACTCGTTACCTCACGAAGGGGTGCATACCGGACACATGCATGTTACAAACCCGATTAATTGATCAAAGCGATAAACGAAGGGCGGTGACCCCGTGACGCAGGAGCAGCACCTCATCCGCACCGCGAACGGCACCGCCTCGCCCGCCGGTCCCGGCTCGGTACGCAGGGCGAACCTCTCGCTGGTCCTGCGTCAGCTACGCGACCATGTGTCACGTTCCAGGGCCGACATCGCGGAGTCGACCGGCCTGCACCGGGCCACCGTCTCCAACCTGGTGACCGAGCTGCTGCACCGTCGGCTGGTGCGGGAGGTCGGCATCGAGCACGTCGGAGCGGTCGGCCGCCCCCGGCGGGCCGTGGCGCTGCACGGCGCCCACGTCGGCGCGCTCGGCCTGGAGATCAACGTCGACTACATCTCGGTGTACGGCACCGACCTCAGCGGGCGGGTCCTGGTCGAGCGCCGGGTCGGCTTCGACACGATGGGCAGCGGACCCGAGCGTTCGCTGCGCAGGCTCGGCCTGGTGGCCCAGGAGGCCATCACCGCGATGAAGCGAGGCGGCGCGGTGCCGGCCGGCGTCGGCGTGGCGGTCCCCGCCCTGGTCGACGTGGCGCGGGGTGTCGTGACGCTCGCCCCGAACCTCGGCTGGCACGACCTGCCGCTCGCCGCCCTGCTGTCCTCCGCCCTCGGCCCGCTGCGCGTACCGGTGATGGTGGACAACGACGCCAACCTCGCGGCACTGGCGGAGTACACCTCGGGCGTCGCCGCCGGCACGCCCCACATGGTCTACCTCACCGGCGAAGTGGGAGTGGGCGGTGGCATCATCATCGACGGCAGGCTGCACCGCGGCGCCGACGGGTTCTCCGGCGAGGTCGGGCACCTGCCGGTGGACCCCGCGGGCGACCGCTGCGGCTGCGGCCGGCACGGCTGCTGGGAGACCAAGGTCGGGCTGGCCGCGCTGGCACGCAAAGCCAGGCCCGAACTGGCGTACGAGCAGCCCGGCCTGCCGGTGTCCGACCCCGAGGAGCGGGCGACCGAGATCGCCAGAGGGCTGGCCGACGGTGACCCGCGCATGCTGGAGACGGTGGCGCAGGTCGGCCGGTGGCTCGGACTCGGCGGCGCGATCGTGGTGAACCTCTTCAACCCGAGGGTCATCGTCCTCGGCGGCTACTTCGCCACGCTCGCCCAGTGGCTGCTGCCGCACGCGCAGGCGGAGCTGGATCGGCTGGTGGTGGCCCGGCCGGCCATCCGGTGCCGGTTCGCCGCCTCCGACTTAGGTTTCGGCGCCGCATCCCGCGGCGCCGCGAGCATGGTGATCAACCAGCTCATCGACGACCCTATGACGCTCATGGATCAATTACCCCGGCCGGCGGCACACTGACACCGGCCCCCAAGGACCTGGAGACGGCACTCTCCAGCACCTGAAACCGTCCATCGCTCCACAAGCGGCAACAAGCGCGGCGGCGCGCGCCTTGCCTGACATCCCCCCCGGTCAGGAAGGGTTTCCCATGTCACCACGTTCTCGAACGTGGGCCAGGCTGCTAAGTGCGGCCACCCCGGCCAAGGACCATCGCTCACTCCGCGCGACAGCGGCGTCGATGGCCCTCGCTCTCGTCCTCCCCGTCCTGTCACTCGTCGCATTGCCGGCGAGCTCCGCGAGCGCCGCCACCGCGGCGGCCGCGGCGGACCCCGATTTCAAGGTCCTGGTCTTCTCCAAGACCACCGGCTTCCGGCACGACTCGATCCCCGAGGGCGTCGCCGCCATCCAGAAGCTCGGCCAGGAGAACAACTTCGCGGTCGACACCACCGAGGACGCCACGAAGTTCACCGACGCCAACCTGGCGCAGTACCAGGCCGTCGTCTTCATGTCCACGACCGGTGACCCGCTGGGCACGCAGGACCAGAAGGACGCGTTCCAGCGCTACATCCAGGGCGGCGGCGGCTACGCCGGCGTGCACGCCGCTTCCGACAGCGGCTACAACTGGTCCTGGTACGGCAAGCTGGTCGGCGCGTACTTCAAGCAGCACCCGGCCATCCAGAAGGCCACCGTCAAGGTCGAGGACCCGGCGCACCCCTCCACGCAGGGGCTGCCCACCTCCTGGTCCCGCACCGACGAGTGGTACGACTACCAGGCCAACCCGCGCGGCACCGTGCACGTGCTGGCGTCGCTGGACGAGAAGTCCTACACCGGCGGCACCATGGGCATCGACCACCCGACGGTGTGGTGCCAGGACTACGACGGCGGACGTTCGTGGTACACCGGGCTCGGCCACACCAAGGAGAGCTTCGTCGAGCCGGAGTTCCTGAAGATGCTGCTCGGCGGCATCAAGACGGCCGCCGGCGCGGTGAAGGCCGACTGCTCGGCCTCGCAGAGCGGCAGCTTCGAGAAGGTCACCCTCGACGACAACACGGCGAACCCGATGATGCTGGACGTGGCCAAGGACGGCCGGGTCTTCTACATCGACCGCAACGGTGACATCAAGATCATCAAGACGACCGGCGCCACCGTGACGGCCGGTCACCTCAACGTGTTCACCGCCAACGAGAGCGGCCTGCTCGGCATGGCGCTGGACCCGAACTTCGACACCAACAACTGGCTGTACGCCTACTACTCGCCGACGGGCGTGAACGTCGACCGGCTGAGCCGCTTCACGGTCACCGGCGACACCCTCGACCTGGCCAGCGAGAAGAAGATCATGGACGTGCCGGTGCAGCGCGCCGAGTGCTGCCACCACGGCGGCGGCATGGTCATGGACCACAAGACCGGCGACCTGTGGCTCGCCACCGGTGACAACACCAACCCGTTCGCCTCGGACGGCTACGCGCCGCTCGACGAGCAGTCCGGCCGTTCGGCGTGGGACTCGCAGCGCACCGCGGGCAACACCAACGACCTGAGCGGCAAGGTGCTGCGCATCCACCCCGAGACCGACGGCACCTACACCGTCCCGGCCGGCAACCTGTTCGCGCCGGGCACGGAGAAGACCAAGCCCGAGATCTACGCCATGGGTATGCGCAACCCGTTCCGGATGGGCATCGACCCGAAGACCGGTTACCCCATGGTGGCCGACTACGGCCCCGACGCGGGCTCCGCCAGCGCCACGCGCGGTCCGGAGAACACGGTCGAGTGGAACCTGATGAGCAAGCCGGGCAACTACGGCTGGCCGTACTGCGTCGGGAACAACAAGCCGTACGTCGATTACAACTTCGCGACCAAGGCCTCGGGCTCGGCGTTCAACTGCGCCGCGCCGGTCAACGACTCGCCCAACAACACCGGTCTGACCAACCTGCCGCCGGTGACGCCCGCGACGGTCTTCTACCACTACAACACCGACGCGGCGAACTTCCCCGAGCTGAACGGTGGCGCGCCGATGGCGGGCCCCGTCTACCGCTTCGACCCCAACCTGCAGTCGAACACCAAGTGGCCGGCCTACTGGGACGGCAAGGCGATCTTCGGCGAGTGGAACACCAACAAGATGTTCTCGTTCCAGCTCAACGAGGACACCACCTCGCTCGTCAAGATCAACCAGATCGTCAAGTCCATGAGCTTCAAGCGGCCCATGGACCTGAAGTTCGGCCCCAACGGGTCGCTGTACCTGATCGAGTGGGGCTCCGGGTTCGGCGGTGACAACGCCGACTCCGGCATCTACCGCATCGACTACATCAAGGGCACCCGCCCGCCGATCGCCCGCGCCACCGCGGACAAGACCGACGGCCCCGTGCCGCTGACCGTGAAGTTCTCCAGCGAGGACTCGCGCGACCAGGACGGCAAGGCGATCACCTACGCCTGGGACTTCGACGCCGACGGCACCGTCGACTCGACCGACCCCAACCCGTCGTACACCTACACCACCGCCGGCAACTACAGCGCGGTGCTGACCATCAAGAACACCGAAGACGTCACCGCGACCGCCAGCGTCCCGATCGTCGCGGGCAACACCCGCCCGACGGTCACCCTGGCTCCGCCGCCGGACGGCGGGTTCTTCGAGTTCGGCGACCAGGTGAAGTACAAGGTGGTCGTGACCGACCCCGAGGACGGCACCGTCGACTGTGCCCAGGTCGAGGTCCAGGCGTTCCTGGGCCACGACAGCCACGGTCACCCGCTCGACACGCACAACGGCTGTGAGGGTGTCATCCAGACCCTCACCGACAGCGGTCACGGCACCGACGACAACCTCTTCTACGTGCTCGAGGCCCGCTACACCGACAAGGGCGGCTCCGCCGGCGCGGCCAAGGCGCTCACCGGGCGGGGCGAGGTCGTCCTGCAGCCCAAGCGCAAGCAGGCCGAGCACTTCACCGAGACCGGCCGCGTGGCCGACGGCAAGGGCACCGACACCCCGGGCGTCCAGGTGGAGGACACCACCGACGCGCAGGGCGGCTCCAAGAACATCGGGAACATCCAGGACGGCGACTGGTTCTCGTTCTCCCGGCTGAACCTGGTGAACATCAACTCGCTGCGGCTGCGCGCCTCCTCCGCCGCCTCCGGTGGGACCGTGCAGGTCCGGGTGAACGACCCGGTGAACGGCACACTGATCGGCTCCGCCGACGTGCCCGGCACCGGTGCCTGGCAGACGTTCACCGACGTTCCGGTGACCCTGACCAACCCGCCGTCGGAGACCGTCACGCTGTACTTCGTCGTGCGCAAGCCGGCGAGCGCGGCGGACGACGCCTTCCTGGTCAACGTCAACTGGGTCGACTTCATCGGCAAGGGCGTCACGGAGAACCAGCGTCCCTCGGTGACCGCCACGGCGACCCCGAAGTCGGGCGTCGCCCCGCTGAAGGTCGACTTCACCGCGACGGCCACCGACCCCGACGGGGACGAGCCGCTCACCTACAAGTGGAACTTCGGGGTGAACGGCGCGCCGGAGCCGACGACGGCCAACGCGAGCTACACCTACAACGCGCCGGGCACCTACACCGCCACGGTGAGCGTGACCGACGCCAAGGGCGCCGTCGCCACCGCCAAGGTCTCGGTCAAGGTCGACGCGCCGACCACGGTCTGCCTGTCCGGACGCTCCGACGACTTCCTCGGCACGGAGCTCGACCGTGACCGCTGGTCGGTCATCCGGGAGGACCAGAACCTGAAGGTCGTGGACGGCAAGCTGGTGCTGCCGACCTCCACCACCGACATCTACGGCGCGGGTGGCAACACGACGAACATCGTCGTGCAGCCCGCTCCGGCCGGTGCCTGGACCGCCACCACCAAGCTCACGATGAACGCCCGCGACCAGTACCAGCAGGCGGGTCTGATCATCTACGGCGACGACAACAACTACGCCAAGATGGTGCTGCAGGCGCGGGGCAACAACTCCCACGCCAACCGCGTGTTCCAGTTCATCCGCGAGGAGAACGCCACCACCAACGAGGTGTCGCAGAGCAACACGGCGCAGCTCGGGGACGCCTACCCCGACACGGTGTACGTGAGGTTCATCAGCGACGGCACCAACATCACCGCCCACTACTCGGCTGACGGCACCACCTACACCGCCATGCCGCAGACCAAGGCCCTCGCCGGGATCACCAACCCGAAGATCGGCCTGCTGTCGCTGGCGGGCGCCAACCACCCCGTGGTGGACGCGGCGTTCGACTGGTTCCACATCATCCCGGACGACAAGGCCACCAGGCCGGAGCCGAACGACGAGTTCGACGGCACCGCTCTGGACCTGTGCCGCTGGGACGGCTCGGTCCGCCTCGACTCCACGACGTCCCGGGTGACCGGCGGCAACCTGGAGATCGACACCCAGACCGGTGACATCTACGGCACCGGCAACAGCAGCCCGAAGAACTTCATCCTGCAGCCGGCGCCGGAGGGCGACTGGACGCTGGAGACGAAGCTCGACGGATCGGCGATCAGCGAGCAGTACCACCAGGGTGGTCTGATCGTCTACGCCGGTGACGACGACTACGTGAAGTTCGACCTGGTCGCCGACAGCACTGCGGGATCGGCGGTCGCCCGCCGTCTCGAGCTGCGCAGCGAGGTCGGCGGCGCCGTGCAGGACCCGCAGCCGCAGCTGACCGAGTCCGCCACCGGCGTGTGGTGGCTGCGTCTGGTGAAGAAGGGTGACGCCTTCAGCGGCTTCTACTCCACCGACGGCACCACCTGGACCGAGATCGCCGCGAACACCCCGGTGCGCAACAGCGTGGTGGCCAACGGCGGCAAGGTCGGCGTGTTCGCCTTCGGCGCCAACCAGACCAAGTCCGCGACCGTCAAGTTCGACTACTTCCACCTCTCCAAGGTGGTCGAGCAGAAGGACGAGACGGCCCCGGTGACCTCCGCCGCGACCACTCCCGAGGCGCCGGCCGGCGGCTGGTACTCCGAGCCGGTGAAGGTCACGCTGACCGCCACCGACGAGGACAAGGGCAGTGGCGTCGACCGCACCGAGTACCAGCTCGACGGCGGCGACTGGACGGCCTACACCGAGCCGGTCACGGTCTCCGGTGACGGCTCCCACACCGTCGCCTACCGCTCCACCGACAAGGCCGGCAACGTCGAGGAGGCCAAGACCCTCGAGGTCAAGGTCGACGCGACCGCGCCGGTGACCACCGCGACGGCCGACGCAGAGGTGCCGGCCAGTGGCTGGTACACCGCTCCGGTGCTGGTCACGCTGGCCGCGGCCGACGCGGGCAGCGGGGTCGACCGCACCGAGTACCAGCTCGACGGCGGCGACTGGACGGCCTACACCGAGCCGGTCGTGGTCTCCGGTGACGGCTCCCACGCCCTCGCCTACCGCTCCACCGACAAGGCCGGCAAGGCCGAGGAGGCCAAGACCCTCGAGGTCAAGGTCGACTCGATCGCCCCGGTGACCACCGCGACGGCCGCTCCGGCGAACGGCGACGGCTGGTACAACGGCGCGGTGCCGGTGACCCTCGCGGCGACGGACGCGACGTCCGGCGTGGCGAGCACCGAGTACGCCCTGGACGGCGGCGCCTTCCAGCCGTACACCGCGACGGTCAGCATCACCGGTCAGGGTCAGCACGAGCTGCAGTACCGCTCGACCGACAAGGCGGGCAACGTCGAGGAGACCAAGGCCGTCACGGTCAAGATCGACTCGAAGGCTCCCAGTGTCCTGATCACCGGTGTCGCGAACGGCAAGCAGTACGGCGACAGCGTGGACCTGAAGATCGCCTGGCAGGCGACCGACTCCGGGTCCGGGCTGAAGTCGGTGACCGGCACGCTGGACGGCCAGCCGTTCACGTCCGGCACCGTCACGGCGCTGTACAAGCTCGCCCTCGGCGAGCACACGCTCACCGTGACCGCCGTCAACAAGGCCGGCAACAGCACCGTGCAGACGGTGAAGTTCACGGTCGCCACCTCGACGGCCGACATCGGCAACCTGATCGACCGCTTCGAGAAGGCCGGGAAGCTCACCCACAAGAACGCCGACAAGCTGCAGAAGGCGCTCTGTGACGTGCGCAAGGCCGAGAGCAAGAACCAGCACGACCACCGCAGCTGGGACAAGAAGGACAAGAACGACAAGGAGCGGAACAAGAAGATCGTCAAGGCGCTCGAGGATTTCAAGAAGGTCGTCAAGGACAAGAAGGTCGTCACCGACACCGAGGTCCGGACCACGTTCCTTCGCGACGCCGACGCGCTGATCGTCCAGTACGGCGGCAAGCCGAAGAACTGAGCCGCGGGGTTCGCCCCGCCCTACCGGCGGGGTTCCGGATGACCCGACGGGCATCCGGAACCC
>NZ_BMNT01000079.1 GCF_014646695.1 Sphaerisporangium melleum
CGTCGACGCCGACCACGTCAACGTCGCACCCGACGACGTGATCGCCGACGCCACCGGCGTACCCGGCCGGCTCGGCGCGGTCGTGTCCGGCGTGCCGGTGCCGCCGTCGCGGTCGCCGTAGATGATGCCGCGGCCGTTGGTGCCGATGTAGACCCGGCCGTAGATGCGCGGGTCGCCGGTCAGCGCCTCGCCGAAGTTGCCGTACTGGTGCTGGTCGTCGTTGATCCGCACCCAGGTCGCCCCGGTGTCGTCGGAGCGGTAGACGCCGTGCACGCCGTCGACGCGGCCGATCAGGTAGAGCGCCTGGTAGGTCTTGCCGGGCGCGGCCTTGCCGAAGCCGACGTTGTTCGCCTCGGCCGGGCCGGAGACCTTGGTGAACGAGGCGCCGGAGTCGGTGGAGCGCCACAGGCCGCTGGTGCCGCCGGCCAGCCAGATGTCGCCCTCGGCGCCGGGCACCGCCTTGAACTTCACGCCGGTCGTGGGCAGCCCGGTGGCCGCGGTCTTGGTGAAGGTGGCGCCGCCGTTGGTGCTGACGTAGAACCCACCAGCGGCGAAGGCGTAGAACTTGTTCTTGTTGACCCGGTCGGACTCGATGATCGCGCCGGACGGCGCGCCGGAGGCCTGGCTCCACGAGTTGCCGTACCCGACCGAGTAGACGACCGGCTGGCCGGGGTCGCCCGGGGCCCACACGAAGCGGGTGCCGTCCGCGTTGGCCGCGACGGTGCCGCCGCTGTTGATCCCGCCCGGCTCGGTGCCCTGGAACCAGTTGGCGCCGCCGTCGGTGGAGAAGGCCACGTGGCTGTCGTTCGGCCGGTCGGAGTCGGTGAAGTTGCCCGCCCTGACCATGATGCTCGGGTTGGTCTCGGCGTAGTCGAGGCTGGTGCTGCTGGTGAAGACCGGCTGGGTGAACATCGACGACGGGACCTTGGTCAGGTCGTTGTGCCGGAACCCGCCGATGTCGCCGAGGGCGCTGACCAGCGGGGCGCCGGTCGGCGGGCTGATCAGGTCGAGGACGGCGGTCTCCTCCAGCCCGGTGACCATGGGCTTGATGGTGAACTGCCCGCCGCTGTCCCACTTGGTGAGGTCGGTGGTGCCGTAGATCGTGGCGCCGGTGCCGTACATCATGCGGTCGGAGTCGAACGGGTCGATCTCCAGCGACTCGGTCATCCAGCCGAGCTTGGGAGTGACCTCCGGCGGCTGCGGGTTGGTACCGAACGTCAGCCACGGCACGGCGCTGATGTCCATCTTGTAGCGGAACGAGCGGTTGGGGTAGCTGGTGAAGTCCCAGATGCGGGTCCACGTCGCGCCGCTGTCGGTGCTGCGGAAGAAGATGACGTCCGGCCACCAGGAGACCTGGGTGGCGACCATGAGCGTGCCGGGGTGCTGCCGGTCGACGCTGAGGCCGCTGTAGCCGAAGTAGTCGTCGGAGCTGCTGGAGGGGATCGGGCTGATCTGCGTCCAGGTGCCGGTCGCGGTCGCGTACCGCCACACGTCGCCCTTGCTCCCGCTGTAGGGGCCGCCGGTGTCGCTGGTGGCGAGGTAAAGGTAGCCGTTGACGGTGTCCAGCACACCCTTGTGCGCGATGTAGCCGGTGGGCTGCCCGGCCACCCGCTCCCAGGTGGTGCCGCCGTTGGTGGTGCGGTAGACGGTGTTCTGCTTGTCTGCCACGCCCACGTAGATGGTCTGCGTGGCGTTGCCCGCGGTGCCGGTGCGCTTGTCGAACGTCACCCAGACCACGCCCTGGTTGTCACCGCCGTAGGCGTCCCCCGGGGTCTCGGCGTAGTTGCCGACGTTGGGGAAGTTGGTGACCTTCGACCAGGTGACGCCCGAGTCGGTGCTGCGCCACAGTCCGTTGCCGCTCGGCGCGCCGAGGTACAGGACGCTGTTCTTGTTCGGGTCGATGGCCAGCCGCTCACCCATGCCGCGGCCCGGCATGTTCCCGCCGAGCTTGAACGGCAGCGGCGAGACCTGCCAGGTGGCGCCCTTGTCGCTGGAGCGCAGCACGGCGCCGTTGTTCGGGTCCCAGTCGTTGGTGTAGATGCCGGCGGCGGCGTACACCTTGTTGGGGTCCACCGCGTCGGTGGCCATGCTGACCACGCCGTTGTAGCCCCAGTTGTCGAAGCCGACCCAGTCGAGCAGCGGGACCCAGGTCTGGTTCGACTGGTTCCACCGGTAGGCGCCGCCGATGTCGGTGCGCGCGTAGATCAGGTCCTTCTGGGTCTGGTTGAAGATGATGCCGGGGACGAAGCCGCCACCGGCGATCTGGACGTTCTTGTAGGTGTACGGCTCGCTCGCGGCGGCCGCGGAGGGCGGCGCCTGCACACCCGCGAGGAAACTGGCGGCGAGCGCCATCGCGAGCATGCTCAGGAGCTTTTTGCGCATGAACGGTTCCCTTCGGATCGCCTCGAATCGCTTCGAGAGCGCGGTGGACCGCCATGCACGATCAGGATGGACCCTGACCGTCGACCTCCAGCGTGCATGGTGAACGATGAGGCCCCTGACAGCCTCCGCCGCAGGTTCACACAACCGGAGCCGGAACGTCAATAGTTTGGGCGTTGAACTATCTCCGGCAAGGGGCCGGCGTCCGTACGGCCCGCTCCTGCCGCGCCCGTGCCCCCGCATGGCGGCCGCGGTGGCGGCGCACACCGCGCGGAGCAGCAGGTGAAAGCCGGAAATTTCCGGGTAACGGGCGGGGGTGCCAACTCACCTGTCTCTCGCGGCGCCGGACCTCCGGCTGGACGTCAACCTCCTGGACTACGCCGTCCTCGCGATCTACTTCATCACCGTGCTCGGCATCGGCTTCGCCGCGCGCCGCGCCGTCCGGACCAGCCTGGACTTCTTCCTGTCCGGCCGGTCGCTGCCGGCCTGGATCACCGGCCTGGCGTTCCTGTCGGCCAACCTCGGCGCCACCGAGATCCTCGGCATGGCCGCCAACGGCGTGCAGTACGGCGTCGCCACCGTGCACTACTACTGGATCGGCGCGGTCCCGGCCATGGTGTTCCTCGGCATCGTGATGATGCCGTTCTACTACCGGTCCAAGGTGCACAGCGTCCCCGACTTCCTGCGCCGGCGCTTCAACGGCCAGACGCAGTTGCTCAACGCGATCACCTTCGCCGTCGCGCAGATCCTCATCGCCGGGATCAACCTGTACGCGCTCGCGCTGGTCATGGGCGCGCTGCTCGGCTGGCCGCTGCTGCTGTCGATCGTCGTGTCGGCCGCCATCGTGCTGGCCTACGTCGTGCTCGGCGGACTGTCCTCGGCGATCTACAACGAGGTGATGCAGTTCTTCGTCATCCTTGCCGGCCTCATCCCGGTCACCGTGCTCGGACTGATCAAGGTCGGCGGGTTCTCCGGGCTGGCGGACAAGGTGCGGCGGTCCGCGCTCGGCGACCCCGGCCTGCACGCCTGGGCCGGCACCGGCTCCGGCGCGACGAACCCGCTCGGCGCGCACTGGATCGGCATCGTCCTCGGCCTGGGCTTCGTACTGTCGTTCGGCTACTGGACGACGAACTTCGCCGAGGTGCAGCGCGGCCTGTCCGCGCGCAACACCACGGCGGCCCGGCTCACCCCGATCATCGCGGCCTACCCCAAGCTGGTGATCCCCGCCGTCACCGTCATCCCCGGCCTGGTGGCGCTGGTGCTGTTCAGCGACCTCGGCAAGCCGGACGGCCCGCAGTACAACTACGCGATCCCGCTGCTGATGGAGAACCTGCTGCCCAACGGCGTGCTCGGCATCGCCGTCACCGGCCTGCTGGCGTCGTTCATGGCCGGCATGGCCGCCAACATCAGCGGTTTCAACACCGTCTTCACCTACGACATCTGGCGCTCACACGTGAAGAAGGACAAGCCGGATGAGTACTACCTCAAGCTGGGGCGCCTCGCCACCGTGGCAGGGGTCGTGCTCGGCGTCGGCACCGCGCTGATCGCGGCCGGGTTCAGCAACATCATGAACTATTTGCAGACGCTCTTCTCCTTCTTCAACGCGCCGCTGTTCGCCACCTTCATCATCGGCCTGTTCTGGAAGCGGATGACCGCTTGGGCGGGCTTCTGGGGACTGCTGACCGGCACCGTCGCGGCGTTCGCGTCCTACATCGCGTTCAAGGCGGGCCTGCTGAACTTCGGCACCGAGCTGAACGCCTCCTTCTGGGGCGCCGGCATCGCGTTCGTCGTGGACGCGCTGGTCTCGGTCGTCGTCACCCTGATGACGGCGCCGAAGCCGGAACGCGAGCTGCGCGGCCTGGTGTACGGGCTCAGCGACGCCTCGCTCGCCGACGACACCCTGGCCGGGGACCGGGCCTGGTACCGCTCCCCCGTGCTGCTCGGCGCCGGAGCGATCATCCTGGGCGCCGCGCTGTACATCCCGTTCATCTGAGCCGCCGTCCCCTGAGCCCTCACCCCAGATCGGAGACCCCCGATGCACGACCCCGCCAACGCGTCCGGCCCCGCGGACGCGACCCGCGCCACCGACCCGGCGGACCCGGCCGGCGCCGGCGACACGGGCGACCGCGAGCGCGCGGCCCGGCTGTTCGACATCCGCCGCATCATCGGCGGCCTGTTCCTGCTGTACGGAGTGATCCTCACGGTCGTCGGGCTGCTGGACGGCGCGGCGGCCGTACAGAAGGCCGAGGGGGTGCGGATCAACCTGTGGACCGGCGTGGCGATGATCGTCGTCGGCGCCGTGTTCCTCGCCTGGGAACGGCTGCGCCCGGTCGACGCGCCCGGCGCGCCCGCGGAGGACACCACCACGCTGGATACGGAGGAAACGGCCCGCCACGCCTGACCAACCCGGCCTCTCACCAGCCGCGATGCCACCTAGTGAGTCCGGAATACGGCCGAATATCCCTATTAGGGATGTCATTATGGTGAACATGCTGGATCCGGTGGGACTGAACTCCGTGGAGGAACTGGCGTACCGGTTGCTCATCGCAGCCGTCGAGGCCGACCGCACCGAGCTGCGCGAACACTCAGGGATCGGCGACGAGCGGCTCGCCGAGGCGCTGCGTTCGATGGAGGCCAAGGGCCTCGTGCGCGAGGTCACCCCCGGGCGGTACGCCGCCGTGGCACCGGACATCGCGCTCGGCGCGCCGCTGCTGCGACGGCAGCAGGCGCTCGACTGGGCGCGGCGCTCCCTGGAGGAGCTGACCGAGGAGTACCGCGCCAACGCCCGCCGGCGGGACGCCTCCCAGCTCGTCGAGGTGCTGCCCAACCGGGCGGCCATGCGCGAACGCCTGCTCCACCTGCAGGACAACGCCCGCGAGGAGGTTCTGGGCTTCTGCCTGGCCGCCCCGGTCGCGATGACCGCCGACGAGAACGACGCCGAACCGGCCGCCCTCGCCCGCGGCGTGGCCTACCGGGTGATCTACGAGCGGGCGCTGCTGGAAGAGGCCGGCATGCAGGCCGACGTCGCCCAGGCGATCAAGCTCGGCGAGCGCGCCCGCGCCATCCCCCGCCTGCCCGTCCGGCTGACCATCGCCGACCGGGAGATCGCCCTGCTCACCCTCGTGGCACACCCGGGCATCTCCGAGCCGACCGCGGCGCTGATCCGCGGCGGCACCCTGATGGAGGCCATGCTGGCCCTGTTCGAGAGCCAGTGGGAACGGGCCATCCCGCTGAGCGTCATGGACGGCGGCCTGTCGCTGGAGACCGCCCCCTGCCCCCTCGACCCCGACGACCTGTACCTGCTCTCGCTGCTGGTCGCCGGCGTACCGGACAAATCGATCGCCACCCAGCTCGGCCTCAGCCAGCGGACGGTGCAGCGGCGCGTCGCCGGCCTGATGGAGGCCGCCGGCGTCCAGACCCGCATGCAGCTCGCCTGGCACGCCGCCCGCGAGGGCTGGCTTCGGCCCGGCGTGTAACTTTCACCGCCCGCGACCGTGTTTCCGCACGTCGAACCGGTTAAGTAGGGCAGCGTCCTTCCTCGGTGCGACCGGGCGTCCTTACCATCGCGACGCGGACCACGGAGGTGAAGGATGACGACCAGGCGCGCGCTCCTGGCGATCGTGACGGCGATGCTCGGGCTCCTCGCGTACGCGGCGCTCAACCCCGTGGTGCCGGCCCGGGCCGCGACCGTACGGGTCATGCCGCTCGGCGACTCCATCACCGGCTCGCCCGGCTGCTGGCGAGCCCTGCTCTACAACCGGCTCGTTCAAGACGGCTACGGCGTCGACATGGTGGGCACCCTGCCCCCGCAGGGCTGCGGTGTGGCCTACGACGGCGACAACGAGGGCCACGGCGGCGCGCTGGTGACCAACGTCGCCGACCAGAACCAGCTCCCCGGCTGGCTCGCCACCACCCGCCCCGACATCGTGATGATGCACTTCGGCACCAACGACGTGTGGAGCAACCGCTCGACCGGCACCATCCTCGCCGCGTACGGCAAGCTGGTGGACCAGATGCGGGCGAGCAACCCGAACATGAAGATCCTCGTCGCGCAGATCATCCCGATGAACCCCGGCTCCTGCCCCGAGTGCGCGCAGCGCGTGGTGGCCCTCAACGCCGCCATCCCGGCCTGGGCCCAGTCCAAGAGCACCGCAGCGTCGCCGATCGTGGTCGTCGACCAGTGGACCGGTTTCAGCACCGCCACCGACACCGGCGACGGCGTCCACCCCAACGCCGGCGGCGACCAGAAGATGGCCGCCAAGTGGTACCCGGCGCTGGCCGCCCTGCTCAGCGGCACCACGCCCATGCCCACCCCGCCGACCACCCCGAGCGCGACGCCGACGGTCACCCCGACGCCCACGCCGCCGACCACCCCCAGCCCGCAGCCGGGCGGCTGCACCGCGACGTACCGGATCACCAACTCCTGGCCCGGCGGCTTCGGCGCCGAGGTCACGGTCCGCAACACCGGCGCCGCGGCCCTGAGCGGCTGGACGGTCAGGTGGACGTTCGCCGGCGGCCAGACGATCAGCCAGCTCTGGAACGGCGGCCTGAGCCAGACCGGCGGCGCCGTCACGGTGCGGAACATGAGCTACAACGGCGACCTGGGCGCGGGTGCCTCCACCGCCTTCGGCTTCAACGGCACCTGGACGGGGAGCAACCCCGCCCCCACCCCCACCTGCACCTCCCCTTGACCCCTGGCCGATGAGCGGGCGGCTCCCGGATGCCGGAGCCGCCCCCTATCGCCCCTTGGACGCCGGCACCGTGATCGCCGGCCCTGTCGATCACCTGCCGGATCATCTAATCTGGCACCCACCGCATAGGGGGATAACGGTCAGGGGGAACTCCCGAGGCGTTCGCCACCGTTGCGTGGGCGGAGGCCGTCCACGGCTTTCCGTATCCGGGAGTCGTCAGGGAGCCCTCGCTGGAGGAGTACATGGAATTCCGCCTCCTCGGCCCCATAGAGGTCTGGAACGGTGGCCGGCAGGTCCCTCTCGGCGGGGCGAAACCGCGCACTGCGCTGACCGCTCTGCTCATCGACGAAGGCCACGTGGTCCGGGCCGAACGGCTCATCGAGGCCATCTGGAGCACCGATCCCCCGGAGACCTCCCGGGCCGTGCTGCAGACGTACATCTCGTCGCTGCGCCGATCGTTCGAACGCGCGGGCATGCCACCGGTCATCGTGTCCCACCGGGCGGGTTACCTGGCGGACGTCCCCACCGGCACCGTCGACCGTTCCAGGTTCGAGACCCTCGCCGCCGAAGGACGGCGCGCGGCCACCGAGGGGCGGCACGAAGAGGCGTCCGAGCGCCTTCGCGCCGCCCTCGCGCTGTGGCGCGGTCCCGCCCTCGGCGGGATCGGCGACTCCTTCCTGCTCGCGGAGGCACGGCGCCTGGACGAGTTACGGCTCACCGTGACCGAGGAGCGCATCTCCGCGGACCTGCGGCTCGGCCTGCACGAGCAGGTGATCGGCGAGCTGACCGCCCTGGTCGCCCGCCATCCCACCCACGAGCGCCTGCGCTACGACCTCATGGCGACCCTGAACGAACTCGGGCGGCGGGGCGACGCCCTGGCGGTCTACCGGCAGGGCGTGGAGGCTCTCGCCGAGGAGCTCGGCATCGATCCCGGTCCCGAACTGCGGCGGTTGCACGAGGGCATCCTGCGCGGGGACCCGCGGCCGTCCCCCGAGCACCGCTCCCGGACGCGCCGGCCGCAGACCCCCGCGCCCACGGGCCCGGCGGCGACGAGCACGGGCGGCGGGAGGACCGGCACCGAAAGGACCGCTCCCGAGCGGACCAGGCCGTACCAACTGCCTCCGGTCATCCCCGACTTCACCGGCCGAGCCGAGGAGACGGTCCTGTTGCGGGCGGCGCTGACCCGGCCGTCCGCCATGCCGGTCTGCGTGATCCTCGGCGCCGGTGGCACGGGCAAGTCGACCCTCGCGTTACGGGTGGCCCACGACATGGCCGAGCACTATCCGGACGGCCAGCTCTACGCCGAACTGCGCGGCACCACCGAACTGCCGGCGACGCCCGAGGAGGTGCTGGGCCGCCTCCTGCGCGAGCTGGGCACGCCCGCGCCGGAGCTGCCCCCGACCCTGGAGGAGCGGGTCAACCGCTATCGCACCCTGCTCT
Source organism: Sphaerisporangium melleum (assembly GCF_014646695.1). Classification (GTDB taxonomy): domain Bacteria; phylum Actinomycetota; class Actinomycetes; order Streptosporangiales; family Streptosporangiaceae; genus Sphaerisporangium; species Sphaerisporangium melleum. The sequence continues at coordinate 8,511 of NZ_BMNT01000079.1, forward strand.
CCGGCCGCCGCGTGCTGGTGGTGCTCGACGACGCGGCCACCGAACGCCAGGTGCGCCCGCTGCTGCCCGGTTCGGCGGGATGCGCCGTACTGATCACCTCGCGCAACAAGCTGCCGAGCCTGGCCGGTGCCGTCCCGACCGAACTCGGCACACTGACGGTCGACGCCGCGCTCGCCCTGCTGTCCCACGTCGCCGGCGCCGACCGCGTCACCGCGGAGGCCGAGCCGGCGCGGATGATCGTACGGCAGTGCGGGTACCTGCCCCTCGCGATCCGCATCGCCGGGGCCCGGCTCGCCTCGCGCCGGCAGTGGTCGGTCAAACTGATGGCCGACCGCCTCGCCGATGAGCGGCGACGGCTCGACGAGCTCGCCGTGGGGGACCAGGAGGTCCGCGCCGGCATCGCCCTGAGTTACGAGCTGCTGACCGACTCGGTCCGCAGGGCGCTGCGGTACCTCGGCCTGCTCGGTCTTCCGCACTTCCCCGCCTGGGTCGCGGCGGCCGCCACCGGGGCGAGCCTGGAGGAGGCCGAGCGGCAGCTTGAACAGCTGGTGGACGCCTCACTCGTCGAGGTCGACGGTGTGGACGCGATCGGGCAGGTGCGCTACCGGCTGCACGATCTCATCCGGCTGTTCGCCCGCGAGCGCGCCGAGGCCGAGGACCCGGGGCAGGCGCGGGTCACCGCGGTCACCCGGGTGCTCGGCGGCTGGCTCTGGCTGCTGTCGAAGGTGCGCGCCGTCGAACCGTCGGGCACGATCGCGGTGCGCGAGTCGTACCGGCTCACCGTCCCCATCGATCCGGAGGCCGCGCGGGCCGTCCTGGCGGCCCCCCACACATGGTTCCGCATCGAGGAGGAGCCGCTCGTCGTCGGCGTCGAACTGGCGGCGGCGCTGGACCTCGACGAGGCCGCGGTCGAGCTGGCCTCCGCGCTCTGTCATTCCGCCTTCGCCGTGGAGAACCAGTTCACCGCCTGGAGCCGTACGCACGACGCCGCACTGTCGGTCGCGCGGCGCAAGGGGAACACCGCCGGACAGGCGACGCTGCTCGCGGAGCTGGGCCAGTTGCGGTACGAGCAGGACCGCTACGCCGAGGCCCAGGACTACTTCGGCCAGGCACTCCCGATGTTCCGCGCCGCCGGGGACCTGCGGGGAGAGTGCGCCATCCTCACCGGCATGGGCACCGTCTGCCGCGAACGGGGACACCTGCGCGAGGCGCTCCACTACCTCGACAGCGCTCGGGCGATGTGGCACGACCAGGGCGACGGGGCCGCCCTCGCTCACGTGCAGCGGCTGGCGGGGTCGGTCCGGCTGGAACAGGGCGACCTGGACGGCGCCTGGAAGGACCTGGACCACGCGCTCGCGCTGTACCGCGGATCGGGCAGCCGGCGAGGTGAGGCGCTGACCTTGCGCACCATGGCCCTGCACCACCTGGCCAGGGGAGAGCACGCCGAAGCGGAGCGGCTGAGCGAGCAGGCGGCGCACATCTTCGGCGGCATGGGTGAGCGGCTGCTGGAGTGCTACGCGTTGCGCACGCGTGCCAAGGCGTGGCTCCGGCAGGGCAGGTGCGATGAGGCGCTGCCCGAACTGGAGGGCATCCTCACCGACGTGCGGGCCCTGCGCGACCGGTGGGGCGAGGCGATCACTCTGCGCACGCTGGGCGAGTTGCACCTGGCCGTCGGGCGGCTCCAGGAGGCGGAGGGCTGCCTGACGGAGTCGGTACGCCAATGGGAGGAACTGGGGCTGCCGCTGTTCCGCGCCCGGACCCTGCGCGACCTGGCCCTGCTGTACGAGGAGCGGGACCGGCGGGCCGCGGCCGAGAGCGCGCGGGCGGAGGCGGTCGAGATCTTCCGGGCGCACGGCTCCCGCGAGCACGCGGAACTCGCTCCGCGCGAAGCCGTGTCCACACCGGAGGACGCCGCTCTGTAGAGCGGCCTACAACGGATTTACAGCAGGATTGGAGCGCGCGGCCGCACTCTTTCGGCGCCAGATCAAATCTGTCCCGAAATGAGGCATCCGATGAGTGCATCCCCCTCGCGTCCCGGCCGTGGCGCCCTCCGGCTCGCCGGGCTCACCGCCATGGCGATGGCCTGCAGCCTGCTGGTCGCGCCTGCCGCCCTGGCCGCCGGCCCCACCCCGGCGCCCAGCGCGAAGGCCAGTGACGTGGCCGCGCAGCGAGCCCTCGCCGCGTGCGACCCGAGCGGCACCACCTCCACCGACTCCGCCCTCGCGGCGCAGCTCAACGGCTCGCTGAAGGCCAAGATGAAGGGGTACATGTCGGCCTACCGCGTGTCCTGCGCGCGGATGGTGGTCAAGGCGGTGCGCGACCGGGGCTTCAATCTCAGGGCCGCCGTCATCGCCATCACCACCACCATCGTGGAGTCGAGCATCGACAACATCAGCGAGGAACTCGACCACGACAGCCTCGGGCTGTTCCAGCAGCGGGCCTCCTGGGGGACGGTGTCCCAGCGGCTGAACCCGGACTGGGCGACCAACGCCTTCCTGAAGAAGATGCAGTCGAAGTACCCCGACGAGAAGTGGCTGACCGCGCCGATCGGCGAGATCTGCCAGGCCGTGCAGGTGTCGGCGTATCCGGACCGCTACCAGCCGCAGGCCGGCGACGCGAAGATCATCGTCGATGCCATCGTGGCGTCCCAGGCTCCCCCGGACCCGATCGACTACGGGGTGCTGGACTTCACCCTGTCCGACAGTTTCGACTCCAACACCAACACCCGGCCCGTCATCAAGTA
>NZ_BMNT01000080.1:0-464 GCF_014646695.1 Sphaerisporangium melleum
TCCGCCCACAAAGCGGCCGCCGACACCCCCTCCGCCGAATCCAGCTTCGACAGCGACGCCCCCGACCCCCAGAACCACGGCAGGAACTGGAAACTCCCCTCCTCGGTCCCGATCGCCGAGAACGTGATCCCCTTCTTCCCCGCCGCCTTCACCTTCACCAGCGCCGCCGTCAACGACGCCCAGTCCTTCACCGACCCGACATCCACCCCCGCCTTCTTCAACACCCCCACGTTGTAATACAGAGCGAGAGTATTCGCCCCGATCGGCACCCCGTAGCTCTTACCCCCGCTCTGCCCCGCCGCCAGCAGATTCGGCGCGATCGCCGAGGTGTCCAGCCTGTTCTCCTCCGTCGTCGTCAACACCCCCGCCTCCGCCAGCGTCGACACCACCGGATTGTCCACGATCAGCACATCCGCCGAATTGCCCTGCTGCGCCGCCAGCAACGCCTTGTTCGTCAGATCCGT
>NZ_BMNT01000080.1:514-6417 GCF_014646695.1 Sphaerisporangium melleum
CGTATCGAACCCCGCCCGCTTCACCGACACCCCCGCCTGAGAGCCACACCCCTGCAGCAGCTTCACCCAGTCAGAAGAATCATCGAACTGCGGATACGGATCCCAGATGGTGTACGTACCGCCACCGGCCTGCGCCTGGCCGGTATCCGTACCGGAGGAACCGGAGGGGGAGGGTGCGGACGAGCACGCCGCTGCACCGCCCGCCAGCGTGAGGGCGAGGGCCGCGCCCAGGCACCGCCGTCGCATATCGCGTCTTTCCATCGTGTCTCTTCCTTTCGAACGCCGGAGCACCGGCCAGGTCCATCGGTCGCCCCGCGCGGGTTCGCACGGTCAGGATGCGAACCCGCGCGCGGACACATCAGGTGAGCTGGATGTAGTCCAGCTCCGCGTAACCGGTGCCGCCGGCGAAGCCGGGCGAGCCCTTGGCCAGGCGGATCACGTTGTAGCCCGCCTGCAGGGTGACGCTGGTGTTCACCGTCGCGCCGAACTGTCCCCAGGCGGAGGTCGGCGGATAGCTGACGGTGCTCCAGGCGCCGCCGTTGGCGGCGAGACCCTGGGTGGAGGTCGCCCCGGTCGCGTTGGCGTAGCCGATGGTCATCGTGTACGCGCGGGCCGTGGGCACGTTCACCACGAAGTCCACGTAGCTGTCGGTACGGTGTGTGCTGGTGTTGTTGTCGATGCGCCCGACGTAGCCGCCCTCGGACGCGCTGGAGGCGGTCAGCCGCTGGGCGCGGAACACCGACGCGTTCTCCGCCTCGTACCGCTGCTGGTAGGAGGGCACGCCACTGACCGGCTGGACCACCAGATTGTAGGCGCTCGTGGCCGACATGGTGGGCACCGAGACGTTGATCTCGCCATTGGTGACGGTGTAGGTGCTGGTGGAGATCGTGGTGGGCGCCGTCACCGCGGTGAAGCGGCCATTGGACGGAGTCGACTGCAGCGTCACCCGGACCGAGGAGCCGAGCGCGCCGATGCCGGTGACCCGGACGTTGTTGGTGCCCGACTCGTTGCCGAAGACCACATTGACGATCTTGCGGGTGGCGTCGTAGGCGGCGAAGCCGTCCAGCGCGGTCTGGTTGGCCGGGGTGGTGGTGACCATCCGGCCCGCCATGTCGCCGTACCACTTGTACAGCCACCAGGTGCCGGTGGGCTGGTTGTTGTTGACCACCAGGCCGTTCATCGTGCCGTACTCGTACCAGAACGCCCGGTGCGCCGACTCGACGCCGGTCCGCTCGAACTTGGAGACGTAGCTGGCGACGCGGCCGGGGACGTCCACCTCACTGGTCGCCGCGTACTCGTTGATGGAGATGCGGCGCGGGCTGATGCCGAGCGAGGACTCCAGCGCGCGGTAGTCGGCGATGTTGGCCGCGATGTTGTTCGGGCTGCCCAGTTCGTGCCAGCAGATGATGTCGGGCAGCGTGCTGGTGGCCTTCGCGTTGCTGAGGAACGACGACAGCCAGGTCCGGTTGTAGTAGGCGATGCTCGGCCCGACGATCGGCGTCGAGGTGTCCAGCGCCCGGACGGCCCGGAAGGTGCGCACCCAGCCGTCGTTGAAGGAGCCCGCGGCCGAGGTGTTCCATGTCCAGTCCGGCTCGTTCCACAGCTCCCAGCCGATCACGTTGGTCACCGAGGTCGCGTTCAGCCGGGCGCGGACCATGGTGTCCACCTTGGCCAGCCAGTCGTTCCAGCTCACCCACTGGTAGGGGAAGTTGGGGTAGATGTCGGGCATCCGGATGAACTCACCGGCGCCGACCCGGGTGGCCTGCGGCGCCACCAGCAGCGCATCGCCACCGGGTGGCTGCCCGTTGGGCCGCTGCCCCACCCCGGGGGCGGGCTGGGTCAGGGAGTTGACCTTGAGCGGCAGCAGGGTGGAGTCGGCGGGCCTGCCGTTCTCCGCCAGGCCGTACAGGCCGCCCGCCGCGACGTGGGTCACCGGCCGGAACGGCTGGGCCACGTTCACCGTGAGGGTGCTCCCGGCCGCCTCGGCGGGGGCGAGCGGGACGAGTCCGCCGAGTCCCGCGGCGAGCAGCGCCGTGGTCAGGCCGATCGCGCGCGGGATCATTCGGGGTCTGCGCATGAACTACCTCGCTGTTTCTGATGCTCAGATGGGGGGTGAGCGGGAGGTGGCAGGGGACCGGCCCGCCCCGAACCGGCGCAGCGCCGCGGGCGGTCCCACTCAGGCGGGCCGTGCCGGTGCGCACCGGCACGGCCCGCCGCGATCATCCGGCGGTGGCGAGCGGAATCCAGACCCGCATCGGGCCCTCGGTCCGGTTGCCCCACAGGAAGTACGGCACCGCGGTGAGCGTGAGCGGCGCGCCCGCCCGCTCACGCTCGGCACCGGCGGTGTAGAGGTCCTCCCCCGCGTCGGCGAGTACGCCGCGCGCTTCGAGGACGACCGGGATGCCGGGCAGGTCCGCCCAGCGGGTGGCCGTGATCGGCGCGGCCGGGTCCAGCCGCACGTCCTCAAGGACGGCGCCGGCGGGCAGGTCGGCCTGCTCGACGCAGTACACCAGGGGCCCGCGCGCGAGGGTGACGCATCCGCGGACGGCGTCGACGCGCGGGTGCGCGCTCACCTGCCGTACGGGCATGCCGAGGTCGAGGACGACGCGCGTGCCCGGGGTCCACACACGGGTCAGCCGGAGGTAGCCGTCCCGTACCGTGGCCTCGGCCCGCGCGCCGTCCACGCTCACCGTGTGCGCATCGCACCAGCCCGGCACGCGTAGCGCGAGCGTCCACCGGGCGCCGCCCTTCGAGCCCTCACCGTCGATGGTCAGCTCGACCCGGCCCTGCCAGGGGTAGGCGGTGCGCATCTCCACCGCGACCGTCCGGCCGGCCACCGGCACGGTGAGGGAGGCGTCGGCGTACAGGTGGACCTGCAGGCCGCGCTCGTCGGCGGTGGCCAGGTAGCCGGGCAGCGACGCCATGAGGCGGGCGATGTTGGGCGGGCAGCACGCGCACGAGTACCAGGGCAGACGGTGCGTCGTCGCCTCCTCGCCGGAGCCGACGTGCCCGGTGCGCACCTGGAGGGGGTTTGCGTAGAAGAAGTTCCTGCCGTCGGCGGACACCGCGGGGGCGATCGCGTTGAGCAGCACGCGTTCCATCTCGTCGGCGTACCGGGCCCGGCCGGTGGCCAGCAGCAGCCGCCAGTTCCACTGGAAGCTCGCGATGGCCGCGCAGGTCTCGCCGTAGGCGCGCTCCGGCGGCAGCTCGTACGGGTCGCCGTACGCCTCGTCGCGGTGGTGGGCGCCGTGCGCGCCGGTGACGTAGGTCCGCGTGTGGAAGGCGTCGTCCCACAGCCGTTCGGCCGCGTCCAGCAGGGCGAGGTCGCCGGTCTCCACGGCGACGTCGGTCATGCCGGCCAGCAGGTACAGCTGGCGCACGGCGTGCCCGGCGACCTCGCGGGCCTCCCGCACCGGCACGTGGTCCTGGTAGTAGCGGGGGCCGAAGCGGCCCGGGCCGAGCAGCCCCCGGCCGCGCAGGTCGAGGAAGCGGCGGGCCAGGTCGAGGTAGGGCCGGTGGCCGGTGAGCCGGTACAGCTCGGCGAGCGCGGTCTCGATCTCCGGGTGCCCGCACACCTCGGACACCCCGTCCGGCCCGAACCGCTCGACGAGCAGGTCGGCGAAGCGCCGGGCGATGGTCAGCAGGCCGGGCTGGACACCGGCGCGGCCGGCGGCGACCCCGGCCTGGATCAGGTGCCCGGCGCAGTACAGCTCGTGGCTCCACTCGGGCCTGCGCCACCGGGCGTCCGGCTCGGCGATGGTGAAGTAGGAGTTGAGGTAGCCGTCGGGGCCCTGGACGCGGGCCAGCAGCGCGACCGTGTCCGCGGCGAACGCCGCCAGGCGGGTGTCATCGGGAGAGGTGCCGAGCTCCCACAGGGCCGCCTCCAGCGTCTTGTGCACGTCGGAGTCGGCGAACCACATGCCGGCGAACGACTGCTCGCCCTCTCCCGCGGCGGCCAGCAGGTTGCCGATGTTGCCGCTGCCGTGCAGGTTGTCCACGCAGTGCGGCAGCGTCTCCGCGGAGTTGCGCCGCCGCCAGTCGCCGAGCAGGCCCTCAGGCGTCAGGCGCACCTGGTCCAGGCCGAGGGGGCGCAGCGCCGAGACGGCGTCCGGTCCGGGGACGGCCGGCCCGGCGGGGCCCGGCAGGGTGGACGGCGGGGCGGGTTCCGCGGTCCGCGCCACGCCGGGGGCCGCGGGGGCGTCCGACAGTTTCTGCTCGGTCATTCCGATCTCTCGTTTCGAGGGCGTGGAGGTCTCCCCGCGATCGCGGCACACTTTGTCCTGACGGTACGCACGGACCGGGCCGGATGGATCGCCGGGGACCGCGGACGAGGACACCAGGAGGGGGTGGCGTGACCGGAAAGGAAACTAGGAAAACGATTGCCGCCACGCTACCAACGCCCTCCAGGAGGGTCAATAGCATGTTTCCGTGCTGTTACACGGGTGCGGGAGGCGTGGTCCGCCGGGCTATACAGTGAAACAAGGCAACACTGTCGGAAAGCGGAGGAAACGTGGGGAAACTGGAGCGTCACGCCACGATCGCCGATGTCGCGGCGCTGGCCGGGGTGTCGGTCGGCACGGCCTCCAAGGCGCTCAACGGGCGCGGATCGCTCCGCGAGGAGACCCGCAAGCGCGTACGGGACGCCGCCCGGCAGCTCAGTTTCGAGGCGAACGCGGGGGCGCGCAGCCTGCACTCGGGCCGCACCTACACCGTTGGCATGATCACCACGGACACGATCGGCCGGTTCAGCATCCCCGTCCTGATGGGCGCCGAGGACGCGCTGGGCGCCGGGGAGATGTCGGTCTTCCTCTGCGACGGGCGCGGCGACCCCATCCGCGAGCAGTACTACGTCAAGACCCTGCTCAGCCGGCGGGTCGACGGCATCATCGTGACCGGCCGGCGCACCGAGGCGCGGCCTCCCATCGGCGTCGGCCTCCCGGTGCCCGTCGTCTACGCCTTCATCGCCTCGGCGGACCCCGCCGACTGCTCGGTCGTCCCCGACGAGGCGGGCGGCGCGCGCAAGGCGATCGACCATCTGCTCGCCATCGGGCGCACCCGCATCGCGCACGTCACGGGGCCCGAGCACCACAACTCCGCGCAGGTGCGCGCCGCCGCCGCCGTCGAGCGCCTGGCCGAGGAAGGCTTGTCCCTCGCCATGCCGCCGCTGTTCGGCGGCTGGAGCGAGATGTGGGGCCGCCAGGCCGTCGGCCTCCTGCTCGCCGGTCAGGCGGAGTTCGACGCGGTCTTCTGCGGCAGCGACCAGATCGCCCGCGGCGTCTGCGACGCCCTGCGGGCCGCGGGGCGCAGAGTCCCCGAGGACGTCGCCCTGGTCGGCTTCGACAACTGGGACGTGATGACCGAGGGCGCTCAGCCGCCGCTGACCAGCATCGACATGAACCTCGAAGGGCTCGGCAGGTCGGCCGCCGAGAAGCTCCTCGCCGCGATCAACGGCGCCCCCTCCCCCGGCCGCCACGCCATGCCCTGCCACCTGGTGGTACGCGAGTCGACCACCGTCCCCTTCCCGCCCCTCGCCCCCGCAGGCTGAAGATCTTCTACGGCGGCCCGCGGCCACTGGAGCCCTGGGCGTGCGGGCGCCCCGCCACCCCGGCACGCGCCGGCCCGGGCCCGGCCGCCATCGGCGGCCGGGCCCGGGCCTTGGGGGGAGCGGAGCCAGGTCAGACCGTGGTGATGGTCCACTGCAGGTTGGTGCTGGAACCCACCGCCCACAGCTTCACGTTGGCGCCGGCGGTGGTGGAGCCGCCGCTGTCCAGGGCGGTGCCGGTGCCGCGGTTGACGATCTGGTAGCGGCCGTTGCCCATGTCGTTGAGCCGCCACTGCTGGTTGTTGCCGCCGTTCCACGCCGCCTGCTTGCAGAGGGCGCCGTTGGCGGTGTCGCCCCAGCT
>NZ_BMNT01000080.1:6675-7918 GCF_014646695.1 Sphaerisporangium melleum
GGCCGCTGCCCGGGCTGGGGATGGCGCCGTTGAAGGTCAGCTTCACCACGTACGCCGGAGCGCTGAACGGGGCGGTGGAGGAGGGCATCGTGATGTGCAGGCCGCTGCCGTCCTGGGTGCGGGTGGGCAGGTTGGTGTACTGGCCGGCCGTGGCGCCGAGCAGCTGCACCGAGGCCAGGTTGCCGAGGTTGATCCGGTTGGAGCCCAGGGTGGTGATGTGCATCGTGGACCCGGGCCAGCCCATGACGGTCGCGTACAGCACGGTGTTGGCCTTGTTGCGAGTGAAGCGGATGTCGGTGTTGGTGCCCGCCCGCGGCGTGACGAAGGAGCCGCCGCCCATCTGCGTCGGGCCCTCACCGTAGACCGCCCAGGCGCGGGTGGCGTAGATCGACTCGCCGAACCGCTTGAGGTAGTCGCCGATGCCCAGCAGGATCGTCCGCTGCCCGGACGGGATGGTGCCGTCGGCCATCGGGGCGATGTTCAGCAGCATGTTGCCGTTCTTGCTGACCCGGTCGATCAGCGAGTGCAGCATGGCGTTGAGCGAGTAGTAGCCGATGCCGTTGGTGTAGCACCAGCTCGAGCTGGAGATGCTGTCGTCGGTCAGCCAGAAGGGGGTCTGGATGCCCGCCGGCCCGCCGCGCTCGTAGTCGTAGACCTCGCCCCTGTTGTTGAAGCCGTCCTTGTAGGTGGCGACGACGTCCTTGTTCCAGGAGACGGCCTTGTTGTAGTAGTACGACAGGAAGTTCAGCCGCTGCGCCTCGGGGAGACGGGGCAGGTTGAAGTCCTGCCAGATGAGGTCCGGCTGGTAGCCGTCGATGACCTCCCTGAGCTTGTCGTACCAGAGCTGGTACTCGGTGTTCGCGTCGAGCTGGCCGTACAGCTTCTTCAGCGAGTTGGTCGACTGCGTGGGCGCCCACTGGTAGAAGCCGGTGAAGTTGTAGGCGTGGTGCAGGGACACCATCAGCTTCAGTCCCTTGCCGCGGATGGCGTCGGCGTGCAGGCGCAGCAGGTCGAGCTTGGGCCCGGTGAGCACCGAGTTCCACTCGTTCACGCTGCTGTTCCACATCGAGTAGCCGTCGTGGTGCTCGGCCACCGGCCCGGCGAACTTCGCGCCGGCGTCCAGGAACAGCTGCGCCCACTCGTTGGGGTCGAAGTTGCCGCCGGCCGACTTGAGCTTCGGCGCGAACTGCACCCAGTTGCCCGCCTTGTCGCGGGCGCCGTTGATGAAGTTGTGGTACGGCCA
>NZ_BMNT01000080.1:7959-10861 GCF_014646695.1 Sphaerisporangium melleum
GGACGGGTCACCGTAAACGCTCTTGTGGTGGTTGTTCTCGCCCGACCCGTTGTTGTACATGTTGCGCGGGTACCACTCGTTGGCGAAGGCCGGGACGCTGAAGACCCCCCAGTGGTAGTAGATGCCGAACTTGGCGTCCTGGAACCACTCGGGCGCCGGCGGGTGCTGGTCGACCGACGCCCAGCTCGGGGTGTAGCTCTGCGGGCCTTCGGTCGCGAACGCCGGCCGGATCCCCAGCAGGCCGGCCGCCGCGACACCTCCGGCACCGGCGAGCAGGCTACGGCGGCTGAACTGGAACGATGACGAGGACATGGGGAGGGAACCTCTCAGAACGAGGGAATCTTGTGAGGTCGGCCCCGCCCGGCGAGTGCCGTTCGCCGGGAGTGGGCCGGGTGGAGATCCTGTGCGGGTACTAAGCGCGTGGAGACTCCGGCGAGGCGATCGACCGACCACGATGACCCGGCCTCGCAGACGGTGCACACAGACGTGGACCTCCTTGTTTCACCAGGATGAAGAGGTCTTCACACGCAGACATTGGATGTATTTGTAGGTCAGCCCAGGCGGTATGTCCATACCTTCCGGCGGGCCGGATGACCGCGAACGGTCGCACACGAGCAGCCGAGGGCCGGAAAACGACCGGCCGCTCCTCCGTGCAGAGCGGGCCACAGGCAGCACCAGGCGAATCTCGAGATGCGGTTCCACCTGGGGAAACAGTGACACGATCGCCGACGCCGGCGCCTGTGCCGCACCTCCGAAATCCTTTTCCGAAAACTCCGCCGCAGGCTCCGAAAACTTACCGGCCCCCATCCCGGCTGCAGCCCGGACATAGGATGTCTGTGTATCTTTCATCGGGTGGCGCGGAGTCGCTGCGCGGGAAGGTGTGCACCGTCAGGATCGCCGGGCCGAGGCGGAGCCCGCCGTCGTCGAGCGGGACGCACCGCACTCCCCCGTGGCCGCGCAGCGCGCGGAACGCGCCCGCGGCGAGCACGACGTCCATCCAGGCGCAGGGGTTCGCCGGACGGTACGCCTGGAAGCGCACCTCGCCGTCGCCGGAGTCCAGGCCGAACACCGCGCCACCGAAGGGTGTGCCGTCCGGCCCGCGCCCGGAGGCCAGTTCGTCGACGGGAAAGCCGCGCAGGACGATGTTGCGGCGCAGGAGCAGCGGATCGGGCGGCGTGGCCAGTCCCAGGCGCAGGGCGACATCGTCCAGCGCCTCGGCCGCGAACACCGTGACCGCCGCCTCCCGATGGGCGCGATGATTGAAGTACCGGTCGCCCACCAGCCCGAGGCCCGCCCGCACGGAGACGTGGTCGCGTGCGGCGGGGGCCGGATCGGGGCGCGGGCCGTCGGCCGGGCGTCCCTCGTAGGCGTGCACCGGCGAGACGTGCAGAGCCACGATCTCCACCGGCCGGGGTCCGATCTCCTGGCCGTTCACGGAGCCGACCCTATCCAGGGACGACGGCGTGCGCTCCGGGCGCCCGCACCGCCGGGTTCCCCACCCAGCGGCGCGAACGCCCGGCCTTCAGCCCGGAGAGCCGCCTCAGCCGCGGCGTCTTCCGGCCAGACCCGCCACCAGCGCCACTCCGACGCCGGCCAGGACGATCTGGATGATCAGCTCGATCCAGTCGATGCCTCTGGTGTCCGACACCCCGAGGCCCGCCGCGAGCGCGGTACCGACCAGGGCGGCGACGATGCCGATCAGTATGGTCAGCAGGATTCCGATGCGCTGCCGTCCCGGCACGATCAGCCGGCCCAGTGCCCCGATGACGATGCCGACGATGATGGCGGAAACGATTCCCTGAACAGCCATGGCCGCGCTCCCCTGCGCTCGATGACCGACCTCTCGCCCCAGAGCCTAGGCGAGCAGGTCGAGCGATGGTCATCCCCAGGGCCGGAAATCGTCACGCGTCCGCCGGACGCCGGCCCGGGCCGCACGCGATGGTCTCTCAGCGACTGAGCCGTCATGGCGGATGACACGGCACAGACATTGGATGTTTCCGAGTGGCATGCGGCGTATCACTGGACTTTTAGTGGGATTTGTTACAACCGTTGACCGATACATCAAATGTTTGTAGCTTGACGATCACCCCCCAGAACACAGCCTCGTGATGCCGCCGGTCCCCGCTGAGCTCGCCTTTCGTGCCGATGCCGAGCTGGTCGCCGCACTGGCGCGGTGCCGGCCGCTCGCAAGGCCGGAGCGCGCTTGGAGAAGCGATATGGCAGACCTGACGCGAAGGCAACTGATGAAGTTCGGAGCGGCGGGAGCGGGAGCTCTGCTCCTCCCGATGCAGTGGACCGCGGCAGCCCGGGCCGCTTCGGTGGCGCCGCCCGAGGTGCGCGCCGCCGGCGACCTGGCGCTGTGGTACGACCGCAGCGCCGGCACCGACTGGCTGCGCGCGCTGCCGATCGGTAACGGCCGGCTCGGCGCGATGGTGTTCGGCAATGTCGACCAGGAGCGCCTGCAGCTCAACGAGGACACCGTCTGGGCCGGTGGGCCGTACGACCAGAGCAACACCAAGGGCGCGGCGGCGCTGCCGGAGATCCAGCGGCTGGTCTTCGAGAACCAGTGGAGCCAGGCCCAGACGCTGATCGACCAGAACATGCTGGGCAGTCCCGCGGGCCAGCTCGCCTACCAGACCGTCGGCAACCTGCGGCTGACCTTCCCCGGCGGCACCGCCGGCGTCTCGGAGTACAACCGGCAGCTCGACCTCACCACCGCCACCACGTCCACCACCTACGTCCAGAACGGGGTGCGCTTCCGCCGCGAGACGTTCGCCAGCGCACCCGACCAGGTCATCGCCATCCGGCTCACCGCCGACACACCCGGCTCGATCAGCTTCTCCGCGACGTTCGACAGCCCGCAGCGGGTGACGCGCTCCAGCCCGGACAGCAGGACCGTCGC
>NZ_BMNT01000081.1 GCF_014646695.1 Sphaerisporangium melleum
CAGGGCGAGAAGATCGGGAACTTCGAGCGGCTCCTGAATGCGCGCGAAAGACACGCGACGGGGACCGGCGGGTACGGCGAAGGCGTTGCGCGAGGCTGCCAACAGATGTCCTTCCGAGGGCTCGCGGACTGACTACACGCACGCCAGACGACCATGCATCAAAGTTACCTAGAGAAGCGGGTCGTCAAAGGGCAGCGCAAAGGGGCAGTGTAGCCGATGGGCATACACCTGTCCACTCAGTCTCGCTCTGCGCACCCAACACTGGACGCAGCATCGCCCGTCAGCGGCGAAACGTCAAGCCCATAGACCCGGATTCGTGGCCCCTAGGGCCCGTCACGCTGGGTTTTCTCCCCTCCGGAGACAGCGCGGGCAGCCGGGTCCAGACGATACCCGCGATGCGGATCGGCTAACGCTCAGTCACACGGAGGGTCGAAGGCTTGCCGCCTCACGACACTGTCGTGCCCTTTGTCTTGCCCACCACTCGCGTTTCACAAACCGAAGCTTTGCTAACGATTTAATAACCCGACACGCCCGGAGCTCCAAGCCGGCCGTGACCTGCGGCTCAGCCGCCCGGGGCATTTCCAATCAAGGTCGACAACTCGGACACCAGCCAGTGCTCCTGCCCCTTGACCAGCACGAACCGGGCGCGGTTCTGGACGACCTGCTTGTGGGGCTGCTCGTCGCCCGGCAGCAACCTCGTCGTTCCCATGTTCATGAACAGCAACACCTGCACGCGGTCAGGCGTCGCCGACTCCACGGCCGCCGCGGCCACCGCCGCCTGCTGCACGGTCTGCTCGCGTTTGACCACCGGCACCAGGACGCGCGACAACTCGCCGTAGTGCCCCGCCAGGTTGCCGGTGGCGTACCCCCTGGCGCGGGCGAGGTCGGCCTCGACCGTCCGGTAGTCGTAGGACAGCATGTCCGGCGCGTACGCCCGCGCGGCCGCGAGCGCCTCGGCGGCGGCCGACTCACTGTCGCGCAGCTCACGCAGACGCAGATAGGCCAGGACCGTCAGAACGGCCAGAACGGCCGCCAGGAGCCCCAGCAGCGCGACGGCGGTCACACGACGCCAGGACCGCGTCCGGGGCGGCGCACCGCCCTCCAGGGTCGCGTGAGCGTCCTCGCCGCTCACGCGACCTGCTCCAGCCTGGACACCGACCAGCCCTCCCCCACCTTGGTCACCTCGACGCTCCAGCGGTAGAAGCGCTCCTGCGGGGCGGTGCGCGTCCCGTCCCAGCGGATCACCGAGTCGGCCACGATCAGCACCCGGGCGGTGTTCCCCGGCTCGTTCATGGAGGCGAGGCCGGCCGCCCGCACGACCCCGGTCTGCACGGCCTTGTTGCGGCGCGTGGTGTCCTTCAGCCCCTGGGCCTGCCGGGCGAACTCCTCGCGGGCCTGGCCGGTGGAGACGTCCATGACGCGCGCCACGTCGCGGTCGACCGTGCGGTAGTCGAGGGCCATCAGCGTCAGGGCGTACCTCTTGGCGGCCTGCACGGCGGCCAGGCGGTCGAGGGCCGACGCGCGCGCCTGGTCCAGCTCGTCGCCGACGCGCACCCAGGCCGCGCCCAAAGCCACGACGAGCGCGAGAAGGGCGAGCGGCACCAGGAGGCGCGATCTGCGGCGGGAGCGAGCCGCGTGCAGCGCCACCAGTTCCCTCCCATCGCGCGGACGGCGCCCCGTGGCGCCACGACGGCATGGACCCCGCCCGGAGCGGGATTCGGTCGCTGGACGGTTCGCCGGATCATAACCCGGTATCAAGATCCAGATGGGCGATCATCCGCATTCCCCCGTACGGGACCGCCCGGAAATGTCCGCCACCGCCGGGGCGGGAAGTCCCTGCCGCGGAGCGAGGGATCCGCACGCGGCACGGGCGAGGAAGGCGCCGGGCGCAGCGGAAAGCGCAGGCGAGGATTCTCCGGGAACGCGAAAGGGGCGGGCCACCCGGCACCAGGGTGAACCCGCCCCTTCTCGTGGAGCTGGTGAAACTAGAGGCGCGAGGTCACTTGACGGTGACGGTGGCGCCGGCGCCCTCGAGGGCGGCCTTCGCCTTCTCGGCGGCCTCCTTGTTGACCTTCTCGAGCAGCGGCTTCGGCGCGCCGTCGACGAGGTCCTTGGCCTCCTTGAGGCCGAGGCTGGTGAGCGCGCGGACCTCCTTGATGACCTGGATCTTCTTGTCGCCGGCGGCCTCGAGGATGACGTCGAACTCGTCCTGCTCCTCGGCCTCCTCGGCGGCGGCGGCGCCACCACCGGCACCCGGGGCGGCGGCGACCGCGACGGGGGCGGCGGCCTTGACGTCGAAGGTGTCCTCGAAGAGCTTCACGAAGTCGGAGAGCTCAAGGAGGGTCATCTCCTTGAACGCGTCGAGCAGCTCGTCGGTGCTGAGCTTCGCCATGAGTGGTTCCTCCAAATGAATTGCAAAACGTGAATCGGACCGCGGTTTGCTCCGCAATCCCCTGCTTTGGTCGCTTTCGCGCCGGAACTACTCGGCAGCGTCCGCGGCGGCGTCCGCACCGGCCTCCGCACCACCGGCCGCGCGCTTCTCGCGCAGGGCCTCGGCGAGGCGGACGAGCTGGGTGGGCAGCGCGTTGAACGTGGCGGCGGCCTGAGACTGCTTGGCCTTCAGCGCACCCGCGAGCTTCGCGAGCAGGACCTCGCGCGACTCCAGGTCGGCGAGCGTCGCGATCTCGGCCGGGTTCATCGACTTGCCGTCGACGACACCGCCCTTGATGACCAGGAGGGGATTGGCCTTGGCGAAGTCACGCAGACCCTTGGCCGCCTCGACCACGTCGCCGGTGACGAACGCGATCGCGGTGGGCCCCTGGAACAGATCGTCCAGGGAGCTGACCCCGGCCTGGTTGGCCGCGATCTTGGACAGCGTGTTCTTCGCCACGGCGAACTTCGCATTCCCACCGAGCGTGACGCGCAGCTCCTTGAGCTGCGCCACGGTGAGACCGCGGTACTCGGTCAGGACGGCGGCGCTGGAGCTCTCGAACCGATCCTTGAGCTCTTCGACCGCGGTCGCCTTTTCCGCCTTCGCCATGGGCCTCCTTCCAGATGTGCCACCGGCGAAGGGCCCAAAAGTCCTGTAAAAGCGGAAAAGCCCCGAAGCGTAGACGCTCGGGGCTCACACACAGAAAATCGCGCGGAACGATATGTCCGCACGAGAACCATATGAGAACTCGCACCACGCCTACGCGGGCCTTCCACGACTGTGGAACCTTGGGCCACCGAGCCATGAGGAGCTCGGCGACGACCGGCGGTCTTCGGCGTAGAACAGACTACCTGGGCTTTGCCCACCATGCCAACTCGCCGCGTGCCGCGCGGTCCGGCACGGCCTTTCGACGGCCGGCCGGGCCACGCGGCCACCGGGCGAACACGACGCCCGGGAGCCGTGGCGGCCACCGGCGGACGGAGCCGGCCGGTGGCCGATGGCGGCCGGCCCACCGGGCCGGCCGCGCGTGCCACCTTCGCCGGCCCCTGCCGGAGCGGGGGCCGGGTCGTCAGCTCGTGGTGCCGCCGGCGGCCCCGTCCGTGCCGTTCAGGCGCTTCGGCAGGTCGCCCACCTGGTCCGCCGGAGGCGCGGTGACCTCGGCGGCCTCGTTGAACGAGGTGAACAGCGTGGTCAGCTTGAAGGTGCCGGTGTTGGCACCGCCGTTCATCTCGACCTTGCGCGGGAGGTTCTGCGCGTCGATCCAGGCGTCGAACTTCATGTCCTTGACCTCGGTGAGCTGCCCCTGGACGCGCTGCTGCACCTCCGGCGACAGCAGCTTGACCGCCTCGGCGACCGTGAAGGTGCCCTTGTAGTGCGTGGTGTCCACGCCGCCGACCGTCTCGCTGCCGACCTTGGCGACGTCCTTGGAGCTGGTCAGCAGGCGGACGCTGCTCTGCAGGTCCATCTGCTGGGCCTGGGCGAGGAACTGGTCGACGTTCACGCCGGCCTCCTTGCCCGCCTGGGTGAGGTCGAGCTTGATCCAGGGCTTGGTGCCGCCGACGAGCTTGTTGAGCATGTCGACCTTGATGTAGGCGGTCTGCCCGACGAGGATGATCCGCGCGCCGCCGGGGACGTCCTGGCCGCGCACGTTGATCTGGTCGAGGGTGACGTCCGAGGCGAGCTGGGGCTTCTGGTGGACCACCATCGAGCCCTTGACCGACCCGGAGCCCTCGTTGGACGTGCCGAAGTCCAGCGCGAGCTGCGCCCGGTAGGACGAGACGTCCTCGGCGCTCTTGGCGCTCTGCTGCAGGGTCTCGCTCGCCGAGAGCCGGACCGCGCCGAGGTTCTGGACGGGCTGCGGGGACTGACTGCATGCCGAAACCGCGATGAGCATGGCCGAACCGACGGCCACGGCCGCGGGAGTGATACGCCGCTTCACTGGGTAACCCTTCTGTTTCCCCCAAAAGTCTTTTTCACCCTACGTGCTGCCCCTACCCTGTGCGGCGGAGAATGAGCATCGATAACGCGCACAAGAGGCGCCCCGATCGGAAAACAGCCGCTCACCTGCGGATTAACCGATGAATCATCACGAAAAAAGGCCCGCACCTCACGGTGCGGGCCTTTCGTCGGATGTCCTCAGGCGGCACGGCCGTCGCCGCGCGCCCCCGGGGACGAGCAGGACGTCAGGCGTCCAGCTCGCCGGTGATGCCGCGCGTCACGTTCGGGTCGACCGGGATGCCCGGGCCCATGGACGTGGAGAAGGTGACCTTCTTCAGGTAGCGCCCCTTCGCCGCGGACGGCTTGAGACGGACGATCTCGTCGAGCGCGGCGGCGTAGTTCTCCAGGAGCTGACGCTCGGGGAAGGACGCCTTGCCGATGATGAAGTGCAGGTTGGCGTGCCGGTCGACGCGGAACTCGATCTTGCCGCCCTTGATCTCGGTCACGGCCTTGCCCACGGCGGGGGTGACGGTGCCGGTCTTGGGGTTCGGCATGAGCCCGCGCGGGCCGAGCACGCGGCCCAGGCGGCCGACCTTGCCCATCAGGTCGGGGGTGGCCACGACGGCGTCGAACTCGTTGAGGCGATTGCCCTTGGCGATCTCCTCGATGAGCTCGT
This sequence comes from Sphaerisporangium melleum, assembly GCF_014646695.1. Lineage (GTDB taxonomy): Bacteria > Actinomycetota > Actinomycetes > Streptosporangiales > Streptosporangiaceae > Sphaerisporangium > Sphaerisporangium melleum. Next base: position 5,046 of record NZ_BMNT01000081.1, read on the forward strand.
CGGCGCCCACGATGTCGGCGCCCGCGGCGCGGGCCTCCTCGGCACGGTCACCGGTCGCGAAGACCAGGACCCGGGCGGTCTTGCCGGTGCCGTGCGGGAGGTTGACGGTGCCGCGCACCATCTGGTCGGCCTTGCGCGGGTCGACACCCAGGCGCAGGGCCACCTCGACGGTGGCGTCGAACTTGGTGACCGAGCTCGCCTTGGCGATCTTGGCCGCCTCGACCGGGCTGTAGAGGTTGTCGCGGTCGATCTGGTCCGCGGCCTTGCGGTAGGTCTTGCTGCGCTTCACTGCTTCTCCTTCAGGAGTGTGTGGTGCGGGCCGAGCGCTGGCCCTTCCACGGTTTTCTGTGGTCGTCAGTCGGCGATCGTGATGCCCATCGACCGGGCGGTGCCGGCGATGATCTTCTCTGCCGCCTCGATGTCGTTGGCGTTGAGGTCGGGCATCTTCGTCTCGGCGATCTGGCGCAGCTGCTCCTTGGTGAGCTTGCCGACCTTGTCGCGGTGCGGGTTGGCGCTGGCCTTGTCGACGCCCGCGGCCTTCTTGATCAGCTCAGGCGCCGGCGGCGTCTTGGTGACGAAGGTGAAGCTGCGGTCTTCGAAGATGGTGATCTCGACGGGGATGATGTTGCCCCGCTGGGCCTCGGTCGCAGCGTTGTACTGCTTGACGAAGTCCATGATGTTGACGCCGTGCGGACCGAGGGCCGTACCGACCGGCGGCGCGGGCGTGGCCTGGCCGGCGGGAAGCTGGACCTTGACCAGGGCCGCGATCTTCTTCTTTGGAGGCATTTCCTACTCCGGGTCCTGAACTGCGAACGGGACTTCCACAGGGGTGTGGAAGCCGCCCGAGGGCACGCCGCGCCAAGGCGGCGGAGCGCTCTCGGGACCTCCCCCACGGCCGCTCAGACCGGCCGGCCGGCGGGGACGACTAATCAGTGTATGCAAGGCGCCGGATCGACGAGACCCGGCGCCCGGATCAGATCTTGGAGACCTGGTTGAACGACAGCTCGACCGGCGTCTCACGGCCGAAGATCGACACCAGCACCTTGAGCTTCTGCGACTCGGCGCTGATCTCGCTCACCGTCGCGGGAAGCGTGGCGAAGGGGCCGTCCATGACGGTGACCGACTCGCCGACCTCGAAGTCGACGGTCGCGGCGGCCGCCTTGGCGGTGGTCGTCTTGGCCTGCTCGGTCGGCTCGGGCGCCAGCAGCTTGGCGACCTCGTCCAGGCTCAGCGGGCTCGGGCGGTTGGACAGGCCCACGAACCCGGTCACACCCGGCGTGTTGCGCACGGCCGACCACGACTCGTCGGTGAGCTCCATGCGCACCAGGACGTAGCCCGGCAGCACGCGCTCCTTCACCGGGGTGCGCTTGCCGCCCTTGATCTCGGTGACCGTGTGGATGGGCACCTCTACCTGGAAGAGGTAGTCCTCCATGTTGAGCGACTGCGTACGCGTCTCGATGTTGGACTTCACGCGGTTCTCGTAGCCGGCGTAGGAGTGGATGACGTACCACTCGCCCGGCTGCCCGCGCAGCGAGCGCTTGAACTCCTCGACGGGGTCGACGTCGGGAACGACGTCACCGTCTTCGTCGGCAGCGGCGGCCGGAGTCTCGGCGGCCTCGCCCTCGACGGCCTCGCCCTCGACCTCGTCGGACACGCCTGCGTCACCGGCGGCCTCGCCGGCGCTGGACGCGTCGGCGCCACCGGTGGCCTCGGCCTCGCCGGGCTCGCCAGTGCTGTTGATGGCCTCTTCCGGCTCGCCCTCCCACTCATCGTGGGATGTGCCAGCCGACAGTGGGGACTCGGACACGGTGACTCTTTCTTCTCTCGACGATGTTGCGATCTTTTACCGCCCTCTAAGGACGGGCAGCCGCCCACCAATCGGGCGGCCGTTCGAGACGGCTGCGGCCCGTTCGGGGGACGGCTGTTATTCGCGGCGGCCCGGCTCAGGCTCCGCCGAAGACCGCCAGCACACCCTGCGTGAGCAAGAAGTCTATCCCGGCCACGAGCCCGACCATGATCAGGACGAAGACGAGGACCACCGTGGTGTAAGAGATCAGATCCTTGCGCGTCGGCCAGATCACCTTGCGAAGCTCGGCGACGATCTGCCGGTAGAAAAGTGCGGGAGAAGTGCGCTGCTTCTTAACGGTCTCGCCGGACGACTTGCTCGGCCTGTCCGCGGCCTCGCCGCGCGTGTCGATCGCCACAGTCCTCACCTGATCCGTCGTTCCTACGCAACTTTCGGCGGCATACACGCCATCGGTGCGCGGACCGCACTCCGCAGGGCACGAGGGACTCGAACCCCCAACCGCCGGTTTTGGAGACCGGTGCGCTACCAATTGCGCTAGTGCCCTCTGCCGTGAACCACCTTACCCCGAGCAGCCGGGGGTATGTCGCTCACTAGTTGCAGAAGTGTACGGGTGAATGGCGTCCACGTCGAACCGACCCGTTCGGAGATGTCCGGGCCGCGCGCCGGAGCACCACCGGGCGTCCACATCGCGGATATGAGGCGGCACCCGGAGTGGGTGTCTGGAACGATGGGAGGCATGACCCGTCCTCGCATCTCAGCGCGCATTTCCGCCATATCCGAGTCCGCCACGCTGGCCGTGGACGCCAAGGCCAAGGCGATGAAGGCGGACGGCCGCCCGGTCATCGGGTTCGGAGCCGGCGAGCCGGACTTCCCGACGCCCGACTACATCGTCGAGGCGGCCGTCGAGGCGTGCCGGAACCCGCGGTTCCACAAGTACACCCCGGCGGGCGGCCTGCCCGAGCTCAAGCAGGCCATCGCCGACAAGACGCGGCGCGACTCCGGGTTCGAGGTCGACGCCTCGCAGGTGCTGGTGACCAACGGCGGCAAGCAGGCCGTCTACGAGGCGTTCGCCACGCTCCTCGACCCGGGCGACGAGGTCCTGGTGGTCGCGCCGTACTGGACGACCTACCCCGAGGCGATCAAGCTCGCGGGCGGTGTGCAGGTCGACGTGGTGACCGACGAGACCACCGGCTACCTCGCCTCGGTGGACCAGCTCGAGGCCGCCCGCACCGAGCGCACCAAGGTCCTGCTGTTCGTCTCGCCGTCCAACCCGACCGGCGCGGTCTACTCGCCCGAGCAGGTCGCCGAGATCGGCCGCTGGGCCGCCGGGCACGGCCTGTGGGTGGTCACCGACGAGATCTACGAGCACCTGGTGTACGGCGGGGTGAGCTTCACCAGCATCGCCACCGCCGTTCCCGAGCTGCGTGACACCGTCGTCGTGCTCAACGGCGTCGCCAAGACCTATGCCATGACCGGCTGGCGGGTCGGCTGGATGATCGGCCCGAAGGACGTCGTCAAGGCCGCGACGAACCTGCAGTCGCACGCGACCTCCAACGTCTCCAACGTCGCCCAGGCCGCCGCGCTGACCGCCGTGTCGGGCGACCTGTCGGCCGTGGCCCGCATGCGCGAGGCGTTCGACCGGCGCCGCCAGACCATGGTGCGCATGCTGAACGAGATCCCGGGCGTCGTGTGCCCCGAGCCGTTCGGCGCGTTCTACGCCTACCCGTCGGTCAAGGCGCTCATCGGCAAGGAGATCCGCGGCCGGCGGCCGGCGTCCTCCGCCGAGCTGGCCGAGCTGATCCTGGAGGAGGCCGAGGTGGCCCTGGTGCCGGGCGAGGCGTTCGGCACGCCGGGCTATTTCCGGCTGTCGTACGCCCTCGGCGACGACGACCTGGTCGAGGGCGTCAGCCGCCTGGCCAAGCTTCTCTCCGAGGCGCACTGACCTTCACCCAAGGGGCGGCCCATCCGGCCGCCCCGCCCGGTCTCCCGTCGTGCGCCGGCCGGGTACCGCCCGGCCGGCGGGGACGATCCGTTCGCATACGTCATGGCGAGCCCCTTTCGTCCTCCCCAATGCCACTCTCTCCCGGGTTGAGAGATGGCACCGGAACACCGCAGGGACGCGACGGTGACCGCCGGCGCGGGACGGCCGGTGGAGCGGGTCGGTGAGATCGCCGTACCCGTGCCGGGCGGTCCCCGGGTCGGGTGTTCGGGGGACGGCGAGGGGTGGGCGTGCGGCAAAATATGGAGATGGCACGCCCGCTCGACGAACTTCCGAAAGCTCATCTGCACCTGCACTTCACCGGGTCCATGCGGCACTCCACGCTCCTTGAGCTCGCCCGCGACCACGGGGTGCACCTGCCGGACGCCCTGGTGCAAGATTGGCCGCCCCGGTTGCGCGCGACGGACGAGCGGGGCTGGTTCCGCTTCCAGCGGCTGTACGACATCGCCCGCTCGGTGCTGCGCCGGGACGACGACGTCTACCGCTTGCTGCGCGAGGCCGTCGAGGACGAGGCGGCCGAGGGGTCGCGGTGGCTGGAGATCCAGGTCGATCCCTCGGGGTACGCCCAGCGGTTCGGCGGGCTGACCCGCACGCTGGAGCTCGTGCTGGACGCCGCGGCGCGGGCGGCGTCCGCCTTCGGGGTGGGCGTCGGGGTGATCGTGGCCGCCAACCGCACCCGCCACCCGCTGGACGCCAAGACCCTCGCCCGCCTGGCCGGGCAGTACGCCGACAAGGGCGTGGTGGGTTTCGGCCTGTCCAACGACGAGCGGCGGGGCCGGGCCCGTGACTTCGACGGGGCCTTCCGCATCGCCAAGCGCGCGGGGCTGCTCGCGGTCCCGCACGGCGGCGAGCTCTCGGGGGCGGCCAGCGTCGCCGAGTGCGTGGACGACCTTGAGGCCGACCGTGTCGGGCACGGCATCCGGGCCGCCGAGTCCCCGCGGCTGCTGGAGCGCCTGGCCGACCGCCAGATCGCCTGCGAGGTGTGCCCCACCTCGAACGTGGGCCTCGGCGTCGCGCAGGAGGCCGCCGAGCTGCCGGTGAAGCGGCTGTTCGACGCGGGGGTGCCGATCGCGCTGGGCGCCGACGACCCGTTGCTGTTCGGCGCCCGGCTGCTGCCGCAGTACGAGCTGGCCCGCGAGGTGTACGGGTTCACCGACGCCGAGGTCGCCGAGCTGGCCCGCCAGTCGATCCGCTCCTCGGCCGCTCCAGAGGGGTACAAGAAGGAGCTGCTGGCCGCCATCGACACCTGGCTCACCGCTCCGAGCTGATCCCCCGGCCCGGCGAGGGCCGCCCGGCCCCGGCGGACTCCCGCCGACCGGCCTCGCGCCCCCGCCCCGGCCAAGCCTCGGACATCCCGCCCCGGCCCAGCCTCGTGCTCCTGGCCCGAGCCGATCCGGCCACACCTGGCGCCGCTTCTGTGCGCTTGCCTGTAAGCGGTCCACCGCCGGGCGCCGGCACCCTGCTCGGCCAGGGCGTCACGGGTGGTCCGCGGCATGGATGAGCCCGCCGGGGGGATGCGTGCTCCGGCGGGCTCCGTGCCGGGCGCTGTTCCCGGCGGTCTTCGGTGCCGGAGGGGTGGTCCCGCCGGCGGTTCGCCTCCGAGGAGGCCCCCGGCGGCCGTGTCACCGCCGGAGGGCGTCCCCGCCGTGAGGCGTCACTGCGAGTGGATGTACACCTCGTCGAAGACCTCGGCGAGCTTGCTCAGGTCCTGCGTGATGCCCTTCTCCGGGTCGCTGGCGTCGAAGGTCACCGACAGCCGGCCGAGCCCCTTGCGGGCCTGCAGGGCCTTCCACATGGTGTTGGTCGCCAGGCCCTGGTCGAGCAGGCGCCAGGTGGCGCCGTC
>NZ_BMNT01000082.1 GCF_014646695.1 Sphaerisporangium melleum
CCGGTTGTTGACGTCCAGGCACTTGTTGCCGTACACCCGCAGCTCACCGGCACTGGTGGAGGTCCACTGCTGACCGGTCTGCCCGTTGCAGTCGTAGATCTGCGCCTGGGTGCCGTTGGCCGCCGCGCCCCCGGTCACGTCCAGGCACCGGCCCGACCCGACGCCCTTGATCGCGCCCGCGCCGCCTGGTGGAGTCGGCGACGGCGACGGCGAGGGACCGGCGCCGGTGGCGGTGACGGTGAGCAGGACGGCCTCCCGCGCGGGGACGGTGGTGGTGTAGGAGCCGGTGACGGTGCCGGCGTCGGTTCCGGTCCAGAGGTTGCGCACCGTGGCCGTCCCGCTGAGCCCGAGGTCGGACAGGCGGGCGGTGATCGAGGCGGCGGAGGTGGTCCGGTTGAGCAGGAGCACCGCCCGGCGGTTCTCCCCCGACAGGACCTTGCTGTACACCTGGCGGCCGCTCTGGTCCTCGGCCACCTTCACGCCCTGCCGGCTCAGCGGGTCCTGGTCGACCGCCAGCACCTCGCGGTTGGTCAGGATCGCCCTGGTCTCGGCGCTCATCGTGGCGAGGTTGTTACCCGCCAGCAGCGGCGCCCCCGAGATCGCCCACAGGCCCAGGTGGGTGCGGTTCTGCGCGGCCGAGAAGCCGTTCATGCCGACGATGAGCATGTCGGGGTCGTTGTAGTGGCCGACGCTCTGGGCGGCGGGATGCTGGGCGGAGTCGAAGTTGGCCAGCACCCGGTCCATCGACGCGCTCTGCCCCCAGTAGATGATGTCTCCGCTGGTGCGCCACATGGTGGACATGCCCGGCGCCCAGTCCCACGGGTTCTGCACGCCCCAGTTGCAGACCGACAGCACCATCGGCCGCCCGGTCTGCGCGGTCGCCCGGTCGATCGCGTCGCTGATCGCCTGGTAGGTGGTGCGGGAGTTCAGGTTCTCGGCCTGCCCGCCACACCAGTCGACCTTGACGAAGTCGAAGCCCCAGCGGGAGAACTGCAGGAAGTCCTGGTCGTAGTGCCCCTCGCTCCCGCTGTTCGGCGCCGCCGGGCGCCCGGTCGGATAGTAGTAGCCGCACCCGTTGCGGCCGGCGTCGGTGTAGATGCCCGCTTTGAGGCCCTTGCTATGGATGTAGTCGGCGATCGCCTGCATGCCGCCGGGCCACTCGGCCGTGTCGACCGTGATGTTGCCGGCCGCGTCCCGCGTCCCCTGCCACCAGCCCTCGTCGATGTTGACGTACTCGTACCCGGCGTCCTTCATCCCCGAGGACACCATCGCGTCCACCTGCGCCTTGATCACGTTGTAGTTGATCTGGGCCGCGAAGGTGTTCCAGGACGCCCAGCCCATCGGGGGCTTGGTCACCACGGCGGCGGCCACGGCGGCGCTTCCGGCGGCCGTGCGCACCGTGTCCGCCACCGCCCCGTCCACGCCGGCCCAGACCGCCGAGACCATGGCGAGGACCACCAGCTGCACGGCGACGGCGAGCCTGCGCGGGCGGCCGGCGCGGAGCCGGCGTAGTACCGCGCCGCGCGCCGGGGACGTTCGCCATAGGGGTCTGCGTGGTCGCATGGGGTCTCCTGCTGGTCGGGAGTTTCCCGGGCGCGTTCCGGCACAGGGCCGGTCGCGCTCCGGCGATGGGCGCTCGCGGAGCGGAACTGTGGAGAGGGGGCGGTGGACGCCGGCGGGTCCGACGGGCACGGGCCATCGCGGCGGGACCGCGGGACGACCGGCGGGGTCACCGGCGTGACAGACGGCCTCTGCCACTCACCACCGACCGGACAGGAGGAAGCCGCCTCGCGCACAGTGTGGGAATCCCCATGAAGCCTGTCAAGACCCTTGACGAACCGTTCCGACCGGGGGCGGCGGCGTTTCACGAACGGCTTGCACTGATGATTCCCGGATTCGCCGGTGCGTTTCCCCGCGAGGCACACCGGTCCGTCGCGGTGAAAATTTCATCACACCGCACTCCAGGTCGAAGTGCGATCGCGCTGGTAGTGGCGTATGCGCCCCATTACAGCGGGCGAACCCGCCGGTACGCGGCCCGGCGGCCACTCTTGACAGGGCCCCGGTGGTCGTATTTGCTCCGCCACACCACCACCTCACCTCCGGCTCGGAGAGGAGCACCGGCTCGCGACTTTGCTGTTAGCGCTAACAGCTCGGCACGCAAGTCTCCATCCTCACCCCCCTCGTTTTCCGCCATGAATGGGAAGGCTGCAGAAATTCCGATGTTAACGCTAACAACCATGTCCGCTCCCCTGTCGCTCCCGGAAAGAGGTTGAGCATGCGCGCCTGGAGACGATCGCTGGGTGTCGCGCTGCTGACCGTCGTCATGGCGTCGCTGGGCACGGTGCTGGGAACCGGGGCGGCCGGCGCCGAGTCCAACGGCGGGGTGCGGGTGATGCCGCTGGGTGACTCGATCACCGAGGGCACGCAGGTGCCGGGTGGGTACCGCATCGGCCTGTGGCAGCGCCTGGCCTCCGGCCGGTACACGGTGGACTTCGTGGGGTCGCAGTTCAACGGGCCGGGCTCGCTGGGCGACCACGACCACGAGGGGCACCCCGGGTGGCGCATCGACCAGATCGACGCCAACATCACCGGCTGGGCGCGGAACTACAATCCGCGCACCGTGCTGCTGCACATCGGCACCAATGACATCCTGCAGAACTACAACGTGTCCTCCGCGCCGCAGCGGCTGTCCACGCTGATCGACCACATCACCGCCGCCGTGCCGAACGCGGACGTGTTCGTGGCGACCATCATCCCGCTGTCCAACTCCGGCCAGGAAGCGAACGCCCGCACCTTCAACGCGGCCGTGCCCGGCATCGTGCAGAGCAAGGTCAGCAGCGGCAAGCGGGTCCACCTGGTCGACATGCACAGCAAGCTGACCACCGGTGACCTCATCGACGGCATCCACCCCACCGCCGGCGGCTACGACAAGATGGCCGCCGCCTGGTACGCGGCGCTCCAGTCGGTCTCCGGCAGCATCGGCGAGCCGGGCGGCACCCAGCCGTCCCCGACGCCCACGCCGACCGCGCCCGGCAGCACGAGCGCGATCAGGGGCGTCGGGTCGGGCCGGTGCCTGGACGTGACCGGTGTCTCGCAGGCCAACGGCGCGCAGGCGCAGATCTACGACTGCAACGGCCAGGCCAACCAGCAGTGGACCTCCACGAGCGCCAGTGAACTGCGGGTGTACGGCAACAAGTGCCTGGACGTCAACGGCGGCGGCACCGCCGACGGCGCCTCGGTGATCATCTGGGACTGCAACGGCCAGAACAACCAGAAGTGGCGCTTCAACTCCGACGGCACCATCACCGCCGTCGGGGCGAACAAGTGCCTGGACGTGCCGAACTACTCCACCGCCAACGGGGTCAAGCTGCAGATCTGGTCCTGCAACGGCGGAGCCAACCAGCGCTGGACCCGCGTCTGATCCACCCCGGCAGGCCCGCGCCCGGTCCGCCGGGCGCATCGGCCGGCCACCGCACGGCCCCGGGTCCGCCGTGCGACTCGACGCTCACGCCCCGCCCGCGCGCGGGGCGTGAGCCATGTGACCGGCGGCCCGGTCAGAGCGCGTCCAGTGCCTCGCGCGCCAGGTCCCTCAGCGGCCTGCCGGTGACCTCGGCCACCCTGACCAGGTCGTCGTGCTCGGGCTTGACCCCCCACGGCCCGCGCTTCATCCGGACGTCCTGCCCGTACAGCTCGACCGTCTCGAAGTGCCGGGGCAGCGCGACCTTCTCGACCGTGCCGCGGCGCAGCCCCAGGCTTCCCGTCTCGGCGAAGACGACCTCCTGCAGGGCGTCCGCCCGCTCGGCGGGCGCGAGCACGTGCAGCACGTGCGCGGGACGGCCCTTCTTCATGACGGCGGGAGTGACCCAGGCGTCCGCGGCGCCCGCCGCCAGCAGCCGCCCGAGGACGTGCCCGAGCACCTCGCCGGTCACGTCGTCGAGGTTCGTCGACAGCACGATCTGCGTCTCGTGCCCGGCCGCGGGCGTCCCCAGCATGGCCACGGCCACGTTCGGCCGGTCCGGCAGCTCCCGGGTCCCGGCGCCGTACCCCGTGGCCCGCAGCGTCATCTCCGGCGCCTCGCCGTAGACCGCCCCGGCGGCGCGGAGCAGCGCGGCCGCGGTCGGGGTGACCGCCTCCCCCGACGCCCCGCCCCGCACCCGCGCGCCGCGCAGCAGGGCCAGCGTGGCCGGAGCGGGCACGGGCAGCACCCCGTGCCGGGTGCGCACGGTGCCCTCGCCCAGCGGCAGTGGCGCGCAGTGGACCCGGGTCACGCCGAGGTCGCGCAGCGCCGCCGCGCAGCCGACGATGTCGATCAGCGTGTCGTGCCCGCCGAGCTCGTGCAGGTGCACCTCGGCGGCCGGCACGCCGTGCAGCGCGCCCTCCACCTCGGCGATCGCGGTCAGCGCCGCCCCGGCGACGGGCAGGCCGGTCCGGAACGCCATCTCGATCAGCGTCGCGGCGGGGCGCTCGGTCGCGTCGTCCTGCACGTCGATCCGCACGCGGAGGGCGCTCAGCGGCCCGGTGCGCACCCGCTCGGCCGAGAGCCGCCAGCCGGTCAGCCCGGTCAGGGCGACGGCCCGGCGCACGGCCTCAAGGTCGGCGCCCGCGTCCAGCAGCGCCGCGAGCAGCATGTCGCCGGCCAGGCCGGTGAACGGGTTCAGGTGCAGGATCACCTCGGTCCCCTCGTGAGGCGGTAGGCGGCGAGCGCGGCGCCGAAGCCGGAGTCGATGTTGACCACGGTGATGCCGGCCGCGCAGGAGGTCAGCATGGCGAGCAGGGCCGTCACCCCCTCCAGCGCCGCGCCGTAGCCGGTGGAGGTCGGCACGGCGATCACCGGCGTCTCGACGAGGCCGCCGACGACGCTGGCCAGCGCCCCCTCCATACCGGCGATCACGATCACGCTGTCGGCCGCGCGCAGGTCGGCGGTGGCGGCCAGCACGCGGTGCAGCCCCGCCACGCCCACGTCCCTGATGAGCGTGGTGGTCAGGCCGAGGGCGGCGGCGACGGCCGCGGCCTCGGCGGCCACCGGGCCGTCGGCGGTCCCCGCGGTGACCACGGCCACCGTGTGGCCGATCGGCTCGGCGGCGCGCCAGACCAGCAGGCGGGCGGCCTGGTCGTACCGGCCGCCCGGAACGCTTGCGAGCACGTCCGCGGCCGCGCCGGGCTCGACCCGGGTCGCCAGGACCGGCCCGGTGTTCCGGTCGAGCAGCGTGGTGACGATCCCGGCGATCTCGTTCACCTGCTTGCCCGGGCCGTAGACGATCTCGGGCAGTCCCTGGCGGGACTCCCGTTCCAGATCGACCCGGGCGTACCCGAGGTCCTTCGACCCGCTCATGACGGCACGGCGCGGAGCACGGCTACTCCTCCGCGAGGTAGGGGATGGTCATCGGCCCCTCCGGCAGGACGCAGACCCGCCCGGGGAGGGCGGCCACGGTGGCGGCGATGTCATCGGTCCGTTCCAGGTGCGCGGCGGCCAGGTCGTCGTCGCCGAGGTAGGAGGTGTGCATCACAACGCGGGCGGCGCGCTGGATGCGGGCCTGGATCTGCACCTGCCACTGGTCGGGCACGGTCTCGGTGCGGCGGGAGATCTCCTCGAACAGCGCCTCGGGAGAGGCCGCGGAGGTGAGCACCTCCCGGTAGGAGCCGTGGTCGGGGAACCCGTCCCGGCACTCGGCGGCGCAGATGATCGTCCCGCCCGGCCGGACGACCTGGGCCGCGGCGCTCATGCCCTTCACCGACTGGTAGAGGTTCTGGTCCAGCGGGAAGCCCGCGTTGGTCGTCACCACCACGTCGAAGGGCTCGGCGACACGCCGCATCGCCGTCGCCCGTACGGCGGCCGTGGCGGCGGCGTGCATCGGCGCCAGGTCGCCGCCGAAGGCCCGCACGATGCGCTGCTCGCGGTTGAGCACGACGTCCAGGGCGAAGGTCACGCCGGTGGCGGCGGCGATGGCCCGCACGTCGTCGTGCACGGGGTTGCCCTCGATGACGCCCCAGGTGGCCCTGGGGTCGCCGATGCGGGCCGCGTCGTGCAGCGTGAGCACGGTCTCCAGGGCGGCGAGGCCGGGGGCGACCAGCTTGGGCCCGCCGGAGAACCCGGCGAAGAAGTGCGGCTCCACGAAGCCGGTCGTGATGCGCACGTCCGCCTCGGCCCACTGCCGGTTGAGCCACACCGGGACGTCCTTGCCGAAACGGCCCATCCAGCGCAGGGACGAGCGGTCGCGCGCGTCGTGGTTGACGATCCGTACGGCGTCCACGACCTGGTCGCCGAACATGGCCCGCAGCTCGGCGTCGGTGTTGCCGCGGTGGGTGCCGGTGGCGATCAGGATCACCACGTCGTCCAGGTCGACCACCCCGTCCAGCTCGGCCAGGATCGCCGGGATCATCAGGTGGCGTGGCTGCGGCCGGGTGTAGTCGCAGGCGGAGATGGCGACGGTCTGCCCGGGACGCACCCGCTCGCGCAGCGGCGGGCCGGCGATGGGCTCGCGCAGCGCGCGCCGCAGCTCGGCGGCCTGGTCCGCAACGGCCGGGTGCTCGATCGGAGTGATCACGGTGGTCCGGTCGTCCGGGAGGTCCACGGCGAGCCCGCCCGTACCGTAGGCGAGGTCAACCCGCATGCCCTGTTCCTCTCCCCCACGCCGTGCGGGACCTCCCCGCGTCCGGCAGCGGATCATCGTCGATCTCTTCTCGCCGCACGCCGCGATCCGTACGGCGGTGAAGGCGCGTGCCGAGCCTGCCAGAATCATCGGGTGTCAGTAAAGAGCGTTTCCGCTATTTCCGCTGATGGGCTTGACCCGTGCCGGGCGTGACCCTACTGTCCCGGGCATATTGATTGGACCAATCGACAGGCGCCGTGTCCCTACCGGCCCGGTGCACCACCCCGGCCCGGCGGTGTGAGAGCGTCCAAACGCACCTCGGCCCCGCCGTTCCCCGTCTGCGGGAACGCCGCGCCTGGTGCGAACACCGCCGCGCTGCGTCCCCGGAGCCGAGGACGGCCTGCGGGGCCGGACGGACCGGAAGGAGACGCCCATGAGTGACACGATGAGCCGGCTGGAGGAGCGGCTGCGGGCCGAGAGCGCGCTGGTCGTCGCCTATTCGGGGGGCGCCGACTCCGCGCTGCTCGCCTTCGCCGCCGCCCGGGTGCTCGGCACGCGGGCTCTGGCCGTCACGGCGGTCTCCCCCAGTCTGGCCGCCGCGGAGCGGTCCGCCGCCCGCGAGTTCGCCCGGCGGCACGGCCTGGCGCACCTCGAGGTGTGCACCGACGAGGCGGACCGCCCCGATTACGCGGCCAACGGCCCCGACCGCTGCTACCACTGCAAGTCCGCGCTGTTCGACGCGGTGGCCCCGCTGGCGACCGCCATGGGCGCCCGCGTCGCGCTCGGCACCAACCTGGACGACCTCGGCGACCACCGGCCGGGTCAGCGGGCGGCGCGCGAGCGCGGCGCGGTGGCCCCGCTGGTCGACGCCGGCCTGACCAAGGCCGACGTGCGCGAGGTCAGCCGTGCCCTGGGGCTGGTCACCGCCGGCAAGCCCGCCGCGCCCTGCCTGGCCTCCCGGGTGAGCTACGGCGACCCCGTGACCCCGGAGATCCTGCGCATGATCGAGACGGCAGAGGCGGCGCTGCGCGACCTCGGCTTCCCGGTGTGCCGGGTCCGTGCCCACGCCCGGGGCACGCTCGCCCGTGTCGAGGTCCCCGCGGCGGAGATTCCCCGGGCGGGCGAGCTGCGCGAGCGCATCGACGCCGCCGTCCGCGGCGCCGGTTTCACCTTCTGCTCCCTGGACCTGTCCGGTTTCGCCTCGGGACGCCTGAACGCCCTGTTGCCGCTGCTCCCCCGCTGATCGGCACCCACCGGCGCCGCGAGTGGTCTTTCCCTGCACGAAGGCGGGAAAATTCCGGCTATGTCGTTGACCCAACGGGCGATCGTGCGCATCAGGGAGCTCATCAAGGACGGGACGCTCCCTCCGGGGACCCGGTTGCCTCCCGAACACGAGCTGGCCGCCGAGCTCGGGCTGTCCCGGAACCTGCTCAGGGAGGCCGTCCGCTCTCTGGTCACCACGCGCGTGCTGGAGGTGCGCAGAGGCGACGGCACCTACGTCACGAGCCTCAAGCCGGAGCTGCTGCTCGAAGGGGTCGGCCTCGCCGTCGAGATGATGCGGGGCGACGACCTCCTGGAGATCGCCGAGGTGCGGCGCCTGTTCGAGCCGGTGGCCACGGGCCTGGCGGCCACGCGCATCACCGCCGGCCAGCTCGCCGGGGTGGAGTCGCACCTCGACGCGATGATCGCCGCGCGGGACGAGGTGGAACTGCTCAATCACCACGACGACGCCTTCCACCGCGCCGTTCTGGAGGCGACCGGCAACAAGGCGCTGTGCGCGCTGCTCGGCGGCATCGCGAGCCGGACGCTCCGCTCCCGGGTCTGGCGCGGCCTGGTCGAGGGCAACGTGGCCGACCGCACCATCGCCGAGCACACGGCCATCTACCAGGCGCTGGCCCACCGCGACGCGCCCCTCGCCCAGGCGGCGGCCCTCATGCACGTCAGCACCACGGAGACCTGGCTCCGGGAGAAGCTCCAGAGCACGCTCCCGGCCCCCGGCCCGCTGTAGTCCCCGGTTCGAGACGGTCCGCTCGTCCGTACGGCCCGCCTCGGGTACCGCGCCGCGACGGCGCGGTACGGCAGCCGTGCACGGCGATGTCCCGAGCGTTCGGCGAAGCCGCGGTCCGGGCGCCGTGAACGCCGGCCGGCGCGGCGGAGATCGGGACAGCACCGCCGGTCCGGCCGCCGTGGCGGAGCAGGTCCGGGCGTGGACGCCTGTATGCCGGCCACTGGACGAATCGATTCGACTGCCACCCGCGTACGCCGATGCGCCGGACCGCGAATCCGGTGAACGGGCCGCGAAACACGGCATTCACCTCCAGGTCACATGCCATTGACATCTCTTGAACCCTGAACTTAAGCTTCAGGCGAATCGATTCGACAGCAGTAAGGTGCCCGGAGCCACACCGGCTCGCCTGGACGAGCACAGGCGGACCGTCGAGTTGATCCTCGGACGCGTCGCCTTGCCCGACCGGCCCGGCGCCTGCCACGCCCCTCTTGCCGATCTCACCCCGGGCCGCCGCACGTCCACCCGTGCCCGGGCAGGCCCGGATACGCAAGTCCCGCGAGCCCAGGCCAGGCTCACGGACTTGTCCCGCGATTCCCCACCCCCCTTGCCGTCCAAGGAGTCGATCAGTGGACACACCCCTCGTGCCGCGGGGCGGTCGCCGCCGTCGCGGTCTGGC
>NZ_BMNT01000083.1 GCF_014646695.1 Sphaerisporangium melleum
ACGGTCGCCCTGGACGGCCTCCCCGGTCCAGACACCAGCGCCTCCCGTGATTTTGTTCGGCTAAGCCAATGTAACTGCACCGAACAAATTCGCCCTCGTTGTTCGCCTCGGCCGAACCAATCGAACCGAACAACTCGTCCCGCCGGGCCAAGGGAAAGCCAGACGTCGGAGGCGGCCAGGCGCCTGGTTGACGACGCCATCACGTGGTGGGCTCCTCCGCCCACGACGAGACCTCCGAACTGGCCTGACCACCACCCGGAGGTCTCAGATCCCGGCTACTCCTCCACAGAGGTCGTCAGCCCGGTCGAGCACCAGGCCGAAGGGTCACCTGCGTTGACGCCGGTGCCACCGATGCCGCAGTAGTCGTTTCTTCGAGAAAGTACTGCTGGTGGCAGCGACTCGCTTCCGGCTTCAGACGGTGATCGCGTCGTCTGTCAGCTCGTCTTCACGCGCCTAGCTTGCGGAGTCGCTGCGCCAGGTCAGGAATGTCTTCCAACTCGCCTGTCGTCACGGAGATGACCAGCCTTTCGGCCTCATCCACGTCGCGATACTCCAGAATCTCCCCATTGTCCTCAAGGAAGGCGACGGCAGCGGCCCAGCCGAGCCGCTTGTTACCGTCCACCAGTGGATGCCCGATCAGGATGCTCTGCATCAGGGCGGCCGCCTTCTGCCACAGGTCCGGATAGGCGTCGTCACCGAACACGGTCGTCTGCGGGCGGAGCACCGCAGCGTGCAGTTGACCGCCGTCACGTATCCGGACCACCGGGAGCACCGCCTCCGCCAGGGCCAGTAGGTCCTCTGTGGTCGGATAGGAAGTCATCGGGCGAGCCGCTCGAGCAACTCCCGGTCTCGCTCGGCGATCTTTCGGCCCATAGCCTGGTAGCGCTCCCGCCTGCGCCGGGCGATGTACTCCTCGATGGCGACCACCATCGCCGAGTTGACGCTCTGAGCGTCACCACTGGCGAGCTGCTTGATCTGCTCATACGTCTCGTCCGGCAGCCGAAGCCGTGTCTCAGCCATACGCCGACGGTATCATTTTTTGGTACCACGTTCCGGCGAGATCATCGCGGCCTGATCACACCTGCCCGTCTGACAGGCAGCCCGTCGAATTGGTCACCTAGCTTGACGTTGGTGCCACCGATGCTGCAGTAGCCGTTCCTGCGTACGCTGCAGCTGTAGCGATGCCTCTGGCTCGGACAGGTTCGTGCCTACACTGGAACCATGGATGTCGATGATGATGCCGGAGCCGGCACCGAGGACGCTCTCAATGAGCCGCAGCTTCCTCGGCACCTCGCCGCTCTGGTCGGTGCTCTCCAAGGGCCGGCAGACCTTGGCGTCCATCATGACCGGTATCTCACCTATCCTCACCACGAGGAGTCCGACGGAGCAATCATCGCGTGATCCTCTGCGACACGGGTCCCCTCGTCGCCGCGTTCAACAGAGCATGACCATGCCCACCAGCGTGTGCCCGTCGATGACCGGCAGGCGGCGGACGCGGTGGGAGGCCATGGTCTTGAGGATCTCCCCGGCGTCGTCGTCGGCGCAGATGATGACGGCCTCGCCCTGCGCCGGCTCACCCGCCTTGCACGACGTCGGCTCCTTGCCCTTGGCCAGCACCTTCACGACGATGTCGCGGTCGGTCAGCATGCCCTTCAGCCGGTTGTCGGAGCCGCAGATGGGCAGCGAGCCGACGTCGAGCCGGGCCATCTTCTCGGCCGCGTCGAGAACCGTCTCGTCGGCGAACACGCATTCCGCGTCCGGGGTCATGATCTGGCGTGCGGTCGGCTTCCTCTCTCCTTTCGTCGAGTACGGATGTCGTCGGGCTGCCCAGCGCCCGGCGGCTGAAACGAGCCGTCCGCCGGTGGAGACCGCCGATGCCACCGGACATTCAGCTCGTTTCCGGCCACGAGCAGTGCCGCGGCGAGCGAGGTCGCGTTCGTGGATTTCGGGGAGAGAGCCGAGTTCCGCCGGGCGTGCACCTTCGAGTGCCAGCGGCTCACCGCCTACGCCCCCGACGCGTGCGGCGGGCACCGCCACCGGAAGCGGACCGGGCGCCGCCGACCGATCACAGGTCAGGTGACCGTCCAGCGGGGGCCCTGGGCGGTGTCCTCGATCTGGACGCCGCCCGCGGCCAGGGCGTCGCGCACCGCGTCCGCGGTCTCGTACGCGCCCTGCTCGCGCAGCCGCCCGCGCAGGGCGACCAGTGGATCGACGAGCGGGGCGAGCCGCTCGCGCGGGGAGCTGAGGTCGGCCATGCGGCCGAGCCGGGTCACCAGGTGGCGCAGCACGGCGCGCGCCTGCTCCACGCCGCCCTCGTCCTCCTCGGTGTCGGCGGCCCAGCGGGTGATCTCCGCCTCGAGCTCCAGCACGGCCTCGCCCAGCGCGTCGGCATCGCCGCACCCGGTGGCCGCGTCGAACCGCGACTCGCACCGCCGCACCGACTCGGCCAGCGTGGCGGCGGACTCGTCCTGCCCGGCGGGAGCGACCGGGGTCGCCGGGCGCTCCCCGCCGGCTAAGAAGCCGGTGACGCCCTTCGCCAGCTCGCGAAGCTCGGCCAGGCCGAGCACGGCGCCGGCCGGGAACACCGTGTGCGCTCCTCTGCGCCGTACGGTGAGCGTGCCGCGCCCGCGCACCGTGACGGTCTCGGCGAGGAGGTCGATGAGCACGGCCGTGTGCTCGTCGATGCCGAGCACCGCGACCTCCTCGGGCAGCTCGCGTTCCATCTGCGACAGGCGCCGCTCGCCCAGGTAGCAGTACCGCGTGTCGTGCGTGCCGCCCTCGGCGTTGTCGTAGTGCGGGATCACCGCGACCGACAGGCCGAGTGCCGAGAGCAGGTCGAGCCCTTCCCGCCAGTGCGGCTCGGCGCCCACCTTGTAGATCTCGTAGACCGGCACCGCCACGACGCCGGCGGTGCAGGCCGCCGCCGAGGCCAGCACGGTGGCTCCCGCGCGGGCGCCGACCCTGGCCCGTAGCGCCGCGCCCACCTCCGTCCCCCGCCAGTGGTCCAGCGCGTACGTCGGGCTTCCCGGCCCGGAGAACACCCAGTCGGCGTCGACCAGGGCGCCGGCGCCGGAGGCCTCCTGCACCGCCACCCCGACGCTGTCGGCGAAGTAGCGCCTGGCCCGTGCGGAGATGTCGGCGGCGTTCTCCTGGAACGCGTACGGCGTGTCCAGCAGCAGCGCGCGGGGGGAGCGGCCGAGCCGCCGCACGACCGAGCGGTGTACCTCCACCATGGTCGGGCTGGTCTCGCCCGATCCCATGAGCACCAGCACTCCCGGACGTTCCGGCATAGCACTCGCCTCCTCAGGTGGTTCTCAACGAGAAGCCACGCACATGTGCGGCACTTACGGCAATAGCAAAGATGCGATGCGTGGCGACCGCTCCTGCATACTCGTTGCAATAGCCGAGTGGCGGTGCGCCGGCCGGTCGCCGAGGACGGGATGGGAACGCATGCTGACAGATGAGGTCGTCACTTCCACGACGACGGTCACGGTCGAGATCCTGGCACTGCGGGTGGACGCCTCCGGCTGCTGGGCGTACCGCCGCATGGTCACCACCCCCCTGCCTGGCGAGAGTCCCGACCAGGCCGCCCGCCGCATGTCGGGAGTGACCGCGGACGAGCGGAACATGATCGTCCACTCCACCAGCTGGCGGTACGAGCCGAGCGGCGAGGTGGTGCTCACCTACGCGCTCTGCCCCGACCCCTGGACGCACCTGCCCGCCACCCCTCTGCCGTACCTGCGCGTGGCGCGAGGAGGGGCGCCGGCCACCCCCACTCCTGATGACATGACGATGGCGAACGTCGTGGCGCACGGCATCCGCCATCTTGCCTTCTTGAAGGTCACCGACCCGGTCGTGCGGGCCACGCTGGAGCTGGAGCCCGCGATCGCCGCCGGCCTCGACCGGTTGTGCCCCATCTCCAGCCTGGGCGTGACCGTCCCGCAGGCCGTCTCGCTCTGACCGGGCGTTCGGACACCGCCGAAGGCCGGCCGAAGAAGGGCTTACGCCGCTCCCGGCCGCGGGAGTTGAAAGTTTCAGCACGTTTTCCGCCGCCGCACCGCCGGTGCGCGGGCCATGGTGCGCACCGCGGGCGCGTCTTGCGATGTCGGGGGGCCCGCGGCCGGATGTGACCGCGTGCCGGTCGAGCGGCCGTCCACCGCACCGCCGGCGCGTGCTGTACACCCGCAGGGAATCCACCCACTATGGGAGCGCTCCCACCCCCCGCCGACGAACGCGGCGCAGCCGGGCGGCCATCCCGCCAGAGGCGCGCCACCCTCTTTGTGACGACACCCCACCGGCACGGTCGTACGGGCACCGCCTCGGCCCTCTTCGCGGGCGGAGGGCCCTCGCGCACCTCTCGACTTAACCGGTTAATAACCCCCCGAGGAAGGTGACCATGAGAAAGCGACAGCGACTCCGGATGGCACAGGCGGCGGTGACGACCGTGCTCGCCCTGGTGATCTCGGTGCTCGTCGCCGCGCAGCCCGCGAACGCGGCGGTGGGCCTGCGGGTGAGCGGCCGGAACATCGTCGAGGCCAACGGATCCAACTTCATCATGCGCGGCGTCAGCCACGCGCACACCTGGTACACCGGCCAGCTCTCCTCGCTGGGAGGCATCAAGTCCTACGGCGCCAACACCGTCCGCGTCGTGCTGAGCGGCGGTCGCTGGCCGGCCAACGGCGCGAGCGACGTGGCCAACGTCGTCGCCCAGTGCAAGGCCTGGAAGATGATCTGCGTCCTGGAGAACCACGACACCACCGGGTACGGCGAGCAGAGCGGAGCGGTCACGCTCGACGCGGCCGTCAACTACTGGATCAGTGTCAAGAACGCCCTCGTCGGCCAGGAGGACTACGTCGTCATCAACATCGGCAACGAGCCGATCGGCAACAACAACGCGAGCTCCTGGACCCAGGCGACCGCCAACGCGGTCGCCAAGATGCGCAGCAACGGCTTCCAGCACCTGCTGATGGTGGACGCCCCGAACTGGGGTCAGGACTGGCAGTTCGTCATGCGGGACACCGCGGCCACCGTCGCCGCCGCCGACCCGCAGCGCAACACGGTGTTCTCCATCCACATGTACGGCGTGTTCGACACCGCGGCGGAGATCAACGCCTACCTGGACGCCTTCCGCACGGCCGGCCTGCCGCTGGTGATCGGCGAGTTCGGGTTCAACCACTCGGACGGCGACCCCGACGAGGACACGATCATGGCGCAGGCGCAGTCGCGCGGCATCGGCTACATCGGCTGGTCCTGGAGCGGCAACGGCGGTGGCGTCGAGTACCTCGACATGGTCACCAACTTCAACCCCGCAAACCTCACCTCCTGGGGCGCTCGGATCTTCACCGGCGCGAACGGCATCAGGCAGACCTCCCGCGAGGCCACGATCTTCGGCGGGGGCACCCCGACGGACACGACGCCTCCCACCACCCCGGGCACCCCGGCCGCCTCGAACGTGACCTCCTCGGGCGCCACGCTGTCCTGGACCGCCTCGACCGACTCCGGCGGCTCGGGCCTGGCCGGCTACGACGTCTACCGCGAGCAGGGAGCGAACGACACGCTGCTCGGCCAGACGGCCACCACCTCCATCACCCTCACCGGGCTGAGCGCGAGCACCCAGTACCAGGTCTACGTGCGGGCCCGGGACGGCGCCGGCAACCTGTCCGGCAACTCCGCCCTGGCGACCTTCACCACCACGACCGGGGGCGGCAACGGCGGGTGCAGCGTCACGGCCACCACCGGGAGCCAGTGGAGCAACGGCTATGTCATCCAGCCGGTGACCGTCACCAACACCGGCACCGCACCGATCAGAGGATGGACGGTGACCTTCACCCTGCCGTCCGGTCACACCGTCACCGGGTCGTGGAGCGCCGCCGTCAGCACCAGCGGGCAGACGGTGACCGCGAAGAACGAGAGCTACAACGGCTCGCTCGCGCCGAACGGCAGCACCACGTTCGGCTTCCAGGGCGGCAGGCCGAACAACAGCACCTCGGTGCCGTCCGGCTACACCTGCACGGCGAACTGACCGCGCCGGCGGACGCGGACGTGCCCCGCGCGGAGGTGATCCTCCGCGCGGGGCACGTCTCATGTCGCCCAGGTCGTGGCGGCTACCGCGCCCAGGGACGGGAGCCGGCCGGGCGGGCCTGGACGGCCCGCGCCGCAGATGGCCTGCTCAGGAAGCGGTGCAGGTCAGCGCCGGGGTCGCGGCGGTGCCGTCCGCCGTGAAGCCGAACGTGGTGGTGGCGCCGGCCGCCAGCGTGCCGTTCCACGTCTCGTTGCGGACGGTGACGGCGGAGCCCGAGCCGGAGCGCACCCCTCCCCAGATCTGGCTGACCGACTGCGCGCCGGGCCAGGTCCAGTTCACGGTCCAGCCGTTGATCGCGCTGCCGCCGGCGCGCACCGTGACGTTGGACTGGAAGCCGTTGCCCCAGGAGTTCACCGTCTCGATGGTCGCCGAGCATCCGCCGGGCACAGGGCTCGGCGTCGGCGTCGGGGTCGGGGTGGGCGTCGGGGTCGGGGTGGGCGTCGGCGTGGGGGTGGGCGTCGGCGTCGGGGTCGGCGTGGGAGTGGGGGTCGGAGTCGGCGTGGGGGTCGCCGTGGGGGCGCCGATCACGACGGTGGTCAGAGCCCGGGGCTTGAGCGTGACGTTCCCGCCCGTGACCGAGGTGGGCGTGAGCGAGTTGGCGTTGTCGGTGACATACGCCTTCGCGTCACCCTGCACGCCCTGCCAGGTCACGGCCGAGGTGCCGGTGTTGAGCACCTCGACCACCTTCGAGCCGTCCGCGTTGCGGAACGCCGAGACCTTCAACGACGAGTTGGACGTCGAGGCGCCGATGCGGGTCGCGTCCGGCCGGATGAACCGGCTGTAGGCCGCCATCGCCCACAGCCGCTTGGACACGTGGTAGGTACGAGCCGCCGTGTCGATCTGGATCATCGCCCGGGTGGCGCCGGACGAGCCCCCGAGCCAGAAGACGTAGCCGCTGACGTTGCCCGCGGTGAGCGCCTGGTGGATGGCCTGCGCGACGGTGAACCCGTCCTGGCCGCTGCCGTCGTCCCAGCTCTCGTTCCACGTGCTGCCCGAGGGTCCCCATTCCGACATCCAGGTGCGCTTGCTCCCGGGCTGCGGGCTCGTCACCGAGCTGGCGTAGGCGTGGCCGGTGTAGGTCGTCACGTAGCGCCGCGCGTCCGCGTCGGCCTCGATCGCGCTGCTGTACGGCTTGGCCTGGTCCCAGCCGTAGGAGTCACAACAGGCGATCTTGACGTTGCCGGCCAGCGGGCCGAGGACCTTGATGAACGCCACCGCCTGGGCCGGGGTGAACCGCATCGACTCGTAGGGCGCCGTGAAGTCGGGCTCGTTCAGGAAGCCCAGATCGGTGATCTTGATGCCCTCCTGCTCGTAGAACTTCGTGTACTGCATCAGGTACTTGGCGTAGGCCGTCCGCCACTCGGTCTTGAGGGTGCCGCCGTTGTCCGCGCTGCCGTTGTCCTTCATGTACCCGGGGGCGCTCCAGGCGTCGGCGTAGAAGCGCTTCACCCCGTACGACTGGGCGACCTTGGACAGCCAGACCTGGGCCCCGTCGTCGCCGTCCCACACGTACTTCGGCGTCGCGGAGGGCCCACCCGGGTCCTGCGGCTGGATGGAGATCATCTTGTCGTACGGGCTGCCCTGCGGGGAGGCGCCGATGCCGAGGCGCAGGATGCTGACCCCCGCCCCGCTGTCGCGGTCGAACCACAGCCGGAAGATCTCGTTCTGCTGCGCCTGGGAAAGGCTGCGCAGCAGTTCACCCCGCCGGAACGCCGTCGAGAAGCCGAAGCCGTCGATCGCCTGGTAGCGGGTGCCCTCCGACACGGTGATGACCGGATCGGCGGCAGCGGCCGTTCCGGTCACCAGTGCCGTGCCGAGCAGTGCGGCCGCCGCGGCCGCGGCCACGATCCGTAACATTGACCCTCCTGATGATCATGTCGTCCGGCCTGCCGGTGGAGCAGACGCGGCGAGAACCGGCCACCAGGCGGTCGCGCCTGGTGGCCGGGATGCGAACGGTGGCGCGGCGGATGCCGCATGTTCAGCCGGGGCGGCTCAGATGTTGATCTTTCCTGCGCCCGCTCCCGCGCTGACGATGGAGTTCACCTGCGAGGGGGTGTCGCAGGTGTAGGAGTAGGGGATGGTGGCCACGCTGCCGCCGGTCTGCCCGGCGCCGGAGTTGACCTTCTGGTTGTTGCGGGCGACCAGGGTGCCCGGGCCGGAGGACGCCTCGCCGAGGTGGTAGGGGTCGGCGACGTTCTCGAA
>NZ_BMNT01000084.1 GCF_014646695.1 Sphaerisporangium melleum
GTGGTGCTGGTGGACACGCGGCGTCTGGCCGACTGTTTCCCGGCGATCGACTACTTCGAGGAGGCCGGGCTGCCCTTCGTCGTCGGCATCAACGGCTGGGACGGCCACTACCCGCACGTCGATGACGAGGTCCGTGAGGCGCTCACCCTCGCCCCGCACATTCCGCTGGTGCGTACCGACGCCCGCTCGCGCGACTCGGTGAAGTCCACTCTCATCGCGCTGGTCGAGCACGCCCTGACGATGCGTGTGGCGGTCCCCGGCTGGGGAGGCCGCTGATCGGCACCGGCCCGCCTCGCGGATGGGAGGCGGGTACGGCGTGCGCCGGCCGCAGGACGCGGAGAAAAGAGGGGGCGCGGCCCGGGTGACCCGGGCCGCGCCCCCTCTTTCTCGTTCTCGCTTCGCCCGTGGCCTAGCCGGCCGCGGGCCGTTCGCCGCTACGGGAGGTGTCCTCGGCGTCCGCGAGGTTTTCCTCCTCGGTGGCGGGAGCCGCGGGATGCTCCTTGCCGCGCACCAGACGGCCGACCTCGGCGCGCAGGTGCACGAACGCGGGAAGCTCCCGCGTCGCGATCTGGTCGCGGGGGAAGGGCAGGTTCACCGGCAGCTCGCCGGCCACCCGGGCCGGGGCCTTGCTGAGCACCACCACCCGGTCGCCGAGATAGACGCTCTCATCGATGTCGTGGGTGATGAGCAGAATGGTCATGCGGTGGTCCTTGCGGACCTGGAGCACCAGATCTTCGAGGTCCTCGCGGGTCTGGGCGTCCACCGAGCCGAACGGCTCGTCCATGAGCATCAGTGAGGGGCGGTAGGCGATGGCACGGGCGATCGCCACCCGCTGTTGCATGCCCCCCGACAGCTCCCAGGGATACTTCCCCGTCGCACCGGCCAGCCCCACGGCGTTCAGCGCCTCGCCGGCCGCCGCGCGGCGCGCCTTCCGGTCCTGCCCCCGGCGGCGCAGCGGCAGGGCGACGTTCTCCTCGACGGTCATCCAGGGGAACAGCGAGCGGCTGTAGTCCTGGAAGACCACGGCCAGGTCCCCGGGGGTGTCGGTGATCTCGGTGTCCCGGATCCGGATGTGGCCCTCGGTCGGTTTGATCAGGCCGGCGATGGAGCGCAGCAAGGTGGACTTGCCGGCGCCGGAGGGGCCGACGACGCAGACCAGCTCGCCCTCGGAGACCTTGAGGTCGATCCCTCCCAGGGCTTGGTGGGCCTTCGGCCCCTCGCCGTACGTGTGACGCAGGTTGACGACATCGAGCACGATGGTTCCTCAGGTTGTCTGCCGGGCTCGCCGGTGCCAGGAAAGGACGCGGCGCTCCACGAGGATGAAGGACGCGTTCAGCACGTAGCCGAGGATGCCGAGCAGCACCACGCCCCCCCACATCCCGGGCAGGTCGAAGCTCTGCTGCTTGAACAGGATCAGATAGCCGATGCCGTCGATCGAGCCGACCAGTTCGGAGACCACCATGAGGATCACGGCGATCGACAGGCTCACCCGCATTCCGGCGAAGATCTTGGGCGCGGCGGAGGGCAGGATGATGCGGAAGAACCGCTGGGCCCGCGTGAGCCCGAACACCTTGGCGGTGTCGGCGTAGGTGCCGTCGAGGAACCGCGCCCCGTCGACGGTGTTGATCAGAATGGGCCAGACCACCGTGTACACGATGGTGGCCAGCTGCATCGGCGTGCCGATCTTGAAGAGGATCACGAAGAGCGGGATCAGCGCGGGTGGCGGCGTGGCCCTCGCGAACTCCACGATCGGGTTGACGTAGTCGTAGAGCGTGGCGGACCGCCCGAGGGCGATGCCCAGCGTGATCCCGATCAGGCAGGCGAGGATCCACCCGGTGAACAGCCTGCCGAGGCTCGGCCCGAAGTTCTCGATCGCCTCCTCGGTGAGGAACAGATCGCTCGCCGGGCCGGAGAACCACAGCTCGTGCATCCGGATGACGATCGCCGAAGGCGGGGGGAAGTAGAACGACTCCGCCTGCCGGGTGCCCAGCTCCCAGGCGACGATGGCGACCGGCACCAGCCAGACCCGCGTGAGCACCGCGGTCAGCGAGTGCCACCGGTTTCCCGGCGTGCGCGGCGTCGCGGCGTCGCCCTTGACGTTCTCGGGGGCCGTCGTGACGGTCATGCCAGGCCTCCGGACTTCACCACGTGCCATCGGAACGCCCACCGGTGCACGCGCATCAGCAGCGCGTTGGCGACGAGCCCGAGCAGACCGGTCCACACCGTGGCGGCCAGCACCAGATCGGTACGGAAGCCGGACTGGGCGCGCACCATATAGGTGCCGATGCCGTCCACGCCTCCGGCCAGCAACTCGGCGCTGACCGTGACGATCAGGCCGATCGAGGCGGCGATGCGCACACCGGTGAGCACGAAGGGCGCCGCGCTGGGCAGCGAGACCCGGGCCAGGACGGCCAGCCGGCCGAACCCGAAGCTGCGCAGGGTCTCCTTGGCGACGGGGTCGACGTCCCGCAGGCCGTACATGGTGTTGATGAGAATCGGCCAGATGGCGGCGTAGACGACGATCGTCATCTTGATGCCGTGATCCCAGGCCATGAGCAGAGTGACCAGCGGCAGCAGTACGACCGAGGGGATCGGCCGCATGAACTCGATCAGCGGCCGCACCGCGAGGTCGGCCTTGGGCAGGCTACCGAGCACCAGGCCGGCGGGGGTGCCGAGCAGCACCGCGAGGAGCAGCCCGCCTCCCCACACCGTGAGCGTGCCGCTGAGGTAGAACAGGAACTCGGGGTCCACGATCAACTCGAACGCGGCCTTCAGGACCGTGGACACCCGGGGGAGCAGCTTGGGGTCGATCAGGCCCGACCGTCCGACGAGCTCCGCGACGACCAGCAGGCCCGCGACGCCGACGACGCCGCGGGCCGTACGTGCTTTGATCATTGAGGCAGCGGCACCAGGAGCGGGGCCACGTCGAGCTTGCCCTTGAGGAAGCCGTACTCCTGCATGGTGTCGGCCACCCGCTGCAGGCGCGTCGCGTTCAGCGAGGTCGGGAACACGCCGAGCTTCATGACTCCGGCGACGTCGGGCTTGATGGCGGTGTAGTCCGGCAGTACGCCCTCGACCGCCTTGCGGTCGGAGGCCGCGACCTGCTGCCCCTTGAGGATCGCCCGCTGGAAGGCGGCCATGGTCTTGGGGTACTTCTTGGTCCAGTCGGAGGTGGCGGCCCACCCGGCGATCGGGAAGTCGGCCAGGGCGCCGGACATGGTGTCGGCGAGGACACGCGCGCCGCTCTCGCGCTGTATGTTGGTCAAGAACGGCTCGGGCAGCCAGGCGGCGTCGATCTCACCGGCGAGCAGCTTGGCCGGCATCTCGGGGAAGGCCATGCCGACCCACTGGACGCTCTTGGCCGGGTCGAGGCCCGCGGTCTTCAGGGTCGCGCCCACCGCGAGCTCGCCGACGCTGTTGCGGGAGGCGATGGAGACGCGCTTGCCCTCGAGGTCCTTGACGGTCTTGATCGGCGAGTCCTTGGGGACCACCAGGTCGATCACGTCCGGGCCGGCCTGGTAGGCGTCGGCGACGACGCGCCAGTCGCCCGCCTTGGCCTCCTGGGAGGAGAAGATGGAGAAGTACGCCAGCGCCGCCACGTCCAGGCTGCCGTTCATCAGCCGGGGGATGGTGGCCGCGGTGCTGGGCGTGATCTCCGTTTTGACCGTCAGGCCCACCTCCTTGAAGAATCCGCGCTTCTGTGCGATGTAGAGGGCGGAGTGGTCGGCGATCGCGGAGGTCGAGACGCTGATCGTCGTCTTCTCGAGTCCTCCGGCGTTGGCCGACGAGGTGGAGCCCTTGTCGTCGCCGCCGCTCCCGCAGGCCGCGAGTGCGAGGGTGGCCAGCAGGCCGATGGCGAAGGTACGACCCCTAAGTCTCATGGAGGTTGTCCTTTTAGTTGTGTGGGGGAAGAGTGCCCTGCCGGCCTCTGGGGAAGGCAGGAGGTGGCATGGCGAGCGTGAAGCCTAGCGGAGGAAGATCTGCGCTCACATGGATACGCGGCCTTTGTCAGGGAAGTTGTAAAAAATTCCACTTTTGTACTGATTGTCCGACTTCTTATGATTTGTCGGATTGGAACGGTGTAGCGGCCCATGAAAGCCGGCGGTGCGGTCCAGTGGCGCAGGCGCGGTGCTGTGATCTCGGGCGCACCCTCCGGGTGGGATCCGTCCTGCCCGAATAATGCTTTGGACCGTTCTAATTACCCATAGCTATTGGTTGACCTCGTAGGCTTATGCTCCAATTGCCCCTTGACTTGCCACGTGTAACACGCGCGTGGACTTCCCCCCAAGAAGCAGACCAGCTGGCGAGAGGTTGCGACCAGTGAGGACAGCAACAATCGAGAGCGGTCGCCGTACCACGCCGGACGCAGCCCAACAGCCTTCCGACCCGGGTGCGCCCACCGACCAAGCAGACAAGCCCGCACGGTCGTTGGCTCTGCGTAACTGGCGGGTGCGAACCCGTCTCATCGCGCTCATTCTGGTGCCCACCACGGTGGCCGTCCTGCTCGGTGGCCTGCGCGTGGCCACCTCGATACAGAGCGCGACCGAATATCAACGCGTCCGGACGGTCGCGGAGTTCGTCACCACACTGAGCGACCTGGTGTATCAGTTCGACCTGGAACGTGACCTGACGGCGAGGTTCGTCGCCAATGGCCGTCGCGGCACCCAGGCGCGCCTGCTCATCCGCGACCAGCAGAACGCCGTCGACGCGGCGGTGCAGCGGGTGCTCGACCGCAAGAAGGACGTCCAGTCGGAGCTCGGTTCGGCCGGCCGGCAGGAGTTCGACCGCGCTCTCGACCGCCTCTCGGAGCTGCACACCCTGCGGGACTTCTCGGTCGGCTCCTCGACGCAGCTCCCCGCGCTGCCCACGCTGCAGAAGTACAACTTCGTCATCGACGACCTGCTCGCGGTGTTCGGCGAGATGGTGCGAGGCAGCACCAACGAAGCGCTCGACTCCAGTTCCGCCGCCTTCACCGCGATGTCCCGCGCGGCCGAGCAGGCGTCCCGGCAGCGAGGTCTGCTGTCGATCGCGCTCATCGCCAGGGGATTCGACCAGAGCACGCTCAGCGCCTTCGAGACCGCCCGATCCCAGCAGGCCAGCGAGCAGAACGCGTTCCTGCTGCGCGCCACGCCGGCCGAGCGGCAGGCGTACTCCGACACCGTGAGCAGCCGGCAGATCGACGTCGCCGCCGCCATGGTGCAGCGCGCGCTCTTCCTCACCCAGCAGACCAACGCCGTGGCCGAGACGACCGGCACCCGGCAGCCGCAGGCCCGGGTGGTCCTCGACCTGGTGGACGGCACCGACGACGTGCAGAAGTGGTTCGAGGCCTCCAGTGACGGCCTGAACCGCATGCACGAGGCGCAGCGTGCGCTCGGCCGCTCCATCGTCGAGCGGGCCGGCGAGCTCGCCCGGGCCGACCAGAGCCAGGCCGCGGTCAACATCGGCGTCGTGGCCCTGCTGCTCATCCTGGTCCTGATCATCACCACCGTCATGGCCCGATCGCTGGTGTCCCCGCTCCGGCAGCTCCGCCGCGAGGCGCTGGAGATCGCCGGTCGGCGTCTGCCGGAAATGGTGCAGAAACTTCGCGAGTCGGAGGGCAACAGCGGCCCGCCGGACGTACGCCCGATCGCCGTGGCCTCCACCGACGAGGTCGGCGAAGTGGCCCGGGCCTTCGACGAGGTCCACCGGGAGGCGATCCGCCTGGCCAACGACGAGGCGCAACTGCGCAGCAACGTCAGCGCCATGTTCGTCAACCTGTCCCGGCGCACGCAGACCCTCGTGGAGCGGCAGATCACGCTGATCGACGGCCTGGAGCAGGGCGAGCAGGACGACAAGCGCCTCGGTGACCTGTTCCGCCTGGACCACCTGGCCACCCGCATGCGCCGCAACAGTGAGAACCTGCTGGTCCTCGCCGGCCAGGAGCCCGCTCGCCGCTGGAGCCAGCCGGTGCCGATACTGGACGTCGTGCGCGCCTCGCTGTCGGAGGTCGAGAACTACGAGCGCGTCGCCATGAACGTCCCCGGCGGTGTCTCCATCGTCGGCCAGGCCGTCAACGACGTCATCCACCTGCTCGCCGAGCTGGTCGAGAACGCCATCTCGTTCTCGCCCCGCGAGACCCGGGTCTCGGTGACCGGCAACCGCATCGACGGCGGCGGCGTGATGATCTCCATCACCGACGCCGGCATCGGCATGACCGACGAGGAACTGGCCCAGACCAACTGGCGCCTGGCCAACCCGCCGGTCGTGGACGTGTCGGTCTCCCGCCGGATGGGCCTGTTCGTGGTCGGCCGGCTCGCGCTGCGCAACGGCATCCGCGTGCAGCTCAGGCGGCACGACACCGGCGGCCTGACCGCGATGGTGCTGCTGCCGGAGTCGCTCATGGGCTCGGGTCACCCCGGCGCCGCCGGTCCGACCGGCCAGTCGCTCGCCGGCGCGGGCGCTCCGGCCGCCTGGTCGGCCACCGGACCGGCCACCAACGGGGCCGGCCTGTTCGGCGGTGCTCCCCAGGGCAACGGAGCCTTCGACGTGCCGGCCGGCGCGGGTGCCTTCGGCTCGTTCGCCGACCCCGCCCCGTTCGGCGGGCCCAACGGGGCGGGACCCATGGGCCCCACGACGGGAGGCGGCTTCGCCGGCCCCAACACCGGTCCCGGCTCGTTCGGCGGCCCGCCCACCGGTGGCTCGAGCGGCTACTACGGCCCCGGCTCCGGCGGTTTCGGCGGGCCCGCCACCGGTTCGGGCTTCGGCGGACCGCCGAGCGGCCCGACCTCCTTCGGTGGGCCGCCGAGCGGGCCCTCCTCCTTCGGGGGCCCGCCCACCGGTGGATACGGCGCTTCCGCCCCCGACCCGTTCGGCAACCCCGCCCCCGACCCGTTCGGCAACCCGGCGCCCGACCCGTTCGGCAACCCCGCGGCCGCGACGGGCGGCTTCGGCGGACCTTCGTCCTTCGGCGGGCCCGCCACCGGTGCGGGCTCGTTCGGCGGCCCGGCCACCGGCTCCGGATCCTTCGGCGGGCCCGGCTCGTTCGGCGGGCCGCCCACCGGGCCGGGCGCCGGTGGGGGAGAGACCCCCGGCCGGCTGCGTCCGCGCCGCTACGACTCCAGCGACCTGGACGCGGTCACCGGCCCGCTTCCGGCCGTCCACTCCTCTCCCATGGAGCAGGAGGAGGAGTTCCTGCCGATCTTCGCGTCCGTCGAGTCGGCCTGGTTCCGGAAAGCGGACAACGATCAGAGCAAGGACAAGGAGTCCGGCGGGTGGCAGCAGATCCCCGCTGACGCCGGCTGGCAGGCGGCGGCGGTCGTCCAGGAGCCGGTCAGGGACGGCACCACGTCCGCGGGCCTGCCCAAGCGCGTGCCCAAGGCCAACCTGGTGCCCGGCTCCGCCGGCAACACCGAGACCGCTTCGCCGCCGCCCGCCATGCCGGCGCTCTCGCCGGATCGCGCGCGCAGCCGTCTGTCCAGCTTCCAGCAGGGCATCAGGCAGGGCCGGGCGGTCGCCCGGGGCGAGCTCAGCGAGGACGAGGTGGCGTTCAGAGCCGACCTGCGGCGCATTCAGGGCGACAAGGAGGACAAGTGAGAGAACTGAGCCAGGCCGCCCGTGGAGTCAACTGGTTGATCACCGACTTCGTCCGGGGCGTCCCGGGGGTGGCGCACACCGTGGTGGTCTCCTCCGACGGGTTGCCACTGGCGTATTCGGAGGGGTTCCCCAAGGACCGGGCCGACCAGCTCGCGGCGGTGGCCGCGGGTCTGATCAGCCTGACCCAGGGTGCCTCCCGGGTGTTCGAGGGTGGCGCGGTCAC
>NZ_BMNT01000085.1 GCF_014646695.1 Sphaerisporangium melleum
CAACCCGCCAACCGACCCGCCTGACCCGCCAACCCCACACCCGACCGCGCGGAAACCACCCACGGCACCACACCGGATCCGGCCACAGACTCAGCCGCAGCTCCGTCACTCGCCGGCCCCCCGGCCGAAGACTCCAGCGGGAACTCCTCCAGCACCGGACCTCCGGTGACGGCACCGGGCTCGGCGGGCACTTCCAGCGGCTCTCCGGCCGGCGGCTCCTCCAGGATCACGTGGGCGTTCGTGCCGCTGATGCCGAAGGACGAGACGGCGGCCCGGCGCGGGTGCCCGTTCCGCTCCCACGAGACCGGCTCGGTGAGCAGTCGTACCGAGCCCGCCGACCAGTCCACGTGCGGGGACGGCTCGTCCACGTGCAGGGTCTTGGGCAGCACGCCGTTGCGCAGCGCCATCACCATCTTGATCACGCCGGACACGCCGGCCGCGGACTGTGTGTGGCCGATGTTGGACTTGATCGACCCGAGCCAAAGCGGCCGGTCGGAGTCCCGGTCCTGGCCGTAGGTGGCGATGATGGCCTGCGCCTCGATCGGGTCACCCAGCGTCGTACCCGTACCGTGCGCCTCCACCGCGTCCACCTCGGCGGCGGACAACCCGGCGCCCGCGAGCGCCTGCCGGATCACCCGCTGCTGCGAGGGCCCGTTCGGCGCGGTCAGACCATTGCTCGCGCCGTCCTGGTTGATCGCCGACCCACGCACCACCGCCAGCACCGGATGCCCGTTCCGGCGGGCGTCCGACAGCCGCTCCACCAGCAGCACGCCGACGCCCTCGGACAGGCCGAACCCGTCCGCCGCGCCGGCGAAGGGCTTGCACCGCCCGTCGCGGGCGAGCGCGCCCTGCAGGCTGAAGCCGATGAACCCGACCGGGCTGCACATCACGGTGACGCCGCCGGCCAGCGCAAGGTCGCAGTCTCCGTTGCGCAGTGCCTGGACGGCGAGGTGCAGCGCGACCAGCGAGGACGAGCACGCGGTGTCCACGGTCACCGCGGGGCCCTCCAGTCCGAGGACGTAGGCGACGCGGCCGGACAGGATGCTGCTCAGCGTGCCGGTGACCAGGTGTCCCACCGATTCGAGGGGGATCTGGTCGGAGTTGCGCCCGTACTCCTCGTAGGCCGCGCCCACGAACACGCCGGTACGGCTGCCGCGCAGCGAGGCGGGGGCGATGCGGCCGTGCTCGATCGCCTCCCAGGACGCCTCCAGCAGCAGCCGCTGCTGCGGGTCCATGGCCAGCGCCTCACGCGGCGAGATCCCGAAGAACGCCGGGTCGAACTCGCCCGCGTCGTGGACGAAGCCGCCCTCGCGGACGTAGGAGGCGAGCGGCGCGGCCGGGTCGGGGTCGTAGATGCCGTCGACGTCCCATCCCCGGTTGTCCGGCATCGTGGTGATCGCGTCCACGCCGTCGGCGACCAGCCGCCAGAGGCCTTCGGGGTCGGTCACCCCGCCGGGAGCCCGGCAGCTCATGCCCACGATCACGATCGGGTCGTCCTCGGCCACGGCACGGCCCGGCTCCGCGATCTCGGTACGTGCCGGCACGCCGAGGATCTCGGTGCCGACCAGGTCGGCCAGCACCTTGACGTTGGGATAGTCGAAGACCACGGTCGCCGGGAGCCGCACGCCGAGGACGGTGTTGAGCCTGCCCCGCAGTTCGACCGCGGTGACCGAGTCGAAGCCGAGGTCGCGGAAGGCCCGCTCGGCGTCCACCTCGGCCGGGTCGGCGAAGCCGAGGACGGCCGCCACCTGCTCGCGGACCGCCGCCACCAGCAGGCGCGCCCGGTCCTCGGGGTCGGCCGCGCGCAGGCGGGAGCGGAGCCCGGACGACTCCCCGTCGTCGCCCGCTCCGGCGGACGCGCTCGCGCCGTCCGTACCGGCGCTGAGCGCGGCCACGGCCGCGGGCACACCGTCGAGCAGGGGACGCCGCCGGGCGGCGGCGAACAGCGGGGCGAACCGCGACCAGTCGATGTCGGCGATGACGAGGGTGGTCTCGTCGTCGTCCAGCGCCTGCCACAGACCTTCGACGGCCGTCTCGGGGGCCATGAAACCGACTCCGGACCGGCGGGCGTGGTCCTCGCCGAGCAGGGTGGTCATCCCGCCGCCCGCCGCGTCCCAGAAACCCCAGGCGACCGACGTCGCGGCGAGGCCGCGGGCGCGGCGGTGCGCGGCGAGCGCGTCCAGGTAGGCGTTCCCCGCGGCGTACGCGCCGTTGGACGCGCCGCCCCAGACCCCGGCGCCGGAGGCGAACAGCACGAAGGCGTCGAGCGTCCCCGGGAACAGCGCGTCCAGGTTGGCCGCGCCGTCGATCTTCGCCCGGGTGGCGTCGGCCAGCTCGGCCGGGTCGAGGCCGCTCAGCTCGCGGATGTGCGGGACGCCCGCGGTGTGGAACACCGAGCGGATGCCCGCACCGGTCGCACCGTTCTCGGCGCCGGCGACCTCGAGGTCACCGACCAGCTCGGCGAGTGCGGCGCGGTCGCCCACGTCGCACGCGGCGACCGTCACCCGGGAGCCGAGCGCCTCCAGCTCGGCGACGAGGTCGGCGGCCCCGGGGGCGTCCGGGCCGCGCCTGCTGGTGAGCACCAGGTGCTCGGCGCCGCCCCGGGCCAGCCATCGGGCCACATGGGCGCCGAGACCTCCGGTGCCGCCGGTGATCAGTACGGTCCCGCGCGGCCGCCACCGGCCGGAGGGGGCCCCGGAAGCGGGGGTCTGCCGGGGGGCAGGAGTGAGCCGCCGGGCGAACACGCCGGAGGCGCGGATCGCGAGCTGGTCCTCGTCGCCGAGGCCGGCCAGCACCGTCGCGAGCCGGGTCAGTGCGCGCGGGTCGAGGTTCTCGGGCAGGTCGACCAGGCCGCCCCAGCGGCCGGGGCGCTCCAGGCCGAGGACCCGCGCGGCACCGGCGATCGCGGCCTGGGCGGGGTCACGGACGGCGTCCACCCGGCTGACGCTCTCGGCGCCGTCGGTCGTGATCCACAGCGGCGCGTCCACACCGGCGTCCTCCGCCGCCTGGGCCAGCAGCACCATGGCGGCGAGGTCGTGGCACAGGGACAGCACGCCGGCGGGCGCGGTCTCGCCCGCCGGGAGCGCGGTGAGCTCGTCCCGAAGCACCGTGGCCAGCTCAGCCCGCGGCGCCGCGTGCTGCGATTGCGTACCCGAGGCGCCGGGGACCGTCAGCAGGCGCGTCCGGGCACCGTGCCCTTCGAGGGCCTGCGCGACGCGGCGCGCCGTCTCGCCCGCGGCCTGCGCCGCCGGGACGGCGATCCACCAGGTGCCGGACAGCTCCGGGGGCCGGGCGTCGGACACCGGGATGGGCGTCCAGGTGACGCGGTAGCGCCAGGAGTCCAGCGTGTCCTGGTCACGCCTGCGGCGCCGCCAGGAGGAAAGCATCGGCAGGACGGCGGCCAGCGGCGAGCCGTCCTCGACACCGAGCGTGGCGGCGAGGGCGGTGACGTCCTCGCGTTCCACGGCGGTCCAGAACTCGGGGTCGGCGTCCGCGGCCCCCATGGCCTCGCCCGGCGACCCGGACGGCGCCTGGCCGGGCATGAACCAGTAGCGCTTGTGCTGGAAGGCGTAGGTGGGCAGGTCGGCCCGCCGGGGGCAGGCGTCGGCGTAGTAGGCGTCCCAGTCGATGGCGACGCCGCGGTTGTGCAGGTGGGCGACGGCTTCCAGGAAGGCGCGGGCCTCGTCGCGGTCCTTGCGGGCGGTGGGCGCGAACAGCACGGCGTCGTCGCCGTCGAGGATCTGCCGGGCCAGGCCGGTGAGAGTGCCGTCCGGGCCCACCTCGACGAACACCGTGGCGTCGGCGCCCTCGCGGGCCGTGGTGACGGCATCGGCGAAGCGGACCGCCCCGCGTGCGTGCTCGACCCAGTAGTCGGGGGTGGTGAGCCGCCCGGGCTCGGCGAGCCGTCCGGTGACGTCGGAGATGAGGGGGATGTTCGGCTCGTGGTAGGTGAGGGACGCCGCGACCTTCCGGAACTCGCCCAGCATCGGGTCGATGAGCGGCGAGTGGAAGGCGTGCGAGACCCGCAGACGCCGGGTGCGGACGTGTCGCTCGGCGAGCGCGCGGGCGATGTCCTCGATCACCTCGGCGGTGCCGGAGACCACGACCGCGTCCGGGGCGTTGACCGCCGCGAGGCCCGCGCGGTCCTCCCGCCCGGCCAGCAGAGGGAGCACCGTCTCCTCACCGGCGGCGACGGCCAGCATGGCGCCGCCCTCCGGCAGAGACTGCATCAGCCACGACCGGGCCGCGACCAGCGTGCAGGCGTCGGCCAGCGAGAGCACTCCGGCGACGTGCGCGGCGGCGATCTCGCCGACCGAGTGGCCCACCAGGACGTCGGGGGTGACGCCGAGCGAGGTCAGCAGCCGGTAGAGGGCGACCTCGAAGGCGAACAGCGCGGGCTGGGTCATGCCGGTGGCGTCCAGCGCGCCGGCCGGTCCGGTGAACATGACATCGCGCACCGGGCGTTCGACCAGCGGGTCCAGCACCTTGCAGACGTCGTCCAGCGCGTCGGAGAACACCGGGAACGCCGCGGCGAGGCCGGCGCCCATGCCGACCCGCTGGCTGCCCTGCCCCGCGAACAGCAGGGCGATCTTGCCGCCGGTACCGGTGCCGGTGACGGTCCCCGGCACGGTCCGTCCCTCGGCCAGGGCCCGCAGGCCGGCGAGCAACTCCTCCCCGTCCGCGCCGACGACCACCGCGCGATGGTCGAGGACCGCGCGGGTGGTGGCCAGCGACCAGCCCACGTCCGCCGGCGACCAGCCCGTGCGCGCCGCGGACCGGGCCGCCACGCCCGCGTCCACCGGCGACGGGCCGCCGAGCGGAGACATGGTGGCATCGGGCGCGGTCAGGTGCTCGGCCGCCCACGTCGCGAGCCGGTCCGCCTGGGCCGCGAGCGCCTGGGCGTCCCTGGCGGACACCACCCAGGGCACCAGCGGCACGCGCAGTCCGTCGGGTTCGGCGTCGCCGTCCGCGACCGCGGGCCCGGCGGGCGCCTCCTCCAGGATCATGTGGGCGTTGGTGCCGCTGAACCCGAAGGCCGAGACCGCGGCCCGGCGCGGAGCCTCGGCGCGTTCCCAGGACCGGGCCTCGGTCAGCAGTTCCACCGCGCCCGCCGACCAGTCCACGTGCGAGCTCGGCTCGTCCACGTGCAGGGTCCTGGGCAGGACGCCGTTGCGCATGGCCATGACCATCTTGATGACCCCACCGACGCCGGCGGCGGCCTGGGTGTGGCCGATGTTGGACTTCAGCGAGCCGAGCCACAGCGGATGGCCGGCCTCCCGGTCCTGGCCGTAGGCGGTGATGAGCGCCTGCGCCTCGATCGGATCGCCCAGCGTCGTCCCGGTGCCGTGACCTTCCACCGCGTCCACCTGGGACGGGGACAGGCCGGCGTCGGCGAGCGCCTGCCGGATCACCCGGACCTGCGAGGGACCGTTCGGCGCGGACAGACCGTTGCTCGCGCCGTCCTGGTTGACCGCGCTGCCGCGGATCACGGCGAGCACCCTGTGCCCGTTGCGCTGGGCGTCCGACAGCCGTTCGAGCAGCAGCACGCCGACGCCCTCCCCCCAGCCGGTGCCGTTGGCGGCCGTGGCGAACGACTTGCACCGGCCGTCGGAGGCGAGGCCGCGCTGCTGGGAGAACTCGATGAAGGTGTGCGGGGTGGCCATCACGGTCACGCCGCCGGCCAGTGCCAGCGAGCACTCGCCGCGGCGCAGCGCGTGGACGGCCAGATGCATGGCCACCAGCGACGACGAGCAGGCGGTGTCCACCGAGACCGCCGGGCCTTCCAGGTCCAGCGCGTAGGCGACGCGGCCGGAGATGACGCTGCCGAGGGCCTCGGCGCGGAAGTAGTCGTGGTACATGGCGCCCGCGTAGACGCCCGTACGGCTGCCGCGCACCGAGGCCGGGTCGATGCCCGCCCGCTCGAAGGTCTCCCAGCAGGTCTCCAGGAACAGCCGCTGCTGCGGGTCGGTGCCGAACGCCTCGCGCGGGGAGATGGCGAAGAAGCCCGCGTCGAAGTCGGCCGCGTCGTACAGGAAACCGCCCTGCCGGGCCGTGGTCGTCCCCGGATTGTCCGGGTCCGGGTGATACAGGTCATCGGGCCAGCCGCGGTCCGCGGGGAACTCGGAGATGGCGTCGCCGTCCCCGGCGACCAGCCGCCACAGATCCTCCGGCGAGGTGACGCCTCCCGGGTAGCGGCAGCTCATCCCGACGATCGCGATCGGCTCCCGCTCCCGGCCCTCGATCTCTCTCAGCTGCCGGCGAGCCAGATGAAGATCGGCTGTGACCCGCTTGAGGTAGTCACGGAGCTTGTCTTCGTTTGCCATGGAACGTAGCCCTTCTCACCAGGCGCAGATTCAGGAGAGTTCAAGTTCGTTGTCGATGAAGGCGAACATCTCGTCGTCGGTGGCCGCGTCGATCTGGCCGGCCACCCCGGACGCCTCCGCACCGGAGGGCGCGAGGCCGGCCAGGACCTCCTTGAGGCGGGCGACGAGCCGGTTGCGTGCCGTGCTGTCGTCGTCGAGCCCGGCGACCGCGGTCTCGATCCGGTCCAGTTCGCCGAACAGCCGCAGGACGCCCGCCTCCTCGTCCTCGCCCCCGGTCCCGTCGAAGTGGGTCACCAGGTGCTCGACCAGTTCGAGCGAGGTGGGGTAGTCGAAGACGAGGGTGGCGGGCAGGCGCAGTCCGGTGGCCGTGCCGAGCCGGTTGCGGAATTCGACGGCGGTGAGCGAGTCGAAGCCGAGGTCCTGGAACGGGCGTTGCGGGTCGATCGCGGAGGCGTCCGGGAAGCCCAGTACGGCCGCCGCCTCGCCGCGCACCAGGTCCGACAGCAGGGACAGCCGCCCGGCCGGCTCCAGCCCGGCCAGCCGCTCGGCCAGTCCGGACGAGGCGCCGGTCCGCCGGAGCGAGGCGCGGCCGGTGACGGCCCTGGTCTGGACGAACCGGGCGGCCACCAGCGTGGGCCGCTCGGAGCGCACGCCGGCGTCGAAGGCCGCGAGCCCTTCGGTGACGGTCAGCGGGCGAAGGCCGAGGCGTTCCATGCGTCGCAGGTCCGCCTCGGTCAGATCGGCGGTCATCCCACCGGTCTCCCACAGACCCCACGCCAGCG
>NZ_BMNT01000086.1 GCF_014646695.1 Sphaerisporangium melleum
CCTGCCCCACCGGCAAACCCACCGGAACAACCCCCGACCAATCCCCCACCGCCAACCACCCCAACAACTCCCCAAAAGCACCGAACATCGCATCCAACACACCCACCGAAAACAACTCCTCCACCGCATCCCAGGCGAGGTGAAGGCCGTTCTCGTACTCGTTGATCTGGTGGTCGAGCCAGACCTGCGGGGTCTGCGTGATCATCCAGCCGGGCCCGCCGAAGGCCTCCCGGACCTCGGGGACGATCAGTTCGGTGCCGAGGTTGCAGGCGAAGACCACGGGAGCCCCGGTGTGCTCGCCGTCCCGGGCGAGGTCACGGAGCACCTCGACGCCCGAGTAGCCGGTGTGGCCGGCGTCGGCGCGGAAGCGCTCCTGCAGCGCCCTGGCCCGCGCGGCGAACGGCAGATCCTCCGACAGGTCCGCCTCCAGCAGGATCAGGTTGGTGAAGTCGGCGACCATGTCCGCGACGTCCGGATGCACCGTCTCGTCCCGGTCGAACAGCGGCACGTTGATCAGGAAGCGAGGGGTGTCGCTCCACGCGGCGAGCACCTCGCAGTAGGCGGCGGCGAGCACCATGGCCGGGGTGAGACCGTGCGCGCGCGCCTTCTCCTGGATGCGGCGCCACGTCTCGATCGGCAGCCACCGCTCCCGCCGGACGAATCTGGGCCGGTCGACGCTGCCCGGGTCCTTGGCGAGGGGCAGCCGAGGCGCGCCGGGCAGCTCGTTCAGCCTGCTCCGCCAGTACTCCTGGTCCCGGGTGCTCTCGGCGGCGCGCTCGGCGTCCCGGGCGGCGAGGTACCGGGGGAAGGAGAAGGCGATCGGCGCGGGCGTACGGGCGGGGTCGAGGTAGAGGCGGGCCAGGTCGCGCAGCAGGATCTGCAGGCCGAGGACGTCCGCGACGAGGAAGTCCACCTCGAAATGGACCCTGGAACGGCTGCCGGGGAGCAGTGACAGCCGCACGTCGAACACCTCGCCGCGCGAGGCGTCGAACCGGCGGTGGGACAGCCGGTCCCGGATCTCCTCCGCCGCCTCGGCCGCCCGGTCGCCCAGCTCCCTCAGGTCGTGCACGGTGAGCCCGGGCCACGGGCTGGTGTCCATGATCTGCTGGGTACCGTCGTCGTGGAAGACCGCGCGCAGCATGCCGTGACGACGGACGAGCGCGTGGACGGCCTGCTCCAGCCGGGCGGGTTCGACGTCCGCGCCGTCGAACTCCAGGTAGGCGTGGCAGCCGACCCCGCCGATCACCTGCTCGTCGGACCGGCCGACCCAGTACGCGAGCTGGACCGGGGTGAGCGGGAACGGCGCCCCCTCGTCCACGAGGACAGCCGGTGAGGCGACGAGCGGCTCCCCGGCGGGAGCGGCGGCGGAGTTCTGGGCGGCGCCGTCACCTGAGGCGGGGGCGTCGGCCGGCGCGGCGGCGGCGAGCCGGTCGGAGACCAGCGACCACCAGGCCGCCAGGGTCGGCGCCTCGGCCAGTTCGGCGAACGCGATGCGCGCCCCCGCGCGCCGCCAGCGTCCGGCCAGCCTCATCGCCCGCAGCGAGTCCAGGCCGAGAGTGACGAGGTCGGCGTCGTCGGCGACCTCGGAGGGGGCGATGTCGAGCTGGCCCGCGATGTCCGCGCGCATCGACTCCCTGGTCGGGGCCGCGGGAGCAAGACGGTCGGAACGAGCGGAGGGGACGGCCACGACGTCGTCGGTCTTGTCCAGCACGAGAGAACCCGCCTATCGATGAGGGGTGCCGATGTGGGAAGCCGCGGCGCCATCAGGCACGGGGCTGTCGAGCATGCCGGTCACGCCGCCGAAGACGCGCCGGCGGGAAGCCGCGCCGCGACACCGACCGGCAGGGGCGGCCAGTGTCACGGCGCGGCGGGTCAGGGAACGGCGATCGCCGCGCTGGGCCGGCTTCCAGCGGTCACCGTGGTGGACGGGGTTGCGGCGGTCGCCGCGCGCAGCCGCCGGGCCAGACCGGCGGGAGTGGGCTCCTCGAAGATGTCCTTGAGCTTGAGCCGCTCCTGGGTCGCCCGCTTGATCTCCTGCAGCAGCTTGACCGCCAGCAGCGAGTGCCCGCCGTAGGCGAAGAAGTTGCTGTCCGCCCCGAGGTCGGTGCGGTTCAGCATGGCCTTCCACAGCGTGACCAGCGTGTCGACCAACTCGTCCCCGGTCTCGGCGTCCAGGCCGGCCTCGGCCACCGCCGCCGGGGCGGTCCGCGGTTCGCCGGCCAGGCGGCGCAGCGCGGGGTAGTCCACCTTGTCGTTGCCGGTCATCGGAAAGGCGTCCACGGTCACGTACTCCTGCGGCGTCGCCGTGTGCGGCAGGGACGCGGCCGCGTGCTCCCACAGCTCGAGCCCGGGCCGGTCCGGGGCGACCACGAAAGCCCACAGCACGGCGTCCGCGCTCGGGTCGCCGACCACGACGACCGCCGCGGCTTTGACGTCCGGGTGGGTGAGCAGCACGCCCTCGACCTCGGCCAGCTCGATGCGGTTGCCGCGCAGCTTGACCTGACGGTCGAGCCGGCCGAGGATCTCCAGCCGCCCGTCCGCCGTCCATCGGGCCAGGTCGCCGGTGCGGTAGAACCGGCCGAAGGCGTCGTGCTCGCCGAACCGTTCGGCGGTCAGCTCCGGCCGCGCGTGGTAGCCGACGGCCACCCCGTCACCGGCGATGCACAGCTCGCCGCGCAGGCCGACCGGCAACGCCCGGCCCTGCGGGTCGGCGACGTACACCTTGGTGTTGGCGATGGGCACGCCCACGTCCACGCGGGCGGCGCCCGGGCCGACCCGTCCGGCGGTGGACCAGATGGTGGTCTCCGTGGGGCCGTACACGTTGTGCAGCTCGCACCCCGTCGCGGCGAGCTTGCCGGCGAGGACGGCGGGCAGCGGCTCGCCGCCGCACAGCACGCGGCGCCCCGCCAGCAGACCGCCGACCTGGTCTACCACCAGTCGCCAGGTGGTGGGGGTGGCCTGGACGATCGAGACCTCGTGCCGCCGCAGCACGTCCGCGAGCGGCTCGCCCTGCGTGCGGGCGTCGTCCGGCGCGACGGCCAGCCGGGCGCCGGTGGCGAGCGGCAGGAACAGCTCCAGCGCCGAGATGTCGAAGCTGAACGTGGTCAGCCACAGCACGGTGTCGTCCGGGCCGGCCGCCAGCCGGTCGGCGAAGTCGGCGATCAGGTTGGCCAGGGCGCGGTGGTCGATCAGCGTTCCCTTGGGCAGGCCGGTGGAGCCGCTGGTGTAGATGAGATACGCGTGGTCCTCCGGCGTGACCGAGCCTGTCGCCGGCGCCGTACCGGTGACCGGGACCACCTCCTCGACGGACATGAGCGGGAGGATCGGCCGGTCGCCCGGGACGGCGATCCCCTCGCCGGCCAGGACCACGACGGCGCCCGCGTCGTCGAGCTGGTAGGCGAGGCGCTGGTCCGGGTGGTCGGGGTCGAGCGGCAGGTACGCCGCGCCGGCCAGCCACACGCCGATCGCCGCCGCGGCCAGTTCCGCGCCGCGGGGCGCGAGCAGCGCGACCACGTCACCCTTGCGGACGCCCGCGGCGAGCAGCAGTTCGCGGGTCGCCTCGGCGGCGGCCCAGAGCCGCCGCGGGCCGACGCGGCGCGCACCGTCGAGCACCGCGACGGGACCCCCGGCGTCCTCGTCGCCGTACTCGCCGTACTCGCCGTCCTCGTCGCCCTTGACGACCGCCGTGCTCCCCGCGTCGCTCGCCTGATCGGCGTTCCGTACGCCTGCGGCCGGCCCGGCGTGCTCCGGCGGCGAGGCGAACACCCGCTCGGCGATCATGTCGAGCACGGTGGCCGGCACCACGGGACGCTCGGTGGCGTTGGCCGTGCCGATCACCGTCCTGTCCCGCTCACACCAGACCGGGACCTGTGCGAGCGGGGTGTCCGGAGCGTCGGCGAGCGTCACGAGCAGTTCGTCGAACCGGGCCAGCATCAGCTCCACGTCGACCCGGTCCAGGACGTCCACGCAGAACGCCGCCCGCACCTTGATCGCCTCAGGGGTGGAGGTGACGAAGAACTCCAGGTCGAACTTGCTGAAGCCGTTCTCCACGACGAGCGACGCGGCGGGCAGGCCGTCGAGGACGAACGCGGCGGCCGTGTCGGCGGGGATGTAGTTGAAGGTGTGCCGGAACAGGTTGTTGCGCCAGCCGTCCCGGGGCATGAGCTCCAGCAGGTCGTCCACCGGGTAGTCGGCGTGCGTCATGGCCTCCATGAACGTGCGGCGGGTCAGCCGCGTGAGCTCGCGGAAACTCTGCTCCGGATCGACCCGCGCGCGCAGCGTCAGCACGTTGATGTGGTAGCCGATACGCCCGCCCGCTTCCGGAGTGCGCACGCTCACCGGCGAGCCGACCGTGAGATCGGGCCCCGCGCCGTGCGCCGCCAGCAGCGCCTCGTACGCGGCGAGCAGGACGACCGACTCGGGCGACCGCAGCGCGACCTGCATCCGCCGGGTGGCCTCACGCGCCGCCGGCGACAGCTCCCAGTTGACGACGTCACCGGCGAGCGTCGTCTGCGCCGCCTCGGGCTTCTCGCACCACAGGTCCAGCTCACCGGCCCGGAACCCGGCCAGCTTGTCCCGCCAGAACCCGGCGCTGCTCGGGTTCGGCCCCGGCTCCTGCCAGGCCGGCACCACCTCGGGCTCCGGCGGCGCCTCCCCGGCGGCCAGCGTGTTGTAGAGGGCGGCGAGCTCGCCCATCAGCAGCGCGGCCGACAGGCCATCGAAGATCGAGTGATGGATCGCCAGGCAGTAGACCTCGCCCGCCTCCTCCTCCAGCACCCCGGCCCGCACCAGCAGCCCGCCGTCCTGGTGGAACGGCCGGGCCAGGAAGGCCGTGAGCCACTCGCGCGTGGCGCCCGAGCCGGCCTCCTCCAGGCGCGGCTCGACGTCCTCGGCCGGCACCACCTCGCGCGCCATGCCGCCGGACTCCGCGCGGAAGACCGTGCGTAAGATCTCGTGGCGGCGCAGCAGCCGGGTCACCGCGTCCAGCAGGACCGGCCGTCGCAGCCGGCCCGCGACGGTGAACGCCACGCTCAGATTGTTCACCCCGGCGCCCGGGACCAACTCCTCCAGCAGCCACAACGCCTGTTCCTTGCGCGTGGCCCGCCGGGTCGGCGTCTGTTCCATGCTCACTTCTCCAGCAACTTGGTGACGGCCCGGGCGACCTCCTCGGACCTGAGCAACTCCTGGTGGTCCTCCTCGAAGCTGAGTTCGTGCGCGACGATGTCACCGCGGCGCGGCGGGTCGTCGGTACGCAGCCGGTTCAGACCGTTGTGCGGTGTCGAGGAGCTGACCGCGGTGGCGCGCAGCCAGCCGTCCCACGGGTCGAGCTGGTCGGCGTAGCTCAGGAAGGACAGGAAGCGGCTGAACGTCTCCCACATCTCCTCGCCGTACTCCTGGTCGAGGCCGGCCCGCTCGAACGCGTTGTGGCCGACCTCCCGGAACACGGCGTACAGCTCGGAGGCGTACCGCTCGACCGTCATGTCCTCCTGCCGGATCAGCCGGTCCATCACCTCGCGGGTGCCGGCGATGTCCTCCTCGGTCAGGATCGAGGAGAGGATCGTGAAGACGTTGCCGAACTGGAAGTAGATGTTCTCCAGGCTGGTCGGCTCGGGGTCGAAGACGATGAGCTCGGGCTTCTCGTCCTGCAGTTCGGCGAGCGCGGCCACCAGCTCGGCCGCGTAGACCGCGCCGACGCAGTACCCCATGACGGCGCGGACGGTCCGGCCGCTTCCGCGCAGCGGTTCCAGCCAGGAGCGGACATAGGCGCCGCCGTCGACGCCCGAGCCGGGCGCCACGGAGGGCGGGACGACGTGCCAGAAGGCCGAGTCGTGGTCCATGCGGGCCACCAGGTCGGGGAAGCCCGCCTCCGTGCGTCCGGTCTCGGTGAAGTCGACGCAGAGGACCAGGTCCTTCGAGTCGGACTCGCTGAGCGGCATCCAGGTCGTTACCAGGTTCATTTTCACTTCCTTGGTCCGGGTCCGGGTCCAGGTCCAGGTACGGGGCCGGAGCCCTCGGTCGTATGTCCGGTTCGGCCGCCGGGCCGGGGGCCGGAGTCCGCGTTGGGCGGGCTCGACGTCCAGGTCCGGGTCGTGGTCTCGGGGTTATGAGTCCGAATTGGGGGGTCGTGGTCGAGGTTCGGGTCAGGGGCGGTTCCGAGTCCGGGGCGGATCGGAACCGGGATGGACGCCGATCAGGCGGCTCCGCCTTCGAGGGCCAGCTCGATCAGCCGGTCGGCGTCCATGCTGTCGATGCTGTCGATCGCTTCCGCGGCGTCCGGCTCGCTCTCCTCCAGGACGCCCGCGAGGCGGAACAGGTCGTCCAGCAGCCCCGCCTCGCGTAGCCGTGAGATCGGGACGGTGGTGAGGAACTGCCGGACCTCCGCGTCGGTGCGCGGCGGCGCGGCCGTCCCGGGGGCCGTGTCCGGGAAGAACCGCTCCAGGACCAGGCCGGTCAGGGCGTGCGAAGTCGGGTAGTCGAAGACGAGGGTGGCGGGCAGGCGCAGCCCGGTGGCCGTACCGAGCCGGTCGCGGAACTCGACGGCGGTGAGCGAGTCCAGGCCTAGGTCCTGGAACTGACGCTGCGGGTCGATCGCGGCGGCGTCCGGGAACCCGAGTACGGCCGCCGCCTCGCCGCGCACCAGGTCCGACAGCAGGGACAGCCGGTCGGCGGGCTCCAGCCCGGCCAGCCGCTCGGCGAGGCCGGCAGGCGTGGCCGCCGCCGCTCGCCGCCGGGC
The DNA here is from genome assembly GCF_014646695.1 of Sphaerisporangium melleum. Taxonomy (GTDB): domain Bacteria; phylum Actinomycetota; class Actinomycetes; order Streptosporangiales; family Streptosporangiaceae; genus Sphaerisporangium; species Sphaerisporangium melleum. The sequence continues at coordinate 6,734 of NZ_BMNT01000086.1, forward strand.
GGTACGCGGGGCACCACCGGCCGTGGTGAACCGCGCGGGAACCAGTACGGCGCGGCCTGCGTGGAGCGCGTCGTCGAACAGGGCCAGCCCTTCCGCGACCGTCAGCGGCGCCACTCCCGAGCGTTCCATGCGTCGCAGGTCCGCCTCGGTCAGATCGGCGGTCATCCCACCGGTCTCCCACAGACCCCACGCCAGCG
>NZ_BMNT01000087.1 GCF_014646695.1 Sphaerisporangium melleum
TCACTCACCACATCCCCCGGAGCCGCCACCACCGCACCCCGGGTCACCACCACCAGACGCGAACCCGCGAACCGATCATCGGCCAGCCAGTCCTGGGCCATGTCGAGTACGCCGTGTGCCGCCTCCCTGGTGCCCGCGGGCGCGGCCACCAGGACGAACTCCGGTGCCGGCTCCGCGGCGGCGAGCGCGTTCAGGTCGGCGTAGACGTCCGCGCCGGTGCCCAGGTCGTCAGCACCCAGCACGGCCCAGAGAGGTACGGGCGCGGCGGGCGTCGCGGGGAGGGCACTCCACTCCAGGTGGTACAGCACGTCTTGGCCGGCGGCGACGAGGTCGGCGGTGGCGAGCGGTCGCAGGGTCAGCGCCTTGATCTCGGCGACCGGCGTCCCGGTCGCGTCGGCCATCGCGACGCTGATGGCGACGGTGCCGTTGCCGTTCCCCTCGCCGGCTCCGCGACCGACCTTGATCCGCAGCCCGGTGGCCCCGGCGGCGTGCAGGGACACATCGGTCCAGGCGAACGGCAGGTAGGGGCGTCCCGGCTCCGGGGCGGGCACCACTCCGCCGAGCGCGGTGGCGTGCAAGGCGGCGTCGAGCAAGGCGGGATGGATGCCGAACCGAGTGGCCTCCTCGTGGGCCTCCTCCGGCAGTTCGATCTCGGCGAACACCTCTCCGTCCCGGCCCCACGCCCGCACCAGGCCCTGGAACAGCGGCCCGTACTCCAGACCGATCCCTGCCAGATCGTCGTACAAGGCATCGACGTCGATCGGCTCCGCGCCCACCGGCGGCCACTGCGCCAGTTCGGCGAACTCGGCGGCCGAAGCGGAGACGCCTCTCTCGCCGGTGGCACCCATGCCGCCGGTCACGTCCGCCGTGCCATCGGTACCGGTCACCGCGAGCACGCCCTCGGCGTGCCGAGTCCATTCGGCGTCCGGGCCGTCCTGCGGCTGCGAGTGGAAGGTGATCGGGCGGGCGCCGGACTCATCGGCCGCGCCCGCGACCAGCTGCACCCGGACCGCGCCATCGGCCGGGACGACCAGCGGCGCCTGCAAGGTCAGCTCCTGCAGCGACCAGCACCCCAGCTCATCCCCTGCCCGGATGGCCAGCTCCACCAGCGCCGCACCCGGCACGATCACCGCGCCGTTCACCACGTGATCGGCGAGCCACGGCTGTGCCTCCAGCGACAACCGGCCGCTGAACACCACCGACTCCCCGCCGGCCACCTCGGTCACCGCACCCCACACGGGATGCGCCACACCCGCGAGCCCGGCCACCGCCATGTCCCCCGCCTGGGCGGGAGCCGACAGCCAGAACCGCTCGCGCTGGAACGCGTACGTCGGAAGGTCCACGGGCGCGGGCCGAGCCGGCGCGAAGTAGGCGTCCCAATCCACCACGACGCCCTGAACGTGCAGCCGGCCGAGCGCCTGGACCAGGGCCAGGGCCTCGTCGCGATCCCTGCGCGCCGCCGGGACGAACACGGCGGCGGCGTCGCCGTCCAGGATCTGCTGGGCCAGGGCGGTCAGCGTGGCATCCGGGCCGACCTCCAGGAAGACGGTCGCCCCGGTGGTGCGTGCGGCCGTGACGCCGTCGGCGAAGCGGACGGGCTGCCGCACGTGCCGCACCCAGTACGCCGGGTCGGTGAGCAGACCCGGCTCGGCCACCTGCCCGGTCACGTTCGACACCACCGGGATCAACGGCTCGTTGAAGACCAGCGACGACACCGCATCCCGGAAGTCGGCGAGCATCGGCTCCATCAACGGCGAGTGGAACGCATGCGACACCCGCAACCTGCGCGTACGCATGCCCTTCTCGGCCAGCACACCGGCGATCTCCTCGACCACCTTCTCGGCACCGGAGACCACCACGGCAGAGGGACCGTTCACCGCCGCGACTCCGACCTCGTCCTCCCGGCCGGCCAGCAGCGGGAGCACGTCCTGCTCGGCAGCGGCCACCGCGACCATCGCGCCACCCGAAGGAAGCGCCTGCATGAGCCGGGCCCGGGCGGCGACCAGCGCACACGCGTCCGCCAGCGAGAACACCCCGGCGACGTGCGCGGCGGCGATCTCCCCCACCGAATGACCGGCCAGCACATCCGGTCGTACGCCCAGCGACTCAAGGAGCCGGTACAACGCCACCTCGAACGCGAACAGGGCAGGCTGCGTCATCCCGGTCTCGTCCAGCACCGCCTCAGGACCGGTGAACATCACCTCGCGCAGAGAATGCGGCAGCAGCGGGTCCAGCACCGCGCAGACCTCGTCCAACGCTTCCGCGAACACCGGGAAACGCTCCGCCAGCTCACGACCCATACCGGCCCGCTGGCTCCCCTGACCCGCGAACAGCAGCGCGACCTGCGAACGGGAACGCGTCGTCCCCGCCTGGATCACCGAATCGCTGGACCGGCCCTCGGCGAGCGCGGTGAGTGCTTCCAGCAGTCCTGCGGCGTCCGTACCGACCACGACCGCGCGCTGCTCGAGTGCCGCTCTGCCCGTGGCCAGCGACCAGCCGACATCGGCCCGGTCCAGCTCCGGGTGCTCCCGGAACCACGCGGCGAGCCGATGTCCCTGGCCGCGCAGCGCCTCGGTCGTCTTCGCGGAGACCGGCCAGGGCACCACCGCGAGGTCCGCGCCAGGCCTCGGCCCGTTCTCGGCCGCCGGCTCGGCAGGCTCCGCCGGCTCCTCCAGCACCACGTGCGCGTTGGTGCCGCTGATGCCGAAGGACGAGACCGCCGAACGGCGCGGGCCACCCCGCCGTTCCCACGGCCGGGCCTCGGTGAGCAGCTCCACGGCGCCCGCCGACCATTCGACGTGCTCGGAGCGCCGGTCGGCGTGCAGGGTCTGCGGCATGACGCCGTTGCCCATGGCCATGACCATCTTGATCACACCGGCCACACCCGCCGCCGCCTGCGTGTGACCGATGTTCGACTTCACCGATCCCAGCCACAGCGGCCGGGTCTCCGGACGGTCCTGGCCATAGGTCGCCAGCAGCGCCTGCGCCTCGATCGGGTCACCCAGCACGGTTCCCGTACCGTGCGCCTCCACCACGTCCACGTCCGCGACCGTGAGTCCGGCGTTCGCCAGCGCCTGGCGGATCACCCGCTGCTGGGACGGACCATTCGGCGCGGTCAGACCATTGCTCGCACCGTCCTGGTTCACCGCCGAACCACGCACCACGGCGAGGATCCGATGCCCGTTGCGCCGGGCGTCCGACAGCCGCTCCACCAGCAGCGTCCCGACGCCTTCCGACAGGCCGACGCCGCCGTCGGACTGGGCGAAGGCCCGGCACCGGCCGTCCACCGACAGGTTGCGCTGACGGGAGAACTCGATGAACGTCCAGGGCGTGGCCATCACGCTCACGCCGCCGGCCAGGGCGAGGTCGCACTCCCCAGCCCGCAGCGCCTGGACGGCCAGGTGCAACGCCACCAGCGACGACGAGCACGCAGTGTCCACCGTGACCGCCGGGCCCTCGAATCCGAACGTGTACGACACCCGGCCCGAGGCGACGCTGCCGGAGTTGCCGGTGCCGATCAGCCCTTCCAGCCCGTCGGGGAGCGAGGAGAGCTGCGAGGCGTAGTCGTGGTACATCACGCCGGCGAACACGCCCGTCCGGCTGCCGCGCAGAGTGTGCGGGTCGATCCCCGCCCGCTCCATCGCCTGCCAGGAGGTCTCCAGCAGGAGCCGCTGCTGCGGGTCCATGGCCAGCGCCTCACGCGGCGAGATGCCGAAGAAGCCGGGGTCGAAATCAGCCGCGTCGTAGAGGAATCCGCCGTGGCGGGCGTAGGAGGTGCCCTTGTTCGCCGGGTCGGGATCGTAGAGCTTGCCAAGGTCCCAGCCACGATCGGCGGGGAACTCGCCGATGGCGTCTCCGGCCCGCGCCACCAGCCGCCACAGGTCCTCCGGCGATTCGACCCCGCCGGGGAAGCGGCAGGCCATGCCGACGATCGCGATCGGCTCGTCGGCGACGGCGACCGTCTTCGCGGTGACCGCCGCCACCTCTGCACCGCCGAGCAGTTCGCCGGTCAGGAAGTCGACGACCGCCACGGCGGTCGGGTAGTCGAAGATCAGTGTCGCGGGCAGGCGCAGGCCCGTCGCCTCGTTGAGCTTGTTGCGGAAGTCCACCGCCATCAGCGAGTCGAAGCCGAGGTCCTGGAACGACTGCCCGTCCTCGACGGCCGAGGCGTCGGCGAAACCGAGAACCGCGGCCAGCCGGCCCCGTACCAGGCCGTCGAGCACGGAGCGCTGCCCGGCCTGCGGCAGGGCGGCCAGCCGCTGCTGGAGTGTGGCGGCCGCCTCCGACGCGGCGGTCACCACGCGGCGCGCGGGTGCGCCGACCAGGGTGCGCAGCAGCGGCGGAAGCATGTCCGCCTGGCCGGTCATGGCCTTGAGGTCCAGCCTGGCGGGCACCAGCGTGGCGCGGGCGGAGCCGAGTGCGACGTCGAACAGGGCCAGCCCGTCCTCGGCGGACAGGGGCAGCATGCCCGAGCGGGCAAGGCGCCGCAGGTCGGTCTCGGTCAGCTCACCGGTCATGCCGCCGCCTTCCCACAGGCCCCAGGCGACCGAGACGGCCGGCAGGCCCTGGGCGCGCCGGTGTTCGGCGAGTGCGTCCAGGAAGGCGTTCGCCGCGGCGTAGTTGCCCTGCCCCGCGCCGCCGAGCACGCCGGCCAGTGAGCTGAACAGCACGAACGCCGACAGATCGAGGTCCTTGGTCAACTCGTGCAGGTGCCGGGCGGCGTCCGCCTTGGGCGCGAGCACGGTGTCCAGCCGTTCGAGGGTCAGCGCGGTGAGCACGCCGTCGTCCAGCACACCGGCCGTGTGCACGACCGCTCCCAGCGGGTGCTCGTCCGGGATGGCGGCGAGTACGCCCGCCAGCGCGTCCCGGTCGCTGACGTCGCACGCCACGACGGTGACCGTGGCGCCCATCTCGTTCAGCTCACCGGCCAGCTCGGCCGCGCCGGGGGCCTGAGCGCCGCGCCTGCTGACCAGCAGCAGATGCCCGACGTCGTGCGAGGCGACCAGATGCCGGGCCACGAGTGCGCCGAGGCCGCCGGTGCCGCCGGTGACCAGCACCGTCCGCTCAGGGTCGAACGCCGTCTCCGGCGTGCCGGACGCGACGGCGCGCGACAGTCTCGGTACCCGCAGTTCACCGGCGCGGACGGCCAGTTGCGGCTCGCCGCTGTCCAGCGCCCGGCCGATCAGCGCCGCCGGAACCGTACCGGCGTCCCCATCGTGCTCGTGGTCCAGGTCCAGCAGGACGAACCTGCCCGGCTGCTCGGACTGGGCACTGCGCACCAGACCCCACACGGCCGCCTGGTCGACGTCCGGCACCGCGTCGCCCGGAGCCGCGGCGACCGCGCCGCGGGTCACGATCACCAGCCTGGACGAGCCGGACCGCTCGTCGGCCGACCGGCTCTGCAGCAGACCCAGCACCTCGTGCACGGCCGACCGCGAACCGGCCGGCGCCGCCACCAGCACCGACTCCGCGGCGGCGACCTCATCGGTGAGCGACGCCGGGCCGGAGAGGATCTCGATGGCACGAGTGCCGTCCGCCGTGCCCGGCCTCACCGTACTGATGGGCAGCGGCACCCAGTCGACCTGGAACAGCTTGTCGCGGCGCCCGCCGGCACCCGCGGCCGCCGGCCCGCCCGTCGTGACCGGGCGCACCGCCAGCGAGCCGACGGTCGCCACGGCCAGGCCGCCGGTGTCCATGAGGGTCAGGGAGACCGTTGCCGGACCGGTGGGACTGATCCGCACCCGCAGCCGGGAAGCGCCGGACGCGTGCAGGGTCACGCCGTTCCAGGCGAACGGCAGGTAGGGCCGGCCAGGTTCGGCGTCCGCCACGTATCCGCCGAGCGCGGTCGCGTGCAGCGCCGCGTCGAACAGCGCCGGATGTAACCCGAACCGGGCCGCGTCACGCGCCATGTCCTCGGGCAGCGCCAGTTCGGCGAGGACGTCGTCCCCGTCCCGCCACGCGGCCTGGAGCCCGCGGAAGGCGTGCCCATAGCCGAGCCCCATGGCGGTGAAGCCGTCGTACAGCCCGTCCAGGCCGACGGCCTGTGCTCCGTCCGGCGGCCAGACGGCGGCCTGCTCCGGAGCCGGCGCACCCGTCTCGGCGAGCATGCCGTCCGCGTGCTGGGTCCACGGCCCGTCCGGCTCGTCGTGCGGGCGCGAGTAGATGCCGAGCCGCCGGCGGCCGTCCGCACCGGGCGGATCCACGGCGACCTGGAGCTGTACGGCTCCGCGCTCGGGCAGGACGAGCGGCGCCTGGATGGTGAGCTCTTCGAGCAGCGCGCATCCTGCCTCGTCGCCGGCGCGTACGGCCAGGTCGACGAAGGCGGTACCGGGGAGAATGACCTGGCCGTTGACGGTGTGGTCGGCCAGCCACGGATGCGTGCCGACCGAGACGCGGCCGGTCAGTACGACCGCGCCGCCGCCCGCCAGACCGGTGGCCGCGCCGACGAGCGGATGCCCGGTGGCCGACAGGCCCAGGCTCTCCGCGTCGCCCGCCCCGGCGCTGTCCAGCAGCCAGTAGGGCTGGTGATCGAAGGCGTAGGTCGGCAGGTCCACCACACCCGGCTGCGACGACTCATACGCCCGCTCCCAGTCGATGTGACCGCCCCGGACCCACACCTCCCCCGCGCTGGCCCACAACCGGGCCAGACCACCCTCACCCCGGCGCAACGTCCCCACCACCACCGCGGCGTCAGCGACCCCGGCGGCCTCCAGCGACTCCTCGATCCCGACCCGCACCACCGGATGCGCACTGCACTCCACAAAACACCGGAACCCCTC
>NZ_BMNT01000088.1 GCF_014646695.1 Sphaerisporangium melleum
CACCCGCAGGTGCCCGCGGTCCTCGGCGCCGTTGTCGTCGCTGTGGCCGAGCAGCATCGTCTTGTCGTGGCTGGAGATGCGGTTCCAGGAGACGGTGACGTAGTCGCTGGCCCGCTTGATGTCGATCGCGCCGTCGTAGCCGTTGCTGAGCGTGTTGTTGCCGATCCACACCCGGGTCGAGTACTGCACGTTGATCGCATCGTCGTTCCAGTTCCGGAAGGTCAGGTTCCGGATGATGACGTTCGACGCCTTGTTCACGTTCAGCCCGCAGCCGGCGATGGTGGCCCCGGAGTTGCCGATCACGCTCTTGTTCGAGGTGACCTTCAGCATCCCGGAGCAGTTGATCGTCCCGGAGACCCGGATGATCGCCGGGTTGGACGACGAGAGCGCGCTGGTCAGCGCCGACGCGCTGTTCACCGTGATGGGGTTGCCGCTGCCGCCGGTGGTGCCACCGCCCTGGGTGGCCCAGCCCACCAGGTCGTTGGGGCCCGCCATCAGGGCCGCGCGGGCCGAGTTCGGCGCGGCGGTCGCGGACACGCCGTTCGCGATGCCGCCCGCCAGCGCCAGGCCCGATGCCGTCGCCAGGGCGAGCAGGACGCCCGCCCGCCTTCTTGTCACGATCACGCCCACGATCTACTCCTCGGGGTTCGTTGCGGCTACGCCGTACGCGTTCACATACGTGTACGGCATACATGTGAGCGAACGGCATGAACGTAAAAATCAGCCTCACGGCTGTCAAGGAGCCAGGTGAAGCAGGAGAAACCCACTGACCGGCCGGGCAATGCCACATGCCCGCCTAGCTGGGCGGTCCTTGATTCCCGTATGAGGAACAGGTTTCACATCTGTGAACGCCATGAAACGTTCAGGCGTATCGGCAGGTACCGGCACCCCGCGCGGTGCATGGGAGGAGCGTGCGACCACACCCGGGGGAGACCGTAGACCCGTGTTCGTCAGCGGCCGGAGATCGTACGGAGGGGGACCGTGCGTCGCCGCCCAAGGGACGGGCTACGGCTGTAAGACGTAGGCACGGGCCGCGACGACGCCCGTCTCCACCAGCGTCGCCACCAGGAAGACGACGGCCAACGTCCAGGCGATCCAGCCCATCGCCGCTGCGATCGCCGCGGCGATGCAAATCGCCAGCAGGAAAGGCCCGAGCAAGATCAGCCGGAACTGTCCGCGCCGCCACCTTCGAAGCCGTTCCGACCGCTCCAAGCAGGAGAGGGCCCACGGCGAGAGCCTGACCCGCAACCGCCGGTCCGCCAGTCGCTGTAACGGGCCGTCACTCAGCCAGGCATCCACAGAAGTTCGTTCCGACTGCTCCCAGAGCCGTGCCCAGTATTCGACCTGGGAGAGTAGCCGCAGGTCGGCCTGCTCGTCGTCGATCCAGCCGCGCAGCCTGGGCCACCGGGTGAGCAACGCCTCGTGCGCCAGTCGCACTCCCGCGGCGTCCGCCGTCAGCAGGCGGGCGGCGACCAGCACGGACACCACCCGCTCGACGTCCGCCGCTTCGTACCCCTCGGCGCAGGCGGCCCGCAGCAGATCGTCTCGAACCACCGCGACCGCATGAGGCTCGCCGTCCTCGTTCAGTAGCACCAGCCGGAGCAGCACCACGCGGGCGATGTGCCGGTCACGCTCCTCCAGACCCGCCAGGACGTTCTCCGCGGGCCCGGACAGCACCGCGCGCAGCCCGCCCATCTCGTTGTAGGCGGCGTGCGTCAGGTATCCGTCGGTGCGGCGCTCCCACAACAGCGAGAACACGAACTGCAGGAATGGGAGCGCCACGGACTCGTCACCGAAATCGGCGACGATGCGGTCCACCAGGCCCGGCTCGAAGGCGACACCGGCCCGCGCGGCCGGCGCCTCCATCGCCTCACGCAGCAGCGCTTCTCCGGCCGGTTTCAGCCAGACGATCGCCCGCGGTGTCATCAGGGCGCCGAGCGCCGGGTCCGTCATGGCGGCGTCCAGGTACTCCGAGCGCAGGACCACGATCGGCACGAGAACGGCACGCAGCGCGGGCCTGGTGATCAGATCCAGGAGTAGGCGGCGCTCATAGGTGGATCGCAGGGTGAGAAGCTCCTCCGCCGGGTCGAGGACGACGACGACCCTCCCGAACCGCTCGGCCAGCGAGTCGACCAGTTGGTGGAACTCCAGCGCCGGCCCCGATCCCCCGGCGCCCGGCAGCAGAGCGGTCAGCCGCTGGAGCAGCACGTCGGGGTCGAGGGCGGCCACGTCGAGCTCGACCACCGGCCACCGCTCACTGCCCGGCACCGCGCCACGGCGCAGTGCCGGCACCACCCCCGCCTGCACCAGGCTGGTCTTCCCCGAGCCCGCCGGGCCGCTGATCACGCAGATGCGCAGGTCGGCGAGCATGCCGATGATCTGGGCGATTTCGGCATGCCGCCCGAAGAAGTCGGCCGCCGACTCCTCGCCGAAGGGGGCCAGCCCCACGAACGGATTCCGCGGCGGCGCATCGTCCTCGTATGCCCGCCGCGACCGTACCCGGGTGCCGTGTGAGCTCGCGCTGAGGACGCGGCGGACCTCGGCCACGAAGCGCTCCTCCTCGAAGCCGTCCCGGAAGTCCAGCCACAAGAGCTCACGCAGGCCGGCGGGCAGCCACTCGGGGTCGGCGCCGGGCAGCAGGACGGGCACGACGACCCCCGCACCGTCCTGCGGGAAGGTCATCCCGATCCACTGGCGGGGGTCGAAGCCGGCGGTGACCAGGATGAGGACGACCGACCCGGCGGCCATCATCCGGTCGGCGGTCGGGCGATCGAGCAGGGGGTCCGGCGTCCTCTGGTCATAACGCCAGGCCACGACCGACGACGTGGCCTCCGAGCCCAGCACCTCCCGGACGTGCCGCGCCTGATCCGCCGCGTCCGGCGGGTACAGAACGAAGACGTCCGGTGCCGCGAAGCGGGTCGTGGGGTCGTAGGAGGGCTCAACGGGATGCCGCACCCGCCGCCCGGAACCGGGGACCTCGGGCGCGAAACCGGTCTCGCCGCCGGGCTCGGCCGCGGCCAGCTCGGCCACCGGGCTCCAGCGCGGCGCCAGGTGGGCGACGGCGGTGAGCAGCCCGCCGTAGGCGGCGGCGAGGCCGCGGCGCCGCTCGGACTCGGCCGGGTCGGTCACCACGCCCTCGCTGAACGCCGCACCCGGGTCGTAGGGGATGCGCAGGTCCCAGAAGTCCATGCCGCCCCGGGCGAGCGCCTCCGGCAGGTAGCGGGCGAACCGCTCGACGAAGACCCGCTGGAACTCCGCCGCCCGCCCGGGGTCGCTCTCGTCAACCCGGGACGGCACCACGACCATTTCCAGCGGGCGGTCGCCGCGCGCGGCGCGCACCTCCGGGGACAGGAAGTGCCGGACCATCGCGTCAGTGCCCTCGATGTTCTGCGCGTTCGGCGCGCACAGCGTCACGACCACGTCGGCGAGCTGGTAGGCGCAGACGCCGCCGGTCTCGGTCAGGCCGGTACGGCTGTCCACCAGCACGACGTCGTACTTCTCGGTGACCTCGCGGCGCAGCCACTCGAAGAACAGCTCACCGGACCAGGAGCGGTAGAAGTCGGTCCAGTCGAAGCGGCGCAGTTCGAGGCCGTACCGCGCCACCTGCTCGTCGGTGCGCCGCCGGCCGGCGGCGATCAAATCGAGCGCACCGGCCCGCTCCCGCTCGGGGTACACGGTGGTGGTGAACCGGCCGAGGTCGCGGAAGGTCGGCTCACCGGGGCCGCCGGACGACGCCACCGACATCTCGTACTTGTAGGCCAGCAGGAGGTCCAGCAGCCCTTCCCCGCCGCGGACGGCCGCGTGGTCGATGGGGAAGCAGTGCTCCAGGCCGGGCGCCTCCAGGTCGAAATCGATCATCAGGACGCGCAGGCCGCTGCGGGCCAGCAGGTCGGCCAGGTTGGCGAGCGCCATGGTGCGCCCGACGCCGCCCTTGTAGGAGTAGAAGGTGACGATCATGCCAGGCCCTCCCCCGCGATGAGCCGGCTCATGGCCGGGCTCGGATGGGCGTGCAGCTCGGAGGCGAAGTCGCGGAGCTTGCGTTCGTCGCGCGGCGCGTCCCGCACCACGTCGAGCGTGCGGGGCAGGCTGCCGCGCAGCCACCGCTCCAGGTTCGGCCGCCGGGGGACGCCCAGCTCGCACAGCGGGTCGAGGCCGACCCTGAACCGGTGGTCGGCGGTCAGCAGCCAGCTCGTCAGGTGCTCCCTGAAGCGTTCGTGCGGGGTGCCCGCCGCGGGGTCCAACGGGGAAAGGCCGACCAGCGCGGTCTGGTCACTGCCGGCGAACGGCGACGCGCGGAACACCCGGCGCAACTCCGGGTGGCACAGGGACAGCTCGTCCAGCACCAGCAGACAGCCCATCCGGGCGATCTTGTCGTACACGGGCCACATGGCGAGGTTGTCGGTCAGCAGGGCGTCGAAGGGGTAGGGCCGCAGCATGATGCCCCGGCCGCCGAGCGGGGCGGGGTCCCGATTGGCCTGGTCGACGGCGCGCGTGAGCAGGTCCTGGACGCTCTCGCCCGAGTCGGCGAACGGCCGCCAGCCCGCTCTCGACTCGGCGTAGCGGGCGAGCAGCCGGTCGGAGGCGTCCGCGCCGAGCGGGCCGAGCAGATCGCGCAGCGGCCCGGGCGGGTCCGCGAGCACCTCCCGCGCCTCGTCCCGGGTCATCGCGACCACCACGACCGGCACTCCGACCTGTGGCCAGGGCGTGGCGGGCACGTGCCGGGTGAGCGCGGTGTGCAGGCCACCGGCCAGCGCGGAGAGCGCCGTCTCGCGGGAGCCGCCGCCCGAGGTGACGACCCCGGTGAGGCCGAGCCGGCGCCGCACGTCCTCGGCCACCGGGTGCTCGGCCACGCCGAGCAGCGTCCCCGTGCGGCCGCGCGCGAGGTCCAGCACGCGGCGGGACCGGTCCGGGTCGTCGTCCATGGTGCGCAGGGCGACGTCGGAGAGCAGCACCGCCACGGCCCGGGCGGAGGCGACGAGGTCGTCGAGGACCGCGAGGTCGGCGGCGGTGGCGGTGAGCGCGGCGTTCGAGCTGCGCACCCGGTGGACCACGCCCAGGCGTAGCTTCAGCTCCTCGGCCGTCTCGTCGTCGGCGGGGGCGTGCAGGAGGAGCAGATCCGTGCCGATCTCGCGGGGGTGGGTGACGGGCGTGGGGGCCGGGCCGCGCCAGGCGCCGCGTTCCTGCAGCCGGCGCGAGACACTCTCCCCGACGGCCGCGCGTAACTGGTCGGGCGTGGTGAAGTGGCGCACCGTGTGCGCGCCGGCCAGCTCCGCGCGCAGCCGCCGGATATGCAGGCCGTGCTCGCCGTCACCGGTCACCGCGTCCACGTGCGCCATGTGCCAATCGGCGTCCTCGGGCACCATGAAGATCAGCCGGGGGATGCGCTTCTCACCCGCGGTGCGGTACTCCAGCTCGGTGATGGACAGCCGCCCTGGATTGCCGGCCTCCGGGACGGAGCCGTAGCGGTAGGCGAACAGGCCCACGTACAGATCACACGCGGCGACGTCCTTCAGGCAGTACTCGACGGGACGCTCGTCCCTGGACACGTAGTCCTCCATGCCGATCACGTCCAGCCCGAGGGCGCGCATGGCGTCGTACGCGGACCTGCGGTGCCACTGGAGGTCCGCCCACGTGGAGGAAAGGTAGACCTTGAGCGTCTTGTCCAGCGGAGCCTCCCGGTCAGCTCGACGCGGCCCCCCGACCCTGTCCAGGATCGTAACGCCGCCCCGCCGCCGGCGGCCCGGCGAACGGCTCTGCTGTTCCGGCGAACGGAGCCGAGGGTGGCCGAGCCGCTCCCGAAGCCCGGTTCCCGGGACGGGCGGCTCCACCATGGCCGCCCCAGAGACGGGTCCGCTGTGAGCCCACTTCAGGAAGAAGCCATCAGGTCACGCTCCAGGGACGGCGGTCCGGACGCGGAGGCTCCACAGGCAGGCTCCAGGAACCAGCACTTCAGGAGCCCGTGCATCAGAAGCCTGTGCTTCAAGGGCCGGTACCTCCGGAGCGGTCGAAGTGGTCGAGGAGGCGGGCGTACCGCTCCTCGACCGGCTCGGCGCCGAACGCGCCGGTGGGCAGCACCTCGCCCAGTGCCTCGCCGAGCAGCGCCATGCCCTTGCGCTCGGCGTCGTCCTGCGCCCGGCGGACGGCCGTCAGCAGCTCTTCGGCCAGCGTGCGGCTGTCGAGGCGCATGGCCCGCGGGGTGATCACGACGTCGAGCACCCGCCCGTCCGAACCCGCGGTGACCTTGATCCGGCCGTCGCCGCCCTCGCCCTCCCCGGTCAGCGACTCCAGCTCGTGCTGCCCCTGCTCCACCCATGCCATGATCCGCGCTGCCCGCTCGGCGTCCTTCTCCAGCTCGCCGTGCCGCCAGTTCGCGGGGTTCGGGTCCAGGTCCTCCATCAGAACCTCGGCAGGGGAGCGTCGCCTTCAGGTGACGGGGGAATGCCGTCCCTGACTGGTTTGCTCTCTGC
>NZ_BMNT01000089.1:0-628 GCF_014646695.1 Sphaerisporangium melleum
CAGACGGTGGTGGAGATGCAGCGGGGTCTGTTGCTGATCATGTCGATCAGCGACGGCTCCTGCCTGGCCGTGCTGGCCGCTCCCGACTGTGACATGGGTCTGGTTGCCTACCAGATGACGCTGATGGTCGAGCGCGCTGGGCAGGTGCTGACCCCGGCCGTGCGCGCCGAGCTTCAGGCGTCCTCGCCGCGGTGACGAGCATGGGCGGCCCGGGCTGGGAGGACGGGTTACGGCGTTACCAACAGGAGCCGTCGTCGCCGGTCCGGCCTTTCACGGTGACCGGCGGGCGCACGACGCCGCGGACGCATTTGGCCATGGAGACGTTGGTTCACTCCACGATTCCGCCATACCAAGATATTTCCGGCTTGATCCCGGAGTACCAGGCGATCAACACCCTGTGCCGCCAGGTACGCTCCGTGGCCGAGATCTCCGCGCTCCTGCGGGTCCCCCTCGGCGTGGCCCGGGTCCTCATCTCGGACATGGCCGCCGAAGGCCTCGTCCAGCTGCACCAGCCGCAGCTCGACGCCGGCAAGCCGGATCTCAACTTGCTCGAAAGGGTTCTCAGTGGACTTCGCAGGCTCTAGCCGGGGCCCGGCGCTGACGTCGACGAAGATCGTCGTCGCGGGTG
>NZ_BMNT01000089.1:676-6107 GCF_014646695.1 Sphaerisporangium melleum
CGTCGGCAAGACGACCTTCGTCGGCGCGGTGTCGGAGATCGTCCCCCTCACCACAGAGGCGGTCATGACCGACGCCAGCGCCGGCATCGACGACCTGGGCCTCATTCCACGCAAGACCACGACCACGGTGGCGATGGACTTCGGGCGCGTCTCGCTGGACAGCGAGTTGATCCTCTACCTGTTCGGCACGCCCGGCCAGCACCGCTTCTGGTTCATGTGGGACGACCTGGTGCGCGGCGCCATCGGCGCCGTCGTCCTGGTCGACACCCGCCGCCTGGCCGACAGCTTCCCCGCCGTCGACTACTTCGAAGAGGCGAAGCTGCCGTTCGTCATCGGCCTCAACGGATGGGAAGGGCAGTACCCGCACAACGAGGAGGAGGTGCGGGACGCCCTCACCCTCGCCCCGCACATCCCGATCGTCCGCACCGACGCCCGGCAGCGGGAGTCGGTCAAGAGCACGCTCATCTCCCTGGTCGAGCACGCTCTCACCATGCGGGTCTCGGTCCCGGGCCGGCGAGGATAGCGACGTCCGGCCTCCCCGCCTACCGCTCGATACGCATGACGGGCCCGCGGAGCGGTTAGGCTGGGAGGTCGAGTCGCGAGACGCAACCCCGTAGCGCAGAGGCTGGCCAATCACGTGTTCGAGACGCTTTCCGACCGGCTGACATCGGTCTTCTCCTCCCTCAGGTCAAAAGGGAGGCTGTCGGACGCCGACATCGACGCCACATGTCGGGAGATCCGCATCGCCCTGCTCGAGGCGGACGTCGCGCTCCCGGTCGTCAAGGACTTCGTGTCCCACGTCAAGGAGCGCGCCAGGGGCGCGGAGGTCTCCCAGGCACTCAACCCCGCCCAGCAGGTCGTCAAGATCGTCAATGACGAGCTGGTGCAGATCCTCGGCGGCGAGACCCGCCGGCTGAGGTACGCCAAGACCCCGCCCACCGTCATCATGCTCGCCGGCCTCCAGGGCGCCGGTAAGACCACCCTCGCCGGCAAGCTCGCCCGCTGGCTGCGCGAGCAGGGCCACGTGCCGCTCCTGGTCGCGGCCGACCTGCAGCGGCCCAACGCCGTCCAGCAGCTCCAGGTGGTCGGCCAGCGGGCCGAGGTCGCCGTGTACGCCCCCGAGCCGGGCAACGGCGTCGGCGACCCGGTCGCCGTCGCCCGCGAGTCGGTCGACCACGCCCGGCGCCAGCAGCACGACATCGTCATCATCGACACCGCCGGCCGCCTGGGCATCGACCAGGAGCTGATGAGGCAGGCCGCGGACATCCGCGACGCCGTCAGCCCCGACGAGGTCCTGTTCGTCGTCGACGCGATGATCGGTCAGGACGCCGTCACCACCGCCCAGGCGTTCATGGACGGCGTCGGCTTCGACGGCGTGGTGCTCACCAAGCTCGACGGCGACGCCCGCGGCGGCGCCGCGCTGTCGGTGCGGCACATCACCGGCCGTCCGATCATGTTCGCCTCCACCGGTGAGAAGCTCGAGGACTTCGACGCCTTCCACCCCGACCGCATGGCGTCCCGCATCCTCGACATGGGTGACATCCTCACCCTGATCGAGCAGGCCCAGCGCACGTTCGACGAGCAGGAGGCCGCCAAGATGGCGGGCAAGCTCGTCTCGGGCGACGGCTTCACGCTCGACGACTTCCTCGAGCAGATGATGATGGTCCGCAAGATGGGCCCGCTGAAGAACCTCCTCGGCATGATGCCGGGCATGGGACAGATGCGTGAGCAGCTCAACCAGGTCGACGAACGCGACCTCGACCGGGTCGCCGCCATCATCCGCTCGATGACCCCCGCAGAGCGCCAGGAACCCAAGATCATCAACGGCTCGCGTCGCGCCCGCATCGCCCGCGGCTCCGGGGTCAGCGTGACTGAGGTCAGCAACCTCGTCACGCGGTTCTTCGACGCGCAGAAGATGATGAAGCAGGTCGCGAGCGGCATGGGCATCCCGGGCATGCCGGGCGGCCGCAAGAACAAGGCCGCGCAGAAGAAGGCGAAGAAGGGGCGCAGGGTCAGCGGCGACCCGCGCAAGGCGGCGCTCGGCAAGGCCGGCGCCGCGAGCGGCGGCTCGTCCGCGCCGCTGCCTCCCGGCCTGGCCGGCCTCGGCGGCAAGCTTCCGCCGGGCCTGGAGCTCCCGCCCGGTTTCGACCCGTCCAAGTTCCGCCTCCCCGGGCAGCAGTAAGCCGCCTGATCGCGGGGCCGGCCCGGTCTCTGCGCTGATCGCCCTGTCCGGCCGCGGCCGGACAGGGCGATCGACGCGCCGATTCGGACAGCCGCCGAATCATCTGGCACAATGACATGTTGGAACGCCGTGACCGTGGGTGCCCTCTCACCCCCGCGCGTCATGCCAGTCCCTCGGGCGGTCATCCCGTCGTGCCCCACTCGGCGAGACGCCCGCTCACCCACGCGCGAAATCAGGAGAGTCCACACCCGTGGCAGTCAAGATCAAGCTCAAGCGGCTCGGTATGATCCGCAACCCGCAGTACCGCATCGTGGTGGCCGACAGCCGCACCAAGCGTGACGGCCGTGCGATCGAAGAGATCGGCCTCTACCACCCGAAGGAGAACCCCTCCTTCATCCAGGTCGACTCCGAGCGCGCGCAGTACTGGCTGAGCGTCGGCGCGCAGCCGACCGAGCCGGTGCTGAAGCTCTTCAAGCTGACCGGCGACTGGCAGAAGTTCAAGGGCGAGGCCGCTCCGCCGGCGCTGCAGGTCGCCGAGCCCAAGGCCGACCGCCACGCCATCTACGAGGCCGCTGCGAAGGAGGCGCTGGCCGGCGACACCGCCACCGGCAACGCCACCACGCAGCGCAAGGCCAAGAAGACCGCGAAGGCCGACGACACCACCGCCACCCCGGCCGAGCCGGCCGCGGAGGAGAAGCCGGAAGGCGAGGCCTGAGGTGCTTGAGGAAGCCCTCGAGCATCTGGTCAAGGGCATCGTCGAACACCCGGACGACGTTCTGGTTCGCCCCCGCCGCATCCGCAGCGGGCGCGTCCTCGAGGTCAGGGTCCATCCCGACGACCTCGGCAAGGTCATCGGCCGTGGCGGCCGCACGGCCAAGGCGCTTCGCACCGTGATGAACGCCCTGGCCGACGGCAAGTACGTACGGGTCGACCTGGTCGACCTGAACGAAGCCCGGTAACCAGACCGCAGAGGCCACCACCTCTGGACAGGGGACCCCCGGCAGCCGGGCGGTCCCCTGTCGTGGTTCCCGGCGACATCGATCCGACATCCGACTCGGTCAAAAGGGAGCAATTCCGTGCAACTGGTCGTCGGCCGCATCGGCCGCCCACACGGCATCCGTGGCGAGGTGACCGTCGAGGTGCGCACCGACGACCCCGCCGCTCGCTTCCGTCCCGGGAACGCCCTCGCCACCGACCCGCCCGGCACCGGCCCGCTGGTCGTCGAGAGCGTACGCTGGCACAAGAACATCCTGCTGCTCGGCTTCGAGGGCGTGCACGGCCGCGAAGCCGCCGAGGCGCTGCGCGACACCATGCTCGTCATCGACTCCGCCGACATCCCGCCGCCTGAGGACCCCGACGAGTTCCACGACCACCAGCTCATCGGCCTGTCGGTGGTCACCGCCGCGGGGGAGCAGGTCGGCAAGATCATCGACGTCCTGCACCACGGGCAGGACCTCCTGGTCGTCCGGCGCGGGCACGGCGAGGTGTTCGTCCCCTTCGTCAAGGCCCTGGTGCCCGAAGTGGACCTCGCCGCCGCGCGCGTCGTCGTGGACGCCCCGCCCGGCCTGCTGGACCCCGAGGAGGCGTCGTGACCACCGAAGGCCGCACGAAGGCCGGCGAGGGGTGAGCATGCGCGTCGACATCATCTCGATCTTCCCGGAGTACTTCACCCCGCTGGACGTCTCGCTCATCGGCAAGGCGCGCCAGAAGGGGCTGCTGGACATCCGGCTGCACCAGTTGCGCGACTGGACCCACGACGTGCACCGCACCGTGGACGACACCCCGTACGGCGGCGGCCCCGGCATGGTGATGAAGCCCGAGCCGTGGGGCGAGGCCATCGACGCCGTGGTCGGCGCGGCCACCACGCCGCCCCGGCTCGTCGTGCCCACCCCGAGCGGGCGGCCGTTCACCCAGGAAGTGGCCCTGGAGTACGCCAAGGAGCCCTGGCTGCTGTTCGCCCCCGCCCGCTACGAGGGCATCGACTCCCGCGTCATGGCCGAGTACGCCTCGCGGCTGCGGGTGGACGAGGTCGGCATCGGCGACTACGTCCTCGCCGGGGGAGAGGCGGCCGTGCTCGTCATCGTCGAGGCCGTCGGCCGCCTGCTGCCGGGTGTGCTCGGCAACGCCGGCTCGGTGGCCGACGACTCCTTCGCCCCCGGTGCCATGGCCGACCTGCTCGAAGGCCCCGTCTACACCAAGCCGCCCGTCTGGCGCGGGCACGAGGTCCCGCCGATCCTGCTCTCCGGGAACCACGGGGCCATCGCGCGCTGGCGGCGCGACCAGGCGCTGCGGCGCACGATCGCCAAGCGTCCCGAACTCGCCGCCCGTCTGGACCGGCGGGCCCTGGACAAGCGCGACCGGGAGATCCTCGACGAGGCGGCCCCGCCGGGAGCGGACCCGTCATGACCTGCGGCGGCCGGTCCCGGTCCCGTTTCGTTTCGCTTCACGCCGACAGATATGGCAGACTGAATCGCTGCTGCCAACTGCCCTGTGGTTGGCGCGCGCGGCCCGGGCAGACGGCCCCGGCCTGAGACGTATTCAGCCCAGCGCTCGTGTCCACCTCGCCGCCATGCCTCAGGCGTGGCCGGGCGGACCTCCGGGTGCTCGCTCAGAACGAGGAACCGCTGTCATGCACACGCTGATCCAGGAGCTTGAGAAGGCCTCCACACGCAGTGACATCCCGAGCTTCCGGCCGGGTGACACGCTGGAGGTCCACGTCCGCGTCGTCGAAGGCAACCGGTCCCGCATCCAGGTCTTCAAGGGCTTCGTGCTGCGCCGCCAGGGCGGTGGCATCCGTGAGACTTTCACCGTCCGCAAGGTGAGCTACGGCGTGGGTGTCGAGCGTACGTTCCCGGTGCACAGCCCGGTCATCGAGAAGATCGAGGTCGTGACCCGCGGTGACGTCCGCCGGGCCAAGCTGTACTACATGCGCGACCTGCGCGGCAAGGCCGCCCGCATCCGCGAGAAGCGCGACGCGCTGCCCGCCGGCAAGTAGGCAGGGAGCTCGAATGGCCCGCACCCTGCAGGGATGCGGGCCATTTTGCTGAGTCTTTGCAGCTTGCGGACGTGGTCTCGACCCGCGCGGCGCCGGGGCTCCCCGGCGGCCGCCCTCGTCGGCGCGACGCGGAGTTTCTTTGGACGTGATGCCGAGTCGGCGCCCCGCCAGGGAGCATGCATCATTTAGGCTCGACAGCGATGACTAGCGATGGCCAGGGGGCAGGCGGGCCGCGCCGCCCCGTCGAGGACGAG
>NZ_BMNT01000090.1:0-2467 GCF_014646695.1 Sphaerisporangium melleum
GGGGAGGGGTTCCGGTGTTTTGTGGAGTGCAGTGCGCATCCGGTGGTGCGGGTCGGGATCGAGGAGTCGCTGGAGGCTGCCGGGGTTGCTGATGCCGCGGTGGTGGTGGGGACGTTGCGCCGGGGTGAGGGTGGGTTGGCCCGGTTGTGGGCCAGCGCGGGGGAGGTGTGGGTCCGGGGCGGTCACATCGACTGGGAACGGGCGTATGAGTCGTCGCAGCCGGGTGTGGTGGACCTGCCGACCTACGCCTTCGACCACCAGCACTTCTGGCTGGAGGAGCGGACGGCCGTCGCAGGTGACATGGGCGCGGCCGGTCTGTCGGCCGCCGGCCATCCCCTGCTCGGCGCGGCGGTCGCGCTGGCCGACGCCGAAGGCGTGCTGCTGACCGGACGGCTCTCCCGCAAGACCCACCCCTGGCTCGCCGACCACACCGTCAACGGCCAGGTCATCCTCCCCGGCACCGCCTTCGTCGACCTGGCCGTACGCGCCGGCGACGAAGCGGGATGCGACCTGCTGGAAGAGCTCACCATCCAGGCCCCGCTCGTGATCCCCGAAGGCGAGGCCGTGCAACTCCAGGTGGCGGTAGGCGCACCGGGCGAGGACGGCCGCCGGACGCTCACCGTGCACGCCCGTCCCGACCGCGGCGTCCCGGACGATCCGTGGACCTGCCACGCCGCCGGAGTCCTCGCCGCGGCGCCGGCCGCCCTCCCCGCTCCGTGGGCCGGCGTCTGGCCGCCGGAGGGAGCGAAGGCCGTCGAGCTGTCCGGGCTGTACGACTGGCTGGGCGAGGTCGGCCTCGGCTACGGCCCGATCTTCCAGGGCTTACGCGCCCTCTGGCGGCGCGACAGGGAACTGTTCGCGGAGGTCGCCCTGCCGGACGGGGTGGACGCCGGTGGATTCGGGCTGCACCCGGCGCTCCTCGACGCGGCCCTGCACGCCGTCGCGCTGGACGCGGCCGCCGCCCAGGACGGGCCTCGGATGCCGTTCGCCTGGACCGGCGTGCGGCTGCACGCGACGGGCGCCGCGGCGGTCCGCGTCCGGCTCTCGCTGGACGACGC
The DNA here is from genome assembly GCF_014646695.1 of Sphaerisporangium melleum. Lineage (GTDB taxonomy): Bacteria > Actinomycetota > Actinomycetes > Streptosporangiales > Streptosporangiaceae > Sphaerisporangium > Sphaerisporangium melleum. The sequence goes on from NZ_BMNT01000090.1 coordinate 1,059, forward strand.
CGACCGCGTCGCACTCGCCGTCGCCGACACCACCGGCGCGCCGGTCGCGGAAGTGGCCGGGCTGGTGACCCGCCCGCTGCCCGCCGACCTCACCGCCGCCGCGCCGAGCGCGACGGCCGACTCGCTCTACGCCGTCGAGTGGACGGCGGTGCCCGCCGGTGAACCGTCAGCGGACTGGCGGTGGGCGGTCCTCGGCAACCCGGCGGGCCTCGCCGGCGCCGGTGTCACAGCCGAGGGCTACGACGCCCCCGCCACGCTGCCGGCCGGGGAGGCGGCACCCGACTGGGTATGCGTCCTGCTCGACCCCGCACGCCCCCCGGCCGCGGCCTTCCGTCCGATCACTGCCGCCGTCTCTGGCGAGGCCGCTGGTCCGGGCGGTGCCGTGGGTCTTGGCGTCGCCGGTTCGCGCGACGCGGGAGGTTCGGAGGATGCCGCCGGTTCGGGCTCTGCCGTTCGCCCGGCTGAGAGCGCCGGTTCGAGGGGCGCCGAGGGCACTGCGCCCGGCACCGGTACCGGCGAGGTCACGGCACCGGATGCCGTTGCCGGTGGTCCGGGGAACGGGGGTGATCTTGCGGAGGCGGTGCGTGAGGAGACGTGCCGGGCGCTCCGCCTGCTGCAGAACTGGCTGGACGACGATCGCCTTCCGTCCGCACGGCTCGTCCTGCTCACCCGCGGGGCGATCGCCGTCACCGGCCAGGACGAGGTGCCGGACCTGGCGCACGCCGCGATCTGGGGCCTGGTCAGGTCCGCCCAGTCGGAGAGTCCCGATCGCCTGGTCATCGCCGACCTCGATGACGACCCCATGTCCCTGCGGGCGCTGCCCGCCGCGCTGGCCACCGGGGAGGCCCAGTTCGCGCTGCGCGCGGGCGCGGTGCACGTCCCCCGGCTGGCGCGGGCCGCGGCGAAGGCCGGAGCCGCGCTGGTGCCGCCCGCCGGGGCGGCGAACTGGCGCCTCGACGTCACCACCCGTGGCACGGTCGAGGACCTCGCCCTGCTTCCCACGCCGGCCCAGCCGCTGGCTCCCGGTCAGGTGCGCGTCGGCACCCGGGCCATGGGGCTGAACTTCCGCGACGTGCTCATCGCCCTGGACATGTACCCGGGTGACGCCCCGATGGGCGGCGAGGGCGCGGGCGTGGTCACCGAGGTCGCGGACGACGTCACCACCCTGGCCCCCGGCGACCGGGTGATGGGGATCATCGACGGCTTCGCCCGGGACGCGGTTGCCGACGCCCGGCTGCTGGTCCGCATCCCGGACGGCTGGTCCTTCACCGAGGCGGCGTCGGTGCCGATCGCCTTCGTCACCGCCTACCACGCCCTGGTCGACCTCGCGGGCCTCGCGGCGGGCGAGCGCGTGCTCGTGCACGCCGCCGCCGGCGGCGTCGGCATGGCCGCCGTACAACTCGCCCAGC
>NZ_BMNT01000090.1:2494-5870 GCF_014646695.1 Sphaerisporangium melleum
ACCTCGGCGCCGTCGTCCACGCCACCGCGAGCGAACCCAAGTGGGACGCGGTCCGCGCCCTCGGCGTGCCCGCCGAGCGCATCGCCTCCTCGCGGACGCCGGACTTCGCCCGCACCTTCCACGGCGGCGTGGACGTCGTGCTCAACTCACTCGCCGGGGAGCTCATCGACGCCTCGCTCGGGCTGCTGCGCCCCGGCGGACGGTTCGTCGAGATGGGCAAGACCGACCTGCGCGACCCGGCCGAACTGGCGTCCGCCCACCCGGGCGTGCGTTACCTGCCGTTCGACCTGACCACGCTGGACGCCGGGCGCACCGGCGAGATCCTCGCCGAGATCGCCGCGCTGTTCGCCCGTGGGGAACTGCGGCTGCCACCCGTCCGCACCTGGGACGTCCGCCGCGCCGCCGAGGCGTTCCGGCACGTCGCCCAGGCCCGGCACATCGGCAAGGTCGTGCTCACCACACCCCCCGCCCTGAACCCCGAGGGCACCGTACTGATCACCGGCGGTACCGGAGCGCTCGGCGCGCTGGCCGCCCGGCGCCTGGTCACCGAGCACGGCGTCCGCCACCTGATCCTGGCCGGACGCAGAGGCCCGGACGCCGCCGGCGCCGCCGAGCTGGCCCAGGAGCTGGCCGGGCTGGGAGCCGAGACGGAGATCGTCGCCTGTGACGCAGCCGACCGGGACGCCCTGGCCGGGGTGCTCGCACGGATCCCCGCCGAGCGTCCGCTGACCGGGGTCTTCCACACCGCCGGCGTCCTGGACGACGGGATCATCTCCTCCCTCACCCCCGAGCGGGTCGGCGCGGTGCTCCGCCCGAAGGTCGCCGCCGCCGCGAACCTGCACGAACTCACCTCCGGGCTGGACCTTGCGGCGTTCGTCCTGTACTCGGGCGCGGCCGGCCTGTTCGGCAGCCCGGGGCAGGGCAACTACGCCGCCGCGAACACCTTCCTGGACGCGCTCGCCCAGCACCGCCGCGCCCGCGGCCTGCTGGCGACCTCCCTGGCCTGGGGACTGTGGACGCCGCAGAGCGGCAGCGGCATGACCGGCCACCTGGACGAGGCCGACATCAGCCGGCTGAACCGCTCCGGCATGGGGGCGCTCAGCCTGGACGAGGGCCTCGGCCTGTTCGACCTGGCGCTCACCATGGACGAGGCGGCGCTGGTGCCGATGTCCCTCGACCTCGCGACGCTGCGCGCCGGGGCGTCCATGGGGTTCGGGCACCCGCTGCTGCGCGGCCTGGTCCGCGTGGCCGCCCGCCGTACGGTCACGACCGAGTCGCCGCAGACCGAGTCGCTCACCGACCGGCTGGCCGCCCTCCCGCAGGACGACCGCATGGCGGTGGTGCTCGAACTCGTGCGCGGGCACGTGGCCGCCGTGCTCGGCTTCGCCGCCCCCGACCTGGTCGAGACGGGCCGTGCGTTCAAGGACATCGGCTTCGACTCGCTGACGGCGGTCGAGCTGCGCAACCGGCTCAGGACCGCGACCGGGCTCCGGCTGCCGGCCTCGCTGGTCTTCGACTACCCCAACCCGGGCGTGCTGGCCGGGCACCTGCTCGGCGAACTCGCCCCGGCCGCGCACGACCCGGAACGGCAGGTCCTCGCCGAACTGGACCGCATCGAGGCCCGGCTCGCCGCCGCGGCCGAACAATGGGCCGCGCCCGACGAGATCACCGCCCGCCTGGAGCACCTGCTCGCCTCCTGGAAGGGGAGGCGGCAGGCGTCCGGCCCGGCCACCGAGGACGTGGCGGGACTGATCGAGGCGGCGAGCGCGGACGAGATCCTCAGCTTCATCGACAACGAGCTCGGCCTCTCCTGAATCGGCCCGGCACGCGAGAAAGGCAAGCAAATGGCGACCGAAGAGCAGCTCGTCGAGTACCTGAAGCGCGTGACGACCGAGCTCCACGACAGTAAGAAGCGCCTGCGGGCGGCCGAGGAGAAGGACCACGAGCCGATCGCGATCGTCGGCATCGGCTGCCGCTACCCGGGAGAGGTACGCGGGCCGGAGGACCTGTGGCAGGTCGTGGACACCCGGACCGACGCCATCTCCGGCTTCCCGGAGGGCCGCGGCTGGGACCTGGAGTCGCTGTACAGCCCCGACCCCGACGCCTTCGGCGCGTCGTACGTCCGCGAGGGCGGGTTCGTCCACGACATCACCGAGTTCGACCCGGCGTTCTTCGGGATCTCGCCGCGCGAGGCGGTCGCCATGGACCCGCAGCAGCGGCTGCTGCTGGAGACCTCGTGGGAGGCGGTCGAGCGGGCCGGTATCGCCCCCACCACCCTGCACGGCAGCCGCACCGGGGTGTTCGTCGGCGCCAACAGCTCGGAGTTCCTCACCCTGATGACCCAGGCGCCGCCGGAGCTGCAGGGATACCTGATGACCGGTGTCGCCACCAGCGTGGTCTCCGGCCGGGTCTCCTACACCCTCGGTCTGGAGGGCCCCGCGGTCACCATCGACACGGCCTGCTCCTCCTCCCTGGTCGCACTGCACTTGGCGGTGCGGGCCCTGCGCAACGGTGACTGCACGCTGGCGCTGGCCGGCGCCGTGACCGTCCTGTCGTCCCCCGGCACCTTCATCGGCTTCAGCCGGGTGCGCGCCCTGGCCAAGGACGCGCGTTCCAAGGCGTTCTCCGCCGCCGCCGACGGCATGGCGCTCGCCGAGGGCGCGGGTGTGCTGCTGCTGGAGCGGCTGTCGGACGCCCGGCGGAACGGGCATCCGGTGCTGGCGGTGGTGCGGGGTTCGGCGATCAACCAGGACGGTGCGAGCAACGGTCTGACCGCGCCGAACGGGCCGTCCCAGCAGCGGGTGATCCGGCAGGCGCTCGCGGACGCCCGCCTCTCGCCGGTGCAGGTCGACGTCGTGGAGGCGCACGGCACGGGCACCGAGTTGGGCGACCCGATCGAGGCGCAGGCGCTGATGGCGACCTATGGCCAGGACCGCCCGGAGGGCCGGCCGCTGTGGCTGGGCTCGGTGAAGTCCAACATCGGCCACGCCCAGGCGGCGGCCGGCGCGGCAGGCGTGATCAAGATGGTGATGGCGCTGCGCAACGGCGTCATGCCCGCCACCCTCCACGCCGAGGAGCGGTCACCGCACATCGACTGGTCGGCGGGCGCGGTCGAGCTGCTGACCGAGGCGCGCCCCTGGCCCGCGAGCGCCGAACCGCGCCGTGCCGGTGTGTCGTCGTTCGGCATGAGCGGTACGAACGCGCACGTGATCCTGGAGGAGGCCCCGGCCGAGGAGTCCCCGGCCACCCTCTCCGGCACCGGGCTGCCGACCGCTGCGGGAGTGGCGGCCGAGCCGGGGTCCGGTGTGGTGCCGTGGGTGGTTTCCGCGCGGTCGGGTGTGGGGTTGGCGGGTCAGGCGGGTCGGTTGGCGGGTTG
>NZ_BMNT01000091.1 GCF_014646695.1 Sphaerisporangium melleum
CGGGTCGAGTCCGAGTACGGCAGGGTGCGCCTCGACCTGTCCCGCGCGCACATCCCGCACCGGCGTGTCGACATCGAGCTCCGCCTCACCTACGGCCACGCCACGATCGTCCTGCCCGCGGGCGCCGGCGCGGACACCTACGCTGTCCGCGCCGCCTGGGGGCATGTCACGTGCGAGCCCTCGCCCCGCCTGGGTGGCCTGCACGTCCATGTCACCGGCGACCTGCCCTACGGCCACCTGACCGTCCGCACCGCTCGGAAGTGACGCGCCGGTCCAGGCTTGATGGGCAGGGTGTTTCTGACGGGCCCGGATCGTGCTCGCCGCGGGCATCTCAGAGCCGAAGGCCCGCACCGGAAGGGTGTTCTTCCGTACGATTCGAGGGTGGCGGACCGTGAAGCCGGGGGAGTTTCAGCGATGAAGCGAGCGGCGACCATCGGCGCGGTTCTGGTCGGTGACCTGCTTCTTCTGTGGCTGACGTGGTCGCTCGCGGGCCAGGTTCGCTCGCTGGGGGGCGAGCAGTTCTGTGATGGCTACACCGTGTGGTGTGACGGGCGAGGAGACGTGACCCACGCGGAATGGCTGGAGTTGATGAATTTCCGGTCCGGCGTCGTCCACGGGCTGTCGGCGGCCGTGGCGTTCATCCTGCTGGTGATCGCCGCCGTGGCGTGGAGACATCGCCGAAGGGGAATCGCGTTCGCCCAGGTGCTTCCGCTCCTTCTGGTCGCCGTCTTCGCCGTCGCCTGGAAGCCGTACATGTCTGTCTGACATCCTCACCGCCTGCGGCCGGAGGATCTCGGTGACATGACGAGGGCGCCCGCGAAGTCAGGCATTGGCGGCGGAGCAATCGTCCCGATCGGTGTGGCACCACTGACGGTTCAACGCCGTGCGGCCACGGTGCCGGAAGGCGGTGGCCGCTGTGCTGTCACAGGGCGGGCCGCTGTGCTGTCTCACTGACAGGACGGCGTCACGGAGCGACAGGAGCGAGATCTTGCCACCAGCCATGATCAGGGTCCGGATCAGGATGAGGGCGCGTCCCATCGACGAGCCGAACCGCGTCGCCAGCCAGCTGGAGCTGCTGTTCGACCTCACCTTCGTGGTCGCGGTCGCGGCCGTCACCGCCCAGCTCGCACACAAGATCGCCGAGGGGCACGCGCTGAGCGGGGTCGTCCCGTTCCTGCAGGTCTTCTTCGCGATCTGGTGGGCGTGGATGAACTTCACCTGGTTCGCCTCGTCCTACGACACCGATGACGTCCCCTATCGGCTGCTGACGATGGTGCAGATGGCCGGGGTACTGGTGCTGGCGGCCGCGGTGCCGGCCGCGGCCGAGCACGGCGACTACCGGTTCGTCACCTTCGGCTATGTCATCATGCGGATCGGCCTGGTCGTCCTGTGGCTGCGGGCCGGCCTGGCCGATCCGGCGCGCAGGAGTACGGCGCTGCGCTATGCCGCGGGCATCACCGTCCTGACGGTGGGCTGGCTGTACCACTCGGTGCTCGCGCCCATGGTCGCCGAGTTGCCGCTGTTCGTCGTCCTGGCGGTGTTGGAGCTGGCGGTGCCCCGCTGGGCGGAGCGGGCCGAGCCGACCACGTGGCACCCGCATCACATCGCCGAGCGGTACGGCCTGTTCACCATCATCCTGCTCGGCGAGAGCGTGCTCGCCGCGTCCCGGGGTGTCGAGGCGGCGCTCGCGATGACCGGGATCAGCAGCCCGTTCGTGGTGATCGCCGTGTCGGGCCTGGTGGTGCTGTTCGCCCTGTGGTGGCTGTACTTCCTGGTGGACGCCGGCGAGGGGCTCAGCGACCGCCGTGATCGCTCCTATCTGTGGGGGTACGGCCACTACGGCATCTTCGCGGCCCTCGCCGCGCTCGGCGCCGGTCTGGAGGTCGCGGTCGAACAGAGCGGGCACGGCATCACGGCCGGTCCTCTCGTCGTCGGCTACGCGGTCGCGATCCCGGTCGGGGTGTTCCTCCTGTTGCTGTGGATGGTGCACGCGCTGGTCGCGGCGGAGTCGATGATCCGTTCCGGTCTGTTGTCGTTCTGCGCGGTCGTCGTCCTGGCGCTGCCGCTCGCGGTGCCCTGGATCGGCGTACACGGCGTGGTGGCGGCGATCGCGACGACCTGCGTGGTGCTGGTCGCCGTCACCATCGCCCTGAACAACCTCGGCGCATCGGCGCCCGGCCGCGCCCGGCAGGGGAGCACGGCCGCTCAGCAGACGCTCCCGTGACCCGGCGACTCCTGCCAGGCCCTTCGCCGTTGCCCCGTGGATACTCGCCGGCGTCGCCCACGCCGAGTGGGGGTTTCGGTGGCGGTTGCGAGCGCGTCGAGTGGGCAGACTCGGCGGGTGAGTTGGGCCGCGCGTTCGTCGCGTGCAGCGGCCCCGCCTCGCCGCGAGCAGGTGGCGAATGCGGGGCCGGATGCTTAATCCGATGGTCAGCTCCTCAAAGGGGGACCTTCAGGTCGATGATTCGCTCTGGGGCCGTGATCGGATCGGGGACGGTGCGCAGCGGGGCTGCTTGGTTCAGATGATGGGAAGTGTGAAACCGAGCTGCATTGGCGAGTCCTTTCGGTGATCCGTCGACCGTTTGCTCAGACGGGAAGTTCGGTGATGCTGAGGGCGAAGTCCAAGTCCCCCACCCCGTGGTTGGCGAGGCCCACCGTGACCACGCCGGCTCCTTCCAGCCAGTGCGCCATTTTCAGGCCGCCGACGTCCAGCGGGCGCAGCCCTAGGCTCTCGATGAACGCCTCCACACTTGCCTTGGCCTGCGCATTGTCGCCGGCGATGAAGACGTCGGGCCGACCCTTCTCCAGGACATGACGGAAGATGGTGTTGAACGCCTTCACCACGCTGGCGCCGGCCGGGGCCGCGTTGGCGACTTCCTGCGCGATCGAGGTCTCCTCGCGGTGGGCCAGCCCGTCGAACGTGGCATTGAAGGGATTGCTGATGTCGACGATGACCTTGCCCGCGAGAGCGTCTCCGTACTGGGCGACGACCGGCACGACACCGTCGTACAACAGGGCCACGATGACGATGTCCCCGGCCGGGGCGGTGCCCCATTCTCCTGTCGTGGCGCCGCCGCCGAGAGCCTTGGCCAGGTCAGCGGCTTTGGACTGATCGCGGCCCATGATCTCGACGGTGTTGCCGCCCGTTATCGCCCGCGCGCCGATGGTGCGGGCCATGTTCCCGGTGCCGATGATGCTGATGTTGCTCATGAGATGCCCCGCACTGGTGGTGGTTGTTCGGTTCAGATGGCGGTGGTGCCGCCGTCGGCGACGAGTTCCATGCCGTTGACGTAGCTGGAGTCGTCGGAGGCGAGGAAGAGGGCGGCGGTGGCGATTTCGTCGGGGCGGCCCATCTGGCCGCGGGGGATGAGGGACTCGAACTGGCGCTTGGTGGCCTCGTCGAAGAGTTCTTCCTGCTTGGCGGTGGCGACCTGGCCGGGGGTCAGGACGTTGACGCGGATGCGGCGGTCCTTGAGCTCGTTGAGCCAGATGCGGGCCCAGGCCTGCTGGACGGCCTTGCTGCCGGCGTAGACGCTCCAGCCGGGGAAGGCGCCGAGGGAGGCGTTGGAGCCGGTCATGAGGATGGAGCCGCCGTCATTGAAGAGCGGGAGGGCCTTCTGGACGGTGAACAGGGTGCCGCGGGCGTTGAGCCCGAACCAGGTGTCGAATTGGGCCTCGGTGATCTCGCCGAGCGGAGCGGGCGCGCCGCCGCCGGCGCTGGCCCACAGCACGTCGAGGCTTCCCTTCTCCCGCTTGACGGTGTCGTACAGGCGGTCCAGGTCGTCCAGGTCAGCGGCGTCGCCCTGGACGCCGGTGACGTTGCGGCCGATCTGCTTCACGGCCTCGTCCAGCATGTCCTGGCGGCGGCCGGTGATGAAGACGTGCGCTCCCTCGTCGACGAACAGTTTCGCGCCGGCCAGCGCCATGCCGGTGGTGGCGCCGGTGATGACCGCGACCTTGCCGTCAAGCTTTCCCATGGTCTCTCCCTTAGGTCGGTGGTGCCGTGCGCACCTGGGTGACAACTGTTATGTACACCGCTCTGTGTGCTTACGGTATCGAGTGGACGGCCAGGGCGCAAGCTATGTACACCGGTCGTTACCTATCTGGGGTAGCATGGACCCATGACGGAGTTGGAGAAGGGCCCCCAGGGCCGCCGCCGCGGCCGGGGCGCCCGCGAGCGCATCCTCAGCGCGTCCCAGCAGCTGTTCCGTGAGCAGGGCATCAACCGCACCGGCATGGACCTGCTTTGCGCGGCGGCCCAGGTGTCCAAGCGCACGGCCTACCAGCACTTCACCGGCAAGGACGAACTCGTCGCCGAGTACCTGCGCCGGTTCGACCCCTCCGTTCTGTCCAGCGTGTTCGACCGCACCGACCTCACGCCCCGCGAACGGCTGCTCGCCGTCTTCGACATCCCCCCCACCACCCCCCTGTGCCCCTACATCGCCGCAGCCGTCGAACTCCACGACCCCGAGCACCCCGCGTCCCAATACGCACGCGACTACAAGAAAGCCGTCGCCGCGCGGCTCGCCGACACCGCCCGCGAAGCCGGCGCCGCCGACCCTGAACAGCTCGGCGAGCAGCTCGCGCTGCTCATCGACGGCGCCGCGGCCCGCACCCGGGTCCTCAACGCCGACGCCTTCCCCACCGCCGCCGCCATTGCCACCGTCCTCATTGACAATGCCATCCCCGCCACAGCCGGCGATGACCGGCGACGGGAGGAAGCGTCAAGTTGACGTGGCACGCCGCGGCCGGGCTGGACGCGCTGCCTCTGCCGGACGGCTCAGACGAGACGATCGGGGCGGCAGCGGACGCTGCGTACATGGCGGCCCGGTGCCGGGAAGCTTGATCGTCTTTCACCGATCAAGCGCGCTTTGGATATGCGAACTCACCGGGTCGCCTGTTTCGTAGGGCCCGCCGTCACGGACGACGCCATGCTCGCCGTCGCGCTCCACCTCCGCGACCAGGAACTGAGCCTGCGGCAGATCGCCGAGCGGCTCGTCATCTCCACCGGGAAGAAGAAGGCCGGCACCCGTCAGCAGCCACCGTCACGCGGATGCTCCGCGACCGCAATGACAAGGCGCTGGAAGCTTCTGGTTACGGATGGCTACTTTGCCGCTGGCCGTGGCTTCAGGAGTTCGAGGCCGACACACACGGTTCGTGAGCGGTGAGGTCCGGGATCGGGTATCAGTGCTCGTGTTCCAGCGCGGCCAGCCGTTCGGCTACTTTGTCGCCGATGGTGACGAGCATCGCCATCTCTGTCGCAGTGAGATGATCGATGAGCACGTCGCGGACGTCGGCCACGTGCTGCGGGGCCGCGATCTTGATCAGGTCGCTGCCCCGGGGAGTGATGGCGACTACCGCCCCTCGTTGGTCGGCGAGGCACCGCTCGCGGGACACCAGGCCGCGATTTTGCATCCGGCCCAGGTGCTGCGACAGGCGGCTCTTCTCCCAGTGCAACAGCCGGCCGAGTTCGAACGACCTTAGCCGGCCTTCGGGCGCCTCGGACAGATGGGCCAGAACCTGGTAGTCGGCGCCGGACAGCCCGCACCGGTTGCGCAGGTGCCGTTCGAGGAACTCCGACAGCCCGTCCTGCATCTTCATCAGGCTGCGCCAGGCCCGCTGTTCTCGCTCGTCCAACCAGCGCGGCTCGGTCATGCACGTCACTTTACCGTCTGGTTGACATGGGAACCAAGTGCCACG
>NZ_BMNT01000092.1 GCF_014646695.1 Sphaerisporangium melleum
TAGGGGCGGGGCTGGGCGAACAAGCCGGGCTCGGTCTCGATGAGGATGCCGCGGCTGACCAGGCGTTTGAGCTTGGACCGGATGTTCTCGGTGTTCTTGGACACGATGGGCAGGTCCATGGCCTGCGGCCCCGGCGGTCATGGAGAACCTCTTCGCGAGCAGCACCCTGGCCACCTGAGGTTGGCCTGGGTGACCACTGCGCGCGGCTCTCACCGGGGCTGTTCGGCTGCGTGGATCTCCTGGAAGACCTGCCGGGCGATCTGATAGCTGTCGAAGGCCCGGGCGGCGCCGGCGTACGCCTCGATGTGGATGAACGCCTCGACGATCTCTTGTGGAGTGACTCCGTTGCCGAGTGCGATGCGGAGCTGTCCGCGCAGCGGTTCGAGCGTGCCCAGGGTGGCGGCGATCGTCACGGAGATGATGGCGCGGGTGCGGGTGTCGAGAACGTCGGTGCGCGGCCATGCGTCGCCGAAGGTGTGCAGCGTGGCCAGGCGCGTGAAGTCCGCGGCGTTGGCCGGCTCGCCCGGGCCGGGTTCTAGGAACGGCTCCAGCCGCCTGCCGAGCAGCCGCGCGGCCGTGTCGAGTGCGGCCGCGTAGCCGGATTCCTGCTGGTCGTCGGTCATGGTGGTTCCTCGATCGCTTGTCGTTTGTGAGGGTCGGAATGCGCAAATCAGTGCTGGGGGCGGACGTTGAGCTCGCCGTACTGCCCGCCACGCACCAGCGCTGGGTCGAACAGGCCCGAGAGGAAGGCGAGGTCGTCCGCGCTCAGCGGCACGGCCGTCGCGGCGGCGTTCTGGCGTGCGTACGCCGCCCGCTTCGTGCCGGGGATGGGCGCGATGTCGTACGGCTGGGCGAGCAGCCAGGCCAGGGCCACCTGGCCCGGGGCGTGTCCCCGCTCGTCGGCGAACGCCTTCAGCCCCTCGACGAGGCGGAGGTTGTCCGCGAAGTTCTCCTCGTGGAACTTCGGCAGAGTGGAGCGGAAGTCGTCGCCGGAGAACGAGGTGCCGCTGGTGAAGCGGCCGGCAAGCGCGGCTCGCCCCAGGGGGCTGTACGGGACGAAGGTGATGCCCAGCTCACGGCAGGTGGGAAGCACCTCCTGCTCCACCTCGCGGGCCCAGAGCGAGTACTCACTCTGGAGAGCCGAGATCGGCGCCACCGCGGCCGCCCGGTGAAGTATGTCCGGCCCGACCGCGCTGAGCCCGATGGCGCGCACCTTGCCCGCGGTCACCAGGTCGGCCATCGCGCCGACGGTGTCCTCGATCGGCACGGTGGGGTCGAGGCGGTGGATGTAGTAGAGGTCGATGTGGTCGACGCCGAGGCGGCGCAGGCTGGCGTCGCAGGCGGCGGCCACATACTCGGGGCGGCCGTCGTAGACCACCCCGCCCTCCTCCGAGGGCCGCGCCCCGAACTTGGTCGCCAGGACCACCCGGTCGCGCAGGCCGCGCACGGCGCGGCCGAGCAGTTCCTCGTTGTGGCCGAAGCCCTTCTGGGGCTGTCCGGTGGCCGCGCCGGCGGCGCCGTAGATGTCGGAGGTGTCGAAGAAGTCGATGCCGGCCTCGACGGCGGCGTGGATCGTGGCGACGGACTCCGCCTCGTCGGCGTCGCCGTAGAACTGGGACATCCCCATGCAGCCCAGGCCGATCGGCCGGACGGAGATGTCGGTGTGCCCGAGGGTGACACGGGCTTCGCACATGATGGTCCTCCTGGTCCTCAGGCGGCGATGGTCTTGTACTCGATGTACTGGGCGAGACCCGCGGCGCCGAACTCGCGGCCGATGCCGCTGCTCTTGTAGCCGCCGAAGGCGCCGTCGTAGGTCGGGGCGGCGCCGTTGACGGTCATCCACCCGGTCCGGATCCTGCGGGCGACCTCGATGCCGTGCTCCCGGTCGGCGGCCCACACGCCACCGCCGAGGCCGTACTCGGAGTCGTTGGCGATGCGGACGGCGTCGTCCTCGTCGTCGAACGGGATGACGACCAGGATGGGGCCGAAGATCTCCTCGCGGGCGATCCGCATGTCGCTGTCGACGTCGGCGAACAGCGTCGGACGGACGTAGTAGCCGCCCTCCAGCCCGTCAGGGGTCTCGAGTCCGCCGGTCACCATCCGGGCGCCTTCGGCGACGCCGAGTTCGATGTAGGAGCGCACCCGCTGCTGCTGGTCGGCGCGGACCATCGGCCCGATGAAGGTCTCGGGGTCGGAGGGGTCGCCGACCCGGACGTCCTCCATCATGGCGGCCAGCGCCGCGACGACCTCCTCGTAGCGGCTGCGCGGGGCGAGGATGCGGGTGTGGGCCACGCAGTTCTCGGCGTTGTTGCCCAGCGACAGGGCCCTAAGGCCTGCCACGACCGCCGTCAGGTCGGCGTCCTCGAGGATGATCGAGGCGGATTTGCCGCCCAGTTCCAGGCTGACCCGCTTGAGCTGCTCCCCGGCGATGGAGGCGATGCGCCGGCCGGCCGCGGTGGAGCCGGTGAAGGCGATCTTGTCCACGCCGGGGTGGGCGACCAGGTGCTCGCTCGTCTCGCGGCCCGCAGGCAGGATGCTCACCACTCCCTCGGGGAGGCCTGCCTCGTCGAAGACCTCGGCGAGGGCCAAGGCGTCCAGCGCCGTCTCCGGGGAGGCCTTCAGGATGACCGTGCAGCCGGCGAGCAGCGCGGGCACCAGCTTGACCAGGGCCGACTGGTGGGGTGCGTTCCACGGGATCACCGCGGCCACCACGCCGACGGGTTCGCGGCGCAGCCGCGTCGTGGCATCGCCGACGGCGCCCACCTGCTCCTCCCAGCCGAGGGCGGCGGCGGCGCGCACGTACGCCTCCGTCATCTCCGGGAGGGACTGCAGGTGCGTCCAGCGGGTGAACCACAGCGGCGAGCCGTTCTCGGAGGTGACCAGGGCCGCGAACTCCTCGGCGCGGACTGCGTAGAGCTTGGAGAACCGCTCCACGACGGCGCTCCGTTCCTGCGGGCTCATCCGGGGCCAGGGGCCCTCGTCGAACGCTCGGCGGGCGGCGGCGACCGCCCGGTCGACGTCGGCGGGGGCGGCGTGCGGCGCGGTCCCGACCAGCGAGCGGTCGTGCGGGGAACGCACCTCCAGGACGTCCGCGGTGGCCGGGGCGACCCACTGGCCGCCGACGTACAGGTTCGGGTAAGTGATCACGGAAATACTCCTCATATAGGTGTCCATCGGACCCTTATGACTATAGCGGTCCAGTGGACACGTATCAAGTGTCCGATGGACCGCTAATGTGGGAGCCGTGATCCGCGGTGCGCGAGGAGGTTCGATGGACGAGGTGGAGGCGCCGTCCTTCCAGCGGGCCAGGCGGCCCGAGCACCGGGAGCTCCGCAAGCAGGAGATCCTGGACGCCGCGGAGGCGCTGCTGGCCGAGATGCCCGCCGACGAGATCAGCCTCCGGGAGCTGGGGCGCCGGCTCGGGGTGTCCAAGACGCATGTGGTGCGCTATTTCGAGAGCCGGGAGGGCGTCTTCCTAGGGCTGCTCGCCAGGCTCCGGCTGGCCTGGCTCGACGCGCTGGCGGACGAGTGGCCGGCCGCGCCGTGCGAGCCCGACCAGGTGATGCTGGCCTGGGCCGATTCGCTCGCCGCCCGGCCGGTCCTGTGCCAACTGTGGAGCCTGCTGCCGAGCGTCCTGGAGCGGAACGTCTCCGCCGACACCGTGCGCATCTACAAACTCGTCGACCTGGAACACCGCACCAGGCTGGCGAAGCTGGTCAGGGACCGGGTGCTGGCCCTCACCGCGGACGCCGCGCTCACCCTGACGGAGTACGCCGTCGTCTCACTGGTGGGCCTGTGGCCGTTCAGCAACCCGACCCCGACCGTCGTCGAGGCCACGGCCGACCCCCGGCTCGCGGGCTCCCGGGTGGACTTCGCCACCATGTACGGAGAGATCCTTCAGACCACGCTCGCCGGCCTGCTCACCCGTGCATGAAGCGGGTGCCGGAGTGGTCCTTGGGGCCCGTGGCCATCTGCTTCAGGCACCCTTGGGGAAGGCGTGCTTCTTACCGCCGATCACGGCTACGCAGGCGGCGACCAGGAGCACCAACGACGCCCAAGTGATCGAAGCGGTGCCCAGATCCGCAATCAGAGGGTGATTCGCAAGGGTATGCCTGAGTTGCGTGGTGTAATCGCGTGAATTTGTAGCGTTACGGCCGATCAATGGACTTGGGCATGCTGTGATGGCGGTGTGACCGAGCGCAAGCCGTACCCAAGCGACTTATCCGACGAACGGTGGGCCCTGATCGAGCCCGTGATCACCGCATGGAAGGCCGCGCACCCCTCGGTCAGCGGCCACCCGGGCAGATACGACCTGCGGGAGATCGTCAACGCGATCCTCTACCAGAGCCGGACCGGCTGCCAGTGGGACTACCTGCACCACGACCTGCCGCCCCGCAGCGCGGTGTACTACTACTTCGCCAAATGGCGCGACGACGGCACCGACCAGACGATCCACGACCTGCTGCGCTGGCAGGCACGCGAGAAACACCGGCGATCAGCCGACCCGAGCCTGGTGGTGCTCGACACCCAAAGCGTCCACGCGGCGGCCGGAGTCCCGTCCGACATCACGGGCCGCGACGCGGGCAAGAAGGTGCCCGGGCGTAAGCGCGGCCTGGCCGTGGACGTGCTGGGCCTGGTCATCGCGGTCGTGGTACTGGCCGCATCGGTGCACGACAACGCCGCCGGGATCGTCCTGCTGGACCGGCTCACCGTCGCCATACCGCCCGGCAGCGTGCGTACGGCGCTGGTCGACCAGGGGTTCAAGAACGCCGTCGTCGACCACGGCGCCGCGCTCGGCATCGACGTGAAGGTCGTCTAGCGTAACCCCGCCGACAGGGGGTTCGTCCCTCAGCCCAAGCGGTGGGTGGTGGAGCGGACCTACGGCATCCTCGCCTGGCACCGCCGCCTGGTCCGCGACTACGAACACCGCCCTGCAAGCTCCGAGTCGCGGGTGTACTGGGCGATGAGCGACGTGATGGCCCGCCGGTTGACCGGCACCTCGAGCATCTCCTGGCGCGGCGTATGACCGACCATGAGGCGAGCAGAGTGCTGCTGGACAAGATCGACGCACGCGAGGCCGCCCTGACCGGCGAGGCCGAGCAGACCCGCGCCCACATCGACGAACTCACCGCCAGGCTGCGCGAACTCGACGAGGCGATTGATCATCTGCGCATCACCCGCAAGACCCTTCTGTCGCTCGCCGACGGCGAAAGCGAAGCCGAGCCGGCCGCACCACCGGCCGCGGTTCCCGATCACCCCGCCTACCAGCAGATCCTGACCATCTTCGCCGACACCGGCCAGCCTTTACGCGCTCGCGACCTGTGCCAGGCCCTGGACCTGCCCATCGTGTCCAAGAACACCGAGAACATCCGCTCCAAGCTCAAACGCCTGGTCAGCCGCGGCATCCTCATCGAGACCGAGCCCGGCTTGTTCGCCCAGCCCCGCCCCTA
>NZ_BMNT01000093.1 GCF_014646695.1 Sphaerisporangium melleum
GCGAACGACAACGGCACCCGCTCCGGCCGCACCCGCCGCTCCAGCGCGAGCTGCACCTCGCCACCGCCGTCCAGCCGCCCGGCCAGCTCGGCCACGGTGGGCGACTCGAACAGATACCTGATCGGGATCTCGGTGCGCAGTCGCTCGCGGATCTCGCGGGCCAGTTTGGTGGCCAGCAGCGAGTGCCCGCCCAGGTCGAAGAAGTCGTCGTCGATGCCGACCTGCTCGACCCCCAGCACCTGGGAGAACAGCTCGCAGAGCACTTCCTCGCGCTCGCCGCGCGGGCCGCGTCCACCGCCGCCCTCCCACACCGGAACCGGCAACGCCGCCCGATCCAGCTTCCCGTTCAACGTCAACGGCAACCGATCGACCACCATCACCACCGACGGCACCATGAACTCCGGCAACCGCTCCCGCACGAACCCCCGCACCACCTGCCCGTCCACACCGGTGTCAGCGGGCAGGACGGAGGGACGGGTGGTTCCCGCCGCGTTCGTCCCGGTTCCGCCGGCCGGGACGACGTAGGCGACCAGGCGGGTGGCGCCGTCCGGGCCCTGGTGCGGGACCACCGCCGCCTGCTGCACCTCCGGATGATCGGACAGCACGGCGACCACCTCGCCGGGCTCGACCCGGAACCCGCGCACCTTGACCTGGTCATCGACCCGGCCGGCGAACTCCAGCACCCCGGCCCGGTTCCACCGCACCACATCCCCGGTCCGGTACATTCGCGCGCCGGGCGGACCGTACGGATCGGCCACGAAACGTTCGGCGGTCAACCCGGCGCGGCCGTGGTAGCCACGCGCGAGACCCGCCCCGGCGACGTACAGCTCGCCGAGCGCGCCGGGCGGGACCGGCCCGAGCCCCGCGTCCAGCACGTACGCGCGGGTGTTGCCGATCGGGACGCCGATCGGGATCTCCGCCGGCCAGTCACGCACGTCGCCGTCCACCGACAGGGCGGTGACCATGTGGGTCTCGGCCGGCCCGTAGATGTTGTGCGCGCGGCGGCCCGCCCGGCGGCCGTAGAACTCCCGGAAGTGCCCGCCGACCGTGAACGCCTGGCCGCCCTGCAGGACGTCGGTGAGGGAGGGCAGGTCGCTGCCCGTCTCGCGGGCCGCCTCGAACAGCGCCTCGATGGTGAGGGTCGGGCCGTACACCGTGTTCACCCGGTGGCGGTCGACCCAGCGGACCAGCGCGTGGGCGTCCTTGCGCAGCTCGTCGGTCGGGACGACGAGGGTCTGCCCGGACACGAGAGCCGAGAAGATCTCCTGGACGGAGAAGTCGAAGGTGACGGCGGTGAACTGGCCGGTCCGGGTGCCCTCCGCGCTGGGCAGGTTCGCGCGGTGCCAGGTCAGCAGGTTGACCATCCCGGCCATCGGCATGAGCACGCCCTTCGGCCGCCCCGTCGACCCGGAGGTGTACACCAGGTAGGCCGGGTTCGCGGGGTGCGCCGGACGGGGGCGGTCGGCGTCGGTGACCGTGGCCGGGGAGGCGTCGCGCACGCGGGCGGCGGTGCCGGGGTCGTCCAGGACGACCAGCCGGCCGGCCCACCGGTCCGGCAGCCGGCCGGCCACCGAGGCGACGGTCACCACGGCCGCCGGCGCGGCGTCGTCCAGCGTGTACTCGACGCGCTCGGCCGGGTGGTCGGGGTCCATCGGCAGGTAGGCCGCGCCGGCGGTGACGGCGGCGAGCATGGCCACGACCATCTCCACCGAGCGGGGCACCACGATGGCCACCACCCGTTCGGGGCCGGCGCCGTGCTCGATGAGCACCCGGGCCAGCCGGTTGGCCCACGCGTCCAGCTCGGCGTAGGACAGCCGTCCCCCTTCGCCGATGACGGCGAGGGCGGACGGGGTGCGGGCCACGGCGGCGGAGACCAGCTGCGGCACGGTCACCGGCGGGACGGCCATCGCGGTGTCGTTACGCCGGACGAGCAGCTCCTCACGCTCGACCGGATCCAGCACCTCCAGGGCGCCGATCCGCCGGTCGGGGTCGGCCACGGCCGCCGCGAGCAGACGCCGCAACCGTCCCACCAGCGTCTCGACGGTCGAGCGGTCGAACAGGTCGGTGCTGTACTCCACCAGCCCGTCCAGCCCGGCGCCCGTCCCCGGACGCTCGGTCAGGCTGAGGAACAGGTCGAAGCGGGAGGTCCCCGTACGCGGCGGATCGGCGAGGGTGACGTCGAGCCCTGGGACGCCGAGGTCGGCCTGCGGGGTGTTCTGCAGCGCCATCGACACCTGGAAGAGGGGGTGATGGGACATGGACCGGGAGGGGTTCAGCTCCTCCACCAGATGCTCGAACGGCACGTCCTGGTTGGCGTACGCCCCCAGCGCCGTCTCCCGCACCCGCCCCACCAGCTCACCGAACGACGGCTCCCCCGACACATCCGTCCTGATCACCAGCGTGTTCACGAAGAACCCCACCAGATCACCCAGCGCCTGATCGGTCCGCCCCGCGATCGGCACCCCCACCGGCACATCCGGCCCCGCACCCAACCGCGACAGCAACGCCGAAAGACCCGCCTGCACCACCATGAACAACGACGCACCCCGCGACCGGGCCAACCGCAGCAGACCCTCGTGCAACCCGGCATCCCAGCCGAACGTCCACACATCCCCCCGGTAGGACGTCACCGCCGGCCGGGGACGGTCCGCGGGGACCTCGATGCGCTCGGGCAGGCCCGCCAGTCGCTCCCGCCAGTACGCGAGCTGGCGTCCCAGCCGGCTGTCCGGCTCGCCCGCCTCGCCCAGCACCTCCCGCTGCCACAACGCGTAGTCCGCGTACTGCACCGGCAGGCCGGCGAACGCGGGGGCTTCGCCGCGGCTGCGCGCCTGGTAGGCGGCCATCAGGTCACGGGAGAGCGGGGCGAACGACCAGGCGTCGCTGACGATGTGGTGGAGCATGACCATCAGCACGTGATCGCGGGGCCCGACCCGCCACAGGCGTGCCCGCAGCGGGATCTCGCGGGCCAGGTCGAAGGTCGTGCGGGCCGCCTCGTCCAGCACGGCGGGGACCTCCGCCTCGGCCACCTCCCGCACCTCCAGCGCGGGACGGGCCGCGCCCGGGTCGAGGACGCGCTGGTAGGGCGTGCCCTCGTGCTCGGGGAACACGGTGCGCAGCGCCTCGTGCCGCGCGACCACGTCGCCGAGCGCGGCGCGCAGCGCCTCCACGTCCAGCTCGCCGCGCAGCCGCAGCGACCAGGGCACGTTGTAGGTCGCGCTCGGCCCTTCGAGGCGGTCCAGGAACCACAGCCGGCGCTGCGCGAACGACAACGGCACCCGCTCCGGGCGTTCCCGCCGCTCCAGCGCGAGTTGCAGGTCGGCGCTCTCGTCCACGCATTCGGCCAGCTCGGCGATGAACGGCGCCTCGAACAGGCTGCGCACGGCGACCTCGGCGCCGAGCCGGACGCGGATCCGGCTGATCACCTGGGTGGCGAGCAGGGAGTGGAAGCCGAGCTCGAAGACGTTGTCCTCCGGGTCCACGGCGTCCAGGCCCAGCACCTCGGCGAAGATCTCGCACAGGATCTCTTCGGTCGGCGTCGGGTCGGCACCGGCGGGCCGGAGTACCTCCGGCACGGCGGTGGAATCGTCCGGCCGCGGGTCCGGCGCCGGCTCCAGCCGCCGCTCGGCCGGGTTCCAGCGCACCCGCAGCCCGGTGCGCCACAGCCGCGACCCGGGCGGGCCGAAGGGGTCGGCCACCAGGCAGGTCGCGGCCTCGCGGATGGCGGCCGACGGCGCGCCGGCGCGAGGGCCGGTTCCGGCGGCGAGGTACAGCTCCCCAGGGGTGCCCGCGGGCAGCGGCCGCAGCCAGGCGTCCAGCACGTACGCGGCCACGCGCCCGTCCGGGGCCGGCGCGGCGAGCACGGGGACGCCGCCGCCCGCGTCCGGTGCAGCCGTGGACACCGCCCGCTCGGCGTCTCCGCCGAGAAGAGACGCGATCCGCCCGGCGTCCCCGCCAAGGAGGGGGGCGATCCGCGCGGCCCCCGGGCCGAGGAGGGAGGCGATCTGCCCGGCGTCGGCGCGGAGCGGCGCCATCTCCCGGCGCTCGGCGTCGTCCAGCAGCTCGACGCGATGGATCGGCAGGCCGGGGTCGGCGACGACGGCGGCGAGCAGGCGCCGGTACCGGTCGACGAGCCGCTGCACCGTGTCGCGGTCATAGATGTCGGTGTCGTACTCGACGAAGCCGACGTAGCCCGCCGTGTCGTCGTCCGCGGCCGAGGTCCCCTGCACGTGGACGGCGAGGTCGAAGCGCGAAGTCCCGGTGAACCCCTCTTCGGGGACCGCTTCGAGGCCACGGGCCGTGAGGGGGTCGAGCGGCTCGTTCTGGAAGCCGAGCGAGATCTGGAACAGCGGGCTGCGCGACATCGACCGGTTGGGGTTGAGCACCTCGACCAGGTACTCGAAGGGGACGTCCTGGTTGGCGTAGGCGGCGAGCGCGGTCTCCCGGACCCGGCCGAGCAGCTCGGCGAACGTCGGCTCGCCGGAGGTGTCGGTTCTGATCACCAGGGTGTTGACGAAGAACCCCACCAGGTCGTCCAGCGCCTCGTCCGTGCGGCCCGCGACCGGGGTGCCCAGGGGGATGTCGGTGCCGGCGCCGAGCCGGGTGAGCAGCGCGGCCATCCCGGCCTGCAGGACCATGAAGACGCTGGCGTTGCGCGACTGGGCGAGCTCGGCCAGCCCGCGCTTCAGCTCCGGGCCGAAGTCGAACATCAGCAGCGCGCCCTGGTGCGCGGCCCGTGCCGGACGCGGCCGGTCGGCGGGCAGGGTCACTTCCTCCGGCAGCCCGTCGAGCCGGTCGCGCCAGTAGGCGAGCTGGCGGGCGAAGCGGCTGCCGGGTTCGTGCTCGTCGCCGAGGAGCTCGCGCTGCCAGAGCGCGTAGTCGGCGTACTGCACCGGCAGCTCCGCCCATTCGGGGGCTTGTCCCGCGAGACGGGCCTCGTACGCGGCGGCCAGGTCGCGCCCGAGGGGGGCGAACGACCAGGCGTCGGTGACGATGTGGTGGAACACCACGACCAGGACGTGTTCCTCGGCGCCGAGGCGCCACAGCCGTCCCCACAGCGGGATGTCGGTCGTCAGGTCGAACACGTGCCGGGCCGCCTCGTCCAGCGCCCGGCGCAGCTCCGCCTCGGTGAGCTCGCCCACCTCCAGCACCGGGGCGACCGCGTCCGGGTCGAGGACGCGCTGGTAGGGCGTGCCCTCGTGCTCGGCGAACACCGTACGCAGCGACTCGTGCCG
>NZ_BMNT01000094.1 GCF_014646695.1 Sphaerisporangium melleum
CCTACGCCAGCGCGGCGGCGGTGGTCAGCGAGTACGGGGACGCACTTGCCGGCAAGGTCATCATCGACATCACCAACACGTTCAACACCGACGCCACCGGGCTCGTCATCCCTGAAGGCACGTCCGGTGCGCAGGAGATCGCCAAGGCAGTCCCGGCGAGCGCGCACGTCGTGAAGGCGTTCAACACGGTCTTCGGCCACGTGCTGGCCCAGGGGCGTCCGTTGGACGTGTTCATCGCCGGCGACGACGCCGAGGCAAAGGCGACTGCGTCCGCGTTCATCAAGAGCCTCGGACTGCGCCCGCTCGATGTCGGCGGCCTGGAGATGGCCCGCTGGCTGGAAGGAGTCGGGCCGCTGCTGATGGGCCTGGCCCGCAACGGCGCGGGGACCTTCGACATCGCCCTCGGCGTCGACCTCCCCGGCTGAGCGCACCCCTGCTGGTAGCCCGCGGCCCTCCCGCCGCGGATTCTCACGAAGGAGCCATCGTGCGTCTGATATGGCAGCTCTTAGCGGTTGCGGCGGTCTGGATCCTCGGCAGTCTGGGCACCGCGGCGGTGAAGGACAACCCCTGGCTGGCGCTCGTCGCCGGCCTGCTGACGGCCGTCGCCGCGGTCCTGGTCTACGGCTGGATGGTGCGGCGCACCGAGCACCGGGCCCCCGTCGAGGTGTCGCTGAAGGGAGCAGGCGCGGGGATCAGCCGGGGCACGCTGCTCGGCATCGCGCTGTTCGGGGCAGTCATCGCGAACATCGCCTTCTTAGGCGACTACACGATCAACGGCCTGGGCACGCCGGCGAGCGCCGTCGGCCTGCTCGGCATCATGGCGGGCGCCGCCGTGACCGAGGAACTGGTCTTCCGCGGTGTCCTGTTCCGGAACGTCGAGCACTGGACCGGAACCTGGATCGCGCTCGTGCTGACCGGCTCGCTGTTCGGCCTGATCCACCTGCTCAACGCGAACGCCACCCTGTGGGGCGCCATCGCCATCGCCATTGAGGCAGGCGGAATGCTGACCGCCGCGTACATCGCGACCCGCAAGCTGTGGGTGCCGATCGGTCTGCACTTCGGCTGGAACATTGCCGCGAGCGCCATCTTCAGCACCAAGGTGTCCGGCAGCAACACCCCGCAGGGCCTACTGGACGCGACGATGTCGGGTCCCGCGCTGGTCACGGGCGGCGACTTCGGACCGGAGGGCAGTGTGTACGCCGTGGTTTTCGGCGTGGTGGCCACCGTCGTGCTCATGTGGCTGGCACACCGGCGTGGTCACGTGGTCCCCGTCCGTCGCTCGGCCCGGGCGGACGTGACCGCTAGGCTCGCCAGGTGATCGAACCCCCGCCGGTGCGCACGGCGTCGGCGGCTCGGCCGGCACCTGTGTCCGGCGCCCCCTTGGCCGGCTCGCACCAGCGTCCCGGACCCAATTGCGCAGGGTTTCGGAGTTGATCCCCAGATCGGCGGTGACCTGCCGGATCGTCGTGAGCGCACACCATGAGCAGGATCAGCATCATCGGGACGGGGAACATGGCCCGCGCCCTGGGTAGCCGTGCACTCGCGGGCGGCAACGCGGTCGAGGTCATCGGCCGCGATGCTTCCAAGGTCGACGCTCAGGGTGACCGGCGGCGATGCCCCGCACACGTCGATCACGCAGCACAGCAAGGAGAACTCATGCCGAGTGACACACCCGTGATCGCGGTCGGTGACGCGGAACTGAACGAGCTCCGCGCTCGGTTGACGTCTACGCGATGGCCCCGGCCCTGGCCGGTGAACGGCTGGGAGGCCGGTACCGACGCCGTGGAGCTCCGCCGCCTCGTCACCTACTGGGCCTCCGGCTACGACTGGCGAGCCCACGAGGCCGCCATCAACGCCCTCCCGTCACATTTCGCGGACCTCGACGGAACGCCGGTGCACTATCTCCGCTTCGACGGCGAGCACCCGGACGCGTTGCCGATCATCCTCACGCACGGCTGGCCCAGCTCTTTCCTCGAACTCGTCCACCTCGCCGACCGGCTGGCCACCCCCTCCCGGTACGGCGGGGCAGCAGAGGACGCCTTCACCGTGATCGTCCCCTCACTACCCGGATTCGCCTTCTCGCCCCAGCGGCCCGCACTCACCGGCGCGGAGCAGACGCACGACCTCTGGCACCGGCTGATGCGCGACGAACTCGGCTTCGAGCGGTACGCGGCACACGGCGGAGACCTGGGCGCCGGCGTCACCTCACGGCTCGCCGAGGCCCACCCCGAGTCGCTGGCCGGCATCCACCTGCTGGCCGTGGCACCCCCGGCCGGCTACGACCCGGACGGCCTCGCCCCGCAGGAGCAGGACCACCTCGCCTCCGTGGCGGCCTGGCAGGCGGAGGAAGGCGGCTACCAGCACCAGCAGAGCACCCGTCCCTTCACCCTGGCCCCTGGCCTGGCCGACTCGCCCGCCGGGCTGCTCGCCTGGATCGTCGAGAAGTACCGTGCCTGGTCCGACTGCGGAGGCGATCTGTCCTCGCGCTTCAGCGACGACTTCATCCTCACGCAGACGTCCCTCTACTGGTTCACGGGCACGATCTCCACCTCGTTCAGGCCGTACTACGAGTACGCCCACGGCCTGACCAGGCGCGTGGAGCGGGTGAGCGTGCCCACAGCGGTCGCCCTGTTCCCCGCCGACCTGAGCCGGCCCCCGCGGAGCTGGGCCGAGCGCACCTACAACATCACGCGCTACACGCACATGCCCCGCGGTGGACACTTCGCCGCCCACGAAGAACCTGACCTGCTGGCCCACGACATCATCGAGTTCTTCCGCGCCCACCGTCCTTCTGCGCCGTCAGGCCCTCGATCCGATGCCTGAACCCCAACAGCGGTCGATGGGCACGCCGACCATGTCGAGGGCGGTTCGGTAGCCGTTGAGCCGGTCCTGGTTCGTCCTCCCTGGAGTCTCGCCTCCGAGGAGATCGCATCACGACACGGTCGGACCATACCGCGCCCCGCGCCAACTCGCGGTTACCGCGTTGCGGCGGCCAGTGCCGCGCGGATGGCGTCCTCGCCGACCGGCCGGCCCTTCTCGTCCGAGGCCGGCCCGTACGGGGTCCCCCACACCGGCGTGCCCGTCGCCTGCCGCCAGCCATCGGCCAGTGGCCCCGCGTCCACGACGCTGTACCCGATGGATTCGATGAATTCGGTCACCGCCTCCTTCGCCGGCGCGGAGTCCCCGGCGATCGGCAGATAGGAGCGGTCGGCCGCCCCCGCCGGGCGGGCGAGTGACAGCAGGTGCTTGAAGAAGATGTTGTTGAACGCTTTCACGACCATGGCGTCCGGGATGTACCCCAGCAGCAGTTCGCTCGAGGTGAGCGACTTGCTGTCGAGCTCGGGGATGCGCCCGTCACGTTCGGGGCCGTAGTTGCACGTGTCGATGACCGTCTTCCCGGCCAGTGGCGCGGCGGGCAAGCCGGGGAACGCCTTGACCGGCACCGTGACCACGACGATGTCACCGGCCGCCGCGGCCTCCCCGCTCGTCGCCGCGGACGCCCGCGGCCCCAGTTCCGCGGCCGTGTCCGCGAGCGTTTCGGGACCGCGCGAGTTGCTGAGCACTACCTGGTGCCCTGCCTCGATGGCGAGCCGCGCGATGGTACTGCCGATGTATCCGCTTCCGATGAAGCCCACGGTCGTCATATTCTCGGCGTCCCTCCGGAAGAGCCGAACCCTTGTCATGTGCCGGGCTCGTTGCGATTCGGGTCCCTGCCGTCAGCCGGCGGAGAAGTAATGGCCGTTGTCCAAGTCGGCGAGCAGGCTGGGCTGAGCGGGTTCCCAGCCGAGGGTCCGGCGGGTGACGAGGTTGGACGCCGGGTAGCTCTGCGTGACGATGTTCGCGAGGAACCCAAAGTATCCGGGCACCATCAGTACGTCCGCGGGAACGCTCACGACGGGCAGGCCCAGACGGCTGCCAATGGCCTCGGCGATCTCCCGGAACGGGATGGCCCCGTCCCCGACCGCGTGCCAGTATTTGCCGGCCGGCCCCTTCTCCAGCGCCAAGCGGAACAAGGAGGCGACATCGCGGGCGTGCACGGCGTTCCACAGGTTCGCGCCGTCTCCGGGGTAGCCGACGAAGCCCTTCTCCTTCGCGAGCGCGATCAGCTGCACGAGAAAACCGGCACGATCGGTCGTGCTGTGCGCGATATTGGCGATCCGCACGACCGAAGACCGCACTCCCCGCTCAGCGAGGCCGACTACGGCGGTTTCCACGACATTACGAACCCGCAGGGTGCCCTTGTACTCATCGCCGCTGGGAAGGGCCGGGTCCTCCTCGGTGACCGGCCGGCCCAGGTGCTGCCCGGGCGAGCCAATGCTCCCCGCTGCGACCAACGGCTTTCCGGTTCCCGCCAGTGCCTCGCCGTACGCGAACATGATCGGGAGCTCCGCGGTGGCCACGGCGTCGATCCCGCCGGACGCAAGCAGGTCTTGCCTGTGCGCGACGTGGATGACGCCGTCGGAGTCCGCGGCCGCCTCCTTGAGCCCGTCGAGATCGTGGAGGTCGCCGCGACGCACCTTCGCGCCGAGCGCGGACAGGGCCGCCGCGGCCGTGTCCGATCGGGCCAGGCCGGTGACCTCGTGCCCCGCGGCGATGAGCTCGGGGATGATGTACGAACCGGAATGGCCGGTCCCGCCAGTGACGAAAACGCGCATGCTACTGATCCTTGTGATTGATGTGGCGCGAGAAGTGGTGGTGCGGGCGCGCTCAGGCAGAAGTGTTGACGCCGAGGGTGAAGTTGAAGCTCCCCGCGCCATAGCGGCCCAGGCCGATCATCACCAAGCCCGTTCCCTCCAGCCAGCGCGCCATTCCCAGGGGGCCGGTGTCCAGCGGGCGCAGTCCGAGGCTCTTGATGAACGCCGACACGGTCGCCTTTGCCTCGGCGTCGTCGCCGGCGATGAGCACGTCCAGCGGGTTGCCCTGCGCCAGCATGTGGCCGAAGACGGTGTTGAACGCCTTCACGACGTGCGCGCCGGCGGGGGTGACCTTGGCGATCTCCTGCGCGCCGGAACTGCCGTCGGGGGTGACAAGGCCCTGGGAGTCGGGAGAGACGGGGTTGGTGATGTCGATGATGACCTTGCCGGCAAGTGCGTCCCCGTACTCGCTGACCACCGCCGCCGCGCTGGCGTAGG
>NZ_BMNT01000095.1 GCF_014646695.1 Sphaerisporangium melleum
CGCACCGGCTCGCGCTACCGCGTGACCGCCCTGGACCGCGCCAACCGCCAGAGCCACCCCAGCCCCACCCGCCGCGCCCACTAGCTCGCTGATCGCGGACGGCCGACCGGTTCTTGCCGGATCTTCGCAAGGATTCCGGTCGAGGTGTCCGTCAGTCGTCCCGATCGCGGGTACGGACGCGGCACCTGCTCCCCTGCACCGGCATTCTGCGGAGTGGTGAGGGCGTCAGAGGGCGAGGAGGCGGCGGTGGGCGGCTTCGGGGTCGGCTGAGACGCGGGCCGCGCGCAGAGCGAGCGCGGCGGCTCCCGCCGCGCCGTCGCGTGCCAGGACGACCGGGAGGCCGGCGAGAGCCCGCCGGACGTGCCCGGCCACCAGGGTGGGCCGGGTCAGCAGCGATCCGGCCAGCACGACCGGCAGGCCGGCGTCGTCTCCTCGTACCGCTTCCAGGGTGCGCACCAGGTGGCGGGCGGCGTCGCCGACGATGCCCAGCGCCACCGGGTCGCCCTCGCCGGCGACGGCCTCCACGACCGGGCTCAGCAGGCCGAGCCGCGCCGGCTCTCCCTCGTACACCGCGGCGATGATGGCCTGGGTGAGCGCCTCGCCGGAGAGGGGGGTGCCGTCCGCGCCGGGCCGCAGCGTGGGCAGGACACGGGAGGCGAGCGCGGTGGGCTCGCCGTACCCGTCGATGGCGGCCAGCGCGGCCCGTACGGCGCGGCGGCCGATCCACACTCCGGACCCTTCGTCGCCGATCAGCCAGCCGTACCCGTCGCACCTGCGGACCATCGCCCGGTCCTCGATGCGGGCGGCCACCGTCCCCGTGCCGGCGATGATCATGCTCCCGTCCGGCTCCGGGGTGGCCCCGGCGAAGGCCACCGGGACGTCGGAGACGACGACGGGGGAACCGGGCAGGCCGGCCGAACGCCACGCCTCCGAGGCGAGGGCGCTCGCCTGCCTGCGGCCCGCCTCGCCGGCTCCGGCGAGGCCGAACACGCCGCCGGCGACGTCGGCGGGAACGAACCGCGGGCCGATCCCGGCCACGGCCTCGGCGAGCGCGCGCGCGAGGTTGCCGCCGGGGTCGCGAGCGGAACGCAGGTTCGCCCCGCCCGCCCGGCCCCGGGCGATGATCTCACCGCTCGCGGTGGCGATGAGGCAGCGCGTGCTCGTACCGCCCCCGTCGACCCCCACCACCAGTGGCTCCGCCGGTCGCATACGCCTCCCGATGACGACCTCACCCGGCAGTATAGGCAGGGCCCCGTCCGCGGTCGCGGAGCCCTGCGACGGCGCCGTGAAGCGCCCGGCGGGCCGTTCAGAGCGCTCGGTGCATGATGTGCAGCCCGACGTAGCCCCTCGTCGGGTGCCGGAAGCCTTCCGGCACCGTTCCCACGACCTCGAAGCCGAGTGACCGGTACAGCGCCACCGCACGCTCGTTGGTCTCGACGACCGCGTTGAACTGCATCGCGCGAAAGCCGGCCGCCCGCGCCCAGTCCAGCGTGTACGCACACAGCGCCCGGCCCACCCCGCGGCCCGCGTGCGCCGGATCCACCATGTAACTGGCGCTTGCGACGTGCGACCCGTTGCCCCACTGGTTGTTGTTCATCTTCGCCGTGCCCACCACCGCGCCGGCGTCGTCCAGGGCGACGACCGTGCGGTTGGGGGCCGGCAGCAGCCACCAGTCGCGGGCCTGTTCCGCACCGAGGTCCAGGGGGTAGGTGAAGGTCTCCCCCTCGATGACGATGCGGCGGAAGAAGGGCCAGATCGCGGGCCAGTCGTCCATTGCGGCTTCCCTGATCAGCATCCTGGCATGATCGCCGACCGGGGCGGCCGCACGCCAGCGAGTTTCCGGCCGGCGCGCGTGCGGGGGATCCCTCTCCCGTGCGCGTCCGATCGGCGGGCGGGCACGACGGTGGCGCGGGTGTGGGAGGCTGCCTACCGCCGGATGACGGGACAGGGGAGACGGATGAGGCGGCAGCGCGTGGTCGGCACCGGTGGAGAGGCCGGGGGAGCGGCCGGGGCCGGCGCCGCCGGACGGGTCGCGCACTGGATCACCGAGGTCTTCGCCCCGCAGGTGCTGGTGATCTCGTTGCCGCCGGTGGTCGGGCTGGTGTCCGACGGTACGACGGGCTTCTGGTGGGGCCTGGTCGCCTCCTTGATCTGCGGAGGCGTCCCCGCCTCGGTCATCGCGCTCGGCGTACGCGCCGGACGGCTGGACTCGCGGCACATCGTGGACCGCTCCCGCCGTACCGGTCCGCTGCTGGTCGCGGTGGGTGCGGTGCTCGCGGCGCTGGTGCTGCTGGCGAGCCTTGGCGCGCCCCGCCTGCTCGTGGCCACGGTGGCGGCGATGCTGGCCGGTCTCGCGGTGACCGTGCCGGTGACCCTGCGCTGGAAGATCTCCTTCCACGCCGCCGTCTCCGCGGGCACGGTGCTGGTGCTCTCCCGCGTCCTGCCCCCGGTGCCGACGCTGATCGCCGGTGCGCTGGTGGTCGCGGTGGTGTGCTGGGCACGGGTGCGACTTCGCCACCACACCGCGGCCCAGGTCGCCGCCGGCGCGCTCGCCGGGACGCTGTCCGCCGCGGCCGTCCTCGCCCTGTTCCAGGTCTGAACGCGACTCCCGAGGCCGGGCGCAGGTCTGAGGGCGGCTTCCGGACCTGATCGCGGCCTCCAGGTCTGCGGGCGGGTTCCGGGGCCGAGGGGGCGCCGTACGTGCCGCCTCGCCATTCCGTGTGGGTGCTCATCCGTGCGCGCGGGTTCTGCTGTGGGGGCCTGTGGATCTGTGTGGGTTTCCCGGTGGCGGTCACTGGAGCGAAACGTGCCGGTGCATCTCTTGACCTTCCCACAAGGACAGGTATAAACAAAGACGAAACCAACTGGAAACGGCGGTGAACCAACACGATGTACGCCGAGGAGCGGCAGCAGGAGATCCTGCGGCGCGCACGGGCCGTCGGCCGGGTGGACGTGGTGACCCTGGGGGAGGAGTTCTCCGTCACCACCGAGACGATCCGCCGCGACCTGACGGCCCTGGAGCGGGCCGGCGTGCTGCGCCGGGTGCACGGCGGGGCGATCCCGGTCGAGCGGCTCGGGTTCGAGCCCGCGCTCGCCACCCGCGACGAGGTCATGACCGCCGAGAAGGAGCGCATCGCCAAGGCCGCGCTGGCCGAACTGCCCCAGGACGGCTCGATCATCATCGACGCGGGGTCCACCACCGGGCGGCTGGTACGCGTCCTGCCCGCCGATCGTGAACTCACCGTCATCGTCAACTCGCCGCCGCTCGCCGCCGTGCTCGCCACCCGCCCCAACCTGACCGTGATCATGCTCGGCGGCCGGGTGCGCGGGCGGACGCTCGCCACGGTCGACGACTGGGCGCTGCGCCCGCTGGCCCGGCTCAACGTCGACGTGGCGTTCATGGCGGCCAACGGCTGCTCGGTGGCCAAGGGGCTCACCACTCCCGATCCGGCCGAGGCGGCGATCAAGCGGGCGATGATCAAAGCGGCCAAGCGCAGCGTCCTGCTCGCCGACCACACCAAGTTCGCCGACACCTACCTGGCGCGCTTCGCGTCCCTCTCCGAGATCGACGTGGTGATCACCGACGCCGGGCTGGAGCCCGCCGTCGCCGCCGACATCAACGCCGCCGGCCCGGAGGTGGTGCGGGCGTGATCCTCACCCTGACCCTGAACCCGAGCCTGGACCGCACGATCGAGATCGCGTCCCTCGACCGGGGCAGGGTCATCCGGGCCGCGACCGCCCGCCTTGACCCCGGCGGGAAGGGCGTCAACGTCTGCCGCGCGCTGCTGGCCAACGACGTCCGGTCACGGGCGGTGGTGCCCTACGGCGGGGCCGAGGGCCGGCAGCTCGTCAGCCTGCTCGCCGGGGAGGGCATCGAGATGATCACCGTGCCGGTGTCCGGGGCCACGCGGTCCAACGTCGCGCTGGCCGAGCCGGACGGCACCGTCACGAAGATCAACGAACCGGGAACGGCGCTCACGGCGACCGAGCTGGACGCCGTGGCGGACGCCGTGCTGAGCGCCGCCGAGACCGCCGACTGGGTGGTCGCCTCCGGCAGCCTCCCGCCGGGCGTGCCGGTGGACATGTACGCGAGGCTGTGCCGGCGTTTCTCCCAGGCCGGCATCCACGTCGCCGTGGACACCAGCGGGCCGGCGCTGGTGTCGGCGGTCGCCGCGGCCCCCGCCCTGGTCA
>NZ_BMNT01000096.1:0-3521 GCF_014646695.1 Sphaerisporangium melleum
CCTCCAGCGCCTGGACACCACCACCGGCATCGTCCAGAACAACCAGGCCCGCGTCCTCGTCGAACGCATCCCCTACAGCGGTGGCGGCGCCGTCACCGGCCCGGTCACCGTCTCCAACACCGTGGTGACCCTGTCGAACAACGGCACCACCGTCAACCTCCCGCACACCGCCATCGACGACACCTTCACCATCACCCTCCTGCCACCGGGCGGCGGCAACCCCTCCCCGTCACCTTCGCCGTCCCCGTCCCCTTCTCCCTCTCCGTCGCCCTCGCCGTCTCCGGTTCCGGGGGCGTGCTCGGCGACGATCGAGACCACCAACAGCTGGCCGGGCGGGTTCCAGTCGACGGTGACGGTGCGAGCGGGCAGCGCCGCGGTCAACGGGTGGACCGTGCAGTGGAGCTGGCCCGGTGGGCAGAGCATCAGCAGCCTGTGGAACGGCCGGCAGAGCTCGTCCGGCTCCAGCGTGACCGTGCGCAACGAGGCCTACAACGGCTCGATCGCGGCGGGCGGCTCCACGACCTTCGGCTTCACCGCTAGCGGCAGCGCGGCCACTCCGACCGCGACCTGCACCAGCCCCTGACCCGCTGAGCGGGACGCGAGGGAGACCGGGCCCCGGCCCGGCCTCCCTCGCGTCCACTGGCCGTCGCGCTTCCCGCCTTTCGCGCCGGATCGCGGCGACCGGATCCCGAGGTGCGGAGGGCGCCCGCACAATGGGACGAGCCCCGTTTCCCACCTCGGGAAACGGGGCTCGCGGGGT
This sequence comes from Sphaerisporangium melleum, assembly GCF_014646695.1. GTDB lineage: Bacteria > Actinomycetota > Actinomycetes > Streptosporangiales > Streptosporangiaceae > Sphaerisporangium > Sphaerisporangium melleum. Next base: position 761 of record NZ_BMNT01000096.1, read on the forward strand.
TCTGCCGCGATCAGCCGGGCGGTAACTGGCCGTTCTTCGCCACCGGGACGCCGAGCTGCGCCGCTCCGGTGAGCGTCGCCGTCTCGGCCGGCAGGTTGCCGAGCACCGGGTTGAGATGCTTCAGGTTCAGCGTCACGGGCGAGATGGCGGGGGCGACGACGTCGAACTTCTCCAGATCGAGCCACCGTACGATGTTCAGCACCTCCGATGGGACGTTGTCACCCGCCTTCAACACCGGCACGCAGAGCTGACGGCCGTAGGTGACCTGGACGGACGCCGCCGGGATCTTGCCGACCAGCACCGGGTTGAGCTGAGAGAGCAAGAGCTTGCGGTTCATCAAGGTGTTCGGGGTGATCCCGTAGCACTTGAGATCGATGTGCGAGACCAGCGCCAGCACCTCGGAGGGCGGCACCACGCCGTTCTTGGCGACCGGGACGCACAGGTGCTGAGGGGTGGTCATGGTGACCTGCTCGCGCGGCAGGTCCTGGAGCACCGGGTTGAGGTGGCTCAGGACGAGCGACCGGTTCACCGTGATCCCGCTGATCCGGTAGCAGGAGAGGTCGACGTACCGGATGAAGTCGATGACGCCGGACGGTGGGTTCACCTGGTTCTTGGTGACCGGGACGCACAGTTGCTCGCGCGGGCCGAGGGTGACCTGTTCGGTGGGCAGGTCGCTGAGCACGGGGTTGAGGTGCCTCAGCGTCAGCGTGGTGGTCGGGGGCTGGTACGAGGTGGTCTTGAAGCATTCCAGGTCGAGGTACGACGTGAAGGCCTTGGGGCTGGGCAGCGCGAGGGCGGTGGCGGACGGCGCGATGAGGAAGGCCGCCGCGACCATCGCGAGAGTGACGCACAGCACACGCCGGACGCCCGGTCTGGTGATTCTTCGACGCCTCGTCCCGGGTTCGCTCATGACTGGTCTCCATTTGGTCGTGGATTCCGATGGTGCTCCCAACTGTCCGCCGGAGGCATGAGGTTGACAAGAATGGTGTCCGCTTTCTGACGCACCCGGATATCCGCCGTGCGATTGGTGCCGCTTATAAGTCGTGCCCGGGGCCGTGAAGCCGGAAAGGACTGCTCAGGCGGGGGGCGTCCCGTGCGGTGGGCACTGACCGCCGGACGCCGCGGCCATTTCACGTGGCCAGGACATGTGGTGTGATTGCGCGGTGCCGGAAGAAATTCTTCGCTTTTCCATATACGGTTGGCGCTGCGGCTCCAGAACCCGTCCCGGCGGACGGTAACGGGTGATCCGAATTCGTTTTCCGATTTCCGATTCCCGTGGTCCGGCGCCCGCCGGGCCGGGGCGCCGGCGGGGACCGCGACGTGGGCCGTGACCACGCCGCGGACCCCGGTCAGGGCGCCGGTGGCAGGAGTCGCGTCGCTAGCCGCCTATGGCCATGGCGAAGATGTGCATGGTCGCCACCCCCGACGCCGCCCGCGGGCTGATGTTCGGCAGGTCGACGCGGGAGACCTCCTTGTCCTGCAGCGCCACTCCCGCGAAGTAGATGGTCGCCGCGGTGTTGGCCCGCTGGTTGCCCTGCCGGTTCTGGTAGGCGGCCACGACGGCGGCGTCCCCTTCCGGCCGCGGCCCGCCGTACCAGTCCGGCGAGGCGAGGGTGAAGGTCTGCCGCGTGCCGTCCTGGTAGACGATGGTCGCGGGCCCGGATACCGCGCCGTAGGTTCCGGCCAGCAGGAAGCCGAGGGTCTTCCCCTTTCCGGTGATCTTGATGGACTGTCCTGAGGCGATGGCGTTGTCCGGGCCGCCCGCCGGGACGTCCGGCCAGGTGAAGGTCACCCCGCCCTTGCTGATCGTGCCGCCCGGGGTGACCCCGGCCTGGGCCAGCGCCTGGGCGGAGATGCTCGCGCCGTTGCCGTCGAAGTTGCCGGGGGCGGTGTTGGCGTCGTCGGTGACGCCGACGTTGCTGAAGCTCTCCGCGAGCGGGGTCTCCCGGCCGTCCCACACCTGGACGGTGGCCTTCGCGGACGCGGACCAGTCGTGGCCGCTCACCGTGGCGAACAGGGGGACCTTGCCCGCCGCCTGGCTCGCGCCGGGGGTGACGGTGAACTCGACGGTGGTCTCCGAGTCGGGCTTCAGCGGCCGCAGCACGATCTGCGCCGGTGTCACGCTCCAGCCGTCGGGAACCTCCAGGGTCACCGTCCCCCGGGGGGCCATCGGCATCTCGACCGCCCGGACGGTGACGGCGAGCTTCGCCTCCCGGCCGGGGCTCACCTCGGCGGGTGCGGTCATCTTGATCTTCTGCAGGGCGTAGGCGCGGTAGGTGTGCCCGCCCTTCCCGGTGAGTTCGATCAGGCCGGGCTCGACCTTCCTGACGTGGGCCCGGCCGCCGCGGGTGCCGTCGACCACCCGGTAGCGGCCGGCGAACATCTCGCCGCGCACCTTCACCACACCGTCGCGATCGGGCGTGATGTGGAGTTCGTCGGCCTGCCCGTCGCTCCAGGTGGCGCCGACGGTGTGGCCGCCGCGGCCCCGCAGTCCCTTGATCTTGCCGGATCGCCAGGCCTCCGGGAGTGCGGGGAGTACGTGCAGTTCGCCGTTGTGGCTCTGCAGCAGCATTTCGGCGATGCCGGAGGTGGCGCCGAAGTTGCCGTCGATCTGGAACGGGGGGTGCAGGTCGAACATGTTCGGTGCGAGCCGGGCCGGGGTGACCAGGAAGCGGACCAGGTCGTGCGCCCGGTTGCCCTCCTCCATCCGCGCCCAGTAGTTGATCTTCCAGGCGAGGGACCAGCCGGTGCCGTCGTCGCC
>NZ_BMNT01000096.1:3581-4055 GCF_014646695.1 Sphaerisporangium melleum
CGTCCGCCGGGCGGCCGTGTACAACTCGGGGGTGTCACGCTTGGTGATCTGGTTGCTGGGGTGCAGGCCGTACAGGTGCGAGATGTGCCGGTGGGTGCGCTCGGTCTCCACCCAGTCGTACAGCCACTCCTGGATGTTGCCGCGCGAGCCGATCTGCATCGGGGCCAGCCGGTCGCGCGTCGCCTCGACCTGCGCGCGGAAGCCGGCGTCCACGCCGAGGAGCGCGCTCGCCTTGACGCAGGCGTTGAACAGGTCGCGCAGGATCTGGTTGTCCATGGTGGGGCCGGCGCACACGCTGACGTTCGCGTGGTGGGGGAGCTCCGGGCTGTTCGACGGGTTGGTCACCAGATACCCGAGGTTGGGCTCCTCCACGAGGGTGTCGAGGAAGAACTGTGCCGAGCCCTTCATCGCCGGGTAGTACTGGCGGAGGAAGTCGATGTCGCCGGTGAACTGGTAGTGGTCCCAGATCATGGT
>NZ_BMNT01000097.1 GCF_014646695.1 Sphaerisporangium melleum
GCGACGGTCCTGCTGTCCGGGCTGGAGCGCGTCACCCGCTGCGGGCTGTCGAACGTCGCGGAGAAGCTGATCGAGCCCGCCCGGTCGGCGGTGAGCCGGATGGCGATGACCTGGTCGGGCGCGCTGGCGAACGTCTCGCGCCGGAAGCGCACGCCGTTCTGCAGGTAGGTCGTGGTGGTGGTGGCGGTGGTGAGGTCGAGCTGCCGGTTGTACTCCGAGGCGCTGGAGCCGCCGGAGAAGGTCATCCGGAGATTGCCGACGGTCTGGTAGGCGAGCTGGCCCGCGGGACTGCCCAGCATGTTCTGGTCGATCAGGCTCTGGGCCTGGCTCCACTGGTTCTGGAAGACCAGCTGCCGGATCTGCCCCAGCGCACCCGCACCCCTGGTGTTGCTCTGGTCGTACGGCCCGCCGCCCCAGACGGTGTCCTCGTTGAGCTGCAGGCGCTCCTGGTCGACATTGCCGAACACCATCGCGCCGAGCCGGCCGTTACCGATCGGCAGCGCGCGCAGCCAGTCGGTGCCGGCGCTGCGGTCGTACCACAGCGCCAGGTCGCCCGCCGCCAGCACCTCCGCGGGCGCCACCGAAGCGGCCCGGGCGGTGGCCGTCCACTGGAACGGCAACATCGCGGCTCCGGCGCCGGCCGCGCCGTATCTCAGCAGTTGCCTGCGCGACAGATCGGACATCTCGGTTCTCCATCCCGAAGGGGGGTGCGGGCGGCCTCAGTCGGTATAACCAAGCGCTTGACCGCAACGAGGCGCAACGAAGCGTCCGCGTGCGCCGCGGTGGCCAAGGAAGCTCCGGAGCAATGTGACGGCAAGGTTACGAACATTGGATCAATCGGGTCAATGGTTGACCAGCCCCAACGACATTCCGTGCATTCACCACGTACTGTCAGCGAGACATGGGATCTATGCACCCAGAGTCTCGGTCCTGGTCATCGCGGCATGCTCGCTGGTCCGACGTCATATGACTCCGGCCCGGCCACCCGCTCGACCGGCCGGCGCATGCGGCGGGCGCCGTCGCGCGCCGCGCCCCGCCATGAATCTTTCACGGCGGAGCGGCGGCATGACGGCCCCCTGCCGGGCTCAGCGAGCCGGGGCCGTGCTGGCGCGCAGGGAGATCGGCGGGGTGAGCAGGACGTGGCGGTCGGGCGCGGCCGGGGTGGCGATCCGCTCCACGAGCAGGGCCACGGCGCGGTCGGCCATTTCGGTGACGGGGACGTCGGCGGCGGTCAGCGGCGGGTGGAACTCCTCGGCCCAGTGCCGCCCGACCACGCCGGTGACGGAGAACCGCTCCGGCACCGCGCGGCCCAGGCGGCGCAGGGCCCGTTCCATGCCGGGCAGGGCCACCTCGTTGACGGTCACGATCGCCGTGATCTCCGGCCGGATGGACAGGAGGTCCTCCACGCAGGTCTCCCCGGCCGTCGCCTCGTCCGGGCAGCAGACCGCCGTCGCCTCGATCGATCGCTCGGCCGCGGCGGCGGTGAAACCGGACAGCGCCCGGCTGGCGGGGCCGTAACCGGAGTCCAGGAACTCCTGCGGCCGGTTGACGAGCGCGACGGCCCGGTGGCCGAGGTCGGCCAGGTGGTGGACGCAGCGCGCGATGAGCCCTTCGTAGTCCAGGTCCACCCAGCAGCCCGCCTCGGCGCCGGCGGTGTGCCCGATCGACACGAACGGCACCCCGGACCGGCGCAGCCGGGCGGCCCGCGCGTCGCGGAGCCGGACCTCGGTGAGGATCACCCCGTCGACCCGGCGGCCACTGATCAGCCGCTCGAAGGAACGGTCATGGTCGCCGCCGCTGGGGGACAGCAGCACGTCCAGCTCGTGGCGACCGGCGGCGGCCACGATGCTCGCGACGAAGCCGAGCTGCACGGGGGTCAGCCGCCGCCCGGCGGGCGGGATGACCAGGCCGATCGTGCGGGTGCGCCCCTCGGCCAGTGCGCGGGCGCTGGCGTTGGGGCGGTAGCCGACCTCGTCGATGACCTGGAGGATGCGACGGCGGGTCACCTCGGAGACCGTCCGCTTGCCGCTGAGGGCGTAGGAGACGGTGCTCCGTGACACGCCCGCCCGTCTGGCGATCTCGCCGATGTTCACCAAGCCCCCCGCCGGCAGGTGGCCGCGCTCGGACGTCACGCCACTCGAACCGATTCGACAGAAGGCTAGGCCGCTGTGACCTGGCCTGTCAAAGCCGGCGTTCATGATCGGCGGCCAGGATCAGGTAGGCGGCGGCCGTCCAGGTGTAGGCGCGATCGCGGAGCCCTTCGCCGGTACGGGCGTCGAAGTTCTCCGCGAAACCGGACTTCTCGCACAACCGCCGGAACCGCGCGCTGATCTCGTCGGCCAGTTCGACGAACCCCGCGCGACGCAGGCCGTCCTCGATGAGGACGGTCGAGGGCGCCCAGATGGGACCCCGCCAGTAGCCGTCGTCCAGATAGTGCGGCGAGGCGGGCGACTCCGTGGCCGGTCCGAACGCGGTCAGATGGGCCTCGATGCCGGCGGCGAGCGCGTTCCGCACCGGTTCGGGCAGTTCTTCCCCCAGGACGATGGGCATGAGGTCGAGCAGGCTGGAGCTGGACCACGTCCGCCCCGAGTGCGCGCCCCGCGCGACGAACCGCGTGCCGTCCCACAGCTCGGCGAGCAACGCGTCCCGCATGCGCTCCGCGGCCTGCGACCAGTGACCGGCCTCCTCCGGCCGGCCGAGCTCGGTGGCCAGAGAGCTGAGTTCCCGCATCTGGAGCACGAGGAAGGCGGCCAGGTCGGCGGTCTCGACGACGCGTTCGGGATCGAAGGTCGTGGCGTTGTCCCAGCCGCTGTCGTTGCCGTGCTGGTAGTGCGGCAGCTCCCGGCCGGGGGCACGCCGCGCGTCCAGCCAGAAACGGGTCCAGCGCTCCAGCAGCCGGTAGGTCTCCGCGCGGTCGGCGTCGCCGAGCGGGCCGAGCCGGCGCAGGGTCCAGCCGTGGATGGGCGGCTTGACGAAGTTGTAGAGGACCTCGGAGTGGGTGATGGAGTCCGGCAGCGCGCCGGCGGCGTCCTGGTGGTCGAAGACCAGACGGAACTGGTCCCACGCCAGGTCCGGCAGGCCGTCCGCGAGGGCCATGGCGTTGAAGCAGTGGTCCCAGCTCCACACCTTGTCCATCCAGTGCTTGGACATCAGCACCGCCGGCCGGGTGACGAAGCCCGCGGGCCGGACGGTGGCCGACCACAGCACGTACGCGGCCAGCTCGGCGGCGGGCGTCCGGTCGCCGCGCCAGGGCGCGACCGCCGCGGTGAACGCGTCGAACTCGGCGCGTGCCGCCTTGACGACCTGCTCGAAGGCGACCCCGCCCGCGTAGGGGGCACGAGCGGTCTCGTACTCCTCGACGGCGATCTCCCACGGCTCGTCCGCGGCCAGGATGACACCGCGCTCCGCGGTGCCGAGCGCCTGGGCGCCGACGGCCTCGGCCCGCCCGCTCAGCACGCTGATCCGGTAGCGGCGCCCGGTCTGGTAGACGGTGAAGACATGCGATCCGTCCACCGGGTCCTGGTAGAAGTACGGCCCGCTGAACGGCGTCAGGACGGGGTCGGCGGCCAGCAGGCTCAGCCCCAGTCCGGCACCCCGCAGCCGCACGGTGTCGGTGCTCTCGTACGCCAGGTCGATCCGGCCGTCGTCACGGCTCCAGGTGAGCTGGTGCGGGGTGGCGGTCACGGCGGTCCCCGCGGTCCCGGCGGTGGGGACCAGGCGCAGGATCGCGTGCATCCCGGTCTGGTGCGAGACCAGGTGCACATCCTCGGCGTAGGTCTTCTCGGCCACCACGGGGGAGAAGCCGAACCAGGATCCGCGATGGCTGAACGGGATTTCCCGCAGGGAGAACACCGGGCCGGAAGCGGCGGCGGTCATTGGGTGAGAGTCCCTTCTTGTGGACGTCAATCCTTGACGGCGCCGGCGGTCATTCCGGCGGCGACGTAGCGCTGGGCGATGATGAGGAGTGCGGCGGCGGGGATGGAGGCGAC
>NZ_BMNT01000098.1:0-635 GCF_014646695.1 Sphaerisporangium melleum
AGCCACGGCTGCGCATCCACCGACAACCGGCCGCTGAACACCACCGACTCCCCGCCGGCCACCTCCGTCACCGCACCCCACACCGGGTGTGCCACACCGGTCAGCCCCGCCACCGCCACATCCCCGGCCTCGGCCGGAGCCATCACCCAGTACGGCTGGTGCTGGAAGGCGTAGGTCGGCAGTTCCACGTGCCGGGCGGGGACGTTGGCGAAGTAGGTCTCCCAGTCGACGGTGACGCCGCAGGTGTGCAGGTGGGCCAGGGCGGCCACGAAGGCACGAGCCCCGTCGAACGCGACGGCCTCTTCCCGCTGCCCGCGCTTCGCGTTACCCCGTCCACCAGCGGGAACGCAGATCTCCTCACCGGTCAGGGTCTGCTGCGCCAACGCCGTCAGCGTCGCATCCGGACCCACCTCGACAAAGACCGTCGCCCCGATGGCGCGTGCCGCGGAGACTCCGTCGGCGAACCGCACCGCCTCCCGCACATGCCGCACCCAATACCCCGGATCGCTGAGCAGCCCCGGCTCCGCCACCCGCCCGGTCACGTTCGACACCACCGGAATCAACGGCTCAGCGAAGACCAGCGACGACACCACGTCCCGGAACTCCGCCAGCATCGGCTCCATCAACGGCGAATG
>NZ_BMNT01000098.1:681-1210 GCF_014646695.1 Sphaerisporangium melleum
GGCGTGCGACACCCGAAGACGACGAGTACGTACGCTCTTCTCGGCCAGCACGCCGGCGATCTCCTCGACCGCCTTCTCGGCGCCGGAGACCACCACGGCAGACGGACCGTTCACCGCCGCGACCCCGACCTCGTCCTCCCGGCCGGCCAGCAACGGCAGCACGTCCTGCTCAGGAGCGGCCACTGCGACCATCGCGCCACCAGACGGAAGCGCCTGCATCAACCGGGCCCGGGCCGCGACCAGCGCACACGCGTCCGCCAGCGACAGCACCCCGGCGACGTGCGCGGCGGCGATCTCACCCACCGAATGACCGGCCAGCACATCCGGCCGCACACCCAGCGACTCCACCAGCCGGAACAACGCCACCTCGAACGCGAACAACGCCGGCTGCGTCATCCCCGTCTCGTCCAGCACCGCCTCAGGACCGGCGAACATCACCTCGCGCAGAGAATGCGGCAGCAACGGGTCCAGCACCGCGCAGACCTCGCCCAACGCCTCCGCGAACACCGGGAAACGCTCCGCCAGCTCA
>NZ_BMNT01000098.1:1505-3469 GCF_014646695.1 Sphaerisporangium melleum
GGTGATCGGCATCTCCGGAGTGACCCATACGCCGAGGCGAACCGCTTGTGCCCGCAGCGCCTCGGCGGTCTGGGCCGAGAGCAGCCAGGGCACCACCGCGAGGTCCGTGCCGCCGTCCGAGGTGTCGGCGGCGGCTGCGGGGCCGTCGCCCTCCTCGACGATGACGTGCGCGTTGGTGCCGCTGATCCCGAACGAGGAGACCGCGGCCCGGCGCGGACGGTCCGGCCGGTCCCACTCCCGGGCCCCGGTGAGCAGCTCCACCGCACCCGCCGACCAGTCCACGTGCGGCGACGGCGCATCGGCGTGCAGGGTCTTGGGCAGGACGCCGTTGCGCATCGCCATGACCATCTTGATCACACCGGCCACACCCGCCGCCGCCTGCGCGTGACCGATGTTCGACTTGAGCGAGCCCAGCCACAGCGGCCGATCCGCGTCGCGGTCCTGGCCATAGGTGGCCAGCAGCGCCTGCGCCTCGATCGGGTCGCCCAGCGTCGTGCCCGTACCGTGCGCTTCGACCACGTCCACATCCGCGACCGTCAGTCCCGCGTTGGCCAGGGCCTGGCGGATCACCCGCTGCTGGGAGGGACCGTTCGGCGCGGTCAGACCGTTGCTCGCACCGTCCTGATTGATCGCCGAACCCCGCACCACCGCCAGCACCTGGTGACCGTTGCGGCGGGCGTCCGACAGCCGCTCCACCAGCAGCACGCCGACGCCCTCGGCCCAGGCCGCACCGTCGGCGCCCGCGCCGAACGCCTTGCACCGCCCGTCAGGGGCCAGACCACGCTGCCGGGAGAACTCGATGAACATGCCCGGCGTCGACATGACGGTCACGCCGCCGGCCAGGGCGAGATCGCACTCCCCGGTCCGCAGTGCCTGGACGGCGAGGTGCAGCGCGACCAGCGAGGACGAGCAGGCGGTGTCCACCGTCACCGCCGGGCCTTCGAAACCGAACGTGTACGACACCCGGCCGGAGACCAGGCTTCCGCCGCTGGTCGCGCCCGGAGTGCCGAGGCTGTAGTCGTGGTACATCACTCCGGCGAACACGCCTGTGCGACTGCCGCGCAGCCCGCGCGGGTCGACGCCGGCCCGCTCCATCGCCTCCCATGAGGCTTCGAGGAGCTGCCGTTGCTGGGGGTCCATTCCGGCGGCCTCGCGGGGCGAGATGCCGAAGAAGCCCGGGTCGAAGTCGGCGGCGTCGTAGAGGAAGCCGCCGTGGCGGACGTAGGAGGTGCCCTTGTTCTCCGGGTCGGGGTGGTAGAGCGCGTTCAGGTCCCAGCCGCGGTCGGCGGGGAATTCGCCGATCGCGTCGGTGCCGGCGGCGACCAGGTTCCACAGGTCCTCGGGAGAGACGACGCCGCCCGGATACCGGCAGGCCATGCCCACGATGGCGATCGGCTCGTCATCGACGACCTTGGCCGCCACGGTGACCGGAGCGGCGTCCGTCAGCACGCCGGCGAGTTCGGTGTCCAGGTACTCCGCGACCGTTCGCGCGGTTGGGTAGTCGAAGACCAGCGTGGCGGGCAGCCGGGTGCCGGCGAGCGCGGTGAGCCGGTTGCGGAATTCCACCGCGGTGAGCGAGTCGAAGCCGAGCTCCTGGAAGGCCCGGTCCGGCTGCACGCCGTCCATCGAGGGGTGGCCGAGGACCGTCGCGGCCTCCTGCCGCACCACGTCCAGCAGGATGCGGCCCCGCTCGGCCGCGTCCAGCCCGGCAAGGCGCCGTCCCAGCCCGGACGTCTCCGCCCGCCTCGTACGCCGCATCGGGCCGCGGGCGAGGCCGCGTAGCAGGGCCGGAATCTCTCCACCGCCGGAACGCAGCGCCGCCGCATCCACCCGCAACGGCACCAACGCCGCGACCCCGGACCCTACCCCGGCATCCAGCAACGCCAAACCCTCATCCACCGACAACGCCGGCAGACCCCCACGCCGCAACCGCTCCACATCCGCACGGCCCAGCCACCCCGACA
>NZ_BMNT01000099.1:0-1045 GCF_014646695.1 Sphaerisporangium melleum
AGCCACGGCTGCGCATCCACCGACAACCGGCCGCTGAACACCACCGACTCCCCGCCGGCCACCTCCGTCACCGCACCGAGCAGCGGGTGGTCGACGGACGCCAGCCCGACCGCGTCCACGTTCCCGGCGGCGGCGCGCGCCGTCATCCAGTACCGCTGGTGCTGGAAAGCGTAGGTGGGCAGGTCGACGTGCCGGGCGGGGACAGCGGCGAAGTAGGCGTCCCAGTCGACGGCCAGCCCACCGGCGTGCAGCTGCCCCAACGCCTGGACGAACGCACGCACCTCGTCCCGGTCCTTGCGCACCGCAGGCACCAGCAGCACCATCTCGTCGGCATCCAGACTCTGCTGGGCCAACGCGGTCAGCGTCGCATCCGGACCCACCTCGACGAACACCGTCGCCCCCGCAGCGCGTGCCGCAGAGACCCCGTCGGCGAACCGCACCGCCTCCCGCACATGCCGCACCCAATACCCCGGGTCGATGAGCTGTCCCGGCTCGGCCATCTGCCCGGTGACGTTCGACACCACCGGGATCGAGGGCTCGTTGAAGACCAGCGACGACACCGCATCCCGGAACTCGGCGAGCATCGGCTCCATCAACGGCGAATGGAACGCATGCGACACCCGCAACCTGCGCGTACGCGCCCCACGCTCGGCCATTACGGTCGCGATCTCGTCAATCGTCGCTTCGGCGCCGGAGACCACCACTGCGGACGGACCATTCACGGCTGCGATGCCGACCTGATCCTCCCGGCCGGCCAGCAACGGCAGCACATCCTGCTCAGAAGCGGCCACCGCCAGCATCGCGCCACCCGACGGCAGCGCCTGCATCAACCTCGCGCGTGCGGCGACCAGCGCACACGCATCCGCCAGCGACAACACCCCGGCCACATGGGCAGCGGCGATCTCACCCACCGAGTGACCGGCCAGCACATCCGGTCGTACGCCCAGCGACTCCAGCAGCCGGAATAGCGCCACCTCGAACGCGAACAGAGCAGGCTGCGTCATCCCCGTCTCGTCCAGCACCTCCGCCGGACCGGCGAACATCA
>NZ_BMNT01000099.1:1254-2339 GCF_014646695.1 Sphaerisporangium melleum
GCGACCCTGCCACCGGACCCACCACCGGTCACCACACCAGAAGCGGACTCACCCGCAGCCAGAGCACGCAGACCCGCGACCACCTCATCCCGATCCGCACCCAGCACCACCGCACGACGCTCCAGCACCGCACGGCCACGAGCCAGAGCCGCACCCACCTCGCCGAACGCGGCGTCCTGGGCCGCCTCCGTGGTCCAGGCGGCCAACCGGGCCGCCTGCGCACGCAGACCGCTCTCGTCGTTGGCCGACAGCAGCCAAGGCACGACCCCGAGCGCGGAGCCACTCTCCACCGAGGCACCAGCCGGAGAGACATCCGGACCCTGTTCGATGATGACGTGGGCGTTGGTGCCGCTGATCCCGAACGAGGAGACCGCAGCTCGGCGCGGACGATCCGGCCGGTCCCACTCCCGCGTCTCGGTCAGCAACTCCACCGCACCCGCCGACCAATCCACATGCGGCGACGGCTCGTCCACATGCAAGCTCTTGGGCAGGACCCCGTTGCGCATCGCCATGACCATCTTGATCACACCGGCCACACCCGCCGCCGCCTGCGCATGACCGATGTTCGACTTCACCGACCCCAACCACAACGGCCGATCCGCATCGCGGTCCTGGCCATAGGTGGCCAGCAACGCCTGCGCCTCGATCGGATCACCCAGCGCGGTACCCGTACCGTGCGCCTCGACCACGTCCACATCCGCGACCGTGAGTCCGGCATTCGCCAGGGCCTGACGGATCACCCGCTGCTGCGACGGACCGTTCGGCGCGGTCAGGCCGTTGCTCGCACCGTCCTGGTTGATCGCCGACCCACGCACCACCGCCAGCACCTGGTGACCGTTGCGGCGGGCGTCCGACAGCCGCTCCACCAGCAGCATCCCGACGCCCTCGCCCCAGCCGGTGCCGTCCGCGCCCGCGCCGAACGCCTTGCACCGACCGTCAGGGGCCAGACCACGCTGCCGGGAGAACTCCACGAAGGTGGTCGGTGTCGCCATCACCGTCACACCACCCGCGAGCGCCAGATCACACTCACCCGCACGCAACGCCTGCGCCGCCAGATGCAACGCCACCAACGACGACGAACACGC
>NZ_BMNT01000099.1:2376-3141 GCF_014646695.1 Sphaerisporangium melleum
TGTGACGGCCGGACCCTCGAAACCGAAGGAGTACGACACACGGCCAGAGGCCACGCTGCCTGCCGTACCCGTCCCGATCAGGCCTTCCAATTCCTCGGGAGCCGAGCCGAGATTGGCCGCGTAGTCGTGGTACATGACCCCGGCGAACACGCCCGTCCGGCTGCCGCGCAGCCCATGCGGGTCGATCCCCGCCCGCTCCATCGCCTGCCAGGACGTCTCCAGCAGCAACCGCTGCTGCGGATCCATCGCCAGCGCCTCACGCGGCGAGATCCCGAAGAACCCCGGATCGAAGTCCCCGGCGTCGTAGAGGAAGCCGCCGTGCCGCGCGTACGAGGTGCCGTGGTGACCCGGGTCCGGGTCGTACAACCGGTCCAGATCCCACCCACGATCCGACGGAAACTCCCCGATCGCGTCACGACCCCCTGCGACCAGCTCCCACAGACCCTCCGGTGACGCCACCCCACCGGGGAAACGGCACGCCATACCCACGATCGCGATCGGCTCGTCGGTGGTGGCCATGACGGCCGGTGCGGCCTGCTCGACCTGGTCACCGGCCAGCTCACCCGCCAGGTAGCCGGCCACGGCCTCGGCGGTCGGGTAGTCGAAGATGAGCGTGGCGGGCAGCCGAAGCCCGGTGACCTTGCCGACCCGATTGCGGAACTCCACCGCCGTCAACGAGTCGAACCCCAGATCCTGGAACTGCCGCCGCACATCCACCGCCGAACCATCGGCGAACCCCAGCACCCCCGCGACCTCACCCCGCAC
>NZ_BMNT01000099.1:3171-3426 GCF_014646695.1 Sphaerisporangium melleum
AATCCGACAGCACCGACAACCGCTCACCGGCATCCAGCACCGCGAGCCGCTGTACCAGCCCGTCCGCCGTACCGGTGCGCCGTACCTGGGCGCGGGAGCGGGACCGGACGAGCCGTGCGGGGACGAGTAGCGCGCGCTGAGCAGTAAGGCCGATGTCGAACAGGGCGAGCCCTTCCGCCACCGACAGCGGCCTCACCCCCGCCCGCTCCATCCGACGCAGATCAACCTCACCCAACCCACCCGCCATACCGCCAC
>NZ_BMNT01000100.1 GCF_014646695.1 Sphaerisporangium melleum
GAGCAGTGAGTGGCCGCCCAGGTCGAAGAAGTCGTCGTCGATGCCGACCTGCTCGACCCCCAGCACCTGGGAGAACAACTCGCAGAGCACTTCCTCGCGCTCCCCGCGCGGGCCGCGTCCACCGCCGCCCTCCCACGCCGGAACCGGCAACGCCGCCCGATCCAGCTTCCCGTTCAACGTCAACGGCAACCGATCGACCACCATCACCACCGACGGCACCATGAACTCCGGCAACCGCTCCCGCACGAACGCCCGCACCACCTGCCCGTCCAGGCCGGTATCGGCGGCGACCGCACCGGAGCGATCTCGCCCCTCGTCGTCCGCCCATCCGTCGCCGTTCACCGACCCGTGGCCATCGCCCGGCTCCTGGTCGTCGTCCGGGTCCTGGTCATCCGCCGGCTTCTGCCCGTTCGCCGCCGCCTGGCCGGTGGCCGACCCCTGGTGGCCGTTGATCCGGCCGTGACCGTTGGCGGAGGCGGCGTCGGGTGCGGTCTCTCCGGCGGGGACGATGTAGGCGACCAGGCGGGCCAGGCCGTCCGGGCCCTGCCAGGGCACCACCGCCGCCTGACCGACCGCCGGGTGCGCCGACAGCGCGGCCACCACCTCGCCCGGCTCCACCCGGAACCCACGCACCTTGACCTGGTCATCGACCCGGCCCACGAACTCCAAAACCCCGGCCCGGTTCCACCGCACCACATCCCCGGTCCGATACATCCGCGACCCCGCCGGACCGAACGGATCCGCCACGAAGCGCTCCGCCGTCAACCCCGGCCGGCCCGCATACCCCCGCGCCAACCCGACACCCGCCACGTACAACTCACCCGTGGCACCCGGCGGCACCAACCCCAGACCCGGATCCAGGACATAGACCCGCACGTTGTCGATCGGACCACCGATCGGCACCGGCGAGGGCCACTCCCCGGCGTCCTCCCCCAACGGGAAAGCCGTCACCAACTGCGTCTCGGTCGGCCCGTACTGGTTCGACAGCCGACGCCCCGCACGCCCCATCCCCGCACGCAACGCCACATTCGGCACCAAAGCCTCACCGGCCTGGAACACCTCCACCAACGGCAGATCCACCCCCACACCCGCCGCCGCCTCGAACAACGCGTTCACCGCCAAACTCGGCGCGAACACCTCCCCCACCCCATGAACAGCCATCCACCGCGCCAGCAACACCGGATCCCGGCGCGTCCCCTCATCCGGCACCACCAGCACCCGGCCACCCAGCAACGCCGACAAGATCTCCTGCGCCGCCACATCGAACCCCAGCGACGCGAACTGCCCCACCCGACGCCCCACACCATCCGCATACGCCCGCACATGCCACTTCACGACACTCACCACAGCCCGCCCCAGGATCAGCACCCCCTTGGGCCGGCCGGTCGAGCCGGACGTATAGACCAGGTAGAACGGATGCTCCGGCCGCAGCACACTCGTCCGATCGGCGTCGGTGACCGTCGCGGGCGAGACCTCGGCCAGCCGGGACACCATCCGCGGATCGTCCAGCACCAGCAGCCGATCGGCCCGGTGACCGGGCAGCCGGCCGACCACCGAAGCGGTCGTCACCACCGCCACCGGGTTCGCGTCGTCGAGCATGTGACCCAGCCGGTCCACCGGATGATCCGGATCCATCGGCAGATACGCCGCACCCGACGTGACCACCGCCAACAGAGCCACGACCATCTCCACCGAGCGCGGCACCACGACCGCCACCACCCGCTCAGGCCCCGCACCATGCTCGACCAGCACCCGCGCCAACCGGTTCACCCGCCCGGCCAGCTCCGCGAACGACACCTCGCCCTCCGCGCCGACCACCGCCACCGCACCCGGCGTCCGCGCCACGGCATCCGCCAGCAGATCCGGCACCGTCCGCGACTCCACCGGCACCCGCGTGTCATTCCACTCACCCAGCAGAACCTCACGCTCGACCGGATCCAGCACCTCCAGCGCACCCAACCGCCGCCCCGGATCGGCCACCGCCGCCACCAGCAGACGCCGCAACCGCTCCACCAGCGTCTCGACCGTCGCCCGGTCGAACAGGTCGGTGCTGTACTCGACGCCCACGGTCAGCCCCGACCGGGCGCCGTCCGAGCTGTGGGTGATGCTGAACATCAGGTCGAAGCGGGCGGTGCCGGTGGGCACGACGATCGGCGAGAGTTCGAGGTCCTTGAGGCGCAGCGCGTCGTCGGGCGAGTTCTGCACGACGAGCAGCACCTGGAACAGCGGATGGTGAGCGGCGGACCTGGCCGGGTTGAGCACCTCCACCAGGTACTCGAACGGCACGTCCTGGTTGGCGTACGCGCCGAGCGCGGTCTCCCGGACCCGGCCCAGCAGGTCGCGGAACGACGGTTCGCCGGAGGTGTCGTTCCTGAACACCAGGGTGTTGACGAAGAAGCCCACCAGGTCGTCCAGGGCCTCGTCGGTACGCCCGGCGATCGGCACCCCGATCGGCACGTCGGTCCCGGCGCCCATCCGGGTCAGCAGGGCGGCCACCCCCGCCTGCAGGACCATGAACAGGCTGGTCCCCGACTCGCGGGCGAGATCGAGCAGGCCGTCGTGCAGTCCGGCGTCCCACCGGGCGGTCAGCAGTTCCCCCCGGTAGGAGGCCACCGTGGGCCGAGGGCGGTCGGCGGGGAGCTGGATCTGCTCGGGCAGCCCGGCGAGCCGCTCACGCCAGTAGGCGGTCTGACGTGCCAGCACGCTGTCGGGATCGCCGGCGTCACCCAGCAGCTCGCGCTGCCAGAGGGCGTAGTCGACGTACTGCACCGGCAGCTCGGGGAGGACCGGCCGTTCCCCGAGGCTGCGCGCCTCGTACGCCGCCATCAGGTCACGGGACAGCGGCGCGAAGGACCAGCCGTCGCACACGATGTGGTGCATGAGCACCATCAGCACGTGCTCGCGCGGGCCGAGCGTGAACAGGTGCGTCCGCACCAGCGGCTCGCCGCCGAGGTCGAAGCGGTGCCGGGCGGCGCGTTCCAGCAGCTCGGGCAGGTCATGCTCGGTGGCCTCGATCACCTCCAACGCCGGCGCGGCCTCCTCGGGGGCCAGGATGAGCTGGTACGGCTCGCCGTCCCGCTCGGGGAACACCGTGCGCAGCGCCTCGTGCCGCGCGACCACGTCGGCCAGCGCCGCGCGCAGCGCGTCCACGTCCAGCTCGCCGCGGAACCGCAGGGTCCACGGCATGTTGTAGGCCGGGCCCTCCAGCCGGTGCAGGAACCACAGCCGCCGCTGGGCGAAGGAGAGGGGGGTCATGGCTTGACGGCTCCTTCCGGCCGGGG
This sequence comes from Sphaerisporangium melleum, assembly GCF_014646695.1. Taxonomy (GTDB): domain Bacteria; phylum Actinomycetota; class Actinomycetes; order Streptosporangiales; family Streptosporangiaceae; genus Sphaerisporangium; species Sphaerisporangium melleum. The sequence continues at coordinate 3,282 of NZ_BMNT01000100.1, forward strand.
CCTGCGCACGAGCGCCGGTCTGACCTTGGCCGAAGTGTCCAGGCGGTCCACCAGGGCGGCGACCGTCGGTGCTTCGAAGAGGGCACGGACGGGGAGTTCGGCGCCCAGGCGGCTGCGGACGCGGCTGACGAGCTT
>NZ_BMNT01000101.1 GCF_014646695.1 Sphaerisporangium melleum
CCACGTGGCCGTCCGGCCGCAGCAGCACGGCGGGGACGTCCGGTTCCTCGCCGGCGTCGACGACGTGGCCGACCCGAGCGGCCCATCCCGTGACCGAGAATGGTGTATCCCCGAGTCGTAGGTGAGATGCCTGTGGCAGGGGAGTGGTTGACGCCGTCCTAGGTGCGGGCGAGCGCCGCGGCGAGCTCCGTGACTCCGGACACCCGGGGATGCCGCGCCGCCAGCGCGTCCGCGATCCGCCGTATCGCCGGCCGGTCCCGCACCTCGCTCGGCGCCTCGGCGTGCGCGGCGAGCAGCGCATGCGCGGCCTGCTCCGGCTTGCCCCACATCCACCATGCTCGTGCCATGTCGGTGTGAAGCCGCCCCCTCCTTTCGGGCGTCGGGAACTGCTCTGCCCTGAGGTCGCGGCCTACATGGAGCGCCGTTCCGGCATCGCCGAGCGCCCAGTGGACACCGACCCGGTAGAGCGTCACCTGAGGCGATACCCGGTCCTCTCTTCTCGCCGCCCGCGATACCCGCTCGGCCTCGCCGATCAACTCCAGCGCCCGATCCCGCTCTTCAGCCTGGGCGGCGTTGTAGGCGCACGTGCACAGCATCCGCACGTACATCGACGCCTCCCCAGGCGTGCGCAGCCCCGCGGTCTCCAGCCGCCCGGCCGCCTGCAATGTCACCCGTTCGGCGATCTCAGGCCGCCCTTCGTGGCGGAGCACGATCCCGAGAGCCCGCGCCGATGCGGCCATGGCCACCGGAGAGCCAGACCGCACCGAGCATGCCGTCGACCGGTCTGCAGTGATCCGGCTCGCCGGCCTCCGCCCGATCTTGTTCAACGCTTCGGTGGCCACGTCGTAGCACGCCGCCAGCAGCGCCAGCGACGCGGGAGTACCCGCCCGCTCGGCGGCGTCCTGCGCCGACGACAGCAGATCGGGCAACCCGCCGACCACGACCGCCAACTCGCCGGCGTCGTACGCTCGCCGCGCCATGGCCAGCCTGATCTTGACGTCCCCGACCCCGGACGGGCGAGCCGGCGACGGAGACAAGGCAAGCGCGTCATCGAGCCTGTCCAGCAGGTGCAGCGGCACCGACAGGCCCGCTGCGGCTATCAGTGTCCGACGTCGCATCGGGTCCTCGCCTTCGCTGGTGTCGCCGCCTGCCGTCACAGTAACGATCGCAGCCGCAGCAGCGGGAGAGGCAACCCTGCACGTAGGCGGTGTCAGGTTTCTTATCCCGAGTTGAGAAGGAGTTGCGCCGTAGAAGCGGCACAGCATTGGACCGTACTCAGGGCCGGGGTCGCTGTCGCCGTGCTCCCACTTGCACAACATCGCCGTGTTCAGGCCGGGCTCGGCGAGCCCGGCCGCGGCGTACAGCTGCACGATGCCGGCGACGCACTGGGGACGGGACCATCCGTAGGCCAGCCGCCATGCTTCCAGCGGCAGCATCTGCGGCAGGTCAGAGACGATCGCCGCGGCCGTCTGGTGCACGGTCATGCCGTCGCGTTGGCAGGTGAGGCGTATCTCTTGGGCTCGGCGTTGCAGCTCGGCCCGTCGTGCTCGGCTCATGGCCATGGTGACCTCCGGCGCGAACAACCCGAACCGAGAGTAACGCCACCGCCACTGATCGAACATTGTCTTTGCTGGCAATGTCCGGCCACAACACTGACATTGATGCGCTTCCCCGCACCGGCGGACCGTGGTGGAGACACACCCGACCGGCCCCGGGACACCCCGGGAAAGGAGGCCGCCATGTCCAGCACCGCAGCCCACAGGCAGTGGACCACCGCCGACGTTCGCCGGCTCATCCCCGAGACCCTGCTCACCCGCCTGGTCAACCGGATCGCCACCGAGGAGCTCGTCTCCACCGACTACGCCGAGCGGGTCATGACCCAGGCCCTCGCCTTCCTGCAGGCGTGCGCCCTCAACCCCACCGCCGCCCTCGCCCCCAGCAAGCAGGTCGACGTCGGCTGGCACACCTTCATCCTCTACACCCGCGACTACGTTAAGTTCTGCGACCAGGTCGCGGGCCGGTTCATCCACCACTGCCCCACCGACGAGGAGGATGGCGCGTCCACCGGACACACCTCCACCATCGGCGCTACCGTCGAAGCCATGACCGCGGCCGGCCTGCCGGTGGACGTCGAACTGTGGTCTAAGGCCGCCGACTGCGACGGCAAGTGCAAGCCCGACCCCTGCTCCCAGTGCCACCAGGGTTGCACCGACAGCAACTGATCCCAGCGGAAGCGGATGAAGGAGCGGCGGGCATGCGCGAGACGACACCCCAGTGGGAGGGTCTCCCCTCGGCGGTACGCGCCGACATCGAAAAGCGTCTCGGCGCCGTCCACACCGTCACCCCGGTACCTGTTGGGCTGACCGCCGGGACTGCAGCCCGGCTGGACACCCCCACCGGCCCGGTGTTCGTCAAGGCCCTGCCCGTCGACTCCCCGTCCGCGACGCTCTATCTGCGCGAACAGCGCGTCAACGCCGCTCTCCCCGCGGCCGTGCCCGCTCCCCGCATGCGGTGGGGCGGGGACGGCCACGGATGGGTCGTCCTGGTCTTCGATCACCTCGCCGCCCACCACGTGGTGAACCTCGCCCCCGGCTCCGCCGACCTCGACGACGTGATCGACCTGGTGGCAGCCCTGGGCGACATTCTCACCCCCAACCCGGCCCACGTCCCCCCGGTCACCGACAACGTCGCGTTCCTCCTCAAACGCGCCGACACCCTGCTCGCCGAGCCGCCCGCCGACCTCGCCGGCCTCGACACCTACACGACGGCCCGCGCCCGCTTCGACCTCGACCAGCTCGCCGGGGAAACCCTCCTGCACGCCGACATCCACCACGCCAACCTCATCGCCGCTGACCGGCTCCACGTCATCGACTGGGGCCTGGCCTGCCACGGCGCAGCCTGGGTCGAAACCGCGTTGCTGATCCCACGGCTCATCGCCGCCGGCCACACCCCCCACCAGGCCGAAGCTCTCGCCGAGCGGATCCCGGCGTGGAAGACCGCCCCCGATGCGGCTGTGACCGGCCTGGCCGCGGTGTGGGTGCTGTTCCGGGAGTATGTCGCACGGTACGGGCCTGAACGGATACGGGAGTCCCGCGCCCGCGCTGCGGCAGCAGGCCGCGCCTGGATGGAGTACCGCACAAGCTGACGAACGAACCCCGGGGAACCGAGCGACCGAGATCCCGCCCGGCCACCGGACCAGGCGGGATCTCGCGTTCCCCCGGACTTGAAAACCTCGAAGGGCGTCGGACGCGTCGAGCGGACGGAGCCGTACACATCAGGCGGAACCGGATGGGCGGGCGGAGGCGTCAGGCCACGGGAGCGCCGAACCAGTGGGGG
>NZ_BMNT01000102.1 GCF_014646695.1 Sphaerisporangium melleum
GTGCAAGGACGCCAACGGCGGCGAGACCGGCGACTGCTGGGCCAAGGCCGACCCGGCTTCCGAGAAGGTCGTCCCCTACAGCACCAAGCTCGGCCCCACTGCGGACGGCAAGAGCAAGGTTGAGCTCTTCACCAAGGAAGTCACCAAGGAGCAGTTCGACGCCGCCGGTAACGGCAACCACAACTTCAACCAGGCCAAGTACAAGAGCTTCCCCAAGGTGGACGCTGACGTCGTGACCAAGGAGTTCTACGACTCCTACACCGGCCCCGGCTACAAGAAGATGGTCGACGGCGCCTACACCATCGAGCACTACTTCCTCGAGTACAAGGCGATCGTCGCCCCGGGCGCGGTCAAGTTCTACAAGACCGTGTACTTCATCGAGTACTACAAGGACGCCGGTCGCCTGGGCGACAACGTCGGCGGCCAGGGCTTCACCTGGAACCAGAAGGTCGGCCAGCCGGTCTACCAGTTCGGTTACCCCGCGGCCCCGCACCCCGACGGTGACAAGCCGTTCACCGGTGCCACGCCGAAGTGGAGCTACGGCAAGACCTTCGCCGCCGCCGCGGCTGCGAAGTTCAAGGCCGAGGCCCAGATCGGCCTCAAGAGCTCCCAGACCGCCGGCACCTCCGGTGGCCCGTGGATCCTCAAGTACAGCAGCACCAAGCGTCTCGGCTACATCAACGGTGTCACCAGCCTCATCGGCGACTCCGACAACAACGGCCGGATCGACTTCAGCACCTCGCCGTACTTCGACAGCGAGACCTACTCGATCTACAAGTCGGCCGCCAACCTCTGGTCCGGCTCGATCGTCACCAAGGACGGCGACGTCGTCACCAAGGCCTGACGTTCTAGCTGATTAGAACTCAGTAGTCCCAAGCGGGGCCCGGCATTCGTGCCGGGCCCCGTTCGGCGTTTCCGGGCAGTCTCTTCGGCTCTTCGCCAGGACGCCCAGGGCATCAGGGACGCCGGTCAGGCGGTCGCGGACAGACCGCCGTCGATGGTGACGACGACGCCGCTCGTGTAGGAAGAGCGCGCCGAGGCGAGGAAGGCGATGAGGTCGGCGACCTCACGCGGCGCCGCGGCGCGGCCGGCGGGGAACGCGGCCATCGGATCGGCGCCCGAGCGGGCGGCGCCGTCCAGCAGAGCGCGGATGCGGTCGGTCGCCACCGGGCCGGGATTGACACCGACGACGCGAACGCCGTCGCGCAGGCTTCTTCCGCCGAGGGCCCGGGTGAACGCCATCAGGGCGGCGTTGCCGGAGCTTCCGGCGATGTAACCCGAGTCGACCCGTTCACCGGCCATGCCGATGTTGTTGACGATCACGCCATGGCCTTGGGCCTTCATCCGCGCGTAGACGAGCCGCGTGAGGTCGATGTAGCCGAAGACCTTCAGCTCCCAGGCATGCCGCCAGGACTCTCGGTCCACCGCGTCGAGGGCGCCGCCCGGGATGTCGCCGGCGTTGTTGACGAGTATGTCGAGGTCCGGCACGCCCGAGGCCAGGTCCGCGAGATCCTCCGCGCGCCGCAGGTCGACCGGGTGCGCGTGCGCCTCGATCCCGTACGCCGCGCGCAGGCGGCCGACGAGGTCCTCCAGCGCGGAGGCGTCGCGGGCCGCCAGGTGCACATGACACCCCTCCTCGGCGAGCACCTCGGCGGTCGCCGCGCCGATGCCCTTCGACGCGCCGGTGACGAGCGCGCGCTTACCGCGCAGGTTCAGATCCATGGAAGCCCTCTTCGTGGGTCGGGTCGTTCGGTGGACCGGAAAGGCGGACGGGGCGAGGGGGGGAGCCGTGTCCGCTCGGCAGGGGACACCCCTTCCACGCATTACCGGAACCAGTCGTTCCGGCAAAGTCTTGCCGGAACGACTGGTTCCGTCAAATGCTAGGATCCGCCCATGTCGTCCAGCCCCCCTCCGCCTCCCGCCACTTCGCGTCCTCATACGGGCCGGCGCCGCAATCCCGCGGTCCGGGACGCCGTGCTGCGCTCCGCCGCCGAGTTGCTCGCCGGTCCGGACGGCATGGCCGTCTCGATCGACGCGATCGCCCGGATGGCGGGGGTCAGCAAGCACACGATCTACCGGTGGTGGCCGTCCAAGGGCGCGGTGCTGCTGGAGGCGGTGGTCGAGCACGCTCAGCAGGAGGTGGCAATCCCCGACACCGGCGCGCTGGTCACCGACCTTGCGACCTTCCTCGCGGACACCTTCCGTGCCGTCGAACGCGCCGGGGCTCTGCTGCGCCGCCTCATCGCCGAGGCGTTGCGGGACACCGCGTCCGCACAGGAGATGCGCGAGTTCATCGTCGCTCGCCGAGGGGGACTGCGTTCTCTGCTCGTCCGCGGACAGGAGCGTGGCGAACTGCCGGCGGAGCAAGAGCTGGAGCTGACGATGGACCAGATCTACGGGCTGATGTGGTACCGGCTCCTGATCGCCGACTCCCCCTTGACCGCCGACGACGCGGCCCGGCTGGCCCGCTCGGTCGCCGGTCGCCCTCACTCATAGGCCGCGTCCGCCGACTCACAAGAAGGGGCGTCAGCACCTCCCAGGCGCCCCAGACAGAGCCGGTCCCCGGCGGTGCGGGGGCTTAGACGTAGCCAGGTCCCGATTCGGCTCCATCAGATGAGTGTGATGTGCGTCACATCACCTCGACCTCGACCGGTTCCGGCGGCACATCCGCAACACGGGACCCAGTCGGCGCACACAGCCGCTGAACTGCGACTAAGCCGTGATTTTCCGCAACCCCGACAGAGCCGGACCGATCATCGCCACGGTAACGAAAGTGTCACGGCACCGCGAAGGCCAAAATTCCCCTCGAATCGACCCCACGGACCAAGATCTTCTCTGTATCTTCATGGCTATCCCTTTACTGACGCATGGGACGCAAGATGCGTTCCACGACAGCCCAAGGAGTTTCCCGTGAACACCCGTGTCAAGCGCCTCGCCCTCCCGCTCGGTGGCGCCCTCGCCGCCACCAGCATGATCGGCGCCACCCTGGTCACCTCGGCCAACGCGGCCACCGCGCCGGCCAAGAAGGTCGTCTCCCTGGCCTCCTCCAGCTCCGCCCAGAAGATCTCCAGCTTCTGGACCGCCAACGGTGGTGCGAACCTGAAGGGCGCCGCTCAGTTCACGGGCGACCAGCAGGTGAAGGGCAAGATCAACCTCGGTGGCGGCGACGCGGCCCCCGACGGCAAGGCCGGCTCCATCCTGCCGACCGGCCAGGAGAAGGTCACCCCGACCAAGGTCAAGAACGTCAACCTCCCGAAGACCATCGGTAAGGTCTTCTTCACGGTGGGCGACAAGGAGTACTG
>NZ_BMNT01000103.1 GCF_014646695.1 Sphaerisporangium melleum
CATGTCTCGACATTCGTGGCGCGCCTTGTTGGCCACGATCGCGTTGGTCACTCCTGGAGCGGTGGTCGCTGCTGCTCCTTCGGCGAGTGCTCTGACCATTCCGGCGTCCGACTATCAGCAGATCAATCTGGCCGGTGGTGGTGCCGAGCTGGGTGAGGCGATGTCGCTGGCGGTGCTGCCGAATCGTTCGGTGCTGCACACCGCGCGTGATGGCACGCTGCGGGTGACCGACGCGGCGGGTAACACCAAGGTCGCGGCGAAGCTGAACGTCTACACCCATGACGAGGAGGGGCTGCAGGGGGTGGCGGTGGACCCGGGGTTCGCCACCAACCGGTACGTGTGGCTGTACTACTCCCCCCGGTTGTCCACCCCTTCCGGGGACGCACCCACCTCGGGGTCGCAGTCGCAGTTCGATCAGTGGAAGGGCCATCTGAACCTGTCCCGGTTCACCCTCAAATCCGATGAGACGCTGGATCTGGCCAGTGAGAAGGTGGTGCTGGAGGTCGCCAACGACCGGGGCCAGTGCTGCCACGTGGGCGGGGACATCGACTTCGACGCCGCGGGGAACCTGTACCTGACCACGGGGGATGACACCAACCCGTTCGAGTCCAGCGGTTACGCCCCGCTGGACGAGCGTACCGACCGCAACCCGCAGTACGACGCGCAGCGTTCGGCGGCCAACACCAACGACCTGCGGGGCAAGCTCCTGCGCATCAAACCCCAGCCGGACGGGACCTACACGATCCCGTCGGGGAACCTGTTCGCTCCGGGGACGGCCAAGACCCGGCCGGAGATCTACGCGATGGGGTTGCGCAACCCGTTCCGCATGTCGGTGGACAAGGCCACCGGGGTGGTCTACCTGGGCGACTACGGCCCCGACGCCGGATCGACCAACTCCAGCCGCGGCCCGCAGGGGCAGGTGGAGTTCAACCGGATCACCGCGGCGGCCAACCTCGGGTGGCCGTACTGCACCGGGTCCAACTCCACCAACGAGACCTACAACGAGTACACCTTCCCCAGCGGCCCTTCCCAGGCCAAGTACAACTGCACGGGCGGGCCGACCAACAACTCCTTCCGGAACACCGGTCTGACCACGCTGCCGGCGGCCAAGCCGGCGTGGATCCGCTACGGCGGCGACTCCGGTTCCCCCTCCGAATTCGGCGGCGGGTCCGAATCGCCGATGGGCGGCCCGGTGTACCGCTACGACCCCAACTCCACCTCCAGTGTGAGGTTCCCGCAGGTGCTGGACGGCCGGTTCTTCGCCGGGGAGTACGGACGGCGGTGGATCAAGGCGATCGAGGTGAAGTCCGACGGCGGGTACGGGGAGATCTCCGCCTTCCCCTGGTCGGGCACCCAGGTCATGGACATGGCCTTCGGCCCCGACGGCGCCCTGTACGTGCTGGACTACGGCACCGGGAGCAACAACCAGGCGCTGTTCCGCATCGAGTACATCGGCAAGGCCAACCGCAACCCCATCGCCAAGGCCTCCTCCGACAAGACCTCCGGCGCCAACCCGCTCACGGTGAACTTCTCCTCCTCAGGGTCCTCCGACCCCGAAGGCGGCGCGCTCAGCTACTCGTGGAACTTCGGGGACGGGACCTCCTCCACCGCGGCCAACCCGTCCAAGACCTACACCACCAACGGCACCTTCACCGCCACGTTGACGGTGCGCGACCCCCAGGGGCTGACCGGCAGCGCCAGTGTGATCATCAGCGTGGGCAACACCGCCCCGCAGCTCACCCTGACCTCACCCGGGGACGGGCAGTTGTTCTCCTTCGGCGACACCGTGCCCTTCCAGGTGACCGGCAGCGACGCCGAGGACGGGCAGCTGGACTGCTCCAAGGTCACCGTCACCTACTACCTGGGGCATGACAGCCACAGCCACCAGATCACCGGCAAGACCGGCTGCAGCGGCACCATCGCCGTGCCGGTGGACGGTGAGCATGACGCCGCGGCCAACATCTACGGGGTGTTCGTCGCCTCCTACACCGACAACGGCGGGCTGACCACCACCAGCACCCGCACCCTGCAGCCCCGCCACCGCCAGGCCGAGCACTACGGCGCCATGAACGGGGTCCAGGTCACCGACCACACCGCCGCCGAAGGCGGCAAGACCGCCGGATACATCGAAGACGGCGACTGGATCTCCTTCCAGCCCTACAACCTGGCGGGTGCGACCCGGTTCACCGCGCGGGTGTCCTCGGCCGGGTCCGGCGGGCGTATCGAGGTCCGCGCCGGATCGGCCACCGGCACCCTGCTCGGCACGGCCACCGCGCCGGTCACCGGTGACTGGGAGACCTTCGCCGACGCCACCACCACCCTGTCCGGCGCACCCTCCGGCGTCACCACCCTGTACCTGGTGTTCCGCGGCACCGCAGGCGGCTACCTGTTCGACCTGGACGCCTACACCCTCGACACCGGCACCACCAACCCCTCCCCGTCGCCGACCCCGACCCCGACGCCGACTCCGTCTCCTTCACCGGGGGGCACCAGCACCATCCGCGCCCAAGCCTCGGGCCGGTGCCTGGACGTCAACGGCGCCTCCCAGACCAACGGCTCCGCCGCGCAGATCTGGGACTGCAACGGCCAGAACAACCAGCAGTGGACCGCCACCAGCGCCAGTGAACTGCGCGTCTACGGCAACAAGTGCCTGGACGTCAACGGCGGCGGCACCGCCGACGGCACCGCGGTCATCATCTGGGACTGCAACGGCCAGAACAACCAGAAATGGCGCTTCAACAGCGACGGCACCATCACCGCCGTCGGCGCCAACAAGTGCCTCAACCTCACCAGCAACGGCACCGCCAACGGCACCAAAGCCCAGATCTGGACCTGCAACGGCGCCACCGGCCAGAAATGGA
>NZ_BMNT01000104.1 GCF_014646695.1 Sphaerisporangium melleum
GGCCCAGGACCAGAAGGCGCGCGTGGCATCGGCGCGGCGGACGTCAGCGAGCCAGGCGTCGATGTCAGCTTGGCGGCAGGTGGCCGGGGTGCGGCCGTGGTCGCGCAGGTGGGTGAGGAAGCGGCTGGTGGCGGCGAGTTCGGCGCGGGCCCGGTAGGCGGCTCCTGGTTGGAGGGGGGCGCCGTCCAGGCGGCGGCGGAGGCGGCGCAGCAGGTGGGTGCGGGCGAACAGCGCGATGAACTTCTGGTCGTCGGGGTGGGCGGCTGCGGTGACGGTTCGGGCGAAGGCTTCCAGCCGGAACAGGTGCTCGTCGCGGGCGGGCAGGGCCCCTGCGGCGATGAGGAGGACGCGCAGGTAGTCGATGGAGCGGCTGGTGCCGCGGCTGTCGAGGGCCTCATGGGTGAGGGGGAGCCGTCCGGCCGCGAGGTCGGCCAGGACGTGGCGGGCGCGTCTGCTGCTGCGGTGGAGGTCGGAGAGGGCGGCTTGCGGGTTGCCGGTGGCGAGGATCGCTTCGCGGAGCGGCAGCAGCGCGGGGAGGATCCGGCCGTCCGGGCCGGTGAGCAGGAGGGTGACGCGGTCGGTGAGGATGCAGGTGAAGCAGGCCGGTCCGCCGCCGATGCCGGTCCGCCTGCCGCGTGCGGAGCGCCCGCAGATGCGGCAGGTGACCATGGCGGCCTGGTTGCAGGTGAGGCAGAGATCTGGGTGATCGGCGGTGGCCTTGACCGAGACCCGGCGGGTGCGTCCGCAGACTCCGCAGGGCCGCTTGGGGTGCTCGTAGCAGCGGGCGCAGAGCACCAGTTCGGTCGCGGTCCGCCCGCCCGGGACCACCGCCGCAGGAGCCATCCGCCCGCATTCACCGCAGAGGACCGGGGTCTGGTGGCGGATGTAGCAGGAGGAGCAGAGCGAGAGCGCCTCATGCCCGACCCGCCCAGCGTTGATCTTCCGGAGGCGGCCGCAACCGTCGCATGCTCGCTTTGGCTGCTCGGCTCGGTAGCAGCGGGAACACAACGTGCGGGTGCCGCCGGAGCGGCCTGCGGCCTTGACTGCGGGGAAGCGGAGTTCGCCGCACTCCTCGCAGCGGGCCTTGGGCCGGTAGGCGCGGTAGCAGGCTCCGCAGACCCCGGCGCCGTCCGGGCGGGAACCGGAGATCGTCAGCCCCTCCCGGCCGCACTCAGCGCACCGGCCCCGCCGCCGGGTCACGGCTCGTCGGGGACGATCCGGGCGCGGCGCGGCCGGCGCACCTCACCCGGCGGGGCGGGCGCGAGCAGCCCGATCTCCTTGGCGGTCTTGCGCCGCGCCGAGGTGATGACGACCGGCTCGAACAACTCGGCGGGGCCGGCGTCCAGGATGTCGCAGAGCGCGGCGAACACCTGCAGGTTGAGCCGCTCAGGAGTGCCGGTGACCAGCCGGTGGATCTGCGAGGCCGACATCTCGATCCCGCGTTCGGCCAGCAGCGGCGCCAGGTCGGTGGTGTTGAACATGCCGCGGCGGGCCATCAACTCCCGCAGATGCCACCGGTAACGAACCGTCCGCATCAGTCCGCTCCCCTCAGCCCGGCGTCCAGTACCTCACGCAGGGCATTGTTCATGAAATCCGACCCCGCGTGGGTGTAGATGGACGTCGTCGACCCCCACGCGTGCCCGACCTGCCGCTGCACGAAGAACGGATCAGCGCCGTCCTCGATCAGATGCGTGATGTAGGAGTGCCGCAAGCAGTGCGGATGCAGCACCTCCTCCAGCCCGAGCGCGTCCCGGTACTCGGCGAACCTGCGGGTGATGTGCCGCCCGGTGATCCTTCCTCCGCGTTCTGAGGGCCACAGAAGCTGCCGCTTGCCGACCTCGAACAGTGGCCGAACCTCCGCGACGTATTCGGCGACCGCCTCGACCGACCAATCCCAGACCGTCAAAACCGTCCGCCGCCGGGGCGGCGATCCCTTCACCGCTTTCCCGAACCTCACATAGCAGGCCCCGTAGCGTCCGAACTCCGGCGCCTTCGGGTTCCGGGAGAAGTCAGCGAGGTCGAGGTTTCCGGCCTCCCGTCGCCGCAGCCCCCACCCGTAGATCACCTTGAACAGCGTCGCGTCCCGGAACGCCGGCAGCCACCCCTTCCGGCCCGAAGCACGCGCCCTCAGCACCTGCTCGTCGGCGTGATCGAAGAAGTCCTGCAACTCCCGGCGGGTCAGCGCCCGCACCTCCGGCCGCCCCTCATAGGGCGAGGAGTGCGAAGGCGTGTTGTCCTCATGGCAGATCTGGACCGGGTGCGTCCCGAAGTACTCCACGCACTGCTCGCCCCACCCGTAGCGGGCATCGGTCAGGTAGTCGCAGAACATCGCGATCTGATTCAGATAGTTCCGGACCGTCGACCGCGCCAGCGGCCCCGGCGACGACAGCAACTCCGTCGCCCAGTCCTCCACGTCCCCCGGCAGCCACTCCCACGGCGGCGTCCCCGTGAACACCGCGAACCTGCGCACCAGGTCCACCCGCGCCTTGATCGTCGAGACCGCCAGCAGGCGCGCCCGCTGCTGCCGCTCCCACCCCGTCAGCATCGCGGCGAACACCGCCTCCTGGGGGTGCAGCGGCACCACACCGTCCACGAGCACCAGGTGCGCCGCACCCTCCACCGAGACCCGTTTCACCCCAAACACCACCTCGCATCAGAAGCGACATGCTCGCATCTGATGCGAGATCCATTCCGGAGAACCCAGAAAGCAGCAGGCAGACAGCCACACACCGACACACACGATGACCTCGGCGAACGTCACCCCACAGGCCGGTGACCAGCTCAAACGCCTTCTTCAAGTGTGCGAATAGCTCATCAGACGCTATTCGTCCCCCTATCA
>NZ_BMNT01000105.1:0-407 GCF_014646695.1 Sphaerisporangium melleum
GCCAGCAGCAACCCGGCCATGCACCCCAGCAGCGTCGAACGGGTCATCCGCCGGGCCAGCCGGGCCAGCATCAGGATGGACAGCGCTCCGATCAGCGCCGCCGCGAACCGCCACCCGAACGGGTTCGGCCCGAACAGCCACTCACCCACCCCGATCATCCACTTGCCCAGCGGCGGGTGGACGACGTAGGAGGCGCATTCGCCGATCTGCTCCGGGCCGCACTGCTTCCAGATGCCGGTGTTGCCGGCCAGGAGCATCTTGTCGGCGTCCTGGACCGCCACCCGCTCGACGCCGAAGTTGATCAGCGAGTAGGCGTCCTTGGCGTAGTACGTCTCGTCGAACACCACCGCCTTGGGCGTGCCGAGCCGGTCGAACCGCAGGAACGCGCCGAACAGCGCCACCAGGAT
>NZ_BMNT01000105.1:464-2239 GCF_014646695.1 Sphaerisporangium melleum
AGGGCTTCCCTGGAACGGCGGAACGAGCCGGTCGCGCACCGATCCTCGCTCTGCGGAGTCGGGCCGCGGTTCCGGCTGCTCGAAGTCCTGGTTGGGGAAGTCCGTCAGGGCCATCCGGACATCGTACGGGGCGGCTATTACGCCCAGCCTAAGAAACACCCTTTCGCCCACAATTGGGGGGCTCCCGGTAGAGAACGCCCAGCCAAGCGCGCTGCGCCCGGACGACGTCTCCGATCGCCCGTGGAACGTTCATGACCCGGGCAGCCCGGAACGGCCGGACCGCTCCTCGCAAAGGCCGGCCGGCGAGGTCGCCCGGAGCCGGGGAACGCCGCTTCGCGAAGGCCGGGAAGAGCCGGGACGAAAGGCTCGTGCGGGCCGGTGGGCCGGCCATGAGGGAGGATGGCCTACGTGGACGACAAGGGCAGGCTGGTGCTGGCGGGGGCTCCGATCGGGCGCGTGGAGGACGCCTCCGCGCGGCTGCGGGACGCGCTCGCGAGCGCCGACGTCGTGGCGGCCGAGGACACCCGCAGGCTGCGGCGGCTCGCCTCCGACCTGGGGGTGACGCTCGGCGGGCGCGTCGTGTCCTACTACGACGCCAACGAGATCGCCAGGGCGGGCGAGCTGCTCGCCGACCTGCGGGACGGCCGCACCGTGCTGGTCATCACCGACGCCGGCATGCCCGGGGTGTCCGACCCCGGATACCGGCTCACCCACCTCGCCGTCGAGGCCGGCATCCCGGTCACCGCGCTGCCCGGTCCCTCGGCGGTCACGACCGCGCTGGCGATCTCCGGCCTGCCGAGCGACCGGTTCTGCTTCGAGGGCTTCCCGCCCCGCAAGGCGGGGGAACGGGCGCGCCGGCTCGCCGCGCTGGCCACCGAGGAACGCACCATGGTCTTCTTCGAGGCGCCGCACCGGCTGCACGTGGCGCTGGCCGCGATGGCCGAGGCGTTCGGCCCCGACCGGCCCGCCGCGGTGTGCCGCGAGCTGACCAAGACCTACGAGGAGGTGCGCCGCGGCCCGCTGGCCGAGCTGGCGGCCTGGGCCGAGGGCGAGGTGCGCGGTGAGATCACCGTGGTCGTCGCCGGGTACGCGCCGAGCGACGCCGCGCCGGACATCGACGCCCTGGTGGCCGAGGTCGCCCGGCGGGCGGAGGCCGGCGAGCCGCGCAAGCAGGCGATCATCGAGGTGGCCAGGGCCGCGGGCATCCCCAAGCGCGAGCTGTACGACGCGGTCCACCGCTCCTAGCATCGCGGCCCGCCGGGGTGCCCTGGGCTTCGGGCGGCCCGAATCCTGGTGCACGGCATCCCGTATCCCGGCAAGCGAGATGATCTCTAGATGCCGGGCGTTCCGGGCGCGTAGGGTGCCCGGGTGGCCGTTCGCGACTTCCTCCCGAGATTAGCCGCACTTCTCCCGGTTCCCGCCGGGACCGCACGCCTGTCCGGCGGAGCATCGCCGCTCCTCGCCGCCGCGATCGGCGCGGCCGGGGCGGGCTCGGCCGCAGGAGGTGAGCGTGGCGGCGGTTCGAGGACGGCCGAGCCCACGCCGGCCGCCCAGGCCGAGGCCGGGGAGGCCGCCGGTGGGCTCGGTACGAAGGTGGAGACGATCGAGTCCGGCGCGACCCCGGCAGAGAGCACAGACGAGGCGCCGTCGCGGCCGTCGGTGCGCGACCGGCTGGTCCCGCCGTTCCAGGGAAGCCCCCTGTGGGGGTGGCTGGGTCCGATCCTGGTGGCGCTGTTCGGCGCGTTCCTGCGGTTCGACCGGCTCGGCACGCCCAA
>NZ_BMNT01000105.1:2302-2647 GCF_014646695.1 Sphaerisporangium melleum
CTTCTACGCCAAGGACGCGCTGTCCCTGATCAGATACGGGGTCGAGCGCTCCTTCCTCGGCGACGACAAGAACCCGATCGCCAACCAGCGGCTGATCGCCGGCCGTGAAGACCTGTGGGTGACCTGCAAGCCGGACAACCTCGACCCGTGCGCGCTGTACGTGGCGCACCCGCCGCTGGGCAAGTGGATGATCGGGGTGGGCGAGTGGCTGTTCGGGCCGAACCCGTTCGGGTGGCGGTTCGCGGCGGCGCTGGTCGGGGCGTTGTCGATCCTGATGCTGGCCCGGCTGGCCCGGCGGATGACCCGTTCGACGCTGCTGGGGTGCATGGCCGGGTTGCTGCTGGC
>NZ_BMNT01000106.1:0-338 GCF_014646695.1 Sphaerisporangium melleum
GTGGCGGTATGGCGGGTGGGTTGGGTGAGGTTGATCTGCGTCGGATGGAGCGGGCGGGGGTGAGGCCGCTGTCGGTGACGGAAGGGCTCGCCCTGTTCGACGCCGGCGTGACGTCTGATGAAGCGGTGCTCGTCCCGGCGCGGCTCACGCAGGCCCGATCGGCGGCTCGTGCTCTGGCACGGCGTGCCGGCGCTGCCGGTGGCCTGGAGGAGCGGCTGGCGGTGCTGGATGCGGGTGAGCGGTTGTCGGTGCTGTCGGATCTGGTGCGGGGTGAGGTCGCGGGGGTGCTGGGGTTCGCCGATGGTTCGGCGGTGGATGTGCGGCGGCAGTTCCAGGAT
>NZ_BMNT01000106.1:389-2621 GCF_014646695.1 Sphaerisporangium melleum
TGGATTCGACTCGTTGACGGCGGTGGAGTTCCGCAACCGGGTCGGCAAGGTCACCGGGCTTCGGCTGCCCGCCACGCTCATCTTCGACTACCCCACGGCGGAGACGCTCGTCGAATATCTGTCCGCCGAACTGGCCGGCGAACATGCCGAGCAGGCGGCGGTACGGGTGTCCGTGGTGGACGAGCCGATCGCGATCGTGGGTATGGCGTGCCGTTTCCCCGGTGGTGTGGTGTCGCCGGAGGGTCTGTGGGAGCTGGTCGCGGGTGGTGGCGATGCGATCGGGGAGTTCCCGTCGGATCGTGGGTGGGATCTGGAGCGGTTGTACGACCCGGACCCGGCGAGTAAGGGCACCAGTTATGTCCGCCATGGTGGGTTCCTGTACGACGCGGGGCAGTTCGACGCCGGGTTCTTCGGGATCTCGCCGCGTGAGGCGCTGGCGATGGATCCGCAGCAGCGGTTGCTGCTGGAGACGTCCTGGCAGGCGATGGAGCGGGCGGGGATCGACCCGCATGGGCTGCGCGGCAGCCGGACAGGTGTGTTCGCCGGGGTCATGTACCACGACTACGCCGCCAAACTCGGCTCCGTCCCCGAGGAACTCGAAGGGCTGATCGGCACCGGAACCTCGGGCAGCGTGGCCTCTGGCCGTGTGTCGTACAGCTTCGGTTTCGAGGGTCCCGCGGTCACGGTGGACACCGCCTGCTCGTCGTCGTTGGTGGCGTTGCATCTGGCGGCGCAGGCGTTGCGTGCGGGTGAGTGTGATCTGGCGCTGGCCGGTGGTGTGACGGTGATGGCGACACCGACCACCTTCGTGGAGTTCTCCCGTCAGCGTGGTCTGGCCCCTGACGGTCGGTGCAAGGCGTTCGGCGCGGGCGCGGACGGCACCGGCTGGGGTGAGGGCGTCGGGATGCTGCTGGTGGAGCGGCTGTCGGACGCTCGCCGGAACGGGCACCGGGTGCTGGCGGTGGTGCGGGGTTCGGCGATCAATCAGGACGGTGCGAGCAACGGTCTGACGGCGCCGAACGGTCCGTCGCAGCAGCGGGTGATCCGCCAGGCGCTGGCCAACGCGGGGCTTGCCCCGGTGGACGTGGATGCGGTCGAAGCACACGGGACCGGTACGACGCTTGGTGATCCGATCGAGGCGCAGGCGTTGCTGGCCACCTATGGCCAGGACCGCGATGCGGATCGGCCGTTGTGGCTGGGATCGGTGAAGTCGAACATCGGTCATGCGCAGGCCGCTGCGGGTGTGGCCGGTGTGATCAAGATGGTCATGGCGATGCGCAACGGCGTCCTGCCCAAGACACTGCACACGGACGAGCCGTCGCCGCACGTGGACTGGTCGGCGGGTGCGGTGGAGTTGCTGACCGAGACGCGGGAGTGGGAGCGGCCGGACCGTCCCCGTCGCGCGGCGGTCTCCTCGTTCGGGATCAGCGGCACCAACGCCCACGTCATCATCGAGCAAGGCGAGTCTCCCGAGCCTGCCCAGGTCGCCGAGGGTCCCTTGAGCGTAGACGGGCCGAAGGTGGCGCCATGGCTGGTCTCGGCGAAGTCGGCGGTGGCGTTGCGTGCGCAGGCGGAGCGGCTTGCGGAGTGGGTGCGGGCGTCCGCCGGGGTGGATGTGGTGGGTGCCGCGTGGGCGCTGGCGGCCGGTCGTGCGGTGCTGGAGCATCGTGCGGTCGTGGTCGGTGCGGACCCTGCCGAGATGCTGGCCGGTCTGCGCGCCCTGGCCGCGGGTGAGGCCGCTCCGGGTGTGGTGACCGGGAGTGGGTCCGGTGGGAAGCTCGCCGTGCTGTTCGCGGGTCAGGGTGCGCAGCGGGTCGGTATGGGTCGTGAGCTGGCGGAGCGTTTCCCGGTGTTCGCGGAAGCGTTGGACGAGGTCTGCGCGGTGCTGGACCCGCTGCTGCCGCATTCTCTGCGTGAGGTGATGTTCGCCGGTCCTGAGGCGGCGCTGAACGAGACGGGGATGACGCAGCCGGCTCTGTTCGCGTTCGAGGTGGCGTTGTACCGGCTCTTTGAGTCGCTGGGTGTACGGCCGGATGTGCTGGCCGGTCATTCGGTGGGGGAGATCGCCGCCGCGCACGTCGCCGGGGTGTTCTCTCTGGCGGATGCGTGTGCGCTGGTGGCGGCCCGGGCTCGTCTCATGCAGGCGCTTCCGTCTGGTGGCGCGATGCTGGCGGTGGCCGCTGCCGAGCAGGATGTGCTGCCGTTGCTGGCCGGCCGGGAGGGCGAGGTCGG
>NZ_BMNT01000107.1 GCF_014646695.1 Sphaerisporangium melleum
TGCAGCAGCTTCACCCAGTCAGAAGAATCATCGAACTGCGGATACGGATCCCAGATGGTGTACGTACCGCCACCGGCGGCCTGACTCGCGGTCGCCGGGCTGCCGCCGTCACCGCCGGACGACGAGCACGCCGCCGTGCCACCCGCGACCAGCAGGACCGCCAGACTCAGGCCGGCCGCGCACCGGCTCGTTGCCGCTGATCCCATGAATGACCTCCGCTGAGAAGTTACGCGGTTGTTTCCGATCTGTGTCGAACCGGTTCGCCGAACCGGTTCGACTGAACATAGGCGCGTTCGCCATGGGAGTCAATGGGGGAGCGGAAAGGTTTGCCGTACTCGTTGTCGCAGGCCGGAGTGTCCAGGCCGCACCCGTCCGGCCACCCTCCGTGCGATGCGACACCGCGCCACGGCGCGTACGTGTCGAGGACATTTCGGTCTTGGGTCTCGTCCAGCGCGCGCTTGACGGCCAGTCGAATCGATTCGCTCTAGTCGGCGACCCCGACAAGCACCCCGATCGGCGGCCCCATGCGCCGGGCTCGGCGGAGGGCCGGTCCGCGCGCGGCGGAGCCGGGGAGTGCGGAGACGAGGCCGGCCTCCGCCTGCCCCTCCCACGACGGCAGTCCGGCGTCGGCTCCCCTCCCCGAGGCGGTGACCGGGGATGGCGTGCGGCGGGCTCAGATGTGCGGCGCTCATGGGTCGTGTCGATTGGACAGGAACGGCGCGCTACGGGAAGGCTGGCACCATGAGTACTCATACCTCCCATAACACCGTCGCATGGTCGCTCGCCGGCGAACCGGCGAACACCGTCCCGCCCTCGCGCCGCGCCGGCGCCGCCGCGCGGAACGCGGAGGTCACATGAACAACCCCGTCCCCGCTCCCGCCTCCATCCGCTCTCCCATCGGGCTGGTCGCCGCCGCGTTGCCCGTCCTGGCCGTCCTGGTGCTCGGGGTGGTCTGGGGCCGCAGCCTGCCCGGCGTCGTCGAGCTCCTCGTCGTGCTCGTGCTGGCCGGGTCGGTGCTGGCCGCGGTGCACCACGCCGAGGTCGTGGCCCACCGCGTCGGCGAGCCGTTCGGCTCCCTCATCCTCGCGGTCGCCGTCACCGTCATCGAGGTCGGCCTGATCCTCAGCCTCATGACCTCCGGCGGCTCGTCCGCCAGCTCGCTCGCCCGCGACACCGTGTTCGCCGCCGTGATGATCACCTGTAACGGCATCGTCGGCCTGTCGCTCCTGGTCAGCGCACTGCGCAACCGGATCGCGGTGTTCAATCCCGAAGGCACCGGCGCCGCGCTGGCCACCGTGATCACGCTTGCGACGCTCGGCCTGGTGCTGCCCAGCTTCACCACCAGCACGCCGGGTCCGGAGTTCTCCACTCCGCAACTGGTCTTCGCCGCCGTGGTCTCGCTGGCCCTGTACGGGCTGTTCGTGTTCGTGCAGAACGTCCGGCACCGCGACTACTTCCTCCCCGTCCACCCACCCGGCCGGCCGGCCGCGCGTGCCGGCGCCGCCGCGGACGACGATCATGCTCCCGCGCCCTCGCCGAGAGACGCGCTGATCAGCCTGGGCCTGCTCCTGGCCGCGCTGGTGGGTGTCGTCGGCCTGGCGAAGGTCGAATCGCCGACGATCGAGAACGCGGTCAGCGCCGCCGGCCTGCCGCAGGCGGTGGTCGGCGTCGTGATCGCCCTGCTCGTCCTGCTCCCCGAGACCCTCGCCGCGGCTCGCAACGCCCGCCGGGGGCGTACCCAGATCAGCCTCAACCTGGCCCTGGGTTCGGCCATGGCCAGCATCGGCCTGACCATCCCCGCCATCTCGGTCGCCTCGATCTGGCTGGGAGGCCCGCTGCTGCTCGGCCTGGGCGCCACCCAGATCGTGCTGCTCGTGCTCACCGCCGGCGTCGGCATCCTGACCGTCATGCCGGGCCGGGCCACCCTGCTGCAGGCGGCGGTCCATCTGTGCCTGTGCGCCGCCTACCTCTTGCTGTCCGCCAACCCCTGAGCCGACGCGCAAGTCCCGGTCGCCGTCCGCTCGCCCGCCGCGCGCGGACGTGATGGTCCGGTCGATCGCCGGACCATCGGATCACCCGGTGCGGTTCGTCCTTTCGGCCCCGTTCCCCCTCCGGGGGCGGTGGTGCGGTCGGCGACCGCCACCGGGTGGTGAATCGTTCATCGCGCCCTCGGCTCCGCGGCGGGAATCGATTCGATTCGCCGACGAACGCACCCCCGGGCGGACCTGCGGTCCTCGGCCTCCGTCGGACTCCCGATCAGGCAATATTCCATTCATCCGCCTGACACATGCCATTGACATTCCTTCCGGCGTCTCCCTAGGCTCTGCTCGAATCGGTTCGATTGACGTACCCGGTTGTGGACGCCCTCTCCGCCGCGCCCCGCCGCCCCAGCTCGCGCACCACCCCGACCCCTCCGCGAGGAGTGCGACATGGACCTCGACGCGATCGCCCATCAGGCCGAGATGACGGCCGGGACGCTTCCCGCCGACCTCACCCGCCGCTGAGCGGGAGGACTTCCACCGCTCTCCTTCCCCCTTGCCGTCCAAGGAGTCGATCAGTGGACACACCCCTCGTGCCGCGGGGCGGTCGCCGCCGTCGCGGTCTGGC
>NZ_BMNT01000108.1 GCF_014646695.1 Sphaerisporangium melleum
AACCTCCCGCACACCGCCATCGACGACACCTTCACCATCACCCTCCTGCCACCGGGCGGCGGCAACCCCTCCCCGTCCCCCTCGCCGTCAGCACCGGGCTCGGCATCGGTGCTGCGGAACGTCAACGCCAACCGGTGCCTGGATGTCCCCAGCCAGTCAACGACCAACGGCACGCAGCTCCAGTTGTGGGACTGCAACGGCCAGACCAACCAGAGCTGGACATATACCTCTGGCAAGGCGTTGCAGGTGTACGGCAACAAGTGCCTGGACGCCAACGGCCAGGGGACGAGCAACGGCACCCAGGTGATCATCTGGGACTGCAACGGCCAGGCCAACCAGCAGTGGAACGTCAACGCCGACGGCACCATCACCGGCGTGCAGTCCGGACTGTGCGTGGAGGCGAGCAACTTCGGCACCGCCAACGGCACGAAGGTACAACTGTGGTCCTGCACCGGCACGACCAGCCAGAAGTGGACCCGGAGCTGACCGGTGACCCGCGACGGGCGAGGCTTGGCCGCTGAGGCCCGGCACAGCGGTAAGTGCGTGGACGTCAGCCAGGTGTCCACCACCGCGGGAGCGAAGGTGCACCGGTGGACCTGCAACCCCACCGGCCAGGGCGGCCCGCTCAACCGGACCTGGCGCATCTGGGGCCGGTGACCGTGCTCCTGCCCCGGCGGGACCATCCGGCATGACGCGGTCCGGCGGCGAGAGCCCTCTCGCCGCCGGACCGATTCGCGTCTCAGGGTGGTGGGCGCCCGCTCCTCGCCGCCCGCCCACCGATCCACGAAAAAGCCGTCCGGAGACCGATGAGCCGGCCTCCGGCCAACGCGTCCAGGTACTCCCCCGCTCGTTCATCGAATCGGTTCGTCTCTCGATGCGTGCGCCCATCTCCCACGGCAGAGGGGAGAAACGGCCGGCATCCAGGGAGGGGAGCGGCTTCTTCCACACGATCGGTTCGACTTACGATGGGGCGTGTCGGTCGGTCAAGGTGAGGAGCGCCGGGTGAACATCGAAGAGATCGCCAGGCGGTCGGGAGTCTCGCGCAGCACCGTCTCCTACGCGCTGAGCGGCAAGCGCCGCGTCTCGGAGGTCACCCGCCGGCGCATCCAGGCGGTCATCGACGAGCTGGGCTACCGCCCGAACGCCACCGCCAGGGCGCTCAAGGAGGGCAGGACCCGCACCCTCGGCCTGGTCATCCCACCGGCCAGCCAGCGCCTGACCGACATGCAGCTCGGCTTCGTGGCGAGCGTGGTGGACGCCGCCGCCCGCGCCGACCTGGACGTGCTGCTGTCACCGTCCGGCGGGGAGCACGACCGCTCGTTCGAGCGCATGGTCGGCGGCAAGCGCGTGGACGGCGTCATCCTGATGGAGATCCGGCTGGAGGACGACCGCGTCGCCCATCTGCGGCACACGCGGCTGCCGTTCGTGGGCATCGGCCGCACCAGCCGGCCCGACGAGATGTCGTGGGTGGACGTCGACTACGAGATGCTGATCTCCAGATGCGTCACCCACCTGGCCGATCTGGGGCACCGCAACGTCGCACTGGTCAACCGCTCCGCCGAGTTGGTGGCCGCGGGGTACGGCCCGGGACACCGGGCGCTCGCGGGCTTCACCCGGACGGTCGCCGAGCGCGAGCTGTACGGCGTGCAGACGTGCTGCGCCGACGACGCGCAGTCAGGGGTCACCTGCGTCGAGCGCCTCCTGCGGGAGCACCCCGACCTGACCGCCATCGCCACCATCAACGAGGCCGCCCTCCCGGGCATGTACCGCGCGCTGGACCAGGCGGGCCTCTCCGTACCGCGCGACTTCTCCCTCATCGGCGTCGCCGCCCGGCACTGGGCCGAGAACCTCCACCCGCCGCTCACCGCCGCCGACGTGCCCGCCGACGAGCTCGGCGCCCGCGCGGTCGACCTGCTGCTCCAGCACATCGCCGACCCCGACACCCCGCATCGCCATCATCTGGTCTCCCCGCCCATCTCCCTGCGCGGGACCACCGCGGTGGCCCGCCCCCGCTGACCCGTGCGTCCCGGAAGCACCGAGCGGTGCCTCCGGCCGGGCGCGGCCGACGCCCTCGCCACGGGTGCCGGCGGAGGACACGCGGGGTGTCCTCCGCCGTCAGGGGGTCAGGTGGCTAGACCCGGTTCCACTTCTGGCCGCTGGAGCCGTTGCAGGTCCAGATCTGGGCCCTGGTGCCGTTGGCGGTGCCGTTG
>NZ_BMNT01000109.1 GCF_014646695.1 Sphaerisporangium melleum
CCACAGCACGCCGCTCGAACACCGAACGCGACACCACCAGCGAACGCCCCACCTGGCCGGCCTCCAGAGCAGGACGCTCGGCCACCCAACCCGCCAACCGACCCGCCTGACCCGCCAACCCCACACCCGACCGCGCGGAAACCACCCACGGCACCGGGGAAAGCCCCAGCTCAGGGCCCTCTTCGACCGTCGGCGGCTGCTCGGGCGCGGGGGCCGCCGGGGCCTCCTCCAGCACCACGTGCGCGTTCGTACCGCTGACCCCGAAGGAGGAGATCGCCGCGCGGCGCTGGTGACCGTTCCGCGGCCACTGCACGTCCTCGGTCAGCAGTTCCACCGCGCCCGCCGACCAGTCCACGTGCGGGGACGGCTCGTCCACGTGCAGGGTCTTGGGCAGCACGCCATTGCGCATGGCCATCACCATCTTGATGACACTCGCGGCACCGGCCGCCGCCTGGGTGTGCCCGATGTTGGACTTGACCGAGCCCAGCCACAGCGGACGGTCGGCGTCCCGGTCCTGGCCGTAGGTCGCGAGCAGCGCCTGCGCCTCGATCGGGTCGCCCAGCGCGGTGCCCGTACCGTGCGCCTCCACCACGTCCACCTCGGCCGCGGGCACACCGGCGTTGGCCAGCGCCTGCCGGATCACCCGCTGCTGCGAGGGCCCGTTCGGCGCGGTCAGACCGTTGCTCGCACCGTCCTGGTTCACCGCCGAGCCGCGTACTACGGCGAGGATCGGATGGCCGTTGCGCTGCGCGTCCGACAGCCGCTCGACGAGCAGCATGCCGGCGCCCTCGGCCCAGCCCGCGCCGTCGGCCGCGGCGGCGAACGCCTTCGAACGCCCGTCGGGGGCGAGGCCGCGCTGCCGGGAGAACTCCACGAAGGTGCCGGGGGTGGCCATGACGGTCACGCCGCCGGCCAGGGCGAGGTCGCATTCTCCCGACCGCAGTGCCTGGACGGCGAGGTGCAGCGCGACCAGCGAGGACGAGCACGCGGTGTCCACGGTCACCGCCGGACCCTCGAAACCGAAGGTGTACGACACCCGGCCCGAGGCGACGCTGCCCGAGGTGCCGGTGCCGATCAGTCCTTCCAGTTCCTCCGGGATCGAGGACAGCTGGGAGGCGTAGTCGTGGTACATCACGCCGGCGAAGACCCCGGTGCGGCTGCCCCGCAGGTTCGACGGGCTGACACCGGCCCGCTCGATCGCCTCCCAGGAGGTCTCCAGCAGCAGCCGCTGCTGCGGGTCCATGGCCAGCGCCTCACGCGGCGAGATGCCGAAGAACGCCGGGTCGAAGTCGGCGGCATCGTAGAGGAAGCCGCCGTGGCGGACGTAGGAGGTGCCCTTGTTCTCCGGGTCCGGGTGGTAGAGCTTGTCCAGGTCCCAGCCGCGATTGGCCGGGAATTCGCCGATCGCGTCGGTGCCGGAGGCGACCAGGTTCCACAGGTCCTCGGGAGAGACGACCCCGCCCGGATACCGGCAGGCCATGCCCACGATGGCGATCGGCTCGTCATCGACGACCTTGGCCGCAACGGTGACCGGAACGCCGTCGCTCGCCGTTCCGCTCAGCTCGCTCTCGAGGTGGTCGGCGACGGTACGCGCGTTGGGGTAGTCGAAGACCAAGGTGGCGGGCAGCCGCAGACCCGACAGCGTCTTGAGCCGGTTGCGGAACTCCACCGCCATCAGCGAGTCGAAGCCGAGCTCCTGGAAGGCCCGGTCCGGCTGCACGTCCTCCATCGAGGAGTGGCCGAGCACCGTCGCCGCTTCCTGCCGGACGAGGTCGGTGAGCAGCGACCGGCGTTCGGTGGCGTCGAGCCCGAGCAGGCGCCGCGCCAATCCGCTCGCGTCTCCGCCGGCGGAACGGCGTACCGGGCGGCGGGCCAGGCCGCGTAGCAGGGCCGGGATCTCTCCACCGCCGGTACGCAGCGCCGCCGCGTCCACCCGCAATGGCACCAACGCCGCGACCCCGGACCCTACCCCGGCATCCAGCAACGCCAGACCCTCATCCACCGACAACGCCGGCAGACCCCCACGCCGCAACCGCTCCACATCCGCACGGCCCAGCCACCCCGACA
>NZ_BMNT01000110.1 GCF_014646695.1 Sphaerisporangium melleum
CCTGCCCCACCGGCAAACCCACCGGAACAACCCCCGACCAATCCCCCACCGCCAACCACCCCAACAACTCCCCAAAAACACCGAACATCGCATCCAACACCCCCACCGCGAACAACTCCTCCACCGCGTCCCAGCGGACGACGAGTTCGCCGCCGGCCTCGCCGACCTGGCTGTCCAGCCAGACCTGCGGAGTCTGGGACACACCCCACCCCTGCTCGGCGAACGAGGGGCCGAAGGAGAGGTCACCGGCGACGCCGAGGGTGCTGGTGAAAACGACCGGCATGGTCATCTCGGCCGACGCGGCACGCCTGGCCAGCTCGCGCATGACCCAGACCGCGGACACCTCGCCGTGCTCCAGGCCACGCCAGACCTCCTCCTGCAGTCCGCGCGCCCCGTCCAGCCAGCTCGTCCCCGACCGATAGCCGACGAGCAGCAGGGAGGTGAAGTCGCCGAGAACGCGGTGGATGTCGGGGTGGACCTCGCGCCGGTCGAACAGCGTGAGGTTGAGCGTCAGCTCCTGCTGGCCGCTCCAGGCGGACAGGATCTCCCCGAAGGCGGTCGCCAGCACGGTGGCGGGAGTCAGGTCGTGCCGTCGGGCCAGTTCCTTGATGGCACTCCACTGCCCTTCGGGCAGCCGCAGCTCGCGACGGGTGAAGCGCGGCCGGCCCACCAGGGCCGGGTCGACGCGCAGCGGCAGGGCGGGAGCGGGCGGCAGTTCGGGCAGCCGGGTGGCCCAGTACGTCTTGGCCGCCTCGAAGACGGCGGGGTCGGGAGTCTGCCCGAGGAGGTAGTCGCGGAACGAGATCCCGATCGGCGGGAGCTCGGTGGCGGGGTCGCGGTAGAGCCGGTCCAGCTCGTCGAAGAACACCATCATGCTGAGCGCGTCCAGGATGATGTTGTCGAAGCTGACGCCGAGCCGCACCCTGCCGTCGTCGTGCCGCGCGACCCGCGCGTCGAACAGCGGCCAGGTGGCCGGGTCGAGCACCTGGTGCGACATCTCGGCGCGCAGCTCCTCAAGACCGTCGCAGGTACGGATCGCGAAGCGCGGCACCTCGGGCAGGATGCGCTGCAGGCCCTGGTCGTCGAAGACCGCGCGCAGCATCTCGTGCCGCGCGATGAGCGTGTTCCACGCCTCCTCCAGCCGGACGACGTCGATGTCGCCGTCGAACTCGGTGTAGAAGTGGCAGCCGACGCCGCCGAGCGTGAAGTGCCCGGCCCGGCCGAGCCAGTAGGCCCGCTGCACCTCGGTGGGCGGGAAGGGATCGTGGCGGTGCAGCGGGTCGGCGACCGGCACAGGAGCGGCCGGGGCGGCCTCGCCGACGGTGAGGGTCGCGGCGAAGTCGGCGAGCACCGGCGTGCGGAACAGCCGGCTCAGCCGGGCGTCCGGGACGCCCGCGGTGCGCAGCCGGGCGATCATGCGGGTGGCGAGCAGTGAATCCCCGCCGAGCAGGAAGAAGTTGTCCGTCCGCTGGACGGAGGGCGCCTCCAGCAGGTCGGCCCAGATGGCGGCGAGCACGGTCTCGGCCTGGCCGACGGGCGGCGCCTGCTCCGCGCCCGCCACCGCCGTCTCGGTCCTCGCCGCCTCCGTCGCCACGGTGGCGAGCGCCTTCCGGTCGATCTTGCCGTTGGTGGTGAGCGGCAACCGGTCCAGCACGGTGATGGTCTGCGGCACCGCGTACCCGGGCAGTCGCTCGCCCAGGAACCCCCGCACCTCCCCCACATCCACCCCGCCAGATCCGGCGGACACCTCCGGCTCGGCAGAGATGGCAGGCGCATCAGGCCTGGTAGATCCGGCAGGCGCATCTGGCTCGAGCGCGGTGACGAAGGCGGCCAGTCGCCGGCGGCGGCGGTCACCCACCGCCACCACCACCGCCCGGCCCACCCCCGGACACGCGGCCAGCGCCACCTCCACCTCCCCCAACTCCACCCGATGACCCGACACCTTCACCTGATGATCGACACGCCCCAAAAACTCCAACGTC
>NZ_BMNT01000111.1:0-1163 GCF_014646695.1 Sphaerisporangium melleum
CTTAAAGGGTCGGTTTCCGGGTGGTGTACGCGTCCGTTTCTTGAGAACTCAACAGTGTGTTAAAAGCCAGTGCATGAGAATGCATTATCTCCGTCCTCCGCGGCCTGGTTTCCGGGTTGTGGGGATGGTTCCTTTGGTTGGCATCACCGTGTGATGGTGGTGTCTGCCAGGGTTTCTTTTCAGACATTGTTTGGAGAGTTTGATCCTGGCTCAGGACGAACGCTGGCGGCGTGCTTAACACATGCAAGTCGAGCGGAAAGGCCCTTCGGGGTACTCGAGCGGCGAACGGGTGAGTAACACGTGAGTAACCTGCCCCTGACTCTGGGATAAGCCTGGGAAACCGGGTCTAATACCGGATATGACTTCGCGTGGCATCGCGCGGGGTGGAAAGTTTTTTCGGTTGGGGATGGGCTCGCGGCCTATCAGCTTGTTGGTGGGGTAGTGGCCTACCAAGGCGACGACGGGTAGCCGGCCTGAGAGGGCGACCGGCCACACTGGGACTGAGACACGGCCCAGACTCCTACGGGAGGCAGCAGTGGGGAATATTGCGCAATGGGCGGAAGCCTGACGCAGCGACGCCGCGTGGGGGATGACGGCCTTCGGGTTGTAAACCTCTTTCAGCAGGGACGAAGTTGACGTGTACCTGCAGAAGAAGCGCCGGCTAACTACGTGCCAGCAGCCGCGGTAATACGTAGGGCGCAAGCGTTGTCCGGAATTATTGGGCGTAAAGAGCTCGTAGGTGGCTTGTCGCGTCTGCCGTGAAAGCCCATGGCTTAACTGTGGGTCTGCGGTGGATACGGGCTGGCTAGAGGTAGGTAGGGGCAAGCGGAATTCCTGGTGTAGCGGTGAAATGCGCAGATATCAGGAGGAACACCGGTGGCGAAGGCGGCTTGCTGGGCCTTACCTGACGCTGAGGAGCGAAAGCGTGGGGAGCGAACAGGATTAGATACCCTGGTAGTCCACGCTGTAAACGTTGGGCGCTAGGTGTGGGGTCCTTCCACGGGCTCCGTGCCGTAGCTAACGCATTAAGCGCCCCGCCTGGGGAGTACGGCCGCAAGGCTAAAACTCAAAGGAATTGACGGGGGCCCGCACAAGCGGCGGAGCATGTTGCTTAATTCGACGCAACGCGAAGAACCTTACCAAGGCTTGACATCGCCCGGAAA
>NZ_BMNT01000111.1:1322-1788 GCF_014646695.1 Sphaerisporangium melleum
GAGCGCAACCCTTGTTCCATGTTGCCAGCATGCCCTTCGGGGTGGTGGGGACTCATGGGAGACTGCCGGGGTCAACTCGGAGGAAGGTGGGGATGACGTCAAGTCATCATGCCCCTTATGTCTTGGGCTGCAAACATGCTACAATGGCCGGTACAGAGGGTTGCGATGCCGTGAGGTGGAGCGAATCCCTAAAAGCCGGTCTCAGTTCGGATTGGGGTCTGCAACTCGACCCCATGAAGTCGGAGTCGCTAGTAATCGCAGATCAGCAACGCTGCGGTGAATACGTTCCCGGGCCTTGTACACACCGCCCGTCACGTCACGAAAGTCGGCAACACCCGAAGCCCGTGGCCCAACCACTTGTGGGGGGAGCGGTCGAAGGTGGGGCTGGCGATTGGGACGAAGTCGTAACAAGGTAGCCGTACCGGAAGGTGCGGCTGGATCACCTCCTTTCTAAGGAGCACCGGCT
>NZ_BMNT01000112.1:0-941 GCF_014646695.1 Sphaerisporangium melleum
CACGGCACGGTCGGCGCAGTACATGGGGTGCAGCGGCTCCAGCGCGAGCCGCACACCACGATCGGCCGCGTAGGGGACCAGAGCGGTGAGCCCGTCGGCCACCCGAGCCCGTGCGTCGGCGAGATCCCTGCTGAAGCCGGGCCCGCGCGCGCCGCCGGGCGCCACTCCGGGCAGGCCGCCGACCACCAGCACCAGGCAGGCGGCGCCGAGGGTGGCGGCCTCGTCGATCGCCGCGCGGTTGTCGCCGAGACCGCGATCGGGGCCGGTCAGGAAGCCGCCCCGGCACAGCGAGGAGACGCGCAGTCCCGCGTCGGTGACCAGTTTCGCGGTCGCCGCCAGGCCCTGCTTGGCCACCGCTTCCCGCCACAGCCCGATGGCGGGGATGCCGTGCCGGACGCATCCGTCGACGGCCTCGCGTACCGACCAGCACCGGGTCGTCCACTGGTTGAGCGAGAGCCGCTCGATCACCGTCACTGGGTCACCCCGGCGGTGGCGAGCAGCGCGCGCATGCGTGCGGCGGCCAGGCCGGGGTCGGGCAGCAGCCCGGCCTGGTCGGCAAGACGGAACACCTCGGCCAGGTGGAGGATCGACCGGGCGCTGTGCGCGCCGTTCACCATGACGAACGCGTCCTGGTGCCCGGCGAGCCAGGCCAGCAGGACGATGCCGGTCTTGTAGTGGTAGGTCGGCGCCTGGAAGATCTTCCGGGCGAGCGGCACGGTCGGCGCCAGGACGGAGGCGAACCGCTCGTGGTCTCCGGCGTCGAGCGCGTGCAGGGCGGCCGCCGCGGCGGGGGCGATCGCATCGAAGATCCCCAGCAGCGCGTGGCTGCCACCCGCGATCAGCTCCGGATAGTTGAAGTCGTCACCGGTGTAGAGCCGCACGCCGTCCGGGAGCCGTTCACGCAGGTGCACCTCGTGCTCGGCGTCGAGCAGTGACACCTT
>NZ_BMNT01000112.1:988-1757 GCF_014646695.1 Sphaerisporangium melleum
CCGGCATGGTCGTGGACGAGCGCGAGGAAGGACTCGGTGGCGGCCTCAAGATCGCGCGACCCCCAGTATCCGGCCAGCGCGGGGTCGAACACCTCGCCCAGCCAGTGGAGGATCACCGGCCGGTCGACCTGGCCCAGCACCCTGCCGTAGACCTTGTGGTAGTCCTCGGGGCCCCGGGCCAGGCGGGCCAGTTGCCTGCCGGCCATGACGACGACCCGGGCGCCCGCGTCCTGAACCGTCTCGATCTGCTCCAGGTAACCCGCGACGACCTGCTCCAGCGTGGCACTCCCGGGCAGATGATCGGTACCGGCGCCGCAGGCCAGCAGGTCGGCCGGATCACCGAAGTGCCGGGCCTCGGCGGCGCTGCGCCGGATCAGCTCCACCGTGGCCGCCCAGTCCAGCCCCATGTTGCGCTGGGCGGTGTCCATCGCGTCGGCCACCCGCAGCCCGCACGACCACAGATGGCGGCGAAAGCGCAGCGTCGCCTCCCAATCCAGGGCCGCAGGCGAGCCGGGGGCGTGACCGGCGAACGGGTCGGCCACCACATGCGCGGCGGCGTAGGCGACCCGGCTGGTGGGGGGTGACGGCGGCAGATCCCAGACGACCGGCTCACGCATCCGGTAGATCTCCAACCGGCGACCCGCCCCCGGCAGCGTGAGAGCGGTCATGCCCCCACCCCGGGCACCTCGACACGCACACCCTGCGCCGAGGAACGCAGGCCCAGCTCGGCGATCTGCACCCCGCGCGCGCCGGAGGCCAGGTCGTACGG
>NZ_BMNT01000113.1:0-329 GCF_014646695.1 Sphaerisporangium melleum
TGCCGTTGTCACCGGCGAAGAACAGGTACATGTTCTGGCTGTCACCGATGAGCGTCTGGTCGATCGGCCCGGTACCCCCGCCGGAGAGGCTCGCGGTGGACAGGGTCTGCTGCGCCGACCAGCCGTTGGCGTTGGTCGGGTCACTGGAGGTGCGGTAGGAGAACGCGGTCCCGCCCCACTGGTAGGCCAGCACCCAGATGTTCTTCGGCGCGAAGTACAGCAGCGTCGGCGCGACGGTACCCGAATTCATCTTGTTCTGGCTGGCCGAGGCCATGTCCGACCAGTTGGTGAACGTGCCGAAGTTCATCGAACCCCAGCTCGACCCGAAG
>NZ_BMNT01000113.1:375-1671 GCF_014646695.1 Sphaerisporangium melleum
GGTCGTGCCGTAGACCAGGTGCTTGCCGTTGTAGTTGACGTGGGTGAAGTCCTTCAGTGACACCCATCCCGACTTCGGCGTCGCGAGCGCACCCGACGAACTCCACCGGTAGGTCGAGGGAAGCGGGCAGGTGCCGGTCGGCGTCGGGCTCGGCGTCGGCGTGGGGGTCGGCGTGGGAGTGGGGGTCGGCGTCGGGTCGGGGGTCGGGGTGATCGTGGGCGTCGGGCTCGGGCTGCCGGGAGTGCCGGTGCACTCGACGCCGTTCAGGGAGAACGACGTGGGGACCGGGTTGCTGCCGTTGTAGGAGCCGTTGAAGCCGAACGACGTGCTGCCACCGGAGGGAATCGAGCCGTTGTAGGAGACGTTGGTCGCGGTGACCGACGAGCCCGACTGGGTCTGGGTGGCGTTCCATATCTGGGTGATCTGCTGTCCGGCGCCGAAGGTCCAGGTCAGCCGCCAGCCGTTGACCGCGTCACCGAGGTTGTTGATGGTGACGTTGGCACCGAAGCCACCCGGCCAGCTCGAACTGACGGTGTAGTCGACCCGGCAGGCGACGGCGGCCTGGGCGGGCTGGGTGGTCAGCAGGCCGGCTCCGGCCAGTAGGACCGCGAGGGCGCCGATCACGGGGCCACGGCGCGAGGCCCGCCGGGACGGCGGCGCCACGGTCGTGACGGCGGAGGGGCGCGGTGACCGCGCTCGCCAGGGCAGACGCATCTGTATTCTCCTCATCATCATGTCCGGCTGTTGTCAGGGGCTGGTGCAGGTGGCGGTCGGAGTGGCCGCGCTGCCGTTGGCGGTGAAGCCGAAGGTCGTGGAGCCACCGGCGGCGACGGAACCGTTGTAGGCGGCGTTGCGCACGGCGACGCTGGAGCCGGACCCGCTCTGGGTGCCGCTCCACAGGCTGCTGATGCTCTGCCCGCCGGGCCAGGTCCACCGGACGGTCCATCCGTTGACCGCGGCGCTGCCCGCGCTGACCGTGACCTCCGACTGGAACCCGCCCGGCCAGCTGTTGGTCGTCGTGATCGTCGCCGCGCATCCACCCGGAACCGGGGTCGGCGTCGGGGTGGGCGTGGGAGTCGGCGTAGGCGTCGGAGTCGGGGTGGGCGTGGGCGTGGGAGTCGGCGTCGGCGTGGGGGTCGGCGTCGGGGTCGGTGTGGGGTTGGGGGTCGCGTTGTTGAGGGCGTTCAGGACGGCGTCGTAGGCGGGCTTCTTGTTGCCACCGCTGAACAGCAGCGGGGTGTCGCCGCTGCGCCAGGAGTCCTGGTCGCGGACGCCCCAGACGGTGATGCCGGCGCA
>NZ_BMNT01000114.1 GCF_014646695.1 Sphaerisporangium melleum
CCGAACAACGCCACCGCCAACGGCACCAAGCTGGTCATCTGGGACTGCAACGGCGGAACCAACCAGCGCTGGACCCGTGTCTGACCCGCACCCCGCAGGCATCACCCTCCCCGGCCGCCGTGCGGCAGGCGGACCGAAGACACCTCCGGCGGGCGGGCGCGTTCCCGCCCGCCGGACCCGACGCACATCCGCAAGGAGTCACATGCGCAGAATCCTCCGCTGGACGCTGGCCGCGGCCCTCGCCGCCGGCTCCCTGGTCACGATCGGCGGCGGCACCTCGCCGGCGCTCGCTCTGGAGAACGGGCTCGCCCGTACCCCCCAGATGGGGTGGAACGACTGGAACACCTTCGGCTGCAACATCAACGAGACGCTGATCCGGCAGACCGCCGACGTCATGGTCTCCAGCGGCATGGCGGCGGCCGGGTACCAGTACGTCAACATCGACGACTGCTGGTCGACCAAGAGCCGCAACGCAAGCGGCGACCTGGTGGCCGACCCGGCGAAGTTCCCCAGCGGCATCAAGGCCCTGGCCGACTACGTCCACTCCAAGGGGCTGAAGCTCGGCATCTACTCCTCGGCCGGGACCACCACCTGCGCGGGCTACCCGGCCAGCCTGGGCAACGAGCGGCGGGACGCCGCTCTGTGGGCGTCCTGGGGCATCGACTACCTGAAGTACGACAACTGCGGCGACCACCAGGGCAAGAACGGGCAGCAGCGCTACACCGCGATGCGCGACGCGCTGGCCGCCACCGGCCGGCCCATCGTGTACAGCCTGTGCAACTGGGGCCAGGAGAGCGTGTGGACCTGGGGGATGCCCACGGGCAACTCCTGGCGCACGACCGGTGACATCTTCGCCAACTGGGGCTCGATCACCGGCATCCTGGACCAGCAGGTGGGGCTGGAGGCGTACTCCGGACCGGGCGGCTGGAACGACCCGGACATGCTGGAGGTCGGCGTCGGCTCCCTGACGGCGACCGAGGGCCGCGCGCACTTCAGCCTGTGGGCCCTGCTGAACGCGCCGCTCATCGCCGGCAACGACATCAGGTCGATGAGCGCGGACACCCGTACGACCCTCACCAACACCGAGGTCATCGCGGTCAACCAGGACTGGGGTGGCAAGCAGGGCCACAAGATCAGCGACAACGGCAACCTGGAGGTGTGGCGCAAGCCGATGTCCAACGGGTCGGTCGCGGTGGTGCTGCTCAACCGTGGCACGTCCACGGCGACCGTCTCCACCACCACCTCGGCCCTCGGGCTCGGCGCCGCGTCCTCCTACTCGGTGCGCGACCTGTGGGCGCACACCACCGGCTCCTCGTCCGGGACGATCAGCGCGTCGGTGCCCGGCCACGGCGCGGCGATGTACATCGTGAGCGGCGGCGGCACCCCGCCGTCC
The DNA here is from genome assembly GCF_014646695.1 of Sphaerisporangium melleum. GTDB lineage: Bacteria > Actinomycetota > Actinomycetes > Streptosporangiales > Streptosporangiaceae > Sphaerisporangium > Sphaerisporangium melleum. Next base: position 1,394 of record NZ_BMNT01000114.1, read on the forward strand.
CCGACGCCCACGCCCTCTCCCACGCCGACGCCGTCGCCGACTCCGCCGGGCGGCGCGGGGACGATCAAGGGTGTGGGGTCGGGCCGGTGCCTGGACGTGACCGGGGGCGCGGCGGCCAACGGCGCGCAGGCGCAGATCTATGACTGCAACGGTCAGGCCGGTCAGCAGTGGACCTCCACCAGTGCCGGTGAGCTGCGGGTGTACGGCAACAAGTGCCTGGACGTCAACAACCGG
>NZ_BMNT01000115.1 GCF_014646695.1 Sphaerisporangium melleum
CGGGCGGGTGATGAGCTGGGGTGTGCGCGTCTGCAGGAGTTGACGTTGCAGGCGCCGTTGGTGGTCCCGTCCGGGGGGGCGGTGCGGGTGCAGTTGGTCGCGGGCGCGGCCGACGAGTCCGGCGCCCGTTCGATCTCCGTGCACTCCCGGGTGCAGGACGGTACGGATGCCGCGTGGACCAGGCACGCCGAGGGTGTGCTCGCGGTGACCGGCACCGATGACGGTTCGGGTCTGCCGATCGGCATGGACCGTGCGGTGCGGAACAACGAGGCCGCCGGCCCGCAGGGCGGCAATAGGAGCGTTGATGGTTCCGGCTCGGCTGCCGGGTTCGCCGAGCCGGCGCAGTGGCCGCCGGTGGGCGCGGAGCCGATCGACGTCGATGCCTTGTACGACGATCTGGCAGGGATCGGTCTGGAGTACGGGCCGCTGTTCCAGGGCCTGGTGCGGGCGTGGGGCCGGGACGGGCAGGTGTTCGCCGAGGTCGAGCTGCCCGAGGAGGCGCACGGCGAGGCGGCCCGGTTCGGTGTGCACCCGGCGTTGCTGGATGCGGCGTTGCATGCCGGTGCGCTGGGCGATCTGCTCCCGGAGGCTGAGGCGGGGCGGGCGTATCTGCCGTTCTCCTGGTCGGGAGTGTCGTTGTACGCGACCGGGGCGCGAAGCCTGCGGGTCAAGGTCGGGCGCAGGGCCGTCGGAGCGGCGGGTGAGGGCGCGGCGAACGGCGGCTCGGCGATCACGCTGGTCATCGCCGGCGCCGACGGGGCGCCGATCGCCGAGATCGATGCGCTGACCCTGCGTCCGCTGAACGTCGGTGACCTGACCGCGACCACCGCCGGCGGCGCTCTGCACCGGCTCGAATGGACCGCCCTGCCCGCCGGCGCCGCGACGCGGCCGTCCCGATGGGCCGTGCTGGGCGGGGACGATCTGGGTACCGGCGCGCCGAACTTCCCCGATCTCGCCACGCTGGCGGCGCTCGACGCTTCCACCGGCGTGCCCGAGGCCGTCCTCGCCGTCTGCCCGAGCTCGTCGCCGGCCCCCGATGTCGCCGTCCACGAGACGACCGCGGCGGTACTCGACCTGCTGCAGGGCTGGTCGGCGGAGGATCGGTTCGCGGGTTCGCGTCTGGTGGTGGTGACCCGGGGTGCGGTGGTGGCGGCTCCGGGGGATGTGGTGAGTGATGTCGCGCAGTCGGCGGTGTGGGGTCTGGTGCGTAGTGCGCAGGCGGAGCAGCCGGGCAGGTTCGTGCTGCTGGACCTGGCGGACGACGCCGCTCGGGTGACTCCCGCCGGGCGGATGCCGGCCGAGGTGGTGGGTCACACTCTGGCGGCGGAGGAGCCCCAGGTGGCGATGCCCGCAGGGCCGGCAGAGCTGGGTGAGCGGACGTCGAACCCGAGTGTCGCGGAGCCGGTCGGTGCCGCTCCCTCGGCGGGTGGTGCCGGGTCGGACCTGCGTACGGAACCGGGGCCGGAGTGGGATATCCCGGGAGACCAGGGTCGCGACGAGCTGATCGGGTGGGCGCTGGCGTCGGGTGAGGCGCAGGTGGTGGTGCGTGCCGGGCGGGTGTGGACGGCCCGGCTGTCCCGTACGGCCGTCCCGGACGGTCTCGCGCCGATCGCGC
>NZ_BMNT01000116.1 GCF_014646695.1 Sphaerisporangium melleum
CTCCTAATGGGAGTTACCGGGTTGCCTGATTGGGCAGACTCGGTGCCTGGTAGCCGTCGGTGAGTGAGCACTCTCGCCTCCTGGACCTCGAGTCCTAGTGTCAGATCGTGCCCTCACCGGTGGTCAGGGGTCTTGATCGCTGATGGGATGTCGTGCCCGCCGGTCGTGTGGCGTGAGCACTTGTCCATTAGGTCGCCGACCGGCTCCTGCGGGCTGCTGGACGTGGTGTCGGCCGGTGGGAGGATCGCGTGCTGTTCGTCGGAGATGACTGGGCTGAAGATCACCATGATGTGGAGGTCCAGGACGAGACGGGGAAGGTTCTCAAGCGGGTGCGGCTGCCTGAGGGCATGGCGGGGATGTCCCGCTTCCATGAGCTGGTGGCCCGCTTCGTGGCCGAGGACGCCGAGCCGTCGGACGTCGCGGTGTGCATCGAGACCGACCGGGGCCCGTGGGTGCGGGCCCTGCGGGCGGCCGGGTACCGGGTGTTCGGGGTGGACCCCAAGCAGGCCGCCCGGCACCGGGAGATCCTGACCAGCTCCGGCGCCAAGAGCGACAAGGGCGACGCCCACGCGCTGGCCGACATGATCCGCACCCGCCGCCACCAGCTGCGCCAGGTCGCCGCCGACTCCCAGATCGCCGAGGCCGTCAAGGTCGTCACCCGGGCGCATCAGACGTTGCTGTGGGAACGCACCCGCCACATGCTGCGCCTTCGGGTGGCGTTGCGGGACTACTTCCCCGCCGCTCTCACCGCTTACAAGCCCCTGGGCCTGACCTCGGAGGCGGTGCTGAGGCTGCTGGCCAAGGCCCCCACCCCCCAGACCGCGGCCAAGCTGACGATCACCCAGATCAGCGCGGCGCTCAAGGGACGCCGCGACGTGGCCGCCAAAGCCGCCGCGATCGCCGAGGTGCTGCGGGCAGAGCACCTGGGCCAGGCCCCGCTGGTCACCGGCGCCTACGCCTCCACCGTCAAGGCCCTGGTCGCTGTCATCACCGTCTTGAACAGCGAGATCAAGACGCTGGAGAGCGAGGTCGAGGCCCATTTTGGCCGGCACCCGGACGCTGAGGTCATCCTCAGCCAGCCTGGCATGGGCGTCATCCTCGGCGCCCGGGTGCTCGCCGAGTTCGGGGACGCCGAGGGCCGCTACGCCAGCGCGAAAGCCCGCAAGAACTACGCCGGAACCTCGCCGATCACCCGGCAATCCGGCAAGACCAGGGTCGTCCAGGCCCGGTACGTCCACAACGACCGGCTCCTGGACGCGCTCCACCTCCAAGCCTCCTGCGCCCTGCTGCACGATCCCGAGGTCCGCGCCTACTACGACCAGCTCAAAGCCCGCGACATCAGCCACAACGCCGCTCTGCGCCAAGTCGGCAACCGCCTGGTGGGCATCCTCCACGGCTGCCTCAAAACCCACACCGCCTACGACCAGGCAACCGCATGGTCACACCGCAACCACGACCTCGCCGCTTGACATTCAACGTCCAGGGATGTCTGAC
>NZ_BMNT01000117.1 GCF_014646695.1 Sphaerisporangium melleum
CCGGTCTTGGTGTGCAGGCGGCCGGCGGTGTCCACGATGACGGTGTCCACCTTGTCGTCGATGCCCTTGGACACCGCGTCGAAGGCCACGGAAGCCGGGTCGGCCCCCTCGTCCTTGCGCACCACCTCCGCGCCGACACGCTCGCCCCAGGTCTGGAGCTGGTCGGCGGCGGCGGCCCGGAAGGTGTCGGCCGCGCCGAGCATTCGTCCCAGGCGTCGTCGTCCAGCCCGCTTCGGCCGTACCGCCGGAGACGACGCGAGGCTCTGGTTCACGTCAGCGGCGGAGGATAACGGTGGATCTCCGCTCGGTGGCCGGTGGCGCCGGCGAACTTGGCGTCGTCGGTGAGCAGCGGAAGTCCAAGCAGTTCGGCGAGAGCCACGTACATGCCGTCATAGGCGCCGAGATTGTGCCGCAACTCCAGCACTCGTCTCTGCAGTGGCAGCATCGGATGTCGCACGATCTTGAGCTGCGCGTAACGCTCCAGCATGATCTGCGCCCGCGCCTCCGAGATGCGCACCTCCGGCTTGGTGGTGATCACATGCCCGCGCACGACGGAGGCGATCTCGACGTCGATCAACGCTGGGGCGTGCAGCTTGCGGGCCAGGCGCTGCCGGAGCAGGTCATCGCCCTTGACGTTCGCCAGCAGGCGAAAGACGATCGAGGTGTCGACGACAAGGCTCATCGGCGCCCCTCGCGCAGCGTCTCCCGGACGAATTCGGGATCGTAGGGGACGGGCTCATCGTCAGCGATCTTGGCCATCACCTCGTCCAGCGTCGGGGTGGCCGCCTCTTCGGACAGCAAGTCGCGGACGTAGGCCGTCAGCGACTTGCCTTCTCGCTCTGCCCGCGCTTTCAATGTGCGTTCGGTGTCGTCTGGGACGTCCCGGATCTGGATGGTACCCATGCCACCAATTTAGCATGCAAACTGCATGCAGTCCTGACGGCGAGAGAATGACCCGCTCGTCGCCGCACACCATGCCGGGCCGCGCGTGGGTTCACAGCCGACGGCGCCCGCAGGTCGGGCCGCTGCTCGACGAGCTTTCTGGCCACGGTGACGTCCTCGGCGACGACCACGCCCGACAGCAGGCTCTCGACGGCGCGGCGCAGCTCATCGGCCACGGCGACCAGGCCGGCCACCCACTCGGCGTCGTCGAACGCAGCGGGCCTGAGCACGGCGTCGGTGGCGGCGACGACCAGCGCGGCCCGCCCGGCCTCCTCGGCACGCAGCAGCTAGTCGAAACCGCTGCCCCATGGCACAGCGAGGCGCCATCGTGGCGGACAACCCCGGTGGCTGCTTCATACGAGGTCAGGGCCCCATCGACTCGATGGGGCCCTGACCTTTGCCTGTCAGGCCGTGCGGTACGGACAGCGACGAGTGTGAGCCCGCAGGCGTGGCCCGGCGGCACCCGAGGCGCCGCCGGGTCTGGAGTCAGTCGCCGAGGAGGGCGTCGGTGAAGACCTCGGGGTCGAAGGGGGCCAGGTCGTCG
>NZ_BMNT01000118.1 GCF_014646695.1 Sphaerisporangium melleum
CCGGGTGACACGGTGAAGTGCTGTGACGCCAAGGGCCGGATCACGGTGAACGGCGTGCCACTGGACGAGAAGGCGTACCTGTACCCCGACGACCAACCGTCGCAGAAGTTCTTCGAGATCAAGGTCGAAAAGGACCGGTTGTGGGTGATGGGCGACCACCGCTCCGTCTCGCTCGACTCCCGGTCGCACCAGGGCGACCCCGGCGGCGGAGCCATCCCCAAGGACAAGGTCGTCGGGCGGGCGTTCGTCATCGTATGGCCGTTCTCCCGAGCCACGACGCTGCCGATCCCTGAAACGTTCAATCAGACGGCCCTCAAGACCGCCGCCATGGCCGGCGGCGCCGCGCCGCTCGTGCTCGGCTTCGCCGGGGCGATCCCTCTGGTGGCGCTGCGCCACCAGTGGCTCGTCCGGAGGCGGCGCCGCGCGGACTGACCGGGCCCTTCCGTCATCCCCCGAACCAGACGAAGGAGACAGAGCCGCCCGCCACGCCCTCTCCGGGCCGAGGCGGAGGCTCCACGAGGCCGATGAGCGTCACAGAGGAGAAGCCGGACCCCAAGGACCCGGCCCCCGACCAGCAGCCCGCCTCAGGCGCCGTCCCGGGAGGCGGCACGGCCCCCGGGGAGACCGTCCCCGCGGCCACCTCGGCACGGGAGACCGGGGCTTCGGAAACGCACTCCGGCCGCGGTGACGGCACCGCGGGCGAGGCCGGCGCGAACGGGCCGGCGGGCGGCGACGCCGGAGCCAAGGACGGCAAGAAGTCATCGAGCTGGCGGGAGTCCATCCTGCTCGTGCTCCTCGGGGTGGTCGCGGCCCTGCTCGTGCGCCTGTTCGTCCTCGACTCCTTCTACATCCCGTCCGAGTCGATGGAGGACACCCTCCTGATCAACGACCGCGTGGTGGTCAACCGGCTCACCGGCGACATCGACCGCGGCGAGATCGTCGTCTTCACGGGCTGGGACGGCACGACGCTGATCAAGCGGGTCATCGGCGTGGGCGGCGATCACGTGAAGTGCTGCGACGCCGAAGGCCGCATCACGGTAAACGGCGTCCCGCTGCACGAGGAGGCCTACCTCAACCCGCAGGACTTCCCGTCCCAGCAGAGCTTCGACGTCACGGTGCCGAAGGGCCGGTTGTGGCTGATGGGCGACCATCGGGCCGCCTCGGAGGACTCCCGCGCGTTCATGAGCGACCGCTACCACGGCACCATCTCCGAGCAGAGCGTGATCGGCCGGGCCTTCGCGCTCTACTGGCCGCTGTCGCGCATCGGCACCCTGCCCGTCCCGGACACCTTCGGCAAGGTCCGCTGACCGAGCCCGCCCGCGCCGGCCCGCCGCCGGCGGGAGCGCCTGCGCGGTCGGCCATCACCTGCCGCGCCCCTTCGGTGTGCGGTGCATCATTTAGGCTCGACAGCGATGACTAGCGATGGCCAGGGGGCAGGCGGGCCGCGCCGCCCCGTCGAGGACGAG
>NZ_BMNT01000119.1:0-1120 GCF_014646695.1 Sphaerisporangium melleum
GCGCCGACCGAGCAGGTGCAGGGCAGGCAGGTGGAGCAGAAGCCGGCGTTGAAGGTGTGGGTGGAGGCGGTCAAGGCGGCCAAGGGCCGCACGAGTGATGATCTGGGGACGAAGTATCCGAAGATCTCTGAGCCGATGTGGGGTGCGGTGCAGGCCGCGTTGAGTGGTGCCAAGACCCCGCAGCAGGCGATGACCGACGCCCAGGCCGCCGCCGCGAGCGCGACCCAGTAGGAACGACGTGCGCGGGCCGGGGGAGATCCCCGGGGCGCTCACCGCCCCGGTGGGGCCGGCCCCCGGCCTCGCTCGTCAGACGAAGGACGACATGAAACACCAGACACAGACGCCGGCCGCGCCCGCCGCCGGCGACCGGCGGAGGCGGGCTACGGTCCCGCCGCCCCGGGCGGGACGGCGCGCGGCCGTGCGGCCCCGACCGTCCGGGCAGTGGGCGGCGTGGGCGTTCCTGGCACCGGTCGTCATCTACCTGCTGGTCTTCTACGCCTATCCGCTCTACCGCAATCTGGACCTCAGCCTGCGCGACTACACCGTCCGGTCGTTCGTGCAGGGCGGCGCGCCGTTCACCGGGTCCGCCAACTACGTCAAGATCTTCGCCGACCCGACGTTCGGCCCGGCGCTGTGGCACACGGCGGTGTTCACCGTGGTGTCGCTGGTGTTCCAGTTCGTCATCGGCCTGGCGCTGGCGGTGTTCTTCGCCAAGAACTTCCGGCTCTCGGCCACCCTGCGGGCACTGTTCCTGGTGCCGTGGCTGCTGCCGCTGATCGTGTCGTCCTCCACCTGGTCGTGGATGCTCAACAGCGACTCCGGCCTGGTCAACGCGGTGCTGGGCGCGTTCGGCGTGGACCCGGTGAACTGGCTGACCTCGCCCGACTGGTCGCTGTGGTCGGTGACCATCGCCAACATCTGGATCGGCATCCCGTTCAACCTCGTGGTGTTGTACAGCGGTCTGCAGGCGATCCCCGCGCAGGTCTACGAGGCGGCCGAGCTGGACGGCGCCGTCGGCTGGCAGCGGTTCCGCAAGGTGACGCTCCCGCTGCTGCGCCCGGTGTCGGCGATCACCCTGCTGCTCGGGCTGGTCTACACCCTCAAGGTCTTCGACATCATC
>NZ_BMNT01000119.1:1188-1452 GCF_014646695.1 Sphaerisporangium melleum
CCCGAGCAACTCGTCCACCACGCTGGCGACCTGGTCCTACCGCCTGGGCTTCGGCAACCTGCTGCCGGCCTTCGGCCCGGGCGCCGCGGTCGGCAACCTGCTCATCGTCATGGCCCTGGTGTTCGGGCTGGTGTACATCAACGCGCAGAGAAGGCAGGCCGCCTCATGAAAGCCGCGCGCAGCCGGATGAAGACCGCCGTGGGGCTGGTGCTGACCGCGATCATGCTGTTCCCGGTCTACTGGATGATCAACGTGTCCCTGACC
>NZ_BMNT01000120.1 GCF_014646695.1 Sphaerisporangium melleum
CGGCGGGGGTTTGTTGTCTCTGAGTTGCATAATGGACGCGAGCAAGAATGCTTTGTGGTCAAGTCCTCGGCCTATTAGTACCGGTCAGCTCCACACCTTACGATGCTTCCACCTCCGGCCTATCAACCCAGTGGTCTACTGGGAGCCTTACCCCACAAAGGGTGGGAGACCTCATCTCAAGGCAGGCTTCCCGCTTAGATGCTTTCAGCGGTTATCCCTCCCGAACGTAGCCAACCAGCCGTGCCCTTGGCAGAACAACTGGCACACCAGAGGTTCGTCCGTCCCGGTCCTCTCGTACTAGGGACAGCCCCTTACAAGTCTCCTACGCGCGCAGCGGATAGGGACCGAACTGTCTCGCGACGTTCTAAACCCAGCTCGCGTACCGCTTTAATGGGCGAACAGCCCAACCCTTGGGACCTACTCCAGCCCCAGGATGCGACGAGCCGACATCGAGGTGCCAAACCATCCCGTCGATATGGACTCTTGGGGAAGATCAGCCTGTTATCCCCGGGGTACCTTTTAGCCGTTGAGCGACGGCGCTTCCACATGCCACCGCCGGATCACTAGTCCCAGCTTTCGCTCCTGCTCGACCCGTCGGTCTCACAGTCAAGCTCCCTTGTGCACTTACACTCACCACCTGATTGCCAACCAGGCTGAGGGAACCTTTGGGCGCCTCCGTTACCCTTTAGGAGGCAACCGCCCCAGTTAAACTACCCACCAGACACTGTCCCCCACCCGGATCCACGGGCGCGGGTTAGACATCCAAAACGACCAGAGTGGTATTTCACCAATGACTCCACCAGAACTAGCGTCCCAGCTTCACCGTCTCCCACCTATCCTACACAAGCCGTCCCAAACACCAATGTCAAGCTGTAGTGAAGGTCCCGGGGTCTTTCCGTCCTGCTGCGCGTAACGAGCATCTTTACTCGTAGTGCAATTTCGCCGGGTCTGTGGTTGAGACAGCGGGGAAGTCGTTACGCCATTCGTGCAGGTCGGAACTTACCCGACAAGGAATTTCGCTACCTTAGGATGGTTATAGTTACCACCGCCGTTTACCGGCGCTTAAGTTCTCACCTTCGCCGGCCGAAGCCAGCTAAGCGGTCCCCTTAACGTTCCGGCACCGGGCAGGCGTCAGTCCGTATACATCGTCTTACGACTTCGCACGGACCTGTGTTTTTAGTAAACAGTCGCTTCCCCCTGGCCACTGCGACCCCCACCAGCTCCGGCAGCAAGTGCCATCACCAGCAGAGGCCCCCCTTCTCCCGAAGTTACGGGGGCAATTTGCCGAGTTCCTTAACCACAGTTCACCCGATCGCCTCGGTATTCTCTACCTGACCACCTGAGTCGGTTTAGGGTACGGGCCGCCGGCACACTCACTAGAGGCTTTTCTCGGCAGCATGGGATCACCCACTTCACCACAATCGGCTCGGCATCACATCTCA
>NZ_BMNT01000121.1:0-455 GCF_014646695.1 Sphaerisporangium melleum
CTGACCGAGGAGGACATCGTCGCCACGATCGAGTACATCGTCCGGCTGCACGCCGGCGAGGTCTCGATGCCGGGGGCCGGCGGTGAGGTGGTGGTCGAGGTCGACGACATCGACCACTTCGGCAACCGCCGCCTGCGCACCGTGGGCGAGTTGATCCAGAACCAGGTGCGGCTGGGCCTGGCCCGCATGGAGCGGGTCGTGCGTGAGCGCATGACGACCCAGGACGTGGAGGCGATCACTCCGCAGACCCTGATCAACATCCGCCCGGTGGTGGCGTCGATCAAGGAGTTCTTCGGCACCTCGCAGCTGTCGCAGTTCATGGACCAGACCAACCCGCTGGCCGGGCTGACCCACAAGCGGCGCCTGTCCGCCCTGGGTCCCGGTGGTCTGTCGCGTGAGCGGGCCGGGTTCGAGGTCCGTGACGTGCACCCCTCGCACTACGGCCGCATGTGCCC
>NZ_BMNT01000121.1:501-1415 GCF_014646695.1 Sphaerisporangium melleum
ACGCCGGAAGGCCCGAACATCGGCCTGATCGGCTCGCTCTCGTCGTTCGGCCGGGTCAACTCCTTCGGCTTCGTCGAGACCCCCTACCGCAAGGTGGTGGACGGCCGCGTCACCGAGGAGATCGACTACCTGACCGCCGACGAGGAGGACAGGCACGTCATCGCCCAGGCGAACACCCCGCTGCAGGCGGACGGCAGCTTCGCCGAGGACCGCGTCCTGGTCCGCCGTAAGGGCGGCGAGGTCGAGTTCATCCGGCCCAGCGAGGTCGACTACATGGACGTCTCGGCACGCCAGATGGTGTCGGTGGCGACCGCGATGATCCCGTTCCTGGAGCACGACGACGCCAACCGCGCGCTCATGGGCTCCAACATGCAGCGCCAGTCGGTGCCGCTCCTCAAGAGCGAGGCGCCGCTGGTGGGCACGGGCATGGAGTACCGCGCGGCGACCGACGCCGGGGACGTCATCACGGCGGAGAAGGCCGGGGTGGTCGAGGAGGTGTCGGCCGACTACGTCACGGTGATGAACGACGACGGCACGCGGACGACCTACCGGGTGGCGAAGTTCAAGCGGTCCAACCAGGGCACCTGTTTCAACCAGAAGCCGATCGTGGCCGAGGGCGACCGGGTGGAGGTGAACCAGGTCGTCGCCGACGGTCCGTGCACCGATGACGGTGAGATGGCGCTGGGCAAGAACCTGCTGGTGGCGTTCATGCCGTGGGAGGGTCACAACTACGAGGACGCGATCATCCTTTCCCAGCGCCTGGTGCAGGACGACGTGCTGTCCTCGATCCACATCGAGGAGCACGAGGTCGACGCCCGCGACACCAAGCTGGGCCCGGAGGAGATCACCCGCGACATCCCGAACGTGTCGGAGGAGGTCCTGGCCGATCTGGACGAGCGGGGCATCATCCGCAT
>NZ_BMNT01000122.1:0-983 GCF_014646695.1 Sphaerisporangium melleum
GTGCCGCAGTCGGTGACGCTGACCTCCGAGACCGTGACCAAGGAGAACGCGCAGGCCTACCTGCCGCTCGGATTCGAGTCATGAGGCCGGTCGCCGGGGTCGGCATGGTCGGATACGCCTTCATGGGCCGCACGCACTCCCAGGCGTGGCGCAGCGTGGACGCGTTCTTCGACCTGCCGCTCAAGCCCGCCATGGTCGCGCTGGCCGGCCGGTCGGCAGAGGCGACCGCACAGGCCGCCGAGAAGCTCGGCTGGGCCCACGTGGAGACCGACTGGAAGCGCCTCATCGCCCGGGACGACGTGCAGATCGTGGACATCTGCACCCCGGGTGACTCGCACGCCGAGATCGCCATCGCCGCGCTGGAAGCCGGCAAGCACGTGATCTGCGAGAAGCCGCTGGCCAACACGGTCGCCGAGGCCGAGGCCATGGTCGCCGCGGCCCGGGCCGCCGCCGAGCGGGGCGTCGTGGCGATGGTGGCCTTCAACTACCGCCGCGTCCCCGCCGTCGCCCTGGCCCGCCAGTGGGTCGCCGAGGGCCGGATCGGCACCGTCCGGCACGTGCGGGCGGTGTACCTGCAGGACTGGATCGTGGATCCGGAGTTCCCGCTGGTGTGGCGGCTGCAGAAGGACAAGGCGGGGTCGGGCTCGCTGGGCGACATCGGCGCCCACATCATCGACACCGCCGAGTTCATCACGGGTGAGCGGCTGACCGGGGTGTCGGCGATCACCGAGACCTTCGTCAAGGAGCGCCCGCTGGCGGCCGGCTCCGCCGGGCTCTCGGCCGGCGGTGGTGAGGGGCGCGGCGAGGTCACCGTGGACGACGCCGCGCTGTTCATCGGCCGGCTCAGCGGTGGCGGGCTGGCCTCCTTCGAGGCCACCCGGTTCGCGAGCGGGCGCAAGAACGCGCTGCGCATCGAGATCAACGGGTCGCTGGGCAGCCTGTCCTTCGACTTCGAGGCGATGAACGAGCTGTGGTTCCACGAC
>NZ_BMNT01000122.1:1022-1379 GCF_014646695.1 Sphaerisporangium melleum
TCTGCCCGCCGAGGACTCCGGGTTCCGGCGGGTTCTGGTCACCGAGTCCGGCCATCCGTACGCCGGCGCCTGGTGGCCGCCCGGGCACGGCCTGGGCTACGAGCACGGCTTCACCCACGAGGTGAAGGACTTCATCGAGGCCATCGCCGCCGGCACCGCCCCCGCACCGTCCTTCGAGGACGGCCTGCGGGTGCAGCGGGTGCTCGCGGCCGTCGAGCAGAGCGCGGCTGAGGCCAGCCGCTTCACCACCGTGGAGGGTTCATGACCAGGCCTGTCACGCTGTTCACCGGCCAGTGGGCCGACCTGCCGTTCGAGGAGGTGTGCCGGCTCGCGGGCGAGTGGGGCTACGACGGCCTG
>NZ_BMNT01000123.1:0-803 GCF_014646695.1 Sphaerisporangium melleum
GGGGCTTAAGGACCCTTAGTATCACTGGATTCGATATGGGCGCATACCAGCGGGTACGGGAATATCAACCCGTTGTCCATCGACTACGCCTGTCGGCCTCGCCTTAGGTCCCGACTTACCCTGGGCGGATTAACCTAGCCCAGGAACCCTTGGTCATCCGGCGCAGAAGTTTCTCACTTCTGATTCGCTACTCATGCCTGCATTCTCACTCGCACAGCCTCCACAACTCGATCACTCGGCTGCTTCACCGGCTGCACGACGCTCCCCTACCCACCCACACAAAAGTGTGAATGCCACGACTTCGGCGGTGTACTTGAGCCCCGCTACATTGTCGGCGCAGAATCACTTGACCAGTGAGCTATTACGCACTCTTTCAAGGGTGGCTGCTTCTAAGCCAACCTCCTGGTTGTCACTGCGACTCCACATCCTTTCCCACTTAGCACACGCTTAGGGGCCTTAGTCGGTGGTCTGGGCTGTTTCCCTCTCGACTACGAAGCTTATCCCCCGCAGTCTCACTGCCACGCTCTCACTTACCGGCATTCGGAGTTTGGCTGACGTCAGTAACCCGGTAAGGCCCATCAGCCATCCAGTGCTCTACCTCCGGCAAGAAACACGCAACGCTGCACCTAAATGCATTTCGGGGAGAACCAGCTATAACGGAGTTTGATTGGCCTTTCACCCCTACACACAGATCATCCCCCAGGTTTTCAACCCTGGTGGGTTCGGTCCTCCACACGGTCTTACCCGCGCTTCAACCTGCCCATGCGTAGATCACTCCGCTTCGGGTCTACAGCATGCGACTC
>NZ_BMNT01000123.1:1044-1367 GCF_014646695.1 Sphaerisporangium melleum
ATTCTTCAAAAGGCACGCAGTCACATCACAGACAAGGCAAGCCCCGTCTACGCTCCTACGGCTTGTAGGCACACGGTTTCAGGTACTATTTCACGACCCCTCACCGGGGCGCTTTTCACCTTTCCCTCACGGTACTTGTTCACTATCGGTCATCAGGGAGTATTTAGGCTTACCAGGTGGTCCTGGCAGATTCACACAGGATTCCTCGAGCCCCGTGCTACTTGGGATCCCCTCAAACAGTCGGCAGAATTTCGCCTACCCGGCTCTCACGGTCTACGGCGCAACTTCCCAGAAACTTCGACTACCCCACCGATTTATCACTG
>NZ_BMNT01000124.1:0-240 GCF_014646695.1 Sphaerisporangium melleum
CGCGGCTGCCGGATCCAGCATCGGGCCGGCACGCCGATGCCGGTGTGGAATCCCGACCTGCCGGTGACCGAGCCGTTCCGGGAGCAGTGGCAGCAGGTGCCGGACAACGCCGAGTTCGGCAACGGCTTCAAGACCCAGTGGGAGATGTTCGTGCGCCACCTCCTGGAGGACGCGCCGTTCCCGTACGACCTGGCCTCCGGCGCGCGCGGGGTGCAGATCGCCGAGCTGGGCCTGCGTTCC
>NZ_BMNT01000124.1:281-1050 GCF_014646695.1 Sphaerisporangium melleum
GGTCGAGGTGCCGGAGATCGCCGGATGACCTCGATCGTGCTGCCCGGGGCGGATCGCCGGTTGGAGACCTACCGGATGCGTGAGCCGGTCGTCTGGGATCTGCCGCCGTCACCGCCCACCAGCCGAGTGGTGTACGCCGCCGCGCACGTCGTGGCCGACCCGCTCGCCGACCACTCCCCCGGTTCCCCCGCCTCCCTCGACTGGGAGGCGACGCTGCGTTTTCGCCGCCACTTGTGGTCCTGCGGGCTGCGGGTGGCCGACGCGATGGACACCGCCCAGCGCAACATGGGCCTGGACTGGGCGGCCACGGCGGAGCTGATCCGGCGCAGCGCCGCCGAGGCCCGGCACTTCGGCGACCCGGCCGACCTGCTGGCCTGCGGCGCCGGCACAGATCATCTGCCCGGGAGCGCCACGCTGGAGCAGGTCGTCGCGGGCTATCTGGAGCAGATCGAGACCGTCCAGGACGCGGGCGCCCGGGTCGTCGTCATGGCCAGCAGGCAGCTCGCCCGCCTCGCCCGCGGCCCCGAGGACTACCACAAGGTCTACGCCACCCTGCTCGCCCACACCGACCGGCCGGTGATCCTGCACTGGCTGGGCGAGATGTTCGACCCCGCCCTCGCCGGATACTGGGGGTCACACGATCTTGAGGCCGCCACCGAGGCGTTCCTCGCACTCGTCCACGACAACGCCGCGCGCGTGGACGGGGTGAAGGTGTCACTGCTCGACGCCGAGCACGAGGTGCACCTGCGTGAACGGCTCCCGGACGGCG
>NZ_BMNT01000124.1:1098-1317 GCF_014646695.1 Sphaerisporangium melleum
CGACGACTTCAACTATCCGGAGCTGATCGCGGGTGGCAGTCACGCGCTGCTCGGGATCTTCGACCCGATCGCCCCCGCCGCGGCGGCCGCCCTCCACGCGCTCGACGGCGGAGACCACGAGCGGTTCGCGTCCGTCCTCGCCCCGACCGTGCCGCTCGCCCGGAAGATCTTCCAGGCGCCGACCTACCACTACAAGACCGGCATCGTCCTGCTGGCCTG
>NZ_BMNT01000125.1:0-1006 GCF_014646695.1 Sphaerisporangium melleum
GCGCCGACCGAGCAGGTGCAGGGCAGGCAGGTGGAGCAGAAGCCGGCGTTGAAGGTGTGGGTGGAGGCGGTCAAGGCTGCCAAGGGCCGCACGAGTGATGATCTGGGGACGAAGTATCCGAAGATCTCCGAGCCGATGTGGGGTGCGGTGCAGGCCGCGTTGAGTGGTGCCAAGACCCCGCAGCAGGCGATGACCGACGCCCAGGCCGCCGCCGCGAGCGCGACCCAGTAAGAGCATGAGCAGAGTAGCGCGAACACCGGTGCGTACCGCCCGTGTCCCCCACGCCGTGGCGAAGGGACACCGGGCGGCACGTACCGCGTCAGGGCAGTGGGCGGCCTGGGCCTTCCTCGCCCCGATCGTGATCTATCTGGCGGTCTTCTACGCCTATCCGCTGTACCGCAACATCGAGCTGAGCCTGCGGAACTACACCGTGCGCTCGTTCGTCCAGGGGGACGCGCCGTTCACCGGGTTCGCGAACTACGCGAAGATCCTCGGCGATCCGGCCTTCGGCCCGGCACTGTGGCACACGGCGGTGTTCACCGTGGTGTCGCTGGTGTTCCAGTTCGTCATCGGCCTGGCGCTGGCGGTGTTCTTCGCCAAGAACTTCCGGCTCTCGGCCACCCTGCGGGCGCTGTTCCTGGTGCCGTGGCTGCTGCCGCTGATCGTGTCGGCCTCCACCTGGTCATGGATGCTCAACAGCGACTCCGGCGTGGTGAACGCCGCGCTGCGGGGCCTCGGCATCGGGCCGGTGAACTGGCTGACCTCCCCGGACTGATCGCTGTGGTCGGTGACCATCGCCAACATCTGGATCGGCATCCCGTTCAACCTCGTGGTGCTGTACTCCGGCCTGCAGGCGATCTCCCCGCAGGTCTACGAGGCCGCCGCGCTGGACGGCGCCGGCGGCTGGCAGCGGTTCTGGCGGATCACCTTCCCGCTGCTGCGCCCGGTGTCGGCGATCACCCTGCTGCTCGGGCTGGTCTACACCCTCAAGGTCTTCGACATCATC
>NZ_BMNT01000125.1:1063-1315 GCF_014646695.1 Sphaerisporangium melleum
GCCCAGCGGTTCCTCCACCACCTTCGCCACCTGGTCCTACCGGCTCGGCTTCGGCAATCTGGTGCCGGCCTTCGGGCCCGGCGCGGCCGTGGGCAACCTGCTGATCGTCGCCGCGCTCGTCTTCGGCCTGATCTACATCCGCGCCCAGCGAAAGCAGGCGGTGGCATGAGACACCTGAAGACCGCCGTGGGGCTGGTGCTGACCGCGATCATGCTGTTCCCGGTCTACTGGATGATCAACGTGTCCCTGACC
>NZ_BMNT01000126.1 GCF_014646695.1 Sphaerisporangium melleum
CCCCCTTGCCGTCCAAGGAGTCGATCAGTGGACACACCCCTCGTGCCGCGGGGCGGTCGCCGCCGTCGCGGTCTGGCCGTCCTGTGCACCGCCGTGGCGCTGGCCGCCGCGTCCCTCATCGCCACGCCGGGCCCGGCGCAGGCCGCCGACCAGTCGATCAGCGTGGACTTCTCCACCGCCGGAGCCGCCCCGACCTACCGGGCCTCGGGATGGATCTACGGCATGACCGAGAACGCCTCGGGCCCGGCCGACAACTTCTACACCGACGTCAAATTCCGCTACATGCGCGCCGGCGGCGCCCAGCTCGACAGCCCCGGCGGCTGGGTATCGGGCAAATACGACCGCCGCTGGAACGCCACCCGCGCCCAGCTGCTGCGCACCCGCTCCCTGGGCGGCGAGTTCGTCCTGCTGGTCCACGACCTGTGGGGCGCCGACGGCTACCCCATCAGCCGCTACCCCGGCGACAACGGCAACTGGACCGACTACGACAACTTCCTCACCCGCCTGATCAACGACGTGCGCGCCACCGGCGCCCCCGTCCAATGGGACCTGTGGAACGAACCCAACATCACCATCTTCTGGAACCGCCCCCAATCGCAGTACTTCGAACTGTGGCGCCGCACCTACCAGCGCGTCCGCGCCGCCTTCCCCGACCAGCTCATCGTCGGCCCCAGCTGCGCCTGCGTCCCCTCCACCGGCGGCTGGTGGACCCAGTACCTGGACTACGTCAAAGCCAACAACCTCATCCCCGACATCATCAGCTGGCACTCCCTGCCCGGTGACCCCGTCTCCAACGTCGCCACCGCCAACACCACGCTGAACTCCCGCTCCATCCCCCACCCCCGCCCCTACCAGATCAACGAGTACGGCGCCTCCAACGAGCAGAACCCCGCCGACGGCGCCTGGTACATCGCCCGCCTGGAACGCGCCGGAGCCGACGGCCTGCGCGCCAACTGGGCCAGCGGCGGCAACCTGCACAACGACCTGGGCAACCTGCTGGTCCACAACTCCGCCGGACAGCACCAGCCCAAGGGCGAATGGTGGGTCTACCGCTTCTACGGCTCCCAGACCGGCCAGATCGCCTCGGTCACCCCCAGCGCCAACTACGACGCCTTCGCCACCAAGGACACCGGCAACGCCAAGATCCTCATCGGCGGCGGCACCACCACCGGCAACATCGCCGTCAACCTCCAGCGCCTGGACACCACCACCGGCATCGTCCAGAACAACCAGGCCCGCGTCCTCGTCGAACGCATCCCCTACA
>NZ_BMNT01000127.1 GCF_014646695.1 Sphaerisporangium melleum
CAGCGGGCGCACGTGCGGGAGGTGCCGGCGGGGTTCACTGCGATCAGCTCTCGACCGGCGCTTTCAGCCTTGTGCGACAGGATCGTCAGGAACACCCCCAACCCGCGTCCAAGATGGCTCGGTTCAGCCCGGACTTGGCGGCGACGTTCCGGCCGGGCTGCTCGATCGTGCCGGACGCGCTGCGGGTCATGTTCGCGATCCGCAGGTCCTCATGCACGATCACGTCGTACGCGGCGACCAGCGTGAGTGCGGCTTTGTGCGCGCCGTCCAGGCGCTGCCGCCCTACCTTGGCGTGCAGGGCGGCCACCCGCGCGACCGCCTTACGGCGGCGCTTGGACCCCCGCTTCTTCCGGGACAGAGCCTGCTGTGCCGCCGCGAGACGGCCGGCGGACGCCTGCAGGTGGCGGGGGTTGGCCAGGTGCTCGGCGTCGCTGGTGGTGACCAGCGAGGCCACGCCCATGTCCAGTCCGACCGCCGCGCCCGTCGCGGGCAGCGGCTGCCCGGGCACGTCATCGCAGGACAGCACCACATACCAGTGGGAGCCTTCCCGCTTCACGCCGATCGTCTTCACCCGGCCCCGCACCGGCCGGTGCTGATGCACGCGCACATGTCCGATGCCCTGCAAGCGGACGAACGTGGCGGACGGGTGTTCAGGCTGGGAGTCCCACCGGCAGCCGTCCCCATCCTTCGGCCACTCGACCGTGTCGAACCGGCCGAGCCCCTTGAAACGGGGAAACCCCGGCGTGCGCCCGGCCTTCACACGGGCGAAGAACGCCGCGAACGCCTTGTCCAGGCGGCGCAGCGTGGCCTGCTGGGAGGAGAACGACCACCGGCTCTGACCGTCGGGATCGTCGCAGCGGATGTGCTTCAGCTCCCCGGACTGGTCACCGTAGCGAACGGTGACGCCTGCCTTGCGGTAGGCGGTGTGACGGTGCTCAAGAGCCGCGTTGTAGAGCTGCCGGTGATCCTCCAGGCACGCCGCGAGCGCGGCGGCCTTCTTGGAGGTCGGGCGCAGCAGGAACTTGTACGACCTACGCACGGCCACTCCTCTTGGCAGCGCGCTCGTACTGCGTCTCGATATAGCGCTGCACTGTCTGCGCGGAGACCGCGCCGACGGTGGCCACGAAGTACGACCGCGACCACAGCGTGGGCAACTGCGAGCGCAGGTGCGGAAACTCGGCGCGCAGGTGGTGGGAGGTGAATCCCTTGAACCGGTCGGCCACCTGCGACGGTGAG
>NZ_BMNT01000128.1:0-316 GCF_014646695.1 Sphaerisporangium melleum
CGCAACACCCCATCCACCCGCTCCGCACTCAACGAAGCGACAACACCGTCATCCAGCACACCCGCCGCATGCACCACCGCACCCAGCCCAGCACCCACCGAAGCGACCACACCCGCCAGCGCATCCCGATCAGCCACATCACACGCGACGACCGAAACCTCCGCACCCAGCTCCACCAGCTCGGCCACCAGATCGGCCGCCCCAGGAGCCTCCACACCACGCCGGCTCACCAACACCAGACGACGCACCCCATGCGCCACCACCAGATGCCGCGCCACCACCCCACCCAGACCACCCGTACCACCAGTGACCAGAA
>NZ_BMNT01000128.1:348-1160 GCF_014646695.1 Sphaerisporangium melleum
GCCCCCTCCGGACCGAACGACGGCACGCGGTCCGTGACAGCGTCAGGCGCCGGAGCGGGGGCGAGGCGGGGGACGCGAAGCAGGCCGGCCCGAACGGCGATCTGCGATTCGCCGGTGGCCAACGCTCGCGTGATCACATCGGCGGCAGGGGTGTCCTCATCGACGTCGATCAGGACGAATCGGTCGGGCTGCTCGGCCTGGGCCGCACGCACCAGACCCCACACCGCGGCCAAGGCGGCATCCGGGACCTCGTCCGCACCGACCGCCACCGCACCTCGGGTCAGGAACACCAGCCGGGACGAAGCCAACTTGTCCTCGGCCAGCCAGCGCTGGAGGAGGTCGAGCACCACGTGGACGGCTTCGCGGGTCGCCTGGGGATCGGCCGGCCGTGCATGGGCTCCCGGGCAGAGAGCCAGCAGGGCGTCGGGTACCTCGTCCTGAGTGAGCTTGACGAGGTCGGCCAGGTCGAGCGACGCCGGCACACCGGTGTCCAGGTCATCCGGCGTCCTGGGGTCGCCCGGGTCTCGGAGGTCCCCGAAGTCGCCCAGACCTTCACCGCGGAGCACCGCCACCTGAGGCCGGTACGTCATGGGCGCCTCGGAGGTGCCGGCGGGTAGCGGAACCCAGTCGAGCCGGTGCAGGGAACCGCGAACCGTGGCGGCCGTCACCTGACCGGCCGACAGTGGTCGCAGGGTCAGCGCGTCGATCTGCGCGAGCGGGACACCGGCCTCATCGGCCAGGGCCATCGTGAGCGTGCCCTCCACACCCGCCGACGCGATCGTCACCCGCAACCCGGTAGCGCCGCCCGCATA
>NZ_BMNT01000129.1:0-204 GCF_014646695.1 Sphaerisporangium melleum
GATCAACATCCGCCCGGTGGTGGCGTCGATCAAGGAGTTCTTCGGCACCTCGCAGCTGTCGCAGTTCATGGACCAGATCAACCCGCTGGCCGGGCTGACCCACAAGCGGCGCCTGAACGCGCTGGGCCCCGGTGGTCTGTCGCGTGAGCGGGCCGGGTTCGAGGTCCGTGACGTGCACCCCTCGCACTACGGCCGCATGTGCCC
>NZ_BMNT01000129.1:243-1157 GCF_014646695.1 Sphaerisporangium melleum
TCGCCGGAAGGCCCGAACATCGGCCTGATCGGCTCGCTGGCCTCCTACGGCAGGCTGAACGCGTTCGGCTTCGTCGAGACGCCCTACCGCAAGGTCGTCGACGGCAAGGTGACCGACCAGATCGACTACCTGACCGCCGACGAGGAGGACCGCTTCGTCAAGGCGCAGGCCAACACGGCGCTCAACGCCGACGGGTCGTTCGCCGAGTCCCGCGTGTTGGTCCGCACCAAGGGCGGCGAGACCGAGCTCGCCCGCGCCGAGGAGGTCGACTACATCGACGTGTCACCGCGCCAGATGGTGTCGGTGGCGACCGCGATGATCCCGTTCCTGGAGCACGACGACGCCAACCGCGCGCTCATGGGCTCCAACATGCAGCGCCAGTCGGTGCCCCTGATCAGGAGCGAGGCGCCGCTGGTGGGCACGGGCATGGAGTACCGCGCGGCGACCGACGCCGGCGACGTCATCACGGCGGAGAAGGCCGGTGTCGTCGAGGAGGTGTCGGCCGACTACGTCACGGTGATGAACGACGACGGCACGCGGACGACCTACCGGGTGGCGAAGTTCAAGCGGTCCAACCAGGGCACCTGTTTCAACCAGAAGCCGATCGTGGCCGAGGGTGACCGGGTGGAGGTGAACCAGGTCGTCGCCGATGGTCCGTGCACCGATGACGGTGAGATGGCGCTGGGCAAGAACCTGCTGGTGGCGTTCATGCCGTGGGAGGGTCACAACTACGAGGACGCGATCATCCTTTCCCAGCGCCTGGTGCAGGACGACGTTTTGTCCTCGATCCACATCGAGGAGCACGAGGTCGACGCCCGCGACACCAAGCTGGGCCCTGAGGAGATCACCCGCGACATCCCGAACGTGTCGGAGGAGGTCCTGGCCGATCTGGACGAGCGGGGCATCATCCGCAT
>NZ_BMNT01000130.1:0-519 GCF_014646695.1 Sphaerisporangium melleum
CAGGCCGTCGTAGCCCCACTCGCCCGCGAGCCGGCACACCTCCTCGAACGGCAGGTCGGCCCACTGGCCGGTGAACAAGGTGATCGGTCGGGTCATGTCCGCTCTCCTCATCGATTCTGGCGGGCCCACCGCCGGCACGCGGTGGGCCGTCAGGACATGGTGGTCAGGGTCAGGTGGACGGGGTCAGGAAACGGGTGTCCAGCGGCTGTCGTTGGCGGCGCTCTCCTCCACCGCGGCGAGCACCCGCTGCACCCGGAGCCCGTCGGCGAACGACGGGGCGGGGTCGGTGCCCGCGCCGATCGCCTCGACGAAGTCCTTCACCTCGTGGGTGAAGGTGTGCTCGTAGCCGAGGCCGTGCCCGGGCGGCCACCAGGCGCCGGCGTACGGGTGGCCGGACTCGGTGACGAGGATGCGCCGGAACCCGGAGTCCTCGGCGGGCAGCGTGTGGTCGTGGAACCACAGCTCGTTCATCGCCTCGAAGTCGAAGGACAGGCTGCCCAGCGACCCGTTGATCTCGAT
>NZ_BMNT01000130.1:554-1131 GCF_014646695.1 Sphaerisporangium melleum
TGGCGTTCTTGCGGCCGCTCGCGAACCGGGTGGCCTCGAAGGAGGCCAGCCCCCCGCCGCTGAGCCGGCCGATGAACAGGGCCGCGTCGTCCACGGTGACCGCGCCTGTTCCCTGGCCGCCGCCGGCGGACAGGCCCGCCGACTCCTCGGCGAGGGGGCGCTCCTTGACGAAGGTCTCGGTGATCGCCGACACCCCGGTCAGCAGCTGCCCGGTGACGTACTGCGCGGTGTCCACGATGTGCGAGCCGATGTCGCCGAGCGCGCCGGAGCCGGCCTTGTCCTTCTGTAGCCGCCACACCAGCGGGAACTCCGGGTCCACGATCCAGTCCTGCAGGTACTGGGCGCGGACGTGCCGCAGCTCTCCCAGCCGCCCCTCCTCGACGAACCGCCGCGCGAGCGCGACGGCGGGGACCCGCCGGTAGTTGAAGGCGACCATGCTCCGCACGCCCCGCGCCGCGGCCCGCTCGGCCACCGTCACCATGGCCTCGGCCTCGGTGACGGTGTTGGCCAGCGGCTTCTCGCAGATCACGTGCTTGCCGGCTTCCAGCGCGGCGATGGCGATCTCGGCGTGCGAGTC
>NZ_BMNT01000131.1:0-313 GCF_014646695.1 Sphaerisporangium melleum
CGCAACACCCCATCCACCCGCTCCGCACTCAACGAAGCGACAACACCGTCATCCAGCACACCCGCCGCATGCACCACACCCGCCAAACCAACAACCGAAGCCAGCACCCCAGCCAGCGCATCCCGATCAGCCACATCACACGCGACGACCGAAACCTCCGCACCCAACCCCGACAACTCCGCCACCAAACCAGCCGCCCCAGGAGCCTCCACACCACGCCGGCTCACCAACACCAAACGACGCACCCCATGCGCCACCACCAGATGCCGCGCCACCACCCCACCCAGACCACCCGTACCACCAGTGACCAGAA
>NZ_BMNT01000131.1:347-1105 GCF_014646695.1 Sphaerisporangium melleum
ACCCCCTCCGGACCGAAGACCGGGGTGGGGTCGGCCTCGTCGACGGCCGGGGCGGGGACTCGGTTCAGCCTGGGTAGGTGCAGGCGTCCAGCCCGCACCGCGATCTGCGGTTCGCCCGTGGCCAGTGCCCCGGCGACCGTCTCGGCGGCCGGGCTCTCCTCGTCCAGATCGATGAGAACGAACCGGCCGGGCTGCTCGGCCTGCGCCGCACGCACCAGACCCCACACCGCAGCCAGGGCCGCGTCCGGGACCTCGTCCGCACCGACCGCCACCGCACCTCGAGTCAGGAACACCAGCCGCGACGATGCGAACTCGTCCTCGGCCAGCCACTCCTGCAGCAGTCGCAGGGTCGAGTGCACGGCGGTACGTGCCGCGGATGGGCTACCAGCCTGGCCGGGACTCTGATCGGTGGAGCAGACGGCCAGCACGGCCTCGGGGAACTCGCCCGCGGCCAGGCCGGCGACATCTGCCAGGTCATCGCAGAGCTCCGCCCCTATGCCGAGGTCGTCGCCGCCCAGCACGACCCATCGGGGAGTGGCCCCTGCCTGCGCATCCGCCGGGGCGGCGACCCAGTCGAGCTGGTGGAGGGAGTTCAGTGCCGTCGTCACGGACGGTCCGCCGGCCGACAGTGGTCGCAGGGTCAGCGCGTCGATCTGCGCGAGCGGGACACCGGCCTCATCAGCCAGGGCCATCGTGAGCGTGCCCTCCACACCCGCCGACGCGATCGTCACCCGCAACCCGGTAGCGCCGCCCGCATA
>NZ_BMNT01000132.1 GCF_014646695.1 Sphaerisporangium melleum
TAGTGGCGGAGAGTCTTATTCAGAACGTGGGAATTCCAGGCGGAGCCCTGGGTGATCTGGCCTGTTAGCCCCGTTCGTCGAGGTGGTGCCTGGCCCTGACCCAGAGGGCTTCGAACTCCTGGTGGGTGATCTCGGCGGCGTGCTCGGCGTTCTGCCAGCCGTCGAGGCTTTCTTCGGCGAGGGTGCCGTAGCGGCGTTCGTAGGACTGGAAGCCTTGGATGCCGTGCTCGTTCCCGGAGATGGATGAGGTCGTTGAGGGCGGCGGCGGTGACGGGTCACTGGTCGGGGCCGTGGAGGTCGACTTGCCGGGTGGCCCACTGTTGGTCGTCGAGCTCGATGTGGGTCCAGGTGTCGTCTTCGGTGTTGAGGTAGCGGATCCAGCGGGTCATCTGGTCGTGGTGCCGGCTTGTTATGACGCCCAGGTGGTCGCGGGTCAGCGCTGGAAGGGTGGGGTGTAGCGGGCCCATTTGCCGCCGGCGAGGGTGGCCCAGCGGTCGGCTGTCCCTGGTGCCAGTCCGAGGAGGCGGCCGATGACGGGTGGGGGGAGTTGGCGGGCGTAGTCCAGGAGGGCGGCGTTGCGGTCGGGGCGGGCGTCGATGCCGAGGGTGGTGAGGCGGCGGGCGAGGCTGGTGGGGTGGAGGGGCTTGCCGGGGTGGCGGCCAGGGAACAGCCAGGTGTCGTCGTGGAGGTGGTGGGCGGTCCGGTCGGCGCGTGGGGTGGGCAGCTGATTGATCAGGTCGGCGAGCGGATCGGGCAGGACGACGCTGGTCGGGCCGAGGGTTAGTTCGGTGGTGCCGCCGGGGGTGTGGTGGAGGTCGCTTGTAGTGAGGCGGCTGATCTTGGAGACCTGTTGGGCGAACAGCAGGACGAGGAGGGCGGCGACGCGGTCGGTGGTGGGGATGGCCTCGTCGTGGAGCATGCGCCGGGCGAGCGCCCATCGGTGATCGTCGGGCGTGAACTGTGATGGCTGCGAGGTGATTCGGGTGGGGATGTCCAAGGGTGGGAGGTGCCGGGTTTTGGTGGCCCAGGACCAGAAGGCGCGCGTGGCATCGGCGCGGCGGACGTCAGCGAGCCAGGCGTCGATGTCAGCTTGGCGGC
>NZ_BMNT01000133.1 GCF_014646695.1 Sphaerisporangium melleum
CACCGCCGACCTCCCCGTCATCGGCGACTGGAACGGCGACGGCACCGACACCCAAGGCATCGTCCGATAACCCCTGGCTCTCGGCCGGGACGCCGGGGCCGCGTCCCAGGTACCCCCACGCCCCTGTGCCGCCGTGATCGACACGGCGGCACAGGGGCGTTCCGCGTTCGCCGGGCCTCTCTTCATCCCGGCACGGGCCGTGCGCCGACGACGCCTGTAACGCCGCCCTGTTCCGGCCGCCGGAAGCTACAGCGCACTTACAGGAAGGTTGGAGCGCCCGCCCTGATCCTGTTCGCACGGAGATCGCAGATCCGAACGGAAAGGAACTTCCATGACCTCGACCACCCCCCGCACCAGGACCACGGGAACCCACTCGCGCGTGCTGCGCCGGCTCGGCGGCGGGCTGGCCACCACGGCTCTTCTCGCGACCGGGCTCATCGCGACCACGACCTCCCCCGCCGCCGCGGCGACGCGCGCGTCGATCGTGTCGATCGCCCAGAGCCAGCTCAACAACTCCTCGCGCAACCACGAACAGCCGATGGGCAGCGGCTGCAACTATTACACCGGATACTTCCGCACCTGGAAGTCCTCCTCCGGCTGCCCCTCGACCGACGGGGTCCAGTGGCGCGACAGCGACTGGTGCGCCGACTTCTCCAAGTACGTGTGGAAGAACGCGGGAGTGCGCTACGCCAACATCGCCGAGACCGACGGCGGCGTGCTGACCGGCTGGGCCGCCTCGTTCAAGAACTACGGCACGAAGTACGGCTCATGGCACACCCGGTCGAGCGGCTACACGCCCCAGCCCGGTGACGCCGTCGTCTTCGACTGGGACGGGGACGGGGACATCAACCACGTCGGGATCGTCAAGTCGGCGACCTCGAGCACCGTCTACACCATCGAGGGCAATGCCAGCGACCGGGTCAAGGAGAACAGCTACTCGCGGTCCAACAGCGACATCGTCGGATACTCCGCTCCGCTCGGCATCGACGCCACGCCCGATCCCGAGCCCGAGCCCATCGACTACGGGGTGCTGGACTTCACCCTGTCCGACAGTTTCGACTCCAACACCAACACCCGGCCCGTCATCAAGTA
>NZ_BMNT01000134.1 GCF_014646695.1 Sphaerisporangium melleum
ATCATCACCCGCCTCGCCGTCATCAACTGACAACCCCCACCCCGGCCGGCCCGCGAACCACCCACACCGCGGGCCGGCCGTGGCCGGATATGCCCACTGACATCACCCGCGTACGGCCCGCGCGAGCGCTGCGGCATGTGCGCGTGCCGAAAGGAGAAAGCGATGAGAGGCACCACCGCACTTGGCCGTGTGAAGCCGTTACTGCGCCGCCTGGTCGCGGCCGGTGGCGTACTCGCGACCATCGCAACGGCCGTCGTCTTCGCGGGCGAGCCGGCCATGGCGCGATCGCGCCCGTCCGGCTACACGATCGACGGGATCGACACGGCGAAATACCAGCATCCCAACGGTGCCGCCATCAACTGGGGCCAGGTCCGCTCGTCAGGAGTGGAGATCGCCACCATGAAGGCCACGCGCGGCACCGACGTCACCGACCCCTGGTTCACCAAGGACTTCACCGCCGCTCGGGCCGCGGGCCTGGCCGTGGCTCCCTACCATTTCTATGCCGCCTCCAGCCCCAACACCGGCTCGGCCCAGGCCGACCATTTCATCGCCGCGCTGCGTTCGGTCGGCTACACCGGACAGCGTGCTGGAGAACTGCCGCCCGTTTTCGACTTCGAATGGGACGAAGCGAACGGTGGATGCTGGCCCTACGTCACCGTCGCCGATGCCAAAGCGTGGCTGGACAAGGTCCAGAAGGCCTTCGGCCGGAAGCCGATCATCTACACCACCAAGTCGTTCATCTCCTCATGCCTCGGCGGCTCCACGGCCTTTGGCGGTTATCCCCTGCAGGTCGCGGAGTGGAGCGAGGTCAACTCGCCCAAACTCCCGGCTGGATGGAACACCTGGCTGCTGTGGCAGTACTCCTGCTCCGCACGCGTCCCGGGGGTCGCGGACACCGACGTCTGCGTCGACGTCTTCAACGGCACTCAGGCGACGCTGAACGCGATGGCGAACTTCGACGCCGCCGAGCCTGAGGATGCGACGGGTGAGGCGCCGGACTTCGATGGGGATGGCAGGCCGGACTTCGTCGGTACGTTGTCC
>NZ_BMNT01000135.1 GCF_014646695.1 Sphaerisporangium melleum
CGCGAACCCGCGAACCGCTCATCCGCCAGCCACTCCTGCACAGCACCCAGCACCTGAGCAGTGGACGCACGCACGGCGGCCGGCACGTCCAGCGCCGGGTCCGTGGCCGGGCACCGGTACAGCACCCATTCCGGCACCTGGTCCTCATCACCGAGCGAGGCCAGGTCCGGGTACCGGTCCGGCTGGAATGCGTCAGGTGCCGGAAGAGCGGACAGCGGCGTCCAAGCCACCTGGAGGAGGGACTGGTGGTGGCCGGTCGCGGCCAGGTCACCGGCGGCGAGCGGACGCAGGGTCAGCGCATCGATCTCGGCGACCGGCGCGCCGTTGCCGTCGGCGATGGCCAGCGTGAGCGACGACGCGGCGGCCGGCTGCGACCCGGCACCCGTCCGGCCCTCGGCCTCGGTGGTGCCACGGCCTGCCGCGACGGCCCTGCGGCCGACCCTCACTCGCAGGCTCCGCGGCCCGGTGGCGTGCAACGACACTCCCGACCAGGAGAACGGCAGATACGGCCGCCCAGCCTCGGTTCCCGGCAGCAGACCGCCCAGCGCACTGGCATGCAAGGCGGCATCGAGCAACGCGGGGTGGACACCGAACCGGGCCGCCTCGCCGTGCGCCTCCTCGGGCAGCTCGATCTCGGCGAACACCTGCCCGTCCCGGCTCCACGCCCGCACCAGGCCCTGGAACAGCGGCCCGTACTCCAACCCCAGCTCCGTCATGCCGTCGTACAGCGCGTCCACCGCGATCGGCGCCGCACCCGCAGGCGGCCACTGGGTCAGATCACCGAACATAGGCGCAGAACCCGGCCCACCCGCCGCGCTCTCATCGGCGCCGATGACCGTCAGGGTGCCTTGGGCCTGCTGGGTCCACTCGGCTGTGTCCTGCGCCCGGGCATGGACGGAGAACGAGCGCGCGCCGGACTCGTCGGCCGCGCCCGCGACCAACTGCACCCGCACCGCACCCCCGGACGGGACCACCAACGGCGCCTGCAACGTCAACTCCTGCAGACGCGCACACCCCAGCTCATCACCCGCCCG
>NZ_BMNT01000136.1 GCF_014646695.1 Sphaerisporangium melleum
CCGGCCCGCGGTGTGGGTGGTTCGCGGGCCGGCCGGGGTGGGGGTTGTCAGTTGATGACGGCGAGGCGGGTGATGATGTGCCAGCCGGTGCCGATGGTGACCTGGGTGAGGCCGCCGGGAGCGGCGGTGGTGCCGTGGTTGAGGTAGGCGTTGAGGTCGTTGTTGCCCATCCGGGCGTTGACGTCCTTACGGCCGTCGGCGTCGGTGTCGGCGATGGTGAAGCGGGTCACGCCGTTCCAGCCTTCACCGATCTTGACCTGGGTGTAGATGTCCGGAGCGCCCGGCGTGCCGCGGTTGAGATAGGCGTACAGGGTGCCGTTGGCCGCGCGGGCGGTGATGTCGGTCCTGCCGTCGTTGTCGGCGTCGAGGGTGGAGATGAGGCTGACGTCGTTCCACCCGTTGCCGATCTCGACCTTGGTGAGAATGTCCGGAGCGCCCGGCGTGCCATGGTTGAGGAAGGCGTACAGAATGCCGTTGGCGGACCGGCCCAGGATGTCGATCTTGCCGTCGTTGTCGATGTCGGCGACGTCCACCTTGGTGATGTCGTTCCAGCCTTCACCGATCTTGACCTGCGTGTAGATGTCCGGAGCGCCCGGCGTGCCATGGTTGAGATAGGCGTACAGGCTGCCGTTGGCGGACCGGCCGATGATGTCGGTCTTGCCGTCGTTGTCGATGTCGGCGACGTTGACCCGGGTGATGTCGCCCCAGCCCCGGCCGATCTCGACGCCCAAGGGCCCGAACCGGATCACACCCGGACTGCTGGTGTTGAGATAGGCGTACAGGACGCCGTCCCCGGCCTGACCCATGATGTCGATCTTGCCGTCATTGTCGATGTCGGCGACACTGATCCGGGTGATGTTGTTCCAGCCGGTGCCGATGTCCACGCCCTCCCCGACCCCCGGACTACCCGGCGTCCCCGTACCCGGATACGCGCGCAACGTGCCATTGGACAACGTACCGACGAAGTCCGGCCTGCCATCCCCATCGAAGTCCGGCGCCTCACCCGTCGCATCCTCAGGCTCGG
>NZ_BMNT01000137.1 GCF_014646695.1 Sphaerisporangium melleum
CGACGTTCATCCCGCCCTCAGTCGACGGCTCGGTCTCCACCCCCGACTCCCAGGCGATCGTCTCGGCCTCCTGGCGCACGTAGGGGTTCAGCGTGCCGATCTGCGGCGCACCCGTGGTGGTCATGTTCATCACCGGGATCGTGCCGTCGGCGTTGTAGGAGAACTTCTCCACCGCCACCGACCGGGTGAACCCGCCACCGCCCGGCAGCGCGCCGTTGTGGTAGAAGAAATACGACCCGCCGTTGAAATCCACGATGCCCGGGTGATTGGTGAAACTCGACCCCTGGGTGGGCATCACCGTTCCGCGGAACGTCCATGGCCCGGTCGGCCCCGGAGCGGTGGAATAGGCGATGTACTCCGAGCAGCACTTCGCCGCGTAGACGTTGTAGTACAGGCTTCCCCGCTTGTACACCCACGGCGCCTCCTCGTACAGAGTCGGCCTGCTCGCATTCCCGGTACGGGTGCCGAATCCCGCCGTCGTGAGCGGGATCTGCGTCGGGCTCCCCGAATACGAGATCATGTCGGAGTTCAGCTTCACGTACCAGAGGTTCGGGTTTCCCCAGTACAGATACGCCTGCCCGTCGTCGTCGATGAACACGTTCGGGTCGATCTCACCGTTGCGCACCAGCGGACGGCCCAATGCGTCGCTGAACGGCCCGGTCGGGCTGGTCGACACGCCCACCCCGATGGCCATCTGACCGCTCGCCCGGTCCTTCACCGGCACGTACCAGTAGAACTTTCCGTTGCGGTAGACCGTGTGCCCGGCCCAGGCGTCCTGGCTGGCCCAGCTGAACGTCGAGATGCTCATCGGCGAGCCGTGATCGGTCCAGTTCACCATGTCCGCCGACGAGAACACCCGCCAGTCCTTCATGGTGAAATACGTCGACCCGTCCTCGTCGTGCCCGGTGTACAGATAAACCCGGCCGTTGTACACCATCGGCGCCGGATCGGCCGTGTAAATCGTCTGGACGACCGGATTGTCAGCCCGCGCCGCACCGGCCGGCAACA
>NZ_BMNT01000138.1 GCF_014646695.1 Sphaerisporangium melleum
TGTATGCGCATGTGCCGTTCCGGCAGGACACCTCTTATTTGGCGATCGGTGAGCGGACCAATGCCAATGGGTCCAAGGCGTTTCGGGAGGCGATGCTTTCGGGGGCGTGGGAGGAGTGTGTGGACATCGCGCGGGCGCAGTCGCGGGATGGGGCGCACATGCTGGATGTGTGTGTGGATTATGTGGGCCGGGACGGGGTGGCCGACATGCGGGAGTTGGCGTTTCGGCTGGCGACGGCGTCGACGTTGCCGTTGGTGATCGATTCGACCGAGCCGGCGGTGATCGAGGCGGGGCTTTCGGTGCTGGGTGGCCGGGCGGTGGTCAACTCGGTGAACTATGAGGACGGGGACGGCCCGGATTCGCGGTTCCGGAAGATCATGGGGTTGGTGCGGGAGCACGGCGCCGCGGTGGTGGCGTTGACGATCGATGAGCAGGGGCAGGCGCGGACCGCGGAGTGGAAGGTGGCGGTCGCCTCCCGGCTGATTGAGGATCTGACCGGGAATTGGGGGATGCGGGTCGAGGACATCATCGTGGACTGCCTGACGTTTCCGATCGCGACGGGGCAGGAGGAGACGCGGCGGGACGGGGTGGAGACGATCGAGGCGATCGCCGAGCTGAAGCGCCGCTATCCGGGGGTGCAGACCACGCTGGGGTTGTCGAACATCTCGTTCGGGTTGAACCCGGCCGCCCGCATTGTGCTGAACTCGGTGTTTCTGCATGAGTGTGTGAATGCGGGGCTGGATTCGGCGATCGTGCACGCGTCGAAGATCGTGCCGATGTCGCGGATTCCGGATGAGCAGCGTCAGGTGGCGTTGGACATGGTCTATGACCGGCGGCGGGAGGGGTATGACCCCCTCGCCCGGTTCATGGAGTTGTTCGCGGGGGTGGATGCGGCGTCGCTTAGGCAGGGGCGGGCGGCGGAGCTTGCGGGGTTGCCGTTGTGGGAGCGGTTGAAGCGGCGGATCATCGATGGGGAGCGTAAGGGGCTGGAGGGTGA
>NZ_BMNT01000139.1 GCF_014646695.1 Sphaerisporangium melleum
CCTAGGGCGTGTCTGACAATTCGAGGTGGCGGAGCCAGAGCATCAGGGCGCCGATGATGGCGCCGGCGAGGTAGCGGCTGGCAAGTTTGTCGAAGCGGGTGGCGATGGCTCGCCACTGCTTGAGCTTGCCGAAGCAACGTTCGACCAGGTTGCGCTGGGTGTAGGCCTCGGTATCGAAGGCGTGCGGGCGGCCTCCGCGGCTGCCCTTGCGCTTGCGGTTGGCGATCTGGTCCTTGCGTTCGGGGATGACCGCCTGGATGCCACGACGGCGCAGGTAGGTGCGGATCTTCTTAGAGGAGTACCCCTTGTCGCCGATCAGCCGGTCGGGACGGGTCCGGGGCCGCCCTGGGCCGGTGCGGGGCAGCCGGAGTTTGGCCATCACCGCTTCGAAGGCAGTGCAGTCGACCACGTTCCCGGCGGTCAGGTGCAGCGTCATGGGCAGGCCGCGACCTTCGGTGATCAGGTGGAGCTTGGTGGTGAGTCCTCCCCGGGACCGGCCGAGCGCCTGCCGCCTTTGCGATCGCTTCGTATCGATCGTCCCGCCGTCGTCCCCCTTTTCCGGGCACCGGCCGCATGCTGGTGAGCCCGCGAGATGGTGGAGTCGATCGCAAAGCTCCACTCCACGTTGCCGACCGAATCGTCCTTGACCTGCATCTGCTCCAGCAGGCGCGCCCAGGTGCCATCGGCGTCCCAGCGTTTGAATCGCTCGTAACAGGTCTGCCAGGGGCCATAGCGTTCGGGGATGTCGCGCCAGGGTGCCCCTGTCCGCAGTCGCCACAAGATCCCGTCGATGACCTGGCGGTGATCCCGCCACGGACGACCACGGCCGTCGATGGCGGGAAGCAACGACTCGATCCGCTGCCAGGCCTTATCGGTCAGCTCACCACGCCTCACCACGATGGATCATCTAACCGCAATCAACGTGATCATTTATCAGACACGCTCTAG
>NZ_BMNT01000140.1 GCF_014646695.1 Sphaerisporangium melleum
AACGACCAGCCTGGCGAGAAGGTGGTCATCGGGTTCTCGGCGCCGGCGGCGGACCACGGGTGGATCGCGGCGATCACGAAGAACGCGGCGGACGCGGCCAAGCAGTACTCCGATGTGGAGTTCAAGCCGGTGGAGCCGACCAATGACATCAACCAGCAGATC
This sequence comes from Sphaerisporangium melleum, assembly GCF_014646695.1. Taxonomy (GTDB): domain Bacteria; phylum Actinomycetota; class Actinomycetes; order Streptosporangiales; family Streptosporangiaceae; genus Sphaerisporangium; species Sphaerisporangium melleum. Next base: position 163 of record NZ_BMNT01000140.1, read on the forward strand.
TCGGCGGTGGAGTCGCTGATCGCGGCGAAGGTGAACGCGCTGGTGATTCTGCCCAATGATGGTGAGCAGCTGAACCAGGTGGCGCGTAAGGCGATGGACGCCGGGATTCCGGTGGTCAATGTGGACCGGGTGTTCCCGGACAAGTTGTCGTACCGGACGTGGATCGGTGGGGACAACTACGGGATGGGTGTGGCGGCGGGTCACTTCATCGGCAAGACGTTGAAGGACAAGGGGGTGGCGAGTCCGGTGATCCTGGAGATCCAGGGGATCGCGACATTGCCGTTGACCCAGGATCGCAGTAAGGGGTTCGCCGATGCGCTGAAGACCTACGGGTTCAGTGTGACGGCGCAGCAGGACGCGAAGTTCACGGTGGAGTCGGGGACGCAGGTGGCGAGCAATCTGCTGCAGGCGCACAAGAAGATCGACGCGATCTGGAACCACGATGACGACCAGGGCATCGGTGTGCTGGCGGCGATGAAGGAGGCCGGCCGCAGTGAGTTCTTCATGGTCGGTGGCGCGGGGTCGGCGAACGCGATGCGTGACATTCAGGCCGATTCCGGGGTGCTGAAGGCGACGGTGACCTACAGCCCGACGATGGCGGCTTCGGCGATCAAGCTGGCGCGGTTGATCGCGCAGGGCAAGGGTCTGTCGGACCTGGTGGAGCAGCAGGTGCCGCAGTCGGTGACGCTGACCTCCGAGACCGTGACCAAGGAGAACGCGCAGGCCTACCTGCCGCTCGGATTCGA
>NZ_BMNT01000141.1 GCF_014646695.1 Sphaerisporangium melleum
CCCCAATCCGCCGGCCGCTCCTTCTACACCGGCCTCGGCCACACCCAGGCCTCCTACACCGACACCAACTTCCGCACCCTGCTCCTCGGCGGCATCCGCTACGCCGCAGGCGCGGTCCAGGCCGACTGCCGTCCCGAGACCGGGTACACCACGCTCTACAACGGCTCCACCGCCGGCTGGACCCAAGCGGGCCCCGGGTCGTTCACCAACTCCGACGCGACCCTGACCTCCCAGGGCGGCATGGGCATGCTCTGGTACAGCGCCAAGGAGTTCCGCTCCTACTCCCTCAAGCTGGACTGGAAGCTGACCGGCGACTCCAACTCCGGGGTGATCGTCGGGTTCCCGCCCACCACCGATCCGCAGACCGCGCTGAACACCGGTCACGAGGCGCAGATCGACGCCACCGACGCCGACGACAAGACCACCGGCGCCATCTACGGGTTCAAAGCGGCCGACCTCGCCGCCCGCAACGCCGCGCTCAACCCGCCTGGCCAGTGGAACACCTACGAGCTCCTCGTCGAAGGTGAACGACTGCAGGTCTTCCTCAACGGCACCAAGATCAACGACTTCACCAACACCGACCCGGTCCGTTCCCTGCAGCAGGGCTACATCGGCATCCAGAACCACGGCCCCGGCGACGTGATCTCCTACCGCAACATCCGCATCAAGGAACTGGCCGGGCCCAACCCGTCCCCCTCCCCGTCGCCGTCGCCCTCTCCGTCCCCGTCGCCGGGCGGCACCAGCACCATCCGGGCGCAGTCGTCGGGCCGGTGCCTGGACGTCAGCGGCGCCTCGCAGTCCAACGGCGCCGCGGCGCAGATCTGGGACTGCAACGGCCAGAACAACCAGAAGTGGACCACCACCGCAGCCAG
>NZ_BMNT01000142.1 GCF_014646695.1 Sphaerisporangium melleum
TCCAGGTCCACTTCTGGTTGTTGCCGCCGTGGCAGGAGTACAGCTGGATCAGGGTGCCGTTGGCGGTGCCCTGGCCGACGGCGTCCAGGCACAGGCCGGACTGCACGCCGGTGATGGTGCCGTCGGAGTTCAGGCGCCATTGCTGGTTGGTGCCGCCGTGGCAGGAGTAGATCTGGACCTTGGTGCCGTTGCCGGTGCCGCCGGCGTCCAGGCACTTGTTGCCGTAGACCCGCAACTCGCCGGCGGAGGTGGCGGCCCAGGTCTGGTTGGACTGGCCGTTGCAGTCCCAGATCTGGACCTGGGTGCCGTCGTTGGTGGTGGCGCCTGGCACATCGATGCACCGGCCGGAGGCCACGCCCCTGATCGGCCCGCTACCGCCCGGGTTGGAGGTGGGGGTCGCCGTGGGGGTCGGGGTGGGCCCGGTCGGCGTCGGGGTGGGGTTGGTGGGGGTGGCGTTGTTCAGCGCGTTGAGCACCGAGGTGTAGGCGGCCTTCTTGTTGCCGCTGCCGTCGAACAGCAGGGCGGTGGCGCCGGAGCCGAGCCAGGAGTCGGTGTCGCGCACCCCCCACACGGTGACGCCGGCGCAGCGGGCCACGGCCAGGCAGTCGTTGACGACGCTCTGGTAGGTCTGTGCGGAGCCGCCCTGGATGTCCAGCTCGGTGATCTGCACGTCCACGCCGAGGGCGGCGAAGCTGGAGATCGTGGTGCGGTAGTTGCTGTTGTAGGGGCTGTTGCCGTTGAAGTGCGACTGCAGCCCGACACAGTCGATGGGCACGCCGCGGGACTTGAAGTCGCGGACCATGTTGTACACGCCCTGGGTCTTCGCCCACGACCAGTTGTCGATGTTGTA
>NZ_BMNT01000143.1 GCF_014646695.1 Sphaerisporangium melleum
CCCGGCAACACCACCGCACCGTTCACCACATGATCGGCCAACCACGGCTGCGCACCCAGCGACAACCGCCCACTGAACAGCATCGACTCGCCACCGGCCACCTCCGTCACCGCACTCAGCAACGGATGGTCCACAGTGCCGAGGCCGGCGGCGTTCATGTCTCCCGGGACGTGGCCGCTGGTGATCCAGTAGCGCTCATGCTGGAAGGCATACGTGGGCAGGTCGACGTCCCGCGTCGCCACATCGGCGAAGTACGCCGACCACTCGACGGTGACGCCACAGGTGTGCAAGCGGGCCAGGGCCGAGACGAAGCCACCGACCTCACCGGGTGCCATGCCGTGCCGTCCTGACGCCTTGCCGGTGCGCTCTTCGCGCATCCTCCCCGCAGCGCTGACGCAGACCTCCTCACCGGTGAGGGTCTGCTGGGCCAGTGCCGTCAGTGTCGCGTCGGGACCCACCTCGACGAAGACCGTCGCTCCCGCAGCACGTGCCGCAGAGACCCCGTCGGCGAACCGCACCGCCTCCCGCACGTGCCGCACCCAGTACGCCGGGTCGGCCAGCAACCCCGGTTCCGCCACCCGCCCGGTGACGTTCGACACCACCGGGATCGACGGCTCAGCGAACGTCAACGACCCCAGCACCGCGCCGAACTCCGCCAGCATCGGCTCCATCAGGGGTGAATGGAAGGCGTGCGACACCCGAAGACGACGCGTACGCACCCCACGCTCGGCCAGCACCTGAGCGATCTCCTCCACCGCCTTCTCGGCGCCGGACACCACCACGGCAGAGGGACCGTTCACCGCCGCGATCCCGACCTCGCCCTCCCGGCCGGCCAGCAAC
>NZ_BMNT01000144.1 GCF_014646695.1 Sphaerisporangium melleum
AAAGCGGTTCCGGTCATTTTCTCGGTCCTTTTCTTCAGGGCTTCTTGTTTCGTCCTTGCACTCACAACTTTCCGGCATCGCATGCCCTCGGAACAGAGAAAACGACGGCAGCAAGCTGCACACCCGTGACCGCTTCCTGCCACGATCGCGGCCATGGGACGGCACCGCCGACCGGCACACGGCGACGACGAGCCCTTGCGGCCCCACAGGCCAGGGCCGTCTCGCAGCAGAAAGGCCGGGCGCCGCGGGTGGCAGAGCGCGGGCGACCGCCCGCAAGGCCGGGCCGGCGCCGGTGAAGTGCGCCGGTGGATGTCAGGGGTGATGCCGCGGACGCCGTGGCGCCAGGCTGTGGAACGCCATGGCAGGGACGGACGTCACGTGAGGGCAGCCGCCCGATGCCGTGCGGGGCGACGGCAGGCGTGCGAGCCCAGGGTCATCTCGCCGAAGCGGGCGACGTGCCGTGCGGAGCGGGATGGCGCGCGGTGCCGGCTCCCACCGGCGTCACGGGCCGGAGAACGGGAGAGCGCGCTGTGATTGTTCTTCTCAATACGGCCGCCCGGGATCGTCTCGGCCGGCGGTTTCTTCACCTGCGGGCCGGATGCATTGTCGACCGGGGGTCTCCTGAGTTTCTCCGGGCCGCTCACCGGATTCCGGAGTGGTTCGCGTCGATGTGATTCGCTGGTCTTCGTCGAAGGGTCGAATAGAGTCGGCCAAGGATTCTTTTTCGTTCAGTCCCAGGTGGTGCCGGCGGTGCGGGAGTACCCGTCCCAGGTGGTGCCCGCGGTGCGGGAGAAGGAGTCCCAGGTGGTACCGGCGGAACGGGCGGCGGT
>NZ_BMNT01000145.1 GCF_014646695.1 Sphaerisporangium melleum
TCACCGCCGGCATCGACGACACCGGCCGCTTCCACCTCACCGCCCAGGCATCACTGAACCACCCGGCCCCCATGGACGACACGCCTGCGGCCGGTCCGATGGGCGGGGGCACCATGACGTGGCCGCCGTCCCCGCGGGCCGTCCCCCGGCTCACCTCCCGGCCGCTTCCGTCGCCGCGGCGATTACCGGCTCCGGCGCACCGGTCCGGCGGCGTCCCGCATCGGCTGAGGTCGGTGCGTCACCGCCTGAAACAGATGCTCCCTTCCCTGCGGGCGGGCAAGTTCCAGGACGACGTGGACATCGACATGTGGGGGCCGCGCCAGCCGATCCCGGTCACGGCGGCGGTGCTGGCGGGCTACGTGCTGATCATGATGGTCAACGCGATCGACGCCGGAGTCGGTCTCGCGGGCCTGCTCGGGTTCGCCGCCTGTCTCGCGGTGGACTTCAGCCTGCAGCTCGTGCACTCGTTCCGCGATCCGCGCGCCTGGTCGCCCCGGGCGCGGGCGCTGACCCTGGGCGTGCAGGCGGCCGCCAGCTATCTGCCTCTGCTGTGGGTCGACCGTCCCTGGGGGTCCATGGTGGGGTTCCTGGCCGGATCGGTGCTGCTGGTGGTGCCGGGCCGGGCCGGATTCGCGCTGTTCGCCCTGATCATCGGCAGCGTCCTGCCATTGTCGATCGCCTTCGGCGCCTCACCCGGCTACCTGGTGTACCTGCCGGTCTCCAGCCTGCTGACCGGGCTGATCGTGTACGGGATGAGTTCGCTGTCGACGCTGGTGGCCGAACTGTACGCCGCCCGCGGCAAACTCGCCCGCATGGCCGTCAC
>NZ_BMNT01000146.1 GCF_014646695.1 Sphaerisporangium melleum
CGGGACTGGGTGCGTTTCGCCGATATGGACGGCGACGGCCGCGACGACTATGTGATCCTCCAGGACCTGGGGCAGGTCCGGGTCTGGCGGAACAACGGCCCCGGCAAGGAATGGACGTGGCAGGGCGAGGTCAACCCCGGCTACGGCTACCCCCGTGACTGGGTGCGCCTTGCGGACATCAACGGCGACGGCCTCGACGACTACGTGATCGTCCAGGACGAGGGACAGCTTCGCGTCTGGCTGAACAACGGCCCCGGCAAGGGCTGGACGTGGCAGGGCGAGGTCAACCCCGGCTACGGCTATCCCCGTGACTGGGTGCGCCTGGCGGACATCAACGCCGATAAGAAGGTCGACTACCTGGTCGTTCAGGACAACGGCCAGGTCCGGGCCTGGCTCAACGACCTCGGCGGCAGGGGGTGGATCTGGCAGGGTGCCATCATCGGCGACGTCGGGGTGGACCGTGGGAATGTGCGGCTGGCCGACGTCAACGGCGACCGGAAGGCCGACTACCTCGGGATCGGCCCCCTGGGCCAGCTCGGCGCCTGGATCAACGACCGCTACCCCGGTGGCCCCACCCCCGGAAATCCGCCGGATGACCCCGGCCCGGAGCCCGGCAGTCCTTCGGCGGGCTGGAATCACATCACCCAGATCAACGCGGGTTACGGCTACCTGCGTGACTGGGTGCGCTTGGCGGATATGAACGGCGATAACCGGGACGATTACGTGGTCCTGCAGGATCTGGGGCAGGTGCGGGCCTGGTTGAACGACGGCGACGGGCAGAGCTGGACGTGGCGGGGTGA
>NZ_BMNT01000147.1 GCF_014646695.1 Sphaerisporangium melleum
ACGGCGCCGGCGGTCATTCCGGCGGCGACGTAGCGCTGGGCGATGATGAGGAGTGCGGCGGCGGGGATGGAGGCGACGACGGCGGTGGCCATGATGGCGTTCCATTGCTGGTTGTTGTTGCCGATGTAGTGGTAGATGCCCAGGGTGATGGGCTGGTGGTCTCCGCCTTGGTCGAGGGTGCTGGCGAAGATGAAGTCCGACCAGGCCCATAGGAAGGCGAACAGGGAGACGGTGATGAGGGAGTTGCGGCTGACGGGCAGGACGATGGAGGTGAAGGTGCGGATGGTTCCTGCGCCGTCGACGCGGGCGGCGTGCAGGAGTTCGTCGGGGATGCCGGTCATGAAGGCGGTGAGGATGAGGACGGCGAAGGGGATGGCGAGGGTGGAGTCGGCGATGATGAGGCCGGGGATGGTGTTGAGGATGCCGGTGGTGAGGTAGATGGCGTAGAAGCCCATGGCCATGATGATTCCGGGGATCATCTGGGCGACCAGGAGGATGAAGCCGAGGGTGGTGCCGCCGCGGGGGTGGAGTTTGGCCAGGGAGTAGGCGGCGGGTGCGGCGATGGTCAGGGTGAGGGCGACGGTGCCGATGCCGATGATGAGGCTGGTGCCCAGGTAGGGGAGTTGCTGGGTCAGGACGGCGTGGTAGCCCTCCAGGGTGCCGTTGAGGGGGAGCCAGTTGGGTGGGGTTTTGCGCATGTCCTGTTCGCGGGTCAGGGACACGTTGATCATCCAGTAGACCGGGAACAGCATGATCGCGGTCAGCACCAGCCCCACGGCGGTCTTCA
>NZ_BMNT01000149.1 GCF_014646695.1 Sphaerisporangium melleum
CCAGGGGTTATCGGACGATGCCTTGGGTGTCGGTGCCGTCGCCGTTCCAGTCGCCGATGACGGGGAGGTCGGCGGTGTTGCCGTAGGGGACGGGCCTGGTGGTTTCGGTGGCGCTGGTGACGGGGGTGGTGCGGAGGTAGAAGGTGTAGCCCATGCGGACGCCGATGTTGGTCTTGCCGTCGCCGTCCCAGTCGCCGGCGAAGGGGGTGGAGTAGTCGTTGCCGTATTTGAACTGGTGGTCGACGTTGCCGCCGGCGGGGTTGTTGGAGAGGTAGAAGATGCCGGTGGCGGGGTCGTAGGCGCTGGGGGTGTCGGTGCCGTTGCCGTCCCAGTCGCCGACGACGGGGATCCAGTTGGTGTTGCCGTAGCCGTAGCTGGTGGTGGTTTCGGTGGTGCTGGTGATGGGGGTGGTGCGCAGGTAGAAGCTGTAGCCCATGCGGACGCCGATGTTGTCCTTTCCGTCGCCGTCCCAGTCGCCGACGATGGGGATGGAGTTCCGGTTGCCGTATTTGATGTTGTACTGGGATTGGCCGTTGGCGGGGGCGTTGGACAGGTGGAAGGTGGCGGTGGTGGGGTCGTAGGCGCTGGGGGTGTCGATGCCGTCGCCGTCCCAGTCGCCGGTGATGGGGATCATGGGGCTGTTGCCGTACTTGATGACGGGCCGGGTGTTGGTGTTGGAGTCGAAACTGTCGGACAGGGTGAAGTCCAGCACCCCGTAGTCGAT
>NZ_BMNT01000150.1 GCF_014646695.1 Sphaerisporangium melleum
ACGTGGTAGATCCGGTCGGCGAAGTCCAGGATGAAGTTCACCGGGTCGATCTGCTGCCACACCATGTGCGAGGGGTCCCAGTTCAGCCCGAACGCCGGCCGGTGCCCGATCGCCTCCAGGGTGCGCACCGTGGTGTGGTAGTCGTAGGCGATCTCGCTGGGGTGCACCTCGTGGGCGAAGCGCACCCCCACCTCGTCGAACACGTCCAGGATCGGGTTCCACCGGTCGGCGAAGTCGGCGTACCCGGCCTCGATCATCGAGGCGGGCACCGGGGGGAACATCGCCACGGTGTGCCAGATGGAGGACCCGGTGAACCCGACCACGGTGTTCACCCCGAGCAGCGCGGCGGCGCGGGCGGTGTCCTTGATCTCCTCGGCGGCCCGCCGGCGGACGCCTTCGGGTTCGCCGTCGCCCCAGATGCGGGCGGGCAGGATGCCCTTGTGCCGCTCGTCGATCGGGGTGTCGCACACCGCCTGCCCGACCAGGTGGCTGGAGATCGTCCAGACCTTCAGGCCGTGCTTTTCCAGCAGCTCCAGCCGGCGTGGCACGTAGGAGTCATCGGCCAGGGCCTTGTCGACCTCGAAGTGGTCGCCCCAGCAGGCGATCTCCAGGCCGTCGTAGCCCCACTCGCCCGCGAGCCGGCACACCTCCTCGAACGGCAGGTCGGCCCACTGGCCGGTGAACA
>NZ_BMNT01000151.1 GCF_014646695.1 Sphaerisporangium melleum
TACGGGATGAGTTCGCTGTCGACGCTGGTGGCCGAACTGTACGCCGCCCGCGGCAAACTCGCCCGCATGGCCGTCACCCGCGAACGCCTCCGCGTCGCCCGCGACCTGCACGACCTGCTCGGCTACAGCCTCTCCGCCATCACCCTCAAAACCGAACTCACCCACCGCCTCCTCCCCGGCCACCCCGACCGCGCCCGCGACGAGATCACCGACATCCTCACCGTCGCCCGCCAAGCCCTCGCCGACGTCCGCACCGTCGCCAACGGCTACCGCACCATGTCCCTCACCGCCGAAGCCCAATCGGCCACCAGCGTCCTCACCGCCGCCGACATCGACGTCACCACCACCATCACCATCCCCGAACTACCCCCCCACATCGAAACCGTCCTCGCCACCGTCCTCCGCGAAGCCGTCACCAACATCCTCCGCCACTCCAAAGCCCAGCACGCCACCATCCACGCCACCACCCACCACGACACCATCCGCCTCCACATCACCAACGACGGCGTCGAAACCACCACCCCCACCCCCACCGTCAACGGCGGCAACGGCCTCGGCAACCTCACCACCCGCCTCACCACCATCAACGGCCACCTCACCGCCGGCATCGACGACACCGGCCGCTTCCACCTCACCGCCCAGGCATCACTGAACCACCCGGCCCCCATGGAC
>NZ_BMNT01000152.1 GCF_014646695.1 Sphaerisporangium melleum
TACGGCACGGTCGGCGCAGTACATGGGGTGCAGCGGCTCCAGCGCGAGCCGCACACCGCGCTCGGCCGCGTACGGGGCCAGCAGGGCGAGCGCGTCGGCGACCCGGATCCGCGCCTCGGCCAGGTCGCGGCTGAAGCCTGGACGCGGAGCGCCTCCGGGGGAGACTCCGGGGAGCCCGCCCACGACCAGCACCAGGCAGGCGGCGTCCAGGGCGGCGGCCTCGTCGATCGCGGCGCGGTTGTCCTTCAGCGCGGGCCCCGGGCCGGTCAGGAAGCCGCCCCGGCACAGGGAGGAGACGCGCAGTCCCGCGTCGGTGACCAGTTTCGCGGTCGCCGCCAGGCCCTGCTCGGCCACCGCTTCCCGCCACAGCCCGATGGCGGGGATGCCGTGCCGGACGCATCCATCGACGGCCTCGCGCATCGACCAGCGCCGGGTCGTCCACTGGTTGAGGGACAGGCGGGCCGGACTCATCCGGTCACCCCGGCGGTGGCGAGCAGGGCGCGCATGCGTGCGGCGGCCAGGCCGGGGTCGGGCAGCAGCCCGGCCTGGTCGGCGAGGCGGAACACCTCGGACAGGTGGAGGATCGACCGGTTGCTGTGCGCGCCGTTCACCATGACGAACGCGTCCTGGTGCCCGGCGAGCCAGGCCAGCAGGACGATGCCGGTCTTGT
>NZ_BMNT01000153.1 GCF_014646695.1 Sphaerisporangium melleum
CGATCGGCAAGGCGCACCCGGTGGGTGTGTTCGTGGAGACCTTCGGCACCGAGAAGGTCGCGGTGGAGAAGATCCAGCAGGCGATCCTGCGCGTTTTCGACCTGCGTCCGGCGGCGATCATCCGTGATCTGGACCTGCTGCGGCCGATCTACTCGCCGACCGCGGCCTACGGTCACTTCGGCCGTGAGGAGCCGAACTTCTCCTGGGAGCGCACCGACCGCGCGGAGGCACTGCGCGAGGCCGTCTGAGCACCGGTGACCCCTTCGCCTTCCCCGACCCTGCTCGGCAGGGGTCCGATTCCTCCCCCGCCGGAAGGCGGGGGTCTCCTCGGAGGTTTCTGATGACGACGTTCCGCGAACTGCTCGGCCGGCGAATCCTCGTCGCCGACGGCGCCATGGGGACCATGCTCCAGGACCGCGATCCCTCGCTGGACGACTTCGACGGCCATGAAGGCTGCAATGAGGTCCTGAACGTGACCCGCCCCGACATCGTCCGGGACGTGCATGACGCGTATTTCGCTGTTGGTGTTGATTGTGTGGAGACCAACACGTTCGGGGCGAATCTGGCGGCGTTGGGGGA
>NZ_BMNT01000154.1 GCF_014646695.1 Sphaerisporangium melleum
ACCCTCATCCACCGACAACGCCGGCAGACCCCCACGCCGCAACCGCTCCACATCCGCACGGCCCAGCCACCCCGACAACCCCGTCGCCACATCCCACAACCCGAACGCCAACGACGTCCCTGCCAACCCCGACGACCGCCGCACCACCGCCAACGCATCCAAGAACACATTCGCCGCCGCATACGACGCCTGCCCCGCCGCCAACACCAACCCACCCGCCGACGAGAACAACACGAACGCCGACAGATCAAGATCTGCGGTCAGCTCGTGCAGATGCCACGCCGCATCCGCCTTCGCCCGCAAAACCCCCTCAAACCGACCAGCCGACAACGACCCCACCAAACCGTTGTCCGCAACCCCCGCCGCATGCACCACACCACGCAACCGACGCTCAACCGGCACCGAACCCACAACCTGCGCCAGCGCCTCCCGATCACCCACATCACACGCGACGACCGAAACCTCCGCCCCCAACCCCGAAAGCTCCGCCACCAACTCCACCGCCCCCGCAGCCGCCAACCCCCGACGACTCACCAACAGCAGATGACGAACCCCATGCACCACCACCA
>NZ_BMNT01000155.1 GCF_014646695.1 Sphaerisporangium melleum
TCCGAGTCGGTCACCGAGGGTCACCCGGACAAGATCGCCGACCAGATCAGCGACGCCGTCCTCGACGCCATGCTCAAGGGCGATCCCAAGAGCCGGGTCGCGGTCGAGACTTTGATCACGACGGGTCAGGTGCACGTCGCCGGTGAGGTGACGACGGAGACCTATGTCGACATCCCGGGCCTGATCCGGGAGAAGATCCTGGAGATCGGGTACGACGCGTCGCACAAGGGGTTCGACGGGGCGTCCTGCGGGGTGTCGGTGTCGATCGGTGCGCAGTCGCCGGACATCGCCCAGGGTGTGGACGACGCCTATGAGGCCCGTGAGGGTGAGGTCGCCGACGAGCTGGACCGTCAGGGTGCCGGTGACCAGGGTCTGATGTTCGGGTACGCCACGCGTGAGACGCCCGAGCTGATGCCGCTGCCGATCACGCTGGCGCACCGGATGGCGCGGCGGCTGTCGGAGGTCCGCAAGAACGGCACCGTGCCCTATCTGCGGCCGGACGGCAAGACCCAGGTGACCATCGAGTACGACGGCGACCGCCCCGTCCGCCTGGACACCGT
>NZ_BMNT01000156.1 GCF_014646695.1 Sphaerisporangium melleum
CCACACCCTTCGGCTCACCCGTCGAACCCGACGTGAAAATCACATACGCCAAATCACCCCCCGACACCCCCACCGGCCCCGCCAACGGCACCGCACCCCAACACACATCCACCCCCGTCAAAACACACACCACCCCCGCACCCGCCAACATCCGCTCCCGCCGCACCACCGGCTGATCCACCCCCACCGGCACATAAACCCCACCAACCGCCAACACCCCCAACACCGCAACCACCTGATCAACACCCCGCGGCATCACCACACCCACCGCATCACCAACCCCCACACCAGCCCCCCGCAAAAACCCCGCCACCTCCAAAGCACGCCCAGCCAACTCCCCATACGAAACCGAAACCCCATCCCCCACCAACGCCACCCGACCCGGAAAACGCCCCGCCCACTCAAAAAACCCCCCATGCAGAACACCCTCCGGAACCACACCCCCCGTCCCATTCACCCGCTCACGAACCACCACCTGCCCCACCGGCAAACCCACCGGAACAACCCCCGACCAATCCCCCACCGCCAACCACCCCAACAACTCCCCAAAA
>NZ_BMNT01000157.1 GCF_014646695.1 Sphaerisporangium melleum
TACGCCTTCTCGTCCAGTGGCACGCCGTTCACCGTGATCCGGCCCTTGGCGTCACAGCACTTCACCGTGTCACCCGGCAGACCGATCACCCGCTTGATGTAATCCTTCTCCCCCGGAACCACACCAAAAGCCGTACCCACCCACCGGAAGAACCCCGCCACCGGATTCGACGGCGGAGGCAACTCCACCTCATTGGCCCACGAATCAACCCCGGAGAACACCACGATGTCACCACGCTCGATATCACGCGTGTGATACACCAGCTTGTTCACCAGCACCCTGTCATTCACCAGCAGGGTGTTCTCCATCGACTCGGACGGAATATAGAACGCCTGGACCACGAAACTCTTGATGATGAGCGCCAGCACCAGCGCCACCACCACCAGCACCGGAAGCTCCCGCCAGAACGAGCCCTTCTTCGCCTTACCGCCCTTACCAGCCGGTTTGGTGTCTTCCGCGACCACGTGTACCTCGTCCTCGACGGGGCGGCGCGGCCCGCCTGCCCCCTGGCCATCGCTAGTCATCGCTGTCGAGCCTAAATGATGCA
>NZ_BMNT01000158.1 GCF_014646695.1 Sphaerisporangium melleum
CCAGAGGGTCCCACAACCCCACACACGCAACACCCGCCGGCTATCACACGCGCATGGTTTAGCCTCATCCGCTTTCGCTCACCACTACTCACGGAATCACTATTGTTTTCTCTTCCTACGGGTACTGAGATGTTTCACTTCCCCGCGTTACCACCAACCGCCCTATACATTCAGACGGCGGCAACACCACATGACTGGTGCTAGGTTTCCCCATTCGGACATCCCCGGATCAACGTCTGGTTGGCGACTCCCCGAGGCTTAACGCAGCCTCCCACGTCCTTCATCGGCTCCTGATGCCAAGGCATCCACCGTGTGCCCTAAAAAACTTGGCCACAAAGATGCTCGCGTCCACTATGCAATTCACAAACAACAAACAGGCCCACCGATCACACCCACCACCAGACCCGACCACCCTGCGAACAACAGAGCGACCAGCGGTATGACAGGAGACCGGCCCCGCAAACGAGAACCCGAACCAGCTCCGCGACCGTCGACACGGCCACGCAAGCCAAAGCCCGTTTCCTCAGGACCCAACAGTGTGTCCA
>NZ_BMNT01000159.1 GCF_014646695.1 Sphaerisporangium melleum
AGGTTCTCCAGCACATACGCCCAATGCGGGAACATGTCGAGCACGATGCCGCCGCCGTCCTCTGCCCGGTAGTTCCAGGAGGGCCGCTGCGCCGCCTGCCAGTCGCCTTCGAACACCCAGTAACCGAACTCACCGCGTACCGAGAGGATCCGGCCGAAGAAGCCGCCGTCGATCAGACGCCGCAGCTTCAGCAGTCCGGGCAGGAACAGCTTGTCGGCGACGACGCCGTTCTTCACGCCGGCCTCGCGGGCCGCCCGTGCCAGGGCGATCGCGTCGTCGGTGGTCTCCGCGGTCGGCTTTTCGACGTAGACGTGCTTGCCCGCCTCCACGGCCCGCATGACGGCCGCGACCCTGGCGCTGGTGGTCTGCGCGTCGAAGTACACCGCGGTGCCGTCATCGGCCAGGGCCGCCGCCAGATCGGTCGTCCAGTCGGGGATGCCGTGCCGCGCCGCGATCGCCTCCAGCCTGGCCGCACTGCGCCCCACCAGCACCGGCCGCAGCAGCACCCGCTCACCGTCCGACAGAGCCACCCCGCCCTGCTCA
>NZ_BMNT01000160.1 GCF_014646695.1 Sphaerisporangium melleum
AGGTTCTCCAGCACATACGCCCAATGCGGGAACATGTCGAGCACGATGCCGCCGCCGTCCTCTGCCCGGTAGTTCCACGAGGGCCGCTGCGCCGCCTGCCAGTCACCCTCGAACACCCAGTAACCGAACTCGCCGCGTACCGAGAGGATCCGGCCGAAGAACCCACCCTCGATCAGACGCCGCAACTTCAGCAGTCCGGGCAGGAACAGCTTGTCGGCGACGACGCCGTTCTTCACCCCGGCCTCGCGGGCCGCCCGCGCCAGGGCGACAGCGTCGTCGGTGGTCTCCGCGGTCGGCTTCTCGACGTAGACGTGTTTGCCCGCCTCGACGGCCCGCATGACGGCCGCGACCCTGGCGCTGGTGGTCTGCGCGTCGAAGTACACGGCGTTGCGGTCGTCGGCGAGGGCCGCCGCGAGGTCGGTCGTCCAGTCGGGGATGCCGTGCCGCGCCGCGATCGCCTCCAGCTTGGCCGCACTGCGCCCCACCAGCACCGGCCGCAGCAGCACCCGCTCACCGTCCGACAGAGCCACCCCGCCCTGCTCA
>NZ_BMNT01000161.1 GCF_014646695.1 Sphaerisporangium melleum
GCCGTGGATGCCCATGTAGGCGATGGGCTGGGTGCCGCCGCTGCAGCCGCTGAGGACGCCGCCGGACTGGACGGCGACGGCGCGGAAGACGGTGGCGCGGGAGCAGGCCAGGGAGTAGGACATGGCGCCGCCGTAGCTGAAGCCGGTGGCGAACAGCTGGGTGGTGTCGACGCACAGGTCGCCTTCGACCTGGCGGATGATGTCGTCGATGAAGGTGACGTCTTCACCATTGGAGTTGCCCCAGCCGTTGTTGAAGCCCTGGGGGGCGACGAAGATGGCGGTGTTGTTGGCCAGGCGCTGCAGGCCGTAGTAGTTCCACACGTCGCGTTGCACGGTCTGGCCGGTGGCGACGTCGGTGGAGGTGCCGCCCAGCCAGTGCAGGCCGAAGATCAGCCGGTAGGGGTTGTTGTTGTTGTAGTTGTCGGGGACCCGCAGGATGTAGCTGCGGCTCTTGCCGCTGCTGGTGATCTGGATCGTCCCGCTTCTCAGCGTGGGGGTCTTGCCGCATCCGGCGGTCGCCGCGGCGACGCTCGC
>NZ_BMNT01000162.1 GCF_014646695.1 Sphaerisporangium melleum
AGGTGGGTCTCCAGGACCTGGCCGACGTTCATCCGGCCGGGCACGCCCAGCGGGTTGAGGATGATGTCGACCGGGGTGCCGTCCTCCAGGAACGGCATGTCCTCCACGGGGAGGATCTTGGAGATGACGCCCTTGTTGCCGTGCCGGCCCGCCAGCTTGTCACCATCGGTGATCTTGCGCTTCTGCGCGACGTACACCCGGACCAGCTCGTTCACCCCCGGAGGAAGCTCATCGCCCTCCTCGCGGCTGAACACGCGCACGCCGATGACCTTGCCCATCTCACCGTGCGGGACCTTCAGCGAGGTGTCACGCACCTCACGCGCCTTCTCACCGAAGATCGCGCGCAGCAGCCGCTCCTCGGGCGTCAGCTCGGTCTCGCCCTTGGGCGTGACCTTGCCCACCAGGATGTCCCCGGGCACCACCTCGGCCCCGATGCGGATGATGCCCCGCTCGTCCAGATCGGCCAGGACCTCCTCCGACACGTTCGGGATGTCGCGGGTGATCTCCTC
>NZ_BMNT01000163.1:0-251 GCF_014646695.1 Sphaerisporangium melleum
GTCACGCTGCTGGTCTCCATCGGCTCCAGCTACGTCAACTACCGCGATGTCAGCGGCGACTACCAGGGCATCGCGCGGCGGTACCTGGACGCCGCCGGCGGCCGGACCTTCGACGACCTGCGCGGCCGGCACGTGGCCGACTACCAGACCCTGTTCAACCGCACGACGCTGGACCTCGGTCGTACCTCGGCGGCCGACCAGCCGACCGACGTACGGATCGCCCAGCACAACAGCGTCAACGACCCGCAGTT
>NZ_BMNT01000163.1:300-509 GCF_014646695.1 Sphaerisporangium melleum
CTGCTGTTCCAGTTCGGCCGCTACCTGCTGATCAGCTCCTCGCGCCCCGGCAGCCAGCCCGCCAACCTGCAGGGCATCTGGAACGACTCGCTGACCCCCTCCTGGGACTCCAAGTACACCATCAACGCCAACCTGCCGATGAACTACTGGCCCACCGACACCACCAACCTGTCGGAATGCTACGAGCCGGTGTTCAAAATGATCCAGGA
>NZ_BMNT01000164.1:0-251 GCF_014646695.1 Sphaerisporangium melleum
GTCACGCTGCTGGTCTCCATCGGCTCCAGCTACGTCAACTACCGCGATGTCAGCGGCGACTACCAGGGCATCGCGCGCGAGCACCTCGACACGGCCCAGGGCAAGGAGTACAACGCGCTGCGCGACCGGCACGTGGCCGACTACCAGAAGCTGTTCGGCCGGACCGAGCTCGATCTCGGTCGTACCTCGGCGGCCGACCAGCCGACCGACGTACGGATCGCCCAGCACAACAGCGTCAACGACCCGCAGTT
>NZ_BMNT01000164.1:299-508 GCF_014646695.1 Sphaerisporangium melleum
TTGCTGTTCCAGTTCGGCCGTTACCTGCTGATCAGCTCCTCGCGCCCCGGCAGCCAGCCCGCCAACCTGCAGGGCATCTGGAACGACTCGCTCACGCCGTCGTGGGACTCCAAGTACACCATCAACGCCAATCTGCCGATGAACTACTGGCCCACCGACACCACCAACCTGTCGGAATGCTACGAGCCGGTGTTCAAAATGATCCAGGA
>NZ_BMNT01000165.1 GCF_014646695.1 Sphaerisporangium melleum
CCGGCAGCAGACCACCCAACCCGATCCCATGCAACGCCGCATCCAGCAACGCCGGATGCACCCCGAACCGCGAAACATCCACCCGACCCTGCTCCGGCAGCACGACCTCGGCGTACACCACCCCACCCGCACGCCACGCCGCCACCACACCCTGGAACACCGGCCCATACCCAAGACCCACCTGCGCGAGGTCCTCGTACAGACCGTCAACCGAGACCGGCTGAGCACCGGCCGGCGGCCACTGCTCCATCCTCTCGATCGGCTCCAACTCCGAGGCGGCGATCAACATGCCCTGCGCGTGCTGGGTCCAGCCTGCGGCGTCCTCCAACTGGGAGTGGATCGTCACCGGACGCCGGCCGTCCTCGTCCACCCCACCCAGCAGCACCTGCAACCGAACACCACCGGCCACCGGCACCACCAAAGGCGCCCCGATGGTCAACTCCTCCAGCGACCCACACCCGGCCTCGGCCCCCACCTGCAGCGCCAACTCCACGAACGCCGCA
>NZ_BMNT01000166.1 GCF_014646695.1 Sphaerisporangium melleum
CCGCTGAACAGCAGCGGGGTGTCGCCGCTGCGCCAGGAGTCCTGGTCGCGGACGCCCCAGACGGTGATGCCGGCGCAGCGGGGCACGGCCAGGCAGTCGTTGACGATGTTGGCGTAGGTGGTGGCCGAGGCGCCCTGGACGTCCAACTCGGTGATCTGCACGTCCACGCCGAGGGCGGCGAAGCTGGAGATGGTGGTGCGGTAGTTGGCGTTGTAGGCGCTGCCGCTGTTGAAGTGGGACTGCAGGCCCACGCAGTCGATCGGCACGCCGCGAGCCTTGAAGTCCTTGACCATGTTGTAGACGCCTTGCGTCTTGGCCCAGGTCCAGTTGTCGATGTTGTAGTCGTTGTAGCAGAGCTTGGCGGCCGGGTCGGCGGCGCGCGCGGTGCGGAAGGCCACCTCGATCCAGTCGTTGCCGGTGGACTGCAGGTTGGAGCTGCGGCGTCCGCCGGAGTTGCCGTCGGCGTAGGCCTCGTTGACCACGTCCCAGGCGTAGATCTTGCC
>NZ_BMNT01000167.1:297-500 GCF_014646695.1 Sphaerisporangium melleum
AATGGAAGGGCCATCGCTCAACGGATAAAAGGTACTCCGGGGATAACAGGCTGATACCGCCCAAGAGTTCATATCGACGGCGGTGTTTGGCACCTCGATGTCGGCTCATCACATCCTGGGGCTGAAGTCGGTCCCAAGGGTATGGCTGTTCGCCATTTAAAGTGGTACGCGAGCTGGGTTTAGAACGTCGTGAGACAGTTCGG